>JBEKSA010000001.1:0-370344 GCA_049517515.1 Occallatibacter sp.
TCCACTGTTTTCGCAGGGAATAAAGGCTTGCAAGATCGCCGAAATACAGTGAATACACTTCGGCGGAAATCCGCCTTTTCCATACTTCGTTGATTTGATCGGACGTCAGCATTGCAGACCTACTTTCTTATCTTAGTCCGGGGAATTGAGAAGAGCCAGAGGCGAACCACAACCGCTCTCTGGCTCCGCTTCGCGACTTCAATCATCACTACTCCGCTGGCGGGACTGGCCCGGAATTGTTAGGGCCGGGGCGGGCATTGATTCACTTCCCATTGAAGCTCATCGACTGGCGCAGCCGGTCCCGCGTCACCCGCTGGCCCGCTTGTGGGCGCAATCTTCGCGCTGTCCAGGCTTGGAATCCCACCCGGCACGGGGCTGCTCGGAAATGGTTGATGGGTGTTTGAAGGGATGGGCGCATTGCTCTTTGCATAACCCGCCGCAGTCTGCTGTCCTGTTTCTTTCATGGTTTCATTCACTGTGTTTGCTCCTCTCGGTTTGATGGTTATTGGTTCGGCGCGCCTGCTGCATATAGCCTTTCTCTGCATTGCCGCGTTGCTTCATTCAGACGCGCATCAGCGCGAAGTGATTCGGTATTGACCGGCAATCTGGGCCGATGGTTGGACTTCGAACGGGGAGGTTCTTCAATCACCTCATCGAAACCGCCAAAACTGATGTTGTGGATGACGTACAGCGCGCGCAATCCGTGCCCGGCAACTTGGCAGGATGGGCAATAGTAGGAAGTCCCGCTCTCATCAGGCCGCCCGCCGTTCGGACAGATACAGCCGCGCTTTACGGGCATCGAATCGGCTGCGTCCGAACGGGCGCGCTGATCTTCCTTGAATGCGATGGTCGAAAGGTCGCGTTTCACAGCCGCTCCATTCCAGCAACCTAAGTAAAGTGGGGGACGGTGTGCGCCGTCCCCCTTTTGGGCGAGCGAATCGGGGACAGGAGAATGTACCCGCCCGCCGCCCAAACTCATTGCGAGTCTGCCGGTCCGCGCGTGGCAGCTATGCGGGTGCGCGGATCGGAGCGCAGAGAATTGTCGCTCGAAAATGTCAGCGTTGCGCCGTTCAAAAACGGCTGCCGAAATTCTCCCCATTCCGTCTTTGTGGGCAGTGGCGTCATTGCGTCGAGTTTCCTGCGCAGCTCCGCGGCCCGGTTACGTGCGAGAATTTCTGGCCGCGACTGACTATCGAGTGTCTCAACCGCCGCGCGCCTCTGGCCTTGCAGATTTAGGAGCACGGCAAAGACTTCTCCGTGTTCCTTTTCCGCATCACGCTGCTCTGCGAGGATCGTTTCAAGATCGGCCTGCCACACTTGAGGGGACTTGTCACCATAGCGAGCATTGCCCTGGGGACGGTTATGCCGGTGCATGTCCAGCTTTTGAGCGACGCCAGCGCGCCGGGTACTGCTCTGATACACAACACTGGTCTGAGCCTCGACTTTGCGGGCGATTTCATCGAAGGCAGCTTGCGCCGTTTCGCATTGCTCCAATAGAGCGCCGTGCGCGGCCTCGGCCTGGCGCAATTCCTCTTCGACAATCACGCGCTCTTGCGCCTGTGCCTGTGCTTGCAGATCGGCCAGCCGCGCCCGTGCCTCTGCTAGATCAATAGTCGCGTCCTGTGCGGTTTCCGTTGTGATGGTTTCCAGATCGTCCATGTGCATTTTCTCCTTAGTTGGTTTCGTGGTTTAGCGCCTGGCACAATTCGTGCAATCTATCCCCGCCGCTCGTGCTCTGCGCCTCAAGCATCAGTCGCGCTCTCTCTGTGGGCCTTCCTTGCAACACATCAGCGAACGCTTGCAGCCGTTGATTCTTGGGAAGAGTCGCGCGCTCTCCGCTTCTCAGTAAGTAAACGTCCAACGCGACACCTAACTTTCCTTCAAGTGCCGTCAGACGCTTTCCTAGGTCACTTATTCGCATGTAACCTCCGTGTACTGCGGGCCGGGATTGTGCAGTATCTCCCACGCGACCGCGATTAAGTTGGAAGTCCCCGCCGGCAATGATTCCTGCGCTTTCAGCCGGTCAAGCTCGGGATCCAAAACATGCGGTGGGCATTGCTGCCCGTGACTTAGATAGTGCTCCCTCATCATGGCCCCGTTTACTAGGCCGCATTCGTCCACTACATGAACGCGCGTTTCTAGGGTCAAAATTCTCTTTTCCAGATCGCCTAATCTCATTTCTGCAAACTCCTTTCGAGTCGCTCTAAGCGTTCGGTTAGGTCTTCGATTTCATGCGAGCGTAAAGCTAATTCGAGAATCTTGGTTGCTGCGCTCACGCGCGCCGTGGGCGAGAATTTCTTTACCTTGCCGCACACCTTGCCCTGATAGAAAACAGGCTCGGTCCATGAGTCGCCGGTCTCTACCACTTTGGCGAGTGCTTCGACCGCCGCGCCCGATTCTGCGCGCAGCCGCGCTGTGGCTTGAGCTAATAGCGCGCGCTTCACTTCTTTGTATTGAGCCTGAAATGCTTCATGCTTTTGATGGCGCATGATCGTGCGGGTACTCACGCCAAGAGAACCAGCGGCCTCTTTCAGCGTGCGCGAAGTCAAGAGCGCCACAATCATGCGTTCGATCTTCCGCTCCTGGCCTGGCGTTATCGCTGTCACGGTTTGCCCTTTTCTGTCACCCGTGGGGCTTGCATGAGCGCCGCGCTATCGATCCATTGCGACGTGTGGCTGCTCCAATAAACCTTGAACCGTTCGCCGTCTTTCGCGATAACCGTCCCCACAATCCCCGGCGCGTCTTTGCGGCAAACACGATCCCGAATTTTCATTACTCTGCCTCCGGCTCGAACCAGGAATCTGTTTCCGCCGCGATCCGCTGCGCTGCGTCGTAGTTCTCAGCGTCGCTTGCGGCTAACCATAGTTCGGCCGCAATCTTCCGCAGCCGCTCTTCCCGAACCCCAGCCAAGATGTAAGCGCTCCATGCGGCCCGCTGCTCTGCGGTGAGGTCACTGCTCATCTCAATTCCCCCGAAAATAAATCCCTTGACAAGTAAAATTCTGCTGGGCAAGCAGGAATGCACAGGTATTTTCGTGTTGTGTTTTCATGTACATAACTTCCTGCCCTGTGAAAATTGCGGGGACTTTGAAGGGGACTCCGGCGCATTTTCGTTCCGGTTTCCCGCTTCCATCAGGCTTTCCGGCCTGTGCCTGCCGATGTAGGACGGTCCAAGATCGGCCCACAAGACGGCCAGCTTGCCGCGTTCGATGCGCAAAACCCTGCCTGGCTGTCCGTAGGGCGCGCCGCGCAAAAAGACAGCACATCCCACGGGGAACGTGTCAGCGCGTGCGCGTGGGCTATCCTGCGCAGCCGCGCTGCGTGCTGTAGCGTCGAAATCGAGTGGCGATTGCTCAGTCATCTGGCACACCCTGAAAGTGCATGACAGTTTCCAGGTCTTCCCCGAGCATCAGGCCGTATACAAGCCCGTCCGTGGTCACAGCGAAGCCCTCCGCCTGTAGTTCCGCTGCAAAGGCCCGCCGTGACTCTGGCGCGGTCTGCCCGTGGTCTGCGCACCATCGGGCAAGGTCAAGGAACAGCGCGCCGACTCCGCCAAAGCAGCGATCACGGTAGACGCACCGCTCCAGCATCCAAAGTCCCAGCGCGTCATTCTCGGGAGCGGATTCCGTCTCTTGCTCTGTCCGGCTTTGCAGCAAGGCGACAATCTCCGGCTTATAGGTTCGCAGCGAATCCACGAGCGGCAATGCGGCCTCTTCCGGCTCAATGACTAGCTTTGAGCCTTCGATGGTGAGACGCCCGCCGCGCGACTCGACAATGCGAATGAGTTCCTCGGCTTCGTTCATACTTCAACTCTCCCGCCCCGTAGTTTTTCGGCGGCCCTTGTCTTTGCAGCCGCAAGCGAATCTGTTTTTTGGGCTACAGCCTTTTCCCGTTTTGTAGAGGGTTGCACTTTTGATTTCAGGACAAGATCGGGAGCCGATTGCGCGCTTTCAGGCTCCGTTTTTCGTATCACTGTCTCCACTCCATGAGTGCCAGATACCCCCCCTGTCTCGTTAGTTGGCACGCATGGCACGCATGGTGAATTTTCATTCTCTAAGTCTTTTAGAAGACCATTTGTGCCATGAGTGCCAGCATGAGTGCCAAAAGGCTCTCCATGAGTGCCATGAGTGCCATGAGTGCCATGAGTGCCAAGGGGGGAGGGGGTGGCATTTATGGTGGCACTCATGGGAAGACGCCAACTCGCTTTTCCGCCGAATCCTTCCTTGCGCCGTTCGACTTTGAGCCGGTCAGCCGCGCGAAAGATGGAGCGCCGCGCTAAGTTGAAACCAGATTCCGCCTGGCGCAAGAGGTTCCCTGCGTCGTGCCATTCGTAGTCTGAGAGCGTTTCCTTGAGCCACTTGACAGCTTCGCCGGGCCGGTCATCTTCGCCGCCTGCGTTCTGGTAGGCTTCCTCGATAGTCAGGGCCAGTTCCCCTCCCCACTCGCAGGGGAACAGCGAAAATTTCAGGGCTGGCGCGCCATAGCGCGCAAGGTTTGTCTTGCCGTTTATCAGCAATCGCAGCTCGGGATTTTCCGGGTCTGGGATGACGTGCAAATTGTGCCGAAAGGAAGATGTGATCCCGATACTGCCCGAAACCTTCAAGATGTGATCCGTGGTGAGCATTTTGTTTAGATGGTGAATCACTGCCACGGAGCATTCGAGCCGTTCGGCAAGCGCGCGGATCGGCACGAGAATGCGCGTCGTCTCCGCGTGGCTGTTTAGATCGGTTTTCCCTGAATGACTCGCTAGGCTGTCGATGATGACAAGCCCGGACTTCGATTTCGCGATGGCGCGCTCCAGTCGAGCCAGATCGCCAAGGGTCCAGCAATCGTCCGTGTTCTCGACAGAGAGCCGGTCCAGATCGCCGCCCATGCTCTCGAATAGGTTTCGGATGCGACCCGGAGAGTCTTCATTCGAGAGCACAAGAAAATTACGCGGCGCGCACGGCGTTCCGGTGTAGGGTGTGCGACCGCGCGAGAGGTCAGCGCCGATGCGAATGCTGCATGTCGTCTTGCCGTCGCCTGGCCTGCCATGAATGCCAAATACCGTCCGGTCGGGAATGTGATTTTCGAGAATCCACGGGACGGGTTCGCTTGAGATTTCAGCGCCGCGAAGCAAGCGCATCCCGTCCGCGTCGTCTTCATCGGCCAGCGCCGTGAATTCTTGCGCCGCCCATGCGCTTGTCTGTGCGCCTGTTTCGGCCCGGCCATATACGCGCGCGGTGACTAATTCGGCCAGCTTGAGCGTGCGGCGCAATCGCGATTTCTCTTTCACGATGCCGATATAGTCAGCGATCACAAGCCGACGCGGTAGGCCCTCAGTGAGTGACGCCAGATATGCCACGCCGCCGATAGACTCGATTTCTTTGTGGCGTCTTAATTCGTCACTCAGCGTCACAATGTCCGCGGCGCGCCCGGAGTCCGCCAACTCGCCCATGCGCAAGAAAATGCGGCGGTGCGAATCGAGCGAAAAATCGTCAGACTTGACGGTTTCTGCGGCCTCTGCGTGAGCGGCATTGTCGAGTAGGACCGCGCCAAGGATGGCCTTCTCAGCGTCAACGTCTGCCGGGAGCGTAGCGGGCGCGCTCATCTCGCACCTTTCCGCCATCCAAGCAAATAGGCGCAGGTCAAAAAACCGGCCATTTCCGGTGAAACTCGCATCCTAGAGTGCCCCGTTGCGGTGAGAATTGCGGGGACCGCGTTCATTGTCGCGTCTCCAGGGCGGGGACCGTTCCGGTATCAATCAGCCGGTCAAGCGCATCCTGGGGGATGCAGACGGCTCCCCCGATGTGGACGTGCTCAATCCGTCTCCGCCAAATCCATTGCCGGAGCGTGGCTGCTTTCACCGCGCCGCCCAGATAATCGACCGCCTGGGGAATGCGGAGCAATTTTCGGTGAGTTCGTGCTTGCGCTTGGATTACCATTTGCTCTCCTATCGCATTCTACACTACACCTTATTCTGAGTCTGACCTGAATAATTCGCTTGCGCTCTATGTCTACTACGTGCTATATGTAATCCATGAAACGCAATCGGGCACTTGTCGTAGCAGACGCAATGGACGGCCTGAAAGCCCTTGTCGCGGAGCTAAACCGCACTCAGGGCAAGGAACGGGCCGCGTCCGCCGTTGCGCTGAGAGACATTGTCAAACAGTGGCAGGACTCAGGGCCGAACCTCTGGAGACTGTACGGCGCGAATCCTGGCCTGTGGGCGGAATCGCAAAGCGCGTTCAGGCCGTCGCTGATTCCCACTAAGAGCGGACACGCAAACATGCGCTTGCTCGACAATACGGGCGCGCCGGGTGTTATGGAAAGCCTCGGAGCGCCGGGCATTCGCTTCCGTGCGGTCGTTTTGTTCAACGCGCTTACTCTCAATCCGCTCTGGCAAAAGCTCGCCGGGCCATGCGCTCGGTGCGGTAACTACTACATCAAGAAACGCGCATCTCAGAAAGTCTATTGCTCCCGAAGATGCGGCAATGCGGCCACTGCCGTAGCAAGGACTCGTGAGCGGATCGAAAGCGAACGGAAAGATAAACTGCGCCGCGCCAAAGCAGGCATCAAGGAATGGCGAAGCGCAAAGACTCAAGAGGACTGGAAACACTGGGTCGCAAAACGGGCCAGTGTTGACCCGAGATTCTTAACCCGAGCAGTCAAAAAAGGCGACCTCGTGCCGCCAAAGGAGAAACGATAACAATGGCAATCTATCGACCAAAGGGCTGCAAAGTATGGGTCATGGACTTTATGTTTCACTCGCAGCGCATCCGCGAAACTACGGGGATGACTTCGAAGACGCGCGCGAAAGAAGTCTACGACAAGCGCAAACAATCACTGAAAGACGGGACCGCGGGCATTCGCAGACCGGCGCGCCCGGACTTGCTTTCCACCGCCGCAGCGCAGTGGCAGCAAGCCAAACAACTGAAATGGTCCCCGAAAATGGCCTCTATCGTGGGGTATAGCATCGGTCACTTACTGCCCGCTTTGGGCAAGCGATTGCTTGTAGACCTTGAGGCACGGGACATTGCGAAGTATCAGACGGCGCGCCTTGCCGAAGGCGCATCGAATCGGACGGTCAATATCGAAGTCGGAATGCTGCGTCAGATCATGCGCAAGTATGGAGCATGGGCGCGGATTCAATCGGACGTGACCATGCTGCCCGAAAGACAAGACGCGGGCTGCGCGCTCACTCCTGAGCAAGAAACCATGCTCTTGCATGAATGCGGACAGTCCGTTTCCCGCGCCTTGCTGCCCTTCGTGACGCTGGCACTCGAAACCGGCGCGCGATACAACACGATCCGCACCTTGCAATGGGCCAATATCGACCTTGCAAACCGTCGCCTTACGTTCGGCAAAGACAAGACAGCATCGGGCACGGGCCGGACGGTCCCATTGAATCAGCGGGCAGTCGAAACCTTGAAGTTTTGGGCGCAAGAATTCCCCAATCGGCAACCGGCGCATTTCGTTTTTCCATCGGAGAAATACGGCCTCCACGGGACCGAAGGGACATTCGGCGGGACCGTCCAGGTCTACGAATGCGATGCGGAAAAGCCGGTCGGAACCATTCAATCTTCATGGCAGTCAGCAAAGAAACGGACACAGCGCCACTGCCCCAACTGCGGTGATGGGACGTTGATCGACTGCGAGAAACCGGCAACCGGGTATGAATGCGAAGGTTGCCATTTCGAGACGCCTAATCTTCCCGTCGCTCTCACTCGGCTTCGCTTCCATGACTTGAGACACAGCGCCGTCTCTCGCATGATTGCAGCGCGCGTACCCATTCCCATGATTGCGAAAATTGTCGGATGGTCCCCAAGCACAATGGCGAAGATGGCCGCGCGCTATGGTCACTTTGGAATTGAAGAGTTGCGCAGCGCCGTGGAATCGATCACAACTCCCGCGAAACCGGAGATTGCGACGGGGTCCCCGCAAAATCCACCGCAGTCAGCCATACATGAAAAAGCGAGCGTCAACTAAATTATTGATTCTTTTGGTGGGCAGTGAGGGACTCGAACCCCCGACTTCCTGCTTGTAAGGCAGGCGCTCTAACCAACTGAGCTAACCGCCCACTGCGGCGCCTTTCTCATGATAGCAGCGTGCGAATTCGAGTTGCCATTTTCAAACCGGCCCGTCACCGAGACCCGCGCCCAGTCGTCTCATCGGCGATGATAGGAAGAGACCGTGCAGCACGGGCGGAAGCGTGAGGGCAATGCAGACCGACGCTGGGAAAACGGTGATCGTGGTGGGCGGCGGCGTGGCCGGCATGAGCGCGGCGTGCGCCCTGGCCGAGGCCGGGCTACGCGTAAAGCTTGTCGAGCGCCGCGCCTACCTGGGCGGGCGCGCGAGCTCATACCGGCATCCGGGCGTGGCCGAGGTCATCGACAATTGCCAGCACGTGTTGTTCGGCTGCTGCACAAATCTGATTGGCTTTTACCGGCGCATTGGCGTTGCGGAGTGCATCCATTGGACGAGCACGATGACCATGATCGAGCCCGGCGGCCAACAGACTTGCCTCGCATCGTCTCGGTGGCTGCCGGCCCCGCTGCACGGCTTGCCCAGCCTGCTCGCCGCCAAAGCTCTCACGCGCGACGACAAGAAGTCGCTGGCGCGGGCCTTTCGAACATTGATGCGGCCGGTGGCTGCTGACTCCGCCGAGACTCTGGGCGCGTGGCTCAAACGCAACGGACAAACCCAAGGAGCCATCGATCGCTTCTGGCGGCTGGTGATTGCGAGCGCGCTGAACGCCGATGTGAACGTGATCGCGCTGCCCTACGCCGCCAAAGTGATCCGCGAGCTGTTTCTGAACTCCGCCGAGGCAGGCAGCATGGGGATGAGCACCGTGCCGCTGAGTGAGCTTTATTCCGGCGCTGAGCAGTATCTTCGTGAACGCGACGGCGAGGTGATTTTCAACGCGAGCGTGGATCGAGCTGCGTGGGATGAGGAGACGTCGCAATGGACGCTGACCACGCGGACGGGCGATCTTGTTGCGGACTTTCTGGTGATTGCGCTGCCGTTTGAGGGAACGGCGCAACTGCTGCCGCGGATGCCGCCCGCGGAGGGCGCCGAGAAGCTGGCCGGACAGATAGCGCGGCACGAGCACGGGCCGATCTGCAGCGTGCATCTGTGGTTCGACCGTGAGATTACCGATCTCGACCATGCCGTACTCCTGGACCGTGAGATTCATTGGATGTACAACAAGAGCCGGCTGCAACCGTGGCGTAAGACGAAAGGCAGCTACCTCGAACTCGTCGTCAGCGCGTCGCAAAAGTTCGCCGCCTTGAGCCGGGAAGAGGCGATCGATCTGGCCGTGCGCGAACTTGCGGAGTTCTTTCCTGAGGTTGCAGCGGCAAAGCTGGAAAAGGCAGCGCTGGTCAAGGAAGTGCGCGCAACATTCACCGTCCCGCCGGGAATCGATGCGGCGAGACCGACAGCCATCTCACCGTGGCCTAACTGCGTGCTGGCCGGTGATTGGATTGCCACCGGTTGGCCTTCAACCATGGAGAGCGCCGCGCGAAGCGGCCATCTGGCTGCGGAAGCGGTGTGCGCCGTGATTGGTGAGCCGCGAAAATTCCTGAATGCCGACTTGAAGCCGCGGGGCCTCATGCGATTCTTCTAGTAGTTCGGCGGCAACCGCGACGGTGTCACCAGTCCGCCGTCTTTCAATGCGCCAGCAGGTACACGCCAATGCACACCAGCACTGCCGCGGCCCAGCGGCGCCGGTCGACGTTTTCCTTGAGGAAGATTTTTCCGGCAATCGCGTTGGTGACCAGCGTGAGCGAGGCCGAGGCCGGAGCCACGAGGCTCAAGTTGAAGTGATTGAGAGCGAAGAGCAGCGAAAAGAACGCCACAGCGAGAAAAAAGACTCCGGAAAAGAATAGCGGGCTGGTCATCACGGCTCGGATCGCGCCCATCATGCCCGAGCGCGCGCGAATCAGGTCGAGGTCGCCGATAGACTTCATGGCCGCGGCGGTGAGCACTTCGCCGGTCGTGGATGCGAGGACGACGGCTCCGATCGCGGCGGCGGCAAGCCATGGATTAGCCATTGCTGCGAGAGGCAATAATGAGAAGGCGAGCGTCATCATCGTTGTCCTCCGGTGACGACAGTCTCTTCTGGCAATGATTCCTCGGCAATAGGCGCGGGGTGTTGGGTGAGGGAAGGCCCCTGCGCAACAAAGCTCACGCCGAGTGTGATGAGAACGATTCCTGCCCAGCGCTCAATCGAGATGGCTTCGTGCAGCCAGAATCGGGAAAGCAGCGCGACAATGACGTTCCCGAAAGCCGTGGCGGGCAAAACAAATGTGAGATCGGCCCAGGAGAGCGCGGTGAGATAGCTGGCGAAGAAACCGATCAGGAGAGCGATGCCTGCTGCAATCCACGGCGTGAAGACGGCGGCGATGAGCGCACCCGGATGAGCAAGCGAGATTGAGGGTATCGCAGTCATGCCGCGCGAGAGACAACTGTCCCCGAGTGGTGCGCAGACGGCAACCAGGCTCAGGATCAGGTATTGACGCGGCAAGAGTTTGTGTTGAACCATCAGTCCAGTATCTTGCAGTTTCGATGTAGAAGGCCTAAAGAAGTTGAGGGCGGACGTCCGCCGCGGCGGACGCCACCCTCGATGTTAAGGCCCGGAGATTGCCTACGCGCCGGCGCCGGCGGGGGCGGTCGGCGTGGCCTGCTGCTTGCGTGTCTCCTTCACCATCTTGTTGCGTTGCGCGCGCAGCTTGAGGAATGACTTGGCCTCGACGTACAGGCGAGGCAGATCGCGGTTCATCATGGCCTTCCACACCACGCGGAAGGCAGCCTTGGGACGGAAGTAGTACTCGTCATAGAAGCGGTGCACCATCTCCATCACGTAATCGGTGGGCAGGCCGGGGTACTCGATGTGCGCCATCTGGTGGCCGCCGCCGTCCTGCATGTTGTTGTTGGTGATGAAACCGTTCTGGGCCGCGTACTCGTAGAATTCGGTGCCGGGATAGGCGTGAGCGATAGAGACCTGAATGGTCTCGACGTCGAGCGACTTGGCGAAGTTGATCGTGTTGCGAATGGACTCTTTCGTCTCGCCCGGAAGCCCCAGGATAAAGTCGCCGTGAATGGTCAGGCCGAGGTCGTGGCAATCCTTGGCGAAGGCGCGAGCGCGCTCAACAGTTGCGCCCTTCTTGATGTTCTTGAGGATCTGCGGATCGCCGGATTCGAAGCCGACAATAAGCAATCGGCATCCCGCTTCGCGCATGGCCTTCAATGTGTCGCGATCGGTCGTAACACGCGATGTACAACTCCACGTCAGGCCGAGGGGCTTTAGCTTTTCGCAGAGCTCGATGGTCCGCTGCTTTTGAATGTTGAAGGTATCGTCGTCGAAGAAGAATTCCTTGACTTCCGGGAAGTTTTCTTTGGCCCACTTCATCTCCGCCGCAACATCCTCAGCGGAGCGCTTGCGCCAGGCGTGGCCGCTCAGAGTCTGCGGCCACAGGCAGAACGTGCATTGCGCCGGGCAGCCCCGCGTGGAATAGAGCGCGATGTAGGGATGGAGCAGGAAGGGCACGTTGTAGCGCGTAACATCCATGTCGCGCTTGTAAATCTTCGTGGCCCAGGGCATGGCGTCAAGGTCTTCGATCTGCGGACGGTCGGGGTTGTGGACGATCTGTCCGTCCTTCTTGTAGCTGATGCCCAGGATCTCGTTGAGCGGCTTGCCCTGGGCGAACTCCACGACGGAGTAATCGAATTCTCTGCGGCAAATGAAATCGAGCGCCGAGCACTCATTCAGGGCGCGGTCGGGATCTGTCGTCACCGGCGGGCCGACGAACGCAACGCGAATCGACGGATTCGCCGTTTTGATGGCCTCAGCCAGGCGCTGGTCGCCTTCCCAACCGACGGTCGAGGTAAAGAGCACCAGGAACTCGTAGTCCTTGCAGATCTCGATGGTTTCCTGAGCCGAGACATGATGGGGTGGCGCATCGAGCAGCCGCGAACCCTCCAGCAGGCCAGCAGGATAAGTGAGCCAGACCGGGTACCAGTAAGACTCGATCTCGCGAGTTGCCGGCCAGCGCGAACTCGCGCCGCCATCGAAATTCTCAAACGAGGGAGGGTTGAGGAAGAGTGTTTTCAGTGGCATTGCCATCTCCTTCATTCTACCATTCGCACTGTTTTCTTAGACGGATTCGCCCAGAAACACGCGATTGGCGAAAACCGCAAATTTGCATGTCTATATGTATGTGCGTATAAGCCATGCGAAATCAGTCTATTGCTCAGGATTCCTCCATCGCCGGATGCAGTTTGGAGGGGTGGTTCCGGGGATACCCGGCCACAATTACTTGGTATGAAGTTCGTTGAGCCAGTCCTGCATGTGGCCAAGGGCGCGCAGCAGGTCGAGTCGCGCTTTACTCAGGTCAAGCCCGGCGTCGAGCGCGTCGAGGTATTTCTGGCGCTCATCGATGCGGGCCTGTTGCTCGGCCGTGGGCGATAGCTGGGGCGGCGCGCCGGGTGTCCCAGTGGCGCCATTTCCCACTTCCAGTTGCGCAAGGACGCTCTTCAACTGCTCCGCCGCGATCTGCTGCTTGAGGCTGGCAACTTCAGCCTCGGCACCCAGCTCGCGCAAACTCGCGGTTAGCTGGCTGATCTGAATGTCATTCTGCTGCTGAGCCTGCTCGGCCTCCACCTTCGCGCGCAGCGCCTCGGCGGCAGACTCTCTTGCTTTGGCGTGGAGACCCATATTGAAGAGGGGAACGCGGATGGAGAACCCTGTGCTGAAGTTGTTCGCCGGAAGGGCTTCTGCAAAGTAATTCCTGATGCTGTTGAGCAGCGTCGTATTCCGGTTGTATTGAGCCCCGAAGCCGATCTCGGGGAGGAACCAAAGATGTTCCTCGTCGCCCTTTGCGGCCAGTTCTCTGGAACGCGCCACAGCCTGCGCTGAATCGATAGCGAAAGTCGAGCGCGGAGCCTCATCGGCGGTGACGGCGGGAATCTCGGGAATGCTCGCGTGATCGGCGGTGATGGAGCCGACGGGCAGGCCGGTGAGCGTAGCAAGCTGCTTGGCCAGGGTGGCGGAACGAGTTTCGAGGTGCAGGCGGCTCAGCCGGATTTGCGCCGCCGTCAGCTTGGCCTGCAGCAGATTGCTGAGGGGATCGACGCCGGCTTCAGTGCGCTGCTGCTCAATGCCGACAAGGCGGGCCGCGTCCTGCTCCTGTTCCCGAGCGGCTTCGAGCTCGCTGTCCACAATGTCCATCTCGATGTAGGCCGTGGAAGCATCGAGTGCAACCTGTTCCTTGGCGTCCTTCAGCGCGAGTTGCGCCGATCGAAGGCCCGCACGCGCCGCTTGAATGTAGCGAATCTGCGGCATGCTGAAGACCATGGACTGTACGCTCCCGTCCCAAATCGTCGGCAATGAGCCGGTGAATCCGATCTCGGGGAATGCGGGAAGCCCGGAGCCAAACGAGACCGACGGGACAAACGCGTCACGGGTTTCCGATAGCGCTGCGGAAGCCCTTCGCACGTCGGCCTCCGCCAGGTGCACTGTAGCGCTGTTTTTCTGCGCGAGCTCCACCACTGTGGTAAGCGAGACCTGCGCCGGCGCAAGGGCACACGCGCCGGAAAGCATCATGGTGGCTAACGCCGGCGCCATGAACCCCAGGAGTCTCTGTCGAAATTTCACAAGCGCTTTTCGCATGAGTGATTCAAGCTTGCGCCGGATTAAACTCTTTTGCCATCTGGGCGGCAATCGCCAGTTCGCTCTTCGCGCCCGCAGCATCGCCGAGCTGTTGCTTGAGCCGCGAAAGTCGAATGTGGGCGATGAATGCCGGTGCTTCCTCGGTCAGGGAAGAACTCGACAGATAATTCTCCAGCATCTGCGCGGCAAGGGCCGGATTCCGATTGGCCGCAATGAACACGCCCGCGCCGTCATAAAGGGCGAAGCTCGAATTCTTGTCCTTCGCTGCCGCAGCGATGCAGCCCTGAATGGCCGAGTCCAGATCGGACCACTGCTGGCGCGAGCGGTAGAAGTTGGCCAGAACACTCCAATAATCGGCAGGCTTCCTTGCGACGGCGACCGCCTGGCGATACTCATTCTCGGCCGTGGTGTAGTCCTTTTTGGCCATGGCGATGTCGCCGCGCAACTGCTGAGCTCGTGCCGAGTCGACCTTGTCCAGTTGCGATGCGATCGCCTGCGCCTTGTCCGCCCCGCCGCCCGCGATCCCGGGAGCCTGCGCATAGTAATCGCCGAGGTCCGACAAAGCCGAGCCATTCTTGGGATTGAGCTTTACCGCGGCCTGCATTTCAGAGAGCGAGTGCTTGGCAATTCCGTATGCTGAAAGGAAACTCGCGTGGCTGGCCTGCCAGCCCAGAACGCGCCCCAGCCACATGTGGTAATCCGAATTTTGCCCGTCAAGATTGACGGCCTGCTGGCACTCCGACGCAGCCTGCGACCATTGCTGGAGCGTATATCGAACTCTGCAAAGTAGATTCTGCGCCTCGGCAGCGCCATCTCCGGTGGAAGGAAGCGGCGCGAGCAGCGCGATGGCCGTGTCGGCTTGGCCGTTCTCGAGGTCTGTATTAGCCTGGGAAAGCGTCGCGGGTGAAATCTGCGCGTACATCTGGCTTGCCACAGCCACCGCCAGGCACGCGAGTGGCAGCGCCAGGACCTTTGTTGGCTGGCGCCTCACCGCTCCACCTTGATTGGTACGCCCTCTTGCAAAGCCTGCCCGTTGGATGTGCCGATGGCGACCAGGTCGCCACTTTCGAGACCGGAGACAATGGGTACCTGGGTTAGATTTGGGGGTCCGATCGTGACCGGAACGCGCACCAGCTCGCCGCTCACAACTTTGAAAACGAAGTATTCTCCGTTCTGCTCGTGAAGGGCCTCGCGCGGCATGCTCAGAGTGTTGGGTTCGCTCGAGGTGGTCACGGTAAGCGTGACATTGGTGTCCGGCAAAAGTCCGTTTGACGATTCATCGAAGTCAATCAGCACCTCACCCACATTGCGCGTCGTGTAGGTGACGACAGCAGATGGAAGTCGAACGATGTGACCGTGCCATTCCATCCCCGGCTTCGCATCCCAGCGAATAACAACCGGTTGTCCGCTTGCCAGGCGCCCCAGGTCAGGCTCGTCGAAGTAGCCGCGGACGCGCTCATGGCGCAGGTCGGCTATCTCGAGAAGCAGGTTACCGGCGGCGGAGTATTCCGACGGCGTAGCATCCATGCTGTAAATCGTCCCGCTGATGGGGGCGCGAATCACAGTCTGCGCTTCAATATGCTGCGCGGCTACCAGGCCTGCTTGTGCATCGGCCAACATAGCCTGGGCGTGTGCCAAATCGCCGGGCGAAAAACGATGATGCCCGCTCTGCTCGGCAGCGTTCAGGCTGGCCTCAGCCGAGTCAAGGCGCGCACGCGCCGCGATGACTTCGCCGGGCGCGGCAGCCCCCGCGGCAACCAGTTTTGTGAGCGCGTCGAGATCGTGTTCAGCTTGATCGCGGGTTAGGCGGTCCTGCTCGATTTCGGCGGCTGAAGCCTGGCGCTCCGCCTGAGTTCCGTTGTGAGTGACCGCGTCCAGATTTGCCTGCGCCGAACTCACCGCGCTTTCAGCGGTGGCCACCTGTGCCCTCGCCGCCACATCGTCCAACCTGACGAGCAATTTGCCCGCGGGGACAGTGTCGCCTTCCCGCGCATACACGGCTCTTACCGTGGTGGGGATGGGACTGTAGAACTGATAGTTCTCAACGGGCTCGACGCGGCCATTGGTGCTGATTGTGTTCACCAGCATCGCGTGTTCCACGGTCGCCACTCGCACCGGCAGGCGCTCGCGCAGGAAGTAGCGCGCCGTGAAGAAGACGGCAACAAGGAAAACAGCGGCGCCGATCCAGAGCGCCAAACGGCTCGTCTGTACTCTTGCTTGGGCCATGCAATGAACCAAAGTCAGTATATAGGACTCATTAACATCGAATAAGAAGCAGAAAAATGGAACGGGAACCCGATCGCGCACAATCGTTTCGGCACATAGAATAACGGTATGTCAGTGAACCCGAGATACACCGACGAACACGCAAAGGCGGGACTGGACTTTGCCTTTCCGGCCATTGAGACCTGGCAGAACCAGTTTCCCGGATACGAAATCCTGATCGACGATCCGGAGTTGACCTCAGTCTGTCCCAAGACCGGCCTGCCGGACTTCGGCGTCTTGACCATCCGCTACATGCCGCGGGAGCGCTGCCTGGAGCTGAAATCGCTCAAAGAGTATCTCTTCAGCTACCGAAATCTCGGCATCTTTCAGGAGAATATTGTGAACCAGGTTCTGGAGGACGTGGTGAAAGCGTGTAACCCTGTTTGGGCGGTGGTGAAGGGAGAATTCCGGCCACGCGGCGGGATCGGGACCACGGTGGAAGCGCGTTGGCCGCGGCCGTCAGCTTAAGCCTGCAGCGCCGGTTGGGGGACTGCGCTCGAATGTGATATTCCTGAGTCCTCTCGTATCTCTGCTCCGCTCCGAGGGATCTTGCCGAACTTGACCCAGCGTGTGGACCCTCGCATCAACCCAGCCATGGGCACAGTCGTGCTGCTGCTGGCGCTTAATCTGCTGAATTACATTGACCGGTACATCCTGGCGGGGGAAGTGCTGCCGATCCAGCACGAGTTTCACGCGAGCGACCAGCAGATGGGCGCGCTGGGCACGGCGTTCTTCTTCGTCTACATGTTCGCTGCGCCAGCGATGGGATGGCTTGGCGACCGGTTCCGGCGCAAGCCATTGATTATTACCGGCGCGATTCTTTGGAGCCTGGCAACGCTGGCCGCTCTTTGGATTCACAGTTATACGACGCTCTACTTGCGCCAGGCGCTGGTCGGAATTGGGGAAGCCACGTTTGGGATCTTTGCGCCTGCTGTGCTCAGCGACTTTTATCCGGAGCGGGAGCGCAACCGGGTGCTCTCGGTGTTTTATGTTGCGATTCCTGTGGGCGCAGCGTTGGGGTATCTGGCGGGAGGACAAATCGGCTCGCACTGGGGCTGGCGCATGCCGTTCCTTGTCTGCGCGCTTCCGGGATTTCTGGTTGCTGCGCTGTACGGCTGGATCGGGCGCGAACCGGTGCGAGGTGCAAGCGATCATGTCGAAGCAAATTTGAAGCGCGACACCGTGTTGGGAATCATTCGGAATCCAGCCTTCTTGACAGCGACCTTTGGCCTGGCGACGTTGACCTTCGCCATGGGCGGGATTTCGTGGTGGGTGCCCGAGTTTCTGCGGCGATTCGCTGGTATGTCGATGAGCACAGCGAGCCTGACAGTTGGCGCGACTACGGTAGTCGACGGCATTGTTGCCACGCTCGTGGGCGGGTGGATCGCGCACATCTGGCTGCGCAGGAATCATCGCGCGCTGTACCTGCTTTCGGCGTGGAGCGTGGCGCTGACCCTGCCATGCGGGGTGATGCTGTTCTTCGGACCGCACAAGTGGGCCGTGCCCTCGCTGTTTGCCGCGGAGTTCTTTCTCTTCCTCAATACCGGTCCGCTGAATGCGGCCATCGTCAACTCGGTTTCGGCCCCGGTGCGGGCGACCGCCATTTCCATCAACCTGTTCTGCATTCACTTCTTCGGCGACACCTTTTCGCCGCAGATCATCGGCGCCATTTCGGACCGATCGAACCTGAGTATCGGGCTGGGCGCAACGCTGGTGTTCCTCGTCGTCTCGTTGACGATTCTCTTCACGGGCGCCAGGCACGCGCCGGTACTGGAAGAAGGCTAGCGAGTACGGAGGGAGCAGGGGCCTTTAGGCCCGGACGACATGTAACCTCAAGTGCTGACTGGCTGACTCGCCGACCTGCTGGCTCGCTATTTCTCGTGCACAGTCTCCTGATCCTTGGTGTTCATAAAGGCCCGCCGCCCGCCTTGTGGTCGCAGGTTGGGGTCAGCAATGGGCGGCCGCTCCTGGTCGGCGGTGAAGCCGCGGGCGAGGAGAGGGTTGGGCTTGAACTTCGGCGGGCCGCCGTAGAACTGGCGCGCATGGCTCAAGACCATTCCGGCGCGGCCGTGCATGGGCTGAACAATCCCTCGAATCTGCACATCGGCGTCGCGGTATTTCCTGAGCTCGCCGACGTCGTCGCGATCCTCAGGCAGGCTGACGACGGTGAAACGGCACTGGTCGTCGGAGGTTTGCGGCGAACACACGTCCAGGAAGCGCGTGCCGTCAGGAAGCTCCACCACTTCATAAACATGTGCGGAGATGCATACGTCTTTGTTGAGCATTTGCGCGGCCTGGTCTGGAGGAACGCAGGGCCGGGGTTTGGCGGCGAATGCGAGTACGGGCGCGCAGACTGCAAGAACCGCGATTGACGCTGGACGGCTGAGCCGCATAAGGAGTCTCCAAGGAGTTGGAGACAGCGTAGCGCGACCGAGGCTGATCAGGATGTGACAGCCATCGCGCCCATTCGCCAATGGGGCAATTAGCCAGGAGCTAGAATCGAGTGGCTGGAAGCTGCTCACCGGGCGCCGACAAGTTCGCCGGCCTTTGCGCTATGGCCGTAATGCGATTCGACGTATCGGTCGAGGATCTGCTTGAATTCCGCCACAATCGTGTCGCCGCGCAGCGTCGTCGCCAGCTTGCCGTCGACATAGACCGGCGCGACCGGATCCTCGAACGTTCCCGGCAGACTGATCCCCAGGTTGGCGTGCTTCGATTCGCCCGGCCCGTTGACCACGCAGCCCATGACGGCGAGCTTGAGCTCCTCAACGCCGGGATACCTCTTGCGCCATTCGGGCATCGACGTGCGCAGGTAGCTCTGGATCTGCTCGGCGAGTTCCTGGAAGTACGTGCTGGTCGTCCGGCCGCATCCGGGGCAACTCGTCACCTGCGGCATAAAGCTGCGGATGGAGAGCGACTGCAGAATCTGCTGCGCGGCCTGGACCTCTTCGGTGCGGTCGCCGTTGGGCTTGGGCGTCAGGCTCACGCGAATCGTGTCGCCTATCCCCTGGAGCAGCAGCGGCGCGAGGCCCGCGGTCGACGCGATCAGGCCTTTCGATCCCATTCCGGCTTCGGTGAGTCCCAGATGCAAGGGATAGTCGCAGCGGGCGGCAAGCTTCGTGTAGACGTCGAGCAGATCGCGGACGCCGCTCACCTTCGCCGACAGGATGATCATGTCGTGGCCGAGGCCGTAGCGCTCGGCGGCAGCAGCTGATTGCAGCGCGCTGGCGATCATCGCCTCGATCATCACGTCGCGGGCTGCGAGCGGCTCGGCAAGCTTGCTGTTCTCGTCCATCATTCGGGTCAGCAGCGACTGATCCAGCGAGCCCCAATTGACGCCGATGCGGACAGGCTTCTGGTTCTCGACGGCGCACTCGACCATGATGCGGAAGTTGTCATCGTCTTTGCGGCCGATCGACACGTTGCCGGGATTGATGCGGTATTTGGCCAGCGCGCGCGCAGTTGCGGGATATTTCTTAAGCAGGATGTGGCCGTTGTAGTGAAAGTCTCCAATGATCGGGACGCGCAGGCCGCGCTTTTCCAGGCCGTCGACAATGTGCGGAACGGCTGCTGCGGCGCCTTCGTTGTTCACCGTGACGCGAACCAGCTCGGAGCCGGCGAGAGCGAGCGCTGCGACTTGGGCGATTGTGGATTCTACATCCGCCGTGTCGGTGTTGGTCATCGACTGGACGACAACGGGAACTTCCCAGCCAACGCGAACGTTGCCGATGCGAACCGTTGGAGTTTTTCTGCGGGCGATTTCCGACATAAGTACAGTTTACAGAGATCAGAGAACAGAGAACAGAGATCCGAAAAGCCGGAATCAAGAGAGCAAGTTAGCAAGTTGGCGAGTTGGCAAGTTAGCCCGTCGCGGCGGACAAATCTGCGCACTATTTTCGAAAACGAGAATATGAGACTGTGAAACTGTGAAACTGTGGCTGCAAGTTGTTGATTCGGCGGGCTCCACAGTTTCACAGTTTCACAGTTTCACAAAACGGCATGGGGGGGTGGGTCTGCGGAAGGGTAGGGGGTGGGTGCCGGAGGCATGGGGGGTGGGGGAAAAGCAGCTTCTAGCTGCTAGCTCCTGGCTTCTAGCCCTGCGTGCTGAGGCAGCGGCTCTCGTCGCTCCCGCGCTCCCTTGCTCCCTCGGTCCCTTGGTCCCTTGGTCCCTTGGTCCCTGCTTCTTGATCATGGAACGAGTATGCGCCAAGGCAGGGTAATTATCGGCAAACTTGACAGAGACCAGAGATCAGGGGCCAGTGGTAAGAAAAAGAACGACTTAAGGCGAAGATGGCGGGGTTGTTTGGGCGGCGGAGGGCTTGACGGGATCAATCTCCTCGGAATTCCTAGTTGGTCTAATCTCTTCGTCTAAGAATCTCGAGCGCGCTGACCCATGGTCTTTTGTTCTTCACAAGTTCGATCTGCTTCTCGGCCAAAAGTACGTCGAATGCGATTTGACAGTCCAAGACGCACCGAAGGTCTGAGCCGTCGAACAAGATAACTCGCTCATAGTCTCCCCCGCTCATGCTTTCAAGGCAGTCTGGGGAGAATCCATTGAAGGATACGAATAGGGCCTTGGTATCGCCACCAAAACTTCGTGATGCCCGGTCGCGTAGTACGGAGACATCTGCGGCGTTGCTCTTTTCCGCGGTCCAGCGAATTTCCACCAAATACCAGTGTTTGTCGAAATAGAACAAGCCGTCCACTTGCTCCCCAGTTCGCTCGAATGGCCCCTCGGATCGCTCGCTGTAATACGCGAAGATTTCGTTCATCAGTGCTTCGAAGCGTCTTCCTCGCTCATTCTTGTCACTCAGGACATAAACAACGTCAAACTCGTCGCGGAAGGTTTGGAGCTTCGTGAGGTCCAGAGATGTTATCCGACCGCGAGTTTCTCGTTCCTCCTGCATCGTGCGTTCTCGCGCCTCACGAGCCGTCCGCTCCTCGAACTCTTGTTGAGCCTTAAACTCCTTCATCACTGCGCGGAATGATGCAAGAGATTTCGCGGCTTGGGCCTTGCGCTCTGGATCAACACTTTCTAGGCCTTTCCAGTAATACATTTTGGTTAGGATAAGCTTGGAAGCTGCCGAGCCGGTCTCCCCGTAGGATTCAAGCTCTCCCAGGATGTAGTGGACTGTCTTGATGGTGGCGGTTCCGGCCCGTTGCTGCTTTTCCACCTCTCTTAGAACTCCTTTTGGTACCTCACACTCCTTATAAAAAGAGAGCACGTTCGCCTTGTACCAAAGTACATCGCGTATGGCGATGGCCAGCGGATTAGCGACATCTTGTGGCACGCGCATCTGACAAGACCTGCTCAGCTCTGAATACGGAACCAATCCTTTACCAGCAGCTTAAAACGGGTGATTTCGTCCTCGTTCAGCTCGCAACTATGCGCTACGACGTTCCTGATCTTGTTGAACTGCGAGAGAATTTGCTGCATTGGCTTCTGGCTTCGAAGGGTGTCGGAGAAGTCGGCCCAATTCGCATCAAAAATGCTGATAAGTTCCCCAAAATTCGTGTATGCGAGCGGGTCGTCGGAGCGAATTGACATGGTTGTTTCGAGTTCCTCTTTTTGCTTCTTCTCCACTTCTTTTCGCACGCCCTCGGGGACTCTGTCTGTCCACCAATTCGCGCCGTGCTTCTCCGCCAGTCGCCCAGAGATGAGTCGTCGAATGCTGTTCTCCAAGGAGTAGTAGATTGCGTAAAAATCTGCCATCCGCTGCGCTTCTTGGAGAATGTCGCTTTCGAAGAGTTCGACATCAACTATTTTGGCGCTCTGGATTGTCTTGGCGTGTTCGATCCGAACGCCGGTGTCCTCAATGGTGCGCAGTTCTGCTTCCAGTAATAGATTTTGCATGCCGAAGAGCTTGAGTTCGTCAGCAACGCTCATTTTTCCCTCAGCAGGTTCTCGCGAAGGCTCTTGAATATCGCGTTGAAGACCTCAATTTCGGTTGTTGCGGGAAGGTTCAGATTAATCGTGTACGACAAACCAAGTTGCCCTTCCTTGAACACGGCGTGGCCTTTGCGGCCAGGTTCGCTTTCCGTTTTTCCGCCGGGTGGTGGTGGGGCTTGGTCTCCCTTCGCCGGTAGTTCGGCGTCCTCCCATGTGGCGAGATTTGCCAGTTCCTTAAACGTTCCCACAATTGCATATAGGTTTGCGTCGTTGTCGCCGGCGCCAGTAACGCTCTTGATCTTGGATTCAAGTTGATTTTTTTCGAGCTTCTGGGCGTACTCATGAGCCGCGAAGAGCGGGGAATAGGCCTCCCGCACTCTTCGGGCCATAACCGACCTTGAGAGCGCATCGTCGCGGTACTCCTTGTACGCCTGTGTGGGCACGTTCGCCTGATCGATGAAACCCAGCTTTTTTAGCAAGGGGATCATAGCGCGAAAACTGGAGGACTTGAGATCCAGGATTGTGCTCATATAGTCCTGGGTGAACTTGGGCGGAACGGATGCACTTTTGATGGCGGCGAAGAGTTTCGGAATTCCGCCGTACCCATTCACATATGGAAGCGACTCTGACATATCCAGACTCCTTGCAAGTTTGACGAATCAAGTATACCGCCGTTTGAATGCCATTGTGCAAAGAATTTGCTGGATTATTAGCAGGTGAGGTATTTCGACACCTAAATCATATAAAGATAATGCTTGCCGATAGATAGACTCTACTTGTGCCGCCGTTGTAGACTGGGACAGGCGCGCCAATGTGTCATTCGTGCAAATCTGATTTGCGAATCAAGGCGTTCGCTGTGACTGGGGCCGGCTCCCGGCATGCCGCTGCTAACTCGCCAGCCCTCCCCTCGGCGCGCTAGCGTCCAGTCACCCCAAGAAGCAAAAATCGGCTTCTTGGGGACCCCGATTGCGCGCTGACAGGGGCTGAAGCCCAGTCAGTTTTTTGGGGGCGGTTTGCGGCATGAGTGAGTTCATGCCCTGATACAAGACGAAAAGCAAAAGCAGGTCCTTCGACTCCGCTGAAAAGCGCTTCGCTCGGGATGACACCGCGTGGGTGGTTAGGTCTTGTTCCAGGGGCCTGAAGGCCCCTGCTCCCTCCGATTGCCTTACAGTGCGGGCGTGGACCCTTCGACTTCGCTATGGATGACACAGCTCGGAGTGCGGGTGTGGACACCCGCACGACAGCCGGACTGGAGTCCGGCGCTACACATAGGAGCCTGGCGCTACACATAAGAGTCCGGCGCTACACATAGGAGCCTGGCGCTACACATAAGAGCCGGGCGCTACACATAGGAGCCCGGCGCCACAAAAGCGCCATGCGGCTCTATTTCGGAGTTTCCCAGTCGTCCGACGCGGTTTTGCCGCCGTCGGTCCAGGTGACCTCGATGTTCTGGTAGTCGAGCGTGATCATCTCGTTGCCGCCCGCCTTGCGAACGCTCAGGATGCTGGCGTTGGTGAGCACAATTCTCTGGGCTGTCTTAGCGCCTCTTGCACCTCCGGTGAAAGTAATCACCACTTCGGTCAACACCTCGTTGGTACTCAACGCCTGGGCGAACATGGGCGATGCTCTATCGATCTCTTTGGTGATGGTGATGGTGGAGTGCATCCGCCTGCCGGTGGGCATCGCGGTGGCCATTGGGGTGTCGCGGACGACGTTGACGAGCCGGATTTGGCTGGACATCGCTTCGCCCTTGAACTGGCCCTGCTTGGCGCCCTTGATTGTCATGTATGCATCGAACGCGGCGTGGGCCGGCACCGCGGGCAGCAGAGCAGCGACCACGCTCGAAAGCACTAACAACTGACTTGCACGAACGATACGCATTGGAAACCTCCTTGAGCTTTCAATGGATGGGAAGCCGTGAAGCCGGATTGCTGTTCCGGCGGCGACAGTATATCGCCGGTAGGGGTGCTGCGGGATTTATTCGGTGGGTGGACCGTATCTCACTCGCCAACCCGGCGGATTCGTGCGCTGATGCGGGGCGAAATGCAAAAGCAGGTCCCCGTTCGACTGCGATCGTCCGCATCGGCGGAGGGACATCCGCCCCACAGACGTGGACCTGTCTGTGGGGACCCCGGGACATGGGGCACCTGTCTCTTGTGGTGGGTGAAGGTCACAAGAGGCAACTGCAGGTCCTTCGGCTCGGCTTGAAAACGCTTCGCTCAGGATGACACGGTGTGGGGCAATGGTCGGTGGTCAGCGATCACCGATCCCACCCTAGCCACAAGAACAGAAACGTGGCGAGGGTGGGGCACCCCGCTACCAACCCATTTGGCGCATGCGTTCGAGGATGAGGGCGCTATAGTGGGTCATGCGCTCGGGGCGGCGCTTGAGGGGAGCGGGGAGGATGGCGGCGAGCTCGACGGCCTGCTGGCGGCCGACGCGGCGGGCCGAGGTTCCGTAGTAGTGCTCGGAGGCCGACTCCACGCCATAGATGCCGGGGCCCCATTCGACCACGTTGAGGTAGAGCTCGAGAATGCGCTGCTTGCCGAGGACGAATTCGGCGACGGGGACGAGTGTGAACTCCGCGCCCTTGCGGAGGATGGAGCGGCGGGTTCCGAAGAAGAGGTTCTTGACGAGTTGCTGCGTGATGGTGGAGCCGCCGCGGATGCGGCCGCCTTCCATATCTTCATCGGCAGCGAGTTCCATGGCCTGCCAATCGAAGCCATGGTGCTGGTAGAAGCGCGCGTCCTCGGCGGCGATGACGGCGTGCTGGAGGTCGGGCGAGATTTGGCTTAAGGGGACGAATTGGTAGTGCTCGTGATAGGGCTTGCCGTGAATGAAGGCCTGGAAACGGCGCTCGATGTGGACGGCGGTGGTGGGAGGGTCGACAAATTTGGCGGCGACGAGGGTGAGCGCGGCGGCGAGCCAGGCGGCGACGAGGGCGAGGACGAAGTAGAGAGCGATGGTTCGAAGGAGGGGGCCTCGAAGGAGGGATCGGGGGGACCGGTTGCGGCGCGGGGGTTTGGGGAGTGTGTTGGGTTGGGAGGGCACAGTACAGGATAAAAGAGAGGGGTCAGGGGTCAGAAGAGCAGGGACTTCGGGACTACGGGACTATGGGACGTAGGGACCGAGGGACTGAGGGAACGGAAAAACAGGGACTGAAAAAGCAGCTTCTAGCTGCTAGCTTCTAGCCTCTAGCTGATCGTGCCGAGGGCAGCCGGTAGCCAGTAGCCGGAAGCAGGTAGCGAAGAACAGTAGCCGGGGGCGGGCGCTAGAGGTCACGCTGGTAGCGGAGGACGTCGACGGAGGTGTTCCAGACGATGTCGATGCGGCGGAGGCCGTCGGGGGTCCATTTGTCGATTTGATAGAAGCGCTGGGCGCGTAGGTTGTCGACGAGAGTGAAGAGGTAGGCGTGGCGGAGGCCGAGGGAGACGAGGTAGGCGCGGGCGGCCGTGACGAGAGCCACACCGACGCCGAGGCCCCAGGAATGGGGATCGACATAGAGGGCGGTGAGCTCGCCGTGGTTGGGAAGGTCGGGCTCGTGCGAGGGAGCGGTGGTGGCGAAGCCGTGGATGATGTTGCCGGTGACGGCGACGATGGTGTGCGGATGGAGAGGATCGGCGTTGGAGAGATCGTATTTGCCGGCGCGATCTTCAGGGCGGAGCTTGTCGAGATAGTCGTCGGGGAGAAGGCCGCGGTAGCCGCGTTGCCAGGCGCGGACGTGGACGCGCGCGATGGCGAGAGCGTCGGGTGGCTGGGCGGGTCGAAGGAGCATTTTAAGAGTATGGCATGGAGACAGTGGTTAGTGATAAGTGGGTAGTGGTTAGAAAGGCACCTACCAGCTATTAGCTTGGTTCGTGCGAAGGGGAGAAACAGCTATTAGCCATTCGCTGTTCGCTTGGTTCGTGCGGCGGGGGATGGGTTATAGTGGACGGGTTCCCCGAGCCCGGAGAAGTTGAGGGTCCCCGAACGGGCTGAGCGCGGTTCCCCGAGACAAAAGCAAATTCCCCCGAAACAAAATTGAAATGAAAACGAAAGAGGAGGTTACTGTGGGCGAGCACCCGACACCGGAACATATCATGCAAATCGGCTTTGGATTCTGGGCTTCAAAGACGCTATTGAGCGCAGTGGAAATGGGAGTGTTTACCGAGTTGGCAAAGCGTCCTGAAGGCTTAGAGGAGTTGACGGGGCGGTTGGGACTGCATCCGCGGGCGGCGCGGGATTTTCTGGACACGCTGGTGGCGCTGGGGTTTCTTGAGCGGCGCGACGGAAAGTACTCCAACACGGTGGACACGGACCTGTTCCTGGACAAGCACAAGCCCTCGTATATCGGCGGGATTCTGGAGATGGCGAACCAGCGGCTGTATGGGCATTGGGCGCATTTGACGGAGGGGTTGCGGACGGGGCTGCCGCAGAATGAGGTGCGTGGCGGAGGAGCGCCGCTGTTTGAGACGCTCTATGCGGATCCGGCGCGGCTGAAGGGGTTTTTGAAGGCGATGAGCGGGATCAGCCATGGGTCGGCGTTGGCGATTGCGGCGAAGTTTCCGTGGAAGGAGTACAAGACGTATTGCGATGTGGGCACGGCGCAGGGCGATACGGCGGCACAGATTGCATTGGCGCATCCACATTTGAGTGGGATGGGATTCGACCTGGCGGAGGTGGGGCCGATTTTCGAGGAATATGTTGAAGCTCACGGATTGTCGTCGCGGCTCAAGTTCCAGCCAGGCAGCTTCTTCACCGATGCCCTGCCGAAGGCAGATGTGGTGATGATGGGACACATTCTGCACGATTGGAATCTGGATGAAAAGCGGACACTGATCGCAAAGGCATACAACGCTCTTCCCAAGGGCGGCGCGCTGCTGGTGTACGACGCCATCATTGACGACGACCGCTCAAAGAACGCTTTTGGCCTGATGATGAGCCTGCACATGATGATTGAAACCTACGGTGGGTTCGACTATACGGGCGCGGATTGCCAGGGATGGATGAAGGAGGCGGGATTCAAGGAGACGCGCGTGGAGCATTTGGTGGGACCGGACTCGATGGTGGTGGGGATCAAGTGAGACCAGGGATTCGGGACCAGGGAACAGGAAACAGCAAACCAGCGAGTCAGCCGGTCAGCGAGTGAGCGAACCTACGCGAAATGGCCGCGCGATAGAAGATCGAGTAGCGGGATAACCAACAAGAGAAATAGGCTAGTCTGAGACCGTGACAAACGCGATGAAATCCGCGGAGGGCCGTTCTGCGTTTGCAGACGCGAGAAGTGGCGCGGCGCTGCGGATTCGCGGGCTGAAAAAGGCGTTTGCGGATGTGCAGGCGGTGGATGGGATCGATCTTGAAGTGAGTCCAGGTGAGTGTTTTGGTTTGCTGGGGCCGAATGGGGCGGGCAAGACGACGACGATTGAAATTTGCGAAGGGCTGACGACGCCGGACGAGGGGACGGTGGAGCTGCTGGGGCGGGACTGGAAGACGGGCGCCGACGAGCTGCGGCAGCGGATCGGAATTCAACTGCAGGAGACGCAATTTCCCGACAAGTTGACGGTGGAGGAGACGCTGCGGCTTTTCCGGAGTTTTTACCGGCGCGGAATCACAGTGGATGAGTCGATCAAGCTGGCGCAGCTTGAAGAAAAGCGGCGGGCGCGCGTGGGCGGACTGAGCGGCGGGCAAAAACAACGGCTGGCGATGGCCACGGCGCTGGTGGGCGATCCGGAGCTGCTGTTTCTGGATGAGCCGACGACGGGGCTCGATCCGCAGGCGCGACGGCATGTGTGGGACCTGGTGGAGGAGCTGAAGCAGGAAGGGCGGACGATTATTTTAACTACGCATTATATGGAGGAGGCGGAGCGGCTGTGCGATCGCGTGGCGATCATGGATCACGGACACGTGATTGCGCTTGGCACTCCCAAGGAACTGATTGCGACGGTGGGCGGCGAGGACATTGTGGAGTTTGCGGTGGGCGCAAAGGCAACCGGAGATCCTTCGACTCGTCCCCTTCACGGCGGACCTGCTCAGGATGACAATCAAAAGAGGGAAGCGCCGGCTTTGGATGCGGAGGCGCTGAAGGCGATTCCGGGGGTGCAGTCGCATCGCGTGGATGAGAGCCTGCACCAGCTTTCAGTGAGCGAGCTGCATACGGCGGTGCCGCGGATATTTGCGGCGCTCGAGGCGCAGGGTCTGCATTTGAGCGAGTTCAGGACGCACTCGGCGACGCTGGAGGATGTGTTTGTGCGGCTGACGGGAAGGAATCTGCGCGATGAATAGCCTCGAAACCAGCAGCTTGTTTCAATTAACGGCGACGCGGCTGAAGCTGACGCTGAGGGAGCCCGAGGCGATCTTCTGGATTTTTGTGTTTCCCATTCTGCTGGCGATCGGGTTGGGGATTGCCTTCAGGAACAGGCCGGCGGATGTGCTGCCGGTGGGCGCGACGACGGAGCAACTGACGCAGGCGCTGGCGGCGGACAAGGGGCTGAAGGCGACGGAGATGGATGAAAGCGCGGGAGTGCACGCGCTGGCCGTGGGAACGATTGTGCTGCTGGCTGAGCAGCGCGGGGATGGAGTGGTGTACCGGTACGACAGTACGAATCCCGACGCGCGAACGGCGCGAATGATTGCGGACCGCGCGATTGAAGTTGCGGCGGGGCGGAAGGATGTGGTGACGGCCGAGAACGAGCTGGTGCACGAGACGGGCTCGCGGTACATCGACTTTGTGGTGCCGGGACTGCTGGGGATGAATCTGATGGGCTCGGCGATGTGGGGGCTGGGTTTCTCGATTGTGGATGGGCGGCAGAAGAAGCTGCTGAAGCGGATGGTGGCTTCGCCGATGCCGAGGTGGCAGTTCCTGGCGGCGTATTTGCTGTCGCGGCTGGTGATGCTGGCGATTGAGGTGGCGGTGTTTCTGGGATTTGCCAAGCTGGTGTTCGGCGTGCCGTTCCGCGGGCCGTTGTGGCAGCTTGCGCTGCTTTGCGTCCTGGTCTCGCTGGTGTTCTCGGCGCTGGGGCTGCTGGTGGCGTCGCGAGCGAAGACGATGGAGGCGGTGAGCGGGCTGATGAACCTGGTGATGCTTCCGATGTGGATTTTGTCGGGAGTGTTCTTCTCGGCGTCGCGGTTTCCGGCGATGATTCAGCCGCTGGTGCGCGCGCTGCCGTTGACGGCGGCGATCGACGCGATGCGCGGGAACATGCTGCAGGGCGTGCAACTGGGGCACATGATGGCGCAAGTGGGGATTTTATTGGCGTGGTTTGCGGCGCCGTTTGCGGTGTCGCTGAAGATTTTTCGGTGGCGGTAGGCGATTTTTCACGCCAAGTCCAGCGAATTGGGCACCACTTTTATCTTTGCGGTGTCTAATCCAATAACAAACCAATTTGAAGGAGGGAAGCATGCTTGCAGCGAGCTTGCTTTTTGCGCGCAAAGTGTCATTGGCGCGAATCCTTATCGTCATTGTGGTATGCGTCGCCGGACTCGCAATCCGTGCGGGCGCGCGACCATCCGAAACTCCCAAGCCGAAGGTGAGCGATCAGCCATTCACCGCAGAGCAACTGGCTATTTACAGACTCATTCTGACGGGCTGGATGTCTGGAGGACCAGATCCTCTGAACCTGGTTGTTCAGACCGATGCATTTCCGATGGATGGGGCATGGGATGCGCATGATTGCCTGAAAGGTCTAGATGTGGAGCCCAATGATCCTTTGGTCGTCCACCGTTTCGCGCCGGAGGATTTGGCCCAGCTCAGTCCCGCTCGTGTTCGTCTTGTTGAGCGCGATGCACAGGAGAAAGATGAAAAAGCGAACGATCCATGGAAGTCGTTTCAGCGCGGCAAGCCATTAAAGGATGCACTGAAAAACGGATTCGCCCACGGTTTCGCCTGGTTCAGCGAGATTCGCTTCGACAAATCCCACTCGCACGCGGTGGTTTTCTATGGTTTTATTTGCGGCGATCTTTGCGGAAATGGCGGGACAGCGATATTGGAGAAGACGAAAGATGTTTGGAAGGTTAAGAGCCAGTGTAGCGAATGGGAGTCATAGATTTTGGCAAAGTTGGCCCGGGCTCTTACCAGCGCTCGTGCCACTCAAGATGAAGCCGGAAGGGCTTGCTTTGCGTCAGTGCGTGGAGCCGGCGGCGACGGGGTTGGAATAGTAGCCGTCGCGGGTGCGGGCAACGAGGCCCGGTTGGTCGACGCGCACTTCGATGTGATGGTACTGGTTGGGCTTGTCGGCGGGCGGGGGATCGAAGGTGATTTCGTACCAGGAGTCGGCGTCGGCGATGCACTTCTGAATATTGCCGGTGACGTCGCTGTTGGATGTGAGTGTGAGGCCTCCGCTCTGGACGGCAAGCACCTGAAGGCTCAGGTCGGCATATTGCGCATCGGAGAGTTTGCTGAGGCCCTTGAGGAAGCTCTGGTAGTAGTTGGCCGCCATCATGGGTTCGGAAACTCCGAAGGGATTCACGTCGTAGAGAGCGGTTTTGGATTGGCGCAATTGCGAGGAAAAGAAAACGACGTCGTCGAAGATCTGCTGCTGCTGCCTGGAGTCGAGATTGAAGGCGGGGCCTGAGAGCAGAGGCCAGCCCGGCGAAATGTAGAGGATGAGTTTTCGGCCAGGCAGGGTCGAGGCATAGGCGACGAGCTGATGAAGGTCCCTGAGGCAGATCGTGAGACGGTCGTTGCCGCCCCATTGCGAAGTTCGGTTGATCTCGCGCAGGCCGATCTGGCGATGTGCCAGCGCGTCGCTGAGGGCGTTTCCATTGGTGGAGAAGCCGTTGCCGATCTGAACGGCTTGATCGGTGAGGACTGCAATGGAGGTGGGATGGGCCAGCGTGCCCTCATTCGCCTTAAGGAACTTCTCCGTTTGATCGCGCGCGTAGGAGACCATCTCATATGGCGTATTGACGGCATCGATCAACACGATGACCTCGACGGGTTCCTGCGCGGAGGTGACAACTCTGAAGGAAGTGATGGGCCGCGGAGATTTGTTGTCGAGAATGGTGAAGTCCTGCCGGCTGAGGTTGGTGACGGGCTGACCGGACTTGGCGCTGACGACGACGTCGAGTTGGATGCGCTCCGAAGAGGCCGAGGGGCCGGGTTTCGCGGCGGAGGGCTGCAGTTGTTGGGCTGAAGCCGTGGGCAGAGCCACAAGCAACGCGATCGACAACGTGAGGACGATCCTACGGATGGTCATCGAGGGCCTCCGGTCGGAGTCTTGCGAGCCCCGGCAACTACTGAGTGAATGCAGCTTGGTTATACCTCAATGGATGCGTGGGCGACCAGAGGGGTTGTATGGGCTGGAATCGACGACTGGCCCGGTAGAATGATCGATATGGATTCAGCTCATCAGAGCGCCGATGCGGCGGAAACGATTTTCGCCGGCAGCCGGTTTGTGCGCGCGTGCCTGCGCAAGCCGGTGGACCGGACGCCGGTGTGGTTTTTGCGACAGGCGGGGCGGTACATGCAGGAGTACCGCGACGTGCGCAAGCACCACACGCTGGTAGAGATTTGCAAGAAGCCGGAGCTGGCCGCAGAAGTGACGATTACCGCGGCGGAAAAACTGGGTGTGGATGCGGCAATCATCTTTGCCGATTTGCTGCTGCCGCTGGAGCCGATGGGACTGGACTTCGAGTTCCAGGCGGGCGAGGGCCCGGTGGTGCACAAGCCGGTGCGCACGGCCGAAGACGTGCGGGCGCTGCGGACTGATCGGGTAAATGATCTGGCGTACGTGGCGCTGGCGATCGAGAAGGTGGCCGCGCATTTTCGCGACCGGCTCGGAGTGATTGGATTTTGCGGCGCGCCCTATACGCTGGCGAGCTACATGATCGAAGGCGGCGGCTCGAGAAATTACCTCTACACAAAACAACTGATGTACCGCGACCCCATTGCGTGGAGCAGCCTTTTGGATAAGTTGGTGATTGTGCTGAGCGAATATTGCCGGTTGCAGGTGCAGGCGGGCGCGGATGTGATTCAGATTTTCGATAGCTGGGTGGGGTCGCTCGCGCTGAGCGACTATCGTGAGTACGCATTCGAAGCGTCAAAACGGCTGGTGCGGGCGGTGCAGGCGATGGGCGTGCCGGTGATTTATTTCGGAGTGGAGACGGCGGGGCTGCTTGAGCAGATGGCGGCGACGGGAGCGGATGTGATCGGGCTGGACTGGCGGCAGCCGCTGGACGAGGGGTGGCGTGCGGTGGGAGATGCGCACGCAGTGCAGGGAAATCTGGATCCGATTACATTGTTTGCGCCGCCGGATGTATTGGAGCAGCGAGTGAAGGAGATTCTGCGCGCGGCTGGTGGGCGTGCGGGGCACATTTTTAACCTGGGGCATGGAATTGTTCCGGGCACGCCGGTGGAGAATGTGCAGGCGGTAGTCAAGATCGTGCGCGAGTTTCGGCTGGAGTGCGCGCATGCCTAAGCAAGCGGTGCTGCTGCTGGCGCATGGAACGCCGGAGACGGTGGAACAGATTCCCGAATATTTGCGGAATGTGGTGAGCGGACGGCCGCTGCCGCAGGCGGTGGTGGAGGAGATTCAACATCGGTATTCGCTGATTGGAAAGAGCCCGCTGACGGAGATTACGCTCGCGCATGCGCGGCTGGTGGAGGAAGAGCTGGCCGCAGCGGGCGAGCGTGTTCCTGTGTATGTGGGAATGCGGAATTGGCGGCCCTATATTCCCGATGTGGTGAAACAAATGCGCGCGGATGGGGTGGAAGAGGCGGCGGTGATCTCGATGGCGCCGCAGAATTCACGGACGAGCGTGGGACTTTACCGGCGCGCGGTGGAGGCTGAAGCGGGCGGATTGCGGATCGACTTTATTGCGGGGTGGGCGGAACATCCGCTGCTGGCGGATGCGTTTGCCGAGCGGCTAAGGCCAGCGTTGGCGAAGCTGACCTCTGAGGTGGGCGAGCCGGTCCCGGTGCTGTTCACTGCGCATAGCGTGCCGATACGGACGGTGGAGGCTGCGGCAGCGGGAGCGGAAAGCGCAGGGCCGCGGCTCTGGCCGGGTCCCGCCGCGGCAGGCGATCCGTATGCAGAGGACGCGCGGCGGACCGCCGAGCTGGTGGCGAGGAGAGTGCCGGAGATCTCGCGGTGGTGGTTCGCATTCCAAAGCCAGGGCGCGAGCGGCGGGCCCTGGATTGGACCGAGCGTGGAGGAGACGCTGGACAAGATTGCGAGCGAGGGAGTGACGGCGTTGATTCTGCAGCCGATCGGATTTCTTTGCGATCATGTGGAGATCCTGTTCGATGTGGACATCCTTTTTCGGAAATACGCCAGCAAGAAACAGATCAGGTTGGAGCGCCCGGAGTCTTTGAACGCGTCGCAAACCCTTGCTCGAGCTGTTGCGGATTTAGCGGGAAATGGATTGCGTCGGCTGAAGGACGCGAGCGCAAATGGATGATTAACCTTCGCGAAAAGGCTGGGCGCAGCGGACGACCCGATCATCGACTTTTCTGATTCATGCCAAGGATTGTGCCCATTTTTCTGCTCGCGAGAGGACATTTGGAGATAGGATGGTGCCGATCGGGGTTTTGACTTTCCGATCGCCCCTGCGACTGTGTTGGGAAAAAGCCAAACGCGCAAGAAGCAGACGAGAGAGCTTGCCGCTGGGGTGACAGGAAATCTGAGAGGTATTTTGGGAGAGCACTGTGGCTGAGGAAAGTGCAAGGGGAGCGCCGCTAGAGAATGTAGTTGAGATGGGCAGATCGAGAGATGCGGTTTACTGCCCCGCGTGCCGTAGCGACCGGATGTACCGCCTGGAGCGGCGGGGCATTTTTCAGAAGAACGTGTTTCCGTTTTTCGGATTTTACCCGTGGCAATGCAAGGGGTGCGGAGCCGAAGCGATGTTGCGGAAGCGCAACCGTCGGCGGAGGAAACATACCGACGTGTAGGGCCGCGCGGCGCATTGCTCAAGCGCGGAAGAAATTTCTTGCCAAAAAGAGGACGTTTGCAGGCCGTTCAGCTAAACGGCGCATGAAGTAGGGGTACCACTCGCTGCCAAAAGGCACGTAGACGCGTACCTTGTATCCCTCACTGACAAGTTTGCGTTGCAGATCGCGGCGCACTCCATACAACATTTGAAATTCGAAGTGGTTGGGGGCGATGGCGGCTTCGGCGGCGTATGCCTTCACTTTGGCGATGAGGGCTTCGTGGTGCGTGGCGAGCGCGTGGTAGACGGGACTGTCGACAAGCATTTTGGCCAGCTTGAGAAAATTGGCGTCGACCTCGGTCTTGCGCGGGAAGGCAACATCCGGAGGCTCGTTGTATGCGCCCTTGCAGAGGCGGACGCGAATGCCGTCGGCGAGAAGCTGCTCGATGTCGGCCTGAGAACGATAGAGATAGGCCTGGATGACGACGCCGACAGCGCCGCGCAGGCCGGCGTGCGCGTGCACGCGGCGCACGATGTCGAGCGTCTCTTGCGTGAGGCGCGAGTCTTCCATGTCGATGCGGACGAAGCTCTGCGTGGAGCGGGCGTGCTGGACGAGACTTTCGGCGATGGACTGGGCCAGCTCGGGAGATTGCTCGAGACCCATCTGCGTGAGCTTGACGCTGATGTTGGCGTCGAGGCCGCGCTCGGCGATGGAATCGAGCAGGTGGTGGTAGACGTCGGCGGCGCGGTGCGCATCGGTGGGCGAAGACACGCTTTCGCCGAGGGAATCGAGAGTGACCGAAATGCCTTGGCGGTTGACGGCTTCGGCGACGCGGAGCGCGTCCTCGGGCTGCATGCCGGCGATAAATCGCGCATTGAGGCGAGTGCCCAGTGCGGAGTGTTCAAAGAAGCGGCGTAACGGACGGTTGTGAGAGAGTGCAATGAAAGCGGTACGAAGAAATGGCATGACTCGCCTCTGCTGGAGAGTGCGCCTGCAAAAGCGCGCCCGGCAGACAGATTAGTTTCGCACATGGGGACGGGGAAGAGTGTGGCGGCTAACACGTTCGTGTAAGGCGAATTGGGCGGAACGACGAGAGAGATTTTGCCGGTGAGAAAGACGGGGCTCGTTTATTGGACTTCGAAGAGAGCGCTGCCGTGAGGCGGCAGGGTCACGCCGATGTCTTTTGATTCTTTGGCGGTGGAATCGTCCCATACATTGCGGGCGGCGCGCTTTTTGCTGTCGAGGCCGAGTTGCTGCCAATTTGCGCGCAGGGTGACAGGGTTGTCGGCAAGGTTGAAGAAAGCGAAGTACTCTGCGTAGCCGCGATCGCCTGGCTGGCCAATGGAAGCGCACCAGACGCGGGCGTTTTCGAAGGCGGGGCCGAGAGCGGAGGTGCCGACGGGTCGGCTGTAGGTGGCGTACTGGTCGACAAAAAGCACGGATTGATTGGTGAGAAGTGAGCGCGTGAAGTCGTCGAGGCGGGTGAGATTGCCGCCGAAGAGGAGGGGCGAGCGCGTGACGGCCCAGAGAGTGAATTCGGTGCGCTGCTCGTCATGCGTCAGGCGGGATTGGCGCAGTTCACCCCAACCGGGATGCGGGCCGAGCCAGCCCTCGGGGAGCATGTCGGCGTCAGGCCAGTTGCCGGGGTTGGTGTAGGGATACCACTGCGCGAGGCGATCGAACATGTCGCGGACGCCCATGGGGAATTCGCTGCCGGGCTGGCGCGGGAAGGTCCAGCCGTCCCAGTGATCGTCGGCGATGCGCCACATCTGCGCGTATTTGGCAACTTCAGCAGCATGCTCGATCTGGGTTGGGCCGGGCGAGAGCGAGAGCACGATGGGGCGGCCGGATTTGCGAATGGCTTCGGCGATCTGGCGGATTTCAGTGGGGCGGTAGGGGTGGTCGGAAATGCAGTCGACTTTGAGGAAGTCGAGGCCCCATGAGGCGTAGAGGCGAATCATCGAGTCGTAGTAGGCCTGGCCGGCGGCGTTGTCTTTGATGCCCCAGTTGCCTTCGTCCCACGGGCAGGGTGATGTGGTGTCAGCGGCGTCGGCGGCGCGGAAGGAGCTGCCGGCGATGGGCAGATTGGCAGCGACGACCTGACGGGAAATGCCGCGCACAATGTGAATTCCGAATTTGAGACCCTGCGCGTGGAGCCAGTCGGCGAGCGGCTTGAACCCGGCGCCGTTTGCGGCCGAAGGGAAGCGAGTAGAAACGGGAATCAGCCGGCCGTTGGCGTCCCAGAGATAGTTCTTCTCTTCAAGTGTGCGACCGGCGGGATTGGTCATGTACCAGCCTTCGTCGATGACGGCGTACTTCCATCCGTATTGCTCGAGCGAGGCAAGAACGGTGGCATTGGCCTTGAATTGGTCTTCGTCGATGGTGAGGCCGTAGGAGTCCCAACTGTTCCAGCCCATGGGTGGTGTTGGGGCGGGCGCTTGCGCGAGGATGAGAGACGGAACGAGACACACGATGGTGAAAAGAGCCGCTGGAATGAGGGCTGGCTTGGTCATGAGGAAAGGATAGTCCAGCGGGGGCGGGGAAGGGAGCAAGGCGCGGAGTTAGCAAGTTAGCGTCCGGCGCGGCGGCCGGTGAAGAGTTGGCGGGAAAAGCGGGTTATTCTAAGCGAAGCCTACCGAGAGATCACAAAGAGAGCCGGTCAGATACATGAAAACAATTCGGGTCCATAAGGAGAACTTATGACAAAGACCCATGGGGCCGGTGTGTGGCACGGAGCCTTTGCGCTATGTGTTGCCGCGGTCTTTGCAGGGGCGACGGGCATGAAGGCGCAGGCCGCTGCGCCGGCGCAGAAGCCGGCGACGAACGGGCCGGCCACTATCGGCGCGCTGTTTGTGAGCGACATTCACTTCGAGCCGTTCTGGGATCCGGCGAAGGCGGCGCGGCTTAAGGCTGCGCCAGTGAGCGAGTGGGACGCGATTCTGGCTGAACCGGCATCGGCGGACCAGGCTGCGAAGTTCGCTGAGCTGCAGAAGACGTGCAAGGTGCACGGCGCGGATACGTCATACACGCTGTATGAATCGAGTTTGCGGGCGATCCGCGACGATGCGAGCGGCGCAAAATTCGTCGTGTTGAGCGGGGATTTGATCGCGCACGATTTTTCGTGTAAGTTCGAGACGATTTTTCCCAAGGCGAAGCCTGTCGAGCACCGGGCTTTTGCGGAGAAGACGATCGACTACGTAATGCACAAGCTGCGAGGCGCGCTGCCGGGCGTGCCGGTGTATGCGGCGCTGGGAAATAACGACTCGGATTGCGGCGACTATCAACTGGATCCGGACAGCGCGTTTCTGGCGGAGATTGGAAAATTCCTGACCTCCGACTTTCCAGCGAGAGAGCGGGCCGAGGCGCTGCGTACGTTTGGCGAGGGAGGGTTTTACAGCGTGAGGCTGCCGGCGCCGATGGCACACACGCGGATGCTGGTGCTGGACGATCTGTTTATGTCGCAGCGGTATGCGACATGCTCTGGAAAGCCGAATCCTGCGCCTGCGGCAGCGCAGATTGTGTGGCTGGAGCAGCAACTGGACGCGGCGCGGCGGGGCCATGAGAAGGTGTGGGTGATGTCGCACATTCCGCCGGGTGTGAATCCCTACGGGACGGCGACGAAGGTGCTTGACCTGTGCAGCGGGAGCAAGCCGCAAATGTTTTTGAAGTCGGAGGCGCTGCCGGATGCGATGTCGAATTACGGCGACGTGATCGAACTGGCGATTTTTGCGCACACGCACATGGATGAGATGCGGCTGCTGAAACCGGAGGTGGCGGGAGCTCCGACGGAGGGCGTTGCGGTGAAGTTGGTCCCGTCGATTTCTCCGATTAACAGAAACAATCCGTCGTTTACAGTGGCGCAGATCGATGCGGCGACGGCTCAACTGAAGGACTATCGGGTGATTGTGGCATCGAATCAGACGGGAGTCGATACGCAGTGGACCGAGGAATACGATTTCGCGCAGACCTATAAAGAGGATGCGTTTACGGCGGCGAGCGTGACGGATTTGATTGAAGGATTCAAGGGCGATCCCACAGCGCAGGCCGGCGCGAGCCAGAGTTACATTCGGAATTTTGATTCGGGGACCGGGGCAAGGGAACTCGGAGTGTTCTGGCAACCCTACACATGCGCGCTGAGGAACGACGGGGGGGATGCATTCAGGGAGTGCGTTTGCGGTGAGCCGATGGGGCAGCGGAAACCCTAGCGCGCGGAGACAACCTGGCGGAGGCGCGGAGCTTTCTCTTCTTTTGCGGCGAGATACTCGTTGACGGCGGCGGCGGCTTTGCGGCCTTCGGAGATGGCCCAGACAACGAGCGACTGGCCGCGGCGCATGTCGCCGGCGGCGAAGATGCCGTCGACCGAGGACATGTAGTCGGTGGTGGCGATGTTGCCGCGATTGTCTAGTGCGAGGCCGAGCTGGTCGATCATGCCGTTGCGGACGGGGCCGAGGAAGCCCATGGCGAGCAGAACGAGATCGACGTCGAGCGTGAACTCGGTTCCGGCCTGGGCTTCGAACTTGGGCGGCGGACCGACGCGAATACAGTGAAGCTGTTTGACGTTGCCGGCATCGTCGCCGGTGAACTGCACAGTATTGATGCTCCAGTCGCGAACGCCTCCCTCTTCGTGCGAGCTTTCGGTGCGCAGTTGCAGCGGCCACAGCGGCCATGGCGTTGAGGCAGCGCGCTCGGCAGGCGGGCGCGGCATGATTTCAAACTGATGGACGCTCTTTGCGCCCTGCCGATGGCTGGTGCCGAGGCAGTCCGCGCCGGTGTCGCCGCCGCCGATGATGACGACGCGCTTGCCGGTGGCGAGAATGGACGCCGCAGCCTTCATGGACGCAAGAATCGTGTCTTCTTTGTCGCCTTCGTTGCGGCGATTCTGCTGGGGCAGGAACTCCATGGCGTAATGAATGCCCTTGAGCTCGCGGCCGGGGACGGGCAGGTCGCGCGGGTGCTCTGCGCCGCCCGAGAGAAGGACGGCGTCGAATTGATCTGTCAGGGAATCCACGGGAATGTTGACGCCGACATGTGCGTTGGTCTGGAAGATGATGCCCTCGGCCTTCATTTGTGCGATGCGGCGATCGACGACGTGCTTTTCAAGCTTGAAGTTGGGAATGCCGTAGCGAAGAAGGCCGCCGATGCGGTCGTTTTTCTCGTAGACGGTGACGGAGTGGCCGGCGCGGCGAAGCTGCTGTGCGGCGGCGAGACCTGCGGGTCCGCTGCCAACGACGGCGACGCGCTTGCCGGTGGCCTGTTCGGGCGGCTCGGGATGGATCCAGCCTTCATCCCAGCCGCGCTCGACGATGGAGCGCTCAATTAATTTGATCGAGACGGGCGGCTGATTGATGCCCAGTACGCAGGAGGCTTCGCAGGGAGCGGGGCAGATGCGGCCGGTAAACTCGGGAAAGTTGTTGGTCGAGTGGAGGCGGCGGACGGCGGCCTGCCATCGATTGTTGTAGACGAGATCGTTCCAATCGGGGATGAGATTGTTGACCGGACAGCCGGTGTGACAGAAGGGCACGCCGCAGTCCATGCAGCGAGCGCCCTGCTCGCGCTGCTTTTCCTCGGGGAACGGCTCGTAGATCTCGAACCAGTCGCGAATGCGCTCTTCAGGCTTGCGGCGCGTAGGCTGGTCTCGTTCAATCTCTAAAAAGCCGGTGACCTTACCCATGCTGCACCTCGGCTGATGCGGCGACCAGTGACGGTGCGGCGAGTGGCGAAGTGTAGACGGCTTGCGCGCGCTCGACGCCGAGGACGCGCTTGTATTCGTGCGGGAAGACTTTGATGAAGAGCGGCTGTGCGTCGGCCCAGTGCTCGAGGACCCATGCGGCGCGAGGGCTGCCGGTGAGATCGCGATGGCGCGCGAGCAGGGCGCGGATTCTTTCAATGTCGTCGGAGTTGATCAGTGGCTCCAAATCCACACTGGCCTTGTTGCAGCGGCGCGTGGAGAAGTCGCCTCGATCGTCGTAGACGTAAGCGATGCCGCCGCTCATGCCGGCGGCGAAGTTGCGGCCTGTAGAACCGAGGACGATGACGAGGCCGTTGGTCATGTATTCGCAGCCGTGGTCGCCGACGCCTTCAACGACGGCGGTTGCGCCGGAGTTGCGAACGGCGAAACGCTCGCCGCCGATGCCGTTGAGGAAGACTTCGCCGCTGGTTGCGCCGTAAAGAACGACGTTGCCGACGAGAATGCTTTCCTCGGGCAGGAAGCTGGAGGTCTTGGGCGGATAGGCGACGATGCGGCCGCCGGAGAGGCCTTTGCCGAGATAGTCGTTGGCGTCGCCCTCAAGCTCGAGCGTGACGCCTTGCGGAACGAAAGCGCCGAAGCTTTGGCCGGCAGAGCCGCGGAATTTGTAGTGGATGGTGCCGTCAGGTAAACCAGCAGATCCAAAGCGGCGCGCGATTTCGCCGCCCAGCATGGCGCCGACCGTCCGGTGCACGTTGCGAATGGCGAAGCTGGCGGTGACGGGCGTTTGCGATTCGAGAGCGGGCTTGGCTTTGGCGATGAGAGCGTGATCGAGAGCCGGACCGAGGCCGTGATCCTGGGAGGTGGTGCGGCGGCGGGCGACACGAGAAGGAAGCGGCGGCACGTGGAGGATCGACGAGAGGTCGACGCCTTTGGCTTTCCAGTGCTCGCCGTCGATGTGCGTCTCGATTTTTTCGACGCGACCAACCATTTCGTCGACTGTGCGGAAGCCGAGTTTGGACATGTGATGGCGCATCTGCTCGGCGATGAAGAAGAAGAAGTTGATAACGTGCTCGGGCGTGCCGGTGAAACGCTCGCGGAGGATGGGGTCCTGAGTGGCGATGCCGACGGCGCAGGTATTCAAGTGGCACTTGCGCATCATGATGCAACCCATTGAGATGAGGGGCATTGTGGCAAAGCCGAATTCTTCGGCGCCGAGCAGCGCAGCGATGACGACGTCGCGGCCGGTCTGGAGCTTGCCGTCGGTCTGCACGCGAATGCGGCTGCGCAGATCGTTGAGGAGCAGAACCTGCTGGGTTTCGGCGAGGCCGAGTTCCCAGGGCAGGCCGGCGTGCTTGATGGAGCTGAGCGGCGATGCGCCGGTGCCGCCAGTGTCGCCGGAGATGAGTACGACGTCGGCGTGAGCTTTGGAGACGCCCGCAGCGACGGTGCCAACGCCGACTTCAGAGACGAGCTTGACGGCGATGCGCGCCTGCGGATTGACGTTTTTGAGGTCGTAGATAAGCTGCGCGAGATCCTCGATGGAGTAGATGTCGTGGTGCGGCGGAGGCGAGATGAGGCCGACGCCGGGGATGGAATGTCGGATGCGCGCGATCTCACTGTCAACTTTATGGCCGGGGAGCTGGCCGCCCTCGCCGGGCTTCGCGCCCTGGGCCATCTTGATCTGCAGCTCGGTGGCGTTGACGAGGTAGTTGGTGGTGACGCCGAAGCGTCCGCTGGCGACCTGCTTGACGGCGCTACGGCGCGAATCGCCGTTGGCGTCGGGCGTAAAGCGGGCTTCGTCCTCGCCCCCCTCGCCGGTGTTGGACATGCCGCCGAGGCGATTCATGGCGATAGCGAGCGTTTCGTGCGCCTCTTTCGAAATTGATCCGAAGCTCATGGCGCCGGTGGTGAATCGCTTGACGATTTCTTTAGCGGGCTCGACCTCTTCGATGGGAATCGGCTCGTCGAGATATTTGAGTTTGAGCAGACCGCGCAGCGTGCAGAGGGTGCGGTTCTGTCCATCGATGAGGTCAGTGAATTCCTGGAAGGTGGCCGGATTGTTGTTGCGGACCGCGTGCTGCACTTTGCTGATGGTGAGCGGATTGAGCAGGTGGTATTCGCCGCCCTCGCGATATTGGTACTGGCCGCCGACGGCGAGATCGGTCTCGGAGTCAGTGAGCGGCTGGAAGGCGTACTCGTGTTTTAACTGCGCTTCCTGGGCGAGCACACCGAGGCCGACACCTTCAATGCGCGAGGCGGTGCCGGGGAAGTAGTCCTCGATGAGGGAGCGGTTGAGGCCGACAGCCTCAAAGACCTGCGCGCCGCGATAGCTTTGCAGCGTGCTGATGCCCATCTTGGAGAAGGTTTTGAGCAAGCCTTTGTTGATGGCCTTGATGAAATTCTTTTCGCCTTGCTCGGCGGAGATTTTGTCGGGCAACAGGCCGCGGCGCTTGAGATCGTGGATGGTTTCGATGGCGAGGTAGGGATTGATGGCGCTGGCGCCGTAGCCGATGAGCAGGGCGAAGTGCATAACCTCGCGCGGCTCGCCGCTCTCAATGATGAGCGCGACTTGAGTGCGTTTTTCCTCGCGGACGAGGCGGTTGTGAACGGCGGCCATCGCGAGCAGGCTGGGAATGGGCGCGTAAGTTGGATCGACGCCGCGATCGGAGAGAATGAGCAGCGTGTAGCCGGAGTCGACGGCGTGCGAGGCGCGGTTGCTCAGGTCCTCGAGCGCGTGGCGCAGGCCTTTTTCGCCATCCTCAGCGCGGAAGAGCGCGGGCAGCGTGGTGGCTAACAAATCGCCGGAGGAGACGCGGCGGAGTTTTTCGAGGTCGCGGTTGGTGAGGATGGGATGAGGCAGCTTGAGAGTGTGGCAGTTCTCAGGCGCTTCGTCGAGAATATTGCGCTCGGTGCCGATGTAGCTGATGAGCGACATGACGAGCTCCTCGCGAATCGGATCGATGGGCGGATTGGTGACCTGGGCGAAGAGCTGCTTGAAGTAGTTGAAGAGTGGCTGCGGACGGTCAGAGAGACAGGCCAGAGGCACGTCGGTGCCCATGGAGCCGACCGGCTCCTGACCTTCGGCGCCCATGGGCGCGAGAAGGATGCGGAGATCTTCTTCGCTGTAGCCGCAGGCGCGCTGGCGGCGGAGCAGGGTCTCGGGATTGAAGGCGATGATGCGCGCCGGCTCGGGCAGCGAGTCGATGGTGACCTGCTGCTGCTTGAGCCAGTCGCCGTAGGGCTGGCGCGCGGCGAGAGACTTTTTGATTTCAGCGTCGGAGATGATGCGCTGCTGAACGGTATCGACGAGGAACATGCGGCCGGGTTGCAGGCGGCCTTTCTTGAGGACGTCCTCGGGCGGGGCCTCGATGACGCCGGCCTCAGAGGCGAGAACCACGAGGTCGTCTTTGGTGACGATGTAGCGGCCGGGGCGAAGGCCGTTGCGGTCGAGCGTGGCGCCGATGACGCGGCCGTCAGTGAATGCGATTGCGGCGGGACCGTCCCATGGCTCCATGAGCGAGGCGTGGTACTCGTAGAAGGCGCGCTTGTCCTCATCCATGTCGGGGTTGCCGGCCCAGGCCTCGGGAATGAGCATGGCCATGACATGGGGCAGAGAACGGCCGGACTGGAATAGGAATTCGACTGCGTTATCGAGAGACGCCGAATCGCTGCCGCCAGGGACGACGACGGGGTAAAGCTCCTTGATTTTGTCGCCGTAAAGCGAGCTCTGCAAGACCGATTGGCGCGCATTCATCCAACTGACGTTGCCGCGGATGGTGTTGATCTCGCCGTTGTGCGCAACGTAGCGGTAGGGATGGGCAAGCTTCCAACTCGGGAATGTGTTGGTGGAGAAGCGCTGGTGAATGAGGGCGAGCGCGCTGGTGACGAGAGGGTTGGCGAGTTCGAAATAAAATTTCTCAATCTGCGGGGCCAGCATGAGGCCCTTGTAGATGATGGTTCGACAGGAACACGAGGGGACGTAGAAGGTGTCCTTGTCCTCGATTTCGGAGGCAAAGATTTCGTTTTCGGTGCGGCGGCGAATACGGTAGAGGAGACGCTCGAAGGCGTCTTCGTCGAGGCCTTTGGGGCGGCCGATGAAGAGTTGCTCAATGTAGGGCTGAGAGTTGCGGGCTTCGCGGCCGATGGCGTCGCCGTTGACGGGTGTGTCGCGCCAGCCGAGGACGGTGCAGCCCTCTTCCTGAGCGATGCGCTCAAAGACGCCTTCGCACTGCAGGCGATTCTGGCGCTCGACGGGAAGGAAACACATGGCCACGCCGTATGCGCCGGGTTCGGGCAGCTTGATGCCCAGCTCGGCACATTCCTTTACGAAGAAAGCGTGGGGAATCTGGATGAGGATGCCCGCGCCGTCGCCAGTCTCGGGGTCGCAACCGGCCGCGCCGCGATGCGTGAGGTTGATGAGGACCTCGAGGCCCTTGCGGATGATCTCGTGACTCTTCTCGCCGCGGATGTTCGCGACCAGCCCCATGCCGCAGGCATCGTGTTCATCTCGAGGATGATAGAGGCCTTGCGGTTTCGGTGGGCGGAGACGGCGATTGAAAGATGCCATGGCAGCCTTTTTGAGCAGAAATTTGATTGCGACAACTTGAATATTTCGAAGTACACAACCACTCTGCGATTCTGAAGCCGAAAATCGCCTTGCCAGCAGATCGAGAGGTTTTACGTGAGCAGATCCGGCCGCATCCCGGAAGTGCGCTGTTTTTAATATAACGAAAAACCCCGGTCAATGCAGTAGTCCCTTTCAGAATGGGGGACGGAGGGGCCGGGGAGGGCGGAGATGCGACGGCCACTTCGCCTGGGAGTCCGAGGGAATGACACTCGAGAGTCATCGCATGTTGTGTATTTTCTGCCGTATACTCGGGGTCAATGAAGCGCATGAACGACACGATTCTGGTGACCGGCGGGGCGGGGTTCATCGGCTCGAACTTTGTTCTGGGTTGGATGAAAGCCGGCGGCGGGGCTCTGGTGAACCTGGACCTGCTTACCTATGCCGGGAATGCCGCGAACCTGGCGGAGCTCGAAGGCGACGAGCACTACACGTTTGTGCGCGGCGATATTTGCGATGCGAAACTGGTGAGTTCGTTGTTGCGCAAATACCAGCCAAGGGCGATTGTGCATTTTGCCGCCGAAAGCCACGTGGACCGGTCGATTGTTTCGCCGGAGGGGTTCATCCGCACGAATGTGATGGGAACGTTTACGCTGCTGGAGCAGGCGCGGGTGTATTGGAGCGGGCTGGGCGACGAAGAGCGTGCGGCGTTCCGGTTCCTTCATGTCTCGACGGACGAGGTGTACGGGACGCTGGGTCCGGACGATGCTGCATTCAGCGAGGAGACGGCTTACGCGCCGAACAGTCCGTATGCGGCGTCGAAGGCGGGATCGGACCATTTGGCGCGGGCGTACTTTCACACCTTCAGGCTGCCGGTGCTGACGACGAACTGTTCGAATAACTATGGGCCGTTTCAATTTCCTGAAAAATTAATTCCGCTGGTGATTCTGAATGCGCTGGAGGGCAAGCCGCTGCCAGTTTACGGCGACGGAAAGAATGTGCGCGACTGGCTGTATGTGGAGGATCACTGCGCGGCGATTCGCGCAGTGCTCGAAAAAGGGCGGCCGGGAGAGACGTACAACATTGGCGGGAACAGCGAGCGGGCGAATGTCGATGTGGTGACGGCGATTTGCGATCTGGTGGACGAGTTGCGGCCGCAGCCGGGAGCCGCACCGCGGCGAAAGCTTATCACTTATGTTCAAGACCGGCCGGGACACGACCGGCGGTACGCGATCGACGCAAGAAAGATTGCGGGCGAGCTGGGCTGGAAACCCGCTGAGGGGTTTGAGAGCGGGCTGCGCAAGACCGTGCGCTGGTACCTGGAACACGGCGAGTGGGTAGAGAGTGTGCGGACCGGGGCCTATCGCGATTGGATTGCGAAGAACTACGCGGAGCGGGCCCAATTATGAGGCCCATGACGAGGATTGCAAGATGAAGGGAATCATTCTGGCCGGCGGATCGGGGACGCGGTTGTATCCCGTGACCCATGTGGTGTCGAAGCAGCTTTTGCCGGTGTACAACAAGCCGATGATCTACTACCCGCTGAGCACGCTGATGCTGGCGGGGCTCAAGGAGATTTTGATCATCTCGACGCCGCAGGACACGGGACGGTTCGCGGATTTGCTGGGGGACGGAAATCGGTGGGGCCTGGAAATCGGCTATGCCGTGCAGCCGAGCCCCGATGGATTGGCGCAGGCGTTCCTGATTGGGCGGGATTTCATCTGTGGGCAGCCAAGCGCGCTGGTGCTGGGAGACAACATCTTTTATGGGCAGGGCTTCTCGAGACAGCTGCAGTCGGCGGCGCGACTCAAGGATGGGGCGACGATTTTTGCGTACCCGGTGGAGGATCCCGAACGGTATGGCGTGGTGGAGTTCAACAAAGAAGGACGAGCGGTGAGCCTGGAGGAGAAGCCAGCGAAGCCAAAGTCGCGGTATGCGGTGACGGGACTGTACTTTTACGACCGCGACGTGGTGAAGATTGCCGAGACGCTGAAGCCATCGGCGCGCGGGGAACTGGAGATTACGGATTTGAACCGGCGCTACCTGGAGGCAGGGAAGCTGAAGGTGGAGATCATGAGCCGCGGCATGGCGTGGCTGGACACTGGAACGCACGATGCGCTGCTGGAAGCGGCGACGTTTGTGCACACGATTGAGCGCCGGCAGGGCCTGAACATCGCGTGCCCTGAGGAGATCGCCTACCGGCAGGGATTCATCAACGCCGAGCAACTGGAGAAGCTGGCCGCGCCGATTGCAAAGAGCGGCTACGGGCAGTACCTGTTGGCGCTGTTGCGCGAGCCGTACTTTGCGGCCAGGATTGAGTAGCCATGAAGATCGAAGAAACATTGTTGCCCGGCGTGCTGGTGCTGACGCCGAAGATCTATCGGGACGACCGGGGAACATTCTCTGAGACCTTCAGTTTGCGGCGCATGGCGGAGGCGGGACTGCCGACGAATTGGGTTCAGGACAATTTTTCGGTCTCGCAGAAGAATGTGCTGAGGGGGATTCATTATCAGATCGCGCAGCCGCAGGGAAAGCTGGTGCGGGTGACACATGGAGCGGTGCTGGACGTGGCGGTGGATCTGCGGCGCAGCTCGACTTCTTTTGGCAAGCATGTGGCCGTCGAGCTGAGCGGGGGAAACGGCAGGATGCTGTGGATTCCCGCAGGGTTCGGACACGCGTTTCTGGTTCTGAGCGAGTTGGCGGGGTTTGCCTACAAGGTGACGGATTATTATTCCCCAGAGGGCGAGCGGACGATTGTGTGGAACGATCCGGAGCTGGCGATCAAATGGCCGATTGCTGCCGGCGATGCGATTGTGTCGCACAAGGACGCGAAGGGAAAGTTGCTGCGCGACGCGGAAGTGTTTGCGTAGCGCGCGGGCAAAGACGGCGGGGGAGGCTTGACGCCGCAAACTGCGGCAGGCTGAGCGGGCAAAACCGGCCGGTTTCTGGTGCTTCTCTGGGTTATACTTGCATGGTCACGGCACGGGTACGCCGCCATCTTTATCACGTTTGAGGTAGTCATGTCAGGCCACTCGAAATGGGCCACAATCAAGCACAAGAAGGGCGCGCTGGATGCCAAGCGCGGCAAGATTTTCACGCGGGTTATCAAGGAGATTACGATCGCGGCCAAATCGGGCGGCGATCCGGACGGAAACCCGCGGCTGCGAACGGCGATCCTGGCGGCCAAGGCGGAAAACATGCCGGCGGAGAACATCAAGCGGGCGATCCAGCGCGGCACTGGCGAGCTTGAAGGGGTCAGCTACGAAGAAGCCACTTTTGAGGGGTATGGGCCGGGAGGCGTGGCTGTCCTCGTGGACGTGCTGACGGACAACCGCAACCGTGCGGTGAGCGAGATTCGTCATGCGTTCTCAAAAAATGGCGGGAACCTGGGCGAATCGGGCTCGGTGAAGTTCATGTTTGCCAAGAAGGGCCTGATCGCCGTGGAGAAGTCGGCGGCCAGCGAAGAGAAGTTGATGGACATTGTGCTGGAGCACGGCGGCGAGGACCTGAAGGACGAGGGCGATACGTGGGAGATTCTTACTGAGCCGGGATCGTATGAAGCAGTGGCCAATGCAGTGAAGGCCGCGGGGATTCCGACGGTGATGAGCGAAGTGACCATGGTGGCGTCGACCTACAACAAGCTGGAAGGCACCGCTGCCAACCAGATGGTTCGGCTGCTTGAGGCGCTCGAGGACTTGGACGACGTGCAGAATGTCCACTCGAACTTCGACATGGACGCCGAGCAAATGGAGCACGCGGCCAGATAAGGGGATCTGAGGAAGGCAGCGCAAAAGGCCGCCCACTCGTGGCGGTCTTTTTTTGGGAGAAGACAGGGAACAGAAAAGCAGGGACCAAGGGACCAAGGGAATAGGGACGTAGAGACTCAGGGACTGGGTGGGGGAAGCTTTTGAGGCGAATTGAAGGAATTGTTTTGCTCTTTTTGCTGGCGGGGGCGGTGACGGCGGCAGCTCAGGCGGGTGGCGGGGCAGCGTCGGCGAATGGCACTGGACGCCAACTTACACCGAAGTTTTATGACGTCTTGCACGATATCCCGGACGACCCGGTCGCTGACGTTCGGACGAACCGCAGCTGGGAGTATGGCCCGTTTTTGAGTTGGGGCTCGGGAGTGGGCGACCGGTCGAATTACAAGTTTTTCTGGGGCGGATTCGAAGTGGCCAAGGTGCTGACGCCGGTAGTGCACGCTGGAATCTTCAGCGGGCAGTTTGAGTTTGGCGGCAACATCATGCCACTTTGGCAGGCGTACACGCCAGCACCGCATGAGCAGGCGTACACCTGCGAAACTCCGACCGGGCAGTTTTACACTTGTCTTTTGCCGTTTGGCGGGGGAACGTTCCGGGGAGTAAGCCTGACCCCAGTGATTTTTCGCTGGAACTTTCTGACCAGGTCTCGGCACATCCAGCCGTGGTTTCAGGCAGCGGGCGGGCTGATTTATACGACGCATGAATACCCGCCGAACGTGATGAGCAACAACAACCCGAACAACGGGCCCATCATCGACGGCTCGACGTGCGTGTGGAATTTCTCGCCGCAAGGCGGAATTGGAGTGCACTACTTCCTGAAGTCAAAGCGGTCGATCGATCTGGGCGTGAATGCGGTGCACATCTCTTCCGCGTCGCTGGGCGACCACAATCCCGGGGTCAACGCCAGTATTCAGGTGCAGGCGGGATATACGTTCTGGAAATGAAAAAGACAGGGAATAGGGAATAGCCAATAGGGAGTAGAGAGACAGGGAACAGGGAACGGCGTCCCGGGCTGCGGGCGCGGAAGCAAGGCGGAGATGAGCGGAGCGATCGTCGAGTGCGTTCCCAATTTTTCAGAGGGCACGGATGCCGGCCGCGTGGAAGCGATCGTAGCCGCCATGCGTGTGGATGGGGTTCACCTGCTGGATTGGTCGATGGACGCGGACCACAACCGCTCGGTGGTGACGATTGCCGGAGAGCCGGCGGCGGTGGTTGAGGCAGCGGTGCGGGGCGCGGGCAAGGCGGTTGAGCTGATCGACCTGACAAGACAGCAGGGGGTGCATCCGCGCATCGGAGCGGCGGACGTGATTCCATTTGTGCCGGTGAGAGGAATCAAGCTGGAGCAGTGCGTGATGCTGGCGCGGCAGGCCGGCCTCGAGATCTGGCGGCGGTTTGGAGTGCCGGTTTATTTCTATGAGGCGGCGGCGGCGCGGCCGGACCGGGTGAACCTGGAGGACGTGCGCAAGGGGCAGTTCGAGGAACTGAGGGACGCGGCGCAGAACGACCCGACGCGGCGGCCGGACCTGGGAGGGCCTGTGCTGCATCCCACGGGGGGCGCCTGCGCCGTGGGTGCGCGCAAGTTCCTTGTTGCATACAACATCTACTTTGATTCGTCGGATGTGGCCATGGCCCGGGCGATCGCGCGCGAGATCCGCGCCGCGTCGGGCGGATTGAAGGGGGTGAAGGCGATGGGGGTGCTGGCGCACGGGAGGGCGCAGTTGTCGATGAATATCACGGACTTTGAGGCGACGCCGCTGTCAGTGGTGTACCGCAAGGTGGTGGGCCTGGCAGCACGGCATAAGACCGGGATCGGCAAGGGAGAGGTGATCGGGTTGATTCCCGAGGCGGCTTGTGAGCGGGAAAGCGATTGGATGCGTCAATTAGATGAGTTCGACGAGCAGACCAAGATTCTGGAGCGGCGCCTCGAGCACCCGCTGGTGTGGCCGCAAGGGTAATGCCAGGCGAACCGGAGCAAGCAAGAGATCGGTACAATAGGGTCAGGGCGCCAAGACACGATCGAAATGGGCAGGAATGGCGCGAAGAAATGCGAATTTGGACCCGACGCAGACGAGTTGGACGGCAAGAAGCCTGCGCGGGATCGAAATTTGGAGGGTTAAGTTGAAAAGGTTGGCGAAGCTTTCGATTGCAGCGTTGATGGTGGCGGCTGTTGTTCCAGCCCCTGCGGCACAGTTAACAACGGATGCGCGCGGAGCGATCCCGCGCGAAGTGCAGCAACTAGTGGTGATCGACTACAAGGCAATGCAGAATTCGACGGCGGCGATGAACCTGCGCAATCGCGTGGAGCCGCCGGAGCTGAAGCAGTTCGACGAGGCATTGAGCAAGTTCACGCTGAAGCCGGTTCTGGCTTCGGGCAAGCCGAGTCCGAACCCTGGCGAGCCGATCGATCAGTATGTGGACGAGCTGGCATTTGCGCTGTTCCGGCCAACGCCGACCAGCGACGCGCTGCAATCGGTGGGAATCGCGCAGGGGCAGTTCCCGACAGAGGACATCCTGGCGAGCTTTAAAGCGCAGAAGATCAAGCCCACGATGGTGCGGACCAATAGCGTGTACCCGATGACCAAAACGGGGATGGTGCTTTGCTTTGTCGATCCGTCGACGATGGTTTTCGGCAGCAAGGATTCGGTGACCAAGGCTCTGGATGCGCGCGACGGGATGGCCCAGAGCATGCTGACCAACGGATCGATGATGAGCGCGATGCAGAGCGTGGATTCGAGTTCGCTGTGGAGCATTCTGGACAACAAGGGCACGCAGACGATGATGAAGCAGTTGCTGGGCGAGGCGGGATCGGTGACCGATTTCGACAGCGTGAAGCAGCGGCTGGAGGCGTCGTGGTATGCGATGGACTTTACGCACGGCGTGAGGTTCGAGTTGACGATTGCGACGGGCGATTCGTTCGCAGCGGCCACGATTTCGTCGCTGCTGTCGGCGGCGGTGATGCTCAGGAAGATGACGGGATCGGACACGGAGAAGCAGGCATTGAACGAGACCTCAATTGACTCGGATTCAGGAAAGCTGGAGGTTCATTTTGCGGCCTCGGATACGGAGTTCAGCGCGCTGTTGCAGTCGCCGCTGTTCCAGACCATGGTGCATTGAGGGCAGGGAACAAGGGACCGAGGGACCGAGAGAACAAGGGACCAAGCAAACTTTGAGTGATTGAACGGCGGAGCTTCCGGAAACGGGCTCCGCCTTTTTGCGTCTGAGCCAGCTTTGTGCCGCTGGCTGCTGCGCACAGGAGGGGTTCAGGATCAGGAGGGCGGCGTGAGTTGGGGCAGGAACTGGGCTTTGCCGGCGGGCAGGAGGACGATCTTAAGCTGGCCCTGCTGGCGCTCGACGAGGGTGGGGCCGCTGATCTGGACCTGCTTTTCGTCTGCGCCTGTGTAGGTGATTTTGAGCGAACCGTTGCCGCGGACCTGAAAGCGATAGTGGTAGACCGCACCGGAGACAATACGGTCGGCGCCAAAGCTGGCGCTGGGGTAGTCAACTTCAAGGAGCTGAATGTCGGCGCCGGTGCGGTTCTCGATGGTGGTGTCGATATGGTACGAGTGGCAGGCGGTGGCTGCGAGGAGACCGCAAGAGAAGATTGAAGCAAAGAGTAGGCGGCGCGCTACGGCGAAGCGGGTCACTTGCCCGGCTCCTCTTTGGGCGAGGCCGATTCACCGGCGGGAGAACTGTGCGCGGAATGTTTGGCGAGATCCTTTTCCAGGCGATCGAGGCGCTTGAGCAGCTCGGGGAGGCGCTGGAAGATGGCGACGGCGCGCAGCCAGATGCGATTGTCGAAGCCGGGTGAGCCGGAGATCATTTTGCCGGGCGGGATGTCATGGGAGACGGCAGATTGCGCGGTGAGGATGACGCCGTCGCCGACCGTGCAATGGCCGGCGATGCCCACCTGGCCGGCGAGAATGACGTTGTTGCCGATGATGGAGGAGCCGGCGAGCCCGGTTTGCGCGCAGATCAGCGTGTCGTTGCCGACGCGCGATCCATGGCCGACCTGGACGAGATTGTCGACCTTGGTGCCATCGCCGATTTCCGTAGCACCTACAGTCGCGCGGTCGATGGTGGCGTTGGCCTGCACATCAACGCGGCTGCCGATGCGAACGGGGCCGGATTGCGGGATCTTTTCCCAATGGCCCTGCTCGTTTTTGGAGAAGCCGAAGCCGTCAGCGCCGATGACGACGCCGTTTTCGAGGGTGACGTGGTCGCCTAAAATGCAGTTTTCGCGGACGACGGCGTGCGCGTGGGCGAAAAAGTGGCTGCCGACCTGAACGCCGGGATAGAGCACAACGTGAGGCAGGATCGTGGCGTGGGCTCCGAGGCGGACACCGGAACCGACGACGACGTATGCGCCGATGTGGGCGTTTGGGCCGATGACGGCGGTGGGATGGACGACCGCAGTGTGATGAATTCCGGGCGCGTAGGAGGGCGGCTCATAGAAGAGGCCGAGAGCGCGCGAGAAAGCGTGGTAGGGATTCTTGATGCGCAGCGTTGCGGCGGAGATTTCCTGAAATTCAGGCTCGACGAGGACGGCTGCGGCGTGCGTGGTGCGGGCGAGCGCGGTGTAGCGCACATTGGCGACGAAGGTGATTTCGGTCGGGCCGGCTTCTTCAATGCCTTTGACGCCGGTAATTTCAAGGTCTGGGTTGCCGCGGAGTTCCGCGCCCAGCTTCGTTGCCAATTCACCAAGCTTCATTGAGGAAATTGTAAAGGGTTGGGCCTGATGGGCGCGTTGCAGGACTGGTGATCTCTGGTTAGCTAGGGCTGGTGCAATGCGCGATGGCACGCGATTTCAAATTTCGGGATCGACAGAATCGGCAGTGCCTTTCACTTCTGCTGTGCGCGTCGCTTTGTGCCTACGCCACAAACTTAGAGGAATGAAAACGAAATACCCCGTGCACACGCCAAACGAAAGAAAGCTCAGCAGCGCACACGCCGATTGCAGAAAATGCAGAAGAGAATGCGCGGTTCTGACATAGGCGCCTATCCAGTTCGAGGACGCGAAGAGCAAAAGCGCAGTCCCGCCGAACGCGACGCACCGCAACGCGCACTTCTTGGCGTTGAGGTGATGTTCTCTTTCTCGCCAGACCTTATAGGCAACGACAATCCCAAGTGCTGGCGCGATAACGAAGAAAGTCAGCAGCTCCAATGCGTCCATCAACGACAGGTAGCGAGGGTACATATGTGCGATCCAGATGTGGTAGTAACAGTATAGTCCGAGCTTGGATCGACAACTCCGTCAACCAATTCATCTAGCCGGCTAGCGTGCCGGCGGCGCGAGGTCGGGAACGGCGGGGACGGCGGTTTGCGGCGGCGCTTGCAGCGTGTGGGCGGCGGATTGCGCAGCATCGAGCGTTGCGCCGGGAATGATGCCGAGAACGAGCGTGGCGGCGACAGCGAGGAACAAGGCTGCGATGACGGCCGCGCCGACCGCGGGCTTGGGAGCGGCGACCTTCTGGTCGTCCGATGGTCGCTGGGCCGCGACGACTACGAGGCGAAGGTAATAAGCGGCGGCCAAGCCTGAGTTGAGCAGGCCGATGATGGCGAGAGCGATGGCGCCGCCACCGACCGCAGCCGTGAAGGAGTAGAACTTGCCGAAGAAGCCGCCGGTGAAGGGAATGCCGATGAGCGACAGGAGGAAGAAGATGAGCAGGCTGCCGAGGATTGGCGAACGGTAGACGAGGCCGCGGTAGTCGTCGATGAGAGAAAGCTGCTCGTCGTAACCGGCGACGAGAGTGACGACGGCAAAGATTCCGACATTCATGGCGGCGTAGGCGGCGATGTAGAAGCTGGCGGCGGCGATGCCGATTTCGCCGATGCCGGCAAAGGCGGCGAGCAGGTAGCCGGCGTGGGCGATGGCGGAGTAGGCCAACATGCGTTTGACGTTCTGCTGGCGAAGGGCCGCGAGGTTGCCGACGGTCATGGAGAGGACGGCGACGATCCAGAGCAGCGGCGCCCAGAGAGAGCGGAGATGCGGGAACATCTCATAGACGACGCGAAGGAGCAGGGCGAAGGCGGCGGCTTTGGGCGCGGTTGAGAGCAGCGCGACGACAGGCGAGGGCGCGCCTTCGTAAACATCGGGCGTCCAGACGTGGAAGGGCGCGGCGGAGACTTTGAAGAGAATGCCGACCAGCATGAGCGCCAGCGCGGCGAGAACGAGGGCTTGATTCTGCGCGGCGGGGGCGAGCAGGGCGATCTGGTAAATCTGCGTGGTTCCGGTTGCGCCGAAGATGAGCGCGATGCCGTAGAGCAAAAAAGCAGTAGCGAAAGAGCCGAGGAGGAAGTATTTGATGGCGGCTTCAGGGCCGCGGCCGGTGTGCTTGCGCCAGCCGGCAAGGATGTAGGTGGAGATGGAGGAGATTTCGAGGGCGATGAAGACGACGAGGAGCTCGACGGCGGAGGTGAGCAGGCACATGCCGACAGCGCCGAAGACGATGAGGGCGTAGAACTCGCCCTGGTGGTGGGTGTTTTCGGGCAGCGTGTCAAGCGAGAGCAGGAGGGCGACGAGGACGATGCCGCAGATGAGGATGTGGAAGAAGACGGTGAAGGCGCTGGTCTCGACGGTCGAATAGAAGCCGGTTCCTTCAGGCAGGGAGAGCTGCCATACGCTGGCCCAGAGGGCGATCGTGGTTCCGATTGCGGCGATCCAGCCGAGTGGGCGGCGCGGCCACGCGGGCGGTAGCGAAGCGTCGGTCAGCATGATGACGACGCCGCTCAGCGCGAGGATGACCTCGGGGAGGATGCGGTCGATGTCGGGAACTGGGTTCACCGCTGGACCTCCGAGGAGGATGAAGTTGGGCCAGCTCTCCGCTGCGCGGTCGAGTGCAATTCGACGACCGGCGGTGGATGGACGCCGGTGCGAATGGTGTTGAGCCAGAGGTTGGGCGCGAGACCCATCACAAGCATGAGGACAACGAGCGGCGTGAGGATGGCGAGCTCGCCAAAATGGAGATCGGCGGAGGGTTTGGATGCTGTGAGCGCGCTTTCAGGGCCGTAGAAGATGCGCTGCACGAGCGAGAGCATGTAGGCCGCGCCGAGAATGATGCCGACCGCGGCAGCGACGGCCCAGGGACGGCTGACTCCGGCGAAGGTGCTGGAAAGGATGATGAACTCGCCGACGAAGCCGCTCAGCATGGGCAGGCCGATCATGGCGAGGGAGGCGATGACGAAATAACTGGTTACGCGGGGCATCTTGGCGGCAAGACCGCCATAAGAGTTGATGAGGCTTGTGGCGTAGCGAATTTCAAGCGCGCCGAGCAGCAGAAAGAGCGCGGCGTCAACCACGCCGTGAGAGAGGATTTGATAAACGCCGCCAGCCCAGCCGAGGAAAGTGAGGCCGTAGATGGCGAGGACGATGAGGCTGAGGTGGCTGAGTGCGGCGAAGGCCATAAGACGCCAGAAGTCGTGCTGGACGAGCGCGAGGCAAGCGCCATAGAGGATTCCAATGACGGCGAGCGCGATGAGGAGCGGCGCGATGGCGCGGGACTGGGCTGGGAAAAGTCCCACGTGGAAACGAAACATGGAGTAGAGGCCGAGTTTGCCAGCGACGACCATGGCGAGCGCGACGGGAGCTTCGTTGTAGGTGTCGGCGAGCCAGCCGTGGAGCGGGAAGACGGGAACCTTGACCGCGAAAGCGAAAAGAAATGCGAGCGCGACCCAGTAGAGCGCGCCCGCCGGAAGAACGCCGCTGGCGGTCTGGTACTGGAGATCGGCGAAGTTAAAGGTGTGGGTCTTCGCGTAGAGCCACAAGATGGCGACGAGCAGAGGGGCGGACGGGATGAAGGTGAAGAGGAAGAACTTGAGCGCGGCGCGAGGGCCCTCTTTGCGGCCGTACATGGCGATGAGGATAGCCATGGGGACGAGCGAGAGCTCCCAGAATCCGTAATAGAGCATGAGGTCGAGCGAGACGAAGACGCCGAACATGGCGGTCTGCTGGACGAGAAAGAGCGAGTAGTAAACCTTGCGGCGGGTCTGGATGGCGCTCCAACTGGCGATGACGCCAACGGGCGCTAGCAGGCCGACGAGGACGACGAGCCAGAGACTGAGGCCGTCGACACCGACGTGGTAGAAGATGGCGGGGCTCTCGATCCAGGGAATGTTGCGCTCGAATTGGAAGCCGGACTGGCCGGAGATGAAGTGCGCGGGAAGATGAAGCGTGAGGAGGAAGGTGACGAGGGTCGTGGCGAGCGCGATCCAGTTCGGCAGCTTGGCGCGGTCGGGCAAGAGCGCGACGAGGACCGCGCCCGCGAGAGGAACCAGCAGGATGAGGGTGAGAATGGATTGGTCGATACTTGTCATTCTCAGTGCCCCGCCTGTCCGGCTTGAATCACGGTGATGTGACTTACCTTGAAGATGGCTTCGGAATGGAAGAAGGGAAGACTCCATGCATGGGGCGAGCCCGTGAGAAGCAGGAATAGAAGCACGGCGGCGGCTCCGGCGGCCAGCCAAGCGGCGTAGGAGCGCAGATTGCCGGACTGCCAGCGCTGGAGGATCATTCCGGCGAGGCTGGCGATGCCGGCGAGAAGCCAGGCGAGGCCTGCGAGCATAAGGTCAACTCCGCCCAAAACGAATTTCGAAAAGGCGAAGAGCGGCTTGACGATGACCGCGCCGTAGATCTCGTCGACGTAGTACTTGTTCAGGAGCAGCTTGTAGCCGGTGGGAAGCGCGGCGGCGAGCTGGGCGGGGCGCTCGGTCTTGCGGCGGTAGTATTTGTCGGCAATCAGCCAGCCTTCAAGCGCGACGAGAACGGCGGCGACGCTAAGGATGAATTCGAGGCCGGGATTGCCGGTGGGCATGGGGCGATGCGCGGAGGCCGCGGGAGCGAGGTAAGCGCTGAACCGATCGAGGCCGATCCATCCGCCACAGACGGAGAGCACGGCCAGAATGACGAGCGGGACCAGCATCGATAGCGGCGTGGCATGGTGATGGCCAGTTTCGCTGCGCGGCTCGCCAAGAAAAGTGAGATACCAGAGACGGAACATGTAGAACGATGTGAGGAGAGCCGTGACGAGGCCGACAAACCAGAGAAGTTTTCCACCGGTTCCATCGAGGAATGCAGCGTAAAGGATGGGGTCTTTCGAGAAGAAGCCGGCGAAGGGCGGGAAACCGGCGATGGCGAAGACGGCCGCGGTCATGGTCCAGAAGGTGACGGGAAGTTTGGTGCGCAGGCCGCCCATTTTGCGCAGGTCCTGCTCGCCGCCCATGGCGTGGATGACGGAGCCGGCGGCGAGGAAGAGCAGCGCCTTGAAGAACGAGTGCATGACGAGATGGAAGATGGCCGCGGAGTAGGCCGCGACTCCGCAGGCGAGGAACATGTAGCCGAGTTGAGAAATGGTGGAGTAGGCGAGAACGCGCTTGATGTCGTTTTGGACGAGGCCGATGGTGGCGGCGAAGAGAGCGGTGGCGGCGCCGACGATGGCGACGGTCCAGAGCGCGATGGGCGCGCGATCGAACAGCAGATGCGTGCGAGCGATCATGTAGACGCCTGCGGTGACCATGGTGGCGGCGTGGATGAGCGCGGAGACGGGCGTGGGGCCTTCCATGGCATCGGGTAGCCAGATGTAGAGAGGGAGCTGCGCGCTTTTGCCGGCAGCCCCAACGAGCAAGCACAGACAGATGAGGGTGAGGACCGTGCCGTGCAACGCGGGTTCGAGGGAGAGGTGAGCCGCGATTCCGCCGAAGCTGAGCGTGCCGAAGGTTGAAAGCACGAGGAAGATGCCAATGAGAAAGCCGAAGTCGCCGATGCGGTTGACGATGAAGGCCTTCTTGCCGGCGTCGGCGGCGGAGTTGCGCTGGAACCAGAAGCCGATGAGCAAGTAGGAGGCGAGGCCGACACCTTCCCAGCCGACGAACATGAGGAGGAAGTTGCCGGCCAGGACCAGGACGCTCATGAAGAAGAGGAAGAGATTGAGGAAGCTGAAGTAGCGCGCGTAGCCGGGGTCTTCGCGCATGTAGCCGACGGAGTAAACGTGGATGAGGAAGCCGACTCCGGTGACGACGAGGAGCATGACCGCGGAAAGCTGATCGAGGACGAAGGTGAAATCGACGCGAAGCGCGCCGATAGCGAGCCAGGGATAGGAGAGCGATTCGACAGCGGGGAGGGCAAGAGCGGTGACCTGCCCGCAGCCGCGACAGCTTGACGCCGCGCTGATGATGGTGGCCCCGAAGTCACTCAGAACCAGAACGAAGGATGCAAGGGGCGCGAGCACGCCGATGGCCGAGACGAGCCGCCGGGGCAGCCGGGAGCCGAGGATTCCGTTGAGCAGGAAGCCCACGAACGGAAACAGCGGAATCAGCCAGAGATGTGCGGACTCGTTCATAGCTTCATCAGGTCGATGCGGTCGACGGCCAACGTGGAGCGCGCGCGGAAGACAGCGATGATGATGGCGAGGCCGACGGCGGCTTCAGCGGCGGCGACCATCATGACGAAAAAGACAAAGATCTGGCCCCGCACCTCGTGCCACTGGTAGGCAAAGGTGACGAAGGAGAGATTGACGGCGTTGAGCATGAGCTCAATGGACATGAAGACGGTGATGAGATTGCGCTTGATGAGAAAGCCGACGACGCCAAGGCAGAACAGGACGGCACTCAGAAGCAGATACCAGGAGAGCGGGACGTCGTGTTGAAGGAAGCTCACTTTTCGGCCGTCCTTTCCGAGGCGCCGATCTTCGAACCTTCAGCATGTGCGAGCGCGACCGCGCCAAGGATAGCGATGAGGATGAGCACCGAAGTGACTTCAAAAGGAAGCAAGAGTTCGTGGAATAGGACCTGGCTGAGAAGCTCCAGGTTCGATTGACCGGGCGCGTTGCTAAGCCCTTCGCCGAGATGCGCGGCACCAAGGCCCTGCATGTGAAGAACGATGGTGGCAAGGACGGCGAAGAGGACGACGACCGCAGGAAAACCGACGCGGGATGCGGCGCGGCTGCCGAGGGTGTGCTCTTCGCGGCCGGCGTTGAGCAGCATGACCACGAAGGTGAAGAGCACCATGACCGCGCCGGAGTAGACGATGATCTGGGCGATGGCGAGGAACTCCGCGCCGAGCAGCAGGTAGAGGACAGCGAGGGAGGTCATGACGACAATGAGCGAAAGAGCGCTGTTGATGGGATGGGTCTGCAACAGGAGATTGATGGCTCCCGCGAGGCAGAATCCGGCAAAAAGGAAGAACAGGATCAGGTGCATCGTCGTTCGAGGAAAATCCCTCCCGATTGTAAATGAGCGCGATTCGACATCGGGATCGAGGCGCGCACTCAGCGACAGGCAAGCCAGAGGCTTGTTCCCACAATGTTGAGGATGGCGAGCGGAAGCAGATAGCGCCATCCAAAGTTCATGAGCTGGTCATAGCGGAAACGGGGCAATGTTCCACGCACCCAGACGTAGAGACAGAGAAACAGGAAAACTTTGAGGACGAACCAGAAGAGGGGGAGAAATGCGTTGAGAAAGTTGCTCTGGAACGGGCCCATCAGGTCGCCGAGGGGGCTGGTCCAGCCGCCAAGAAAGAGCAGCGTGGCCACGCAACCGACGTTGATCATGTTGCCGTACTCGGCCATGAAAAACATAGCGAACTTCATGGAGCTGTACTCGGTGTGATAGCCGCCGGTCAGCTCGCTTTCGGCTTCAGGCAGATCGAAGGGCGAGCGATTGGTTTCGGCAAATGCGGCCATCAGATAAATGAAGAAGGCCAGAATCTGTCCCCCGCCGGCAATGTTCCAGGTTGCGGCGCCGAGGGTGGCTTGCTGCTCGACGATGGTGCGCAGGTTGAGCGATCCGGCGTGGAGAACGACGCCGACGAGCGAGAGGCCGAGCGCTAATTCGTAGCTGATGAGCTGCGCTGAGGAGCGGAGCGAACCGAGCAGGGAGTATTTGTTGTTCGACGACCAGCCAGCTAGGGCGATGCCGTAAACGCCGATGGAAGTGATGCCGAGAATGACGAGCAGGCCGACGTTAATATTGGAGATCTCAAAGAGATCGAAGCCGTGCGGGCCCATGCCGGGCGCGCCAAACGGAATAACGGCAATGGCGATGAGCGCGCAGCCGAGCGAGATGATGGGCGCGAGGAGATAGATCGGCCGATAAACGGCGGTTGGAATCAGATCTTCCTTGAGGAAGGATTTGGCGCCGTCGACAAGCGGCTGCAAGAGGCCGAAGGGACCAACGCGGCTGGGGCCCCAGCGGTTCTGAATGCGGCCGACGAGCTTGCGCTCGAGGAGCACGGTGTAGGCGATGCCGAGCAGCATCACCACCGTGACCACGGCGACTTTGGCCAGGCTCCATAGAAAGAATGCGAGGATCGTCACGTGCGTTTGGCCTTCTTCGAAGTGCGAGTCAGCAAGTTAGCAAGTCAGCGGCGGCTGTACATTTTCTCAGTCGGCTGCGGATTTTGCGAGTTCCGATTTTGCAAGTTCATTCGCCTGATGTTGTTCGAGTTGACGGAGCGCTTGGCTGAATCGGCCCAGCGCGCCTGAGGTGAAGAGCGTGTCGTGAGCGGGAACGATGAGTTCCGGTCGAGCGAGCGCAGAGACGGGAACAAATCCCGGTGAGGCCGGCTCGGTGTGCACGTCGTTGCCAGCGAAAAGATTGATGCGATCGAGGGTGTAGCCGGGGACGAGGCGTTCGATTTCGTCGAGCGCAGCGAGAGGATCGAAGGGGCTGAGTTTGGGTTCGAGGCCGTTGGCTTCGAGCCAGACTGCGTGACGGTCGGCTTCGCCTGACTGCGCGCCGCGCGACTGGCCGAGATCGCCGGTAATTCCACGCCTGCCGAAGGGAACCAGCGTGCTGACATCGACGCCCATGCCTCCGGCTAGGCGAACGAGAATTTCGAAGTCGGGTTTGACGCCGGCGCGGTCCGCAGCTTTGCGGACGATCTGAATGTCGCCGAAGGTGTTGGTGACGGTGCCCGATTTTTCGTAGAGGCTGGCGGCGGGAAAGACAACGTCAGCAAGAGCCGCCGTCTCGGTGAGGAAAAGATCCTGAACGATGAGGAAAGGATGTTGGAGCGAGGCAGGATTGAGTTTGGCGCGAGAGACAGGGTGGGCGCCGACAACGAGAAGCGCGCCAAGATCGCCTGCGGCTGCTGCGTCGAGCATTTGCGGCAACGATTTGCCGGGCGCGGTGGGGAGGTTGGTGTATTCGGCGAAAGCGCCGGGCGCGGTGACCGGAATGTAGCCGGGGAGCAGGTCGGGGAAAAGGCCCATATCGGCGGCGCCACGTGAATTTGAGTGGTCTCCGAGATAGGCGAATTTTACGTTTCCGCGTTTGAGACCCCAGGCGATGAGATTTTCTAGAGCCTCGCCGCGAAATTCTTCGCCAAAGATAACGATCAGCGATTGTTCCGCGAGGATTGCCTTGCTGAATTCGGTTCGGCCGGCGTCGAGTGAGGCGGCGAGCTTGCCGTACTCGTTCGGACGAAGCTCGCGCGTGGCTTTGGCCTGGCGAACGAGCTTGATCGACCTCGAATTTGCGACATAAAGGCGGGCGCGATTGAGGCGCACGTTGGTGCGAAGGAGCCAGGCGAGGAGCGGATGCTCATCGGTGGGATTGCCGCCGACGAGGAGGATCGCGCAGGCTTGGGCGATGTCGCGCAGGCTGGCGGTTTTGCCGGGATGGGCGCTTAGAGCGCGGGCTAACGAAGCATAATCGGTCGTGCGCTCGTGGTCAATGTTGTTGGTGCCGAGAACCGTACGCGCAAACTTTTGCAGCAGGTAGTTCTCTTCGTTTGTTGTCCGGTTGGAACCGATGACGCCGATAGCGCTGCCGCTGCGCGTGTCGCGGATTTCCTTCAACTTGCCGGCGGCCAAGCGGATCGCGTGCTCCCATGTGGCAGGCTCGAGCCTGCCTTGGGAGTTGCGGACGAGAGGCTGCGTGAGGCGGTCGGGACTTTCAACGAAATCGAAGCCGAAGCGGCCCTTGGCGCAGAGGAAGTCGCCATTGATCCCGCTCTTGTCGCGATTGTCGGCGCGGACGATCGCGGAGCCATCGTTGGCCTGGCGAACGCCGAGAGTGACTTTACAGCCGTCGGAGCAATGCGTGCAGACGGTCGAGACGTGATTCATTTCCCAGGGCCGGGTCTTGTAGCGATAGCTGCCGCTGGTGAGCGCACCCACGGGGCAAACGTCGATGCACATGCCGCATTGCTCGCAATCGAGCCGGGTGCCGTCGTTGGGAGCGATGACGGAGCCGACGGCGCGGTTCTGCACGCCGAGGGCCCACACGTCCATGCCTTCGCCGCAGATGCGGATGCAGCGGTAGCAAAGGATGCAACGCGGGCGATCGTAGAAAACGGCGGGCGACCACTCCTGCTCCTCGCGATGATGCTTGACCTCGACGAACTGGCTCTCGCCGGCGCCGTACTTGAAATTCATGTCCTGCAGTTCGCACTCGCCGCCGGCGTCGCAGACGGGGCAGTCGAGAGGGTGGTTGCCCAGAACCAGCTCGATCATGGCTTTGCGCGCCTGCGCGATCTCTTCGGACTCAGTGATGAAGACCTGGCCTTCCGCGACCTGCGTAGTGCAGGCGGTTTGCAGTTTGGGCACTCTTTCCTGGCGCACCAGGCACATGCGGCAGGCGGCCTGCAGCGAGAGACCGGGATAATAGCAGAACGCCGGAATCTCGATGCCCGCTTTGCGGCAGGCGTCAATGAGCAGCGTTCCCGCGGGTGCGGTGAGCTTTTTTCCGTCGACTGTGAAGGTTACGTCGGGCATTTTTTCTCGTTCGATCGCGGTCTTGCAGAAATCTTCCTTCTGTTTATACGACGGTCAGTTGCGGCACGCCTTCCCGTGCGTACGGGCAGGGCTTGCCGTTCAGGTGATCTTCAAACTCCTGGCGAAACTTTTTGACGAAAGCGATGGTCGGCATTGCGGCGGCGTCGCCGAGCGGGCAGAAGGTGCGGCCCAGCATGTTTTCGGCGAGGTACTGGATGTTGTCGATGTCGCTCCTAGTTCCGAAACCGGCGTGGAAGCGGGTGAGCGATTTCTTGAGCCAGTCGGTTCCTTCGCGGCAGGGGATGCACCAGCCGCAGCTCTCGTGCGCATAAAAACTGATCGTGCGGAGTGCGAATTCGACGATGCAGGTCTGGTCGTCGATCACAACCACGCCACCTGATCCGAGCATGGAGCCGGCCTTTCCCACCTGGTCGAAGTCCATGCCGACGTTTTCGATCTCTTCGGGGAGCAGGACGGGAGTGGACGAGCCTCCGGGCACGACGGCTTTCAACTTGCGGCCGCCGCTGATGCCGCCGGCAACGTCGTAAATCATCTTCTTGAGACTGTAGCCCATGGGCAGCTCGTAGACGCCGGGGCGCTCGACGTGGCCGCTGATGCAGAAGAGGCGCGTGCCGCCGTTGCGCGGGGTACCGACGGCTGCGTAAGGCGCCCCGCCCATATTAATGATGTGGGGCACGGTGGCGATGGTCTCAGCGTTGTTGATGACCGTGGGACCGCCGTAGAGGCCGACGACGGCCGGGAAGGGCGGCTTGATGCGTGGAACGCCGCGCTTGCCTTCGAGCGACTCCATGAGCGCGGATTCCTCTCCGACTTCGTACGCGCCCGCGCCGGTCTGCGTGACGATCTGGAATTCGTTTTCGGTTCCGAAAATGTTTTTGCCGAGACAACCGCGATCGTAGGCGTCGGCGACCGCGCGCTCCATAATCTCTAAGAGATAGCGATATTCGCCGCGCAGATAAATGAAGCCCATCTTCGCGCCGACGGCGAGGCCGGCGATGATCGTGCCCTCGATGACGGCATGGGGATCGTGCAGGAAGATGAGGTGATCTTTGCAGGTGCCGGGCTCGCTTTCGTCGCCGTTGACGAGGATGTACTTGGGCTTTGCGGATTGCTTGGGGACGAAGGACCACTTCATGCCTGCGGAGAAGCCCGCACCGCCACGGCCGCGCAGGCCGCTGGCCTTCATCTCTTCGACGATCCAGTCCGGGCCCTGTGCGAGGCATTTTTTCACGGCCTCGTAGCCGCCAAGCTCGATGTAGCGATCAATGTTGGTGGCTCCCATGCCAAAGCGCCTGGAGACGATCTTGACTTCATCGGGATGGGAGACGAGTCTAGGCATCCGGGGTTTTGCCTTTCTGTTTGGCTTTGCCGCGATAGCCGCTGAGAATGCCGGGCACGAGATCGGGCTTGAGCTCGTCGTGGAATTCGTAGTTGACCTGAATGGCCGGGGCCCAGCAACAGGCGCCGATGCACTCAACCTCTTCGAGAGAGAAGAGGCCGTCCGCGGTAACGCCGTTGGGACCGACGCCAAGCTCTTCGCGGAAACGTTCGTAGACTTCGTAGGCTCCGCGCAACATGCAACTGATGTTGGTGCAGACCTGGATGTTGAACTCGCCGGCGGGCTTGAAGCGAAGCATGGAGTAGTAGGTGGCGACGTTGCGCACCTCGAGCTCAGTGATGCCGATGCGGCGGGCGATTTCGGCGACAACGGCGTCGGAGAGATAGCCAACTTCGTCCTGCGCGTAGAGCAGCATGGGAATGAGAGCGGATCGACGAACAGGATACTTCTGGACGAGCGCGTCGAAGCGCGCAGCCAGCGCGGGCGAGAAGACAGACGCGGGTTCGGCTTTGGTTTTCTTCGCGGTCATCGCGGCGACTCCAGCATTAGCTCCCGCGCCCATTGTTCTGCGGCCAGATCCATGGCTTCCTCTTGGGTTCCGCTGCGCAGGGTTCCGGATTCGGTCAGTTCCATGGTTCCCATGCTTCCATTTTCTCGCGTCCAGGTAAGGATTGCGTGATTGCGGATGAGACGCATCCATTTTTCGCCGTGGCGGACGATGATTTGTTCCTCAGTCAGCTCGATGGCGGCCTCGCGCTTCAAGTGAAGGCCATGCACCGCGGTATAGCTGCGGAGAAGGGAAGCGAGAGAGGTCCAGAGCTCGGCAAATAACCGCGGATCAAGAGCGACCGGGAAATCTGCGCCCGGCGTTTCCAAAGTGACAGGAATCTCACGCGTCAAGCGAATTCCCCCATCATGAGCGCGGAGACAATCTCAACTGCAATCCTGTCGGGAGAGTATCCGAAGGTCACCTTCTTAGTCTCCCCGATCGGTGAACCTCGCAAATGCGCTGCCTCCGGGTTCACGAAATAGTCCTTTCTCGAGATCTCGCAGCGATTCGGCGGGCCAAAGATCATGGCCCTGACTCGTCCTTTTGATTCGTTCAACTCCACGCTGCACAGCAAGGCGGTTCCAAAGGTCAGCGAGAGTCTTCCCAGGAAGCCGGGAATGAAGATCCGCTCAATGGTTGACAGTCCCCGCTTGCGAAGTTCCTCATTGGCCTTTCCAACTTCCTCTTCGACATTCGTCTTGACACTTTCATAAAACGCGGCCGGGTCGATACCATTTCTCGCCAGTCTCTTACGGGCCGAACTGCCGGCCCGCACCGAACTACTTAACCTGTCTGCTAACACACCGTAATCGGTCACGGCGTCCCCTAATTTACCTGTCAATTTCTTCCAAAATTATCGGTCAATTTCTCCCAAAACTATATCGATGGAGCCGATGACGGCGACCAAGTCGGCGATCAGGCGGCCTTTGCACATGGTTTCGATGGCCTGCAGCGTGGTGAACGAAGGATAACGCATGTGAACTCGGTAGGGCTTGGAAGTGCCGTCAGAGACCACGTAGTAGCCCATCTGGCCGTGGCCGCACTCAATCCCTTGATAGACCTCGCCGGCCGGAACGTTGAAGCCTTCGGTGACGATTTTGAAGTGATGGATGAGGGCCTCCATCTCAGTCTTCATCTTCTCGCGGTCGGGAAGAACGATCTTGGGCGCATTGGCTTTGACCGGCCCTGCGGGCATGCCGTCGAGGGCTTGCTGGACGATCTTTGTGCTCTCGCGCATTTCGACGAGACGGACCACGTATCGCGCCCAGGTGTCGCCGACGGTTGAGGTGGGCACGTTGAACTGGAACTTCTCGTAACTGGAGTAGGGCATGTCGCGGCGGAGATCGATATCGACGCCGGAGGCGCGCAACGGTGGGCCGGTGACTCCGAATGCAATTGCATCGGCTGCAGAAAGATAGCCAACACCCTTCAAGCGATTCATGAAGATTGGATTGCCCGTGAGCAGGTTGGAATATTCGTCGATTTTTTCGGGGAATGTGGTGATAAAGTGCTGCACGCGGTCGAGCCAGTCGAGCGGCGGCTCCATGGAGAGTCCGCCGATGCGAAAGTAGCTGGTCATCATGCGCTGGCCGGCGACGGCTTCGAAGAGACGGAGAATTTCCTCGCGCTCGCGGAAGGTGTAGAGAAAAACGGTGAGGGCGCCAATGTCCATGGCGTGAGTGCCGAGCCAAATGAGGTGCGAGTTGAGGCGGCTGAGCTCGGTGAGCAGGACGCGAATCCACTGAGCGCGGTCGGGAATCTCCAGGCCGAGCAGTCTTTCGACAGCCAGGCAGTAGCAAAGATTGTTGGAGAGCGGGTCGAGGTAGTTGATGCGATCGGTGAGCGGGACGACCTGCTGGTAGAACTTGGCCTCGCAGGTTTTTTCGATGCCGGTGTGCAGATAGCCGATCTCGGGCTGGACGCTGACAATCACTTCGCCGTCAAGCTCGACGATGAGGCGCAACACGCCGTGCGTGGCGGGGTGCTGAGGGCCCATGTTGAGGATCATGCGGCGCGGGCCGGCGCTTTCGACGGCGGGGAGCTCGAGGACGGGCGCGCCGGGGCTTGTGCTCATCAGCGGTATCCCTCCACCGGGTAGTCCTTGCGCAGGGGATGGCCCTGCCAATCGTCGGGCAGCATGATGCGGCGCAGATCGGGATGGCCGCCGAAATGGATGCCGAAGAGATCGAAGACTTCGCGCTCGTAGTAGTTGGCGCCGGGCCAGACGGGAGTGATGGAGTCGACGGTGGGATCGGCCTCGTCGAGCATCACGCGCAGGCGGATGCGCTCTTTAAAGGCGTGCGAAAGGATGTGGTAGCTCAACTGGAAGCGGGGCGTGGCGGGGAACCAGTCGACGGCGGTCATGTCCTCAAAGAAGTTGTAGCCCGCTTTCTGAACAGTGATGCAGGCGGCGACGATTTCCGTAGCTGCGATGGTGAGGGTGAGCTCGCCGAAGTCGAAGCGTGCGTCGGTAAAGGCCTGCGAATTCCAGGCCTCGAGGGCCTTGATGGCGGGATGATCCGGCAGTCCTTCGAGGACCGCTTGCTTGCCGGTGAGGGTGGGTGGTTGGCTCGTCATCCTTAAGCCTTATCTCCTCAAGAATTGCTTCCAGTTGCGCAATGATCTTGTGAATCGCGGAAAGAATTGACCACTGATCACTTTTCACTGCATTAAAGGTCTGCTTTGTCGTGGCTCCAGTTCAAGATCCCTTTGCGCACGATGTAATAGAGTCCGACGGCGACAAAGCCGAGGTAGACGAGCATCTCCCAAAAACCGAAGAGGCGGGAGCCGGTGATGTGCGGAAGCTGGCGGTAGATGACGGCCCAGGGCATCATGAAGACCATTTCCACGTCGAACACGATGAAGAGGACAGCGACCAGATAGAAGCGCACGCTGAAGCGGCCGCGGGCATCGCCGACGGCCTGAATGCCGCACTCGTAAGCGTCGAGCTTGACCTTGGTGTTGCGATGGCGGCCAACGAACCACGAGGCCACAACCATGGCCACCCCAACGAAAACGGCGGCGAGAATCTGCAAGAGCAGAGGGAGATACTGCCAATCATATGGAGTTGGATTCATCGCCCAGCCCGAAGGAATTGGATAGCAAACCACCTGAATCGCCGAAGAAAAAGCAGCTCCGGCAAATGAAAACCTAGCTTGAGATTAGGTTTTCGCGCCTCTCCAGTCAAGGCGAGGCGCGGTGTGCGGCGGGGAAGGGCTTTGCTGGGCTGAGGATAAGGGCTGAGTATGAGCAAGTTGATTCACGAGCCAGGTTACCAAAGGAATTGTTTATCAAGGTTGTGTGAGCTTGGTCACAGGATTTCCCGGTTCAATCCATCAAATATACTTGTGCGCCAATTCGGGACAGCACTTCCGTAATCTGTCCCCTTCAATGGGTTGCGCCGAAGAACCGGGTTGAGGATAGACTGCATGGGCTCCTGTTCAACGACGAGTAGTTTCCCGGTTTCGGCTCCGATTCCCGTTTCACTCGCGAACCCAGGCCGCGCACGTCGCCGGCGAATTTCGCCCGAGGCGGGCCGCGCGCTGGAGATTCTGGGACACTCGATCGAATACCTGACGGACGAGTTCGTGCATGCGGGAGGGTCGTTGAGTGCGCACAACGCGCAAGTGGAAGCTGTGCAACTGCTGATGGCAATCAACCGGCAGATTTACTTTGCGTGCCCTGAAGTGCCGAGCATGGGCGAGCGCTGGCGTGCGATGGTGCATCTGCGCACGGCGTGAGAAGCAGCTAACAGCTATCAGCCTTCAGCTTGTATGTGCGACTGCGAAGGCCGAGTTAGATTACATAGTGTAAAGCAGACCATAGAGATTCACTTGTGCTGTCCCGTCCCTGACCGCAAATCCGCCCGCGGCGGAGGCCGGGGATGGGACAGCCAACGCCATTATTCCGGTTAAGGCTGATCGAGTCCGTACAGGAAGCGAAGACTTGGAAGACTCGATCGCATTTTGTGGCCAATCGCCCGCCCTAAGAATTTTGTTACGGCTTCGAAGCGCTGCATGGAGACGGTCCTGTCGTCGAGATCGAGACCGAAGCTGGCCAGAAGCCTGTCTTGTTGCTCCTGCGGCCAGTTGGGCCGATCGTTCCATGCCTCGATATTGCCGGCCCTGACCGCCTCGTTGCCGCCATGGGCGAATTCCGCCAGCTGCAGCCACTGCCTGGTGAGGGCCTGAGCAGAGTCGCTCGCCGGGTCCAGATCAATGGCCGCTTCGATCTCGGCGAAGACTTGCCGCATCGCCAGCATATTTTTCTTGCGGTCTTCAGCAGGCGTTTGTTCGGCGATACGTTTCTTATCAAGCCAGGCTTGATCGGTGTAATACTTCCGCATCGAGTTCTCTTGTGGCTGCATGTCGATCACCTCGATAATCTTTCGCAAAATGGATGCGTCGGTTGTCTGCCCTGATCGAATGACCTTTTCCGCTGCCTCAATGGCCACGACGGCGCGATCGATCAGTTTTCGCTTTTCGGCTAGGGCTTCGCGCTGCACATGCAGCGAATCGGAGAGCGTCAGCGGCCCGTGTTTCAGCAGCAGCTTGATCTCCTGAAGCGGAATACCCAGGAACTTGAGTGCGGCGATCTGTTCCAGGCGTTCCAGGTCTTCCAGACGGTAGAGGCGAATACCGGAGCTTGTGCGCTGCGGTTTGAACAAACCAATGCGATCGTAGTGGTGCAACGCTCGAACGGTTATCCCTGCCAATTTCGCGAATTCGCCAATCCGGTAGCTGCTGCTCATCGTTCTCTGACCATAGTCGGGCCTGACGCAGGGTCAAGGTCAAGGGGAGAATTGGCTCTTAAGCTTTCCGGTCGGCATAACTGAGGTTTTGCCCTGATACGAACCTGGCCAACTCCGAAGTCCGGAAGCTGAGAGCTAATAGCTAACAGCTAATGGCTGCTGTTACTGGCCGAAGATGAGAACTCCGAAGAGAACGAGCCAGGCGAGGCCCATGGTGTGCCAGAACCATGCGGTCGAGTCGACGGCGATCTGACGGGATTCGACGCGCTTGAGGAGAGTGAGCGCGGAGAGGCAGAAGACAAGCATGAGTACGCCGATGACAAGATGGGCGGCGTGCAGGCCGGTGATGAGGTAAAAGAAGTAGCTGGCCGGCGTAGCCCCGCGGGTGAAGGCGAATCCCTGCGCGGTGAGCTGGCGCCAGGCGGCGATCTGGCCGGCGAGAAACATCAGCCCGAGCGCGAGGGTGGCGGCGAGCCAGGGCAGGGTGCGGCGAAGGGCGGGGCGGCCGAGGCCAAGCCATTCCTCGAGAACGTCGAACTCGCGGAAGATGTGCTGGCGGGCGCGCTCCATGGTGAGCGTGCTGAGGAGCAGGACCGCGGTATTGAGGAAGAGGATGGGCGGCAAGAGAACTGGATGCCAGTCGCCGATCTGCTGGAGGGTTCGTGGATCCATGCGCGTGCCGGCCTGGCGCGCGTAGAAAAACGTGACAAGAACGACGAAGAACATCATGTCGCCGGCCAGGGCGCAGAAGACGAAGGCGCGGGTGCGGTGCAGGGCCTCGCGCGGGCCGCGGCGCGGACTTCTCCAATCGTCGTCGCCCCCGCCGCCACCACCGCCCGTGGGCCGGCGGTCGACTGGCGGCTTGCCCCCGGTACCGGGAGCTTTGCGTTCGACCTCAGACGGGATGGGAGTGAAGATAGGGGGCATGGGGAACCCTGTGAGGATGAATGTACACTCACTTTTGTTTTGACGCACCGAAAATCGGAAGAGGTGCCTCGGGTGCGGGAAAAGGAAAGCCGACTTCGATGGGTCCGGATTCGGCGGAAGTCTCAGGGCTTTTGTTGTTTCGGATTGCCAGCAAAGGGGTTGAATACCTGGACGCCAAAGGTTTCAAAGTCTTTCACGTTTCTGGTGACAACGACCATGCTGTGAATTCGGGCGGTGGCGGCGATCATCGCATCTCCGCTCAAGTCGTCGGACTTGCCAGACATCAGTCGCGCTCACTCGCGAAAAATTGTCCCGTCCGCAGGAAGAATTGGGTAGTAGCTCATGACCCGATCTAGCCACCCTTCAAGTTCCTCAGCTTTGGCAGGGTCTTGCTTTCTGGTGATCTCGATGCCGGACTGTATTTCGGCGACGACAACGGCTGGAATTGCGAGCTCGTGAAGGGGAACCGACTTCCTCCACGCAACAACGGCTCCATGCGGGCGGTTCTTTCGCAGTTCAGAGATGACGTTATTGTCGAGCAGAAATGTCACGCCTACTCACCATCTTCAAAGGTGAACGGACGCAGTTTTAGCCGCCTGCGCGGAGGAATGTAGAGGTCATGGGGACCGTTTGGGTCGAGCAGCGGGTCCGGAACGGAGGGCTGGGCACGATGTTTCAGGCGTTTCCACTCGTCGATGGGAACGAGGACGGCCGTTTCCACCCCGCGGCGCGTGACCACCTGCGGGCCGTCTCTGAGGGCGGCGTCGAGGAGCTCGCTGAAGCGGGCTTTTGCGTCGTAGACCTGCCAGACCATGTGACGGTACCTCCTCATATAGTCATATGACTAGTCAGATGACTATGTCAAGCGGCTGCGGTGCGGCAGCAGCCTTCGGCTGCGGTCAGGGCCAGCTTCCGGGAAGAGGAGGGAACGGGTGCGGTACAGTGCCGGTAGCATTTATCCCCCATAATTCCCTTGACGACATATGTATATTGGTACATAATGTGCTAGTGACCTGGGAAGTCGAGTTCACGGATGAATTTGGCGAGTAGTGGGAGGGGCTGAGCGAGAACGCTCAAAACGATGTGGCCTTCGGGGTCGGTCTCCTCAGAGAACACTGTCCCGCCCTGACGCGCCCCTACGCCGACACGGTCCGCGGCTCGGATTTTCCCAATATGCGCGAACTGCGGGTGCAGCATGAAGGCCGTCCGTTTCGCGTCTTGTATGCCTTCAACCTTCGTCGCACGGGGATTCTGTTGATTGGTGGCGACAAGACAGGCAATCCCCGCTGGTATCAGGAGTTTGTGCCGAAAGCGGATGCAATCTATGCACTGCACCTGCGCGAGATTGGAAAGGAGTAGAGATGGCGAGAAACTTCAGAGAGCTGGAAGCCAAGATGTCGCCCGAACGGCGCGCGCGTGTCGCTGCGCGCGTGAAAGAAGAGCTTGCGAAAATGCCGTTGCATCAACTTCGCAATGCGCGGGAGATGACGCAGACACGGCTGGCCGAGGTGCTGGAGATGGACCAGGGGAACATCTCGAAGTTGGAAAAGCGCACCGACATGTACATCAGCACCTTGCGCAGCTACGTGGAGGCGATGGGTGGGACGCTGGAGATTCGCGCGGTGTTTCCGGACGGGGATGTAAAGATCGACCTGTTGAACAAGCTGTCGGCGTGAGAGGCGCGCGGTGCGGCGGACGCCTTCACGCGCACTGCGAACGGGGGCGGTTTCTCACCCTTCGCTAGAAAAAAGCGAAGGATGGGACACCCAGCACCCGCAGGCTTATGCTGGGGTGGAGCTCTCAAAAGCAAGGGAAGGCCGACCGCCGAAATCGTATCGTCACAAGGAAACTTCTCGGCCGGAGGAACAACTGATGAAACGCATTGGTTTGCTATTGTTGTTTTTAGCTGCAATCGCCCACGGCCAAGCCGCGCCGAAAAAGGCAGTAGCGCCGCCCTCGCGGGCTGCCGCATTCGTGGCCGCTAAGCCCGTGCCGAATTCAAAGGACTACAAGAACTACGACGATTTTGCTGCGGCTCTTGTAGCGTGGGCGCTTGATCGCGAAGCTGCTGGCGTAGGTAACCAGCCAGTTCAGGATGCGCGCCCGGCGCGATTTCAAATTTTCATAAATCCCAATGTACGTGCCGACACATTTTTGCTGGACACCGAAACGGGCAGAGTTTGGTCTCCGGTAGTGTACACGGACCTCGAAAACGGGCCGCAGGTATGGCAGATACATGATCGCGTGGACAGCCAGTCAGAATTGTATGACTGGATAGAGCGGCATCGTGCAAAACCGAAAGCAGTGCAGCCGACCGCTAGCCCGCAGGAGCCTTAGCGTGCTCCGGCAAAATACAGGTCTATTTGGGCGTCACTCAGGCCGCCATTCTTCAGCATGGCACGCAACTGTTCCTCTGTGCCGTTTTCCGTGTTCATCACGTAGCCCGACTTTTTGTTTTCTGAGTCGTGTAGCCGCAGTTCGTATTCCTGCGGGCCTGAGTTCGAGCGTTTTTGGAGGCTCAGTACCTTGTACATGGCACCAGTGTACAGCCCGCGTGGCTGCGTCACCCAAGAAACCTTGCGAGGCGTGATCCCTAGCAGGTGCCCCAGGTCTCGATTCTGAGACCTAAGCTCTGACCCTGAGAATGCACAAAGCTTTTGCGAGAGAATGGCGAGCGTCCGCCTGGACGGCCAGTCCTACCAGCCGCGGGTTTGCAATAGCTGCGACTCTTCAATGGAGGCGGCGGCGAGGCCCTTCATCGTTCCCGTGACCTGTTCGCTGACCTCGGCCAAAATCTTGGGGTCGTTCCAGTGCGTGGTGGCGACCACGATGGCCTTGGCGCGGGAGACGGCTTCTTCGCGCTCCTTGGGCGAGTTCTCGACATCGAGCGGCGTGGCGCGCTCTTTCATGAATATTCCCGAGCCGACGAAGACGGCTTCGGCTCCGAGTTGCATCATGAGCGCGGCGTCGGCGGGTGTGGCAATGCCCCCGGCGGAGAAGTTGGGCACAGGGAGCTTGCCGCTTTTCGCAACCATGCGGACAAGTTCGTAAGGCGCCTGCAGGTCCTTGGCTGCGGCGTAGAGCTCCTGCTCGGTAAGTATGGTGAGCATGCGCATCTCGCGGGTGATCTGGCGCATGTGCTGGACGGCGTGAACGACATCGCCGGTGCCTGCCTCGCCCTTGGTGCGGATCATGGCCGCGCCTTCGGCAATGCGCCGGAGGGCTTCGCCCAGGTTACGCGCGCCGCAGACGAATGGCGTGGTGAAGGCGTGCTTGTCGATGTGGTGTGCCTCGTCGGCGGGCGTGAGCACTTCGCTCTCGTCGATGTAGTCGACGCCGAGCACCTGAAGGATTTGCGCTTCGGCGGTGTGGCCGATGCGCGCCTTGGCCATGACAGGGATGGAGACGGCCTGAATGATCTGCTTGATGAGGCTGGGGCGAGCCATGCGCGCCACGCCGCCTTCGGCGCGGATCATGGCGGGGACGCGCTCGAGTGCCATGACGGAGGTGGCGCCGGATTCTTCGGCGATGCGCGCCTGCTCGACGGACATGACATCCATGATGACGCCGCCCTTGAGCATCTCGGCGAGGCCGACCTTAAGGCGCAGGCTGGTACCGGTGAAACTCTTGTTTTCAGTGGATTCAGGCATGGTTTTCGACCTCGGAAGGCGGCCGACCCCGATTCCCGGAGGATGAGAAGCCGCAAAGTCTTTCCTGCTTCAAGTGTAGCAGCGAAGTGAGTTTCATGTTGCGGTCGGGGCGCGTGGCTGCGGGGTCTGCGCGCATTTCTTAAGCCGTTCCAATCTCTCCAACCGTCCTCTGGTCCCGCTGCTGCAGGGTTTTCTGCGAAATGGCAGCAGCGCAACCAGTTCCGGCGGGAGCGCGTTCAGTTGCGGCGACCGCGCATCCGTTGCCGGCGCCGTCGGGCGAGACCCTGCATGGAGCGGCCCAATCGGTAGATGCGGCTGGGACAAACACGGGTCAGGCGCTGGTTCCATCGCCTCGGATTCCGGAAGAGGACAACGAGCCCGAGTTCGCGCCTTTGATGGCGCGATTGCCGGTGGAGCTGGACGTGGCTGTGCCGGTGCGCGATTTTCGCGTGCGCCATCTGCTGGCGTTAGCGCCGGGAGAAACGATCGCGTCGCAGTGGAACCACGGGATTGACTTGCCGCTGGCCGCCGGAGACGTGCAACTGGCGTGGAGCGAGTTCGAGGTTCTGGACACGAAGCTGGCGGTGCGCGTGACGCGGCTGGCGTGAAAAGGCAGGGACCGAGCCACCCCAGCGACATGGACCTGTCGCTGGGGGCCCCAGGGAGCATGGGAACGAGGGGACCAAAAAGACAGAGCCTGGGATTAGGGACAGGGAAGAGGGAGTCGTGAGTAGAACCAGCGAAATGATCGGGAGAATTGGCGGCATCGCGGGGTGGTTGATGGCGAAGCTTCGCCCGAGGCCGCGCGCCGAGCGGCGCCTGGCGCTTCTCGACCGGATTGCGCTGGCGCCGCGGCAGTCGCTGGCGCTGGTCGAGGCCGAGGGGCGGCGGATTCTGGTGGCGACGTCGGCCGAGGGGGGTCCGGCGTTTTATCCGCTCGATGAAGGACACAGACCAAACGCGGGAAGGCAAACGGGCCTGCATTGTGCCAGGCGCGTGGCGGCCGAGCGCAGGCAGTCGAGGGTCTCATGGTGACGGCGTGGCTGGGAGGGTGGATGGGCTGGGCGACATCGTTGGCCGCGGCGGCTCCGGCGAGTGTGCCGCTGCTTCCCGATTTGAATGCCAAGCTGCATCCGGCGGATTCGACGCCGTGGACGATTCTCTTTGTTCTTACGCTGATCACGCTGTTGCCCGCGATCCTGATGTCGATGACCCCGCTGGTGCGCCTCTTGGTGGTATTTCATTTCCTGCGCCAGGCGCTGGGCACGCAGACAGCGCCCTCGAATCCCACGCTGATGGGGCTGGCGCTGATGATGACCTGGTTTCTGATGACGCCTGTCCTGAACCAAGTGGACCAGCAGGCCGTGGAGCCTTACCGCGCGGGCCAGATCACGGGAATCGAAGCGATCGATCGCGGCACCCAGCCGGTGAAGCGCTTTTTGTTGAAATACGCGCGAGAAAAGGATCTCGCGCTGTTTACGGCGGCGGGGCAGATTCCGCGGCCCAACACGCCCAACGATTTGCCCATGCGCGTGGTGGCCCCGGCCTACATTTTGTCGGAGCTGAAGGCCGGCTTCGCCATTGGCGCCGTCCTGTTTCTGCCCTTCCTGCTGATTGATATGGTGACGGCCGCGATCACGACTTCGATCGGCATGTTTCAGTTGCCGCCGGTAGTGGTTTCGACGCCGTTGAAGATTCTGCTTTTCGTGATGGTGGACGGATGGAATCTGCTGGCCAACTCGCTCTTGAAGAGTTTTTGAAAGGACTTGGGATGACGCCCGATCTGGTTGCCGAGCTGATGCGCCAGCTGATGCGGGAGGCCATCGTTCTGGCCGCGCCGCTGCTGATTGCGGCGGCGGCGCTGAGTTTTGTGCTGAGCCTGGTGCAGACCTTGACCAGCTTGCAGGACCAGTCGCTGACCACGGTGCCGCGGCTGGCGGCGATTGCGCTGATTCTGCTCGTCGGTATGCCGTGGTTTCTGGAGCGCATGGCGGCGTATACGCGGCTGCTCCTGGGCGACTTTCACCGCTACCTGGGATGAGAAATGCAGCTTCTAGCCACTAGCTTCTAGCTGCTAGCTGGACAACGGTGATGCAAGCAGCGCCGAGTTCTGAAGAGTGAGCTAGAGGCTAGGAGCTAGAGGCTGAAATGCGGGACTGGCCAACATTTCTGAGTGCAATGACGCTGGCCCTAGTGCGGGTGAGCGGCATGGTGGCCTTCGCTCCCCTTTTCTCCTCGACGGCGCTGCCCATGCGCGCGAAGGCGGTATTCGCGGGCGCAGTGGCGTGGCTTCTGGCGCCGCTGGTGGCCACGCTGCCGAACGCCGAGGCCACGCTCAGCTTTTCGGCGATCGTCGGCGAATTGGCGGTGGGACTGGTCTACGGGCTTTCGTTGACGCTGCTGAGCGAGATGCTCATCTTTGCCGGACAGATCGCGGGGCTGCAGTTCAGCTTCTCGCTGGTGAACCTGCTCGACCCGGAGTCGGCGATTCAGACGCCGTTGCTTGGCGACCTGTTTCAACTGATGGGCACGCTGGTCCTGATTACGGCGGGCCTCGACCGGATTCTGCTCGCGTCGGTGGTGCGGAGTTTTCGCATAGTGCCACTGGGCACTTTCGCTTTAGCTCCGTTGGCTGCTCTGACGATTGTGCGCGCCGCGGGAGGGATTTTTCTGGCCGCGCTGGAGCTGGCGGCGCCGGTTCTGGCCTGCACCATGCTGGTCGAGATCGCCGTGGCATTGGTGGGCAAGCTGAGCCCTCAACTGCCCGTGATGTCGCTGACTGTTCCGCTCAAAACTCTGACCGGCTTCGTGATTCTGGCCAGCTCGCTCGCCCTTTGGCCACGATTTATCGAGGCGCGTTTCGGCAGCCTGCTCGACATGGCGGAGCGGCTGATTGCGGCGCCGGGCGCGGCGCACGGGTTCGGAGGCTAGACGATGGCCGGCGAGCGCACCGAACAGGCCACGCAGCACCGCCGCGAGAAAGCGCGCCGGGAAGGCGACATCCTGCACAGCCGCGAGCTGACGGCCGCGGCGGGAACTTTGGCCGGGGTGATTGCGCTGGGCATGTTGGGCGGCCGCACGATCGAAGCGTGGCGGGAGGCGTTCCGGGGGTTCCTGCTGCTCGGCGCGCCGGAGCGATGGGAGCCGGCAACGATCGCGCCAACCCTCGTGGCCATGCGACGGCTGATTCTTGCGGTTCTCGGGCCCCCAGGCGTGGTGATGGCCGCGGTGGTGGTGGCGGCGCTCGGAGCGGGCATCGCGCAGACCGGCGGAGTGACGGTTCACGGGAGCGCCATTGCCTTCAAGCCGGAGCGCATCAATCCGATTGTGAATATCAAAAACCTTTTCTCGCTGCGCGCCGCTTCGCGCCTGGGAAAATCGCTGATCCCGGCAAGCTTTCTGGCCGTCTTCGCCGTCGAGCGCATGGCCCATCAGCTAAGCATCCCGCCCTTCTCGACCGAGCGGCTTGAGCTGGTGGGCAAGGACGTCTACGGATTGATGCTGGCGGCGGCGTGGCTGCTCTTCGGCTGGTCGGCGATCGACTACATGGTGGAGTGGCAGAGCCGGGAGTCGCGCTTGAGAATGAGCCGGCAGGACCTGCGCGACGAGTACAAGGAGACCGAGGGCAGCCCGCAGATCCGCAGCCGCATTCGCAACCTGCAGCGCCAGATGCGCCGCCGCCGCGTGAAGGCCGATGTCTCGAGAGCGGCTGTGGTGCTGACCAACCCCACGCATTATGCCGTGGCCCTGGGCTTCGACTTCGTGACCATGGAGGCGCCCAAGGTGATGGCCAAGGGACGAAATCTTCTGGCCGAGGAGATCAAGGCCGAGGCGCGCTGGGCAGGCGTGCCCATTGTCGAGAATCCGCCGCTGGCTCGCTCGCTTTATCGCACGGTCGAGGTGGGACAGGCGATTCCCGTGGAGCTCTATGCGGCGGTGGCCGCGATTCTGGCCTATCTCTACCGGCAGCGCGTGGAGGCGGAGCTGCGCGACAGACACCGCTCCGCGGTTCCGGGCTTTGGCCGCTCCGCGGTTTCAGGTTTTGGAGGAGATTCGCGATGAGTACAACAGCACTCGCCGCGGGATCGTTGCCGGCCAAGTCTTCTCTCTGGCACAGCCTGCGCGACTACCTGCTGCCCATGGCCGCGATCAGCGTGATCTTCGTGATGCTGGTGCCGGTGCCGGCTCCGGTGCTGGATCTGCTGCTGGCGATTTCGATGGCTTGCTCGATCATCGTCTTCCTCGCCGCGGTGCAGATTCGCCGCGCTGTCGAGCTCTCGGTGTTTCCGACGCTCTTGCTGCTGCTGACGCTTTTCCGGCTGTCGCTCAACATCGCCTCCACGAGGCGCATTCTGCTTCACGGCCAGGAGGGAACCGCTGCGGCAGGCAAGGTGATCGAGGCCTTCGGACAGTTTGTGGTGGGCGGCAATTACGTCGTCGGCTTCGTGCTGTTTCTGGCGTTGGTGGCGATTCAATTTCTTGTTGTGTCGCATGGCGCGGTGCGGACGGCTGAAGTGACGGCACGGTTTACGTTGGACGCGCTGCCCGGCAAGCAGATGGCCATCGACGCCGACATGAACGCCGGGCTGATCGACGAGGCCGAGGCGCGCAGGCGTCGCCAGGCCATCGCGCGCGAAGCGGAGTTTTACGGCGCCATGGATGGCGCGGCGCGCTTTAACCAGCGCGATGCGCTGGCCACGATTCTGATTACTGCGATCAACATCGTGGCCGGCCTGTTGATCGGAACTTTGCAGCAGGGAATCGAGCTCGGCGAGGCGGCGCACACCTACACCGTGCTGACCGTGGGGGACGGCCTGGTCACGATTATTCCGTCGCTGCTGGTGTCGGTTGCCGGCGGGATTACGCTGACGCGCGCGAATTCCGCCGGCATGCTGGGCGGCGAGATAAGGCAGCAACTGCTAGCGCGGCCGGCCACGCTCTATATGGCTGCCGCGGTCTCGGCCTGCATGTGCCTGATTCCCGGCCTGCCGAAGTTGGCATTTCTGGGTGTGGCCGCAGGGCTCTTCTGGGGCGGAAAGCGCATGGCGGCCGCGGCGCCCGCTGCGCTTCCGGCGGAACTCGGGCCAGGCGAAAAGAAGAAGGCCGAGAGTGCGCACGGGGCCGATCTGGCGGCGCTGATGCGGCTCGAGGACCTGACGCTCGAGATCGGTTTCCAACTGATTCCGCTGGTCGACGAGAAGCAGGGCGGGCAACTGCTCGGTCGCGTGCGCTCGCTGCGCCGGCACCTTTCGTCGGAGATGGGCTTTCTGGTGCCCCCGGTGCACATTTCGGACAATCTGCGCCTGAAGCCGAGGGAGTACGTGGTCTCGCTGCGCGGGATCGAGATCGGCCGCTGGCAGACCGAGGGGCCGCATCTTCTGGCCGTTTCCGGCGAACCAGGCCGGCGGCCGCTGACGGGCAGGGAGACGCGCGAACCGGCCTTCGGAGTTCCGGCGATCTGGATCGCGCCCGCGCTTGAAGAACAGGCCATCGCCGCGGGGTATTCGGTCGTGGATGCGGTCACGGTAATCACCACGCATCTGGGCGAGCTGATTCGCCAGCATGCGTGGGAGCTTCTCGGCCGCGCCGAGATCAAGCGCCTGCTCGATGCGATGAACGAGAGCCACCCGAAGCTGCTCGAAGAGCTGGTCCCCAAATTGCTGACCCTGGGTGAGGTGGCGCGGGTTCTCGAGCAGTTGCTGCGCGAGCGCGTATCGATCCTCGATTTGGGCGCGATTCTGGAGGCGCTGCTCGAGACCGCTCCGGCGACGAAGAATCTGGTCGCGCTGGTCGAAGCGGCTCGGGCAGCGCTGGGGCGCAGGCTGGTCAGGCCGCTCGTCGACGGCGAAGGCCAGCTGCCGGTGCTTCTGCTCGATGCCGGGCTTGAAGAGGAGATTCTGGCCACGGTTGCGCCGGACGCCGGACAGCGGCTGCTGGCGGCTGGCGGGCATCCGCCCACGTCGGTCGTCCGCCGGCTCACCGATTCTGTGAGATCCCTTATCGGTTCCGCCTCCTCCTCGGCACCGCCCGTGCTTCTTTGTCCCAGTCCGGCTCGCTATTACGTGAAGCGCTGGCTCGACCCCGTGCTGCCGCGCCTGGCGGTGGTTGCGGCCAGTGAAGTTCCACCCGAGATCCGGCTGCGTCCCGTGGGCACGGTCCGGTGAGTGAGCGGCAGGGGGAAAGGCATGGCCATGGAAGCAGCGCCCGCAGTGAGAGAGTCCAGGCCCGCGCGGCGCCCCGTGGCGGGAAGCGGCTATCCGCCGCAGGCGGCGGCCGTTGGGGCGCTGACCGCCGAGCAGGAGCGGGTGCTGCTTGAGCATCTGCCCATCGTGCGCTTTCTTGCTCGCCGCATTCATGAGCGGCTGCCCCAGCATGTAGACATCGAGGACCTGGTCTCGGCGGGCGTGGTGGGGCTGATGGACGCCTTCGCGAAATTCGATCCCACGAAAAAAGTGCAGTTTCGCAGCTACGCGCCGTTTCGCATTCGGGGAGCGATTCTGGACAGCCTGCGCACGCTCGACTGGAGCCCGCGCGAGCTGCGCCGCAAGGGGCGCGCGGTGGAAGAGGCGATTCGCGCGCTGACGGCGCGGCTGGGCCGGGCGCCGGGCGAGGCAGAGGTCGCCGCCGAGATGGAGATGAATCTCGATGAGTACCAGCAGCTGCTGGGAGATCTGAAGGGCCTGGAGATCGGCACGCTGCATGTGGAGCGCAACGAGAACTCGGGCGAGGAGGAGCTGGCCTACGTGCCTGGAAAGCCGGAGGAAGATCCGCTGTTCCGTTGCCTCCGGGGCGAGCTCGAGGAGCGGCTGGCCGACGCCATCGCGCACCTGCCCGACCGCGAGCGCCTGGTCATGACGCTTTACTACTACGAAGAAATGACCATGCGGGAGATCGGCCTGGCGCTGGGCGTGGTCGAGTCCCGCGTCTCGCAGGTGCACGCCTCGGCCATGGTGCACTTGCGCGCGGCGCTGCGCGACCTGGCCGGCAAAGGCGCTTCCGAGCGGACGGGACCGCAGCCGCCAACGCGGAGGAGATAAGCGTTGAGGGAGTAAGGCTCGAGAAAAGTTGCCGGGCGGAAGGGAATTGGGAGGAACGGACCCTTGGCTGAAAAGACGCTCAAGCAGGACGAGATCGACGCGCTGTTCGAGGCCGCGCGCAGCCAGGCGCCGGAGGCCTCGCATCGCGAATCGCGCGCCCGCGTGGCGCCCTATCACTTCTCCTCGGCGGGCCAGATTTCAACCGAGCAGCTGCGTGCGATCAGCATGCTTAATGACCTGTTCGCGCGCAATCTGACGCACAACCTGGCCGCATGGCTGCGCACGCGGTTTCAGGTCAATCTGGTTTCGGCCGAGCAGATTCAGTTCAATGAGTTTTTGCTCAGGATTCCCGAGATTTGCTACGTGGCGTCGGTGCGACTGGAGCCGCTGGGGGCTCTCGCCGTGCTGCAACTTGATATGGGCCTGGCGCCGCCGGTCATCGATCTGCTGTTGGGCGGCGACGGCAAGGACGGACCACTGCGCGAGCTGACCGACATCGAGGAATCGATTCTGGCCAGCGTGGTGGAGATCGTCTGCCGCGAGCTGACGGTGGCCTGGCAGCCGGTGGGGTTGAGCTTTCTGTTCGAGCGCCGGCAGATGCAGACCCAGGTGGCAAGGATCATCTCGGTGGCGGAGAAGACGCTTTGCCTGAGCTTCGAGATTCGCATGCCGCACAGCTCGGGACTGCTGAACCTGGCCTTTCCGGCGGTGGTTGCGAACACCATTCTGCGCCGGCTGACCACCGACTGGGGCCGGCGGCGCCGGCACGCGGGAGAGACGCGGGCGCGCATGGGCGAGGTGGCGCGCGATATCCGATTTGGCTGTTCGCTGCAACTGCCCACGGTACGGCTGGCGGCGAGCGCTCTCGAACAGGTTGAGCCGGGCGACGTGCTGCGGCTCAATGTCGGCACCAACGCTCTGTCGGAGTGGAGAGTTGCCGGCCAGCGTCTTTCGCTGGCCCAGGCCATGCGCCACGGGGCGCATCGCGCGGCGCGCATCGAGCGTGTTTTCGCCGGGGGTGAGCAATGAAGACCTACTTCGATTGCTGGGTCGAGGTGGCCGGAGCGCTCTTCTCGCAGGCCCTCTCCGGAGAGCCGGAGTTGAGCGAGTCACTGCCCAAGCCGCTCGGCGCGGAAGCCTTCGGCTGGGCCGCCACGCTGACTGGCGACGTTCACGGCCGGTTCGCGGTGGTCCTCGACGGCAAGGTTCTGGAGACGCCGCTGATGGGTGAAGGCGTGGATCAGAAGGCCGGCTGGGAGGAGTTGCTGCGTGAGGCGGCCAGCGCCGCGGCGGGAGATCTGCTGGCTTCGACGGGGAAAAAATGCCAGATGGCGAGCTTCGAAGAGACGGCAGGAGAGGCGAAGATCACGAACGCCTTCCAGCTCCGCTCGGGCGAGCGGGCGTGGACGGTTCTGGTGCGGGACGAGGTCGATGAACATGCGGCCGAGCAGGCTGCCGCGCCCGCTCGCGAATCCGGGGCGCAGGCTTCGCCGGCCGCGGCCGTTTCCAATTCGGTCCCTTCAGACGACCTGAGGTCTCGGCTGCCGTCGCTCAGCCCGGGACTCGAGTTGCTGCTCGACGTCGAGCTCGAAGCGTCCTTGCGCTTCGGGTCGCGCGAGATGCCTCTCGGCGAGATTCTCGATCTGGGGCCGGGCGACGTGGTCGAGCTCGACCGCCATGTGGCCGACCCCGTGGACCTGATTGTGGGCGACAAGATCGTCGCGCGCGGCGAGGTGGTGCTGGTGAACGGAAATTTCGGGCTGCGCGTGACCGAGGTGGCCGCGCCGAGGAAGCGTCTGGAGAGCATCCGATGCCTCTTCTGAGCCGCCGTTCTCGGCCGAACTCCCCGGGTTCTGTGCCGGAGCTCGCGACAAGGGAAGCCGCTGGCGCCGATCGCGCCTTTTCCGCGCGATCGTTTTCGGGAGGCGCTGCTACGGGTCCACGCGCCGGCATCTTCTCGACATGCGCCAATCCCCGCTGCGGATCGGGGTGGCTGCGCCTCTGGCGCCGCCGCGAGACGCCGGTCTTCGAAGGGGGATGGTGCTGCTCTTCAGACTGCATGGCGGCGCGGGTGGCCGCGGCGCTGAGCCGGGAGATGGACGGGCGGGGCAGCCCGCGCGAAGGCCACCGGCATCGCATTCCGCTCGGCCTGGTACTGCTCGAGCAAGGCTGGATCACGAACGACGACCTGCGCTCGGCGCTCACGGCGCAGAAAGATGCGGGCGCCGGCCGGCTGGGCAACTGGCTCGTCCGCAGCCGCAGCGCCAGCGAAGAGCAGGTGACGCGCGCGCTCGGCCTGCAGTGGGGATGCCCGGTGCTGGGGATGGAGTTTCACCATCCCGAAGGGCTGACCGCGCTGCTGCCGCGGCTGTTCGTGGATGCGTTTGGAGCGCTGCCCCTGCGCGTGGCGGCGGGAAAGATTCTCTATCTGGGTTTTGAAGACCATCTCGATCCCGCGCTGGCGCTGGCCGTTGAGCGCATGACCGGACTCCAGGTCGAAGGCGGGCTGGTCGAGGAGTCGGCGTTTCACCCGGCGCACACGCGGCTGCTCGAGGCGCGCTTTCCAGCTGCCGAACTGATCGAGGCGGCGACCGAGCCGGCGTTGGCCTCGGCCTTCGCCAAAGCGGTGGAAAGAAGCCGCCCCGTGGAGTCGCGTCTGGTAAGGGTGCACGACTGCCTGTGGCTGCGCATGTGGTTACGCCCGCAGACCGGGCCGGTACCCGAAATCGGCGCGATCCGGGACCTGATCGGCTCGGCCCGCCCGCACTGACCTGGGCGGGGACGCGGCCGGTGGGCGGGTCAGGAATGCAGGCGAGTCATGCGGGTCAGGCAATTGGGGCAGGCCAGCAAGGCAGGCAATTGGGGCAGGCCAGCGGGGAGGCAAACAGAGAAGCGGAGTGTGGATTTGCCCTCATGGACGGAGCCCGAGCGCCGATAGATGGAGGGTGGAGGGGGCCTGGGCATGGGCGAGATTCGAACGTTGATTGTCGACGACTCCTCGGTGATGCGCAAGATTGTGGAGCGGGCGCTGCGCCAGGCGGGACTCGATCCGCTGGTGGTGCACGAGGCCGGCAGCGGCGTCGAGGGTTTGGAAGTGCTGAAGGCCAAGCCGGTGGACCTGATCCTCTCCGACATCAACATGCCGGCCATGGACGGGCTGGAGTTTCTGCGCCAGGTTCGCGCACAGAATCTGGCTCCCGGAGTTCCGGTGGTGATGATCACGACCGAATCGAGCGAGGAGCACGTAAAGCAGGCCATTCAGGCTGGAGCGCAGGGTTACATTCGCAAGCCATTCACCGCCGAGCAGGTGAAGGAGCGTGTGTTGCCGCTGGTGCGCGCGGCTTAGGGGAAAACATGGCAGCTCTGGGCCCGGTCACGTGGGGCCCGCTTACGCCGGAAGACGACGGGAGGGCGCCGTACTGCTGAATGGTGTGCGTTCATCCGTCACGGGAGGACAGAGTGGCGGCGGAAACAAAGGGGTCGAAAGCGCAGAGGCCACGCGAGAGGGTGGCCGAGATCAAGGTGGCGCGGGTACGGGTTGCGAAGTTCCAAGGGAGCGTACGATGGCGGTTTCATTGCGTGATTCCGTGCAACAGGTCTCCGATCCACGAAATCTGGATGCGAGCGTAGAAGAGGTCTTCCGGACGATGCTGGGCCTGGAGTGCAAGCGCGTCACCGGCCCCTCCGTCCTGGACAAGGAGACGGTAACCGCGGTGGTGGGATTTGGCGGCATCTTGAGCGGCGCCTGCGTTTTCAAATCGGGCGCCGGGGCGGCGCTGAAGATCGCTGCGCAGATGACGGGAATGGAGTTCGCCGGAATCGACGACACGGTGAAGGACGGGATCGGCGAGATCTGCAACATGCTCGCCGGGGCGTGGAAGGGCAAAATACCGGAGCTGGCGGCCAACACCGGGCTCTCGGTTCCCGCGGTGATTACAGGTCATGACTACAAGCTGCATGTCCAGGCCCCGGAGTTTCAGATTCACCACATCTACTGCTTCAACGACGAGGTCTTCGAGGTCAGTATCGTGTGCGACGGACTGCAGTAGGTGGCGTTGCGCCGAGCCGTGGAGCGCACTGGCGTCTCCATAATGAGCGAGATTGCCGGCGCTTGACCCGCAGACGCCGGACTACTACCACCCACCTGCCACTACATAATGATTACGAACATATGTGTGAATCAGAGGCATCCTGAAATCTACCCATAAAGATTCCCCGTCAAACTCTGCATAATACTTTCCGTCCCCAACGGGAACACATCCCGTGCGTCTTTCATAGCAGTTAAGAATGGCATGCTCGCCATTAGCAATCACGTAAAGTAGTGAATTATCGGTGTGGGTTCTTCGCCCTGTCGTATCGTTCACAATAGTGCCAACGGCACCTGCCAGGCCAGAACCGCCGGAAACGCCACGAACGTCAAGCGATTCTGTCAAAGTCTGAGAATCAACGATCTGTATCAATATGGCATTTTTTATCGCATGACATATATCTTTGAGTGAATTACCAAGATTCGATGAGGAACTTGCGCGGATAAGTATGTGGTCCCTATCAAAAAGCACCAACTCATTTGTTGTCACAGGTCCCGACTCTGACGCATTGGGGTCGTCTTGTGGAGCAGATACTCTTGTACTTGCCTCCAAGACATAATCATTGCTTGTCTTATCTGTAGTGAGGCTAATATCCGGACAATCTTTCTTTAAAGGCCCCGCAATGTCGTTGACATCAATGCTTGATGTCTCACTCAGATAAATAAGCTTCTTGGCGTTCTGAGCCAAACTCGGCATCGGAATAACCGCTGCAGAAAGCACAAACAGACTAAGAACCGTTGTGCAAGCAACAATGCTCGGATAATGCCTTTCGGCTGAATGTTTGAAGGAGAACAGGCCAGCACGCTTGGAGAACTTCATCGCGTTCAAGGCTCCGACTGCGTAAGAGAATAGGACATGAGGATCCATTATGCAAACAGATCACCCCGAATTTCACGCTTATTGGCGCAAATTGCAGGATCATCGAGGTTATCACTTTTTAGTTCGCTCCATTCCTAATTTGCTCTAATTCCATCCCCTCCCTTCCGGTCCTTCATCTGCATGGCCCCCTGTGCGGCAGGAGACCCATCCGTGGACAGCGGCTACTATGCAGCGATGACGGGCCTGGTGGCGCGTACCGAAGCGCTGGACACGGCGGCGGCCAATCTGGCCAACGCGCAGACGCCGGGGTATCGCGCCGAGCGCGAGTTCTTTCGCTCTGTGCTGCTGGGGCCCGACGCCCTGGACTCGCAACTGGGCCAAACGGTGAACAACTACGGCCTGCTCGGCGGCGACCGGCTGAGCATGGCGCAGGGGGCGCTCGAGGAGACCGGCAACCCCCTCGATCTGGCCGTTGAGGGCCAGGGATTCTTCATGGTCCAGACGCCACAGGGCACGCGCTACACGCGGGACGGCAGCTTGCAGCGCACACCAAGCGGGCAGCTGGTGACACAAGCGGGCGAGCCGGTGCTCTCGACCGCGGGCCAGCCAATCGTGATTCCGCCGGGCGACGTTTCTGTGGGCGCCGACGGAACGGTCTCGGTGGCAGGCGGAGCCGTGGCGACCGTGGGAGTCTTCACATTTCCTGCCGGAACCGAGCTCACTCCCGAGGGCGCGAACCGTTATGTGGCGCCTCAAGGGGTGACGCCGGTTGCGGCCAAGGATTCGTCGGTGCATGAGGGCGCTCTCGAGGCCGCCAACCAGGATGTGGTCCAGGGATCGCTGAATCTGATCGTGATGCAGCGACAGGCGGAGATGATGCAGCGAGCGCTGACGGTGTTTCACACCGAGTTCAACAAGTTCGCGACAGAGGATCTTCCAAAGGTCTAGTCCAAAGCGAGGAAAGATATGATTCGAGCCCTGTATACCGCTGCCAGCGGAATGAGCGCACAGCAGATGAATCTGGACACCATCGCCAACAACCTGGCCAACTCATCGACCACCGGCTTCAGGCAACTGCGCCTCCAGTTCCAGGACATGGTGTATCAGAACATGGTGACGCCGGGCGCGGCCGAGAGCCAGAACACGGTTTCCGCGGGGCTGCAGATCGGCCTCGGAACCAAGTCGGCGGCGACGGAGGTCATTAACACCCAGGGCGAATTGAACGAAACCGACAACCCGCTGGATGTGGCGATTCAGGGCGCGGGATTTTTTCAGGTGCAGCGGCCCGACGGCACGATTGCGTACACGCGCGCCGGCCAGTTCCACCTGAACAACCAGGGCACGATCGTGACGACCGACGGCGACCCGCTGATTCCCACCATCACGATTCCGTCGAATGCCACCGCGGTGACGATCACTGAATACGGCGTGGTGAACGCGACCCTGGCCGGACAGCAGAACCCGTCGCAACTGGGACAGATCCAGCTGGCCACGTTTCCCAACCCCGGCGGCCTCGAAAGCATGGGCAACAACCTGCTGACGGCGACACTCAGCTCCGGCGATCCGGTGCTGGGAAACCCCGGCGGCACCGAAGGCATGGGCACGCTTCAGCAGGGGTATCTCGAGAACTCCAATGTGGACGTGGTGACCGAGTTCGTGCAGATGGTGCTGGCGCAGCGGGCCTACGAATCGAATTCGAAGGTCATTAAAGCGGCGGACGATATGTATTCCGAAGTCAACAATATGACGCATTGATTTGCATGTATTTGTTGAGGGATTGAATAGGGTGAGAACACCGTTGACACTGCGATCCATGGTCTTGGCTGGAGTTGGCGCATTGGCGGTTGCGTTACCGATGGAAGCCGGCTGCCAAAGCGCGCCCGCCGGCGCACCGTCGGCGGAACAACGGCTCGGCTATGGGATCCGGGAGATCGACGGTTTCGCAACAGGGGACCGTTGGCTTCTGGTCCGTGACACGACGAATCCGGGAGGGCCCGGGAGGATGGTGCGGATCGAGACTGGCAAGGCGGATTCAACGGGCGGAGTTGCGGGAGAGCCGGCGCGGAAAGGCACACAAAGTCCGGTTGTCGCGCCACTCCGTCCCGTAATTCATGCAGGCGACGCGGTGATTGTGGAGGAGCATACTTCCGTGGTCGACGCACGGCTTGAAGCTCAAGCGCTCGGATCCGCGGTCGTTGGAGCCCAGTTCAGGGCGCGATTGAAGATTGGCGGCAAGGTGCTGCGCGTGGTGGCTTTGGCGGAAGGAAGGGCGGAGATGACGCCGGAGAAAGAGGCGCAGCAGTGAATGGGAGTTGGACGGTGGCAGTGGTTGTGGGCGCGCTTCTGGCTGCGCCGGCCTGCACATGGGGAAAGAAACACAACCCCGCGACGCCGGCGATCAAAGCGACTCCGCCGGAGGAGGCTCTGCGCGCCTATATTGGGCGGGTGCGCGCCCAGCAGGCGGCTGAGGTGCGGACGCCGGGATCGCTTTGGAGCCCGGATGGCCAGTTGGTGCGCCTGGGCACGGATGTGAAGGCTTTCCGCATTCACGACGTGGTGATGATTGTGGTGGGCGAAAGCCTGACGGCCTCGACCGACGGCCAGGTGAAGAATTCGCGCGCATCGAACGCCAACTCCGGAATTACCTCGCTGTTTGGCGCGCTGAAGGCTTCCAATGCTTTGCAGAACCTGATCACCGCCAACGCCGCCTCGGGGCTGACGGCGCAGGGGCAGAGCACCACCGACTCCAGCCTGGCGACAACCTTTGGCGCCGAGGTGGTGGATGTGCTGCCCAACGGAATGCTGGTGGTGCAGGCGACGCGGCAAATCACCTTCTCGCAGCAGACACAACTGATCACGCTGCGCGGCTTGGTGCGGCCTGAAGACGTGAGCAACCAGAATCAGGTGCTTTCGACGGCCATGACCGATCTCGAGCTTGAGGTGACGGGCAAGGGAATTGTGAACGACTCCACCTACCGGCAGAATCCGCTGGTGCGTTTGCTGGAAAAGATCCTGGTGTTTTAGAGGCAGGGAACGGGGAACGGACTTGACGATGCACAGGTTGGACCCAGTTGCGCAGACTCGAATCAGCAACAGGCTAATCCGGCAGAGCTGGATGTTCTGGTGGTGGCTGGGAGTGGCCGCGGTATGGCTTTTGGCCATGACGTTGGTTCAGCCCGAAGAGCCGGGACAAAAGTCGCGGATCAAAGATGTGACCACCATCGAAGGCATTCGCGATAACCAGTTGGTGGGTTACGGGCTTGTGGTTGGGTTGAAGGGCACAGGAGACAGCTCGCAGACGGTCTTTCCCGCGCAGACGCTGGTTTCGGCGCTGGAGAGGATGGGCGTGACCGTGCCGCAGACGGGATCGAACAGCGCCAGCAACATGCAGGTGAAGAACATGGCAGCGGTGTTTGTGGTGGCCACGCTGCCCCCGTTCAGCGGGCCGGGGTACAAGGTGGATGTCACGGTGTCGTCGGCCGGCGATGCGCGGTCGATCGAAGGCGGGATCCTGTTGATGACGCCGCTTTACGGGCCCGATGGGCAAATTTACGCGCAGGCGCAAGGCGCGCTCGTGCTGGGAGGCTATGTGGCGGCCTCGGGAGGCAGCACCAAGCAGGTGAATCATCCCACTACGGCGCGCATTCCGGGCGGTGCGATGGTGGAGCGGGCGACGCCCTTCGACCTGAAGCTGATGCGCACGGTGAGCGTGGTGCTGAACGACGCCGACTTTCACACCGCTGAGCAGATGGCGGAGGCAATCAACCAGGCGCTGGGCACGGCGCGGGCCAAGGCCGCAGATAGCCGGCGCGTAGAGATCGCGGTCAAGCCCGACGAGGATGTGGCGGAACTGCTCGACAAAGTGGAGGAACTTGAGATTGAAGTCTTTCCGCGGGCGCGCGTGGTGCTGAACGAGCGCACGGGAACGGTTGTGATTGGGGGCACGGTGCGGCTGCAGCCGGTGTCGATCCTGCATGGCGGGCTGAGCATCAACGTGATCACCCAAGTGGAGGTCTCGCAGCCCAACGCGCTGTCATCCGGGACCACGCAGGTGGTGGAGCAGACCACAGTGCAGGCCCAGGACAAGCCGGTGAACCGCATCGACCTGAAGGAAGGCGCCACCGTGGAGGATTTGGTCGAGGAATTGCAACGTACCGGAGCGGGAGCACGCGACGTGATCTCGATCCTGCAGGCGATGAAGGCCGCAGGCTCGCTGGACGCCGATCTGGAAGTGCTCTAACGGCAGGGACCAGGGGACCGAGGGAACAAGGGACCTAGGGTGGGAGGGACCGAGAAGACGGGGAACAGGGAATTGAGGAGAACGATGCACGTTGGATCGATCGCCCGAAACGCCGCCGCAAATGGCGTGCCGTCGCCGCCATCGCCGCGCCTCGAGCGTGCAGCGCACGAGTTTGAAGGGCAGATGATGAAGGAGTTATTGCAGCCCATGATGGCCGGTGATGCCCTGACGGGCTCCGAGGACGGTGACTCGGAACTGGGTGCGGGATCCGGCGGCGGCTCAACCGGCGCACTGGGCGAGTTTGCGTCCGAGGCGCTGGGGCAGGCGCTGAGCGAGCACGGCGGGTTTGGAATTGCTGATCGTATTGTTAAAGAACTCTCACACTCCGGTAACCATCACGGAGACGGGAAGGTAACCAGATACTTGCACGGCAATACCGTGATGAGAACTCCTGAATGATTAGAGTGATTAGCAAAGAGGCCGATAGACCCAGCAAGGAGCAAAGAGTATGGATATTCGCAATAGCCTGGACGGATTAAGGTCACTTTTAGGGGTGAACCCGATTCCTCAGTCGGCGCCGCAACCCAAAGGCAGCACGGCCACGGGCGGGAGCGGATTCGATTCCGACCGGGCGACGTTCAGCACCGCGGCAAACGAGGTCTCGCAGGCACTGTCAGACGAGGGTGTGAGGCCGGAGAAAGTGGCGGCCATTCAATCGGCGCTGGTGGCGGGAACGTACGATGTGCCGGCTGCAGCCGTGGCTTCGAAGCTTGTTGATGCGATGTTGAGCGGCGCGTAGGCGCTTCCGGCAGTCACGAAACCGGGGCTGGCTTGACGAAACAAACCGGCGCAAACCTGAGCCCAACGAGGCCCGAAGGCAGGCAAAGGGGAGAGGAACGCGAAGCATGCAGGAGCTCGAGGCGCCCGCGAAGAATCCGGAGCTCAAGGAGCTTGTAGTGGAGGCATCGCGTGCATTGGCGCGGCTGGATGCCCCACGGCTCGAGGAGCTGGCGCTCTCGTGCGAGGCACTGAACCAGGACCTGGACTCCATGGATGAGGGCGAAAAGAGCGATCTGGCGCGGCAGGCGCGGGAGGCGGCGCCAGGCATGGCGGTGCTTGGGCGCGTGCTGGCAGTAACGCGAGCCAACCAAAACGTGATGCGGCGGCTCAGAGAGATGCGCGAGCGGCGTCTGGAGTACAGCGAGCGGCAGATTCGTGGCGCCCCGGACGCTGGTCTGGAAGCGGAGGCGGTCGATGGGGACGATTAACTCCGCATTGAGCATGATGACTAGAGCTCTGGACGCCGATCAGGAAGCTCTGAACGTGGTGGCGAACAACGTCGCCAACGCCAACACAACGGGATACACGGAGGAGAAGCCCGACTGGCAGGAGAACACGCCGATCTCGGTTGGTGGCGTGCTGATCGGCGATGGCGTGACGGAGACGGGGGCAACGTCCGAGCGCGACCGGGTGCTCGAGGCGCGGCTGGATCAGCAGCAGCAGATGGCATCGGCATCGAGCACGCGGCTGTCAGCCTTGAACAATATGCAGGCGTTGTTCACGCCGGATTCGGGCTCGTCGAGCGCGTCGGCGGGGGACATTGGCAGCGACATCACGAGCTTTTTCGATTCCTTCTCGTCGCTGGAGAGCGCTCCGACGGACAACGCGCTGCGCGAGCAGGTTTTGTCGTCGGCGTCGACCTTGGCCGGCGACATTTCCAGTGCGGCGAGCAGTCTGAACGGCCAGAGCGCGGCCATCGACCAGGAAGCATCGGGGATGGTGAGCCAGGTGAACTCGCTGACCGGCGCCATTGCGCAACTGAACCTTGCCATCGAGTCCGCCTCGCCGAATGCGGATGCGGGAACGCTTGAGGACCAGCGGCAGCAGGACCTGAGCCAGCTTTCGCAACTTGTCGGGATCAACCAGGTGACGACGGAGAACAACGGATTGTCGGTGACGACAACCTCAGGGCAGTTGCTGGTCTCACAGGGGCAGAACTTTCAACTGACCACGGGAACCGTGAACGGAGTTACGGACTTCTTTCTGGGCGGAACGGACATTACTTCGCAATTGGCTTCGGGAGGCGGGCAACTGGGAGGGTATTTAACGGCGCGGGACGTGGACATTCCCGGCGCGCTGAGCTCGCTCGACCAACTGGCGTACAGCATCTCGACCACGGTGAACGCGCAGAACAATGCGGGCACAGATCTGAATGGCGTAACGGGAACGCCGACCAATCCGCTCTACATCTTCAACGAGCCGGCGCAGGCGGCGGGAAGCGCGGCGGCGATGAGCGTGATCATGACCGATCCCAGCCAGGTTGCGGCGGCGGGAGCGGGGAACGGGACCGGAGACAACTCCAATGCCGTGGCGATGGCAGGACTTGCCAACGGGCTGATCGTGAATGGGCAGACACCCATCAACTACTACTCGAACTTTGTTTCCACGCTGGGCTCGACGGTCTTAGAGGTGCAGACGGAGAACACGGCGCAGAACGCGTCCGTAACGCAGTTGCAGACGCAGAACAATGCGCTGTCGAGCGTGAACCTGAACGATGAGGCGGCGGCAATGTCCACGCTGGAGAAAAGCTATCAGGCGGCCTCGCAGGTGTTCACGCTGCTGAACACGATCATGGCTTCGGCGCTGAACCTGGGCGAAGAGACGGCGGTGGCGTAAGAGCAGCCCTTAGCTAGTAGCTTTCAGCTCTTAGCCTGGCCGTGCTGGAGCAAACCTCAGCGAGGGCGCGGCCGAAAGGCGATTCGACGGCCACCGGTGATGGAGGGCCCGCAAAAATCATGCGAGTGGATCCGACATACATTACGAATCTGGTGAGCTCGCTCGATCAGACGCAGGCCAGCGAGCAGCAGTTGAGCTCGGAACTTTCGAGCGGCGTGAGTATCACTTCGCTGAGCCAGAACCCGGTGGGCTCGGGCGAGAATGTGCTGCTGCTCAACCAGATTCAGCAGGACGATTCTTTCACCGAGAGCTCGAACCTGGTGACTGGGCAACTGCAGGTGGCGGATTCGGCGCTGGGCAGCGTGGTTTCCGAGCTGACGCAGGCGATCTCGCTAGCCACGAGCGCCAACAACGGAACCATGAACGCGAGCGACGTGAAATCGATCGCCAATCAGATCTCGGGAATTGCGGACGAAGTGCAGTCGCTGGCGAATACGAGTTATCAGGGCCAGTACATTTTTGCGGGGGGAAAGACGAGCGCGGCGCCATTTTCGACTTCGACAGCAACCTCGCCGGCGGTGACGAGCTACAACGGCGACGAAAACGTGAACTTTCTGGAGCTGCCCAATGGCCAGAAGATTCAGTTGAACGTGCCGGGCGACCAGATTTTTCTGGGCGGCGGCGCGAGTAACGGATTGGACAGCGTATTCGGCGCGCTGAATGCGCTGGTGGCCGACTACTCGAGCGGGCAGGTGAACACGCAGCAAGCGGCGAGCGACACGGCCGCGCTGAGCACGGCGCTGAACTTCGTCTCGCAGCAGCGCGTGACCATCGATAGCTCCATCACGCAACTGAGCGCGGCCTCGGGCGCTGTCACGAGCGAGAAAACGCAACTGACGGCAGCGCAGACCGATTTGATGCAGGCCGATCTTCCCACCATCTCCACGCAGCTTTCGCTGGCGGAGACACAGCAGACGGCTCTCGAAGACGTGATTGCGCAATTGGAATCGACGTCGAACAGCCTGTTCAGCAACCTGCAGGGATGAAATCGGATCAGGCGTGACCGATGCGGCCTCTTCTATACTCCAGGCAAGAGGATCCGCTTGTTTACTGGAGTGCGTTTCTTGTGGAATGCGACGCGGGGCCACCGGCTGGCTCCGTGGCGGAGTGAGTTTCTGCGCTGGCGCGTGGAGACGTATTCCGGCAAAAAGGCTGAGACACTGACGGCGAAGAGCGTGATGGGATTCTTATGGGCCGAGCGCTGGGAGCTGCTGCGTTTTCTGGCGTGGACGGGGCAACTGGAGCGCGAAGCGCGAACAAGGCACGGAATGGGGAGTAGCCAATAGGGAATTGAAGAACCGGGAACACGCGAACGATGCTGGCGAGGCGTCGAGTTTCTTCCGGCAGTAACAGAATTCCCCCCCAATGACTCCATATTGTATGAAGATACGATGGCTCCTTTTGTTGATTGCAGCGGCGCTGTTTGCGTCGTCGACGATGTCGTGGGCGCAGCAGTTGCCGCCGGTTGAGCCGCCCAAGCCAATGCCTGCCGCGCAAGGCGCAGCACCGAGTCTGCGCGTGACAACGACAGAAGTACTGGTGCCGACGCTGGTGGAGAAACGAGGTGGAGGGATTCTCTACGGGCTGAAGCCGCAGGATTTTGTGCTTGAAGACAACGGCGTTCCGCAAAAAATCAAGGTACAGCCGGAGATGGACACGGCACCCGTGGCGCTGTTGGTTGCGGTGGAGCAGGGCGGGGTGAGCGTGCTGGAGTTTGACAAGCTGGCCAGGCTGGGGCCGCTGCTCGATGTGTTTCTTTTCGACCCGCGGAGCCAGGTGGCGCTGGTGGGATTCGATTCCGCGCCGCACCTGATCCAGGACTTCACGCACTCGGGCGACCAGGTGAACAAGGAGTTGACCGAACTGGAGCCGGGCAATGGCGGCGCGGCGATTCTGGACACCGTGAATTACGGAGTGACCCTACTGGAGTCGCAGCCCAAGGAGTACCGGCGCGTACTGCTGTTGATTAGCGAGGAGCGCGACCATGGAAGCAAACACACCAAGGTAGTCCAGCTGATTAAACAGATCGGTGAATCGGATGTGCTGGTGCTGAGCGTGAGTTTTTCGCCGGCGCTGGCGGAGCTGGGGCACGATGTGAAAGACTCCGGCGAAGACCGGACGATGAATATAGTTTCGGCGCTAGTGATGGCGGTGAAGGCTTTCAAAAAGAATGTGGCCAAGGAAGTGGCGGAGATGAGCGGGGGCGAGTACACGACGTTTGTCGGCGACAAGCGCTTCGAAGCGCGAGTGATGACGGCGGCAAGGGATGCGCGAAACCGGTACCTGATTACGTTCAGCCCATCTGATCCGGCACCGGGGTTGCATACGATTCGCGTGCGGACCGCCGAGGATTATGGGGCGAGGATCGTGGCGCGGGCCAATTACTGGCGGGACGCGCAGACGCAATGATTCCGAGAGCGTTTGCGCCATTATGTTGCAAGGATGGCACTTTGCGCGGCGCTGGTTTTGTCTGAGGGCGGGTTCATGTTAATCTTTCAGTAGACACTGAAGAGTGGACCCGACAAAGAATGAGGAGTTATCGACGCCGTGCTGGCGATTGAAAAAAAGACTGACCTGATCAAACGCTTCCGAACCCATGAGACGGACACCGGATCGCCGGAAGTCCAGATCGCGATTCTGAGCGAGCGGATCAACGACCTGACCGAGCACTTCAAGGCCCACAAGAAGGATCACGCATCCCGGCGTGGGCTGTTGATGCTGGTGAGCAAGCGCCGCCGCTTGCTGGATTACCTGAAGACGCACGACACGGACCGCTATCGCGACGTGATCGGCAAACTTGGAATCCGCAAGTAATCGACGAAAGCCGACATTGAACCGGAAGCATTCAGACCGGACACTGGTCACGGTCCCCATACAACATGGAATACCGGACCAAGGCGCGCGGGGCGGCCTGAAGAGGACGCCTGAGCAGGCGCAGAGGTGTTTGTTGCGCGCATGGGCGCACCTTCCCCACACGATTTTCCCAAGCGAAAAAAACGAAACGAGGACATTATGTTTACGAAACATGAAGTAGCCGTCGAGCTTTCCGGCGGCAAGCGACTGGTCTTTGAGACCGGCCGCATGGCCAAGCAAGCCTCCGGCGCTGCGCTGGTGAGCACGGGCGAAAGCGTCGTTCTGGCCACTGCAGTGGCTTCTCCCGACCCCCGGGAAGGAATCGACTTTTTCCCGCTCACGGTGGATTACCGCGAGTACACGTATGCCGGTGGGCGCATTCCCGGCGGATTCATCAAGCGCGAAGGCCGGCCCAGCGAAAAAGAGATTTTGACCTGCCGTCAGATCGATCGGCCTCTGCGGCCGCTGTTCCCGGACGGATTCCGCAATGAAACACAGTTGATCGCGCTGGTTCTTTCCGCAGATAAGGAGAACGATCCCGACGTAATTGCAATCAATGCGGCGGCCGCGGCGGTAGCTCTTTCGGACATTCCCTTCAGCGCGACGGTTGGAGCCGTGCGCGTGGGACGCGTGAACGGCGAGTTCGTGGCCAATCCCACGTACGCGGAACGCGCAGCAACGACGGTGAACATCATGGTGGTCGGCCACAAGGACGGCATCGTGATGATCGAGTCGGGCGCCAAAGAGGAGACCGAGGAAGTCATCCTGGCGGCTATTGAGTTTGCCCATGACGAGATCAAGAAGATTGTCGCGGCGATCGACGAGCTGGTGGCCAAGGCCGGAAAACCGAAACGAGCGTTTACCGCGCCGGAGTTTGACGAGGCGTATTACGCGGAGCTCAAGGCCAAGATCGGCGACGGGCTGAAAGACGCGCTGGACACCAAGACGCACGGCAAGACAGAGAGCTACGCGCTGATCAAGAAGATCAGGGATGAGTTGGCGGCTGAACTGCCGGCCGACGATGCGAACGCGAAGAAGAAGCTGGCGCACTATTACGAGCAGTTGCGCGAGCGGATATTCCGCGAGCAGGTGACGAAGGAGCGCATCCGGCCCGACCGGCGGGCGTTCGACGAAATTCGTCCGATCACGATCGAGACCGGCGTGCTGCCACGGACGCACGGATCGGCGCTATTTACGCGCGGCGAGACGCAGGCGCTGGTGACGGCGACGCTGGGCACGGCGGACGAGGGGCAACGGCTCGAAAGCTACGAAGGCGAGCAGCGCAAGAACTTTATGCTGCACTACAACTTTCCGCCGTTCAGTGTGGGCGAGACAGGCCGGATGACGGGCGTTGGCCGTCGCGAAGTGGGTCACGGAGCATTGGCCGAGCGCGCCATCAGCGCGGTTTTGCCGGGCGCCGATGAGTCGCCGTATTCGATCCGCATCGTGAGCGACATTCTAGAGTCGAACGGATCTTCTTCGATGGCTACAGTTTGCGGAGCGAGCCTGGCGCTGTACGATGCAGGCATCGCACTGAAGGGCGCGGTTGCCGGAGTGGCGATGGGCCTGGTGAAGGAGGGCGATGACTACGCCATTCTGACCGACATTGCCGGCGCAGAAGACCACTATGGAGACATGGACTTCAAGGTTGCCGGAACGCGGAAGGGAATTACCGCGCTGCAGATGGACATCAAGATTGGCGGCCTGACGCGCGAGATTTTGAGGCAGGCGATGGAGCAGGCGCGGCAGGGCCGGCTGTTCCTGCTGGACAAGATGGATGCGGTTCTGGACGGGCCGCGCATGGAGCGCTCGAAGTACGCGCCGCGCATCGAGACCGTGATGATTCCGACGGACAAGATTCGCGACCTGATCGGCAAGGGCGGAGCGACGATCCGCAGCATCGTGGAACAGACGGGCGCGAAGATCGACGTGGACGACACGGGCAAGGTGAGCGTGGCATCGACCGACGCCGAGGGGCTGCAGAAGGCGCTGGCGATCATCGGCAACCTGACCGCAGTTCCGGAGGTGGGCAAGGTGTACCTGGGTAAGGTGGTGCGGCTGGCCGAGTTTGGCGCGTTTGTGGAGCTGTTCCCCGGAACGGACGGGCTGCTGCACATCTCCGAGATCGCGGAGCATCGCGTGAAGGAAGTGAAGGACGAACTGCGCGAGGGCGATCAGGTGATGGTGAAGGTGCTGGCCATCGAGGGCAATCGCATCAAGCTGAGCCGCAAGGCGCTCATCAAGGAGCAGAAGGCGAAGCTGGCGCAATCGGCCCCGGCGGAGGCCGAAGAAGCGGAGTATACGCAGCCGGTCGTAAAGGCGGCGCCAATTCCATCGAGGCCGCGCAACGAGTTTGACGAGCGCCAGCCGAGCTCGAACCAGAGCACGATTCTGATCGAGGGCGGAGACGACTTCGACGAGGAGAACGACGTGGAGCTTGACGAGACGAACGAGCCGAACTTCAACCGCGTGGACGGGGCACCCGTTGTTCACGCCGGCGGCCCGCCTTTCAGCGGGGGAGGAAGGCCGGGCGGGAGCGCCGGTGCAGGCGCCAACAACCGGCGCAGGCGGCGGCGGGGCAGACGCGGACCCGGCGGCGGGCAGGGATGAAGAGCCTGCTCCCTTGAGCAAAAGAAGACCCGGGCTATGTGTCCGGGTCTTCGTGTCTGCGGGCGTTTTTGGGGGATGCAGTTTTTCAGGAGGGAGAGCGGGCCTTGGCGGCAGGACTATTCTGCAGCTTGAAGGCCCGGCGGGCGCTTGGTCACTATAGCCGATTTCACCGGGAAGGGTTTGAGTGGTTCCTCCCCGCCATTCTCTTTAGAAGCGTTCTTGCCAGCATACATGCGGAGGTCGGCCGCGATCTGCAGGGATTCGGCATCCGAGGCGTCGTCAGGAAAGACGGCGATGCCCACACTGGCGCCAACGCGCACTGATTGTTCGCCGAAGGTGAGGGGCTCTTCGAGAAGCTGGGTCAGGGTGCGGCCAACGCGCGCGGCGTCGGCACGGGTCATGGGCTCTTCGAGAATCACGGAGAACTCGTCTCCGCCGGTGCGCGCCACGGTATCGGAGCGGCGCACGCGGCCGGTGAAGAGATTGCTAACGTGCTTGAGTAGCTCGTCGCCGACGTGATGGCCGGCGGTATCGTTCACTAGCTTGAAGTCATTCAGGTCGATGAGAAGCAAAGCGACATGCGATCCGGTACGGCGGGCGCGCTCGATGGCGCTGGTCAGGCGATCCTGAAAGAGGCGCCGGTTGGGCAGGCCGGTCAGTTCGTCATGCAGGGCCAGGTACTTGTTGTGTTCGAGCTGGTCCTCAAGCAGAAGCATGATCATGCCCACGGCTACGATGTACTTGGGCAGATTCCAGACCTCGTTTTCGAGGTGGAGATTGGGGAAGAAGTAGAGGACGCATGGTCCTGCCACGAAGACGCTCGCCCAGGCAAAGAAGCCGGCGATGGTAATGAAGGCTCCCGCGGTAGCGCGCCTGTAGGTGAACCAGAAATGGATTGCGCAGCCGAGATAGACGGTGAAGAGTACCGCCTCGAACGCAAGCATTGTGCCCACGCCGGGCCGGTGTTGAAAGGTCATTAGGAAGATCGAGAGGCCCACGTTGAGGGCGACGATCGTCCAGCGCAACGGATGCCTGAACTGACGCCAGCTAAGGATCAAAATGGCGAGTGGCAAAGCGCCGATGAGCACGGCAACGGGCGTCAAAGCCCAGGATGCGACGGGATCGATGACCAAAAGCCCGAAGTAAAGTGTGTAGTTCGTCAGGAGGACGGCAAGCATCCATTGGCTGGAGCCCTGCAGCTTGCGATGGGGCACGGCTGCCCACATAAACAAGACGCCGGCACAGGCAAGAGCGGCAAGTCCGATGAACGATGCGAGGCTGGCCCAGTTTCCGGCGGCACCCAGAAACATGAAGGCAGCAAAATGAATTGCAATCAGGAGCCAGCCGGTGAGCCAGACGGACGAAACCGATTTCCGGCCATGCCGTGCGACAGACGCAAACGCGATCGTGAGGAGCCCGACGGCTCCCAAATCAGGAAGTTTGCTCCAGTCAACCAAGGCACTCCATTCATGCGCGTGCGTTGCGCCGCGCATTTTCTAATCTCGATTAAAGACAGCATCAGCGATTTTCTAAGAAAGGGCGATAGCGCTTTTGTAGGACTCTTCAGGCACCAGTATACACTTTGGTAACTTTACCGTCTGATTATGAACGAAATCAATGAGTTAATTCTCGGTAAACGGAATGGAAAAAGCATAAAGCGGGAGGCAATCTGGGCCAGGCGAAAGGGCTGAATGATGGATTTCCTCGTTCCTTTCCGATCGAGGCGGGCACGATCCACGGTAAGCAATGGAAACCGCTTCAAAGCCACGCCCGCTGAAAGACCGAATTGCTCCGTGACTGAAGAAAACCAGAGTTCTTGCCGATAAAGTTCAATGCGCGGTGTACGTCCAAAGTTGGCGCCCAGGACCGCCGCAGAGACTGAGATGATCTCGTTGAAAAAATATCTCGATTTGCAACAGGCAGATTCGGGCCCGGCCGTAGAGCCTGCCGGCGGCGATCTGCTTCCGGCGGTCGTCGACGCCTATGGTTCAGCGTTGCTTGAAATGGGCCACGCGAGTCTGGATGCGTGTCCCGGAATGGGCGATGAGCTGAAGCGGAATCTGGGCGAGTTCAAGTCGGAGCTTTCGGTGAGCATGAGCTCGGCGACGCTTTCGGCGACCGACGCGGGCGTGCGGGAGCAGTTGCGCGGGTGGGGCCGCGGGACGGCGAAGCACTATCAGCAGAAGGCCTGCGAAGTGAAAGAAATGCTGCTGATGATGGCGCGCACCGCGGAGTCAGTGGGCACGCGCGACCAGCGATGCGCGGGTCAGATGACCGAGGTGACGGAGCGGTTGAAGGCGATCGCGAGCCTTGACGATTTGACGGAGATTCGCGCTTCAATCGAGAAGAGCGCGGCTGAGCTGAAGACGTCGATCGACCGAATGACGGCTGAAGGCAAGGCTGTGCTGGATCAACTGAAGGAGCAGGTGATCAGCTATCAGACCAAGCTGGAGGAGGCCGAGGAGATCGCCTCGCGCGATGCGCTGACGGGGTTGAGCAGCCGGCTTTATGTGGAGGGCCAGATCGAGAAGCGGATGGGAGCCGGAAGGCCGTTCTGCCTGGCGATCGTCGATATCGACCGCTTCAAGAAGGTGAACGACGATCACGGGCACGTAACCGGAGACGATTTGCTGAAGCAGTTCAGCACGGAGCTTAGGTCGGCCTGCCGCGCGACGGATGTGATTGGCCGCTGGGGCGGTGACGAGTTTATTTTGCTGTTCGATTGCGCGCTGGCGGAGGCGGAGGGGCAGACCGAGCGTTTGCGGAAATGGATCTGCGGCAACTACGCGGTGCGGGGCAAAGCGGGCGAGGTCAAGCTGTGTGTGGATGCATCGATCGGATTGGCGGAGCGCGCGGCGGGCGAGGAGATGAAGGAACTGCTGGCCCGGGCCGACGCCGCGATGTATGAGGAGAAGGCGGCAGGGCGGCAAAAAGTGGCCTGACGCGAGCAGCTCAAGGTGGAAGGCAGGGCTTGTGCGCGGCGATGGATCGACGATGCTCGGGTGGCCTCTCCGTTTTTCTGTGTCTGCCGTCACAGGCCAGCGTTCGCACATCCATTAAGGGACTCCCAATTCCCGCGAATCCGACTCTGAATGCGCCTCTCGCTTTTTCCCCTATTCTTCCTTGAGTTCCTTCCCCTTACGCGGGAATGTGGAGGGTAGCCTTGCTCGCCGCGGCGCTCTGTGGCAGGGACAAAGAGAGTGCAGCCGGAGACGAAGATGCAGCGGAATGCGGGGCATGGAGTGATGGAAGGACTCTCATGAGATTACTCATTGCCGAAGACGATAAGGCGCTGGGGCAGTTCCTGAGCCGCGGTCTGGAGGCCGATGGACATCGCGTCCACCTGGCCTACGATGGCGGCGCGGCGGTGGAGGCATTTCGACAGGAGTTGCCGGATCTGACCATTCTCGACCTGAACATGCCGGTGAAGGATGGCGAGCAGGTGCTCGAAGAGGTGCGCACGCTGGATGCGAATCTGCCGGTGCTGGTGCTGACCGCGCGGCAGGAGGTGGATACGCGGGTGCGCTGCCTGGACCGGGGCGCCGACGATCTGATGACCAAGCCCTTCAGCCTGCACGAGCTGCGCGCGCGATGCCGGGCGCTCTTGAGGCGCAAGCGGGAGACGCGGTTGCAGTTGCGCGCGGGCGATCTGGAGATGGACCGGCTGGAACACACGGCGCGGCGCGGCGCGCGGCAGATCGTTTTGACCAACAAAGAATTCGCGTTGCTTGAGCATCTGATGCTCAATCGCGGCGAATGTGTCTCGCGCGTTGAGCTGCTGGATTCGGTGTGGAACCTGGAGCCGGCGCAGACCACCAACATCGTTGACGTGTATGTGAACTATCTTCGCCGCAAGCTGGAAGATCCGCCGCCGGGCCACCTGATCCGGACAGTGCGTGGGCGGGGCTACATCGTTCCATCAGAGGCGGAGCTGTCGCCACCGGCGCAAATTAACGCTGACCTTGCAATGGTCGCTCCGGTTTCATCGACTGAAATACTTTCCACTGCTCCGGCGGCCACTGCGCCCTGACGCTCGCTGGTTCACCGCCTGGTTCGCAGATTGATCGATTCATTTGCGTTTTTTGAAGGAGAGCTTTCATGCAGCCTTTTTCGGTTCCCGTTCTTCCCGCGCATCCACGCATCCGGCCGCGCACCGCGCTGGTGGCCAGCGCCGATCGCAGCTTCCGCCAGCGGCTTTCACAGATCCTCACCGGCCTGCGCTGGGAGGTTCGCGAGGCGGAGGGCGGCGCCGAAGCCTGGAGCGAGGCCGAGGCCGCGCATCCCGAGGCGGTGATTGTCGACTCGTGGTTGCCGGATCTGGATTTGAGCGAGTTCCTGAATGACTTCAGAGGGAAGTTTCCGGGAGTTGATGTAGTGACCGCGGAAGGCTCGAGCGGCGAAGAGAGCCCGCGCGGACCTTACAGGCAGGAACTGCTTTACGCGCTGCGCTGCAGCCAGGAAAGCGACACGGCGGCGTGGAACGCAGCTCCCGCAATGGACGCAGCGCGGACGGTGCTGGAACTGCCGAAAATCGAATTGCCGAAAATTGAACTGCCGAAGCCGGTGCGTCCGGCGGAGTCTGCCGCGACGGATTTTGCCGCGCGCCGGGCAGCGCCGACTGATTCGAGCCTGATGGCCAGCGCGCCGAAGACCATTCCGAACCGTGGCGGGCCGACTTCTTCGGCAGCCGAAGGGTGTGCCGCCGAGCGCCTGCCGGAGATGGTGGGGAATGCCCGCTGCATGCTCGAGGTAAGCCGGCGGGTGCGGCTTGTGGCCCCGCGCATGACGCCGGTGCTGATCGAAGGCCCGACAGGCTCAGGCAAGGAGCTTGTTGCCGAGGCGCTGCACCGGCTCTCGTCGCGCAGCCGCAAGCCGTTTGTGGCCATCAATTGCGCGGCGATTCCTGAATCGCTGCTCGAAGCCGAACTTTTTGGCCACACGCGGGGCGCGTTCACCGGCGCCGTGCAGGGCCGCACCGGGCGCATCGAGGCCGCCGACGGGGGAACGCTGTTTCTGGACGAGATTGGCGAGATGCCGCTGGGGCTGCAATCGAAGCTGCTGCGTTTTGTGGAGTGCGGCGAGCTGCAGCGCGTGGGAGACAACGAAACCGTGAGGGTGGATGTGCGCATTATCGCCGCCACGCACCGGCCGCTGGCCGCGCAGGCGCAGACGGGCGGCTTCCGCTCCGATCTTTATTACCGGCTGGCCGTCTTCCTGATCCGCACGCCGGCGCTCTCGGAGCATGGAGAGGATCTGCCGCTGCTGATCGAGCACTTCTTCGAGAAGATGGGCAGGGACGCGCCAGTGAAGCGGGTGGACGAAGGTGCAGTGGCGAAACTTGTCGCGCACGACTGGCCGGGCAACGTGCGCGAGCTGGAACACGTGCTCGAGCGCGGCGTGATTCTTGCCGGGGACAACCCGGTGCTGACCTCGCGCGAGATCGACTTCGGCCTGTCGGTGAATTGATGTTGGGCAACAAGTTGGGGATTAGAAGTGGCGGCTCAGTCAGGCGGGAGGGAGCGGCATGAGCATGGAGATCGAAACGCAGTTGAGCGACCAGATCGCGCGCTACCTGGATCTGGCCGCCGCCGAAGCCAAGCTGACCGCAGCCAACATGGCCAACGTGGACACGCCAGGCTACCGCACCGTGGGCATGGACTTTGAGGCCGAGATGCGCGGGGCCATGGACGACGTAAATCGGGGACGCGGGCCGAGGAAGGTTCGGGTGACGGAGGTGGATGGACTGATTGCGCGGCCGGACGGGAACAACGTTTCCATCGACCGCGAGAGCCTGCAACTGGCCGAGGCGCAACTGAAGTTCAGGACCGGCATGGCTCTGCTGCGCCAGGAATATCAGCGCGTGATGGATGCGATTCACGCCGACAAGTCGTGAAGGACAGGGAATTGGAATTAGGGAATAGGGAATAGGAAAAGCAAAAACAAAAGCAGAAGCAAAGGGAAAAGGCAGGGCAAGACAGGGAGGCTGATGCATGAACCTGTTCGGATTGATGGAGACATCGGGTTCGGCGATGGAGGCAGAACGTATGCGCGCCGAGGTGGTGGCGGCCAATATGGCCAACGCGGAGACGACGCGCACCGCTGAGGGAGGGCCCTATCGCCGCCAGGAGGTAGTCTTCGCCGCCAATGGGGGCGATGCGGGCTTCCTCGATTCCATGAACGATTCCCTGAACGAATCGATGAACGGATCGATGACGGCAGCGGCTGCCAACGGCGGAGCCGGAGTGGGGAGCGTGGGCGCGGGTCTGATGGGTTCGGAAAAGTCGGGCGCGCCAGCTCTGCCTCCGCTGCTCGCTTTGCCCGGAGCGCCGGCGGTGGCGCCGGGCGTGCACATCGCTCAGGTGGTCGAGGATCCATCGCCGCCGCTCAAGCGCTACGATCCCGGGCATCCCGACGCGGGGCCGGACGGTTATGTCGCTTACCCCGACATTAATCCCCTTACAGAAATGGTGGACCTTATGGGGGCGACGCGTGCATATGGACTGAATGGCTCCGCCGTGCAGGCCGAGAAGGGAATGATCACGTCGGCACTGGAGATCGCGAAAAGCTAGGCAGCTGTGAGTAAGGCAAGCGGGGAGCAGCGAGTAGTGAAACGGGGAACCGAAAGAGCAGGGAATCGATCGAACCAGCAGGAACGGAGGAGCGAAAATGTTGGTTGCGACAAATGCCGTTAGCGCGGTTGCAGGCGCGGCAACGAGCGGCAGCAGCGCGGCAAGCTTGTTTTCGGCTGGCGGAGCAGAGACAGCTTCCGCGGCGCCGTTCGCCGATTTGATTACCGGCGCCGTGGGCGAAGTGAGCCAGCTTGAACAGCAGGCCAACGCGGCGGTCAGCGGCCTGATGACCGGCTCGGGCGTGGACGTGCACCAGGCGATGATCGCCACCCAGAAGGCGGACATGGCCTTTGAATTGGCGCTGGCCGTGCGCAACAAGGCGGTCCAGGCCTACCAGAGCGTGATGGGAATGCAGTTCTAAGTCGAGCTACCAGCTTCTAGCTTCTAACTTCTAGCTGGATGATGCGTGACGCGCATTCTCAGGCGAGGCTAAGGGAAAAAAGAAAGCAATTCTCGGAGAATGATTCATTGGGTTTGAGAGCAGGACGTAGCTAAGGGCTGGAAGCTAGTAGCTGGAAACTGGATCGAGAAACGGAAACCATGGCCACGGGTACACAGTTGGAAAAGAGCCCGCCGGCAGTGCCGGGAAGGGTACAGGCGGGCGGGCAGTGGCGCGGGTTTTGGGGGTCGGTCCAGGTTCGCTGGGCGCAGATGGCGGCGGCCCAGCGCGGGTGGGTGGTGGTGAGCGCGCTGATGCTGCTCGCGCTCATCGGCGGACTGGCGTGGTACGCTCTTAGCCCCGACTGGCGCACACTTTACGTGAATCTCGATCCGGACGATGCGCGCCAGATCGGCCAGATTCTCGCCGCAGCGCAGATTCCCTTTGAGCCTTCGGCAGATGGTGTGGGAATTCTGGTTCCCGCCGCGCAACTGGACAAGGCGCGCCTGGCCACCGCCGCTAAGGGCGGCGTGAAGAGCGGGCGGCTGGGCTTTGAGATCTTCGACAAGCCGAACTGGGTGGGATCGGAGTTCGACGAGCAGGTGAACTACCAGCGGGCGCTCGAGGGCGAGCTTGAGCATACGGTGGGAACGCTCTCCGACGTTGCGTCGGCGCGCGTGCATCTGGTGCTGCCGCACGATTCGCTTTTTCAGGGCGAGGAGCGGCCGGCCAAAGCTTCGGTGGTGCTCAAGCTGCGACGCAGTTCGCTGGCCGACGGCGAGGCGGAAGCGATTCGCAACCTGGTGGCCTCGGCCGTCGACGGCCTGACCCCGGATCATGTCGTACTGGTCGATGCCTCAGGCAATCTTCCTCTCGGCCCCAAGACTCCCGACGCGACGCGATTGAGCGCCGAGCAGGCGCTCGAGGACAAACTCGTCTCAACGCTCGAGCCGGTGACGGGTGCGGGCAATGTGCGCGCCTCGGTGACGCTGGACTACGACGAGACAGCCACCGATGAGACCGCTGAGACCTACGATCCGGACAAGACGGTGACGCTGGCCATGCAGCGCACCGACCAGACCACGGGAGCGCAGTCTGCAGCTGCCGGGGTTCCCGGCACGGCATCGAATGCGCCCAACACGCAGGCACTGCCCGTCTATCCGCACGAGACGGCGCCGCCCCAAACCGCCAAGAGCGAGTCCAGCACCTACGGCGTCTCGAAGACGGTGCGGCACACGATCGAGAATCCGGGCCGGGTGCGGAGGCTTACCGCGGCCATCGTGGTGAACGACCGGCTGATCCAGCCTGCAACCAAGAGTCATGCTCCCGTTTGGCAGCCGCGCTCGGCCGACGAGCTGCGCAACCTGACCACTCTGGCCCAGGCGGCAGTGGGCTTCGACACCTCGCGCGGCGATGTGGTCACGGTCGAGGATCTGGCCTTCGACGGCAACCAGGGGCAGCCGCCAGTCGCCATTCCTGAGCAGATTCTAAACACGGCGGAGAACTCGCCGGTGCTGGTCAAGTATCTCGCGCTGCTGTTCGGCCTGATGGTGGTCGTGGCCTTCGCCGTTCGGCCCGCGATTCGTCACGCCGGCACGGCGCTGGCGACGCGAGCGCTGGCCACATCGTCTTCGAAGGAGCTGGCCGCGGCGGCCGCATCGCAGGCGGCGCTGAGTCCTGCCGAGCCGGCGCCGATGGATCCCGAGCGACTGCGCAATCAGGAGATCTTTGAGCAGGTGAGGGGACACCTTAAACGCGAGCCCACGCAAAGCTCACGGTTATTGCAGAGCTGGATTCACTCGGAATAAGGCATTGCGGCATGCGCCTGACCGGGAATGGAAACGGGAAGGAATCTGTCTTGGCGGAGCAGGGATTGGAAAGCGAAGCAACGCGGCACCGCCTGGGGGCGAACATCTCCGGCGTGCGCAAGGCGGCGATCCTGCTTGTGGCCGTGGGCGAGGAGCTGGCCAAGGAAGTTCTGCGCGCCTTGCCGGAGACTGACGTCCAGCAGATCACCGAGGAGCTGGCCGATCTGCGCGGCATTACGCCGGAGCTTTCGGCCCAGGTGCTGGAAGAGTTCTGGCAGTTGCTGGACACGCAGAACTTCATGGTGCACGGGGGCCTGGATTACGCCAGCCGGGTGCTGATCGAGGCCTTCGGCAAACAGCGCGCCGACGACCTGCTGGCGCTGATGCGGCAGTCGCAGGAGGCGGCGCAGGGCAATCTGGCCAAGCTGCAGCGCACCGATCCGCAGCAGTTGGGCAAGCTGCTCGACTCCGAGCACCCGCAGACCATCGCTTTGGTGCTGGCCCACCTCGATCCCAAGCGCGCGTCGATGGTGCTGGACAATCTGAGCGAGGAGCACAAGGTGGTCTCGATCCAGCGATTGGCGGAGATGCGCCAGTTTTCTCCGGAGATGGCGCAGAAGGTGGCACTGATTCTGCACCGGCGCCTGGAGAGCGTGGGCGAAACGGCGCGCCGCAGCTACTCGGGCTTTAAGGCGGTGGCGGATCTTCTGAACCGGCTCAACGCCGAGGAGTCGAAAAAGATTCTCGAAACCATCGAAGAGAGCCAGCCGGAGCTGGCTCTGAGCATCCGCAATTTGATGTTCACCTTCGAGGATCTGATCACCGTGCCGCCGGCCACCATCCGCGAAATCGTCTCCGGAGTGGACAAGCGGCAACTCGCGCTGGCCCTGCGCGGCGCCAATGACGAGTTGCGCGCACAGATCTTCAAGGCCATGAGCTCGCGCGCCGTGGACATGCTGAAGGAAGACATGGAGGTGCTGGGCCCGGTGCGCTCGCGCGAGGTGGCGCAGGCGCAGCAGGAGATTCTCAACCTGGCGCGGCGGCTGGAGGCTGAGGGCAAGGTGATCCTGAAGCTCGAAACCGGCGACGAGATGCTGGCGTGAAGAAGACAGGGTCCAAGGGACCGAGGGAACAAGGGAACAAGGGAACGAGAAGGCGAGAACAGGAAGTAGCCAATAGGGAATAGGGATTTGCGGCAAACGGTGGAGGCACAAGCGAAAATGGTGACAGGCGGCGAGATTGAAGCGCTCGAGTACCCGGCATGTCCGGGTGCGGGCGCGGGGCCGGAGTGGAACGGCTGGGCGGAGGCTGATGAATCCGGCCGAGCAGCGCCAGCGCAGGCGAAAGCCAGGGGCGCGCGCCGGGACGTAGCGGACGCCAACACCGGCGAGCAATCGGCCGATGAGACGCGGCAGTCGTTTGAAGCGGGACGTGAGCGCGGTCGCCAGGAGGGCCGCCAGGCGGAGCGAGAGGCGCAGGCCGCGGTGCTGACGGCCGAGGCGGAGCGTTACAAGCGGCAGCTTGCGGCGCTCGCGGCGAAATTCTCGGAGGAGCGCGACCGGTATCTGGCCGCAGTGGAGCAGGAGGCGGTCAAGTTGGCGCTGGCGCTGGCGGCGCGCATTCTGCGCCGCGAGGCGCAGATGGATCCGCTGCTGCTGACCGGAGCAGTGCGGGTTGCGCTGGGCCAACTGGCGGCATCGTCGGAGGTCGAACTGCGTGTGCCTGCGGCGGAACTCGAGTTGTGGAAGGAAGCCATTCGGCATCTGCCCCATCTGGCGATGAAGCCCGCCGTCATCGCGGGCGAGGGGATGCGGCTGGGCGACTGCACGATCACGAGCAAGGTGGGAACGGTCGACCTGGGCGTTCGCTCTCAATTGGCCGAAATCGAGCGCGGATTCTTCGATCGCGCGGGGGCCTCGCTGGGCGCGGAAGTGGTTCAGAGCGAGGCTGTCGCGGCGCCGGACGCGGATCAAGATGCGGACCGGGGAGACGCGCGCGCATGACGGCACTGCTGGAACGCTACTTTCGGCGGCTGGAGTCGAGGCAACCATGGCGCTGGCGCGGACGGGTCCTCGAGTCGGTGGGTCAGACGATCGAGTCGGCGGGGCCGCCGGTCTCGGTGGGGGAGTGTTGCCAGATTCAGGACCAGGCGGGTCGTGCGCATGCGGCTGAAGTGATCGGGTTTCGCGGGTCGAATGTGTTGTCGATGCCGGTGGAGGCGGCCGATGGCGTCCGCTTTGGCGATCCTGTGTGGTCTCAGGGCGTGATGCCGCGGATCGAGGTGGGACCGGCGCTGATGGGCCGGGTGCTGAACGCGCAAGGCATTCCAATCGACGGCGGCCGCATGCCTTCGATCGCGAAGACGCTGCCGCTGGATGGAGCGGTGCGCTCGCCGTTCGACCGCGTGCCCATTCGGGAGCCGCTGGGCACGGGCATTCGCGCCATCGATGCATTGTTGACCGTAGGCCGGGGGCAGAGGGTGGGCATCTTTGGCGGGTCAGGCGTGGGCAAAAGCACACTGGTGGGCATGATGACGCGCAACACCGAGGCTGAAGTCACGGTCGTGGGCCTGGTGGGGGAGCGCGGCCGCGAAGTGGGCGAGTTTCTACGCGATTCCCTCGGCGCGGAGGGATTGGCGCGGGCGGTGGTGGTGGTTTCAACGTCCGATCAGTCGCCGTTGCTGCGCATGCGCGCTGCGCTGGCGGCGACCACGGTGGCCGAGTTCTTTGCCGCCGAGGGAAAGCATGTGTTGCTGGTGCTCGATTCGCTGACGCGGTTTGCCATGGCGGCGCGCGAAATTGGTTTGGCGGCGGGCGAGCCGCCCACGGCGAAGGGCTACACGCCTTCGGTATTCGCGCGGCTGGCGCGCCTGGTGGAGCGGGCCGGGCGATTCCGCACGGGATCGATCACGGCATTCTATTCCGTTTTGATGGAGGGCGACGACCAGCAGGATCCGCTGGTGGACGCGGTGCGCGCGCTGCTCGACGGGCACGTGGTGCTCTCGCGCGCGCTGGCCAGCGAGGGATGGTATCCGCCGATCGAGGTGCTGGACTCGATCAGCCGCCTGATGCCCGCCGTGGCGGGAGAGGAGCATCGCGAGCAGGCGGCACTGGTGCGCAAACTGATGGCCATCTACGCGCGCTCGGAGGATCTGGTGCGCATTGGAGCGTACAAAGCGGGCGCCGACCCGGAGCTGGACTGCGCCCTGCGCGCACGCGATGCGATTCGCGCGTTTCTTACTCAGGATGCGCTCGAGCATGTCCGCTTTGCCGATGGCCTGCGCCGCCTTGCCGCGCTGGCGGGCGAGGTTTGAGCAATGGCGGTTTCGCGCGCCGCGCGCCGCCTGATGCAGGTGCGGGTACTCGAAGAGGAGTTGAGTCAGGCAGCGCTCGAGTCGGCAGTGGGAGATTTGCGGCGCATAGAGCTGGCCCTCGCGGCTGCCGAAGAGCGGGAGCGCAACGGGCGGCGGCAGGTGACGGCGAGCGCCAGTACTGGTGAGCTGGTCGACCGGATCGCGGGCCTTGAGGAGACGGGCGCGGCGCTTCGTCACGGCGCGGCGCTGAAGCCAAGAATCGCGGAGGCGGAGCTTGAGGTGGCAAGGCGGCAGCAGGAGTTCCTCGCCAAGAGAATGGCGAGGCGCCAGGTGGAGACGCTGATCCGGAAGACCGAGGTCGGAGACGCAGTCGATGCCGGCCGCCGCGCGCAGCGGGAGCTCGACGACTGGTTCCTGAGCCGGGCGCGGCACGGCGCCGCCACGAGTAAGGAAGGCTGATAGCGGCGGCGCGGCGTGAGCCTGGTCGCGAGGGCGATGGCCGTTGAGACTTGAGCGAAAACTTAAGGTGTAGGGAGTGAGTTTCCTTAAACGGGATCAATGTTCCAGACTTGAAAATCTACTAACCCCTTTCGCAACACTTTGGCACGCTTGCTGCACTACCCCTTCGTATGACGATTCCCGTTGGCATGGACGTCGGCGCAGGCACTGGGGTTGGAGTCGGGACCGGGCCTGGCGCGGGCAAAGCGGTAAGCGCAGCGATCGCGGCCTTGGAGCGCGCGGGCGGCGCCGCGACGCGGAACGAGACAACGGCATTTGCTCCCGGCAAAGGAACGGGTGCGAGCTGGGTGGGCGCGGCGAAGGGGAACGAGCAACCTGCGGCGGGCAATGAGAGTTTCCAGGCAAGCTGGCATTCGATGCTGCGCGCATGGGGCGTGGTGGCGAAGGCGACGAGCGGGGCGGCGGATCAAATCGGGAGCGACGAGGGCGAGATCGGCGCGGCGAATGGAAGCAACGAGCGCCCGAACGTCGCGAGCGCGCAGGCAACGTTCGTGCGGGCTGGCGCTGAGGCCGTCGAATCAGAGCTGACAACGAACCGGAGCAATGGGCCGGCGGTGGGCGCAGGCGCTCCAGCCAACAGTGTGGCAAGAACGATTGGGGCGCAGGGTCTGCCGAATTCGTTTGGCGCAGAAGCGGGAGCGCAAAGCGTTGCCGCGATTCGTGCGGCAACAGGTTCCGGCAGCTCCACGGGCGTGAGCGCGGGCGCGAACGCGAAGAGTGAGAGGCGGGCAGGCGGCGGGGAAGATGCTGGAGCCCACCCGCGAGAAATTCCGGCGGCGAATGGACAGCAGACATCTGGTGTCGACGGCGTCGGGCTGGCGGTTACGCTGGCGTCGGTGCAGCCGCAAATCGCTCCCGCAAATCTGGCGGATTCGCTTGACTTCCGCCCTTCGAAACAAATTGATGAACCTTTGAGCGACGCGAGCGAGACGGAGCCGGAATCAGCGATTGCGGCGATCCAGGCCAAAGGCGTGCCGTGGACAACGGCGGCATCGCCTGGGTCGAATTCGAGCGCAAGTACACACGCTGCGAGCCAGGTTCCGGCGAGCTCGGCACAAAGTACGATGCGCGTTGAAGAGACGAGCGGAGGCGCGGCGGTCAGCGTGTTGCGCGATGAAGAGATGAGCGGAAGCGCGGCGGTCCCGATCGGCGATCAGGAAGAATTCGCCGCACAGCCGCAGATTTCGACGGCGGCGCCGGCGATTGCGGCGGCCGGCACGTCGAGGGCGGGAAGTGCAACCCGGCAAAGGGTGCAGGGCGCGAGTTCCAGCGTCGAGGAGCACAAGACGCTGAGCGGGGAGTTTGGAGCGCATCGCGGAGTGAGCTCGGTGAGCGGGGTCTCCGCTAATCCCGCTGTCGCGACGGCGAGCGCGGACAAGATGAGCGCGGACAGCTCGAATTCGAGGAGCGGCGCGGCCCAGGTGATGGCGCGATCGGCGCATGGGGCTGTCGCGAGTGGGGTCAGTGCAGCGACGGGGCAGGGAATGGCGACGAACGTCGTCGTGGGGCAGACCTCCGCGCCGGAGGCGTCGGCTTGGGCGCGTGATCCGGGTAACGTTCATGGAACGGCAGGCGCTATGGCGACGGTTCCCGGCGACTCGACTCTAACGCAGGCAGCGGTGCCGCAAGAAACCTTTGCCGCGCTCGATTCGGGGACGGCCGTGGGAACACCGAATTGGATTCATACCGGCGGACGCCAGGCCGAGGCGGGCTTTGAGGATCCGGCGCTGGGCTGGGTTGGTGTGCGCGCGGATCTGAGTGGAGGGAGCTTGCACGCGGCGCTTGTCCCGGGCTCGACGGAGGCTGCACAGGCGTTGAGCGGACATCTGGCGGGACTGAATGCGTATCTCCAGGAACAGCAGACGCCGGTGGCTACGCTGACCATGGCGGCTCCCGGCATGACCGGGCTGGAATCAAGTGTGGATCAAAGCATGCAGCAAAGCGCGGGCCAGCATGGAGAGCAGGATCCGGCGGCAGCGCAACAATCGGGTGCGCAACCTGGCGTGGGCGCGAGCGCATCGGCTACGGCGATGAGCGCTACGGCCGCGAACGGCGGGTTCAATGCGATTGCATACGCGGGAGGCAGCCGTGGCACGCATATCTCGGTGATGGCGTGAAGAAGCAGGGAATAGGGAGCAGCCAATAGGGAATAGAAAAACACTCAGCGAAGTAGCGAGCGACCGAGGGAGCAACGAAGAGAGGGAGCGATCAAGGTTGGAATTGGGATACAGGGAGGGACGATGGCAACTGGAATCTTGAATCACATGGTGACGGCCGGGCAGGCGTTGAAGGGGATGGCCGCATCGCCGATGGGCGGCTCTACAAATGGCACGAGCGGGACGACGGGGGCGAGCGGCACGGACAACTCGGACGACACCAGCAACAGTTCCGCGACGATCTCGGCCAACGACTTTCTCACGCTGCTGGTGACGGAGATGCAGAACCAGGATCCGACTGCGGACACCGACCCCAATCAGTACATCAATCAGCTTGTGCAGGTGAACAGCCTGGAACAATTGATCGACATCAACCAGACGCTGAGCGGGGCTCTCGGCAGCACTAGTTCCGGCTCCGGGACGGGCACATCCGGACAGAGCGCCGGAACCAGTACAGCCGTCACTGGCACGAGTGCACCGTCGACGACGGCGGCTGCGCACGTGCCAGCCGCGGCGCCGGCGGCTGCATCCGCAGTTCCGGCAGCGACCGCGCCAACAACGGCCGCCAGACGCACCGCGGGCAACGTGGGTGTGCCGGGCGCAAACCCGGCAGCACAGCGCGTGGGACACGCACTGTCGGGCCGAACGCTCTCGCGGCCGGCGAAGGGCAGCGCGATCCCATTGCAGTAACGCAGGTTCACCCGCCGGGCGCAATTGGCCCGCATAACCGATGTGACGTCGGGCACTGGGGCCCGCCAAACTTACCCGAATTAAAGAGGAGATGGACCATGGCAAGTTTTTCAATTCCGCTTACCGGTCTTGAGGCCGATTCTACCGCCTTGAATACGATCGCGAACGATCTCTCCAACATGAACACGACGGCCTTCAAGGCGCAGTCGACGAATTTTTCCGATCTTTTCTATCAGCAGATAGGCTCGACCGGCTCGGGCGACCCGATTCAAGTGGGTGCGGGTGTGAAGGTGGCCTCGAATGAGATTTCATTCACGCAAGGCTCCATCAATTCCACCGGCAACTCCACGGATGTAGCGTTGAACGGGAGTGGATTCTTCGTCGTCGGCAATGGCGAGGGCGGCTACGAGTACTCGCGTGCGGGCAATTTTTCGCTGGACTCGAATGGGAATCTTGTTACGTCAAACGGCCTGAACGTGATGGGCTACCCCGCCCTCAATGGCGTAGTGAACACTAATGCGCCGCTGACAGCGGTCAACGTTCCGGTGGGCCAGGTGCAGGAGCCAAAGGCCACAAGCACCATGGGAATGACTGCAAATCTTGACGCCACAACTGCGCAGGGGACGCAGTTTCCCGCGCAGGTAACGGTGTACGACTCCCTGGGCGAGCCGCACGTCGCCACGGTGACCTTCGAACCGACGGCGACTGCGAATACCTGGAGCTACTCGGTGGCCTTGCCTGCCGCGGATTTCGCCAACGGTGTTTCCACGGCGATCACTGGAACGATGCAGTTCGATGCAAACGGGAATCTGACGACCGTGACTCCCACCGCTGGCGTTGCGGGGACGGTGGGAACCGCGGTGGGCGACGTGCAGTCGATTGGACTGAACTTCAACAATGCGCTTACTGACAACGCCAACGACCTGAACATTCAGTGGAACCTGCTCGGCTCAGCAGGCACTCCAATCATCAGCCAGGTGGACACGGCATCTGCGGTTTCGGCTACTACCCAGAATGGCTATGCCAGCGGCCAGTACCAGAGTTTCACCATCGGCTCTGACGGCACGGTAACGGCCAGCTACTCCAACGGACAGCAGCAGAATGTGGGGCAACTGGCGCTGGCGAATGTGGCCAATTCCCAGGGACTGAACCTGCTAGGGAACGGGGACTACGTGACCACGCTGGCCAGCGGCACGGCCGTAGTAGGAACCTCGGGCACATCGGGCCTGGCCACGGTGCAGGACGACGCACTGGAGGCATCGAACGTCAACATTTCGACGGAGTTCTCCGATTTGATCATTGCGCAGCGGGCGTTCGAAGCCAATGCCAAGTCGGTGACAACGTTCGACACGGTTACGCAGGACACGATTAATATGGTTCATTGAATTCAGCAGTTCATTGATTGACTTCGGTGGCGGCTCCATAGCCGCCTCAGCTTTTTGAGGGCGGGCGAACTTCAATGAACAGTCCCTTGCCCTCCGCGAGCGCGATCCCTTTCTGATTGACGACGCGGGCTTCGGCCCAATGCTTGCGCGGCTCGTTGCGAACCACGCGGCCCTCGATGCGAATTGGCGTTCCACTGGGAACCGGGCGGAGGTAGTCGATCTCGATCTTGCGCGTCATCGAGGTTTTGCCCCGAGCCCGCACTGCCTTGCTCATGGCCTCATCGAGCAGCGTGGCGATAATGCCGCCGTGCAGATAGCCGGGATGGCCGTCGAAGGTGCTGGGGACGGCGGGAAGGCTCACAACGGAGCCGTCGTCCGCAAGCAGGAATTCGAGGCGCAGTCCATTTTGATTTGCCTCTCCGCAGCCGAAGCAGCGGTTAGTGGCCGAATGAGCAAAGGGCGTGAGGTGTTCGTGCGAAGGCAGCGCCATGAGATCAGCATACTTGCCCGGCGGTGCCCGTGAGCGCTGCGATCGGCCCAAGGCTGCGCGGCGTGCGGCTTGACCTCGGTCAGCGTGCCCGCTCAGACTGAAGGTGCGGGTTCCGGCAGAAGGCCCGCAATCCCCGGAGGAGTTTCCCAGGTTCACGATCCAGAGCGGAACTGTATTCAGGGAGTCATTCTTCCGGGTTTCGGACGGGATTGGCGCGAGAAGCCGGCTCGCGCGGAAGGCTTGAAGAGGTGATATTTCGAAAAACTCGAGCGGCAGCTTTGGCCGCGGCAGTTGCGACCGGCGTGGCAGGATGCCGCCGGGCGCCCAAGCTGACGGCGCAGCAGGCGGAGGGTAAGCACCTCTACGACGTTGGTTGCGCACACTGCCACGAGGAGAACGACCTGCACCTGAAGAAGGTCCCGCCGAATCTGCACGGACTCTTCAGCCGGAACACATTGCCCGACGGCGAGCCGGCGACGGATCGAGAGGTGGAGCAAGTGTTGATGACAGGCAAGGGAATGATGCCCTCGTTCGCGTATCAGATGTCTAAGGAGCAGATGGATGCAGTGGTGGCCTATCTGCACACCGGGCTCCAAGATCAACGGGGTCAGGATCAACAAAAGCAATAGAGAGGAGAAGCGGCGATGAAGGTTGGAGTTCTTGGATCAGGCGACGTGGCGAAAGCGCTCGCGGAGGGGTTCATCAAGCACGGCCACCAAACCATGATTGGCACGCGCGACGCGGCAAAGTTGGCGGAGTGGCAACGCAGCAACCCCAAGGCGCAGGTGGGCAGCTTCAGCGAGACCGCGGCGTTCGGCGAGGTACTGGCGCTAGCGGTGAAAGGCTCGATCGCGGCCGATGTTTTGCGCATGGCGGGAAGCGCCAACATGGACGGCAAGCTGGTGATGGACGCATGCAACCCCATCGCCGACGCGCCGCCGGTAAACGGGGTTCTGAAGTTCTTCACCACGCTGGATGACTCGCTGATGGAGCGGCTGCAGCGCGAGTTTCCCAAAACGCATTTCGTCAAGGCGTTCAACTCGGTGGGCAACCGTCAGTTCGTGAATCCGCAGTACAAGGCCGGAAGGCCGACGATGTTTATCTGTGGGAACGATGACGGAGCCAAGGTTGTAACGGCGCAGATCCTGGAGCAGTTTGGCTGGGAGACGGCGGATATGGGAAAAGTGGAGGCGGCGCGGGCCATTGAGCCGCTGTGCATGCTGTGGTGCATTCTGGGATTCACGAAGAACGAGTGGACGCACGCGTTCAAGCTGCTGCACCAATAGTTGAGCGCGTCGCGCCGCAGAATCGGAATCACCGTATACTGAATAGGCCTATGGCTACCGACAAAACATTTTATTTGGAGACATTCGGCTGCCAGATGAACGCCCATGACTCCGAAAAGGTGATCGGCACACTGTGCCAGGAGGGATACCGGCAGGTGGAGTCGGAGGAAGACGCCGGGCTGATCCTCTACAACACCTGTTCCATCCGCGATAAGGCGGAGCAGAAGGTCTTCAATCGCCTGAACGACTACAAGAAATTGCACAAAGCAGGGAGGCGCTTCGGCGTGCTGGGCTGCGTGGCGCAGCAGGAGGGCGAGAAGATCTTCGAGCGGGCGCCGTATGTATCGCTTGTCTCGGGTTCGGCCTCGTACCGTAAGCTGCCGGAGATGCTCACGCGCCTCGAAGCCGGTGAGAACCGCATCACCGGCCTCGACGATCGCCAGACGGACGAGACCTTCGAGACCGAGTTCACGGCGCGGCAGAATCCCTACCGGGGCTACATCACCATCATCGAGGGATGCGATAAGTTCTGCTCGTATTGCGTGGTGCCATACACGCGCGGCAAGGAACGCAGCCGGAGCTCGTCGTCGGTGCTCGACGAGGCGCGGCGGATCGCCGACCTTGGTTACACAGAGATTCAACTACTCGGCCAGAACGTGAACAGCTACCGCGACCCGGAAGGGAAGTCGAGCTTTGCTGAGCTGCTGGCTGCGGTGGGCGAGGTGCCCGGCATTCGGCGCGTGCGCTTTACTACCAGCCATCCCCGGGACTTTACGCGGGACATTGTGGAAGCCATCGACCGCGTGCCGACCCTCTGCGACCATGTGCATTTGCCGATACAATCCGGATCGGCGCGTGTGCTCAAGCGGATGGCGCGGGAGTATACGCCGGAGTGGTATCTGGAGCGGATTGCGTGGATCAAGGCGGCGCGGCGGCCGATCTCGCTATCGACGGACATTATTGTTGGCTTTCCCGGCGAGACTGAGGACGACTTTATCCAGACCATGAACCTCCTGGCTGAAGTTGAGTACGATTGCGTCTTCGCGTTCAAGTATTCGGCGCGGCCAAATACGCCCTCCCTGGTGATGATCGATACGGTGCCGGAGGAGGAAAAGGCTGGTCGGCTTCAAGTATTGCTTGAAAGGCAGCGGGAAATTCAGAGGACTAATTATTCCAGGCAGATCGGGGAGATCCTTGAGGTAATGGTCGAAGGGGCGAACGCGCAGAGGGGGCAGATTGCCAGCCGCAGTACACAGAATAAGCCGGTGAACATTGAGTGGACCCAACCAATTGCGCCAGCCCCGGGAAGTTACTTGCGCGTGCGGATTATAGGGGCGTATCCGAATAGTCTGGTTGGCGAAGCCGTCTAAAGACAGGGAGCGAGGGTGCTGCGCGCATGAAGGCCTGATCGCGCAATGAGCGCCGAGCGAGGATCAGGAAAAGAGGGAACGAATGGATATCGAGGTGCGGATTCGGGGCCTGATGATGGACCCCTCCACAAACATGCCGATCGTGGTGCTGAAGGATGTGGGGTCGGACGCCGTGATGCCGATTTGGGTGGGCATCTTTGAGGCGAACGCGATCGCGCTCGAAATCGAGAAGATGACAGCCGCGCGTCCCATGACGCACGACCTGGCGCGAAACCTTGTCCACCACCTGAATGGTGAGCTGGAACGTGTTGTAATTACAGAACTTAAAGACGATACATTCTATGCGGTTTTGTGGCTGCGGCAGGGAGATGAACAGGTTGCCGTGGATGCCCGGCCGTCCGATGCCATCGCTCTGGCGCTGCGCGCCGATTGTCCGATTTATGTGGCGGATAAGGTGATGGAGAGCGCCAAGCTCAACACGAGCGGCCCACCCGAAGGGCCGACAGCAGAGCAACTGCGCGGATGGCTCGAGGGGCTGAACGACGAAGACCTCGGGCGCTACAAGATGTAATCCAGCCAGGACTTCCAGAATTGAGCAGCAGCGTTAAGCAACGCGGGGGCGTATTTCTGAGCTTCGGCGCGCAAGTGCTTAACGGGGATGGCTTTCTGCCGGAGCTCGCAGGCGTGCCCGACGTACCAGTGCTCCAGGCCCGATTCAGTAACTTCGGGATGGAATTGGAGAGCGAGAGCGTAGTTGTCGATGGAAAAGGCCTGGTTCTCATAGAGTTCGGTGCGCGCCAGGTGCTGTGCTCCGGCGGGGAGATCGAAGGTGTCGCCGTGCCAGTGGAGCAGGTGAAGATCTTTGGCGAGGAGCGGAGCGAACCAGTCGGGCGTGGGTTGAGGGCCGGCGGGCAGGGTGGGAAACCAGCCGATTTCAGGGCCGCGAGCGCCGGGATACACGCGGGCGCCGAGGGCAGCGGCCATGAGTTGTGCGCCAAGGCAGATTCCGGGAATAGGCTTGCGGGCGGCCAGGCGTCGGCGGAGGGTTTCAATCTCGCCAGCGAGAAACGGGTAATCGGCTGAATCATAGACACCCATGGGTCCGCCCAGAATGATGAGCAAGTCGCAATGCTGGGCGTCCGGCAGCGGGAAGCGAGCGGTGCCAACATCGACCGTCTGGATGGCGAAGCCGCGCCGGCTCAGTTCAGGCTCGAGGGAACCCAGGTCCTCGAAGGGAAGGTGGGAGAAGACGACGGCCTTTTGCGCGCTGATGGGCATAGGGATAGGGTAAGAAATCTGTGGATAATCTTAGTTAACAGAATATCTGTTATCGGACATGGAATATCCGCAGGCTAGTTTCGGATTTCCACCAATAATTCCTCAACCTCGGCCTTCTGCTCGGCCGTGAGCGGCAGGATCGGTGCGCGCGGACGGCCTCCGTAGTAGCCGTTGAAGTCACAGGCGTGCTTGATTCCTGCCAAACCCATCCCACTCACAATGCGATTGCCGGCGGCAAGAATCCGCTGCTGATTTTCTTCCGCGAGCTTCAGATCGTGGTCTTTCCAGGCGAGGTAAATCTCCTGGCAGGCCTGCGGCGCGAAGGCGGCGAAGGCGACGATGGCGCCCGTGGCTCCGGCCTGGAGCGACGCGAAGATGGACCGTTCGGCACCGGTGAAAACCTGAAAGCCCACTTCCCTGCTGCGGGTTTTGACCGGGGCGGCGGGCGGGGCTTTCGCGACGGCCACACCTCCGGCGAGATCGCCGGCGGAAACGAACGTGGCACCGGCTTCAGATCCAGGTTCGCGATGTGGGGCCATCATGCGCGCGGTGGCCGCTTCAAACACCTGCGTCACCGCGACCGTTCGCCTGGGGGCGTTTTGCGTGGCGGCGACTGTCTGGCGGATCCGCTCCACATTGCCGCTCGAGTCCTTGATGCCGATAATGTTGGGGTGCTGAGCCAGCTCGGCGATGAGCTCGACCGGCATCTCCAGCGGAACGAATTTGGGAATGTTGTAAAGCACAACCGGAAGCGGCGAGCGGTCGGCGATGCTGCGGAAGTAGTGAAGGACCGCGGAGGGTGAAATCTGGCCCCCATAATAGCTGGGCGGGTGAACGACGACGGCGTCGTAGTTGAGGGCAGCCGCGAACTCCGCCAGCTCAATCGTTGTGCGGACACTCTCGCGTCCCACGCCGGCAATGAGAACTTTCTCAGGCGCGGTAGCCTCGACCGAGGCGCGGAGAACGTCGCGCGTCTCCGCATCGTTGAGCGTGACAGCCTCGCCCGTTGAGCCAAGGACCACCATTCCCGCCAGCAGGCTGCGCGAGTAGCGCGCCATGTTGGCTTCTATCTTGCGGAAATAAATGCGATCGTCGGGGTAAAACGGCGTGGTGACCGCGGCGAATACGCCTTCCATCAACATTCGTTTATTGTAGAACCCCCTGCGAGTCGTCGCGCGTTCTTCTCTGCTGCAGCGCGTTTCGGTTGGCCGCGCGGACTGTTGCGGTGTATGTTGGAATTCACTCGGCATAAGAATTGTGCGCCGGCGGCGAAGCGCTGACGGTGATGCGGCGACGAGGGGCAGGAGCCCGTTCGATGGACACATTGATGAAAACCGAAGTGAGGGAGAAGAAGGCGCCGACGCTGAGCAGTCAGGCCGTGTCGTTTTTTCTGCACTCGCTTCTGGCGCTGGCCTCGTGGGCTGCGTTGATGCTCGTTGGCTACGCAGTGAATCCCGTGGGCATTCCGCAATGGTGGATTCTTCTGTTGTCGTTGGCCGTGCCGCTTGCCGTAGGTCTGATCGTCGCTTGGATTCACCCCAGCGAGATGGCGACCGCAGTGTGGCTACTGGGCCTCATTTGGGCCATGATCGTGGGGCTTTACGTTCTGGACCTGCCCACCGGGCCGGATCACTGCTTCCAATGCACTGCGACGGAGAAATTGTCGCGGACATTCTTCAGCTTGCCCAGCCCAAGCGGCCTGATGGACGACGATGGACCGTTCATTGGAACGTGGCCCGCCGCGGCGTTGATCGGCTACTCGATTGGCGCATGGCTTGGCATGCGTCGGCGCGCGTAGCGCTTGCGCCTATTTTGCCAAATCAGAGACGTCCCAGAGCTTGATGGTCTTGTCGTCGCTTCCTGAAGCAAGCGTGCGGCCATCCGGGCTGAAGGTGACGAACCAAACGGTGTTGGCGTGTCCGGAGAGCGTTCGGATGAGGGCCCCCGAGGCCACGTCCCAAAGCTTGATGGTCTTGTCCACGCTTCCCGAAGCAAGCGTGCGGCCGTTGGGGCTGAAGGCGACAGATTCAACATAGTCCGTGTGTCCGGAGAGCGTTCGGATGAGGGCCCCCGAGGCCACGTCCCAAAGCTTGACGGTCTTGTCGGCGCTTCCCGAGGCGAGGGTGCGGCCGTCGGGGCTGAAGGCGACGGACTCAACGTCGCCGGTGTTTCCGTAAATCGTCCGAATGAGGGCTCCCGAGGTAACGTCCCAGAGCTTGACGTTCTTGTCCTCACTTCCCGAGGCGAGCGTGCGGCCGTCGGGGCTGAAGGCGACGGAGTTAACCCACGAGGTATGTCCGGAGAACGTTCGGATCAGGGTTCCCGAGGCAGCGTCCCAGAGCTTGATGGTGTCGTCTTCGCTTGCTGAGGCGAGCGAGCGGCCGTCGGGGCTGAAGGCAACGGAATAGATACCGTTCGTGTGTCCGGAGAGCGTTCGGATGAGGGTTCCCGAGGCCACGTCCCAGAGCTTGATCGTCTTGTCGTCGTTTCCCGAAGCGAGTGCGCGGCCGTCGGGGCTGAAAGCGACAGACATAACAGAACTCGTGTGCCCGGAGAGTGTTCGGATGAGGGTACCCGAGGCCACGCCCCAAAGCTTGACGGTACCGTCCCAGCTTCCTGAGGCGAGCGTGCTGCCGTCGGGGCTGAAGGCAACGGAGGCGACGGCGGCTGAATGCCCCGTGAGGGTTCGCAGCGGCCGCGAAGGAGCAACGGACCAATTAGGTCGCAGCCACAGGAACAAGCCCGCTGACAGAGCCACAAGCACGGCGGCCGCAATCGCGAGATTGCGCCGCGAGGTAAGGACACGCAGTTTCGCACTCACCTGGGTTGAGCCCGCATCGAGATTGGGCTGAGCCGTTTCCGTCCCGCGCGGTTGTTGTGCTCCAGTCGACCGCTCGTTCAGCTCAGCTTGCAGGCGGGCAGCCCCGGCCTTCGCCAGGTGCCCTACTTCCCCCCTTGCCGAGCGCTCGGCCGCTCCCTGTTCTGCCGTCCGTTCAGCTTCCTGGCGGTGTCTTTCGGCTTCGGCCTCGCGCATCCGCTCAGATTCCACCCCGCGCAGGCGGTGCGCCTCGGCTTCGCGGGCCTGCCAGGCGGCCTGGCGCTTCGCTTCATCCTCTGCGGCCTGGTCGAGCACGGCTTCATTGGGCTGCGCCACACCCAGAAAGGTGAGCAGATCCGTAAGCCCGCGCGTGTAGTCTGCGCTGAAATCGATGCGCTGCGCCCGGCGCAGTTGGAGCGGGACGAAGCACTCCTTGTGGAGCACCGGAATGACGATTTTTCCCTCTTCGAGCGCAAACGCGATCTCGTTGCGCACGTTCTCAGAGTTCGATGAGGCCGGCGAAAGGATCACCAGCATGAATCGTGCTGCATCGAGCGCCGCCTCGATGGTCCGGTCCCACGGATCGCCGGGTCGAATGTCCAACTGGTCCAGCCACACCATCGCGCCCGCGGCCTTCAGGTCGTGCGCAAGCCGCAGGGCAAACTCAGAATCTGCCCGGCTGTAGCTCATGAATGCCGCGGAGGGTTGGTCTGACACGCTCTCGGACTCCTTGGGGAAGCCGATGCACAGTCAACGGCGCCGTGGAGACTCGTCTTCAAGGCGCATTCGCTGGGAGGATTCTCAGCTTATCACAAAACCAATCTCCCCGTGCCTACGCAAGCGGGCCGCGCGAACCCTCACCGCCCGTTCGCGGAGTGCAGTGCCTGCAATGCGTAGACGTTGATGGAATGCTTCTGCATGGAGGCAATGCCCTCCGCGGCGGCCTGTGCGGCTGCCAACGTGGTGATGGTGGGGACGCGCGCGAGGACGGCGGCTCGGCGAATAGCCTTCTCGTCGAAGAGCGCATCCTGGCCGCGAGGCGTATTCACGACAAGCTGAATGCGCTTCTCCTTGATGAGGTCGACCGCATTGGGCCGCCCCTCGTCGACTTTAAAAACGCGTTCCACGATAAGGCCTGCGCCTTCAAGCACGTTGGCGGTGCCCTCGGTGGCGACAATCTTGAATCCGAGATCGACGTAGCGGCGCGCCAGCGGAATGACGGCTTGCTTGTCGTGATCGTTCACGGTGAAAAAGACCGTGCCAACAGTGGGCAGCAACTGGCCGGCGGAGAGCTGCGCCTTGGCGAAGGCCTCGCCAAAGGTGGACGCCACGCCCATCACCTCGCCGGTCGACTTCATTTCCGGACCGAGAACGGTGTCGACGCCGGCAAACTTGGACCAGGGAAAGACAGGCGATTTGACGTAGAAGTACTCGCCGGTTCCAAGATCCTTGCCGGATTTGAGTTCATCGGGCAGAAGCTCGCACAGCTTGCGGCCAGTCATGAGGCGCGCGGCAATTTTGGCCAGCGGCACGCCCGTCGCCTTGGAGACGTAGGGCACGGTCCGCGAGGCGCGGGGATTGACCTCGATGACGTAAACGTGGTCGTTGCCCTGATCGTCCCGCTGGATGGCGAACTGAATGTTGACGAGGCCGACGACCTTGAGCGCGAGGGCCAGCTTGCGCGTGTAAGCGCGGAGGGTTTCAAGCGTCGATTCGCTGATACCGACGGCGGGCAGAACGCAGGAGGAGTCGCCGGAGTGAATGCCGGCCTCTTCGATGTGCTGCATGATGCCGGCGATCAGAACGTCTTTCGAATCGCAGAGCGCGTCGACGTCCACTTCGATGGCGTTCTCGAGGAAATGATCGATTAAAACTGGGCGCTCCTGCGAGTATTCGACGGCTTGGCGCATGTAACGGCTGACGGCGTCGGCGTCGTAAGCGATGACCATCGCGCGGCCGCCGAGCACGTAGCTGGGACGGACGAGAACGGGATAACCGATCTCGTTGGCCACGGCGAGCGCCTGGTCTACACTCGTCGCCGTGCCTCCGCGCGGTTGCGGAATCTTCAAGTCCTCGAGCAATTTGCCAAACTGTTTGCGATCTTCTGCAAGGTCGATCGATTCCGGCGAGGTTCCGATGATAGGCACGCCGGCCGCAAGGAGGCGCTGTGCCAGGTTCAGCGGTGTTTGCCCGCCGAATTGCACGATCATGCCGATCTCCGCGCCTGATTGCGCTTCGTGGTTGTAGATGGCCAGCACGTCTTCCAATACCAGCGGCTCAAAGTAGAGGCGGTCGCTGGTGTCGTAGTCGGTGGAGACGGTCTCAGGGTTGCAGTTCACCATGATCGTCTCGTATCCGTCGTCTTTGAGCGCGAAAGCCGCGTGGCAGCAGCAGTAATCGAACTCGATTCCCTGGCCGATGCGATTGGGGCCGGAGCCGAGAATAATGATCTTTGGCGTTTTGGTCGGCGGCGCCTCATCCTCCTCCTCGTAAGTGGAGTAGAGATACGGCGTCATGGACTCGAATTCGGCGGCGCAGGTGTCCACGAGCTTGAAGACGGGGCGAATTCCCTGCCCTTCGCGCAGTTCCCTCACCTGCTGCACGCCCGCGTGGCCTTCGAGCTTCCACTCCGTGGCGATGCGCTCGTCGCTGAGGCCGAGACGCTTGAGCTGGCGCATGTCCTCCGCATCGATTCTTTTTGGGGTTGTGCCGGCGATAGCCATCTGCGCCAGTGTCACCTCGCGCAACTGGTGCAGGAACCAGGGATCGATCTTCGTCAGCCGTGCGACTTCGCGCACGCTCAGGCCGCGCTCAAAAGCGTAGCGAATGTAGCCGAGGCGCTCAGGCCGCGGCGTAACGAGCATCTGCGTCAGGCGTCGCGGTTCTAGCACTTCGGCTCCGGTCTTCTTGCCGGTTTCAAGCGAGCGCCACGCCTTCATCAGCGATTCTTTGAAGGTGCGGCCGATGGCCATCACCTCGCCGACAGACTTCATCTGCGGGCCCAGCGTTTCGTCGGCGCCGGGGAACTTCTCGAATTGCCACTTGGGAATCTTGACGACGACGTAATCGATGGTCGGCTCGAAGCAGGCGGGCGTTTTGCGCGTAATGTCGTTGGGAATCTCGTCGAGCGTGTAGCCCACGGCGAGCTTGGCAGCGATCTTGGCAATGGGAAAGCCGGTGGCTTTGGATGCAAGCGCCGAGGAGCGCGAGACGCGCGGGTTCATTTCAATGATCGTCATGCGGCCGTCCTGCGGGTTGACGGCAAATTGAACATTGGACCCGCCGGTTTCGACGCCGATCTCGCGCATCACGGCGATGGCCGCGTCGCGCATCTTCTGGTACTCGCGGTCGGTGAGCGTTTGCGCCGGCGCCACAGTGATGGAGTCGCCGGTGTGCACGCCCATGGGATCGAAGTTTTCAATCGAGCAAATAATGATGACGTTGTCGGCCAGGTCGCGCATCACCTCGAGCTCGAATTCCTTCCAGCCGAGTACGCTTTCTTCAACCAGGCACTCGTGCACAGGCGAAAGGTCGAGGCCGCGGGCGAGGATTTCCAAAAGCTCTTCGCGGTTGAAGGCGATGCCGCCGCCTGTGCCGCCGAGCGTGAAACTGGGCCGGATGAGAATCGGAAAGCCGAGCTTGCCGGAGAAATCGAGGCCGTCGCGCAGGTTGTTGACGAGCGCGGAGCGCGGAACTTCAAGGCCGATGCGGATCATCGCATCTTTGAAGAGCAGGCGGTCTTCGGCTTTCTTGATGGCTTCGAGCTTGGCGCCGATCAGCTCCACGTTATAGCGGTCGAGAACGCCGGTGTCGGCGAGATCGACGGCGAGGTTGAGGGCAGTCTGGCCGCCGACCGTGGGTAGGAGAGCGAACTTTCCCGAAGGTCCGCCCGTGCGGCCAGCGCCGGCGAGCATCTCGGCTTCAATGCGGATGATCTCTTCAACGTACTCGTGGGTCAGCGGCTCGATGTATGTGCGGTCGGCCAGCTCGGGATCGGTCATGATGGTGGCCGGATTCGAATTGACCAGCACCACCTCATAGCCCTCCTGCTTGAGGGCCTTGCAGGCTTGCGTGCCGGAATAGTCGAACTCGGCCGACTGGCCGATGACGATGGGGCCGGAGCCGATTACCAGAATCTTCTGAATGTCATTTCTGCGTGGCATTGGTTCTCGAATCTCTACTTCGGGGGACAAAAATCAATGGGATCATCGGTTCCGTGATAGTGAATTGCTACTCGGAGGTTGCACACGGTTTCATTGTTGCAAGACAGAGCTGTTGGTTGATCGGTCAAAGGAAGTCGGCGAATCTTTCCGTTCTCGACCCCTACCGCGAGCAAGCGATACTTACCGGCAGGAACCGTGCCCAAATAGAATCGGCCTTGCTCATCTATCGGCGCTGACAGTAGGACCGTCGTAGACGCTGAGTCCCGAATTTGGATTATCGTCTGGGTCTCTGGGAAAATGGGGGCCACGCCTGATCCGTCAAGCAGAATTCCACTGAGCTTCACAGGCTTGGCGATGGACAGGTTTGGTAGCACTTTCTCATCGGCGCAATACTTCATTTCAGGGTCTGGGGGGCATGGTCTTCCATCTGAGGTTAAGCAGATAGTTTGACCTAGTAATGCTTCACGAAAGAGATGTGGGGCGAATGGTCCGGCCTGCGAGAAGGAAAAACAACTCCCCAGTCCCAACAAAAGGCAAAGGACTGGGAGCGCCGGCTTCATCCCTTCCACTCCCCCATCATCTGCCGAAAATCGCGGAACAGATAGTGCGAATCGTGCGGGCCGGGCGCGGCTTCAGGGTGGTATTGCACGCTGAAGAGCGGCAGCGTCTTGTGGCGCAGGCCTTCGAGGGTCTGATCGTTCAGGTCAACGTGCGTTAGCTCGACCTCGTTGGCGTTGATGGAGTCGGGATCGACGGCGAAATTGTGGTTGTGCGCGGTGATTTCGACTTTGCCGGTCGAATTGTTGCGCACCGGATGATTGCCGCCGTGATGGCCGAACTTGAGCTTGTAGGTGCGGCCGCCGAGAGCCAGGCCGCAGAGCTGGTGCCCCAGGCAAATCCCAAAAACAGGCACGCGACCCATCAAGCCGCGAATGGCGCGGACGGCATAATCGACTGGCTCGGGGTCGCCTGGGCCGTTCGAGAGGAAGACGCCATCGGGCTTGAGCGCGAGCACGTCTTCCGCAGTGGTCTCGGCCGGGACCACGGTCACGCGGCATCCATCGCGCGTTAACATGCGCAGAATGTTCTGCTTGATGCCGAAATCGTAAGCTACTACATTAAGAGTCGGCTTGCCGACTTGGGGCTTCTTCTGGATAAAGCCCTCGGTCAACAGCGGCTCCCCCATCTGGCTGCGCGGATCGGAGGCGTCGAACTGGTAGCTGGCCTTTGTCGAGACGACCTTAGCCAGGTCGGTTCCCTCCATCTTGCGAATGCTTTTAGCCCTTTGAACAAGCGCATCGGGGTCGGCGACATTTGTCGAGATCACGCCGCGCATGACGCCGCGATCGCGCAGGTGGCGCACAAGGGCGCGGGTGTCAATTTCAGCCAGAACCGGGACGGAGTAGCGCTCCATGTATTCGTCGGTAACCTGCTCGGAGCGCCAGTTGGAGCTGATGGCGGAGAATTCGCGGACGATCAGGCCCTCGATGTAGGGCCGCGCAGCCTCATTGTCGGCGCGGTTGGTGCCGTAGTTGCCAATTTGAGGATTGGTGAGGACGACAATCTGGCCGGCGTATGAGGGGTCGGTGGCGATTTCCTGGTAGCCGGTGAGAGAAGTATTAAAAACGACCTCGCCCTGGCATTCGCCCAGGTGTCCATGGCCGTGGCCGCGGAAGATGCGCCCGTCTTCGAGCGCGAGAATGGCCTGCATCGCCTCTCCGAGGAGTGGATTCAATCGATTTTAGCAGCTTTTTCGGACGAATTTTGTCCGGTTTTCCACGGGGTCAGCGGACGACACCGGCATCGCGGGTGGGCCAGTAGACAAAGATGGCCTTGCCGTAGATGAGAGAGCGATCGACTGGCCCGAAATCGCGGCTGTCGGAGGAGATGGAGCGATGATCACCCATGACGAAATACTCGTCGGGCGGAAGAATCATCTCGTCCACGGAGCGGGTGTCGCGGTACTCCGGCGGCACGTAGGACTCGGGAACAAGTTTGCCGTTCACGAATACGCGACCGTGCTCAACGCGAAAGCGATCGCCGGGAAGCGCGATGATTCGCTTGATGTAGCTCTTCGCGGGATCGCGCGGATAGTGAAAGACCACGACGTCGCCGCGATCGATGGCGGTGAAGTGGTAGACGAATTTGTTAATGAAGAGGCGGTCGCGGTCCTCGAGGCGCGGCAACATGCTGGTGCCTTCAACGCGGACGGGCTGATAGAGAAACGTGATGATGAGGACGGAAGCGACGGCCGCAACGGCCAGATCGCGGACCCACAGCAGGACTCCTGCGGACTTCCTTTCCGCGGACGAAGACACCCCAACTGGGGCTCCCGGCAATGGACTTTGAGGCGCGGGCGAAGGGCTGCTAGCCGGAGGCAGCCTTAAAGCCGGCGGAAGGCTTGAGCTTGAATCAGAGATTGAGGGGTCAGTTGAGCCGGTTTCCATCTTTATATCCAGATTACTCGCAACCGGTCCGTTGTGCATCTGGGAGGCACCCCGGAAGTAAAGACAACAATCCCAAGGGGAAGCGCAAACTCGCCCGCGGCGAATGGTGCAGTGCGTTCTTTCTCGCTCTCTCTAGAAATCTTGTCGAACATCTGAGCAAATTTCCGCACATAACAGTTTAGTAATGCCCCATTTGGTGGATTGTTGAGTAACCGCAGGAATCGTTTAATGATTGTGTACCGGGACCCCTCTCAAATATCTGTCAGCAACCCGATCTCACGGAGGACCATGGCTACCCTCATCGAATCCCCCCGAGTTGCATTCGTATCCGGATCCAGCCTGCCGGCGTCTTCACCTTTTTCGCTCTCACGGCTTATACTGCCCTTTCTTTGCGTCTCACTCGGCGTCTCCGTAGGCACCGCCACGGGACTGATGCTGGCGCTGGTGAATGCTCCTAATAGTGCTCTTGCCGCGTCAGGCGATTCAGCTCAAGCCATCCCGACGAACATCGCGCCCGCAACCAACCCTGCTGTGAACGACAGCCCCGCGCCCGTCGTCCACCCAACCGTCGTTGCTCCGCCGAACGCCAGCCCGAGCCAACCGGTCGCCGATGCCGGGCTTTTAGCTTCGAAGGCGGCCGACCTGCGCCTCTCGACTGCAAGTCATGCCGTAAAGGCGCAGGCGTCGTCTGCGGCACAAATTGCCTTCAGCAAAACGCCGGAGGCGGTGAAGCCTGCGACCTTTAGGCTCGCCGGCAAGGAATGGCACGTCGCAAGGCCCATGTCCATTCGGGTTTCCGCGCCTGTACGGCATCGAATGGCAAGCGCTTTATTGGCTGCTCCAACTGCTCTGGATCCAACACTATCGAGCCTTGATAATGTGGCCAAGCCTGTGATCCGCTACACCGAAGGGGATCTTACGGTGGCGGACTACGACGCAACAGCCGGGACGGTCGAGAGCAGCGATGGCAGAACGTTCATCCTCGGCACGACAGTGGCCACCAGTAACGCAACATCGTGGGAGACATACCGTTCCAATGTCCATTACAGATGCGACCAGAGTGGAAGTTGCGTGCTGATGCGCGCCGGCGCAGTGGTCCCAAACGCAAGACTCATTTAGAAAAACTGAGCTTAAAGGACCTGATTGCAGCAGGTTGTGCCCAGCGAGGCCACGCGGCGAAGGATTGCCTTATTCGCAGCCGAGACTGCCGGGCGGGCACATGATGCGCGGACGATGGTTCGTCATCGGTTTTTGTTGGTTGGCAGCGGGGATCAGTTCGGGTGCGGCTCCGGGTTCGGAGAGCCCAGCCAGATTCTCTTCCTCCAGCACCAGGGGGCGCTGCAAAACCATCTCGACCTGAGTGCCGCGGGGAATGTCTACGTCGGCGTTGCGCGTGAAAAGCGAAACGATGCCCACGGTGGCAAGTCCGGCGCCGAGGCCGGCGAGACCGCCCTCAATGGGATGGCCGGAGGCGGCGCCGCCAATGGTGCCGACACCCGCGCCGGTAGGAAGCGCGATTTCCGCGGTCTGGCCCGCGTTGCGGCCCTTATTGCCGTTCTGCTGAATCGTTCCCTCGCCGTCGTTCATCACGGTCTGGTTCTTTGAGCCGGGCACATTGTCCACGACGCCAGGAATCTCAGCGACGGTACCGTTGGGGAAGATGATCGACGTGAAGTGCATGTCGAGCTGCGCTTTGGCCCTCATGCCGCCGCGCTGGACGCGGTCAACCATTCCCTGCACATAAACGCCTGTGGGGATCATGACCCGGTTGCCGACTACGACCGGGAAGGTCGACGACAGGTAGACGCCGTCACCGGGCTTGGCCGACTTGGTATTGATGGCGCTTCGCAGTTCGAGCAGGACCTTGGTTCCGGCGGGGACGGTGTAGGTTTTCTTTGCCGGCGCGGCGTTTGCCAGGCCAACCGGGTCTGCGGATGTCGCTGCCGGAGCCGCAGGCTCGGTTGCCGACGCGGGTTGCGCCGGTGCGGCAGGTGTTGCAGGGCTTGCTGGCTGAGTCGTTGCCGGCGCGGATGCGGTCTGATCCGGCAAGGGGGGAGCGGACGATTGAGCGGCGCACATGCTGAGGCCAGTGGCCACCAACCCGATCAAAATTGCCGCCGAATGCGGCCTTCGCACCGAGGACATCAGCCCTCCTTCACCCTAATGGATAGACGAAACTCCCGCACACAAGGATAGCTCGACTTCGCATGGCCCCTGCATGAAAACTGAGCGCGCTGCGGCAGGAAGGCTGTTCGCGCGTTACCATGCGAGAAAGCGATGCCAACCAAAGCCCAATCAACTGAGGTCGGTCCCGGACAGGCGCCCAGCCGGTTTGGCGGGGCGTATCGCGTGCTGGAAGAGGCAATCGCGGCGCGAGCCTTCCCGGGGTGCGCATTTGGCGTGTTGGCCGGCGGCGAGGTCGCGCTCAAGGACGCGCTGGGCAGGTTCACATACGTGCAGGAATCGCCTGTTGTCAGCGCGGAGACCGCGTATGACGTGGCCAGCCTGACGAAAGTGGTGGCGACCACCGTCGCCGCGATGTTGCTGGTCCAGCGGCAGCAGATCGACGTTGAAACGCTGCTGGGCGACCTGCTGCCGGGATTTGTCGCGGGCCGTGCCCCGGGAGATTTGGCGCGCCAGGTTACGCTGCGGCAATTGCTCGCGCAGAACTCCGGTTTGCCGGGGTACGTGAAATTCTTCCAAACGACGACTACGCCGGAGTCGCTGTTCCGCGCCTGTCTGGAGCTGCCTCTGGAGGCTGAGCCGGGAACGCGGGCCGAATACTCCGACCCCGGATTCATTTTGCTCGGCAAGGCGATCGAGGTGCGGACCCGCGAAGCCCTGGATTTGTGGCTCAGCCGTGAGGTGCTCGGGCCGCTCGGGATGAGTGCCACGGGCTTCTGCCCTGCTCCGGCACTTCGCGACGCGATTCCACCGACGGAAGAGGACACATGGTTTCGCCATCGCCTGATTCAGGGCGAGGTGCAGGACGAAAACGCGTCGGTGCTCGGGGGTGTAGCCGGACACGCGGGGCTCTTCTCGAATGTTGCCGACCTTTTGCGATTTGCAGCGGAGATTGTCGGCGCGAGAGCCGGAAACGATTCCAACAGAACGCCGAATCTCTTCGAGGCAGCGACGGTGAAACAATTTACCCAACGGCAAGGGCCTGCAGGCAGCTCCCGGGCGCTTGGGTGGGATACGCCTTCCGCGAACTCGTCGGCGGGTAGACATTTTTCGGGCCATTCCATTGGGCACCTCGGCTTTAGCGGATGCTCGCTTTGGATCGACCTGGAAGCGGCTTTGGCCATTGTTTTGCTCACCAATCGAACCTGGCCCGATCGAAAGAGTCAGTTGATCCGCGAGGTGCGGCCGGCCTTTCATGATGCGATTCGCGAAGCCCTCCAAAGGTAAGAATTGACGGGTACGAAAGCGGATGCGGCCTGGCGAAAATTGTGTAGGGGCTTGCGCGGATTTATAGATACAATCAAAACTGGGGTCTGACGCGATGCTACCAAGCACAACGCTGCAGGAGATGGCCGGCTCCCGATCGAATGACAATCACAACGACCAGGCCACCCTGCTTCAGCAACTAACCACCGAGAGCCAGAACGAGGCTTCTCAAGGACTCGACACCAAGTCTGCGCTGGAGATCGCTCGCATCATCAACCACGAAGATGCGAAGGTCGCCGCGGCGGTGAAGAAGGCCATCCCTGAAATCGCGGAAGTGATCGACCAGGTGGCGCGAAGCCTGCGCGATGGCGGCCGGCTGATCTATATCGGCGCCGGCTCGAGTGGGCGGATTGCCGCGCTGGACGCATCGGAGTGTCCTCCCACCTACTCCACCGCGCCAGGACAAGTGCAGTACATCATGGCTGGCGGCCCAAAGGCGCTGGCGTCTGCAGTCGAGGTGAACGAAGACTCCGAAGAGCTGGGCCAGCGGGACATCGCACGCCGCCGCCCCACGCGGAAGGATGTGGTGGTAGGCGTTTCGGCATCTGGACGAACCCCCTACGTGGTTGCCGCCGTCGCCTATGCCCGCGCCCGCGGAGCCCACACCGCAGCCGTGACCTGCAATCACGAGACACCCTTGTCGCAAGCCGCGGACATCACTGTCGTAGCCGATGTGGGCGCCGAAGTGGTCTCCGGTTCCACCCGCATGAAGGCCGGCAGCGCACAGAAGATGATCCTGAACATGATCACCACTGGCGTCATGGCGCGCCTGGGCTATGTGTACGAGAACCTGATGGTCAACGTGCACATGCAGAATTCCAAGCTGGTGGAACGCGGCATTCGCATTCTGATGTGCGCGTGCAACATTGACCGGGCGACCGCGGTGGAGACCATCAAGAGCGCCGGGCGCAGCGTGCCGGTGGCGCTGGTGATGTTGAGAGCCAAGGTGGACAAGCCCGAGGCGGTGCGGCGGCTGGCCAAGTCGGACGGCAACGTGAGACTGGCGATCGAAGACAACGTGCTGGAGCTGTAAGGCGAGCCTCCCTTACAAAACGAATCGAAGTTGGGCCATTCCTGACTGACTATTGCGGCTGATAGACCCACAAGTCGTTCTGGTACCCGCCGCCAAAGAGCCATAGGTTTCCTTTTGTGTCAGTCCATGTGACGGCGCCGATGCGCGATCCCGCAATGTTGCCTGGGGCGGGAACCCCGAGCGTTCCGTATGTGCCCGGCTGAATGCCGGTGCCGGAGCCGCCGACCCACGTCCACTCACCCGCGCTGTACTCCCAGAGGTCGTTGAACAAGGACCCGGTGGACGAAGGCGCGCCAAACCCTTCCCCGCTAAAGAGCCACAGGTTTCCGTTTGCATCCGTCCAGGTTTGAGAACTGTCACGCGAGCCTGGAACGTTGCCGGGAGCGGGAGTTCCTTCCGTCCCATAGGTCCCAAATTGGTCGAAGAGGTTGTCAGAGCCGCCCATCCACGTCCATTCGCCGCTGGAGAACTTCATGAGGTCGTTGAGCTCACCAATGTTGAAGTAGAGCAGGTTGTATCCGGCGCCGCCAAAGATCCAGAAATTGCCTGAAGGATCCATCCAACCGGCGGGGTCATAACGCGCTCCAGGGACATTTCCCGGGGCGGGCGTGCCTAAAGTGCCGTAAGCGCCGGGCTGGGCGGGGTAGGAGACACTCGATCCGCTGACCCAGGTCCATTGGCCGCCGCTCAACTCCCAAAGGTCGTTCAGAGCTCCGCCGCAGTTGGCAGTCGAGTCGCAGCCTTGCCCGCCGAAGAGCCAGACGTTCCCGGAGGGGTCGGCAAAGGCGACGGCGCCGGAGCGGGCGCCAGGATAGTTGGTGGGAGCGGGCGCGCCTTTGGTAGCGTAGACTCCCGGCTGATTGACCAGGTTCGATCCGCCCATCCAGGTCCATTGGCCGTCTGAGTACTTCCAGAGATCATTCAACTGGCCAACATTGCCCGCCGAGTCGTAGCCATTGCCTCCGAAAAGCCAGAATCTTCCCTGAGCGTCGCTCCAGCTCACGGCGCCCCAACGCGCGCCGGGGACGTTTCCGGGATTCGACTGGCCCAGCGTTCCGTAGACGCCGGACTGGTTGGATGAATTCGAGCCGCCCATCCAGGCCCACTCGCTGCCGTCGAACTTCCACAGGTCGTTCAGATTCTGGCTCGCGCCGCCCCAGCAAAGTGCGTGCGTGATGGCGCAGCCCCCGCCAACCGTCGGTGCGGAGCCGCCAAAGAGCCAGAGGTTCCCTTCCCGATCGGTCCATCCTGTGGCCGCAGTGCGCGCAGCGGGAATATTGCCGATCGCAGGAACACTGAGCGCCCCGTAAACCCCGGCCTGGCCGGGGACGTTGGCGCCGCCCGCCCAGGTCCACTCACCCGCAGCGGTGAGAATTGGCGTTGCAGAAGCGGGCAAATCGGTGCATGTGACTTGAACGCTTGTTATATCGGAGAAGATCACGGCGCCGCCCGCGTTGCTTACGATGCAGGATTGCGCGGGACCGGAGGGCTGCGTAAGAACGGTGACGAGGAAGTGCGAGCCGGCGCCAAGGGGAGTGGCGAACGCGAAGGGACCGTTGGTGCTCAGCGTCAGGTTGTCGCCGCCGTTATCCTGGAGCACAAGGCCGGATCCGGCGAGGCCGGAAATCGTGCCCCCGACGGTGTAGGACTGCGAATCCGGGCTGGAATTCGGCGGGGTGCATGTGACCTCGACGTTGGTCACATTCGAGGTGGTCACATAGCCAGACGAATTGGTCACGGCGCAGAGTTGCGCGGGATTCGAGGGCTGCGTGAGCACCGTGACGAGAAAGCTCGAGCCGGCAGCAAGTGGGGTGGCGAAGGTGAAGGGTCCGTTGGCATTCACCGCCAGATTGTCGCCGCCGTTATCCTGGAGCACAAGGCCGGATCCGGAAAGGCCGGAGACCGTGCCGCCGACCGTGTAGGTTGCCGGAGGCGGACTTGAGGTGGTGCACGTGACCAGAACGTTCGTCACGTTCGAGGTGGTCACGGAGCCGGCCGCGTTGCTCACAGCGCAGGATTGCGCGGGATTCGATGGCTGTGTCAGCACCGTGACGGAGTAGTTTCCTCCGGCCTGGATCGGGGTTCGGAAGGCGAAGGATCCCCTGGCACTCACCGTAAGGCTGTCGCTGAGATTGTTCTGCAACACGAGCCCGGTGCCAGAGAGGCCGGAGACCGTGCCGCCGACGGTATAGGCTTGAACGTTTTGAATCGAGCCCGAACTCGCCGGAGCGATACTGCAACCTGCGAGCGGCAGCAAGGCGAGTGCGAAGAGAAAGAATCCAGAAGGATGGATCCGGCTGCCCATGAAGAACCTCCTCGTGCGTGTCGAGGTCCCGAAATCGCCATTGGATTGCCATCATTATAGACACCGGAAACCGGAGGACGGTTACTCTGCCGCATAGGATTGTTGCGCAGCTTGGTCTCCCCGCTCGGACGGATGGGGTTCTGGACAGGGCGTCAAGGTAGGACGCGCTGAATATGCAGGAAAAGAATCAGGTTCAGCACAAAGCCAATCACCAGCACGCCGATTCCAACCACTGCAACGACCTTCACCTTGCCGCTGAAGATCTTCAAGTCTTCGAGGAGTTCCTGCTGCTCGAGGGTGTTGCGGTCCGTGGCTTCGCGAAGCATCTCCAACTGATCGTCGACGCGCTTCAGCGAGGCGTTCTGCTCCATCACCTGGTCGCGCAGGCCGCGATGCTGCGTTTGAAGCTCAGCCAGGCTGTCCTGAAACGGTGTCAGATCGACTTTAGGTGGAAGCGGAGGCGCCTGCGGGCGCGGAGTGAGCACATTGGAGATGGCGGTGAGCACGTTTCCTTCGAGCAGAGGCAGGAGCCGCTGCACGAGCGGCATCACCGCGCGAAAGGCGTTCATGGCACGTTGCGCGCCAGAGGGCTCCTCGCCACTCGTCGATCGGGGCAGAGCGCGGCCGGGAGGCGGCGCCGAGATACGGTTTCCAGGGGCTGGGGAACTTACTGGACGCCGACCGGATCCCATGGGCAACGGCGATCCCATGGGGCGCGATTGCGGCGCGGACCTGGGGGATAGGAGAGCACGATCAATGGATTCAATGTTCTCGGGCTCGTTCATGGGTATCCTTGTGCCAAACCATGAGGTAATCCTCATATATAGCTCATTTTGCGCTCGTTGGGAACCCTTTTCCGCAGTTTGGGGGGTATTTTGCAGCGCGCATTCGCAGGCGTTTGCTCTAAGCCCAGCGTATCCTCGAACCAAGGAGACGCGCGTGAAAGGACATGTGAGCCGAACGCTGCGCAGTGTGCAGAGAAGTATCCTGGCCGGAATCATCACCGTCGGCCCGCTTTTCGTTACCTACCTGATCTTCAGCTTTCTGCTCGGCGAGCTGGCCAAGGCAGGATTGCCCGCGGTGCATCTGCTGGCAGTGCTCTTTCCCGAAGGCTGGTCCCGCTATCCGTGGATTCAGCCCGTGCTGGCCATTCTGCTCACGCTGGTTGTGCTTTACGTTGTGGGTCGGGTGACTTCGCTTGTCGTCGGCCGCCAGGCTTTTGGGCTTTTTGAATCGATGCTGGAGCGGCTGCCCTTCGTGGCCAAGGTCTACACGTCGGTTCGCCAACTGCTCGATACGATGATGGCCAAGAAGGACGCAAGCCAGCGCGTTGTGCTGGTGGACTTCCCGATTGTGGGCCAAAAGAGCATCGGGTTCCTGACGCGCACCATGAGCGACCGAGAGAGCGGACGGCCCCTGGCGGCGGTGCTGGTGCCTAACGCCATCAATCCCACGTCGGCGTTTCTGCAGATTCTTCCCATGGAGCGCCTGATCGAGACGGACCTGACCATGGAACAGGCGATGAGCATGGTGATGACGGGCGGCGCGGTGGGGCCGGAGACGATTCAGTACTCGGAGGCAGCGAGCGGTGCGGTGCCGGCAGATGGAGCGACAGCGCTCCCATCGGTATTGAAGTAAAAGTGATGCAGGAGACGAATCGGTGGCGACTGGGCAGACAAGAAAGTGTCCGATCTCAATCACGATTCTCAGCTGGCTATATATTCTCGTGGGTGTGCTGGGGACGGCTGCTCATTATGCGGACTTCAAGATGCACAAGCCCATCGTGAATGAATTCGTGTGGATCACCGCGCTCGGAGTAGCGGCGGTGGTTGCCGGAATCCTCATGCTCAGAGGGCAGAACTGGGCGCGGTGGTTAGCGCTGGTGTGGATCGCATCGCACGTCGTCATCAGCGCGTTTCATCCGCTGCATGAGCTGATTATGCACTGCGCTCTGCTGGTACTTTTCAGCTATCTTCTCTTCCGGCGAGAGGCGCGGGAATATTTCAACGCGGGCTGATTCGATTTACGGTCGGCGAGGGACGGGTCGCTGCCGTCCCCGCGCCGGTTTCTTCTTTCGCAACCAGCTCTTCCTCGGCGTGTTCGCTCTCCACTGTGACCTTGCGCAGACTGATGTGATCGAACTGGGCCCAGATCAGTCCCGCCGGAATGACGCTGAGAAATGTTCCGAGCAGGATCATAGCCGAGCAGGCGGTGGCGGCTTCGGGCGTTGCGCCAAACAAACTGGAAAGCGCCGCAGCTACGAAGGCAATCTGGGAAAACCACCCCAGGACCGGGAGCTGCAGGACACTCACGCTTCCGCTGATCATCAAGAGCAGAACGCACTTCGAAAAGCTCATCCCGGCAAGCGCGGGGCTGGCCGTGAAGGCGTGCACCGTTTCAAGGTAGGCGAAGGCGATGATGCCCCACATGCTGAGCGAGATTGACGCGGAGATGGCGAAGTCGGAGAGGCTGTGAATCACGTCGAGTCCGGCGTGAAAGGTTCTGATCTTGTGGGCGACTGCGTGGCCCATGCTCTTGGAAATAAGCCCAAGAGAGGACTCAAAGAAGCCGGCCACCGCGTTGCCTGATAGGCGCACAACAACCAAAAGCAGAACGCCGGCCAGCGTGGCGAGCAGAGCTCCAAAGCGGGCGAAAATGACGGAAAGAATCCGATATCGCTCGATGAGTGGCGCGAAAAGATGGTTAAAGAATCCCGCATGACCGGGCGCGGCGGCCATGGCGGACTGGGGAATCCACAAAAGAGCCAGCGAAAACATGAGCGCCATGGAGCCGAAGTCGAAAAGACGCTCGACAATGTAGACGGCGATCTGCGAGCCCAGCGGTTCTCCGGTCTTTTTGGCAACCAGATAGGGCCGGACCGGATCGGCAAAGCGCCCGATCAGCGCGACCGCGGTGAATCCGATGATCTGTGTTCCTAAAAGCGAGAAGATCGGGACCTTTTTATTGTGCCGCATCAGCACCGTCCAGCGTGCCGCGCGAAAGACAAAGGCGAGATAAATGCAGGCGATGCCAATGGCGATCTTGCGCCAATCAGCGCGGGCAACCTGGGCAGCAAAGACATGAAAGTCAAAATGAATTCGTGATCGTGCCCAAAAAGCCAGGGCGGCCAGCGCCAACAGCAGAATCAGCCCCGGAATCCATTGGCTCTTCTTCACGCGTTCTCCGTTCGGCAATTTGCGATCAAAGTCTATGGGTATGTTCTCACGCGCTTGCGAGAGGGCTGCGAGGAATGTGCAGCCGGGTCCAAGCGGAGTCAACTGCTCGTTGCATTGTGAAGAAACAATGAAGAAAGTCACGCTGGCTAGTGCGGTGAGGTTGGTTGCGCTGCTACTTCATGTGGTGCGGAGGAGTTGTGGCGGGCCTCTGCTTCCCGAGCCAGAACGCGGCGATTGAACTCGTGAATCACGCGGGCGACGTATGCCTGAGTTTCCCGGTAGGGCGGAATGCCGTGATATTTGTCGACCGCTTCAGGGCCGGCGTTGTACGCCGCCAGCGCCATGGCAAGATTGTCGTGGTAGAGGGTGAGCAACTTGTCGAGGTAGGTTGAGCCGCCACGCACATTCTGGTCGGGCTGAAAACTGTCTTCGACGCCGAGCCCGGTAGCAGTTCCCGGCATGAGCTGCATTAAGCCCCGGGCGCCGGCGCGACTCACGGCGCGGGTGTTGCCGTCGCTCTCGGCTTTTACCACGCTGGCCAGCAAATCTACATCCAGGTTATGATCCGCTCCGGCTCGCGCGAGCATCTCGCGCAGGTCGCCTGCGGTTAGTTTTGCCAGCGTTTGGGGTTTGGGGGCGGACGCCGACGGAACGGACGCAGGTGAATCGGGTACTTGCTCGAATGTCGCGATCTCCGCGGGCTTGAACTCGATGTAGCTGTCCTCTCCTGCGGTCAGGTAGAGGCGAATGCGGCCGTCGACCAGCGCATGGTGATCGCACGGCTCAACGAAGCCGTTGCTGAGGGTTACGCGTTCGCCGGCACGAGACAGGTTTGGCAGGCAAGAGAGCGCGGCGATCGCTCCAAGCGCAAGAAGATTTCTTCCGCGTGCCGCTTTCCGTCGTTGAAATTCTCTGTTCATGCTTTTGCCGTTGCCAGTTTGGCCAGCGCTGCCTCCAGAACAACGGCCACGCCGTCCTCATCGTTCGACGGCGCCTGCTTCCACCCGCGAGTCTTCGCCAGCGTGCGCAGCTCCTCCGCCGCATTTGCCATCACGATTCCCTGCCCCGCCCATTCCAGCATACCCGCGTCGTTCCAGTTGTCGCCGATAGCCATGGTCTCTTTGCGATCGACGCCGAGGCGCGTGGCGAGTCGCTCGAGCGCCCATCCCTTCGAGATACCGGGGGGCAAAAGGTCGAGGATCGAAAGATCGCGCGCCGGGTACTCGGTGCGCACGCTCTCACATTCCGTGCCCCACTGGCTTGCCTTCAACGCCTTCTCGGCATCTCTCATCCTGCTGATGCTTCCGGCTCCCATTCCCTGAATCGGATCCTCACCATCGACCAGCGCCGATTCCAGCGGCCTCACGACCTCAATTGCATTACGGTTGGTCTCGACCCACATCGCTATGCGGCCATGCGCCTGTTCGAGGTCTTCGAGAACCAGCTCGCCGCGGCCCGGCCGGTCGAATGTGAAGACGACGGTCCCGAACGGGCGGAGCACGCCGCAAAGGCCGCGCGCGACTCGCGCAGACATGTGGCACCGGTCAATGACCTCACCGCCCAGCGTCGAGAGCACTGCACCATTGGACGCGATAAGGGGTGTATCCGCTCGCAGGCCAAGGTTCGCCAGCAAGGGTACGGTATAGGCCGGCCGGCGTCCAGTAGCAATGGCCACCGTGATTCCCGCTTCCTGAGCAGCCCGCAACGCCCGCGCATTGCGCTCGCTGATGGTCTGCGACAGCGTCGGCACAAGGGTGCCGTCCACGTCAATCGCAATGAGCCGCGGGGCAGGAAGCATACATTGAGTTTACCGGGCGGTTGAGGAGGGACCGACGCAGATGTCGAGAGCGGTGCCAATCCGGTAATCTCATACCTATGGAGCGGATCTGCAGCCAGTGCCACGCGGTCCTTGCCGAACAGACCAAGGCGGACTGGTGCCCGGCCTGCGGTGGCGCGCTGGTGGAACGGCAGAGTTTGCCGGAATCCGGCGAGTCGGGCGCAAAGGCAGAAGTGGATCATCGCGGCATCGTGCTGCCACGGCGGCACGTAATGGGTGGAATCATTACGCCGCAATGAATGGCTGTTGAAGCGTTCTTACGTCTTCTTTGCGGTCCCTGACGAGTTCCTACCGGACTTCCTGATGGATGATTCATCCGGCACGATCCAGGCAATTAGGCGCTTGCGGTAGCGCAGCTCAATCTTCTCCCCTGCCTTAAGCCAAGGTAGCCACAAACGGGTATTCCGCAACTGGCTCAGGGTGATGGTTCGCATAAAACGAGGTTTGCACGCAGCCCTATGCCGGTCAAGGAATCTTGCGCCAGATAGAGTTACTCGCAGTGTATCGAATTCCCAAAATGAAGCTGTTGAGAAAGGTGGATCATCGCGGCATTGTGCTGCTGCGGCGCCACGCAATGGGCGGGATCATCACGCCGCAATGAGTGCCTGCGATTGGAAGCTGCTAATCCGTTCGGGCCGTCCAGCGCAGAATGTTTCGGTCGCTAATCATGACGCTCGTTCTTCAGCCCAGCCATTCGAGTTTCACATCTGCGGAATTGGTCTATTTCTTTCGAGCCTTCTTCTTGCGTTTACGGGCGTGGTTTGCGCGTTTGCCACGCATCAACACCTCTAGGCGGTTGAGTTTCTTCTCCACGCTCTCAAACTTCTCGATTAAGTCGCCTACCGTCGCCTCCTCCATGGCCGGGTCTTTTGTTTGGTAATACTCCTTGACGTCGCGCCACCGCGCACCTTGCTTATTAAGTCTAGGCTGCATTGCGGTAATGAGCGCGCCTTCGCCTCGTTCAACAGCAAGCTACCCTTCGTTGAGAATCGCTTGGTTACGCTGTCGAAACGTGAGAGAGTCCTACTCTTCTTGTTTACTCTGCGAAAGCCGAACCAGCTGAAATGATCCCATCGGTTCCAAAGGTCGTCTGTTTCGTGTTCATTTAGTCGGTCGAAGAGTCGCCGGTGGCCCCTCCCCGCTTGCCCAATATATACGGGCACAAAGTCTTTATCGAATAGTACGTAAATCCCAATTTGCTCTCTGAAATCTACCTCCTCTTTCCCGTTGTATCCTTTTAAATGGCCTCTGTTTCCGGGCCCTCCCGTACCATAGTTAATGAACTTGCGTTCCCACAAATGACCGAAATTCCGGATGAGCATATTCCCTCTAAGCATGAACGCAGCAGGGAATTAAGCGTTCGCCAGCATGGCTGAAGATTATATTCTGTTATTCATACCGCAACGCTTCCGCGGGCAGCACTCTTGCAGCCGACGACGACGGGTACAGCGTGGCCAGCAGCGAAATACCGATCGAAACAACCGACACGATCACGCCGTCGAGCAGGCGGGGAGCGAAGGGCAGCGTGTCGATGGAGTAGACGTCCGCAGACAAGTGGATGAAGTGATAGTGGCCACCGGCCCATGAGGCCAGGTATCCGAGAATCAGCCCGAGGGCTGTGCCGACAACACTGATCAGCAGGCCCTGCAGCAGGAAGATCCGCCGCACCTGGCCCGGATCAACGCCGAAGCTCATCATCACCGCAATGTCGCGCGTTTTTTCCATCACCATCATCGTGAGAGCGATGAGAATGTTGAGCGCAGCCACGATCACGATGAGTGCGATCACAATAAATGTGACGATCTGTTCAAGTTTTAGGGCGCGAAAGAGCTCGCGATTCTCTTCGGTCCAGTTGGTGGTCATGAACCCTGGACCCGCGGCCTGCTCGATGGCGCGGGCAATCTGCGGCGCGTTGTCGAGATTGTCGACTTTGAAGCTGATCACGGAGAGCAGGTCGGGCTCATCGAAGAGCCGCTGCGCATCAGCGAGGCGCAGGAAGCCCATCTGGGCGTCGTATTGGTAGAAGCCGGAGTGGAAAGTGCCAGCCAGCCGGAAGCGCACGTACTTGGGAATCACACCCATGGGCGTCATCTCGCCCTGGGGGCTGATGATGAGCACAGAATCGCCAGCGGCGGCGCCAACGGTGTCGGCCAGGTCGCTGCCCAGAACGATGGGCGGCAATTCCGCGTTTTGCGCTGATTCGGGTGCGGGTTGCGGCTCGAGCGTCTGCACTGCGCCCGGCGTGGCCTTGGAGAGGAGATCGCTGACGGTTCGCTCATCGTCGGGCAGAATGCCTTCAATCAGCGCGCCGCCATCGCGTGCGCCGCGGGCGACAAGAACCTGCTCGTACAAGCCGGGCGAGGCTGCAACGACGTGGGGCACTGCGCGCAGACGCGCGAGGAGCGCTTGCCAATCGTGAATTCCGCGCCCGTCGATTTGCATCAACTGCACGTGGGCGCTGGAACCGATCAGCTTGTCTTGCAGGTCGCGGCGCATGCCGTTGGTGATGGCGAGAGCGATAATGAGGGCCGCAACTCCGGCGGTCACTCCGGCGATGGAGATGGCAGTGACGACTCCGACCACGGCCTGCCGCCGCTTGGCCTTCAGGTATCGCGCCGCCACGTAAAACTCAAATCGCATCGATATTCGCTTTCCCCGGCCTACTGCCCCTGAGCGGGAATGACGGTCTTGGCCAGGCCCACGTTGTCGTAGCGGTCGTACGCGCGCACGGTGATCAGGTGCTCGCCGATCTTGCCCGCTTCCACGTCCAGCGAGATGCGGAACTCGTAGTGCTCGCGCAGAGAGTCGGAGATCTGTCCCGCGGGATCGATGTATTGCCACGGCCCGGCATCGAGCGAATATTCAGCTCGGGCGATGGACGAAGTCGTATCCTCGGCGTCGAAGCTGACAAGAAACGGCTTGGAACAATTCAAGCCGGCACAGTTAATCTGCTGGCCGACGGCCTTCAGGTTCGTGACCACGGGCGGCGTGGTATCGATGACGAATCGATCGCTGATTCTTTCGCCCGTGAGCGCGTCGCCAGGCGAGTGGGAGATGGCGTCAGAGGCGACCACCTTGATGCGGTAGCCGCCGTCGGGAATCAGGGTCGCGTCAAAACTGTAGGCCTGTTCTTTGATCTTTTTCTTCAGCGGCCACCACTCGGTGTCGCCGTCGCTGCGCATGTAAATCGAGTAGGCCAGCGTGTCGCCATCGTTGTCGTGCGCAGCCCAGCGTACCGTGACTGCGGTGCGATCCTTGACGGCCTGAAGCGGCTGGCTTGTGCCCGCGTCGTAGGTGATCCCCGAGCTTTGGCTCGTCGCGGGGAACGTGATGTTGATGGTTTGATTCTGGGAGAGGTTTGCCTGCGGGTTGAGGCGCGCGCCGGGAACCACCACCAGCTCGTCGACAACTGGCGCGGAGTTGACGGGCAAATAGTTGACGCCAACGCTGCCCAGCACGCCACCCGCGTGCAACACCGCCTTCCACTGCAGAAAGCGTCCCGGGGGCGAGGCGACGGAGCCGTTCGCAAGCGGCTGCCAGTCGCTCCAGCCGCGCACCGGTTGCTCCACATTGCCCGTGCGAGTGAGAATGTCGTAGCCGGATGAGCCCGGCTCGATTTCGACGCGGCCAAAGCGGGCGAAGGCTCCGGCATCGAGAACATCGCTGGCGTACTCGTGCGTCTCCGCTGCGCCCAACTCGTAGACCTTACCGGTATTACCCGCGCCGACGAAAAGGCGCCCGGCGCCGGATCCAGAGGGCGAGTCCGCCGCGAAACTCAGCCCCTGTTGCGCTTCGAGATGAGCGACGTCAGCGTAGCTGCCGTCATCCTGGATGCGATAAATTCGTCCGCGGTTTCCGCTGAGCGCAAGAAGACCGTCAGGCCGGGCCGCAAGCCCATAGACAATCGCATCTTTGCTGGTCCATAGAGATCGCGGCGCCTGGCCCTCGGTGAGAGCGAAGATCTCGGTTCCCTCGGGCACGGAGGCGCTGGCGTTTGCAGCCTGCAGGGATTGGGGCTGAACCACGGTGATCGAAACGGAGGCGATTCCCTGCACCGGCAGCGGAGGCAGTGGATTGCGGCTCTTGTCGCCCATACAGGCCGCATAGATGGTTCCATTGGCACCGATGGCGATGGATGTAATCTCACGCCGCGGCGCTTCGAAAAGCACGTAGCCCTTGCCTTGCGCATCGATCCGGTAGACGAGGCCGGAGCCGTCGGACCCGGCGATGAGATTGCCCTTCACGTCCCACGCCAGCGTGCGGATGTGCGCTTCGTCGCTTTTGAAGAATAATTCAGGCGCGGCGCCGGGCTTGGCAGGATCGACCCGGTAGACCGCCCCGGGATTGCCCGTTGCGATGTAAAGTCGCCCTGCGGAATCGAAAGTCAGATCCCAGATGTAGTGCGATTGCGCGCTTGGGGATGAGGCGGCTTTGGTGTCGCCGGCGGCAGCGTCGTCCGCCTTGGCCGCGTCGAAGACGACCGGCGCATTCGATTCATCGAGCTTAGTGGTCGAGTCGGGGTTGAGCTGGTAAACCTTGCCGCCCGGCAATGTGGCGGCATAGAGCGAGCCGTCGGGCCCGAATCGCAGAGCCTGAATGCTAAGGTCTCTCGATTCGAGCAGCGTGGCCGGTTTTTCCCCGGGCTTCTCGCCAAGGCGCAGCACGGTTGCCGGTGAGCCGGTGCCAGCGAAGAGATGGCCGCCTTTGTCCACGGCTAGCGACCACACGAAGGTCGACGGTGTGGTGAGCAACTCGGTAATTCCCGGCCCCTGACGCAGGTGACCGTCGCTCTCAATCGAAACGCCCGCAGGCGTGCCCTTTTCAAACTCCTCCATTTGCGATTGCTGCCACAGGTGGGTTCCCTGAGCTGCTGCGCGCGAAGAAGTTGAGGCTGCTCCCGCAACGAGCGTGGCCAAAAGCGCGAGAAGTATGGGTGCGAAGGGGATGCGATGAAGCAAGCAGGAGGATGCAGACATTCTGCCGTTGAGTCTACTAGAGTTTCCCGTCTCTAATCGATGAGGCGGCGAGGTCGAGGCGATGGCTTTGGAGGGACGGACAGGCCATGCCGGGCTCTTGTGGAAAACAAGGCACGGAAAAGGCCGACAGGGCCGGAGGCGGGATTTAGGGGCGGAGCCCCGACTAGCAATTCCAAGCCCAAAGCGCCTCATTTGATCTCTTTATCGTGAGCCATCGCACAAATGCTATATAATGAATCTTGATTTCCATTTCATCAATACGACTTTTACACAAGCTACAGTGTCACCCAATCTTTTCCCTGCCAGGTGTTGCCAGTCGTATTTTCAGAAGACTAGTATTCCGGTTAGTTTGGGGAGGCCGTGACCACGGTCCCGTCTTTCTGCCACTATGCATGCAGTTGTTCCCAAGTTCACAGAGCTTCATCAACCAGCGGCGCCTGACAGGTGTGGCGCACGCGGACGGAGTGTCTCGTCATGGCGTGGTATGCCTACTGCATTGGTGAAAAACAAGCATTTCCGGCTTTAGCGCGTCATCGCAAGCCGGTTGCGATGGAATCGGTTTTTGGAGTCAGTGGCAATCAGGTTTTCCTTTATCCCGCAAGCGATCTAGCGGTGATCGTGAGCGAGCACAACCCCCAGGAAACCCTTAACCAACGATCAGGCGTCGACCACGCACGTGTGATCGCCGACTGTTTTCAACACTCTACGGTTCTTCCCTTCCGCTTTGGCACCGTCTTTAACGACGACGAGTCGCTGCGCAAGTCCATCCGCTCCAATCAGCGCCAGTTCCTCGGAAACATCGACAAGCTGCGCGGCAGGACGGAGATGCATTTGAAGATCTTCGTTGACGATTGTTGCGGGCGCGAGATCGAAAAGCATCTGACAGCCGAAGGCGTGGGCCGCGAATATCTCAGCAATCTGCGGGAAAACGCCTCGCGGGCGCGGGAGCGGCAGACGCGCGCTCGCGCTGTCAGCTTCCAGATGCATCGGCTTTTCATCCCTCTCGATGAGGAGGTGAGCTGCCGGCTGATGGAAAACGGCAAGATGATGCTGGATATCGCGCATTTGATCGACCGCAAGAGTGTCGAGCGGTACCAGAACAAGTTCGTCACCACCAGCGCCGTGATGCGGGAGTGCCAGATGCAGCTTTCGGGTCCATGGCCGCCCTACCACTTTGTGCACCGGCTTACGCGCCCATCGCATGCGCCGTCCCAACCGGCAGCTTTGCCTGTCGCGGCAGAAGCGCCGGCGGTACCCATGATGGAGCCCGCTCCGGCACTCGCGTAACAGCGTAGAGACTCGGTATCCGATTGCAAAAAGCTCCAGCTTCGGCTGGGGCTTTTTTGTTGTGCGACGGTTCGTTTACCAGTCCGCCGCCCGCGGAATACCCTAATCTAGAAGCATGAGTGACCAGCCTTTGAGTGCAACACCGAATCCTGCCTTAGATCTTCTGGTTGTGGGCGCGGGCCCCACGGGGCTGGCTTGCGCCATTGAGGCGCAAAAAGCCGGCTTTCGTGTGGCGCTGGTGGACAAGGGCTGCGTTTGCAACTCGATCTTTCACTATCCAGCGCACATGACGTTCTTCACCACCTCGGAGCGCCTCGAGATCGGCGGCATCCCCTTTCCCAGCCCGAATGCCAAGCCCACGCGCGGCGAGGCCCTTGAGTATTACCGCCTGGTCGCGGCTTACTACCGCCTGGAGGTCCGCCAGTACCACCGGGTGGAACGCGTGACGGGGGCCGATGGCGCTTTCACCGCGCACACCGTGGACCGCTTTGGCCGGCCGGGAGCCATCGAGGCACGCAAACTAGCCATCTCCACCGGCTACTATGACCTGCCCAATTGGATGGACATTCCCGGCGAGACCTTGAGCAAGGTTCATCATTACTATCACGACCCGCATCCGTATTACGACACGGACGTGGTGGTCATTGGCGGCAAGAACTCGGCTGCCATCGCGGCCCTTGAGCTGTGGCGGAGCGGTGCGCGCGTCACGCTCGTCTACCGCGGACCGGAGATTCAGCCGCACGTGAAGTACTGGATCAAGCCGGACATCGAAAACCGCATCAAAGACGGTGAAATCAAGGCTTACTTTTCGACGCAGGTTGTGGAGATCACGCCCGACGCGGTTGTGGTGAATACTTCCACGGGCCGCGAGACACTGCCCAACGATTTCGTCTTCGCCATGACCGGCTACCATCCCGATTTTTCATTCCTCGAGCGGTTGGGTGTGCGTTTCGAAGGCCAGGACAGGTTGCCCGTCTGCGATCCCGAGACGCTCGAAAGCAACGTGCCGGGCATTTATTTGGCCGGAGTGATCGTTGCCGGCTCGCGCACCAACGAGATTTTTATTGAGAACGGACGTTTTCACGGAAGGCAGATCGCGGCGTCGCTGGTTTTGAAAGCGCAGCCGCGGGACGAGGCGCGCGACGCGGTTGCCGCAGCCGGTCCGATAGACTAAGTTTCTAATTCGTCTTCGGGGGTCGATCCTTGCGCATGCGCTTGTGGCCGCGATCCATTCGCTGGCAGATGCTGGCCGGCCTGCTGTTGCTGGAAGGGCTTTCCATTGGCCTATTCGCCGCTTTGCTGGCGCGGCAGCAGATTCGCCGGACAGATCAGCGTGCGCAGTATTGGCTGGATTACGAATCGACAGCCCTCGCCAATGAGTCTGCTGAGGCGCTTGAGCAGCAAAGGCCGAGTTGGGTGGATCTGGCTGTGCGCACGATCGTCGACGCACCGATTGTTGAGTCGGCAAAAATCATCGGCCCGTCAGGCGACGTGCTTTTTTTCAGGAGCGTAAAGCAGGAACCGGGAGGACTCAGCGCGGTCGAACGTGCGCAAATTCCTCAAGCCAGACGCGATGAGTCAAGAGTTTTCAAAACAGCGAACGGCGGATGGGAAGCAATCCGGCCGATTTACACAGGTATCGATCTCCGCGGCTATGCCCTGGTGGCGTTCGACCGTAGTTCGGCGCGCCAGCAGTTGGGTTCACTTTTAGATGACACGGCCATCTTCGGCGCCATCTGGATCGTGGCTTCGGCGCTGCTGGTGCTCTTGATGGGGCGCACCATTACTCAGCCTTTGGCGCTGCTGCACCACGGGACCAGCGCCCTCATGACATCACCGGAAGACAGCAGCCGTTTTCCGCTTCCGGTCCGCGTTCATAACGAGATTGGCGACCTGATTGAGACCTTCAACCGTATGGTGTCCTCATTGGCCGAGCAGCGAGCAGGATTGAACGACACACTTTCCCTGCTCGACTCGATGTTGGCTAACGCGCCCATTGGACTGGCTTTCGTTGACCTCAATGGCCGCGTCGTGCGCGTCAACCAAGTTTTCGCGGACCTGACCGGCGCCGCCGTCAGCCGCCACCTCGGCCGCACTCTGCCGGATTTGCTGCCGCAGGCCGTTGCCACGGAGATCGAAGGCGCGGTGCAACGCGTCTTTTCAAGCGAAGAGCCGGTGCGGAACCTGGAACTGAGCGGCGAAGGAGGCAAACCGCGGCGGCCGTGGACCTGGCTCATCAGCGCCTACCCGGTGCGCACCACGCCGAACCAGGTGCGCTGGGTGGGAATCATCGCGCTTGACGCCAGCGACCGCAAGCGCAGCGAGGAGGCTTTGCGGCGGAGCGAAAAGCTCGCTGTAACCGGGCGGCTGGCCGCTTCTATCGCGCACGAGATTAACAATCCTCTCGAAGCCATCACCAACCTGCTCTTCCTTCTGCGCAGCTCCAGCGATCTTCCCGATGCGGCGAAGCAGTACGTGACCATGGCCGGGCATGAGGTGCAGCGCATTGCGGAGATCACCCAGCAGACATTGCGCTTCTACCGCCAGCCGACGCAACCCTCGCGCGTCACGCTGGAAGAATTGCTGGACTCGGTGCTGAATCTCTACCAAAGCCGAATCCATGGCCTCGATCTTCAGGTTGTGAGGGACTACGACGCTGGACTCACCCTCTTCTGCTTTGCCGGAGAGATCCGCCAGGTCTTCGCCAACCTGGTGGGCAATTCCATTGACGCCAGCAGCAACGGCGGGCGGCTGGTGATCCGCGCGCGGCGCTCGCGCGATTGGAAGAATCCTGCGCAAACCGGCATCCGGTTTGCCGTGGCCGACACCGGCGCGGGCATGGAGCCGGAGGTGCGCGAGCACATCTTCGAAGCCTTCTTCACCACCAAGGAGGTCACGGGAACCGGACTGGGGCTTTGGGTGAGCCACGAGATCATCCACAAGCATCATGGATTGGTGCGCGTGCGCAGCCGCAGTATGGCGCCGTCGGACGAGCCCGCGCGGAAGAATTCCGGGACGGTCTTCGAAGTTTTTATTCCCGATGATCCACATTTGACCAGCTCTGTGAATTCGGCGGCAGACTAGAGCCGGTCTCCGGAATGAAGCTCCCGGAAAGGTTTGCTCTGGCCCGGAGGAGCATCCGGCCACTTTCAGGACGCCAAATACACACCCGAAAACATTTTTCGCTTTACCTCTTGACGGCTCTCAGGTTTTGTGTGCTACAGTGTGTAACATTATGACCGGTAACACTCGATTCAATCACGATCCGGCCGATCTCGGCGAACTGGAGCGCAGCGTGCTGCTCCTGGTCTGGCGTCTCGGCAACTTGACAGCCGAGCAGGTTCGCGAGGGACTCGGCCGGCCACTTAAGGACTCAACCATCCGAACTGTGCTGCGGCGGCTTGAAGAGAAGGGCTACCTGTCTCACACGGTTGAGGACCGCACCTTCTACTACCAGCCAGCAGAATCGCGCCAGCGCGTAGCTGGCCGCGCGGTGAAGCGCATTGTCGATTGGTTTTGCGAGGGCTCAGTGGAAGCACTCCTGGTCGGCATGGTGGACTCGAAGGTGCTGAACCGGGGTGAGCTGCGCCGTTTGGCCGAGCGCATTGCCGCGGCTCAGGAAACAGCCGGCGCCCGAAAAACCGCGCGCAAGAAGGAGGGGAAGCCATGATTCCATCCCAGTTGACCGTGCTCCTTGAAGCAACATTGCGCGCGCTGATTGCGGCGCTTGCGGTCTGGGCTGTGATGCGCCTTTTGCGCATCAGAAACGTGCTGGCACAGAAGGCCGCATGGGGACTGATGCTGCTTGCAGCCCTGGCCATGCCGCTGCTGATGCGCTGGCAGTGGGTCCCAACATGGGCCGCCGTGAACCTGCCTACTCCATCCTGGGCGAAGATGGCCGCTCCCACGCCCTTCGCCGCACCCGCTCCCGCGGCTTTCGTTTTGCCCTCCGGCGAGCCGGAAACGATCGCGCAGCCGCTCCCTGAAGCGACGGCGCACTTCCCTGCACCGGCTGCTCCGGACGATGAGATTCAAGCGCCGCCAATCACCGCGCGCGAGGCCGCACCAATTCCTGCGCCAGTTGCCGCAAAATCTGCGGCCCAGCCCGCGACGATGAGCACCGCTGGTCTTTTGCTCGCGATCGCATGGATTCTCTACCTCGGCGTGTGCGCCGCGCTGCTGCTCAGGCTCCTCTGGGGCCTGGCATCCTCGCTTCGCCTGTGGATCGGGGCAATAGCCATCGAATCGGCCTCTGACCTTGACCTGCCCGATTCCATCCCGGTGCGCTGGAGCCCGCGAATCGCATCGCCGGTCAACATCGGCTCGGGTATTCTTCTGCCCGCGGACTACGTGGAATGGAACGAGGAAAAGCTGCGCGTCGTCGTGGCCCACGAACGCTCTCACATCCGCCAGCGCGACTTCTATCTGCAGATTGTGGCTGGGCTCTACGCCAGCCTTACCTGGTTCAGCCCTCTGGGCTGGTGGCTCAGGCGCAAGCTCTCTGAACTGGGTGAGGCCATCAGCGACCGAGCCGGCCTTGACGCAGCCACAAGCCCCTCCGCCTATGCCCAGCTTCTACTTGAATTCGCGGCTCTGCCGCGCCCAACCGTGACTGGAGTTCCCATGGCACACTCGACAAACTTGTCTCACCGCATCGAACGCCTGTTGAACGAATCGAGCTTCAGGCAGTCCTTCAGCGGCAACCGTCGCGCGTTCGTTGCTGCCCTTATCGTTCCAGCGGCGCTCGTCCTGGCTGCATCGCTGGTTCGCGTGGAGGCTGCCGCAACACCAAAGCAGGCTGACTCTTCTCAAGCTGCCAAGCTGTCGCAGGATCAGCCGCCTTCTCAAACCGCCTTAAGGGGCCAGTCAAATCCCGCGCCGGCTCAGGCGAGCAATTCGGATACCGTCCAAGCGCCGCCGGCTCCGCCAGCGCCCGAGCCTGCGCCCGCTCCGCCCCTTCCGCCTGCCGGCTCTCAGGAATCCGGCCCCGCTGTTCCTGCCATCCCGCCAATTCCGCCCATCGATGTCGAGGTTCACGTTCCGCCAATGCCGCCGCTGATGCCTTTCATGCAAGGATACGGAGGCCACGCGTCCTGCTATGCCAGTGGCGACGCCTACGCGATCGTCGGCGACCCCGGGACCAACCCGCGCTTCTGCGGCAACACGCGCGGTGAACTCGAGGCCGAAGTTGAGAAGGCGCGCAACGTCGCCCATGGACATTTCCTGCTCTTTCACCATGAAGGCAAGTTCTATGTCGTCGACGATCCGGCAATCGTGAGCCAGATCGAGGACTTGGACAAGGCGCTGCACGATCAAAGTGAGCAAATGCGCGCGGCCGCTCAGGTGCTGCGCGATGCGGGCCAGCAGGCGCGCGACGAGGCGCGCAAGGCCACCGCCAACATCCCCGCACCCGACCTATCCAAGGAGATGGCAGAGTTGAACGCCACGGTGGCCAGTTTGACCGCCAAGCAAGGCGCCAGTGTCTCGCGTCAGGAGTTGGCCGAGGTCCAGCGCGAGATTTCGGCCATCGAGCGCCGCGTCATCGACGCCGAAGTCAAGGCCGAAGTGAATATCGATATGAGCCAGTTCAACGCGGCGCAGGGCAAGTCTAACGAGCAGATGAACCGCCTGGGCGCTGAATTGGGCCGCACAGTTCAGGGAAACCAGGCGAAGATCGGGTCCATCATCGACGACAGCTTGAAGAACGGCAAAGCCCGTCCCGTCGACTAGGAAGCGTTTGGAGCTAGAGCGGATGGTCCGGCGCCGAACAACGGCACATCAGAACAAATTCAAGCCCGGCAGCGAATGGGCACGGAGCAGATCGAGGCTATTTGGTCGGCGCGTTGCAGGATGCGCCATGCAGTGGCTTTGCTGACGGAGTGGCCCCGTCAAATACGAACGCGTAACGTGCAGGCGATCCATGATGATGTACCGCGTGCGCAGGCCGTTGATGGTGGGTGCAAGCGTTGCCGGCACCTGCCTGCGGTCTACATAAATCACCAACGCCGCTTCCCTGGGATTGTCCAGGCTCTGGCCGACACCCACGCCAAAGAAAGCGGGATTCTGCTTCATCAAGTTCTGCTCGATCTGCTGCTTGGCCGCGATCGCCTGTGTGAGCACGCCGGACGCCAGCGTCGAAACGGTGTTGGACTCCAGCGCGGATTTTGGAACGGCGCCAGCCGCCACAGCCTGCGGCGTTGTGGGGATCACTTCAGTGCGAACGCCGTGGACCATTTGCGGCGCAGTCACGCTCATGCTCTGATCGACATAGAGAATGACAGTCGCCTCGCCGGCATGGTCGCTGCTCTTGCCGGTTGCCGCACCCAGAATGCCCGTAGAGGGATTGATCAACATGCGCGCCTGCGTGAGCGCCTGCTGGGCAAGCGCGGCCTGCGCATCGGAGAGCGCGGTTCCCTGCGCTGCGGTCGCCGTGGCGTTCCCGTAATTCAGGCAGCTAACCGGGTGGTCCGTGGTGCCGACGAACGTGTAGGTGGAATTCTCCTGTGCATTGAGCTCCGCGAGCACCGTGGTCACGGGATTGGCAATGCCCTCGCTCACACCCGATGAGTCGACGCCGCCGGCAAAGAACAATCCAACAGGCTCGGCATTGCTGGCATCCACCACCAGCGATCCGGAGTCGCCCGCGTCGCTGAACTGGTTGGCTTCAATGGCGATCTGGTTGGTGTAGAGCTTGGTCAGGTAGGGCTCAGTTTCTTCGCAGTTCCTGAAGTAGCCCACCTGCACTTCAAGACTGACCGTGGAAATGTTGGCGCACGTCAGTCCGGTGGTCCGGCCGCTCTTGGCCACGGCCATATTGATGGTTCCGTTTTCGCCGTTGCCGTTTGTCGAGGAGATTCCAGGAGGCGCGGCGGCCAACACACCGCCTGCCCCGGGCAGGCCCAATTCAAGAATTGAACCGGTGGGGCTGACCGCGCCGGAGTTCACCTGCGCGATGGCCGCATCGGCATTGGTCGATGCGGAACTCAGCGGCAACCACGTCGTCAGCGTGCCAACTTGTGTTTCCGTGCCTTGGTCGCCGACCGGATAACATGCTCCGCTGCCATTGTCGATCAATCCTGGCTGAATAATCATTTCGCCGGCGCTGGCCTGGTCGCTGCGCGCCAGCACGTGGTTGCAACTCAGCAGGTACTGCGTGTGGCTGCTGTTCTGGATCAACGCGCCCAGCGTGCCTCCGCAGCAATCCGTGATGAACGTCTGCCCGTTTTGAACCTGAGTGTCGTAATCGTTGTTGTTGCCGCCGGACGTGCCCAGCAGGACCGGCGTCGGTAGCTGCGTTTGGTGCGTAGCGGGATTGCTGGAAATCCCGGCGGTGTTCAGCAGCACTTCAGTCGCAGTCTTTGAGGAGGAACTGCCAACGGTAGCGACGACATACGTGGGGCTGGTGGACGAAACCGTGGCTGGCGCTGTGTAGGTGACGGTGCAGTAGGTGAACTCGTTGGCGGGGCGCACGCAGCTCGGCGTGCCCACGGAGCCTTGCCCGCCACCGCTTCCTGTGGGGCTGCTAGAGGCGGCGTAGGTGATGCCGGTACTCCCGCCGGATTCGGCAATGTAGCCAGTAATGGTCGCGCTGCCGTTGGCGCCGAGGGCGACATTCTCGGGCGAGAGCGGTTCAAGGAATCCGGGCGTTACCGTGACCGTAGAGCTTGAAGTTGAGCCTGTGCCTGCGGTAAGCGTGGCTGTCACCTTCACCTGCACGCTGTTGGCGGTGATGTACGGCGGCGGAGTGTATTGGCCGCTGTTTGAGATCGATCCGGGGCCGGAGTTCGTGTCGCCGCCGCTCACTGCCCAAGTCACGGAGGCCGCGCCACCGCTGTTCAGTGTCGCGGTGAACTGCTCAACGGCTTGTCCGAAATTGGAACTTGCGTTGCAGCCGGTGCAGTTGGTGTCGATTGAGACAGTACCGGGAGACACAGAGAAAGTGCCATTTGAGTTGCCGGAGGCCGTTCCGCCGCAACCTGCCAGGAGAACGAAAACGGGAACGGCGGCCGCGACCAGCACGCGTGCCGGCCAGTGCCGCGGCAAATTGGATGGAAAGCGCTGGCCTTTGAAATGCAAGCCTGGCCTTTGCGGTTTCGTCGTCACTGCCGTTCCTTGGCTCAATCTGCGGCTCAATTTGTCCGGCGCCTTTCTGGCCAGTTTTCTGCGCAACCCTTGTTAGACGTGCGAATTCTCTTTCCCGTAAGCATCGGCGACTCCGGAAGAGCCCAAAGACACACACCCACCCCGTACTGCAATCTTAGACCCTCGCGCCAGGAGAAAAGTTGTCTGGCGAGGTTCGCACTGGTCCAATCGAACCACTTTTGCTCGCCGCAGCGCAATGCACGAAAGTACTCTGCCACTGGCCTCTACCTGAATTCGGTCGCTCGCTTCGCCGCTTTGGCCGCGAACGAGTGCAATCCCGCTCTCGCGCCGCACAATGCGAGCCGGAACCCAGCCAGGCATCAAACGCACTAGAATTGAATCAGGAGCGCTCATGGAATACATCAATCTTGGCCACACTGGACTGAAAGTTTCCCGCATTTGTCTCGGATGCATGACCTACGGCAGCCCGGCTACCGGAAAGCTGCTGCCCGGCCGCCAGGCCTGGGCGCTCAGCGAGGCCGATAGCCAGCCGTTCCTGCGCCAGGCGCTCGATCTCGGCATCAATTTCTTCGATACCGCCAACGTCTATTCGAGCGGGGAAAGTGAAGCCGTGCTCGGTCGCTTCCTGAAGGCCAATGCGCGCCGCGAAGCGGTCGTGATCGCGACCAAAGTGCAAGGCATGATGCGCGATGAGCCCAACGGGAAGGGCCTTTCACGCAAGGCGATCTTGTTCGAGCTCGATGAGAGTCTGAAGCGCCTCGGGACCGACTACGTGGACCTCTACCAGATTCATCGCAGGGATTACGAGACGCCTATCGAGGAGACGCTGGAGGCCTTGCACGATGTGGTGAAGGCAGGAAAGGTGCGCTACATCGGCGCATCCTCGATGTATGCGTGGCAGTTCGCCCGGGCGCTCTACCTCGCCGACCTCCGCAGCTGGACGCGCTTCGTCTCCATGCAGAACCACTACAACCTGCTCTACCGCGAGGAGGAACGCGAGATGATGGGCCTCTGCCGCGCCGAGGGCATTGGCGTGATCCCCTGGAGCCCGCTGGCTCGCGGACGCCTCACGCGCCCCTGGAACTCCCAAACAACTGTGCGCTCGGAGAGCGACGTCTTCGGCAAAAGCATGTATTCGAAAACCGAAGAGGCCGATCGGAGAGTCGTCGACCGTCTGGGCGAGATCGCTGAAAAGCGCGGCATTCCGCGTGCGCAAGTCGCTCTGGCATGGCTCTTGGCCAGGCCCGGCGTGACCGCGCCCATTGTCGGCGCAACCAAAGCAAATCATTTGGAGGATGCGGTGGCAGCTCTCTCCGTCCACCTCACGCCGGAAGAGGTGACGGCCCTCGAAGAGCCGTACGTGCCGCATCCGGTGCTGGGGTTCAGTTGAGTCTCGCCTGAATCGCCGCATCTTCTCGGGTTTGTTGCGGGCCGTCTCAGCGATTTAGCATCCAGATGTGCCCAGCCTCGGCGATCAAGTGCAGTATGTGCGCGGCGTCGGTCCGCGCGTGGCCCAGATGCTCGCCGAAAAAGGCATCCTGACCGCCGAAGACCTGCTCTACCACCTCCCTTTCCGCTATGAGGACCGCCAGAATCCGGTCAGCCTTGACGAATTGAAGCCTGGCGACGTGGCCAGCGTGATCGGCGAGGTGCGCGGCTCGGTGCTGCTGCGCACGCGCCGCATGCCGCTCTTTGAGCTCACTGTCGGCCAGGGCCGCCATGCGCTCAAGTGCATTTGGTTCAATGCGCCGTATCTCAACGGCAAATTTCAGGCCGGGCAAACGGTTGCGGTCTATGGCAAAGTTGAGCCGTCGCGCTCCACCAGCAACCTCAAAATGATCCAGCCGCAATTTGAGATCCTGCCCGACGCGAGCGACGATGCCCAGACGCAGATGCTCGAAGTGGGCCGCATCACGCCGGTCTACGAGTCGCTGGGAGGCAGCCGGTTGGCCTCGCGATGGCAGCGCAGGGTCATCTTCAATCTGCTCGAATCCATGCGCGGCGCAGTGCCGGAGTGCCTGCCGCAATCGATGCTGCGGCGCCTCGACCTTCCCGATCGCGAAACCGCGCTTCGCGAAGTCCACTTTCCGCCCGAAGGCACGCCTCTCGCAGAATTACAAAGTTTCTCAACCCCGGCCCACCGCCGCCTGATTTTTGAGGAGTTTTTCTATCTTGAGCTAGGTTTGGAGCTGAAGCGGCGGCGCATGAAGGAGCGCAAGGGCATCGCGTTCGCGACCAACGACAAGGTGCGCGAGGCCATCCGCGAGGTGCTTCCCTTTCATCCCACGGGGGCGCAAAAGCGTGCGCTCGGTGAGATTGTGGCCGACATGCGCGCGCCCAGCCCCATGCGCCGGCTGCTGCAGGGCGACGTGGGCTCGGGCAAGACGATTGTCGCGTTTCAGGCCATGCTGGTGGCCATGGAGAACGGCTACCAGGCGGCGCTGATGGCGCCCACTGAGATTCTGGCCACACAGCACTTTTTCGCGGCGCGCAAGCTGTTGGAGCGCTCCACCCGCAAGCCGCGCATTGTGCTGCTGACGGGTTCGCTCGATGAGGACCGCAAGCGGACCAACCGCGGCCTCATTAACCGAGGCGACGCCAATTTGATTATCGGCACGCACGCGCTGATCGAAGAGAAAGTCGAGTTTGACCGGCTCGGCCTGGTCGTCGTTGACGAGCAGCACCGCTTCGGCGTCCTGCAGCGCTTCAAATTGATGAAGAAACCCAACCAACCTGAGCCTGACGTGCTGGTGATGACGGCCACGCCTATTCCGCGCACGCTGGCGCTCTCTTTATATGGCGACCTGGACCTGAGCACACTCGACGAACTGCCGCCGGGGCGCATGCCCATCGTCACCAAGCGTGTGCCCGGCGAGCGCTCCGAAGAGGTGTGGGACTTCGTGCGCAAACAAGTGGCGCAGGGCCGGCAAGCCTACATCGTCTACCCCGTCATCGAGGGAACGAAGGACGACCAGCCGGAACTGGATTTCTCGCGCGACGAAGCTCAGGCCGAGAGGGCTGGCGCGCCGGCCGCTGGGCACAGAAAAACTCCAAAAGGTAAAACAGCGGAGCTGTTGTTTGCGGGTTCGGCACAGGAGGCGAGTCCGAGTGCGAAATCGGGTCTCAAGTCCGCGGTTGAAATGTACGAAAAACTTCGCAAGGGACCGTTTGCCGGATTGCGCGTCGGCCTGCTCCACGGGCGGCTCGATGCCGACGAGAAAGAGATCATCATGCGCCGCTTTCAGCGCGGTGAAATCGATGTTCTCGTCTCCACCACAGTCATCGAGGTCGGAGTGGACGTGGCCAACGCCACCGTCATGGTCGTCGAGCACGCCGAGCGCTTCGGACTCGCGCAGTTGCACCAGTTGCGCGGGCGCGTGGGCCGTGGCGCGGCCAAAAGCTACTGCATCCTGATGACCGGCGAGCGCGTCACAGACCTTGGCGAAGAGCGGCTGAACGCGATGGTGCGCACGCAGGATGGTTTCGAGCTGGCCGAGCTTGATCTTTCGCAGCGCGGACCGGGGGAGTTCTTCGGCACGCGGCAGGCAGGGTTGCCGGAGTTCCGAGTGGCCAATCTACTGCGCGATCGTCAGTTGCTGGAACTTGCCAAACACGAGGCTGCGCGCTTTGTCGAAGGCCCCGAGCCCGGGGTAACGGAAGCAGAGCGGGCCAGCGTGCGCTCGCAACTCAAGCAAGCCTGGCAGCGCAAATATGGGCTGGTTGAAGCGGGCTAAAGGGATGAAAGCCCGGCACCGCGAGAATGAGAATTGCCTTACACAGGCCCGGACGCCTGCATGACATCGACGATCTCCGGCGGGAAGGTCTGAATCTCCAGATCGACGCTCGCGATCTCAGCGCCGCAATTTCTTCGCTGGCTGCGTGTGCACTGGCAAAGCTCGGTTAGTCTGGTGTGTCCGGTCTGGCTCAACTCCACGCCAGCGGCGATCAGCACAGTGTAGATCTCGACGCACGCCTGGCGCTCGAACTCGAACAGCATGCTGACCCGCCCGCTGTCGTTTGCGCCTCGGCTCAGCACCCAGCCGCCGCAACCAAGGATCGCCCCGGTAAGCGACTGAACCAGTCGCGACGGCTCCTCGATGGAGACTGCCTTCATCTGCAACGCCCAGGGGACGCTCAGGGTCTGCCTTGGACTCGGTTCCGGCATCTTCAGCTTCACGTGCTGTTTATCGGAGACGGGCGCTTGTGGATGAAAGCTGTTGCGGAGTCGAACGGCGCTTGACCGCCTTTGACACACCCCGGACTGCCACGGTCGCAAAAGAGCAGTCGGTGGTCATTGGATGTAGCCGCGCAGCAAGGGCGTTGACGCCGGAGTTCTTCCGTGTGGCTGCTGACCAGCGCGCGCTGGTAGGAATGTTGTAGCTTGATAAACAAGATGATCGCCGGTTCCGGAATTGATGTGGTCGAGATTGGGCGCATCCAGCAGGCCATGGATCGCTACGGCGAGCGTTTCCTCAACCGCGTCTACCTAAAGGCGGAGCAGATCTATTGCAACCGCAAGCGCAATGCGGCCGAGAGCTTTGCCGCCCGCTTCGCCGCCAAGGAAGCAGCGGCCAAGGCGCTGGGCACCGGCATCAGCTTCGGAGTGAACTGGCTGGAGATTGAGGTGGTGCGCGAGCTGAGCGGAAAGCCCAGCCTCCGGTTTCACGGCCGCGCAGCGCAGATTGCCGGCCGATTGGGCATTGTCAGCTCAGCCCTTTCGCTCACGCACACCTCTCAGATTGCCGTGGCCAGCGTGGTGCTTGAGGACGGGCGGTACAGCGGCTCCGCAGTTTCCAAGTCCTGAAGCCATGGTCGCCAAGTGGATTTTTCCTTAACCGGGGTCCCATAGACAGGTCTTCGTCTGTGGGGTGGAAATAAAATCCACACTGCTCCAAGGTTGGAAACGGCCGTAACAACAGCAGAACCGGTCCGGGCGCGCCCATTCTGGTATCCTCAAGGCGTCGACCTCTCAGTTTCGCAAGGGGAGTGAAGTGCCAAGCCGCAAAGAGATTCAGTGGTCGCAACTGAAGGTGGGAGCGCTCGTGCTGGTCTCCCTTCTGCTGCTGATCGGGCTCATGTTTCTCATGACCGCCTCTTCAGGCGGTCTCTTCGCCCATAGGATCGTTCTGCGCTGCTACTTTCCCAATGCCGGCGGGCTGAAAGATGGCGCTGTCGTGTCGCTCGAAGGCGTCACCATTGGCAATGTTCTGCATTTGCGCGTGGTCCCTGAGCGAAACCCCAATCCTGTCGAGGTCACCATGCAGGTCGGCGAGAGGTACCTGTACGACCTGCACACCGATTCGCTGGCCTCTATTCAGGCAGCCGGCGTTCTGGGCGACAGCTTTGTCGATATCGACTCCACCAGCGCAACCGGACCGCGTCCCGTCAACGGTTCTGAACTGAAACAATCCGGCTCGCCGACGATTCAGTCTGTCATCAACACCAGTCAGGTCTCCATTCAGGAAGTCAACGTACTTGTGCACAAGATTGAGACCCTTGTTGACACTCTCAATAAGGGACACGGCACGGCGGGCGAGTTCCTTAACGATCCGGCACTGGCTAAGAAAATCGTATCCATTGCCGACAATCTCGAAACCGTTACGGGGACCATCGCGCAGGGCAAAGGATCGCTGGGTGAGCTGGTCAACGACAACACGCTGTACACCAAGCTGAACTCAGCCGCGGACCACCTGAACGCGATCACTGCCGACCTGGATGCCGGAAAGGGCACTGCAGGCAAGCTGCTGAAGGACGAGACGCTCTATAACAACTTGAATGCCGCCGCGGCCAATGCGAACCAGTTAGCGGAACAGATCAACTCCGGTAAAGGCTCGATGGGCAAGCTCGTCAAAGATCCAGATTTTGCGAAGAAGCTGGACGACGCGGTCACCAACCTCGACGACATTTTGAAGAGCATCAACTCGGGCCAGGGCACGGCTGGTCAGCTTGTGCAGAACCGCGCGCTCTACGATCACTTCGACCAGACCGCGGATCAGGCACAACAACTCCTCAAGGCCATCCGGGAAGATCCCAAGAAATACTTCGTCATTCGTATGAGGGTCTTCTAACTTGCCGGGGCGGCGGCCTGGTCCCCACGATAGACCCGCCAAAACTCGATGAACGCTTTGAGACGCACTACCTGAAAAAAGTCATTCGCGACAAGGAAGAAGACGCCCGATGCAGCCGCCACCAAGCGCATGGCGCCGAGACCCAATTCGTCGCTGAATGGCAGAGGCGCTGCGGAGAAAACCATCGCCACAACAAGCAGCGCCAGCTTGACGATCCCCAGAACCAGGTTGATCTCCGCCAGTTTGCCGGAGAAGGCCTTTCCCAGCCTCAAAGCTTGTCCAAAACCTGAAAGCGCGGAGCGCCGCCGCTCGAGCAGAACCAGAATCGGCGCAATCGTCAAAACCCAACTGGTGAGCGCGAATGCCGTGAAGAAGCCGAGAGCAAGGAAAATCGCCCAGATGAAATAGCCGACGAGGTCCGGCTCCACGCTCGCAGTGATGTGCGTGGCCGCTGCCCATTGCATCGAGCCAAGCCAGCCCCACAGCGTGAAACCAAACAATGCCAACCATGCGGCCTGCAGCACGATCATCGCGACGGGCCGAAAAGGCGCACGCGGCTCCATACGCATCAGCAGGAGATTCCGGCCCAGGCCTGAAACGATCACCCAGGCCAGCGCTGCCACCGGCAGCAGCCAGCGCAGCACCGCGAGCACATGCGGCTCATAGAACGTAGCGATGTTCGAAAGCTGTACGGCGGCGACCCAGGGATTCTGCGTGTCGAGCGAGCTCGCGCCCGACGATTCAAGCGGGAATACGGCGAGAATCTGTTTACCTTGCTTCCAGCAGATGAAAAGAAACGGAATTCCGAAGAGCCAGCGCCATGCAATCTCAACGGCGACGAGCGAAGGACGCCGGAAGACCTCGCCCATGTGCTCGACAAGCAGTTGCGTTCCCCGCACAGGAACGTTGCCGTGAAGGTTCGCCACGGAAGCTGTCTTCACCTCGCAACCAGGTTGACCGCTCTGCCCGGCACAACAATCACCTTCACTAGAGTCTTGCCCGCGATGCGGTCGCGTACCTTCTCGTTGGCCAGCGCCGCGGCCTCCATTGTTCTTGGATCCGCCCCTGCCGCCACGCGGACCACGGCGACCAGCTTCCCGTTGATTTGCACCGGAATCTCGATCTCGTCCTCTTTGGCCAGTCCAGGATCGCTTTTGGGCCAGGGCGCGCGAAGGATTGCACCGTCCCCACCGAGTTCTTCCCAAAGCTCCGAGGCGAGAAACGGCGCGAACGGCGCAAGCAGCAACACAAGGTTGCGCAGCAGTTCGCGGACGACGGGTGCGGGAACCTCGCCCGCAGCGAGTTGCGCATCCGCATCCTGCATCTCGTTGACGAACTCCATGATCGCCGCCACGTCGGTGTTGAAGTGCCAGCGGCCCTCGAAGTCGAGCGTGATCTTGGCGATAGTCTGGTGCAGCTTTCTCAGCAGCTTCAACGAAAGCCCTGCTGGCGCATCAACTTTCTGCGCGCCAGCTGTACGCGCCACCCGCGCGTATTTCGTCACGATTCGCCAAACGCGGCCCAGGAAGCGGCTTACTCCGGCGACGCCATCCTCCTGCCAGTCAAGATCGCGGTCGGGCGGCGCGGCAAAGAGGGAGTACATACGCGCGGAGTCGGCGCCGTAGCGGGAGACCATTTCGTCGGGCGAAACCACGTTGCCCTTCGACTTCGACATTTTCGCGCCGTCCTTGATGACCATGCCCTGCGTGAAAAGCCTCGCTGCCGGCTCGTCGTTTTTTACTAGGCCGAGGTCGCGCATCACCTTGGTCCAGAAGCGCGAGTAAATCAGGTGCAAAATGGCGTGCTCCACGCCGCCGATGTACTGGTCGATGGGGAACCAGTACTTGACAATGGCCGGATCGAAGGGCGCAGTTGAATTCTTTGCATCCGTGTACCGGTAGAAGTACCAGCTCGAATCGACGAACGTGTCCATCGTGTCCGTTTCGCGTTTTGCCGGTCCGCCGCACTTCGGGCAGGTGGTGTTCACAAATTCCGGCACACGCCCCAGCGGCGAGCCGCCCTGCTGCGTGATCTCGATCTTCTCCGGCAGAATCACCGGCAATTGATCGTCCGGAACAGCAACCAGGCCGTCCCGTTCGCAATAAATCATGGGAATTGGCGTGCCCCAGTAGCGCTGCCGGCTCACGCCCCAATCCTTCAAGCGAAAGATGACCTTTGCTTCGCCAAATGCGTCTCGCACAGCCACTTCCTGCAGACGCCTCTGCGCCTCGGCGCAGCTCAGGCCGCTGTATTCGCCGGAGTTGACAAGCACGCCGTCTTCAGAAATGAATGGCAGGCCTTTCGTGTCCTCGGTCTCATGGGCCGGCTGAATCACCCGCCGAATTTCAATCCCGTATTTGGCCGCGAACTCAAAGTCGCGCTCATCGTGGCCGGGCACGCTCATGATGGCGCCGGTGCCGTAGTCCATCAGGATGTAGTTCGCCACCCAGATGGGCACGCGCTCGCCGTTGTAGGGATTGATGGCGAAACGTCCGGTCGCCACGCCGTGTTTCTCGATCGCGCCCACGTCGCCGGCCTCCCTGGCCTTCGTCTGTTCGTCGAGCAGCCCGGCCACCTTCGCCTTCAGCTCCGAATCAGCGGCGCAGAAAGCCGTCACCAGCGGATGCTCGGGCGCCAACTGCACGCTGGTCGCGCCAAAGATCGTGTCCACGCGCGTAGTAAACACGCGAATGCGCTGCTGCTCTGCTCCCTTGCTCCCTTGTTGGCTCGCTCCCTGTTCTTCCAGGAAAAAATCGACTTCCGTTCCTTCGCTTCGGCCGATCCAGTTGCGCTGCATGGTGCGCACTTTTTCCGGCCACCCGTCCAGCTTGTCGAGCCCGTCGAGCAGTTCCTGAGCGTATGCCGTGATGCGCAGGAACCACTGCACCAGGTCGCGTTGTTCCACCTTCGTGCCTTCGTGGCGCCAGCAGCAGCCGTCGATCACCTGCTCGTTGGCCAGCACCGTGGCGCACTCCGGGCACCAGTTCACCTTGCTCTTCTTGCGATAGGCCAGGCCCCGCTCGTACATGCGCAGAAAGAACCACTGGTTCCAGCGGTAGTAGTCGGGCATGCAGGTTGTGACTTCGGTGGCCCAATCGAATCCCATGCCCAGGCGCTCAAACTGGCGCTTCATTGCGGCGATGTTTGAGAGCGTCCACTCGCGAGGCGGCGTGTGATTCTTGAGCGCGGCGTTCTCGGCTGGCAGCCCGAACGCGTCCCACCCCATGGGGTGCAGCACGTTGTAGCCACGCATCCACATTTGCCGCGCCAGCGCGTCGCCGATGGCGTAATTGCGCACGTGGCCCATGTGCAGTTGGCCGCTGGGATACGGCAGCATCTCAAGCACGTAATACTTGGGTTTGTTGCTGGTGGCCGGCTCTGCCGCGTAGAGCCTGGGGTCGGCGGCCCAGCGCTCCTGCCATTTCTGCTCGATCACCGCCGGATCGTAGCGCAGTTGTTCTTTCTCGTCCGCCATCACTTTTCAGTGTAAACGGAGAGACGCGTCACTTCGCTGGCTGTTTCACCAGCCTCTTCAGCGCTCGCACATTCCGCTCCTCGTCACCCTCTTCGTCTACCGGCGTCTCCGCGATAAACGCGCAATGATCGAAGCGTGGATCGTTCAGTAGGCGCCGGAAAGGCTCCAGCCCCATGGTTCCTTCGCCGATGTGCTCATGCCGGTCGAGCTTCGATCCGCGCTCTGCCTTGGCGTCGTTGCAGTGCCACACGCGCACCGCATCGAAACCGACCGTCGCACCTGCCTGCTTCATCGTCGCTTCGTAACCCTCGGCGCTCACCATGTCGTATCCGGCCACATGGGTGTGGCAGGTGTCGAGGCACACGGCCACCGGCGCATGATGCTTCAAGCGCTCCACCAGTTGGGCCACTTGCTCAAAACTGCCGCCCAGCGAGAACTCGGCCCCGGCCGTGTTCTCGATGAGGATGGTGAACGGAGTTCCCTGCCACGGGAGCCCGTCGATGGAGCGCTGGATGGAGCCGGCCGCGAGCTTCAGACCCTCGTCGCGCGTGAGTCCTTTCCATGAGCCGGGATGGAGAACGAGATACTCGGCGCCCAGGACCAGCGCACGCTCGATCTCGCCGCGAAAACCGGCAATGCTTTTCTGGCGAATCTCCGTCGACTGGCTGCAAATGTTGATCAGGTAGCCGGTGTGGATGACCAGCGGGCCGACGTCAAGCTTGGCCCGCAGCTCGCGCATCCGCTCCGCCTGCTTCGGGTCCACCTTCGGCGCGCGCCACATCCGCGGGCTCGAGGAGAAGATCTGGAAGGTGTTCGCGCCAATCTCCCGCGCGCGTTCGACGGCGTTCGACGCTCCACCCGCCGTCCCCAGATGTACGCCAATGCGCTTGGCCATTGGAACAGTCTACGATTACAGGGGACGCGATGAGCAAACTGTTCGAAGAAATGGCCCAGGGAACGGCGGAAGCCCGCGCGTACATGGAGGGGAAACGCAAGGGATACAAGGTCACGCTGCCTGAAACCGTCGACGTACGAGGCATCCGCAAGCGCCTGCGCCTCAGCCAGGAACGCTTTGCCGATCGTTTTGGTTTGTCGGTGGATGCCGTTCGTCATTGGGAGTCCGGCCGCCGCCAGCCGGAAGCTGCCGCGCGGGCGCTTCTTACCCTCATTGCCGCCGACCCGCAATTCGTGATGCGCACCCTGGCTAAAAGTGCGTGAGTCTGTGGCAAGATGATTTCGATCCTCGGCCTCTGTGGTTCCCGGACACGCTCGGTCGAATCCGATACGCCGCCTGTTGCGCCCAAATGCGCGCCGATGCGCTTGACCATGGAAACAGTCTACAAAGCGGTTCCGGCTGCGGCGCTCTACGCCGCTTTGACGTAAAGTCGCTTGCCAGGGGCGCGAAGAGCGGCGTCAATGTGGTCGATGCAGAGTATGGTCCTTGGGGATAGTTTAGAATCCACCTCAATCCCCGATTAATGAGCGGCCAGTATTTTGAACCGCTATGTCTACTATGTCTTCGGGCTTTGGCGCTCCCGGAAGGTGTGCGGTGTATTCCAGTATCAGGCTCCCGATCGCGCTCTTTATCGCCACAAATATTGTATGCATTTGGTCATGCGTCAGAGAAATTTTTGCGTCTGCTCTGCATGTGCTATTAAGAACCTTGAGCTTAGCGTGATCAGCCGCCCCCAATACTCCGCCATTATGCACAATGTTCCTCCGAAGAACCCGTAGATCGCCGAATGCATTGATTTTTACCTCGTCCGTTTTTACACCCCTGATCTTGGCAATCTGCGGGCGGATTTCTTCGTCCCAATATGCGAAGATGAACACAATGATGGACCAGCACACTTGCTGTTCGTTGAATCCGGCTTCCGAGTTTGCCGTGATAAATTCGTCGGCACGAATGATTCGTTGATGTATTACGTCAGGACGGGTGGAGTCTTCCAAGCTGGCCCGCATCAAAATTGTCTGACCATCCTCTATACGCCGTGACACGGTGCGCGACACACGAGCAACCTGACGTTCAATGCGAACTTTGTTACCTTGGAAGCTAGAAAGACAATCACAATAGACCCCTATTTGACGGTTCACAAAATCGATAAATCCTCGAAGGACTTCTAATTCCGCCAAGGCTTTTGTCACGTCCATACGATCTATATATCAGGAAACGGGCCGTATCGATGACTGAAAATCCTGATTTTCTGAACATGAAAAAACGATCATTCCATTTTATTTTCTGCGTCCAAATCTCTAGCGGGACGGAAAGGAGCCAGAGTTCAACGAGTTGAGCCCGCTTGATGAAGCCAATGAGTTGGGAACCCGACGGCGCCTACCGCCGCTTCCGTCATTGTGGCTTCGCCTGATGCGCCTCAAACCACTCCCGCACTCGTTCCTGTTCGCGGAATAGATCGGCTGGCGCCAGGAGAGATGCGATTTCGTCTCGGCACTTCGCAACGAATTCCGCCACCGGCGGGTTCAGTTTGCCAGCAGCCGCCACCTCGAACCAGAAATAGGCTTGCAGGTAGTCCTGGGGCACACCCAAGCCATAGCGGTACAAACCCCCGAGGTTGTATTGCGCGTCGGCGTTGCCTTGTTCAGCCGCCTTGCGATACCACGCTGCGGCTTGGGCGTGGTGTTGGGGCACATCTTGGACCTCGAAGTACAAACGCCCGAGGTTGTATTGTGCCTCGGCGTCTCCTCGCTCAGCCGCTTCTCGAAGCGACGCCGCCAGTCGCGTGTAATCTTCAGGCGAGTGCTGGTCTGTGTCGTTATTCACACCGGATTCGAGTTGTTTGCTTCTTCTAAGCCGAATGGCCAGAAGCCTGTCGAGATCCTTAATAAGTCCATCGCGTTCGGCATTCAATTCGGCTCGTGTGCGCTTCCGCCCTGCCTTGCGCTCCTCCCTTACTATCTCTTCCCTTTCGCGGGATAGAGCATTCGCTATATCTGACCAGAAACAGGCCTCTGCGTAGTCCTGGGGCACGCCCAAGCCATAGCGGTACAAACCCCCGAGGCCGTATTGCGCCTTGACGTTGCCTTGCTCTGCCGCCTTGCGATACCACGCTGCGGCTTGCGCGTAGTCCTGGGGCACACCCCGGCCATTCTCGTACAAATACCCGAGCATGGACTGCGCATCAGCGTCGCCTTGCTTTGCCGCCATGCGACACCACACTGCCGCCTTGCGATACCACGCTACGGCTTGCGCGTTTTCATGCACACTCCGGCCATTCTTGTACAAACACTCAAGCATAGACTGCGCATCAGCGTCGCCTTGCTCTGCCGCCTCGAGACACCAATCTGTATTTCCGGCCCGGATTAATGCGCACTCCGCCCATGGGCCGCCCAGCGGAAATATCAGTTCAATCCTGTCAAGTGCCTCTTCTAAGGTGCAGCCCTCCTCTCCAGATGCGTCAAGCGTTTTGGCAAGCGTATCGTGAAGCTGGAGACGGTCGCTCTTTCGCAGGGCAGGCGGGTAGATTATCTTGCCGCAAAGACGTAATCCTGCGGCTCCTGCTCCGACAGTATTGCCAAGCTTGGGTTCTAAGATTATGGTTGACAGTTTCTGAAACAAACCCTCCTTTGCCGTACTGACGCAGCATTGGAACGATTTGTTATGAATTCTCGCTACCTTACTGCCGAACGAATAGGTCCGAACGAAACGGTTTGAGATGATCATTTCAGAGACCTCCAAAAGAACAGGCATGTCCCCGCGATCCCAGTCCAGAAGCTCTCTCACATCCCCAAAAACTTGTCGGTCATCTTGCGGACAGCGTATCAGACTAAACGCCGTGACTTTGTTCGTACCTTCGCTCAATCTTCGCTCCTCACGTATAATCCCTTCATGGACTTCCAGCTCGTAACCACCTACAAACCCAGGGGCGACCAGCCACGAGCCATCGACCAGCTTATGGAGGGGCTAGCCGCGGGCGAGAGGCACCAGGTGCTGCTCGGCGTCACCGGCTCGGGCAAAACCTTCACCATGGCCAAGGTGATCGAGCAGTCCAACCGGCCGGCGCTGATCCTGGCGCACAACAAGACGCTGGCCGCGCAGCTCTATCACGAGTTCAAGCAGTTCTTCCCTTCGAACGCGGTTGAGTACTTCGTCAGCTACTACGACTACTACCAGCCGGAAGCTTACATTCCCGCCGGCGACCTCTACATCGAGAAGGAAGCGACGATCAACGAAGAGCTGGACAAGCTACGGCTCTCGGCCACACGCAGTTTGTTCGAGCGGCGCGATGCCATCATCGTGAGCTCGGTGAGCTGCATCTACGGCCTCGGCTCGCCTGAGGCCTACTACGGAATGTTGCTGTTGCTCGAGAAGGGCCAGCGCATCAGCCGCAAAGACATTACGCGGCGCCTCGTGGAGATTCTCTACGAACGCAACGACACAGACTTCCGCCGCGGAACCTTCCGCGTGCGCGGCGACGTGATCGAGATCTTTCCCACATACGACGAGAACGCCTATCGCATCGAGCTGTTCGGCGATGAGATCGATTCGCTCGCGCAGATCGATCCGCTCTTCGGCACGGTGAAGCAGAAGTATTCGCGCTTGCCCATTTATCCCAAGAGCCATTATGTCGTCCAGCCTGAGCGCAAGGCTGAGGCCGTCGACTCGATCGTGGCAGAGCTGAACGAGTGGGTCGCGCATCTTGAGTCGGAGGGCCGCGCGGTGGAGGCGCAGCGCGTCCACCAGCGCACGCGGTTTGACCTCGAAATGATCAAGTCCATGGGCTATTGCCACGGCATTGAAAACTACTCGCGCCACTTCAGCGGGCGTCTGCCGGGCGAGCCGCCGCCTACGCTGCTCGATTATTTCCCTCGCGACTTTCTGCTCTTTGTCGACGAGAGTCACGCCACCATTCCGCAGGTTCACGGCATGTGGCACGGCGACCGCAGCCGCAAACAAACCCTTGTCGACTACGGATTCCGCTTGCCCTCAGCGATGGACAACAGGCCGCTCAAATTCGAGGAGTTCGAGAACCGGATCCATCAGACGATTTACGTCTCCGCCACGCCGGGACCGTATGAGCTCACGCGATCGGCGGGGGTTGTCGTCGAACAGGTCATCCGGCCCACCGGCCTCGTCGATCCCGAGGTCGAGATTCGTCCCGTGAAAGGGCAGATCGACGATCTGCTCGCGGAGATTCGCGACCGGGCAAAGCGCAACGAGCGCGTGCTGGTGACCACACTGACCAAGCGCATGGCCGAGGACCTGGCCGGCTACTACACCGAGGTGGGCGTGCGCTGCCGCTACATGCACTCCGAGATCGAGACGCTGGAGCGAGTGAAGCTGCTGGCAGGCCTTCGCAAGGGCGAGTTCGACGTTCTGATCGGCATCAATCTGCTGCGCGAGGGGCTCGATCTGCCCGAGGTATCGCTGGTGGCGATTCTCGACGCGGATAAAGAAGGGTTCCTGCGCTCAGCTGGATCGCTGATCCAGACCATGGGGCGGGCTGCGCGCCACCTCGAGGGCAAGGCCATTCTTTACGCTGACAGGGTCACCGACTCGATGCGCCGGGCCATCGACGAGACGGATCGCCGCCGCACCATCCAGCGCGCATACAACGAGGAGAACGGCATCACGCCGCAATCGATCATCAGCCAGGTGGAGATGGGACTGGCTCACATCCTCAAGGCCGAGTATGGCGACATTGAGGAGGAGGAGACGGCCGGGATTCCCGAGTTCAACACCCAGGAGCAACTGGACGCCTATATTGGCAAACTCGAGGCCGACATGCGCGAGGCGGCCCGGAAATTCGAGTTCGAGAAGGCCGCCCGCCTGCGCGACAGCATCAAGGAGCTTCGCGACAAGGAATTCCTCTTTGGGTAATCCCGGCAAGTGGGCGTACAGGCAACCTCAGGGGCATGGTCACCATCTCAGTTAGCGAGATAGTAAATATATCTCCGGCGCTTCCAGGCGGTAAGAGCGCGCCAATTAGGGCCAATGACAACCATTCTCATCGTGGACGACGATCCGCTTCAGGCATCTCTGATGATGTCGCTTCTTGGGCGCCGATTTGGCAGCGTGTACCGGGTAAACGACGCCGCCGAGGCTCTGTGCCTGATCGAGCAGCCCGAGTTCGCGGGCAAACTCGGCCTCGTCATCACTCAGCATCACACGCCCGGGATCGGCGGGCCGGCCTTCGTCGCCGAACTTCGCTCGCGGAAGCCGGATTTGCCGGTGCTGGTCTTAGCCGCGAAGGACGCAGCTCCCTCAGAATATTCCGATGCGCATGTTGTTTTCCTACCCCGGCCATTCGGCGGCGACAAGATGCTGGCCGTGACGGGTCGGCTCCTTGCGGACCAAAGGAACACGGTCGCCTAAGCAAACCAATCAATCCTGCCCTCCAAACTCTCATAGTGTGAGCCAAATCACACACAGAACCCCTATCATGGATGGAGAATGAGCTCGTCCGTAGGGAGGTCACCGGCTTCTCGCGTGCGTGCGACAATCATTCTGGAGTTCTAATGGCCACGTTTGGCAGCTTTTGTCTTCTTATCGCTTTAGTTCTGGCCGCTTACAATCTTTTCGCCGGAGCCGTTGCATTGCGCCTGATTGCCACCGGCCGGGCGGCGCGGATCTCTCCTGAGCGGCTGGCCGACACCGCGCGCCGGGCCGGAATCGCCGGTTTCGTGGCTGTCACCGGGGCTGCTTTTGCTCTCATCTGGTCGGTCTTTACCAACGATTTCTCCATTACTTACATCCTTGAGCACTCCAACCGGGCGCTGCCCATCCCATACAAGTTCGCAGCACTGTGGAGCGGCCAGGAAGGTTCTCTGCTGCTCTGGGCCTGGCTGCTGGGTATCTACGGCTTTGTTCTCCGCCTGCGGCACAAGACGGATGTGAAGCTCTACGCCTATGCGGGCACCATTCTGTCGGGCATACAGGTGTTCTTTCTGGCGGTGCTGGTTTTCGCCGCGCCGCCGTTCTCTCTACTCCCAGGCTATGTCGCCGGCGGGCCAATTCCCGCAGACGGTAACGGGCTCAATCCCTTGCTCCAGTACCCGGAGATGGTGATTCATCCGCCCATGCTTTACCTCGGCTACGTGGGCTTCTCGGTTCCTTTCGCCTTTGCGCTGGGTGCGCTGATGATGCGCTACCCGGGTGAGAAGTGGATCAGAATCACGCGCACATGGACCATGGTGACCTGGCTGTTTTTGACCTGCGGCATCTTCCTCGGCATGCACTGGGCCTACGCCGTGCTGGGCTGGGGCGGCTACTGGGGTTGGGACCCGGTGGAGAACGCGAGCTTCATGCCCTGGCTCACTGGAACCGCCTTCCTGCACTCCGTGATGATGCAGGAGCGGAAAGGCATGATGAAGAGCTGGAATGTGTGGCTGATCTTTTCCACGTTCCTGCTCACCATGCTGGGCACGCTGCTGACCCGCGCGGGTCTAGTGAGTTCGGTGCACGCGTTTGCGCAGTCGTCCATCGGCACCTGGTTTGTTGTCTTTATGGGCATCGTGCTGGCCGTCTGCATCTTCACCTACATTCTGCAGCGCGGGCACTTGAAGACCGAGCACCACATGGAATCGCTGGTGAGCCGCGAATCGAGCTTCCTCTTCAATAATCTGGTTCTGCTGACGGCCTGCTTCGTGATTTTGTGGGGCACGCTGTTCCCCATCATTTCGGAATATGTGCAGGGCACCAAGGTGACGGTGGGCGCGCCGTTCTATAACCGGGTCGCGGTGCCCATCGGGCTCTTTCTCGTGTTTCTCACCGGCGTGGGTCCTCTGCTTCCGTGGCGGGCGACTTCGTTCAAGGCCATCAAGCGCAACTTTGTGCTCCCGGTGATCGCGCTGTGGGTTACGGTGATTGTTTGCCTGGCGGTGGGCGTACGGCCCTGGAAGGACGGCTCTCTCGACTCAGGAAGCTTTTACGCGGTTGTGGCATTTGCGGTGGCAGCGGCGGTGCTGACCGCAATCATCGCGGAGTTTCTGCGCGGCGCCGGGGTCATCTCCCGCCAGACTAACCGCAATCTATTCGCGGCGACCTGGCTGCTCACGCGTCGCAACACGCGTCGATACGGCGGCTACATCGTACATATTGGCGTGGTGGTTGTTGTCATTGGACTGGCGGGTTCGGCATTTAATCGCAGCATCGAAAGCGAAATGGGCCTGCATTCCAAGATGAGTATCGGGCCCTACACGCTCGAGTGCATGGGTTTCACGCAGGACTCGAATCAGAATTACAACTCCGACTACGCGGTGCTGGACGTTGACCAGGGCGGCAAGAAGATCTTCCAGGTCACCCCAGAGCGGCGGTTCTACCTCGCCAGCGGACAACCGCAGACCATGGTTGCGATTCATTCGATTCCCGAGTGGGATCTCTACGTCGTGTATGAGGGCACAAATCCTGATACCGGCCAGCCCATCATCAAGGCGTTCCTCAATCCGCTCGTGGGCTGGATCTGGTTCGGCCTGGTCGTGATTGTGTTTGGAACCTTCGTTGCGCTGGTTCCAAGCCTGACGCCGGCGACCGCCGCTTTGCGCGTGCCCGCGGTGAAAACGGCGTCGATGACTCCTGCGCTCAAGGGAGGCGACTAATGCGTCTTCCCTCAAGTTTGAAGTTTTGGTCGAGAGCAGTGGAAGCGTGTGTTCTGTTCGTGGCCATCTGCTTCTCTCTAGGCGCCGCCACTCCCGCCTCTCGCATGAATACCCTGAGCCACCAGCTGATGTGCCAATGCGGATGCGCGCAGTTGCTGGGCGAGTGCGATCACGTCGGATGTCCCGACCGCGACAAGGAGCTTTCAGAGCTGACGACGGATATGGCGGCGGGGATGACGGACCAACAGATCATGGATGCGTTTGTGGCCAAGTATGGCGCCACGGTGCTGGCCGCGCCGACGACGAAGGGTTTCGACCTGGTAGCCTGGGTCGCTCCCTTTGCCGTGTTTGCAGCAGCGCTACTGGGAACGATCCTGCTGATTCGCCGCTGGGGCGGACTAGGCGGCAAACCGGTGGAGGCCACGACCGCCGGGGCACAGAGTTCTGATCCGGCGGACCGGGAGCGGCTGGAGCGCATTCGCCGGGAGACGGGAAGCGACGGAGGGTTTTGAGTCATGACGGAAACTGATGGCCTGATTGCCGGAGTACTTCTCCTTTTCGCTCTCTTTCTGTACACATTCTGGCCGGAGAACAGCTTCGCCAGCCAAAAGCAGAAGACGCGGCTCGACTATCTGCTGGAGCGCAAGGAGCAACTCTACGAAAATCTGCGCGACTTGAACTTCGAGTACCGCGCGGGCAAGTATCCTGAAGAGGATTTCGTTTCTCAGCGGGGCCTTCTCGAGCACGAAACAGCGGAACTTCTGGCTGAGATCGATCACCTGCAGGGAGTAGGGAGTAGCCAGTAGGGAATAGAACAACAGGGACCAGGGATCGCGGAAAAGAAATGCAGAGTCGAAGGAATACGACAGAAAAATGAGATTGATTCGATTGGGTACGCGAAGTTTTGCCTTTAGCTTTTTGTTTGCCTGCGCAATGGCGCAGGCAGCCACCGTCACCGGAACCGTGACCGACAAGACCACCAACAAGCCTGCGGTGGGCGATGCGGTGACGCTGCTGGAGCCGATGTCGGGCATGAGTGAAGTGGGCCATGCGACGACCAATGCGCAAGGCCGGTACTCGCTGAATCTGCCGGGCAGCAATCCGTATCTGGTTCGCGTGACGCACCAGGGCGCGGAGTATTTTATTGCTGCGCCGCAAGGTGGCGGGACGGGCGACATCTCGGTCTACGACGTCGCTGCGAAGGTGGAAGGCATCACCATCGCCGAGCATGTAACAGGAATCGAGACCGATAACGGTCAGCTTCGCGTGGTGGAGCGATACGACATTCACAACGCCAGTTCACCGGCGCGAACGCAGTGGAGCAAGCAGTCATTTGAAGTGATATTGCCGGAAGACGCTGTGGTTGGCGATGCCTCGGCGCAGAGGCCAGGCGCAAGCAGCCTGCCGACCAGCGTGAAACTGAATCCCGTTGGCGCCAAGGGCCATTACGCGTTCGATTTTCCGATCCAGCCCGATCAGGAAGCCAAGGGAACACTCTTCCAGGTCCAATACAATTTGCCGTACAGCAGCGGTAAATACAGCTTTCATTCTCTGGTCACGCTGCCGGCAGACACCGTTTGGGTGGTGCTGCCCAAGGCGATGACCTTTGCCGGCGGGAACGGAGCGGGATTCGAGTCATCACTGCAGGATCCCACCGTGCAGACGTTTCTGGCGCGCAACGTCGCTCCGGGAAAAGCGATTGAGTTTTCCGTTTCTGGCACAGGTTCGTTCGCCCGCGACGACCAGAATGGACAGGGCGGCCAGCCAAGTGATAATGGTCCGGAAGCCGGGGCTCCCGGGAATCAGCCCGGCGGCGGCATTGGCCAGCCCATCAACACACCCGATCCGCTATCAAAGTACAAATGGTGGATTCTCGGCGCACTGGCGGTGCTACTTGCGGCTGCGGCTGCGTTTCTGTTGCGGAAACCGGAAGGGGCGGGAACGGCTGCGGGCACAATCGCGGAGCCAGGAATTCCACCCGCTTACTCTGTTCCGAGATTAGCGGGCACCTCGCCAGCCGCAAAGAATGCAGCGTTGCTGAACGCGCTCAAAGAAGAGCTGTTTGCGCTGGAGAGCGAGAAGATCGCGGGCACCTTAGCGGCAAATGAGTACGCCGAGCAAAAAGCCGCGCTGGAGACCGTACTGAGGCGTGCGCTGAAGAAAAGCCAGGGTTAAGGTTTCAGGGGACAGGGGTCAGAAGCCAACAGCGCCCGAGTAGCCCCTGCGTCTTTTACTCGCGATGCAGAGTTCCCTGTATCCTTCCACAATGAAGACTCTTCTTCGTACGCTACTATCTTTGTCCCTCATTGTCTGGCTCGGCGCTGAAGTCTTTTTCCCGATCGTTGCCGCCATCACGTTCACCACGCTGCAGCCCGACACTCATACCGCCGGAACGATTGTTAGTCAACAAATTCGCATCCTGCATGGGATGGGATTGGTTTCGGGAATGGTAGCGCTGGCAGTGATGGCTCTGGCGCCGGCCTGGGGCATCTACAAGCCGCGCGCTGTCTTGGCGCCCATGGCACTCGTGGTGCTGATGATTGCCTTTACGGTCTACTCACAGTTCAGCATTATTCCAGCCATGGAGCGCGACCGCATCGCCGCTGGGGGCGCAATTGACACGACCAATGGATCCGACGCGATCACCGCGCACTTCAACAAGCTGCATAACCGGAGCGAGTTTGTGGAGGAGGCGGTTCTGCTGCTCGGATTGGCGGCTGTAGTGCTGATGGCGAGGGCCGAAACCACGCGAGTTTGAGAGCCGACCAAGCCATAGCAGCAACTCGTAGCCAATGTAGGAGGGGATGTGGCTCTGCACTATTAGCCGCTGCGCGACGTGTGTTAGCCTCTTGGCCAAAGGTCTGTAATGAGCAAGCCCGTTGAAGCCCAGCGTGCTCCTTTCATGTCGGTGAATTCACCTTCCCGGATCATGGAGCGCGCAGCCGCGGGGCGGATCCCGTGGGCAGGCCCGCTGCTGCTGGTTACAGCACGGTCGGTGTTGCTGATGGCGTCACAGGCGCTGGTCGCCTTGATTCTGCTGGAGCGGGGACAGGCGACGCCCTGGCGGGCGGCGGGCGACTGGTGGACTGTCTATGGGACGCTGGTAGACGTTGGCTGCCTATTCGGACTGAAGTACTTTACGTGGCGCGAGGGGATCAGGCTGCGTGATCTGCTTGGCCCGGTGCGAATGAGGTGGGGTCGCGACGTGTGGCTGGGGCTAGGTTATTTCCTGCTGATCTTCCCGTTCTTTCTCGGCGGCAGCTACATTGCGCGGATGTTGCTGTACGGATCCACCGATCAATCCGTCAATCGATACCTGCTCCACATACATGCGCTTCCGGCTTGGGCGACCGTGTACAGCGTCACCCTGTGGTGGATGATCTGGTCGCCAACGGAGGAAGCAACATACAACGGGTATGTCCTGCCGCGCATGCAGGCACTCACAGGCCGCAAGTGGATTCCATGGTTGTTTGTGGGTTTCTGGTGGGCCCTGCAGCATTGCGCGCTGCCGTTTGTGCCGGATTGGAAGTACCTGGCGTTTCGATTTCTCGGATTCCTGCCCGGAGTGCTGGTGATGATGCTGTTCTACATGCGCACGCGGCGTCTAGCGCCGATAATCGTGGCGCACTGGCCGATGGATATTGCCGCGGCTGTGATGACCGCGATCTATTAGAAGAGAACTTTCACTTCCAGTGAGCACTGGCCAGTGGCGAGAATTCGCTTGCCTTTATATCATCGCGGCATCTGCAAACTGACGACTGTCGTCTCCTGTATTATCGGAGAGGCCCGAGCGCGCAGCTCCTGCTGTGCAAGGGCGACAACGGAACGAATATGAAAACCGGCATTATCGGCCTGCCGCAGGTGGGCAAGACTTCGCTGTTCAAAATTCTGACGAAAGCCAAGGTTGACGAGCACGGGCGCGCGAATCCACGCGAGGCGCACATTGGCGTGGCACGCGTACCCGATGAGCGGCTGGAGAAGTTATCGGCCCTCTACTCGCCCAAGAAGACGACCTTTGCCGCGGTGGAGTTCGTCGATGTTGCGGCGATCGGGAAAGAGGCGCTGAAAGAGACTGCATTCCTGACGAACCTACGCAATGTGGACGCGCTCATTCATGTTCTGCGGGCCTTCGAGAACGACGCAGTTCCGCATGAGGGGCCGATCGATCCGCTGCGCGATGCCAAGAACGTTGACTTCGATTTGATGTTGAGCGACCTCGGCCAGGTAGAGAAACGCATGGAGCACGTGGAAAAAGACATGAAGAAAGGGCGCACCAGCGAGTTGGAGCGGGAACAGGCGCTGCTGGTGAGGTCGAAAGAATCGCTCGAAAAAGAAATTCCACTGCGTGAGCTGGAGATGACGCCGGAGGAGAAAAAGCTTATCCGCGGCTTCATGTTTTTGTCGCAAAAGCCAATTTTGTATGTCCTGAATATCGGTGAAAGCTCGACGCTGGGCGACGATCTTGAGTCTGCTGTGAGCCGGTACAAACTCGATATGCTTGCACACCGGCCCAACGCCGGCGCAATGGCGATTTGCGGCAAAGTGGAGGCGGAGCTGGCAGAAATGGACGACGCCGAGGCTGCGGACTTCCTGGAGAGCTACGGGCTGCACGAGAGCGGGCTGGTGCGGCTGGTCCGGAAGAGCTATGAACTGCTGGGGCTGATCAGCTTCTTCACTGCAGGCGAGGACGAGTGCCGCGCATGGACGGTGACGGTGGGCTCGAAGGCGCCACAGGCTGCAGGCGTGATCCATACCGACCTGGAGCATCACTTCATCCGCGCCGAAACTATACGCTGGGACAACCTGCTTGCGGCTGGCTCAGAAGCCGCAGCGCGAACCAAGGGCACGCTGCGACTGGAAGGCAAGGAGTACGTGGTGCAGGACGGCGATGTGTTGCACATCCGGCACAGCGGATAAAAGGCAGGGACCAGGGAACAGGGATTAAGGAACAGGGCTGAAGAATCAACGAGCAGCAGAGACGGCCATGTTTTCCGGAAACACTTTTCTCTGTTCATGATCCACGAATCACGACTCACGGTCTACGGTTTGCGATTGCGATGCTGAAGGTTTCTCTCATTCTCGGCACCATTGCCGCGCTGGCCGACGTGGCCGGCGGATTGGTGCTGGTGCGCGCGCGAGGCGTGGAGCGATATCTGCGCTACTTTGTCGCGTTGGGGGCCGGGTTTCTGATGGCGACGGCGCTGCTGGAGATGACGCCGGAGAGCCTGCGGCTGAATGCACGGTTGGGTCCAGTACTCATCATGGCGGGTTATTGTGCGGTGCATCTGCTTGAGCACACGATCAACGCCCACTTTCACTTCGGCGAAGAGGTACACGGCCACGAATTCGTCTCCGCGCACAAAGGCTACTCGGTGCTGGGCGGCCTGAGCGTGCATGCGCTGTTCGATGGCGTGGCCATCGGATCGGGATTCGCACTCTCCAATTGGCTGGGCTGGTTGATCTTTCTCGCCATTCTGCTGCACAAGGCGCCAGAGGGATTCACTATGGCCAGCGTGATGATGGCGAGCGGCAGGAGCCGGGCGACGGCCTTCTGGTCCGCAGTGGCGTTGGCCGGCGCTACGCTGGCGGGCGTTCTGGTGATTCAGTTGGTGCCGCGCTGGGTTCCGTATGGACTGCCAATCTCGGCGGGAGTGGCGCTCTATGTGGCGGCGACGGATTTGGTGCCCGAAGTGAACCGGGAACCGGGGATCCGAATGGCACTCGTATTCTTTGCCGGAGTGGGTGCGTTTCTGTTGCTGCGCTCGCTGCTGCCGCAGTTGTAAGGCGGTTCCACAATTCGCGAGCTGTACTTGGCCGCCCGGGCACGTGGGTTTTCTTGAGGGAAAGCCCACTTGGCTGTGGCTGCTTCGAGGGACAGCAATTGCGGAACCGCTTTCGCACGATATGCTATGCGATGTGGCATATTGCGTTGCACCTGTATTAGAGGAGGTCGGGACTCCGCGGCGAGCGCGCCGGCGCATTGCATTCGAGTTTCTGGGAATCTTCTTTTTTACGCTGCTCGGGTTTCTGGTGATGGGCTACCATCCCGGCCTTGAGGATGATGGAATCTACTTAGCTGCAGTCAAAGCCGACCTGAATCCGGCCCTCTTTCCTTACAACGCGGAATTCTTCCGGCTGCAGATGGAAGCGACGGCTTTCGACGGATGCATGGCGCACTTTGTGCGCTGGACGCGGATTCCTCTGCCATGGGCGGTGCTGGTCTGGCAACTTGCCGCGCTGTTTCTGATTCTGTGGACAGTGAAAAAGATAGCCAATCGGATGTTTGCGGAAGAGACTGCGCGATGGGGTGGAGTTGCGATGGTCGCAGCCATGTTCACGCTCCCCGTAGCGGGAACCGCGCTCTATATGGTGGACCAGCATCTGCATCCGCGCACCCTGGCGACAGCGATGATTCTGCTGGCTATCTGGAGAATCCTGGATCAACAGCGCTGGCAGGCCGCCCTGTTGCTGCTTGTAGCCTTTCTTCTGCATCCGCTGATGTCGGCAATGGGAATTTCTTTTTGCTTCTTTCTCACAATAGCGATGAGGGACCCGGCGTGGACACGCTTCCGTCGGTGGCAGAATTCGATGGTCGCGTTCATCCCCCTGGGGTGGATTTTCGAAGGACCCAATCCTGGATGGCACAAGGCTCTAGACACAAGAACATATTGTTTCCTGTACAAGTGGTCCTGGTATGAATGGTTGGGCGCACTGGCTCCTCTGGTTCTCTTCTGGCTGCTGTGGCGCGTCGCAAGCAAGCGCGGAGAAACGATGCTGGCGCGCTTTGCCGCGGCCGGGCTCGTCTATGGCGTGTTCCACCAGGTTTTGGCGACGGCCACGCTTTGGCCGGACTCGTTGGCGCGGCTGACATCCCTGCAGCCCATGCGCTACCTTCACCTACTCTATTTCCTCTTCGTGCTAATGGCCGGATGCCTGCTGGGAAAGCTCGTTTTGAGGCGCAGTGCTTGGCGCTGGGCGGCGTTTCTGCTGATAGCCAATGGATGCATGTTTGTTTGGCAACGGGCCGAATTTCGAAGCAGCCAGCATCTGGAACTGCCGGGGCGCGAGCCTGCGAATCCGTGGTTGCAAGCATTCGCATGGATCCAAACGAACACGCCGCAGAACGCCTATTTTGCGATCGATCCGCACTACATGGAAGCGCCCGGCGAAGATTATCACGGCTTTCTGGCGCTGGCCGAGCGGAGCCAACTGGCGGATGCGGTGAAGGATGCCGCCGTGGCAACGATGGTGCCAGAACTCGGGCCCGTTTGGGCGCGCCAAGTGGAGGCCACGGAAGGCTGGCGAAATTTCAAGCATGGCGATTTCGAGCGGCTGAAGGCGACTTTTGGCGTGAACTGGGTGGTCGTCAATTACCCGCAGCCCGGCGGCCTGGACTGCCGTTGGCACAATAACCTGCTCGCTGTTTGCCAGATTCCGTGAGTTTCCAGCAGCAATTGCGAACTCAGGGCTTTGCAGGATTCGGCTGCATCCGCGAGAATGGATAAGTCACCGCTCTCCGTCTCGGACAACGATCATGCCTAACCTTACCCAGCGACTGATTCTCGGCTGTGTGCTTCTGGCCTGTCTGCCTGTGGCGCTGGTGGCCTTGGCGCATCGGGCGTTGGCGGCGAGCGGACAAATGCACCTGGCCTACGCGATCGCGGGGGCCGCTTCGCTGGTTGCGGCCGCAACCATCTACTTTGTGCTGAGGCCGATCGAAACGCTGGCGAGCGACGCGCACCGCATCGCACAGGGCAACCTGGAACACCGGGTGGAGTGGAGCAGCCGCGACAGCTTTGGCGTGATTGCGAGCGAGCTGAGCCGGATGGCGGTGCGGCTGCGCGAAGTGCGCGATACCGAGGCCGGCCGGCGGCAGATGGAGTTTCAACTGTCCGACGCGGTGCTGCAGTCGATCTTCGAACCCATTATTGTGACCGACGGCAAAGGCCACGTCTTGAAGCTGAATCAATCGGCGTCGGAGCTGCTGGGCGAAGCGGCAAGCGATCGCATGGCGCTGGCGAATACGCCGGGAGGCGAGAAGATTCTAAGCGCGATCCAGGACGCTGTATCGATGCAGAAGGCGGTGGCCGCCGAGGGCGAGGCATCGATGTTGCCGATGCGGATCGGCAACCAGGAGCGTAGCTATCGGCTGCGGACGACACCGATGCGCGACTCGGAGGGGCGGCTGCTGGGCGCGGTGACGACGCTTGAAGACGTGACCAGCCTGCAGGACACCGACCGCTTCAAGACACAGTTCATTGCCGTGGCCAGCCGCAAGCTGCGCGACCCGCTGTTGCATTTGCGGCGCGGGCTCTATGCGCTGGCGCAGGGATTCAGCGGCGAGATGACCCCGCTGCAGACCGAACTGGTGGCCTCAGCCAGCAAGGAGGCCGAGACCCTGGACGATCTGATGGCCGACCTGATCGAAGTGGCGGAGCTGGACACGGGCAAGCGCGAGATGAAGCTAGAGCAACTGCGGCCGCTGCAGGCCCTGAACGAGGCGCGCGACCGGTACTGCGACGAGGCCGCGAAGAAGCACATCCGGGTGGAAGTGAGCGCCTATGCCGACCTGTCCACGGTACAGGCCGACCGCCGCGCGCTGCGGTCGATTCTCGACAACCTGCTGTCGAACGCCCTGCGTTACACGCCGGAGGACGGCGAGGTGCTGCTGGCTGCCGAGGAGATCCAGAACTATGTGCAGTTTAGCGTGCGCGACACGGGCCGCGGCATCGAGGCGGAGCGGCTGAGCTCAATCTTCGACCGGTTCAATCCGTTCTCAGAAAAGGGCACGGCACTTGGACTGGCGCTGGTTCGCCGGCTGGTGGAGTCGCTCGGCGGCCAGATTGCGGTCGAGAGCCGGCTGGGTCACGGATCGACGTTTCGGTTCACGCTGCCCATCGCTGTGGTGAAGGAAGTTCATCATCCCGTCGAGGTGGGCTGAGCGATGGCTGAGATCGTTCTCGAGAAGAAGCCAGAGCCCGCCAAACTGCGCATCTACATTGGCGCTGCGCCGGGCGTGGGCAAGACCTACCTGATGCTGAACGATGCCTACATGATGCGGCATCAGGGCGGCGTGGATGTGGTGATCGGGCTGGTCGACTCTCACGGGCGCAAGGAGACTGAAGAGCAAATCCGCGACCTCGAGGTTGTGCCGCTGAAGGTGATTCCCTATCGCGGCGTGAACCTGAAAGAGATGGATGTGGACGCGATCATCGCGCGGCATCCGCAGACGGTTGTCGTGGATGAGCTGGCCCACACCAACGTTCCGGGCAGTAAGAACCGCAAGCGATACGAAGATGTGCAGGAGCTGCTGGACGCCGGCATCAACGTGATGACGGCGGTGAACATCCAGCACCTTGAGACGCTGAACGACGCAGTCAACCGATCCGCCAACACGACCATCCGCGAGACCGTTCCCGACAGCTTTGTGAAGCGCGCCGACGAAGTGGTGAACGTCGACCTGACCGTGGAAGAGCTGCGCAACCGGTTGCGGGCGGGCAAAATCTACGCTCCGGAGAAGGTGGAGCAGTCGCTGGCCAACTTCTTCCGCAAGGGCAATCTGAATATGCTGCGCGAGCTTTCGCTGCGGACGACGGCGGAACAGGTGAGCAACCGCGCATCGGAATACCGGCGCACGCAGGGGCTGGAACAGGCGCCGATCCCGGAGAAAGTGATGGTTTGCCTGAGCCCGAGGCCGGGAACGGAGAGGCTGCTGCGCATCGGCGCGAGAATCGCCGGCCGCCTGGCGACAAACTGGTACGCAGTCTACGTGACGCCGCCGGACGACAAAGGCCATAGCGATCCGGAAGCATTTCACAGGGTGGAAGAATACATGCGCATGGCGCGAGACCTGGGCGCCAAGGTGGTTCAACTTACCGACCGAAATGTCGCCGACGCGCTGATCCGGTTTGCGCAGCAGGAGAACATCTCGCACGTGGTCTTTGGGCAGTCAGCGCGGTCGCGCTGGGACATTCTTTGGCATGGCTCTGTGCTCAACCGGTTTCTGTCTGAAGTACGCGACGTGACGGTGCAGGTGGTGCCGATGCAGAAGCCGCTGCGAAGGGCGTGAAAAACAGGGAATAAGGAGTAGCCAGTAGGGAGTAGAAAGACCGTGTCGCGGCGGTGCGAGTTGCGTTCGCTGCGACGCAAAAGAGAAAGGGCAACGAAGCGTTTTCCTTTTTGCGCTGCTCTCGTGGCTACTCCCTGTTCCCTATTCCCTATTCCCTACTCCCTACTTACTACTCCCTGTTTTACTCGCAGAAGACGCGGACCTTGGCCTTTTCTTCTTTGGCGTCGACGTCGACGGTCAGATCTTCGAGGTGGTCGATCAGCTCCTCGAGATTCTCCGGCTTGATCTGCGAGACGGTGAGCGGAATGCCGTGCTTGCTGAGCTTGGCGTCCAACTGATCCTGCGCCTGCGCAGGAATGAGGCTGGCAAGGCGGACGCCAGCGCGAAGAAGCTGCATGGGCACGCGGACGTTGACCGTCGTGGGACCATCCTTTTCAGTGGACTCGACAAGGACGCGGAGGTATTTCGCGCGGGTCTTGACCGTGGTGCCTTTATCGTTTTCGGGCCAGCCATTGGGGCCGGCGATGCGGCCGGTGAACTCGGCGGCGGTCGCGGCGGAATCCGGCTCAAGCGCGACGATCAGGTGCTCGGCCTCGTCCGCGGTGATCTTGCCCGCGGCTAACATTTCCAGGATTTGGCGGCGATTTTCGTTCATGGTTGTTCTCCTGAGGAAGTAAGTAAGTAAACCCGTGAATGAGTGAAGCGAGACCTCGAGCTACAAGATGCGGACCAGAACTTTGTTGCCGTTCGCGGAGACGCGCACGTCGGTGCCACGCAAGCTGGACAGGATGTCCCAGAAGATGCGGACGACGCACAAAGGGCCGACGCCGGTCGCGATGCTCATGGCGCAGACAGCGATGAAGAGGATCGGCGAGATGAGCACGAGGACAAGGATCAGCGGAATCCAGAAAAGGATGAGCGGGATCCACAGCCGCGGCATGTGGAAGTGCGGGTTCTCGATTTCCAGGACGGCGATGTTGGGAATCATTTGAGGGCCTCCAGTGCGCGGACGGCGTCGGCTGCGGAGATTTCGCCGCTGTTCAACTGCTGGAGTACGTCGGTGCGCGACGAAGACGGATTAATCTCGACGAATTCAAGTTGGCTGGAGATTCGATTGAGGCGCGCTTTGATGGTCGGGTAGCTGACGCCGAAGGTCTGTTCCATCTCCTTGATGGTGCCGTGGGAGCGAATGAAGGCGACGACGAAGACCTGGTCTTCAAGAGCGAGGCGGGCGAGCTCGGGCAGGGTGAACTGGCCTTCGATCGCGACCTGCTTTGCCGGAATGCTGACTCGCTCGATGGTGATTTTGGCACCCTGCGCGATGCGGAGCAGGTCTTGCCAGTCAGAAGCGGGTTTGGGATCGGAAACCATGAATCGAACTCGTCTTTCTTAATTACAGTGTCGAGCATAATCAAGATTATTAATAATGTCAATAGTGTAAATGAGAGAAATTAATGACCGAGCTAAAACTCCGTCGGCTTGCGCGGGGGCAGCCACCCTCGTGGCGCGCTCCAATAATAGTCAAGAGACGTCCCAAAAACGCCCCTTTTTATGAACATTTGGCGCCATTTGGCACCAAGGTTTTTCGGAGTTTGTGCTGATTCCAAAGCGGTTAGCCAAGAAAATGCCCGGAAAAGGGGTTGAGGGGGTAGCGGGTATGGGGAATCTTGATCCGTTGACCGTCGATCTCGGAATGTGGGCGGGCCGGACGCGGGTTCCCTGCCCTGATTTTTGCGCGGATGCGGTGATTCGACTCATACAGACATTGTGCGCAGAATCGTGGAAATCATCGGCAAACTTGGCGAAGAATTTTTGCGGAGTGTTTTCAATCGCTTGCGAGCGGCGGTCGAAGGGAGCGCACTTGACAGCGGGTGGTCTGTAGCGGCGGCCCGATGCCGGCACGCGAGGCGGGCAAACAATAGAGACGTTTTTCACGTCAAGAAAAGGAGATTCCGGTTTCGGTGATTCCGGAGGGTGAGACGATGCGCGTCAAAGTCTACGAGCTGAAGCCCAGTGATGGTGGGTTTCAATTGGATAAGAGCCGCATGCACTGCGTCATCGCGATCAAAGAAGGAAGAGGAAGCTTCAATTTTCTCGATCGGAGCAGAGAAAAGTTGATCAGGGAGCTTTTTGACGGGCCATCATCAACCTTTGTGAGCGGAGGAAAGACGCCCGACGGAGTTCACTGGGATGCAATGGAGACTCATCCGGCGTGGAGCGTCGAGGCGATCGAAGCGATCGTGAAGGGGCAGCTCTACGGCCACAACCTGGGCGCGACGATTGAGTATGAGGAATGAAGGGGTTCGAGGGCCGGGGATTGCACCTGCCACATACAATAGCCGCCATGGCGAAGCGAATTGTGATCGCACTCATTCTGGCAGTGCCGATTGAATACGTAAATATTTACGTGTTCCCTTTTCCGATCGACGTCGGCCTTGCGCCAGGCGCTGGCCCAGTTGCACAGATTTGGAGCGCGGTTTGGGGGATCTTGCACGCGCCCGGATTGATCCTTAATTCGCGGCTCGATCCATACGATCATCTTCACCTCTTCTTTCCCGCCCTCTTGTTGAGCGGCTATCTCGACTCGGCGCTTCTCATTTTCGGTGGAATTTATGCGTTTCTCGGCATTCGTCGTGTCGTGAGAAGAGTCTCCGCGAGACGAAGCGCCGACCTCAGGGGCTGAAGCCCTCCTCATTTTTGCGAGCTGGGGTGTCGGGGATAAATCCCCGACCTAGCAGCCAAGCCAAGATACAGACCCCCCGGTTTGGGTTCGTGGTTTCCCACCCTTCTCTAGAAAGAAGCGAAGGATGGGGCACCCCCTCGTCCGTGGTTGGTCGGGCGCGCGAAAAACAACCGCAGATCCTTCGCCTGCGGTCGCCGCAGCGACCTCCGCTCAGGATGACAGTGCGACTATTGGGTCTGTGCTATTCCATCCTAGCCGCGGAAAATGCGGCTAGGATGGAGCACCCCAGCTTTGGGGTTAGGTCGAGGGTCAGGGGACGGTGAAGGGGCGGGGGCCGTCGGCGGGAGCGTCAGCACCAGGCAGGCCGCTGCGATCAAACCCGCTTTCCAAGCTCCCCAGCCCACCCTCATTAGCGCTTCCATTCTTCGTCTAATTCGCCGCCCGGACCAAACCGGAATCTGGCTTGAAGAAAACCTGTTGAAAACAGAGCGAGACACCGATCGCAGCACTCGTTGTCATTACCATACAATCCTGAATTTGCGTTCTTCCTTGCGTTCAAAACGAAGCAATTGCAGCGCAGGGTTTGCGAGTCTCGAAGCGGGCAGGAGGGACACAGTGTGTGGAAGAAAGGACAGAAACGCTGGACTAATTTTTGGGCTAGTCTTCGGGCAAGTTCCCGAAAATGGTGAGACGAGCTCTGGCGCGGGTGCGCAACCATCCACGGGTCCAAATGGCGAGGAGAAACGCCAGAACAACGACTACTACCGCGATCAACCATGGATATTCTGCGGCCCAGAGGCGCAGTTGCGTCCACCACGGTAATACTCCCACATAATAGACCTGCGAGCCGACGCGGAAGGATTGAAACTCGGTTCCGTGAAGGACGGAGACGGAGCCGGAGACGTCGCTCGACTGCTGGACGTCGAGGAATGTGTTGATGAATGGCTCGAAGGTGGTCGCGTCTTTGAGGTGGATGGCGACGATGCTGCGGCTGCCGCCAAGGTCGTAGGGAGACTCGATGCCCTCGATGACGGCGTCGGGAGTGCCTCCGGCGGTGAGTCCGCCGGACTCGGTGTGCTCGTTGGAGCGAAGCTTCCACCACGCGTTGTGGAGGAGCGAGACGAAGAAGCCCTGCGTATCGTGGACCTGAATCTGCCCGCTGCCGAGCGAGACGGGAAGATGAGTGCCGAGGTTCAAGAAGGCGGGTTGGTCGTCGCCGGCGCCGATGATGAGGAAGTCAGTGGCAGCGCCGCTTTGAAGCGCGTCGGGACCGGCGACGGTGACGCGCAAGCCGGGGAAACCTGTCTGGCGGCCGAAGTGGCCCATGAGGGTGATGAAGGTTTCAATCTCCTGCTCGGTGGGCGTAGGCGGCAGAACCACGGTGGTTTCGCTCAGGTCAGCGAGGCGCGTGAAGGGAAAACCGGCATTGGCGAAAATTTCGAGATTGGGCAGCGGCGTCCAGTGCGGATAGCCGCGCAAATCGAGATAGGAGTCGCGAAGAATTGCGCCCTGAAGGTTAATGGGCGTGCTGTCGTCGCAATTTTGATTGCGCGCGAGCTGGAAGGTGAAGTCGAACGAAAGCGTGTTCGAGAACGGGCGCAGGTTTACGACAGGAACGGGAGCGTCGGTCTGCGTTGTCCGCGATGTGTCCTGGCCGGGAAAGAGCGGAGCGGAACCGAGGAACGCATTGTTGATGTGCACCTGCAGGCTGGAGGTGGGACCGATGGGAATCGAGTTGTAGCGATAGGCGAGGTGCAAGCGCGTGTCTGGGCCGCCGGTTTCGTAATAGAGATCGGGCGGAATGCGGAAGTAAACATTGAGCGGCGCGGATCCATCGCCCTGCAACTGGTCGGAGGTGGAGTAATCCCAAAGAGGAATGGTCTGGTCGGTGCGCGCCCAGCGCGGAGCGGCGTCGGGCGCCTGCTTCGCAGGCAGCGAGAGATTGTTGATGGGCGATTGCGCGCCGCTGAGCATGTCACTGTGCAGCGCGATGGCCTGAGCGGCAATGATGGCGTCATCGGCGCTGGCGCCGGTGACGATGAGGAGTTTGCCGTAGGGATCGTTGGGATTGGCGCGCATGGCCACCGTGGGCCCGCTGGCGGCGGAAAGATTCAAGCCGCCAGGAAGGCTGGCGGCGTTCTCGGCGATGACGATGGCGTTGCCTTGCGGAATGGCTCCGATGCGAACCGGGAAACGGACCGGGCGGCTCTCAGAGACGACGCCGAAGTAGCTGGTGACGATGCCCGCAGCCTGAATGGCTTTGAAGGACGGCTGCGCGGGGAACACAACGGGAATGCCGAGAGGCTGAATGACGGCCGGATCGACGAAGGGGACGGGCAGTTGCTTGAGGTCGTCGGCGAGGGGCAGCAGGTCGCCGCGAATGTCGAGATAGGAGTTGCGATGGACGCGCGCCCAGAGCGAAGTGTTGGCGGGGTCTTCGCGACCCATGGTGTAGTGGCCGATAAATTCGATGGTGAGCGTGTTGTTGTGAACGAGCAGCTCCGGAGGAATGCTGACATCGGTCTCGGCATCGCTGCCGTCGGAGCCTCCGAATTTTCCCTCTGAGGGCTGAATGGTGGCGAAGAGCGTTCCGTTGAGAATGAGCTTGAGCTGGCTGAGCTGCGGAATCAGAGCGGGAGAAAAAGCGTAGCAGAGGTGAATGGTAGCGGTGCGGACTACATGGGTTTGCGGCAGCGTGAAGTAGATATTGTGCCGGCGGTCGATTGAGTGCAGCTCGATTTGTGGCGAGCCTGCATCGGCGAGGGTGAAGGAATCGTGATACTGGCCCGCGAGAACAGGAATGTCAGCTGGGCCAACTGAATTAGAGGGGCTGGCGGAGCCGGCCAGGCTAACGGACGGCTGCGGCGGCTGACCAAGGATTTTTGGCACTGCAGCAGTGAGGGCCGTCGCGAGAAGAAAGAGCAGTCCCGGCTGAATGATGGAAAGCGAGTTTGGCTTGCGGGCGGCTTTCTCTCCGCGGCCAAAGACGCTGAGGAATGTGGCCTTGAGCCCGCGCATGGAGATTGTGAAGATGCGGCCGAGGCTGCGCAGTACATTGTCGCTTTCGCGCGATTCGCCCCAGCCGAGCCAGGAGTCGGCGCGGGAGTAAAGGGCAATGGTGAGAGCCTCTTGTTCGGCGATCGACAGATTGTCAAAACGAACGCGCAATACGGAGTCTTCAAGGGAGACCACGGAAGCGTGCAAAGGAATGGCCGCCGGAGAGTGCGCAAAAGTCAGGTGAACCAAAGCGTCTGGCGCGAGATTGAGAGGCTCATTGACGCGAATGCCGGCGCCGCCGCCGGAGATGTCGACGGTCTCACAAGCAATAGACCTTCCGTCGGGCAGCTTGAGCGAGAGCGGCGTGGCAATGCTGATGCGGACGGTGGTGCGGCGCTGTTGCAGCTCGCGCGCCACGGCGGTGCAGACGCCGAGAATGACGATGTTGAAACAGCACCACATCACGTTCATGAACACGGTGCCGCGACGCGAGGTGTCCCAGATGAAGAAGCGCGGAATGGCAACCAGCAGGCCAGCGATGTTGAAGAGGAGCATGACGAGGAAGGGCTGAGCGATGCGCGAGTCAAAGAAGGTGCGCGTGACGACGCCGCCTTTTGAGGTGACGTTGAACTTGCCCAGCCTGGGGCTGATGAGCGCCATCAAGGTAGGGAGCAGAATGTACGGCGCCAGCACGGTCTCGTAGATTTCGTTCCAGAAAGAGTGGCGGTGGTCGCCCTGGATGCGCGAGTTAGTGACATTGGAGAGCGTGAGGTGAGGCAGCGCGTAGGCCAGAATGGCGGCCCAGTAGCCAGGAATGTTGGTGCGATCGAGGAGCAGATAGATGAGCGGCGCGGTGAGAAAGATGAGGCGCGGAACGGCGTAGAGAAAATGCCCGACGGCGTTGAAGTAGCAAAGCCGCTGAGGAAATGTGAGCCCCGGCGCGAAGAGGGGATTCTCGATGCTCAGAACCTGGATCATGCCGCGCGCCCAGCGGATGCGCTGGCCGACGTGAGCGGCGAGGCGTTCAGTGGCGAGCCCGGCGGCTTGAGGAATGTTGATGTAGGCGGAGTTCCATCTGGCCATCTGCATGCGCAGAGAGGTGTGCGCGTCCTCGGTGACGGTCTCCCTGGCGATGCCGCCGATTTCGTCGAGCGCGGTGCGGCGCAGGATGGCGCAGGAACCGCAGAAGAAAGAGGAATTCCAGAAGTCGTTGCCGTCCTGGATCACGCCGTAGAAGAGCTCGCCTTCGTTGGGGATGATGCGGAACTGCTTCAGATTGCGCTCGAAGGGATCGGGCGAATAGAAGTGGTGCGGTGTTTGCATCACGGCGAGCTTGGGATCGCGCAGAAACCAGCCGACCGTCATTTGGAGAAAGCTGCGCGTGGGGACGTGATCGGAATCGAAGACAGCCACGAGCGGCGAGGACATGGTTTGGAGCGCGGTGTTGATGTTGCCGGCTTTGGCGTACTTATTGTCGGGGCGGGTGCGGTAGCCGATGCCGGCTTCAAAGGCGAATTGCTCGAATTCCTTGCGGCGGCCGTCGTCGAGGATGTAGACGTGGAGCTTGTCAGCGGGCCAATCCATGTTCAGCGCGCCCAGAGCGGTGAAGCGGACGACGTCGAGCGGCTCGTTGTAGGTGGGGATAAGCACGTCGATCTCGGGCCAGTTGTCAGGATTCTCAGGCAGCGAGACGGGGGCGCGGCGCAGCGGCCAGATGGTCTGGAAGTAGCCGAGAAAAAGAATGACAAAGGCGTAAGCCTCGGCAAGAAGCAGGCAGAGGATGAAGAAGGCGTCCAATGCGCCCCAGTGATTGGCGGGGTCCTGGAAGAAGCGAACGACCTGCTCGATGCGCCAGTATCCGTAGCGGAAGGTACAGAACATGGACAGCATCATGAGGGTGAGAGTGACGAGATAGGAGTCGGAGAGGCGAGCCAGGAACAAGGCCACTACGAGGCTCACAAATCCGAGAACTGCCTGTTGCGGCCAGGAGAGGGGGACAATTGCCAGGAAGCAGAGAATCACTCCGGCGAGAACGAGAAGGAGGCGGCGGAGAATCCGGGTAAGGAGATTCTCGCCAGCGCCAATGTCCTGCCAGATCCCGGACGGGGTCATCGTTCGCTCCAGCGTACCCCGCGGAAGGTTGTGGTCGCGGCTGCGGAGAGGCTCTTGACCCAACTGGCCAGGCTGGCAAAGTCTTCTGCCACGGCGGAGTTGGGTGCATAGTCAATGATGGTCATGCCTTCTGCAAGCGCTTCACTGACAGCGGGGGCGCGGCGGAGCACAAAGGGAAGCAAGCGGTCGCCCAGTTGTTCGCGGAGCACTTCTCGCACATCCAGATGCAGCGGAAGCGAGGAATCAAACTGGTTGAGCACGTAGTGAGGCAACGAAGGGTTGGCGGATGCGCCGCCGTTGTGATCGAAGAAGGCGTCAATGGAGCTGACGCTGACCACGGAGTTCATGTCCGGGATCAGAGGCACCAGGATCTGCGGCGCCAGGCGCATGATGCGGCGGGTGGTGGCGCCGGAAGCGGTGGCCAGATCGACAATAACGCGGCCCACTCCGCGTGCATGCTTGGAGATTTCGGCGGAGAGAGCCTCTTGCGGCGCGGTCTCGGGTCCGAAGTTTTCAGGATCGAGCGTGATCACCTGAATGGGCGCGTCGCCGCTGGCAGCAGGAGGGCCGAAGGTGCGCAACATTCCAGGGCGCTGATCGCCTGCGCCGAAGAAGAAGGGCAGCAGGCCATAGGCTGCGGTGTCGACGAGCAGAACGCGCTCGCCGCGGGCGGAGAGTGCGCGGCCGAGAGTCGCCACAAGACTGGTTTTGCCCACGCCGCCGGCAAGCGAGAAGACGGCAATCACCGGAGCGCGTGCGGCCACAGGAGCCGGCGCTGCTTGCGCGAGCGGCGCGCTGCCTTCAAGGACGCCGCGCAGGGCGAACCAGCGCGTAGCGAGACGCTCGCGCGATCCCTGCAGCGTATCCTCGGGAGCTGGCGGAAGGCCCGAGGGGCTTGAGACTTCAGTCCGATCGGGCATGAGCCACGCTGGGCGGCCCGCACTTTCGGCGGGGTCGGGGACAGACCATGGGTTGCGCGGCGGCATGTAGTTTTCTTCGCGCAGGGGAGCGTGCTGCGCCTGCCTTGGCTGCCGGTACGAAGGCGGCACGGCTAAACCACGGAGAGCGGAGGCAAGATCTTCACGGATGGGCTGCTCGATGTGCGGCCTGTTGGGTGGGGGCGGGGCGGAAGTTTGAGCGGGGCGAGGCGGCTGCGAGGCGGGCTGTTGCGCGGCTTGCTGCGGCGCAGTTTCCTCTTTGCGCGTGTCGCCGTTGCCACGTTTTGGCTCGAGGCTTTGCTGCGACCGCTGATGTTGCTCTTCCATGGCTTGCTCAACGCGTTGCCGGGCCTTCTCACGGGTTTGCGCACGGGAGGCGGAAAAGTCGCGGTACTTTGCGCCGTGTAAGTTCGCCCAGGAGTAGAGCGACGCCACATCTTCTGGAGGCTCATTTGGGTCGGACTGCCCTTTGTGTTCCGTCATAATCTATCCCAAGGTATAGTGCTGCAACTCCGCCATGCACGAATCCCCATTTTGAAAAAAGCCCAAGACGCGGCTGTTGCGATACGAAACACCGGGAAGGCGAACCCGGATGGCGGATGAATCCTTAGTGGTAATCGTAGTGTCGATGAGGCCGCCGAAACAATAACACTTGCACGGCCACCGAGCTAACACTTTCCAGCCATCAAAAAGGCCGGAACTGCCTCATTTTCTGAGCGATGCGAGCTTTTATCCCTCGTTTGTAATCGCTTCTGCATGGCCCACGGGTACCATCGTACCAGCGGATTTGGTTACCGAGTTGAAAATGTTTTCCGCGCGGCGCCGCGGAGGATGGTGTGTTGCGATTCGCGGCAGACTTAGGAGCACAGCGGGACGCGTCCGGAGGTGTGGATTCCCTGCCCCGGACGCAACTCACCTTGTGGTAGCTTGGAAAGAGCGGCCTGAAACGAGCTCGTAGCTCAGTTGGTAGAGCAACGCCCTTTTAAGGCGTGGGTCCTGGGTTCGATTCCCAGCGAGCTCACCACGCGTGGCCGCGGTTTCCCTGAGACAGCTGAAATTCGGTTGGCGCGGCGATTGAGATTGTCGTGCGCGAGAAACGCTCGACTTTGAGCAGCGATCATCGCCGTTCTACGATGGAGCCTGCAGGTGTGAGCGCCGGACAAGACAGGAAGAGGACAGCGAGTGATGGTTTCGGCGATAGAGATTGTTGCGCTTCATGATCGGCTGACGCGGGAGTGGCACGGACCGCTGAATGCGGAACGCGATGGCCCGTTCCCCGCCCCTGCCCTGCCCGGCAGCAGCGCCGATGGCGAGTGGCTGAGCCTTGTCGCGCGCCAGCACAAGGCGAACTTCGATCTGTGGCACATTGAGGACGAGGCACGTACGCCCGGAGCGAGCGACGCAGAAATTGTGGACGTGAAGCGGCGGATCGACCAGACCAACCAACTGCGCAACGATTTGATCGAAGAGCTGGACCGCGCGATGCTTGACTGGATGGAAGGGCGCGGCCTGCCCAACAAGGCTGCGCCGCTCCATTCCGAGTCGCCGGGACTGATGATCGATCGGCTTTCGATCCTGGCGCTGAAGATCTACCACACGCGTGAAGAGGCGGAGCGGAAGGATGCACCGCCGGGCCACGCGGAACGCAATCGCGAGCGCCTCAAGATTCTCGAAGAGCAGCGCGCAGACCTCGCGGGGTGTCTCGATGCGCTTTGGCAGGAGACACTTGGCGGCACACGGCGCTTCAAACTTTACCGGCAATTGAAGATGTATAACGACCCCACACTGAACCCTGCGATCTACAGCCAATCGGCTGGCTCCAGGCGCGGCTGAGCAGCGATCAGAGGTCACCCATTGACGGATCGAGGGGTTCTGCGTATAAAGATGGCCTAAGTAGCGTTGTTCCTCGACAGCAGTTCCCCGCCCGCCGATCGGGGCGGTTGCGCAGTTGTTATGGCTGGTTCCAGCCTCGGTACAGGGTGGATTCTGATAGGGAAGAATCCACTTGACGACCATGGCCTCGGGACAGAGTAACTGCGGAGCCGCTGTAGCCGGCGCAAAAGGGAAAGGAATGCGCGCTTCTGGAAAACTCATGACGCAAGAGGCACGATCCGCGGCCCCCAGCCGCAAGAAGACTTCAGAAGCGGCCGGCAAGTCCGATGGCCGCAGCCGGACGGGCAATGAGGCCGCAGTTCAGCACTACCAGGCCGCAGTGCAACTGCTGCAGCAGGGCAAGTACGAGAAGGCGCTCGTCGCGCTGGAGAAGTTGCTGCCTGAAGCGCCGGCAGAACTGCAGGACCGATGCCGGGTGTATATCGTCACCTGCCGGCGGCAGATGGAGAAAGGCAGCCTGTCGTTTCTGACGCCCGAAGAGCACTACGACTACGCGATCTCGCAGCTGAACACCGGCTACTACGAGGAAGCGCGTGAACAGTTCAACAACATTCTGACCGGTCATCCCGCGGCCGATTATGCGTTTTACGGGCTGGCAGTACTGGAAGCCATTACCGGGCATGTGCAGGACTGCCTGGACAACCTGGCCCGAGCGATTGAGCTGAATCCGAAGAACCGGTTGCAGGCACGCGTCGACAACGACTTCCAGAACATGGTGGACGATCCGCGCTTCACCGAGTTGCTTTATCCTGAAGTTCCGTAGGTCGTGCTTTGAACTCTCCCAAAGTAAAAAGTGAGCGTGAGCGGTCGCCGAAGCTCCAGCACGCTGCCGCATCTCCGGCGCCGGGGCTGCGCGTTGTGGCCATCGGCGGGGGAACGGGCCTTTCAACGCTGCTGCGAGGCCTGCGCAGACATGTTTCCGCGCCGGGCCAGAGTTTTGACACCGGCTGTGCCATTGCCGACCTGGCCGCTGTGGTTACGGTGACCGACGACGGAGGGTCGTCGGGCCGGCTGCGGCAAGACTTCAACATGCTGCCGCCGGGCGATCTCCGCAACTGCATGGTTGCGCTGAGCGAAGAAGAGGATCTGCTGGCGAAGCTGTTTACGCATCGTTTTCGCAGCGGGAACGGGCTGAAGGGCCATAACTTCGGCAACCTGTTTGTAGCGGCACTGACGGAGATCACGGGCGACTTTGCGCAGGCCGTGCAACTGGCTTCAAAGATTCTGGCAACGCGGGGCAGGATTTATCCGGCCACGACGGCGAATGCCACGCTGGTGGCCCGCATGGACGACGGCACGGTGGTGCGCGGCGAGACGAATATCACAGCCAGCAAGCGGCGCATCGTGGAGCTGATGCTCGATCCGCCGCGTCCGGCTCCATTGCCGGAGACGCTGGAAGCGATCGAGCGGGCCGACGTGATCACGGTCGGGCCGGGATCGCTCTATACTTCGCTGATCACCAATCTGCTGGTGGACGGAATCCCGTCGGCTCTGGGGGCAGCGCACGGCGTGCGCGTCTACATCTGCAACCTGATGACGCAGGCCAATGAAAGCCTGAACCTGACTGCATCCGAGCACATCGAGCGCATCTACGAGCACACGCGGACGCAGATTTTCGATTACGCGATTGTGAATACCGGAAGACTTTCGCCGGAGACACTGGCGCGATACGCGGCAGAGGGCGCTGCGCCGATCGTGCCCGACGTTAAGCGCATCGAATCGCTGGGAGTGCGCTGCATCGTGGGCGACTTTGCCAGTGAAGAGAATGTAGTGCGCCACACCGCGAGCCGCGTGGCCGACGCCGTCCTGGAGTTGGCCGGGAAACGCACCGGTCAGACACGAAATCCTCAATAAGAAATTCTTTTCAGTCCAAGACGGCATGGGATAGAGTCAAAGTGCGCGCTTCCCCCGCCTGCGCGACGAGGAGGATGTATGAACAAGACCCGAGTTTGGACGATGGTGGGCTGTTGTGTGATTGCGCTCGCTGCTTTGGCGTGGAGCCAATCGCAGCGGAAGGCGGGCCTTTGGGAGGTGACATCGCAAATGAACATGGGAGGAGCCGGCGCACCGCAGATGCCCCAGTTGCCTCCGGGCGTGCAGTTACCGCCGGGAATGCAAATGCCGGCGTCGCCCTTCGCGCCGCACACGACAGAGGTTTGCGTAACGCAGGCCATGATCGACAAGTACGGCTCTCCGTACTCCAACCCGCCCAATGGGAGTTGCAAGGTGACGGACATCTCGATGAGGCCGGACGGCATGAGCGCGACAGTGACCTGCACAGGACAGATGAACGCGACGGGCACGGTGCAGACGACTTTCGTCGACGCAAATACGACCAGGACGAACATGCACCTCACGGGAACGATGCAGATGGGGCCGAATAGCCGGCCCATTGACATGACAATGCAGTCGACTTCGACTTATAAGGGCCCCGACTGTGGCGACGTGAAGCCGTTGGCGATGCCGCCGAGCCAGTAGACGGGCTCAAGTGTGGTTTTCAAGCTGCGCCGGGCCTACGCTTCGACGGTGCGTTTGAGCCGGCCGCAAGCGGCAAAGATGTCGCGGGCGCGCGGCAGAGCGATGGCACGCGCGGCAATCCAGGCTCTATCTGAGATGGTCTACGGCACCGTGACGTTGACCGTTGTATTCACGGCCACCGAGGTATTGACGTCCGTCGCCGTGACGGTGTAGGCATATGTTCCCGGCGTCACGACGCTGTTGTTGCCGCCGCAGGCGCTGATTCCCGCGAACGCGAAGAAAGCGCACAGCGCGAACAATGAGAGCGTGAGCCAGCGCGCTGCTCTGCGCCGAAAACCAAAGCCCAATAGGAGCGCCCCAGCCAACGCGAGGCCCTGCGGCAGTCGATGGCCCACGTGACGCGGCAGGCTGACCGGACAAGGATTGCTGCAAGGGACGGGAAAGTTAATGAAGGAAACGGTCCCGGTAACAACCTCATTCGCTGTCAGCGTGATGGGGGGCTGCACCGGTATTGCAGCAGTTCCAACACCTACGGAACCGCAGTAGGGCACCTTAACTCCCACCGGAGGAGTCGGCGCAACGCAAGCGACGCGAACGGAGCCGGTGTAGCCGTCGACCGAGGTTAGCGTGAAGGAGGTGAATCCAGTGCCGCTGGAGCCGCTGGACGACATGGTTACGTTGGTGGCTGTGATGGTGAAGCCGGGCGTAGCAGCGATCGCCGAGAAGCCTGCGAAGACGAAACTGGCTGTTAAGAGCAGTTTGAGAAGAGCGGGCACGCAGTAATAACGCATGGCAGAGGCCTTTCTGCGGGTGGCTTGCACCCTGCCGAGCAGTTAGACGGACTGTAACTCCTTCAATGGGCAGCTTTTTCAGTAAATTTTACCCCTTATTTCGTGGGCGGCACAAGCAATTCCAGAAGGGTTTAACCCTCAGGCTTCGACGGTGCGTTTGAGCTGGCCGCAGGCGGCAAAGATGTCGCGGCCGCGCGGCTGGCGGATGTAAGCCGGAATGCCGTCGGCGATGAGGGCCTTCTGGAACCGCTCCGCTGTTTCGGGTTTTGGAGTGGCGTAGGGGAAGCCGGGGCCGGGATTCCAGGCAATCAGATTGACTTTGGCTGGCAGGCCGGTGCGGCGCACGAGGCGGGCGAGCTCGCGGGCGTGCTCCGGGCGGTCAGTGACGCCACCGAGGAGAACGTATTCGAAAGTGATGCGCTCGTGCGAGCGAAGGCGGACGCGGCGCACGGCGTCAATTACGGATGAGATCGGCCATTTGCGGTTGATGGGCATGATCCCGGCGCGAATCTGGTCGTTGGGCGCGTTGAGGCTGATGGCCAGCTTGGGGCGGAGATCGGGCGGCTCTTCGGCGAAGCGTTCGATACCCGGCACGATTCCGGAGGTTGAGACGGTCATGCGCTGGGGGCTCAGGCCGACTTCTTGGACCAACAGACGAACCGCAGCCATGAAATTGTCATAGTTGAGGAACGGCTCGCCCATGCCCATGAAAACCAGGTTCACTCGGTCGCGGCCGACGCGGACGCCGTGGCGATCAAGGACGGCGACCACCTGGCCGGCAATTTCGCCGGCCGTCAGATTGCGTTGAAGACCAAGTTTGGCCGTGAGGCAGAACTGGCAGTTGACGGCACAACCGACCTGCGAGGAGACGCAGATTGTGGCGCGGCGCCAGTCTTTTGCTTCGTCATTGGATCCGTCGCCAGCCTCGCCATCGTCACCGTCGGGCATCCAGACTGTTTCCACGGTTGTGGAATCGCCGGGGCGGCACTGGATGAGATACCGCTCCGTTCCATCAGCGGATTGGAAGGTTTTGGCGATTTGCGGGCGGTCGATTTGCCAACCCCGGGAAGCCAATTTTTGACGTAAATCCAAAGATAAGGTTGTAATTGAGGAAAGCTCTGTAACATATTGACGATACATCGCTTCAACGATCTGATTAGCGCGCCACGACGGCTCCCCTTCCCCTGCCAGAACCGCGGCAAGAGCTGCCGCATCTAATCCAAATAGAGGAATGTGGCTTTCATCGCCAGGAGCGGCCTGGTCTAAGGGAACGAGTTGGCCGGAATTTTCGGGCACGACTCTGAGCATCATATCCGTTTGCGCAGCCCGATGCTCGAACCCGGCTCGAATCCCCGGGCGGGCGCAGAGCCGCGGCGGATGGCCTACAATCGAGGCTCGACTGGATGTCAATCAATGAACACTAAGCGAAATCTTCGCCGCACCGAGTTGCCGAACGGCCTGATTGTGCTGTCCGAGCGCATGGACCACCTGCATTCGGTGGCCATGGGCGTGTGGATCAAGTCGGGCTCGCGGTGCGAAAGCGCCGAGATGAATGGCATCTCGCACTTTGTGGAGCACATGCTCTTCAAGGGCACCAAGTCGCGTTCGGCGCAGAGAATTGCCCGCGAGATGGACTCGATTGGCGGCAACCTGGACGCGTTCACGAGCAAGGAAACCATCTGCTTCAACGTGAAATCGCTTTCCGAGCATGTGCCCATTGCGCTGGATGTGCTGGCGGACATGGTTCTGAATCCCACGTTTGCCCTGCCTGACATTGAGCGCGAGCGCGGCGTGATTCTGGAAGAGATCAAGATCGACGAGGACAATCCGGACGTGCTGGTGCACGAGCTGTTCACGCAGAGCTTCTGGAAGGGACATCCGCTGGGCAAACCGATCCTGGGAACGACGGAGACGGTGGGACGGCTCGGCCAGGAACAGCTTTTTGGCTACCACGGCGACCGGTTCCACGGCGGGAATATGGTGTTCTCCGCGGCAGGGAACCTGGACCACGATCGGTTTGTGGAGGCTGTGGCGGAGAAGTTCTCCGCACTGGCCGGCGGCCCGGCGCTCAGCGAACTGTCGGCGCCCGAACCAAGCGCGCGCATCGTTCTTCGCAACAAGAAGGCGCTGGAGCAGGTACAGATTTGCCTGGGTGTTCCCGCGCCGCGTGTGACGGACGAGAGCCGCTTTGCAACATCGATCCTGAACACGGTGCTGGGCGGCGGCATGAGCTCAAGGCTGTTTCAGAACATCCGCGAAGAGCGAGGACTGGCCTACTCGGTTTATTCCGACATGAGCCCGTACCGCGACACGGGGAATCTTTGCGTCTACGCGGGAACGTCGGCTGGCAAAGCGCTGGAAGTGGTCGACCTGATTCTGGCCGAGTTCCGCAACCTGAAGGAGAGCCCGATCGGGGCTGAGGAGCTGACCCGCGCCAAGGACCAACTGAAGGGCAACATTCTGCTGGGCCTGGAGAGCTCAAGTGCGCGCATGGCCAACCTGGCCCGGCAGGAGATGTATTTCCACCAGTTCTTCTCGGCCGACGAAGTGATTGCGCGGATTGAAGCGGTGGACGCGGGCGAGGTGCAGACGATGGCGCAGCGGCTGTTTGAGCCGGAGAACATCGCCGTGACGCTGCTGGGCCGTCTGGACGGCGTAAAGCTGAGCCGGGCACGGCTGGTGTGCTGAGCGATCCGTTTCCCAATTGCGTCTGTAGGTGTAGCATCTTAAGAGATGGCCGGTGAAAGCCGGCCTATTTCACGAGGCTTTGGGAATTCCATGAACTGCAAGTCTTCGCACTCTTGCCGCAATCGCGCGCGCCGTCTTACCACGACGAATGGATTCACCCTGATGGAGTTGCTCATCGTGATGGCGATCATCGCGATTCTCTCTCTCCTGGCGATCGCAAGTATCGGCGTCTATACGAAACGAGCGAATTCCTTGTCGGCGGTGAACTCCCTGCAGAAGATCGTTCAAGCGCAGATGATGTATGCAGAATCGTATCCTGCGACGGGGTACGCCTGCACTCTGGAGGCGCTGGGTGGCGATCCGCACTCCGGCCCGCCGACCGCGGCAAGCTCGCAACTGCTGCCGTCGGACCTGGCTTCAGGGTTCAAGCAGGGATACGAGTTTACGATTGCGTGCGGGGACAAGGTAACGGCCAACAACGTGGACCGCTTCAACAGTTTCACCGTGGTTGCCAAGCCGCAGTCAGTGGGAAAGACTGGCGACCGCGGTTACTGCACCGATGAATCGGGGCAAATCAAGTTTGACCCTGCCGGCGGCGTGAATTGCACGCAGACGCTTGGCCAATGAAGAGACGAGTGTTGATGCAGACCGGCGGCCTTGTTGTGGCCGCCGTTTTGTTTTCCGCCACAACCATTCCCGCACAGCAAAATCTTCCTTCGGCGCATGAGCTCGCCGCACGCGTCGACCGCCGCTACGATCGGTTGCAATCGCTGAAGGCCGGGTTCAGCGAAAGCTATGCGGGGCTGGGCATGACGCGGACCGAGAGCGGCACTCTTTCCCTGCGCAAGCCGGGGCGCATGATGTGGCAGTACAGCACTCCGCCGGGGAAGATCTTCCTTCTTGATGGCAAATATGCGTGGTTCTACACAACAGGAGATGCGCAGGTGCAGCGCATCCCGGCAAATGAGCTGGACGATCTGCGCTCACCGCTGCGATTTCTGCTGGGCCACACGCAGCTTGAAAAAGAACTGACGGGCCTGGCCGTGACTCAGGCGCCCAACGGCTGCTTTACACTGACCGGCCAGCCCAAAGGCCAGGAAAAACGCGTGACGCGGCTGGCGCTTACGGTAACGGCTGCAGGCGCGATCAACGCGATTGAAGTGGAAGAGGCCGACGGTGCGATCACGCGGTTCACATTCACAGGCGAGCAGCCAGATGTGGAGATTCCGGCCGAGACTTTTCACTTTACGCCGCCGGCGGGCGTGCCAGTAGTAGACGCAATACCGCCAGTGTGAAAGACGGGGATCAGGTTTCAGGGATCAGGGGACAGAAAAGCTGTTCCCGATTCCGAGGTTCATTTCTTCCCTGCTCATTCGCCGCAAAATCCCCTCACAACTCGTCACGCGCTCAGGTGACTGCGCGCACTGACGCCGCCGCGCAGAAGACTATCCTTCGCTTGGTTCAACCCGGGTCCCCGATTCAATTCCTCACCCCCCGAGGAGTTCATCTGATTGAGGAGACTTGCCATGAAAAGGACCATCTACATCGTCGCGGGCACCCGCCGCGGCAGGAGCGCTTTCCGCATACCTGCAACCCTCCTGCTGGCCTGCTGCACGCTGTTGCTTTTCTGCAGTTGTTGTGTTGCGGCAGCGCAGAATCAGCAACCAGCCGCGCCAGCCGCACAGGATCAGCAGCAAACCGCTGCGCCTGCCCCGACCGCTGCACCTGCCCCGACCGCTGCACCTGCCAAGGAGATGCCGCCCCCGCCGACGGCTCCATCGGCGGGCAAGGCTCTCGTCTACATCTATCGCGTGGGGAGGTTTACCGGCTCCGCTTCCCATGACCACCTCTACGTCAATGGCGTTTATCTGGCCTATCTGAAAAACGGCGAATATGCGGGAATGGAGGTGGATCCAGGCAAAGTCGTGGTGACTGGATTACCGGAGATGTACACCGTCGACATTTTCACGGCAGCGGGCGCTGCGGTCAACGACGCCACAAGGAAGGAGAGCGAGAGGATTCGGTTCCAGGCGTTGGCGGGTAAGACCTACTATCTGAAATGGACAGCGTCGACGATGGCCACGGGCATCAAAGTCACGCAGATGGACCCCGCGGTTGGAGCCAGGGAGATGAGCAAGCTGCATCTCTCCAAACCTGTCGAGCAGCCAAACGACAAGAAGAAGGGTGAGCCGTCAGCGGCGCCTGCCGACTCATCTGCGCCTGCGCAGCCCTGACGGCGCGCGCAGTGGATCAGAAATGAATCGCAAGAGCGGATTCGTGACCATCCTCGCAGCCGGAATGTGCCTGCTGGCCGTTGCCGGCGCACAAGCCCCAAGTCTGAAGGATTCCATCGCGCAGTACGAGCAGGATGCCGCGAAGGCAAGGTCCGGTCACAAAACGCGTGAGTTGCTTCTCTATCTCAATCTTCTCGCCTCGGTCTATCGTGAGTCCGGGCAGTTGCAAAAAGCGCTCGACTGCCTCAATGAGGCGCTTCCCATCGAGCAGAAGGCGAACAGTGCGCTGGGCCAGGCCATGACCTTCAATACCATGGGCCGGGTCTACACCGATCTGGGGCAGGAAGACAAAGCCCTGTCGTATCTCAACCAGGCTCTGCCATTGTGGCAAACAGTCGGCCAGCGCACCGGCGAAGCTAACGCGCTCACCTTTATCGGCCGGGTGTACGAGAACCTTGGCCAGCATGAAGAGGCGCTCAAAAATCTGAACGATGCCATGGAGATCTGGCACGACATCGACAACCCAGACACGTCCGTGGCTGCCGAAGCCGCGCCGAGCGGGCCTTCGGGCCGGTTCGCACGAAGAATGGAAGCCGCGAGAGAGAAATTTACTGCGGCGGCCAACATCAACATCGTCAACGCCAGTGCCATTGGCGAGGCGGGAACGCTCGACGGCCTGGGCAGAACATACTCCGATGAAGGCCAGGGCCGTGAAGCGCTCAAGTATTTCGACCGGTCCCTTCCAATCTTCCAGCAGAGTGGCGAGCGCGCGGGTGAAGCTCTGGTTCTGAACGATATGGGTCCGGTCTACGCCGAGATCGGCCAAAAACAGAAGGCACTCGAATCCCTCAACCGGGCCCTGGCCATCTGGCGCGAAATCGGCAGCCGCGAGGGCGAAGCGCTCACGCTCAATGACATCGGCCGCATCTACCGCGACCTCGGCCAGCAGCAAAGCGCGATGGATTACTACAACCAGGCACTGCCGATCTGGCGCGAGGTGGGAAATCGCAACGGCGAGGGGCTCGCTCTCAGCGACATCGGCCGCGCCTACGCCGACCTTGGCCAGCCGCACAAGGCGCTCGACTACGGCAGCCAGGCCTTGCCCATCTTTCGTGAAACCGGCAGCCGCCGCGGCGAAGCCATGACCCTGAACAACATGGGCAGGGATCACACCGATCTGGGAGAGCCGGCCGAGGCAATGAAGCTTGAGTTGCAGGCGCTGGCCATCTGGCGTGAGGTGAAAGATCAGCGCAACGAAGCCCAGGACCTGATGACCATCGCCTGGTCGTACTCGGCGCTTCAGCAGCCCGACAGTTCCCTGGTCAGCGCTCTCGCCGCCTTAGGCCTGGCAAAAGCCGTCGGCGATCCGGAGGTCGAGGGCGCCATCGAGACCTCCTTGATGATGGGGTTCCGCAAGCAGCATCGTCTTGAAGAGGCCATCTTCTTCGGTTTTGAAGCGGTCAACTCCTATCAGTCGATTCGCAAGAATATCGTTGGAATGGACAAGAGTCTTCAAGCGGGCTTTGCGCAATCCAAATCCGGCGCCTATCGCACGCTGGCTGAACTGCTGATTGAATCCGGGCGCCTGGGCGACGCGGAGCGGATTCTCGACCTTCTCAAGGAGCAGGAGCTGAAAGATCTCGTCCCCGGCTCGGCTCCAGGCTCCGGTGCGTCCATTGAACCGCTCAAGCTGTCGCCCGTCCAGCAGAAGGTTGAATCCTTACTGCCCGATCTCGAAAAAAAGGCCCGCGACATTGAAGAATGGAATCTCCAAGCCGCTCAGCTCGAGGCCAATCCTGCGCGCACGCCCGCCGACGATGAGCAGTTGAAAACGCTGGCCGCGAACCTGGAGCAGGCGCAATCGACAATCCGCGATGGCTTCAACAATACGATCATCCCTGAGCTCGACAAGCAGTCCGCCCCGGGCGAGCCCACAGCCGATTCCACGCAAAGCTATCTCGAAAGCTCGCTCGCAAAGCTCGGGCCAAACGTGATCGGCATCCGCATGCTGCTCGGCGAAGATCACGCGTACGCGATCGTCGTCACAGCGAACTCGCGCCAGAAGTTTGAACTTCCCGCCTCCTCGGCCGATATCCGCAGCAAAGCATTCGAGGCGCTGAAAGCCATTGGCTCGCCCTCCACCGATCCGCGACCGCAACTGAACCAGCTCTACACCATGATCGTGGCGCCGCTTGAAGACGAGTTGAAGACCATCGAAGCGGCAAGTGGAGCGCAAGATAACGTCCCCACTCTGTTATGGTCGCTCGACGACGCATTGCGCTACGTGCCTATGGGTGCGCTCTACGACGGCAACCATTACCTGGTCGAGCGCTTCCACAATGTCCTCTTCACCCCCGAAAGCTACGGCCACATCGCGGATGCGCCCACCCAAGGCGGCGATCCGCCCAAGGCGCTGGCCATGGGCCTTTCGAAGAGTTACGACGGGATGCCGGCGCTACCGGGTGTGATTCCCGAGCTCGACTCGGTCGCACACGATCCTTCCATCCCCGGCTCGCACGGCCCCATGCAGGGCAAAGTCCTGCCCGACGAAAAGTTCACGCTGGCTGCATTGAAGACCGAACTCGGCTCCGGAAGCGGATTCTCCGTGGTTCACATCGCCAGCCACTTCGTCCTGATTGCCGGCACCGGCGATGAACCCTTCCTCCTCATGGGCGGCAACGACGTGGGCGCCGCGAACGGCTTTGAGTGGAACCTTTCTGAGATGGAAAACTCGCCCGTCGCCTTCCACGGAACGCGCCTGCTGACCCTCTCTGCGTGCAGCACGGCGAAGGATTACAAGTCCCGGAACGGCTTCGAGATGGACAGCCTGGGCATGGTTGCGCAACAAAAGGAGGCTGAAGCCGTTCTTGCCACTCTGTGGGACGTGAACGACCTCTCGACTAGCCGCATCATGAGCGACTTCTACGATCGCTGGGTCAAGAACCCCGCCAAGGGCAAGGCTGAGGCGCTGCGCCAGGCCCAGCTTGCTTTCCTGCACGGCGCCTCCCCTGCAACCGGCGCCAATACCGGCCGCGGCTTCGAATCCGTCGACCAATCCTCGACGCAAACTTCCAGCCTCGGCTACGCCCATCCATACTACTGGGCGCCTTTCGTCCTCATCGGTAACTACCAGTAGCGCGCTGGGCCCAAGAAAGGAACCAAATGACGAACTCATTGCGCCGACTGCTCCCGCTCGCCGCTTCGCTACTCGCGACGGTTCTATTTACCCCGTGCGCTCTCGCACAGGAGGAAATTGCTCCGCTTCAGGGCAAGGGTCACGTAGTTGTCTTCGTCTCGGGGATCATGGGCCCCAAGCACGACAAAGCGCTTTCTGAGGCCATCGCGGCCCTCGGCTACGATGTCTACATTTGCGATGGCAGGCAAATCGCAAAAATGCCGGGTGGCAATCTGCGTGCTGCCATTCAGGCCGCTCAGCAATCGCCGCACGCCCTGCCCGGCAAAGTTGCGCTCGTTGGCATTTCTCTCGGAGGCGGGTTCTCGCTGGCTCTCGGCTCAGAATGGCCCGACGTTGTCGCGGTGGACATCGTTTGGTATCCCGCAACTGGTTTTGCCGCCCGGCTTCCCGGTTTTGCCAGGCGCATGTCCGTCCCGGTGCTGATGTTCGCCGGAGAGGCCGACCATTTTGAGAATTGTTGCTTGATCGAGACAGCGCGTGCCATTGAAACCAGCGCCAAAGCCAACAACGCGCCCTTCGAGCTCATTACCTATCCCGGAGCCGACCACGATTTCATCAAGGGAGGAAGAAACTACAATCCCGCCGCGTATGAAGATGCGCTGAATCGTACCGCAGTCAAATTGAAGGCGGCCTTCGCTGGGCAAGACAGCACGCCAACCGGCGCCGTGCAGAGTTCCGACAACTAGACCGTTCCTTATGATGCTGAAGGCATGGCCTGCGCGTTGGAGCAAAGCGAGGGGGTTATCGGAGCTGATCTCGGCTAGCAATCCTGCCATGCGAGCCGCAGTTTTCAGGAGAAATACCGTTGTTGCAGACAGGCCGGAGCAAAGCAGATACAGCAGTCCCTGCTATTGGCCGCCGTTTGTCTTAATTGGAGATTTCAGGTAACCGCGTGGGCGCTTGTTAGGCGATGAGCGGCGCTGGGAGCAGATGAATTCCCTGCCGGTGCTGGTGCGCTGCCCGGTTTACTTGCCGGGCTTGGCAGGAGCGCTGGCCGGGGCAGTGTGAGTACCTTCCAGCACGGAGTGCGCGTTGGTGGAGCGCACAAAGAGAACCACCAGGCTGATGGACGTGCACATGAAGATGATCGCCGACCAGGTGGTGAGGCGGGTGAGCACGTTGGCTGCGGCGCGGGGACCGAATGCGGTTTGCGAACCCTGGCCGCCGAAGGCGCCAGCCAAGTCGGCCGAGCGGCCCTGCTGCAGCAGGACGACACCGATCAGGAAGAAGCACACCAGTATGTGCAGGGTGACAACAAAGTAAAAGAAAATCTGCATTTCTTAAGCTGCTTTCCATGCGTGCCCGAGGCCTGAACAACGGCGATCGGCCCGGACACGAAGATTGTTGGTGCGGAAGGCGGGACTTGAACCCGCATGCCTTGTGGGCGCCACCCCCTCAAGATGGTGTGTCTGCCAATTTCACCACTTCCGCACGATTGCTACAGAAGCAAGTATAACAAATGCCGGATTCGCGGGGATGCATGTGCGCCACTGTCAGGATGGGTCGTTCGAGCCCAACAAGCGCTCCATCCACCGCGCGAGAGCCCGCTCATCAGGTGAGCCCGCGGACTGGGCGGCATACACATTTCCGCGCTCCTGGGGGGAGCGGTTTTGGCTGAGCTTGAACTTGCCTTCGATGCGCGCGATGGGAATGCGAAAACCCATGATGCCCGCGAGCATGGTGCGGCGAAAACCCTCCGGCAATCCGCGCCAATGTTCAAGGTAAGCAGTTTCGTGCGCCGCGATGAGGTCGGACAGAAGGGCCTCTTTACCGGGATCGTCGTCAACCAGCGAGAGCGTGCCGTAGGCGTGAACAGCGATGTAGTTCCACGTCGGCACGGAAAGTTCTTCAACATAAAGAGTTGGAGAAACGTAACTGTGCGGCCCTTGGAAGACGACGAGGGCTTCACGTCCGGCGAGCGTCTGCCAGTGGGGATTCGCTTTGGCGAAATGGCCTTCAAGAAAGCCATGCGCCCCCTCATCCTTGACGACCAGCGGAAGATGGGTTGCCACGGCGCTCGCGCCCGATAGCTCGCCAGCCACAGGGCCGAATAGCGCCGCAAACGAATAAGCCCGCATGGCTTCAAGCAGAATGCCGCGATCGTGAACCTGATTGAATTTGGGTGAATACATACCTTGAGAGCCGTCGTCCGATTACGCCGCGCTCTCCAAGTCAGGATAGCAATTGCCGAGCGCGCAGGCCGGCGAATCTTGCCGGGGCCCTGCTCGTGCGTGGTTGGTATAGACTCATCGCAAGACCATGCGCTCTGTACCGGTTTACGTCCTGTTTTTCGCCGTCCTTCCGGCTCTGGCCGGGGGCCAGAACCCAGCCAGTCAATCGTCAACTATGACCAAGTCCAAAGCGCTCACGCCTGAAGCGGTCCATCGTTCCGCTATCGTCGTCGACACGCATGCCGACACGCCGCAACGCTTCCTCGACGAGCACTTCGATCTCGGCGATCCGCTGAACGGCGGCGACTGGAACCTCGAGACCGCGCGCAAGGGAAACCTGGGCGCGGAGTTCTTTTCAATCTGGGTCGATCCAGTGCGTTTCAAGGGCCAGTATGCACGTCGCACGCTGGAGTTGATCGATGCCGTGAAACAGCAGGTGGCGAAGCACTCCGATCAGATGGAGCTGGTGACTTCGCCCGAGGGAATCGAGCGCGCGCACCGCGAGCACAAGATTGCGGCCCTGATGGGGATCGAGGGCGGCCATTCGATCGAGGATTCGCTGGGGCTGCTGCGCCAATACTATGCGCTGGGTGTGCGCTACATGACGCTCACGTGGGCCAACTCGAACGGCTGGGCCGACAGCTCTGGCGACATTGACGACAAGAGCGTACCACACACCGAGCAAGGGCTGAGCGAGTTCGGCAAGGACGTGGTGTACGAGATGAACCGGCTGGGCATGATTGTGGACGTGTCCCATGTCTCGGACCGCACGTTTTTCCGGACGCTGAACATTTCGCGGGCGCCGGTGATTGCGTCGCACTCGTCGGCTCGCGCGCTGTGCGATGCCCCGCGTAATTTGAGCGACAACATGCTGCGCGCGATCGCCACCTACGGGGGCCCAAATTCGAAGGGCGGCGTGGTCATGGTGAACTTCTACTCCGCGTTTCTCTCGCAGGATTACCGCAACGCGCTGAAAGCCATGGAGCCGGAGGTCGAGAAAGAGATCGACGCCGTGAAGGCGAAGAACAAAGCCGAGGGCAAAGAGACGACGCAGGCGGAGATCGACAAGCTGCAGCGGGCCGCAGCGGACCGCATCCCACGGCCGCCGTTCTCGGTGCTGATCGACCACATTGACCACATCGCGAAGGTGGCTGGTGTGGATCACGTGGGCCTGGGATCGGACTTTGACGGAATCCAGGGACAACTGCCCGAGGGATTGAACTCTCCTGCCGATCTGCCCAAGATTACCGCGGCCCTCATGGCTCGCGGCTACTCGGCCGAGGACTGCAGGAAGATTCTGGGCGGGAATCTGCTGCGCGTTTTCCGCGAGGTGGAAGAAGTATCGAAGCAACTGCAATCGGAGGAGCGGCCGAAAATCACGGAGAAGCAGTGAATAGTGAATAGGGGATCGTCCTCGGTTCCCTGCTCTGCGCGGCGTTTTATACTGATTCCCTGCTTGACCAGCTCATCCTGGAGGACCTCTGATGAAATCCCTTGCTCTCATTTTGGTTGCTGTTCTTGCTGTGCCGGCGCTTATTTCGGCTGCGGCTCTTCGCGCGCAGGACGAAAAGCCCGCCGCGAATTCTGACACCACCACAGCGAAGAGCGCGAAAGTTCCTGAACCAGGGCCACCGCCGGACTCAACCACGCAAGGCTCCGCAGATGTGGGCGGGCAGCATATCGCGTACACGGCGATCGCCGGAACGATCACGGTGGGCGCGACCGACACCGATGATGCGCAGCTCGGTCCGGACGGCAAGCCGCTGCCGGGCTCGCAGCTTGCGCTTGCGGCGCCCAAGGAACCCGCCGATGCGCCGCCTGTGGCGCACATGTTTTACGTGGCCTATTTCAAGACAGGCGCGAATGCCGAGGATCGGCCCATCACGTTTTTCTACAACGGCGGGCCGGGCAGCTCGACCATGTGGCTGCACATGGGATCGCTGGGGCCGAAGTATGTGGAGACGGCGGGCGACACGCATTTGCCGGGCGCTCCGTATAAGCTGATCGACAATACGGATTGCCTGCTCGACGTGAGCGATGAAGTGTTCATCGATATGCCGGGAACGGGCTTCGGGCGGCTGGCCGGCAAGGACGCGGGAAAGGCGTTCTGGGGAGTGGACCAGGACGCGGAGGCGTTTGCGCGGTTCATCGCGCGCTTTCTGGTGAAGTACGGGCGGTGGAACTCGCCGAAGTTTCTTTTTGGAGAAAGCTATGGGACGACGCGGTCAGCGGTGCTGGCGAACATCCTGGAAAACGAGAAGAGCGTTGACCTGAACGGGGTGATGCTGCTGGGAGAGATTTTCAGCTTTCCCATGGCGACCGGCGGACCACGGCCCGGCATGGATCTTCCGTACGAGCTTGCGCTGCCCACCTACGCAGCGACCGCGTGGTACCACAAGAAGCTGTCGCCGCAGCCGCAGGCGCTGGAGCCGTTCCTGAAAGACGTGGAAGACTTCGCGATGGGCGAATACATGCATGCGCTGGCAGAAGGAAACAATTTGAGCGACGCGGAGAAGCAGCAAGTGGCAGAGAAGCTGCACGAGTACACCGGCTTGCCGGTGGATTACCTGATCAAGGCCGACCTGCGCGTGACCGCGGGCGAGTTCGAGAAGACGTTCGAGGACAGCGAGAATTTGACGACAGGACGATACGACACTCGCTTCCTGGGACCCACGCTCGATCCACTGAGCCAGGGAGCGCAATACGATCCTCAGAGTGCGGCAATTTCGTCGGCGTACTTTTCGCTGGTGAATTTGTATCTACGGCAGAATCTGAAATACGGCGAGGGCCAGACCTACCTGCCGCGCGCACTTTTCGACGGTCAACGCTGGAACATGTCGCGGGCAGGAGTCATGTTCGCTAACGCGGGCGGACTCAACGTGAGCGCAGACCTGGCCGAGGCGATGAAGACGAATCCGCGGCTGAAGGTGATGGTGAACGACGGTTATTACGACCTGGCCACGCCGTTCTTTGCCGCGGAGTACGAAGAGCAGCACCTGCCGATCCCGGCGTCGCTGACGAAGAATATCGAATACGACTGGTACGAATCGGGACACATGGCGTATGTGCGCGACGAATGCCGAAAGCAACTCCACGACCGCGTAGCGGCGTTTATCAAGAGCGCGGATGGCGCGCAATAGGGCGGAAATCGTGGCTCGTGATCAGTGCTCAGTGGGCTCTGGGCAGTGATCAAGCGCTGCCGGGACAGGTTCGGAGCGAGAATGGGCATTGCGGAGAATGGGGATTTGGGGCCTCTGCCCGGGTCGTGGGCTTTATACTAACGATTCACTTGTTATCCCTTCCGGAGAAAAGAAAATGGGTTCATTCTGTCGTTGGTTTGGCGCCCTGCTCGGCGCGGCGTCGCTGATTCTTTCTGTTTCGGTGCGCGCACAGGACGATAAGACGGCGGCGAAGCCCGCAACCCCGGCAACCCCTGACAAGAGCGCCGAGCCCGCTCCACCGGCCGATTCGACGACGCAGGGCAGCATCAATGTGGGCGGGCAGCAGATCGCCTACACGGCCATCGCAGGCACGATCACAGTGGGTTCGACGGATGCGCAGGATGCGGAGCTTGGAGTGGACGGCAAGCCGCAACCAGGAAGCGAGACTGCGCTCAACGCGCCGAAGGACCCGAAGGATGGCACTCCAGTAGCGCGAATCTTCTACGTTGCATACTTCAAGAAGGACGCCAAGGCTGAAGACCGCCCGATCACGTTCTTTTATAACGGCGGGCCGGGCAGTTCGACGGTGTGGCTGCACATGGGATCGCTTGGCCCGAAGCACGTGATGACGGCGGGCGACACGCACTTGCCCGCAGCGCCGTACACCATGGTCGACAATCCAAATTCTCTGCTCGACGTGAGCGACCTGGTCTTTATCGACGCGCCGGGCACGGGCTTTGGACAATTGATTGGAAAGGATCCGGAGAAGGCGTTCTGGGGCGTGGACGGCGATGCGAACGCCTATGCGCGGTTCATCCAGCGCTTTATTTCGAAGTATGGGCGCTGGAATTCGCCCAAGTTCCTCTTTGGCGAGAGCTACGGGACCACGCGCTCCGCTGTGCTGGCCGATCTGCTGGAAAACAAGCTGAATATCGACATCAATGGCGTCGTCCTGCTGTCGCAGATTTTCAACTTCACCACAGATATCGACGATCCCCTGCACAATCCGGGGGTGGACCTGCCCTACGAGCTGGCGCTGCCAACCTTTGCCGCAACTGCGTGGTACCACAAGAAGCTGCCCAATCAGCCCGCCGCGCTGGAGCTGCTATTGAAAGACGTCGAAGATTTCGCGATGGGGCCGTACGCCCATGCACTGGCGCTGGGAACCGACGTGAGTGCCGAAGAGAAGCAACAGGTGGCGGAAAAACTGCATGAGTACACCGGCTTGCCCATCGATTATCTGCTCAAAGCCAATCTACGCGTCAGCGGCCCGGAGTTCGAAAAGTCGCTGCAGGATGCGGACGATTTGACAACGGGACGGCTGGATACGCGCTTCTCGGGGCCGAACCTCGATCCGCTGAGCGAGAACGCCCAGTACGATCCGCAAGAGACGGCCATCTCCTCAGCTTACGTCGCGCTCTTCAATCAGTACGTGCGCCAGGACTTGAAGTACGGCGAAGGTCAGACCTACAAGCCGGATCTGGATGCCGTCGAGGGTCAATGGAACTGGGCGCATGGCGGAAACTCCATTGGCGTGAACGTGAGTACGGACCTGGCCGAGGCGATGAAGACCAATCCGCGGCTGAAAATTCTTGTGAATGGCGGCTACTACGACCTGGCAACGCCGTTTTTTGCGGCGATGTATGAGGACAAACATCTACCCATTCCGCAGCCGCTGGCGAAGAACATTCAATACGCCTGGTACGAGTCGGGGCACATGGTTTACGTGCGCGACGAGTGCGTGAAACAGCTCCACGACAATGTGGCGGCGTTCATCAAGAGCGCGGACGCGCAGTAACCGCCGGGACGTAGGGGCTAAGGGGACAAGAAAATAGGAAGATTGCGAACAAGGACTGTCCACTACTGGACCGGGGGGCCCAGCGGCTTAGCGTAAACAAAAGCGGGGCGATGGCGCGCGTAGTAGTGCTCTTCCCTGCCCCTCTGCGCGTAGCCGCGGCTCCTATAGAGCTGAATCGCGGCGGCATTCTCGACATCGACATGGAGCCAGATCGATCGGGCACCGGCGGCACGGGCGGAGTCCTCGGCGCGACGCAGAAGCTCGGCGGCGATGCCGCTGCGGCGCGAAGCAGGGTGCACTTCAATGGTCTGGATATAGGCGACGGTCCCCTTGGGCAGGGCGGTCCACTCGACGATGGCGAAGCCTGCCATCGTTTTGTTTTCTCCGGCGTTCTTTTCTGCGATCCAGGTGGCGGAGTTGGGATTGGCGATCAGCTTACGCATCCAGGATCTGCTGTAGCGGATCGGCGGCTGAAAGCAAAGTTCTTCGAGTGCGTAGAGAGCGGCGAAGTCGGCGGGTTTGTAGAGACGGTAGTCCATAAGGACAGGGATCAGGTTTCAGGGGTCAGAGATCAGGAAGGCGCCGTTACTGGAGATCATTCGTCTCCTATTTTGGTAACGATCAGGTGCGGATTCGCGACGTTCAGCGGCGTTCCGTCCTTAGTAAATTTCACTTTCAATATGTATTTCCTCCCAGATTCCCCAATGAATTTCCCGAGGAATTTAAAGATGTGATGACCTCCAATTTTGCTGTCAGCAACGGTTGTGCTCGATCCCTGGTCAACGATGTGCTCGCCGTCCCAGACGGTCCAATCCGCTCGAAGCAGCGGATCATCGCTGCCGCAATCCTTCGAGTCCAGCCCCCCAGAAGTGACCCCCATCATGCACTGCATTTGCTGGAACTGCGTTTGCTGGATTGGAAGAGGTACCTCTACCTGGACCATGATCCAATACCCGTGCGAGGCCACAGAAAACTCGGGTGTCTGGACAGTTCCCACAGCGAGCGACACTGGCATATCAACAACGGAATACCGATACGGACGGTCGGGGTGATGTTTGGCCGAAGCACCCGGCAAAAGCAACAGCGCACCTAGCGTCCCGGCAATGACTCCAATCAGCTCGCGTCTGGAAATCGATTTCAAGGATCACCTCGCGCAGCACAGTGAAATACTATACCCCACAATGACGAATGCCTGATCCCAATCGCCAACAAGCTGCGACAAGGATCAGGCAAATGCGATCGAGCAGGAGCGGATAAGGGCTACACCTTCGACTCGAGATCCGCGATCACATCAAAGAAGCGCTGGTCGAGCTTGCGGTTGGTTGCGATGGCATCCTTGATGGGAATGTCGGTGATGTCGGTGCCATGAAGGACGGCGATGCGGCCCCACTTCTTCTGGTGCACCATGTCGATGGCGTGCAGGCCGTAGCGCTGGCCGAGGACGCGGTCGAAGGCCGTGGGAACGCCGCCGCGCTGGGTGTGGCCTAGATTGACGGAGCGGGTTTCGTAGCCCGTCTTCTTCTCGATGAGCTCGGCGAGCGCTTCGCCAATGCCCGAAAGGCGCACGTGGCCGAAGGAGTCGACCTGCTGCGAGCCAATGACCTGGCCCACCTCGGGGAGATGGCAGCCTTCGGCGACCACGACGAGGCCGTAATGCTTGCCGTGATCGTAGTTGTACTTGAGCAGCGCGCAGACGTGGTCGATGTCGATTTCCTTTTCGGGAACGAGGACGACGTGGGCGCCGCCGGCGATGCCCGCGGCATAGGCAATCCAGCCCGCGTCGCGGCCCATGACTTCGATGACGATCACGCGGTTGTGCGAGTCGGCCGTGGTGTGAATGCGATCGACGGCCTCAGTGGCGATCATGACCGCTGTGTCATAGCCGAATGTCTGGTCGGTGCCGCTGATGTCGTTGTCGATGGTCTTGGGCACGCCGACGGCGTTCACGCCATTCTCGCTTAAGAAGAGCGTGACCGATTGCGTGTCGTCGCCGCCGAGTGCGATGAGCGCGTCGATCTTGTTGGACTTGAGAACTTCCTGCACCTTGTCGATGCCGCCGGGGATCTTCTTTACGTTGGTGCGCGAAGAGTGCAGGATGGTGCCGCCCTTCAACTGGATGTCGTCGACCCTTTCGAGCGTAAGCGGAATGAAGTTGTTATCGAGAACGCCGCGCCAGCCGTTCAGGAACCCAATGAACTCGTCGCCATAGTGGTTGATGCCCTTTCTGACGGCCGCATAAATGACCGCGTTCAATCCGGGGCAATCACCGCCACCGGTCAATAAAGCAACTCGCATCGTTGGATCTCCTCGTAAGAACAATTCACAGTTCGTCGTTCGAAGTGCACAGTCCGCAGTTCTCTGAACCAACCGCTGGGTCGGAAGTCTGAAACGCGGCGCGCAGTGCTTGCCGGAGGGGGAAATCACCGGCCTTTGCGCAATAAACAGTGTATCGCGGCACTGTCAACGGGAATCGTGATGAGGAATACTGGATTAGGGATTGGGGACCAAGGATTAGAAAGCAGAGTGAGCGGAGCGAGTGGAGTTGGGGAAAAAGCGGTGAGGTGGTTCAATAAGGTATGCCCGAAACTGGCGCTGGATTCCTGCTTGCGTTCGTTGGCCTGGTCGTCGTCGTGCTGCTGGTGCTGCTGCAGTTGACGCGGCTGGGTTACCTGATCCGCGCCACGATCCCAGACCGGCCGCGGCAGCGCATGTTCATTGCGTCCTTTGCCTTCCTCATCACCTTTGCCGGGGTACGCCTTCTCGTCCACCGGATTGCGAATCACGAGGGAGGGCACTTGCAGTGGGTGGTCGTGCGCGGAATGCACATTCATCATCTTGTGTGGGGCATTCTGATCCTGCTTTTTGTGGGTTACGGCTGGCTGCTCGACGTCGGATGGTCGCAGTCGCCGATGTCGATCTTTCTGGGGCGTCTGATGGCGGTGGGCTATGGTGTGGGCGCGGCGCTCACGCTGGACGAGTTCGCTTTGTGGCTGAGCCTGGAGCCCGACGTCTACTGGACACACGAAGGCAGGCTCAGCATCGATGCCGTGATCATTTTTGGGGCAGTGCTCGGAGTGGGCGCATGGGGCGCGCCGTTTTTCCAAGCCCTGCAACGCATGTGGCACAAACAGTGGCCGGCGCGCAGTGGGATTGGTCGGCTCAGTTCGCCGATTCGCCGCGGGCGGTTGCTTCGTCGGCGTAGAGTTCGTCGATCACCGCCGAATATCGCGCCGTAAGGACGCGGCGCTTGATTTTCATGGAGGGGGTGAGCTCTCCGGAGTCTTGCGTCCACTCGTCGGCCACGATGCGGAAGCGCTTGAGGGTTTCAAAGTTGGCCAGGGTGCCATTCACCTCGCGGACAATCTCGGCGTAGAGCGCGATGACGCGCGAGTCGGCCACAAGCCCGGCGCGCGATTGGGCCGCAATTCCATGATGGCGCGCCCACTCCTCCAGGGCGGCGAAGTTGGGCGAGAGCAGGGCACAGACGAACTTGTGGCGATCGCCGACGAGCGCGGCCTGCGCCACGAGCACGTTGTTCTTCAGCTTGCTTTCAATGGGCTGCGGTGCGACGAGCTTGCCGCCGGAGGTCTTGAGCAGTTCCTTCTTGCGATCGGTGATGTAAAGAAAGCCATCGGCGTCGAGATGAGCGATATCGCCCGTGCGGAACCATCCCTGGCTATCGAGGCACTCGGCGGTGGCGGCGGGCTTGTGCCAATAACCGGCGAAGACTGAGGGGCCGCGGACCAGCAGCTCGCCATCTTCGGCGAGCTTGAGCTCAAGATTGGGCAGGGGCATCCCGACCGAGCCCATGCGATGGCTGATTGGCGTATTCAGCGCGATCACGGGCGAGGTTTCAGTAAGTCCGTAGCCTTCCCAGAGAGCGATGCCTGCAGATGCAAACCAGCGCGCCGTGTCGATGCCGAGCGGTGCGCCGCCGGAGACGAAGATTCTGACGCGCCCTCCGAAGGCTTCGCGGACCTTAGAGTAGACGAGCTTGTTGGAGAGCTTCCAGACGAGCGAGCTCGGCTGGCGGCCGTCATAGACCGTATCGGCGAAGCGCTCGCCCTGGCGGATGGCCCAGGCCAACAGGCGTTTCTTGACCGGCGATTGCCCGGCCTTTTGCATGACCGCCTGGCGGATCTTCTCGAAGACGCGCGGAACGCCGACGATGACCGTTGGCCGGACCTCGCGCATGGCCTGCGGCAGCTTGTCGAACTGGGTGCAATAAGCCACCTGCGACCCATGGTTGTACATCACGTAATCGAGGGCGCGCGCAGTGACGTGCGAAAGAGGCAGGAAGGAGATGCAGGCGTCGGTGGAATTGAAGCCGAAGTCCACAGCCGTGATGTTCTGGTTGGCGGCGATGTTGCCGTGAGTAAGCGCGACGCCCTTGGGCTCGCCCGTCGTTCCGGAGGTGTAGATAAGCGTGGCCAGATCGCCGGGTTCAACGGAGCGAACGAGCGCATCGAAGACGGGATCGCGCTGGGCGCCGAGGGCGTCGGCATCGGCAAGGAGCTCACTCATCGCGATGGCGCCGGCGGGAGCGGGCGAGTCCATCATGATGATTTGCTGCAGTTGGGTTTGCGCGCGCACGGAGTGAAGCTTGTCGAATTGCTGGCGGGTGGAAACAACAGCGATGCGGCAATCCGCGTCGCGCACCTGTTCGGCGATCTGCTCGCCGGTGAGGGTGGGATAGAGCGGCACATCGGCAGCGCCAATGGCGAGGGCAGCGAAATCGGTGACAGCCCACTCCCAGCGATTCTCGCTGATGAGGGCGATGCGGTCGCCCTTCTGAGCGCCAAAGCGCAGAAAGGCCGTGGCCAGCGCGCGGACGCGTTGATACATCTGATCCGATGAGATCGGGTGCCACTGGCTGAATTCGTCCTGCCAGAGAACGGCGCGCGGATTCGCGGCCGCAGCGATGCGAACAAAGAGATCATTGATCGTGGAGAGCGAAGAAACAGGGGTCATTGCGTTGTTTATGGAAACGGGGACAATCGTAACACCCGCGCCTTGGAGAGTGTACCAAAAGTGCAGGGATCAGGGATCAGGGAACAGGCTGCTGCTCCCAGCTTTCAGCCGTCAGCTTGAGGAAATTCGAGAGAGAAGGTGAAAGGTCTGGGCGAGTTGCGGAGAGGTAAACGATGCGGAGGGAAGATCGCGAGTCACGCGATGGAGGGGCGAGGAGTCCGGCGGGCGCCGGACCCCTCGTTGAGCGTTACGGCAGGGAGTAGACGGTTTGGAGAACCTTCTGCTTGAGGCTGTCAGGGAGCGGCGCGTAAGAGAGAGTCGAGACCTCACCTTCGCCCGAGTTGATCGACCAGCTCAATAGATCCTTGATGACCTTTTCTTTCGCCATATCGGTGGGATGGGTGGGAATGAGGAGATAGGTGAAGCTGGAGATGGGATAGGAGTTCGCTCCTGGAGCGTTGGTAATGGAAACGCGATAGTCGGGAGGTATCTTGGCAGTGGCCGCGGCGGCCGTTACGCCTTCGATCGAAGCCTTGACCCAGTTGCCGGACGCATTCTTGACGGAGCCAAAGTCGATGTGGTTCTGCAAGGCATAGATGAGCTCGACGTAGCCGATGGCGCCGGGGAATTCGCGCACCTGCGCAGCGACACCCTCGTTGCCTTTGCCACCTACGCCGGTAGGCCAGTTGATCGCGGTGCCCTTGCTGGGGCCGCCGGCCCAATCGGAGCTAACCTTGCTGAGGTAGTCGGTCCAAATAAAGGTGGTACCGCTGCCATCGGAGCGATGAACGACGATGATCTTGTCGCCGGGCAGATTGACGCCCGGATTGTCCTTCGCGATGCGCGGGTCATTCCAGGTGGTGATCTTGGAGAGGTAAATATCGGCCAGGACGTCGGGGCTGAAGCGAAGACTGCTGACGCCGGAAACGTTGAAGATGGGAACGACAGCGCCAAGCACGGTGGGAATGTGAACGAGCTTGACCTTGGAGGCGGACAACGCTGCATCGGTCATGGGCATGTCGGAAGCGCCAAAGTCTACGACGCCATTGGTGACCTGCTGAATGCCGCCGCCGGAACCGATGGACTGATAGTTGATTTGAACGCCGGGGTGGGCAGAGCTGTACTCGCTGAACCACTTGGAGTAAATGGGATACGGGAATGTAGCTCCCGCGGCTGTAATCTTTTGAGCCTGAGCCGCGCTCAGTGCATACGCGAACAACGCAACGACAAGCAGTGATTTCTTCACGATTCGCTCCCTTTCAGAATTGCTGCCGGAATCCATTCTCCACGCGGATTGTTAAGGGGAGTTGAAAAAACAGAGATCAGAGAACAGAGATCAGGGATCAGGGGTCAGGGAAGGCGAAGCCAGCGGGGCGTCGCGCGGTGGCTGATGGAGAAGACTACCCTGCCCTCTTGAAAGCAGCCATGAAGGTGTGCCGGCGGTTGCGCGGTTCGGCGCAGCGGAGTTTCAGAATGTAGCTGCGGAGGCAGGCTGCTGGGCCGGCTGCGGGACCGTTTGCGGCGCGGGCGCCAGGGGCAGCGTGAAGTGGAACGACGCGCCGTTGCCGAGCTCGCTTTCAGCCCAGATGCGCCCGCCGTGGGCGAGCACGATGTGCTTGACGATGGCGAGACCGAGACCCGTGCCGCCGGACTCGCGCGAACGTGCCTTGTCGACGCGATAGAAGCGCTCGAAGATGCGCTCCAGATGCTCGGAGGCGATGCCGGGGCCGAAGTCCTGAATGGTGAACTCCACCTCAGAGGCGAGCAGGCGCGCGCCGGCGCGGATGCGCTTGCCTGATTGAGCGTATTTGAGGGCGTTCTCCATGAGATTGCCGAAGACCTGATGCATGGCGTCGGGATCGGCCATGACGAGCGCGTCGGGAGCGCCCGCGGACTGAAGCTTGACGCCAGAGTCGACGACGATGCCGCCGATGGAGTCGATGGCGTCCTGGAAGAGCACGTTGGCGCGGAGCGGCTGCAGCGAAAGCTTGTAGTCGGGGCTTTCAACGCTGGCGAGGGCGAGCAGATCCTCAGTGAGGCGGTTCATGCGGCTTGCGTTTTTCAGAATGACGCCGAGGAATTCGAGGGTGGTTTCAGGGCTCGGATTCGGATCTTCGATGAGCGTTTCGACGTAGCCCTGGATGGACGTGAGCGGCGTGCGCAGCTCGTGACTGACGTTGGCGACGAATTCTCGCCGGGATTTTTGCGCGGCCTCGATGCTGGTGACGTCGTGGAGAACGATGAGCGCGCCACCGGCGGGCAAGGGCGCGGCGTTGACTTCAAAGACGCGGCCCGGCGCAAGCAAGCTGGCGCGGCCGACGCAGAGTTCGCGGCGCTCGAGTGCGCCGCGCACGCAGGCCAGCAGTTCCGGATCGCGCACGGAGTGGACCAGCGGGCGGCCGGGCGCCAGTTGCGATCCGAGGATGCCCTGCATGACGGCGTTGGACCAGCGGACGAATCCGGCGGCGGTGATGGCGACGACCGCCTCCTGCATCGAGTCAAGCATCACGGCCAGCTCGGCACGCCCGCTTTCGAGCTCGGCAAAGTCCTTTCCCAGCCGCACCGCGGATTCGTTGAGGGCGGCTTCCATGGAGGAGAGTTCGTCGATTCCGGCGATGGGGCGGACGGCTGGGCCGGTCGAATCGATGCGGGCGCTGAGATCGCCGCTGGCGATGCGGTGGGCGAAGCTGACAACGCGGCGCAGGCGGGCGGAGATGCGGCCGGCGACGAAGGCGGCCAGGGGAATGGCAATAGCGAGCGCGATCAGGCCCGACCAGAGGGCCTCGCGGCCAAGCATTTCGAGCGTTCCCTCGTTCGAGCGCAACACGAAACGCTGGAAGACGAACCCGATCGCCAGCGCCTGGATGGCCAGGAGGAGAACGAAAAGCCCGAGCAGCCTGGTGAAGACGTTGGAGGTCATAAAAACAGCTTCTAGCTTCTAGCTGCTAGCTTCCAGCTCATTCGCGGTTTCGCGAAAATGCCTGCTCACACGCAACAGCTGATTCCGGTGTGCACAGGCTAGAAGCTAGAGGCTAGCGGCTGGAAGCTATTCACGCGGTCTTGGGTAGTTCAAAGCGATAGCCGGCGCCGCGCACGGTCTTCAGGTAGCGCGGATTCTCCGGGTCGATCTCGATTTTCTCACGGATGCGCCGCACGTAAACATCGACCGATCGCGGCGTGACGAAGCGGGCGTCTCCCCAGACGGCGTCGAGAAGGTGATCGCGGCTGAAGACGCGGCCGGGATGTCGCGCCAGATAGTCGAGCAGGCGGAACTCGGTTGCGGTTGTGGTTGTGAGCTCGCCGCGGACCTTCAATTGCATGGCGCCGGCGTCGATAACGATTTCCTCAAAGCTGACGATGGAGGGCGATGTGGGCCGCTCGAAGCGGCGCAGCACGGCCTTGACGCGGGCCACCAGCTCGCGCGTGGAGAACGGCTTGGTGATGTAGTCATCAGCTCCCAGCTCGAGGCCGAGGACGCGGTCGTTTTCTCCGGCGCGGGCGGTGAGAAAGATGATGGGGATGGTAGAGAGGCCGGCGTGATTGCGCAGGCGGCGGCAAACATCGAGGCCATCGCCACCGGGAACCATGATGTCGAGGAGAAACATCGCGGGTGGCCTGCGCTCGGCGTCGGGGATCAAATTGGTGGGGGTGTGAAAGAGGCGGGTTTCAAAGCCCGCCGCTTCAAGATGAAGTTGCACCAGCCTGGCTATATCGGCGTCGTCTTCCAGAACAAATACGGATTGGCTCAAAACCATCAGTCCTCGTCCCGCGGCCAGTTGAGTTGCTCGGGATCAGTTGACCGCTGGGAACCAACAACAGAGTAAAACAATCAGGCAAAGGGAATGCAAACGTTTGATGAATTCAGGGACCGAGGGAACAAGGGAACAGGGACCAGGGAATAGAAGACCCCGAAGCCCTGCGCGAGCTAGCGCTTCTTGGCCTTCTTGGGCGCGGGCTTCTTTGCGGCCGGCTTCTTCGCCGCTGGTTTAGACGGCTTCGCCGAGGCCTTTTTGACAGGCTTTGCGGGCGGTTTTGGCTTGGCTTTGGGCTTCGCAGCCTTAGCTGAAGCGGGCTTCTTCGCCGGCGCTTTTGCCGCGGCCTTCACAGGCTTGGCCGCGGGGGCTTTGGCCTTGGCTGGGGCTGGCGTTTTGACGGCAGTTTTGGCTGGCTTGGCGGACTTGGGCAGAGTTGGAGCGGGCGCAGGCTTTTTCGACGCAGCTGCGGGCTGGGCCTTTGCAGCGGTTGGCTTTGCCGGAGCGGGCGGCGCGGGGGGGTTGGCCGCAATCGGCTTAAGGGCGGGCGCAGGTTTTTGTCCCTTCTTGCCTCCAATCTTCTTCCTTACCGGCGCCGCCTCGGGTTCCTCGCCTTCTAAATCTTCCTCTTCCTCGCCATCCGCATCCAAGTCGACTGCGAGAGAGCCTTTGGGCAGAATAGCCAGATCGAGTTCCTCGTCATCGGCGCCGACGGGCTCAACATCCTCATCCACCAAGACGTCCTCGGCCTCTTCCTCTTCGATTGCCTGCTCTTTAATCCGTGCTCCTGCGCGCCGTGCACGAGAGCGTTTGATGGTGACCTGAGGCGGCGGCGCGGGGGGGGAGTACGGCTCGAGAAAGGCCCGCATCTCCTCCGGGGTGGTCAGTTTGCCATCGATAAGTTCGAGGAATATCTTCTGTGTGAGTTCGCCGTAGACGGGCAGCTCGGGGGTGATTCGCATCTCCTGCATGAGCAGATGCGGGATGCGTTGACGGGCTTCGGGCCACACTTTGAGGAAGAGGTTGAAACGTTCCTGGACGGCCTTATCCTTGCTTGCAAAGCCAAGCCAAAGAACCGCTTCCGGATCATAGCTCATGAAGAGCTTGAAACATGCAGACGGCTTCGAATTTTGCTTGGAGAGGAGCGCCTTTGCGAACCCGGAAGCGAGCGAGTCCAGCTTGTTCCACTCCTCGACGAAGCCCGGGCGCAAGAGAGACTTCTTCAGCGCGGAGAGATCGCGCGACGGCAACTTTGCCGTGAGAAGTTGCATTTGAGCCGCCGACATGTCGGGATGAATGCCCTGCACCTGGAGCTGCGCCGCCAGATCATGCAGGGCGTTCAGCTTGGCCTCATCGGCCTTGGCAGGCGTCCATGCCGGAAAGAGAACCTTCATCCAGCCCTCGGCCTCGAGGGCACGCAGAACCTTCAGGCCGTCCTCTTCGTGACCGATCTGCTCCAACTCCTGCTTGCGGTCGTGAGCAGAGAGAAACTCGATGACGCCCTCGCCTTTGGCGTTGTCATAGCGGGCCTGGGTTCTGGGGTCCATCTCCCAACCGAGGCGGGCACGGTAGCGGACGGCTCGGATGAGCAGCGCGGGGGCCTCAATGAAGCCGTAATTCGAGACCAGACGCAAGGCGCGCATCTCGATGTCGGCGGCGCCGTTCAGCGGGTCCATGAGGAGGCCGAAGGATCCGTCATTGAGGGAGATGGCCATCGAATTTACGGTGAAGTCGCGGCGGCGGAGGTCCTCGTGGATGGAGGCGGGATGAAAGACCGGCTTGCCCGGCTTGGGGTATTCGACGCGGTGCGCGCTGACGACGTCGACGCGCACAGCGCCCGGAAAACACAGGTAGAGGCTGCGCGAAGGCTCGTCTTCTCCCCACAGCTTTCCGCCCAGTTTCTCCAATGGCCTCTTAAGCTTAAGGGCGTTCCCGTTCACCGCAACCTCAAGCTCGCGAACGGCGTGGCCGCTGGTGAGGTCGCGTACAGCGTCACCCGTGAGGAAGAGAAGGATCCCGGCATCGCGAGCGGCTGCCCGCAACTGCGCAATCGCATGGCGCTGGTCGGCCGAGAGCCGGTTTTCCAGCAAGTAGATATAGTCGGGCATGCTCTATCCTGATTCCGGTGTCTGGACCGCAGCCCAAGTGCCTGAAGATGTTGCCCTTACGGTGCGATTCATGAAAACTTGCAAAGCAAACATTAACACAAGTCGCGGTGGAAGACCAGTCAACTTGCACCAGTTTCGCAACTTTCATGATGGGTGAATCGCGGAGTTTCCCGCTGGCGCGCGAGAAGGGGGTAGCCAGAAGATGCAATAGAGGCCGGCTTCGCTTCGCCACGGCTCGTGCGACAATCCAGAGCGATGGCCTCTGCACGCAAACCTGTCATTGTGCGCAAGTTCTCCCGTGACTGGTTTGCAGGCTATGCGGGCGCCGAGTTCGGGCAGTCGAAGCCGGAGGTGGAGATTCTCGACCAGGCCGGTAAAGTGGTGCGCGTTGGCTGGGAGCAGGTGAAGTGGATGTGCTACGTGCGCGCCTTCCCTGCCGGACCAGCGGACCAGGCCGATCCTGAACGACTGGTGCGTAAGCGTTTTTCGCTGCGGCCGCGGACGGCTGGGTTGTGGATGCGGCTCACCCTGACGGACGGCGACGAGCTGGAGGGATTGGCGGCCAATGACCGGAGCCTGGTTGAGGGCTCCGGGTTGTTGCTCACTCCGCCCGATACACGGTCGAACACGCAACGCATTTATGTGCCCCGGCAGGCGATTCAGGCGCTGGAAGTCCTGAGCCTGATTGGAGCCGCGAGCCGCAAGCGCGCCGAGGCTCCCAAGCCGCGTGGCGAACAGCGCGACCTGTTTGGCGGCGATGCGGACGTGAGCTGAGGCGAGTGACCGAAGAGGTCAAGCACTTTGAGGCTGTTCGGTCGGCTTCGCCTCCAGCAGGCTCAGGTAATAATTCGCCGTCAAGGCCAGGACCCGCTCTTCGGAGTAATGTTCCACCACCCATGCGCGGCCTGCGCGGCCCATGTGGAATCGGCGCTCAGGATCGCGCAGAAGTTTGACCACCGATTCGTAAATGGCCTCGGGATAGCCGGGCGGAATCAGGAGACCGGTCACCTCTGGGACCACTGCGTCGCGCGCGCCCGTCGACTCGGTCGTGACCACGGGAATGCCTGTGGCCGAAGCCTCGAGCACAGCATTGGGAAACCCCTCGCGCCAGGTGGGAAGAACCATCACGTCCATGGCACGGTAATAAGGCGCCGCGTTGCTCACGAATCCGGTGCAGTGGATGTGCGGATGGTTGAGGATTCGGCTGCGCAGCTCCGCGTCCAGCGCGTCTTCGGCGGCGTCGAACCAGCCCACGAGCAGCAGATGAGTTGAAGGCTCCGCAAGCAAGATCCGATCAAAAGCCTGGATCAGCTCGGGTAAGCCTTTGTCGCGCGTCAGGCGGCCGACAAAGCCGACGACCGGAACGTCGCGGGGAATGGAGAACTTGTCGCGCACTTCACTGGGCCCGGGCGAGAAGCGCTCCACATCCACACCGTTGCTGCTTCCCTCACCTAGCACCAGCAACTTGCCGGCGGGCGCGAGGCGGAGCGCCAACGCCTCGGCGCGGAGGCTCTTGCTGTTGCAGAGCACCACATGCGCGCAGGCACAAGCCACACGCTCGGCAGTGAGCAGAATCCAGCGCTTGAATCCGCGTGACCTTTCGAGCCTGAGCCCACGCAGCATGTACACGCGTCTGGGCAGGCCACGCAGCCTGGCGGCGATCATGCCGAGCAGCCCGGCCTTTGGTGTGCTGAATTCCACGAGATCTGGCTTTTGGTTGCCAAGGATCAACCAGAGGCGAACCAGCGCGAGGAGATCGGCGAGAGGAGCGATGGAGCGGCGCATGGGAAGCGCAATGCACTCCACGCCGAGGCGCGAGGCCATGCGCTCCAGCAGTTCGCCGGGGCCGGAGACAAGAACGACACGGAAACCGGCCCGGCGCAGGACGCGCAAGCGCGCCCCCAGAATCAGGCACAGTTCCTGAGTCGTCACGCCGATGAGCATGGTGGGCTGTTCTTTGAAACCTGGCGAAAGGCCAAAGGAAAGAATCCCGGAATCTGCCATAAGCGCCTGCGCTCTTTGAATTCCCCAAATGTGAGGGTGGTCAGCAGATTCTGGAGACGAGAAACAATCAATGTATCAATTTGAGACAAAAGATTAGAGCGATTTGAAACATAGTCAGTGATTGCCGGCACACATCCAGCGCGCGGCTTTGGGTGAGAATGGTTTTCCTCTCAGGAAATTCATGGCGCGACGCACTAGAATCCTCCTGCTCCTCTCTCATTTGGGCGGCGGCGGAGCCGAACACGTGATGGCCTTGCTGGCGGGCGGTCTGTCTCAGGAAAAATACGAAGTCCATCTGGGGCTCGTGGGGCAGGCGGACGAAAGTGGAGAATCGCCTCCGTCGTGGGTAAGCGTTCACGCGCTGGGCGCCGGGCGAGCGCGTGCCGCTGCATTTCCGCTGCTGCGCCTGATCTGGCGGCTCCGGCCTGTGGTGGTGCTTACGGGAGCATTTGAGGTCAGTCTCCTGGTGTTGATGTTGCGGCCGCTTTTCCCGCCGAAGATCTCCGTGCTGGTGCGCCAGAACGCAACTGCGTCGTCGGTTCTTGCATTCGGCAGCCTGCCACGATTCACGCGCCTGGTCTATCGCCTGCTTTTTCGACACTCGGATCATGTGATCTGCCAGTCGCAGGCGATGGCGAAGGATCTGGCAGTAGCTGCGGGCATCGGCGAGGAGCAAATCGCGGTGTTGCCGAACCCGGTGGATCTCAAAGGAATCCGGGCGGCGATGCGCGCCTCGGTAGCGAGGAGCAGCTCGGCACCACAACTGCTGGCTGTTGGAAGACTATCGCACGAAAAAGGCTTCGACCTGCTGCTGAGGGCAATGGCAGCGGTACGCGAAAAGTTTCCCGAGGTCAGCCTGATTCTCGCCGGCGCCGGTCAGGAGGAAGCGGCTTTGAAGTCGCTTTCGAGCGAGCTGGGATTAGAGACGGCCGTCTGCTTTGCCGGCTACGTCGATCGTCCCTACGAATTGTTTCCCGAAGCGACGCTGTTCGTGCTTCCGTCGCGCCATGAAGGAATGCCCAACGCCCTGCTGGAAGCCGCCGCGGCTGGCTTGCCTCTCGTGGCCACTCCGGCGTCTGGAGGGGTTGTGGATTTGCTGCAGGGGCAGCCTGGCGCATGGCTGGCCAAGGAAATCTCCGCGGAGGCACTGGCTACGGCGATCATTGCGGCACTCAAGACGATTCGGCCCGGCGAAAGGTTTAGCCAGGGGTTCTTCCCTTCTTGTGCACCGATTGCGCAGCAGACGATGGTGGGATGTGAGGATGGGGCCATCGAACGCAGGTCTCCCGCGTCGGCGCAAAAGTAATAAACGCACTAGTTTTCCCTGTGGAAATTAACCTCTTGACATTTTTTCCAATCGGATGTTTCCTTTGGGTACAGTTTCAGTCCAGTTTTCCACACCCAGGAAGGACCCTGTTACCAGGGTCACTCTCGCGTTGTCCAGGGAAGCTTGCTCAGTCGGAGAAAAATCGGGCGTGCCGGGCCGACAGTATCTTAAGGCTTTCATTTCTTAGAGCACCGCCTGACTCCATCGAGGAAAATTCCCGCCAAATAATTCAAGAACTGCTGTTCCAATTCCTGCGCACGTTGATGCCGCACTTTTGTGGATCATGCGGTAAGAGTCGAGCAGGTTCGGGGCGCATTCATCACGATGCCGCTCGAAGTGTCTCCGGCGCCGGTTTCGGCCCGGGACCCGACAACTGTGTTGCTGGGGGAAAGTTGTGTTTCGTCCTTGGTTTGGCCTTGCTCTTACTGGCATCCTGTGTGCTTTATCGTTGCCATTCTTCGCTCTATCACTGATCATCGCGGCGATGTGCACCGCGCCGATGGCAATCTGGGCTCCGTTTCGCAGGCGCAAACAGGCGCGCAATTCCGATATTCGAAAAGCCTGGCGGTCGAATGAATTTGCGTTCGAACGGGCGATCGAAGCGTATGAGGAGCTGATCGACGCGCACGCGTGGAGACGTCCATGAGCCACGCGGCGATCGCGATCCCGGGCCTCGATCGCATTGGCGGCACCGAACGCCAGGCCATGCTCCTAGCCAAGGGGCTGCGCCGGCGCGGTTGGCATGTGAGCGTGGTGGCGCTTTCCGGCTCAGGCGGCGCGGCGGCCGCGGAGCTGCGCGATTGCGGCGTCGCCTATACGAGCCTGGAGATGCGAAAAGGGCTTGCGGACCCAAGGGGATGGATTCGCTTCCATCGCTGGCTTTGGCGCGAGGAGCCAGACGTGCTGCACGCGCATCTGCCGCACGCCGCCTGGCTCTGCCGATGGTCGCGTCTGGCCGCGCCCGTGCCGGTGGTTATCGACACGCTGCACAGCTCCTGCACGGGAAAGAGCGGCCGGCACATTGGTTATGCGTGCAGCCGTTGGCTGCCCAATCATGTGACGGCAGTCAGCCGCGCGACCGCGGTGTCACATCTTGCGGCGGGGATGGTGCGCGCGGAGCAACTGTCGATCCTGGCAAACGGAATTGAAGTCGAGGCATGGGAGCCGAACGTGAATGCGCGGCGCGAGGCCCGGCGGCTGCTCGGACTGACGGACGAGTTCCTGTGGCTGGCTGTGGGCAGGCTGGAAACGGTGAAGGATTATCCGACTCTATTGAGGGCGCTGGCTTACGCGCCGGAGAAGGCAAGGCTGCTGATTCTGGGCACCGGCCCGCTGGAGGCGGAACTCGTTGGGCTGGCGAAGAAGCTCGGCCTGGAGCGACGCGTCTGTCTCCTCGGCTTCGAGCCAAACGTGATGCGCTGGATGCAGGCCGCGGACGGGTTCGTTCTGTCGTCGCGCTACGAGGGCCTGCCGATGGTGCTGCTGGAGGCCGGCGCCTGCGGGGTTCCCGCGGTGGCCACCGACGTTCCGGGAACGCGCGAGGTGGTGGTTGACGGCGTGAATGGCTGGTTGGCGCGCGCGGGCGATTCACAGAGCTTGTGCCAAGCGATGGCGGGCCTGATGCGCATGCCGCTCGAGGAACGGTACGCAATGGGCGAGTGCGCGCGGCGCCGCGTGATCGAGGACTTCGGCATGGAAACCGTGCTCAATCGCTGGGAGCGGCTTTATGAAGCGTTGCTCGATCGCAAGAGCGTCAAGTGGCGGATGCGCCTGGTGGCGCGCGAGATTTTGAGCCGCCACAGCGCAGCCTCGGCGTAGATGCGTTCGGCAAGGGTCAGGGTGGTGGGTTGACTGCGGAAAAGTACGCCATAAACGGAGGTGAATTGATCCGAGTGCATCGTTAGAAAAGCGCGCAGGGCTGCGATCTCCGAGTCCGAGGCGGTGTTCGGATGGAGACAGATGGTCCAGAGGCCCTTGGATTTTTCCACGGGCCCCCAAAGCTGCTGTGGAATCCAGGTCAAGCCGCCGCACCGGAACGGTACGCGCGCAAAACCGTCCGACAGAAGCGTGATTCCCTCGGCGCAAAGCGCGTCGAGGGTGTTGCGATCGAAGCCGTGCCGCGGCGCGACCCAGATTTTGGGGTTGAGTCCTCGTCCGCGTAGAATCCGCAGGCCTTCGTGAATCCACTCGCGCTGTGTTTTGGCGGGCACACCGGCGAATTCCGACATGCTGGCGAGGGCGACGAGGCTGCGGCCGCGGCTCTCACACCGATGACGATAGCCGTGCAAGCCGATGATGGCCCCGGAAGCCTCCAGTGCGTGCATGCGCTGCCAAAAGGCTGGGTCGGGAGACGAAATTTCAAGTTCGGCGTCGCGGTTGTCGGGAATGACGGCCAGGATCGGCTGAAGCTGGAACTCCTCGATCAGCGATTCGATGCGCCCCCAGCGCTCGGCCGACATAGTGGGACAAAGGTCGTCGCAGCGGAGCAGATACTCGGCCGGCGCGACAATCATGCGGCTGCCTCCGTCGCAGATACGCGGGCGAGAAGCTTCCTGCTCCAGTACCAGAGATAGAAGAATGTGCTGACGGTCCAGAGCGAAGTTGCGAGGGCGATTCCGGCGACACCGAACCAGTGCATGAGGACCAGATTGAGGACGATGTCGAGGCCGAGATTGATGATGCCGCAGTAGAGGATCAAATCTGTTCGGCGCATGGCAACGATAAAGCGGTAATAAACGCGGCTGACGACGAAGAAGGGAATCTGAATGGCGTACATGGCCAGCACGGGTGCGACAACGCCTGTGTCGTGCTGGCCGAACTGGCCGTGCTGGAGAGCGATGCGAACCAGGGGGCGCGCGCCGGTGATGAGCAGAGCCGCAATGGGCACAGAGATAAGGGCGGTGAGGCGAACCCAGGTGCGGAGGGTGTGGCGGCAACCCGTCCAGTCACGCAGGGCGATCATGCGCGAAAAGTAGGGCACGATGGCGGTAGAGACCGCGCCGGCCAGCAGCGTGAGCACCACACTGACAAAACGATTGGCGTACACCAGCGCGGAGACGCTGCCCGCAACGAGCATGGCAGCCATCGACTGATCCACAAGCAAGCCACCAGAAGACACCACGCTGCTCAACAGCACCGGCCCATATTGGCCGGCGACTTCGCGCGTGGCTTCGTCCATGCCTTGCCAGCGCAGGCGAAAGCGGTATCCGCGCCGCTGCATCATCCAGGCGACGATAGCGGCGTGCAGCAGCGAACCCGCGAGCGTGGACCAGACCATGGCCCAGATGCCGAAGCGGGCGCCAAACTCGAGCGCTCCGAAGATGATCGCGACAGAAATGACCATCGGCGCAAGGGCGGGAAGGGCGAATCGGTCAACCGTGTTGAGAACCGCGGTGCAATTGGTCGCGATTCCGGTGATGAGAACGATCGGCAGAAGCGCATAGAAGAGGTGCACGGCAAGAGCCAGCTTGGCGGGCGCAAAGTGGGAGGCGATGAGCGGGAAGAAACTGCGCGCCAACAAAGCCATTACGGCACTGGCAGCGGCGAGGAGCAGGCACATCCAGAGCATGGAGCTGGACAAAAGTTGCTGGGCGCGCTCGCGACCCTCCTGTTCCCTCACCCGGACGAGCGTGGGCACGAGGGCCTGATTCATCGACTCCGAGATGAGGTTGACGAGCAGACTGGGAATAAGCGCTGCCGCGAGGAATGCGTCCATGGCATCGGAGCGGCCGTAGACGGAGGCAACCGCAACTTCCTTGAACGTGGCGAGGACCTTCACGAAGATTCCAGCGGCTCCCACTGAAACCGCGGCATGGAGAATCGCGCGATTGATGCTCAATGTTCGAGCGGGTGCGGCGATGGGCGGGGCGATCGACATTGCGCGTGAAGTGTCCTCTAAGATTCCGGCTGCGCAGTGAGCCGAGGTGCGGGAGCCGGAAGCAGCGGCCGCGCGGAGAAGCAGTCTGTGAGTCCACCGGCATCGTCGGTAGCAAGACGGCCGGCAACGGCAATCATGGCCAGCAGCAGCCACGTGGTGCGATTCTCTTCGACCGTGGCGACGAGCGAGGTCAGGGCCCAGACGATCAATGATGTGACCAGCGCGATGTGCAGAGGACCATGGGTGCGAAGCGCGTAACGCACCGCGAGGGCGAGGAGGATGGTAGCCAGGAACAAGGCGCAAAGCCCTCCACAAACGGCGATAGAGAGTGCAGTGTTATGGGCCGTGTCAATGGGAGAAAGCCGGGCAGCGGCGACAAATGAACCCGCGCCTGAGCCCAGGAGCGGCGCGTGCGTGAAGGCGCGCCAGCCCGCGGACCAGATGTTGAGCCGCTGATTCAGGTCGCCGGTTTGGAGTTGCTCGGGAATGGTGGCGAGGCGCGCGAGAGTCGCAGAGGGCACGATGAACCAGAGAGCGGCAAGAAAAGGCGGCAGGACAAAGACGGCAGCAACCAGCCGGCGGGAACGGCCCTGCGTGAGAAGAACGGCGGAGCCGGCAATTCCAACGACCGCGGCCAGGAAGCCTTCCCGGGAAGCGGTGAGCAGAACAGCGACGAGGCCAAGTGGGAAGAAGCCCAACGAAAGAAGGCGCGGCAGCCATCGGCGTTCGCAATTGACGAGAAGCGCCGCGAGCGGAAAGCCGAGATTGAGGAAGCGAGCGACTTCGTTGGGATCCTGACCATACGCGGCGAAGCGAATCTGCCCAGCGGCGATGGCCTCAGGCGAGCTGAAGGCCGCGAGCGTGAGAAGCGCGAGGACCCAACTGCCTGCAACGGTCGCGCGAAGGAGAGAGCGCAGATCGGCAGGAGTATCCGCAAGCTCCCACATCAGCCAGACAATCATCATCTCCTGGAAGTAGCCGCGAATTTTCTCCAGGGTCGCAGTGGAATCGATGGTCCAGAGATAGGAACAGCAAAGCCAGAGAAAGAGCGCCAGAGTCAGCCACCAGAACGCGCCCGGTGTGCGCATGCGGCCCGCTTGCAGAATTGCCGGAATCGCGGCGAGAAGGACCAACAGACCGGCAATGCGGGCCGCATTTCCCAGCAACCCGCCGAGGTCGAGGGAGTACTCCCACGGAATCGCAAAGGCGAAGAGGAGAAGCAGAATCCACGCGGCTTTTCTCATGGTGGGCCTGCTAATACCGCTGCGAATAAACCAGGGCCGAGTAGATCGTGACGCCAATGGTCGACTGGATGGCGGACTCGAGGGTTCGGTTGAGCAGATTCTTGGCCTCGGAGTCGGGGACGTAGAGAATGTCGCGGTCCTGCACCGGCTGGTCGGGATCCTGGCCGCGCAACATGCGCCGGATGTTGAGGGCGATCATGGCGCGGCCACCCTTTTGTTCACGGATGAGGAGGGCTTTGCCGACGGCCGCGTTTTGCGACGGCCCCCAGGCGAGCGAAAGCGCCTGCACCACGGTGAGACCCTGCGCGGGATCGACCGCGAATCCACCGGGGCGGATTACGTCGCCAACGACGTAGACGAGGCCGGCGCGGCTCACCTGGACCGTGTCGCCGGGGCTGAGCTCGGGATTGTGATCGGAGAATGTGTCCGTTCCGCTGGGATCGAGCACGACGGCATGGGGTGTTTTCGGATCGCCCTGATGGAACACATTGACCAGCCGGCCGGCGTTTGCTGAAAGCCCAGACGCGGCCGAGATCAGGTCGAGCAGGCGATGGTGGACTGTGTAGGGATAGACGCCGGGGCGCGTGACTTCGCCGAGAACACTCACGTCCTGGCCCACGTAGGCCGTAACCAGAACCGAGACGAGTGGATGTAGAAGCATGCCCTTCGCCAGCAGCGCGGCTTCAATTGCGCGGGCGGCGGCCTGCTCGTCCTTTCCGGCAAGTTTCACTTCACCAATCAAGGGCAGCGTAACCGCGCCCTCGGCTGAGACGCGGACCGTGGAGTGAAACTCGGGCGTGTGGTACTCGGCAATTTCGAGAAAATCTCCGGGGCTGATGGGCGCGGGCATGGGCGCGGAAGCCTGCGTGCCCGCAGATGGTGGGACGCCAGCCGTGGGCGCAGCGCCGCCTGCATCGTTCCAGATCGGGGGCGCTTCCTTTGGATTGGGCACGCTCCGGGTCTCCTGCGTCTGCGGGAAGCTGGCAACGCCGGAAGGCAAGCCCGATGTGTTTGGCGTGGGTGCTTGCGCGCGAAGCGATGCACCGGCGCCAAGCAACGCAATCAGTGCCACGACCAGGCGCACTCCCGACGAGCCGAGAGCCTCGCGCAGCAGTGCGGCTCCAACAGCGATCCAGAGCCCTACAAAAAACGTGATGGCGAGATAGAGCGGCAGATCGGGAGTTACGGGCTTCACCGGCTGGCGCGCGTAGTCGACAACGGAGATGTTCGAGGAACGCACTCCGGCGGCGAGGCCAGCCTCCTCGGCTTTGTCCATCACGCGCAAGTACAAGTCGTGGCTGGCATTGGCCTCCTGGCGCATGACGGCGTATTCGGTTGCAGCCTCATTCAGCTTCATGCCCTCATTAGTGGCCTGCTGCAGGCTGTTGCGCACCAATTGCTCGCGATCCTGGGCGGTTTGCCAATTCGAGCGGAAACGTTCGACCAGTTTTGCGTCCTCAGACTGTTTCTGCCGGTCGAGATCTGCCAACTGGCGGCTGATTTCAACAACACGGGGAAAGCCCGGGCCATGTTCGGCGCTGAGCTGCGCTTGTTCCTGCTCCAGATCGCTGCGGCGAGCGTGAATCTGCTCGAGGAGCGCAGTGGCAAAGCTGGCGTTGTCGGCCTGCAGGCGCGGATCGGAGGCGATGACCGTCTCCGGATCGCCCTGCGAGGCGGCGCGGTACTCAGCCTCAGCAAGAATGCGGTCGGTTGTTGCGGCAACAAGCTGGCGACTGAGCTCGTCGATCTGAAGCAGAGCTGAGCTGTGTTCCGTTTCTCCGGGCTGGCCATTGGCCGTCACCTCCGGCGTGCTCACAATGCCGTGCTGGTCTTCGAATTCAGCCAGGCGCTGCTGATCCCGGTCAACGCGAGTCTTCAATTCGGCGAGCTGCGCGCTGAGCCAGCCGGAGGCCTGCGCTGTGGCTTGAATCTGAGACTCGGTTTCCTGATCGCCGTAGGCAGCAATGAGCGTGTTGACCACAGCAGCCGACAGCGCCGCGTCGCGCGAGCGGAAGCGGATTTCGACCAGCATGGTGCGCGGCATCGACTGCACGTGGAGGCGGCGCGAGAAGCGATCGAGAAGCCAAGCCTGAGCCTCGGGCGTGGGTTTCTCGGGATTGAAGCCAGGGAAGCCGCTTGCAAAGTCGCTGCGGAAACCGGGAGCTTCGTAAAGCTTGAGCGCGACGATCACCCGCCAGGCAAGCCGGTCGCTGCGCAGAACGCTGGCCAGGGTTTCCAGGGCGATGGGAGCGGAAAGAATGGACGTGGGAATCTGCGCTTCAGCGCCATCAAGGCTAAGAGAAGAGACGGGCGCGGCGCGGAGCTCAACGCGGCCGGTCGCCTCGTACTGATTGGGCGCGAAGAGGCAATAGAGAAAGCACGCAACGAGCAATGCTCCCAGGATGGTGGCAACGAAACGGCGGCGCCGCCACACCACCTGCCAAAGTTCGCCAAGTGAGGTGAACGCGGGCCGAACTGTGTTCGCCGGATCAGGGGCGGCAGGGTTGTTCGGAAGGGCTTCGTGGATCGACAGAGTTTTCGGCAACGGAAGGACCTCAATCGCAAAAACCGGCGCACAGAACTGCACCACACCGCGCTTCCAGCCGAATCTGCTCGAAGGAACACGATGCTCTGCGCCGCGGACCGCAGCGAAAACTCGTCATGAGCCTCTCTTTCGCCCCACGCCATTGGGAGCAAAAGCGATGGCCCTGGCGTTCAGAACGAACAGCTATTCTGGGGAAAATCCCTGACAGTTTCGTTCATCGCTCACAATTCGTCAATGGTGCGGATCACAAGGGTGATTGCCATCACACGGAGAGGATTGGGTGGCGGCCCGGCGCAGGCAATGAATGGAGCAGAGAATGAACGATGGGGCGAACGAAGCGGCAGGGTTGCGGGCAGCGGCGATGAATTAATTGTTCGGCTGCGTGGTCTTGTAACACTCGACCGTCCGGCGAATCCCCTCGCGAAAATCAACTAGTGGGACGTAGCCCAGCAGTTCCCTCGCCCGGCTGATGTCAGCCAGAGAATGCTTGATGTCGCCCGAGCGCGCCTCCGCGTAGGCCGGCTTTCCGCTGTAGCCGGTAAGGCCGCAAAGAATCTCGAACGCCTGATTCAGCGTAACGGCCGCACCCGTGGCCAGGTTCATCATTTTGCCGGAGACCTTTTCAGCCGGAGCGTCTGCGGCGAGCAGGTTGGCTGCAACCACATTCTCAATGTAGGTGAAGTCGCGGCTCTGTTCGCCATCGCCATAGATGGTCGGCTGCTCCCCGGCAAGCAACTTGCGGCAAAAGATGGCCAGAACGCCAGAGTAGTGGGAGGTTGGGTCCTGAAAGGGACCGAAGACGTTGAAGTAGCGCAGAGTGACGGTTTCTAGCCCGTAGACGCGGGCAAATGCGCTCATATAGTGCTCACCCGCCAGCTTGGCCACTGCATAGGGGCTGATGGGGTTGGGAAGCATGTCCTCGCGCTTGGGAAGCGTGGGAGTGTCTCCGTAGACCGACGAAGAGCCGGCATACATGACGCGGCGCACGCCGGCCGCGCGGGCGGCTACCAGCACATTGACGGTGGCCTCGACACAGTTGCGATTGGTGGCGGCGGGATCGGCAACAGAACGGGGCACGCTGGCCAGCGCCGCCTCATGAAAGACGATCTCAACGCCTGCGCAGGCTTTGGCGCAGACCGCGGGATCGGCCAGGTCGCCCTCGATGAACTCCATGGCTTCGAGGCCGGTGAGGTTCGCGCGCTTCCCGGTGATGAAACTATCGATGCCGCGCACCGACTCGCCCCGCGCCATGAGGGCTGCAGAAATGGAGCGGCCGATGAATCCAGCGGCTCCGGTGACGAGATACTTGGCCAAGTTCGTGCTCCAGGCAATCAATGTTGCGCGCCATGACCGCCGGCCCGCACAGACGCCAGCAGTTCCGGAAATGGTGCATCCTCATTCACAGCAGTTCGGTCGGCGCGACCAGCCCGGGGCCCCCAACGACGGGCCTATGTCGTTGGGGTGGGACCAGCACGGAGCGACGACTTTGGCAAACACTATGCCCTGGCGCGGTATTTCCGGGACTGCTCTAGGATACTATCGGGAATCGTAGCCTAATTCGATGATCAATGTTCTTTTGCCAACTTTGGCTGAACCCCAGCACTTTTCCACTTGGGAGAGATTGCTGTTCGCAGCGCTTGCTGCCGCGTCGCTTTTTGGCTTCTGGCGGCGATTCGGACCGATTCTCGGCAAGATTCTGCAATCGAAGAAGGACCCCGACTTTCACCTCTTCCCCATTGGCAAACGCGTCCGCGATTTCGTGTGGGAGGTGATGTGCCAGGCCAAAGTGATTCGCGAAAGGCCGCTCGCCGGAGTGGCCCACGCGCTGGTCTTCTGGGCGTTCTGCGCCTTTGCGCTGGTGACACTGAATCACTGCGCAACAACCTTTGGGCTTGGCTTTCTCGATCCAGCGGGGCGCGTGGGCGGACTCTATTTCGACTTTGCGGCGTTGTTCGCAGCGGCCTGCGCCGTGGGCATCTTTGGGCTGTTTGTACGGCGATTCGTGGTCCGGCCCAAATGGCTGGGCGAACTCTCCTGGGGATCCGGCCTGGTCGCGCTGCTCATTTTCCTGCTCATGACAACGTATCTGGCGGCGTTCTTTGTGCCCGGAACGAGCAATGCCACGCGAGGTCTGTGGTGGGCACACACGGTCACGCTGTTGATCTTTCTGCCGCTTATTCCGCACACCAAGCACCTGCATCTTGTTTTGAGCCCGTTTACGGTCTTTCTCTCGCGGGGCGGATTCGCCGAGATTCCTCCGCTCGCAGGCGACGAAGACTTCGGGTTGGTGGCGGGAAAGGATTTGACGCGGCTGGTCAGCCTGCAGGCCTACTCCTGCGTGGAGTGCGGGCGCTGCATGGAGCATTGCCCGGCCAACAACACGGGCAAGCTGCTCAACCCGAAAGAAATCGTGCTTGGGTTGCGCGCCTACCTGAACGAGTTTGGGCCGCATTCGGAGGAGCCGCTGCTGGGCAAATACAACGCGCAGGAGGCTGCGTTTGAGTGCACCACGTGCGGCGCGTGCGAATTTCAGTGCCCGGTGGGCATTGAGCATGTGCCCATCATCGTGGGCCTGCGGCGCGGCGCGGTAAACACGGGCGCATGGGAAGACGATCACGGGGCAAAGTTTTTTCTGGCTTTGGAACGAGGCAACAATGCATTAGGCTTCAGCGCCGTAGAGCGCGACAAGTTTGTGGAGAAGAATTCCCTGCCCCTCTTCGACGGGACGCAGGAGTATTGCCTGTGGCTCGGATGCATGGGCGCGTACGATCCTCGCGGGCGTGAGATTGTTGTGGCTCTTGTGCGCGTGATGCGCTACCTCGGCGCGAGCTTCGGCGTGATGCGCAAGGAGCGCTGCACGGGCGACCCGGTGCGGCGGCTGGGCAACGACCTGCTCTTTCAGCAATTGGCGGAGGCGAACCTTGAGGCGCTCGCGCAGAATCGCGTGAAGAAGATCGTATCCATTTGCCCGCACTGCGTGAGGACGATTCAGGAAGACTGGAAGGCGTACGGAACGCCGCCCGAGGTCGAGCATCACAGCGAGTTTTTAGCTCGGCACGCGAGCCAGCTACCGCCAGTCCAAAACCAGGAGAAAATTGTTTTCCATGATCCGTGTTATCTGGGGCGGTATCGCGGGGTTTACGAGGAGCCTCGGAGCGTTGCTGCGCTTGCTGGCGACTTGGTAGAAGCGCCGCGCTCGCGGGAACGGAGTTTCTGCTGTGGCGCCGGCGGAGGGTTGACGTTCCTCGGGGAAGAAAAGGGCGAGCGCGTGAGCCACGTGCGTGCAGAGGAGTTGGCGGCGACGGGCGCGAGTGTTGTCGGCACTGCCTGCCCCTTCTGCAATACGATGTTCCGGGATGCGTTCGCGGCAAAGAGTGAAGGCGCGCCGGAACTGATGGACATTGCGCAGTTGGCGGCGCGTGGATTGCCGGAGTAAATGCAGGTGTAAGCGGGAGAGTTCGAAGATGAAGATCGTGGTTGCCATCAAGCAGGTACCGGAACGAGATGCGCCGGTGCGCATTGCGGCGAGCAGAAAGTGGATTGACGAGTCGGATTTGCAGTGGGCGATGAATGAGCCGGACGCCTACGCGTTGGAAGAGGCGTTATTGCTCAAAGAACAGGCCGGAGGCGAGGTAGTTGTAGTGAGCGCGGGGCCGGAGCGCGTCGGTTCGACGATCCGCGAGGCTCTCGCGAAAGGCGCGGATCGGGCAATTCACATTCTCTGTGACGATCTGAACGCGCGCGATGCGCTGGGGGTGGCGCGCCTGCTGGCTGCGGCCGTCAAACCGGAGAATCCCGACCTTGTGCTCACCGGACTGCAATCGGAAGACGTGGGATTGGGCCAGACCGGCGTGATCGTCGCCGAATTGCTTGGGCTACCGCACGCCACGATGATCCTTCATGTGGAAAAGACCGGCGCCGGGCTCAGAGTCAAACGCGAACTCGAAGAAGGTTGGTTCCAGTCGATCGAGCTGCCCACGCCCGCCGTGTTGACCGTGCAGTCGGGAGGCAACAAGCTGCGCTACGCCACGCTGATGGGCATCAAGCGCGCCAAGACCAAAGAGCTGCGGACAGTGAGCGCGGCCGAGTTCGGCCCGGATGGTGCGTCGACAGTCGTGCTCGAGCAAATCGCCGCGCCAAAGAAACAGAAATCCACGCAAATTTTGCCCGGCTCCGCCAAGGAAGCGGCTGCAGCGCTGGTGGAGAAGTTGAAGACGGAGGCGCGCGTCCTATGAGTATTCTGCTGGTTTTGGAGGAAAGTAGTGGGAAGATCAGGCGGGCCAGTTGGGAAGCCCTCGCGGCCGCGCTGCGGCTCGGACCCGCGGAGAGCACCACCGCAGTTGTCATCGGCGCGAAGACCGAGGCGCTGGCTGCTGAGGCGGCAACCAGACCGGTCGGCAAGGTCGTCCGAGTGGAACATCCGTTGCTCGCGAACTACACAGCCGACGGTTTTTTACTGGCTTTGGAGCAACTGATCGGAACAGAGGAGCCAGAGTACGTGGTCTTTCCACACACCTACCAGGTCCGCGATTACGCACCGGCGTTGGCCTGTCGCTTTGGCCAGGAGCTGATCGGCGATGTGGTGGGAATCGACGACGGCCCTGTGTTTACGAGGCAACTCATGCAGGGGCGCCTGATCGGAAGCTACCGGCACAGCGGCAACGGGCCGTGCTTCGTCTCGGTGCAGGCGGGAGCGTTCCGTCCAGATTCGAATGTTGCCGGGCCGGATTCCTCTGCGAGCGCGGCATCGGCGCCGATCACGACATTCACGCCAACGATCGACTCGGCGCAGATTCGCACCAAGCCCGGCGAGCCCTTCCGCGCCTCCCACCAGACGGTCGATCTCAGCACGGCGCAGCGAATCGTGAGCGTGGGGCGCGGCATCAAGGAAGCGCAGAACCTGCCGATCGTTCAGGAGCTGGCCACCGCGCTGGGCGCGGAACTGGCTGCATCGCGGCCTATCTGCGACAACGGCTGGCTGCCCATGGAGCGGCAGGTGGGCAGCTCGGGGCAGACGGTTGCGCCGCGGCTCTATCTTGCCGTCGGAATCTCCGGGGCCATTCAGCACCTGGTCGGCATGAAAGGCTCGCAGTGCATCGTCGCCATCAACAAAGATCCCGACGCGCCCATCTTCGAAGTGGCCGACTACGGAATCGTCGGCGATTTGTTTGAAGTGGTTCCGGCGCTGACGGAAGCGTTGAGGGCAGCGAAACAGTAGGCGTCCGCATAAGCAAATGCAAGATCGCCGATGCGAGGAAGCATCGGAATTGCTGCCTAAAGAGATCAGAATGGCAGGGGGGCAATCTACCAAGCGTTGCTGGTTCTCCAGTCGTGCATTGCTTCCATCGTACTTCTCGGCGTTGCGATTTGGAAGGCTCGAAAACACAGTGACGATCACGAAGGGCTGAGAGGATTATTGCTTTGGCTCAGTTTAGCGTTCGCGGTCCTCGCGACAACGTTTGACTGGATGGCGCTGGCGGCAGGACGAGCAAATGACTTCGCACTAATAGACCTTTGGCGCAATCTTATGCTCGCTCTCAGCTTTGCTGCGTTTCTAGCAGGATTCTTTGGCAGAGGCACTGGCAAAATGACACTGACCCTCGGCGCGCTCGCGCTAATGGCCATATCGCGGGTCCTTATGCTGGCCTTCATGTTGCACTACCTGTAGTTGTATTCGACGACCGTCCCATTCCTCGGCCAAGAGGGGGCCCGCGGCAATCCTCTGACACCTCTGTACACTGCAGGGGCTTGTGCGTTATGGTTCCATTCTTCTCACGCGTTCACTTAAGCACGGAGTGAATTTCGATGCTTTTTCCAGAGACGTACGTCGCTGCGCTGTGTCTCACGATCCTGACCATGATCTGCTGGGGATCGTGGGCCAACACGCTCAAGCTTTGCCCTGGCTACCGCTTTCAGCTTTTTTATTGGGATTACGTCCTGGGAATGGCGGCAGGCGCCATCTTCTGGGGCCTCACAGCGGGCAGCATGGGACACGCGGGACTTCCCTTCCTCGCTGACCTGCGCCAGACCTCGACTACGCCGATGCTCTACGCGATCGCTGGTGGCGCAATCTTCAACGTTGCGAACCTGCTGCTGGTGGCCGCTATCGACGTGGCCGGATTGGCTGTAGCCTTCCCTGTCGGGATTGGACTCGCACTGGTGATCGGCGCAGTCTCGAATTACGTTCTCAAGCCGGTAGGCAATCCGCGGCTGCTGTTCGGTGGAGTCGCGCTGGTCGTGGTGGCCATCATTCTGGACGCGGCGGCGTACCGCAAGCGCGAAGGCACGGCCAAGAAAACGACGGGCCGCGGCATCGCGATCAGCCTAGCGTGCGGCGTGCTGATGGGCTGTTTTTATCCATTGGTTGCGCGCGCGTTGAACGGCGAGCCGGGCGCACCGGCGCCGGGGCCCTACGCGGTGACGGCGTTCTTCACGATGGGCGTGATTCTCTCCGCCTTCCCCGCGAATTGGCTGCTTATGAAGAGACCCCTGGATGGGAAGGCGCCGGTCGACGGCGCCGGCTACTGGCGCGCGCCGCTCCGCTGGCATCTGGCTGGAGCTCTGGGCGGAGCCATCTGGTGCACGGGCGGCGTGGCTAATTTTCTGGCTTCCGGAGCGCACCTGGTGGGGCCGGCGGTCTCCTATAGCATTGGTCAGGGCGCAACCATGGTGTCGGCATGCTGGGGCGTGTTTGTGTGGCGCGAGTTTGCCGGCGCTCCGCGTAAGGCCGCTGTGCTTCTGGTTCTGATGTTCATTTTCTTTTTAGCCGGGCTGGGCGCTGTGGCGCTGGCTCCGCTGTATTGAGATTCCGTCATGAGCGACTCGCGTAAGCCGATCGTAATCGTCGGCAGCATCACAATGGATCTGGTCACCCGCACGCCGCGGATTCCGGCGATCGGGCAGACGCTAATCGGGACCGGATTTGAAACAACGCCGGGCGGCAAGGGCGCGAACCAGGCCGTTGCGGCCGCGCGGCTTGGCTATCCCGTGGCCATGGTCGCCAAGGTGGGCGACGACGCCTATGGTCCAGCGCTCGTCGAAAATCTGAAGCGCGCGGGCGTGGTGACGGCGGCAATGTCGCAGACCGCCGGCTCTTCGGGCCTGGCGCCGATGTTCGTCGCCGACGACGGCCTGAACGCCATCGTGGTGGTTCCGGGCGCGAACAGCAAAATGGATCGCGCGGCTGTGGACAGCAATGCGGGCTTGATTCGCTCGGCGGGGATGGTCTTGTGCCAGCTCGAAATTCCCATGGACACGCTGAGCTACACGCTCGACTTTTGCGCGCGTGCAAACGTGCCGGTGATGCTCGATCCCGCGCCGGCGGCGGCGCTACCGGAGGCAGTTTGGGGCCAAGTGGCCTGGTTCACGCCCAACGAGACAGAGGCTGCGTTCTATGTTGGCGATGGCGCGGACGCCGAGGCGAGCGCGAAGCGCCTGCTGGCCAAGGGCCTGCGCGGCGTAGTGCTCAAGCGCGGCAGCGAGGGTGCGTACGTGGCCGTTGCGGGCGGAAAAGCCGAGTGGGTGAAGCCGTTCAAGGTTGACGCAATCGATACCGTTGCCGCCGGCGACTGCTTCAACGGAGCGTTTGCCGCAGCGCTCCTCGAAGGCAAGGATCCGTGGTCCGCGGCACGATTCGCCAATGCTGCGGCAGCGATTTGCGTCACACGCAAGGGCGCGGCAGCTTCAATGCCGTCGCGCGCTGAAGTGGACGCGTTTCTTCGCGCGAATGCGTGAGCCGAATCAGCAGTAAGGGCAGATCGCAGTCGTCCCGTTGACCTGCCTCGGGGCGTATTTCAGAGCGCGGCTCACCAGACGTGGCACGAATTCTCGGGCATCATCGGCTGGCCCACCTTGCAGCCGAATGCCTTTCCGAATTCAGGCATATTCTCGATGACTCCGTCGGCCCGGAATTGGCGCGGCGAGTGCGGATCGGTTTGCACCTGCAGCCGCAGTTGCTCCGGACGGGTGCTGCCGCACCAATCCTGCGCGAACGCCAGGAAGAAATGCTGCATAGGCGTGTACCCATCCTGCTTTGCGTCGAGGTTGATGTCTTTGCGTTTCGCATCTTCCATGAACGCAACGTAGGCCAGGCGCAGGCCTCCATTGTCGGCCGTGTTTTCTCCCAGTGTGAGCTTGCCGTTTATTTTCACATCGTCGACTGCCGTGAAGTTTCCGTATTCGGTCACTTCGCAATCTGTCATCTTGTCGAAGTTCTTCCGGTCATCGGGCGTCCACCAATCCGACAGGTTCCCGTTGCCGTCGAACTGGCTGCCCTCGTCGTCAAAGCCATGAGTTAATTCGTGGCCAACGATGGCGCCTATATGCCCGTAATTTTCCGCATCGTCCGCATGCGGATCGTAAAGGGGCGATTGCAGGATTCCCGCGGGGAAATTGATGTCGTTCATGAGAGGGTTGTAATATGCGTCCACTGTTGCCGGACTTATGAGCCACTCGCCGCGGTCGACTGGCTTGTCGATCTTTGCCAGTTGCCGCCGGTTTTCAAACTCCGCCGCTTGCCAGGCATTCCCGATCGCGTCTCCGCGCACCACCTTCAATGTTGAGTAGTCGCGCCAATGATCGGGGTAGCCGATTTTGTCGGCCACCAAGTGCAGCTTAGCCTTCGCCTTTTCCTGGGTCGCAGCGCTCATCCACGCCTGCGCATCGATCTCCCTGTCCATTGCGCCTTCAATGTCACGGACCATTTGCAGCGTGAATGCTTTGTTCGCAGCGGTAAACTGCGAAGCGACATAGACCTGGCCGAGTGCTTCGCCGAGCGCGCCGTCTGTGGCTTCGACGCACCGTTTCCAGCGCACCTCCTGCTCAGGCTGACCGCGCAATTTGTGCCCGTAGAAATCAAAATTCTCCTCATCCATCGCCTTCGGCAAAGCGTACGCCGGGGTTGAATTGATCAATTGCCAGCGCAGATAGGTCTTGATGGTATCGAGGTCTGTGGATTCAAGGACGGGCTGTAGGCCTTTGAAAAAATCCGGATTGGCCACATTCAGATCGGAGATGCCCGGCTCCCCGGTGTCCGCGAAGAGCTGGGGCCAGTCGATCTCCGGAGTCAGCTCGGCGAGTTTTGCCACCGTCATGGGGTGATAGACATTGTTCGGATTGCGCGCGGAAGTGATGTCCAACGACACCTTGGCCAGCGCGGTCTCCAGAGTCATAATCTTCTGCGCGTCGGCGGCGGCCTGGTCTGCCGGTTCGCCCATGAGACCGAACATATTCGCAATGTGCGCGACATATTCCTTGCGGGTTTTTTCCGCGGCATCGCCGGTGCGGAAGTAGTAGTCGCGCTCGGGCAGACCGAGGCCCCCCTGAGCTACCACGGCGATCTGCTTTCGTGCATCTTTGAAATCCTGCTCTTCCCCGTATCCGAAAAACGCGTTCACATTGATCATCTGGTAGTGGGCCAGCAGACCGGTGAGCTGCTTCTTGTCGGTCAGAGCTGAGATCCGGTCCAATTCAGGCTGCAACGGCTTCAGGCCGTCGGCGTGAATCGCATCCTCGTTCATGCAGCTTCCGTAGTAATCGCCGATCTTCTGCTCATTTGCGGTGTGCTGCGCGCTGGGGAGAGCAACTTTGTCGAGCATTTGATGCAGCACGTCCTGCGTGTAGTCATAGACGATGGCCCCTGTGCCGTAACCGCTCTTGTCGGGCGGAATCGGATAGAGCTTATTGAAGTTCCCGCAAGCGTATTGCCAGAAATTCACGCAGGGATCGACAGAGGAATCGATGAGATCCTTGTCGAATCCGGGGATCAGCTTGACCGGTTGATCCGTTGTGCTCGGTGCTGAACCCGCAGCCTGAGCGTGCGCGGTGGGAACCTGCGCGGCAAGTGCCATGGCTCCGACCAACAAAAGGCCTGCCGCGCGAAAAAGTCGATTCATTTTGTTTGCCTCCGGACAAAATTGTGGGACCGTTCTAGTTTTCTTAAACCAACATCAGACATTGTAGGGCTCAGCAACGCTTGGTTCGGCTGGCGGTGCGCGTTTTCGTCACGCCGATGGGCCTCTCGTCGCGGCGGGCGTATGCCCCCGTCACGCTACGTGGTATCTCATCCCAAAGACACTTCTGAGTTCTTCGATCTTAAACGTTTGTTCGCCCGCGCGGTTTGGTCGCCCAATGGGAATACGCACGGGGAGCGAACGGAGTTCCGGACAGAAAGCGAACTCGAAGAGCGACAAATAGGTTCTCACAGGGAAGCGCAGCACGACCGGCAAAGCGGCCGTGCCTCCACGGATGAATTCACGGTCAGAACACGCGGCCTAGGCGACGAGCGCCATCTCGCGAATCGTCTCTTTGCGCGCGGTAAGGCGGTCGACCAGGTCGGTTCGCACCTCGTAACCGCGGCCCGGCGTATCGGGAATCGCAATCTCGCCTTCCGCGGAGACTGTGACACCGGGCTCGATGATGTCGTCGGCAAAGTACCGCGCAGAAGCGGAGACATCGCCGGGCAGCGTGAATCCTTCAAGCGTGGAGAGAGCGATATTATGCGCGCGGCCGACGCCGGACTCGAGCATTCCACCGCACCAGACGGGAATGCCCCGCTCCATGGCCGCGTTGTGCACCGCGATGGCCTCGGAGAAGCCGCCCACGCGGCCCAGCTTGACGTTGATGATCTTGCAGGATTCCATCTCGATGGCGGCAAGCGCGTCGCGCCGGTTGCGGATGGACTCGTCGAGGCAGATAGGCGTATTGATCCGCTTTTGCAGCACGGAGTGGAAGTAAAAGTCGTCGTGCCAGAGGGGCTGCTCGATCATGAGCAGATCGAATGCATCGAAGGAGGCGATGTGGTCTTCATCGCGCAGGCGATAAGCCGAATTGGCGTCGCAACTGAGCAGGATGCCGGGCCAGCGGCTGCGCACTTGCTCAAAGACGTCCACATCCCAGCCCGGTTTGCACTTGAGCTTGATGCGCTGATAGCCATCGGCCAGCTCGTGCTCGATGATCGAGAGCAATTCGTGAATGGAAGACTGGATGCCGATGGAGACCCCGCAGGCGATGCTGTCGCGCACGCCGCCCAGCAAACGGGAGAGCGAAACGCCCTCGCGCTGCGTTTCCAGATCCCAAATCGCATTCTCGAGTGTGGCCTTTGCCATCTGGTTGCCGCGCACGGCCTTGAAGATGCGCGGGCAGTCGCCGCCGTGCTCCGGATTCTCGGCGGCCAGCATGGGCGCAAGTTCGTTCACCAGCACCTGCCAGGCCGAGTCAGTCGATTCCCCGGAAAAGAACGGGCGCTCGCCGGCTGTGCACTCACCCCAGCCGCTCAGGCCTTCCGACTGGACCTCGGCGAGAACGATCCGCCGATTGCGGGTGACGCCAAAGCTGGTCTCAAACGGACGCACCAGCGGCATATGCAGCTCACGCAGAATGATCGCATCAATTCTCATAAAGTTGTGCATTCCTTAGAAAAGCCAGAACCATGATTCGATTCCGCCTGGGTGAGGGGACCCAGTTCGAAGACTCCGTTTCCTTCCGCATCGCGAGAGAAACCAAGTACAGCAAGTCCTCGCGAAAATGCTGCTTGAAACTTCTGCCGATTCGCTAGCTGGACAGCGAGAGCCTGCTGGCGGCTTTTTTCGCTGGCCTTCCATCGGTCGATTGGAGCTGGCACCAGTACACGATCTTGAATGTTCTGGACGGCTGCCGGGCGCCGATCAAGGATTGCCTCCACTCTTGGGGAATTCAGCTCCCATTCGGCCAAAAGGCGGTCGGTTGGGAGCCCACCCTGCAGTCGAGAAGAGGATACACCATAAAAATCCACACGATAGTCGCGGGAGATGGCGCCCAGCCTGTGGATATTGAGGAAAGCGTTTGTGATCTGCAGTGGATCGAAGGTCCACTCCATGTGGCAAATGCCGCGAGAAAGCGCCTCACGCCGTTGCTCCCATTTGAGTTGCGCGCCAAGGCCACGATTGCGGTAGGAAATGCGGACTGCCAGCATATGCGAGTGAAGATAAGGCTGAGGTCCGTTTTGGGTTTGCTTGATCCCCGGCAAAGACATGGCGAAACCGACGAGAGTTTGAGCGGAATTGGCGCCAATTTCGCTGTCGAAAGCGCCGATCACCTGGCCCCCGATCTTTGTCGCGAGCAGAAAGGTTTTGCGCGGAATGATGTCGCTTTCGTCGTAGCCCCACGTCTCGATCTGGAGCTGGACGCACGCTTCCAACTCGTCAAATCCATCGCAAGAACGAATCTCGATCATGGCCGAGCCTGTTCTGCATTTTGCGCCGCTTCGTCCAGGTCGAGCGCGGCTCCGTTTGCCAGCTTCTTCTTCGCCTGAACCCAAAGCGCTTCGAGCTCCGGCGGCGATAGTTCCTCGAGGGGGCGCGGCGCGGCTCGTTCCATCTCACTGAAGCGCTGGCGGAAACGCAGATTGCAGTTGCGCAGAGCCATCTCCGCATCCACACCCAGATGGCGGCCGAGATTCACGACGGTGAAGAGCAGGTCGCCTAATTCAGCCTCCACGGCAGCCTTGCGTCCCGGATCTTCCGATTCGGCTTCGGCCGTCAATTCTGCCGCCTCTTCGGCGACTTTGGGCAGCAGCTCGCGCCAGCTCGGCCAATCGAATCCGCATTTTTGCGCCTTGGCGCCGAGCTTTGAAGCTTCAGCCAGCGCGGGCATCGCGCGAAGAACGCTCTCGAGCCGCGACACCGACTGATTCCCTGCCCCGCCGGCCGCCGTCTTGCCGGCTGCCGAGCCTTGACCGCGCGGCGCGCCTGCCGGCTTTTCCGCCGCTTTGATCTCTTCCCAGTTGCGCAAGACAGCCACCGACGACCCTTCCACTGCGGCGTCTACATTGGCTCTGTTGCCCGCGGCGCGCGAAGCTTCCTCGCCGAAGACGTGGGGATGACGGCGAATCAGCTTGCGATTCAGGTGGTCAAGGACGTCGGCAATGGTAAAGCGGCCCTCGTTGGCCGCCATCTCTGCATAAAACAGGACTTGCAGAAGCAGATCGCCGAGCTCCTCAGACAAGTGGTCGAAGTCGCGGCGCTCGATGGCGTCGAAGACCTCGTAGGCCTCTTCAAGGGTGTACTTGCGAATGGAGTCGAAGGACTGTTCGCGATCCCAGGGACAGCCGCCGGGAGCACGGAGCCGAGCCATGATGGCCACGGCCTGCTCGAAGAATGCCGCCGCCCGCGCCGGATCGGTGGTAGTTTGCGGCGTGGAATCCTTCGCGCTGGGGCTCTCTGGCGGCAGATCCATGCACTTCCAGTTTAGCTTACGGGGAGCGGCAGCGGCGATCCGCGCGTCTTACGCACCAGACACCGGAGCCGTATACTCAATCTCTCGCATGACGCGCATCCTCGGCACAATCGTTGCCGGCCTTGTCGGGCTGGCCTTCGGCAGCTTCTTGAACGTGTGCCTGAGCCGCTGGCCCACGGGCGAGGGCATTGTCCATCCGCGCTCGCATTGCCGTAGCTGCGGACGAACGCTGGCGTGGTGGGAGAATGTTCCGCTGGCGAGTTGGCTGTTCCTTCGCGGGCGCTGCCGGAGCTGCCGGGCGTGGATTGGCTGGCGCTACCCGCTGGTGGAGCTGGCCGTGGGAGCCTTATGGGCAAGTGTGGCCTGGCAAAATACCGAACTACTATTCGCCTATTTCCGAGAGCCGTCCATTTTCATCTACTACCCATTGAACCGGCTAGTCAGCGGGATGGCGTTCTCTTGGCTGCTGGTAGCGCTCGCAACCCTGGATGCTGAAAACCTTTGGCTACCCAATTCGATTACCATTCCCGGCATCATTCTCGGTTTACTTCTAGATACGGCTGAGGCTGTTGTCAGTGCGATTTCCCCATGGGATAACCCCGTCCACGCAACCCTATCTTTCATGGTGTTACGCGTGGTAGGGCATGAGATAATTCTCCGCACGCTCGCTATCCTCGCCGCCGCCGGCCTCATCCTGCTCTTGCGCTGGATCTACTGGCTGATCCGGCATCGCGAGGGCATTGGCTTGGGCGACGCCAAGCTGATGGCGATGCTGGCCGCGTGGCTCGGCCTGCCGGGCGCGCTCGTCGCCTTCGGCCTGGGCGTGGTGCTGGGCGCAATCGCTGCGCTGGTTCTGCTTGTCCTACCCTCCACGCGTAAGAGCAGTGAAGGCTGGGCCCACATCAAGCTGCCGCTGGGCACATTTCTTTGCGTGGGCGGAATCGTCAGCAGTTTGTGGGGAGAACGAATAATCGACGCTTATCTGCGCTGGGCGGGCTTTTAAGCCGTCGCGGGCCCAGCGGCCTTTACTGTTGGGGCTGCTGCGCCGGCTGCCCTGATGAAGCCGGCTTCGCGTTTGCGATCTCAGGATCCTGCAAGGCCTTGCCGGCCTCTTTCGCATGGCGGCTTCCCGGGTCGTACTCCATCACCTTCTTATAGTTCGCGCGCGCGTCGGCAAAGTCGCCCAAATGGCGCTCGCATTCGGCCAGGCCCCAATACACATCCGGATTGTAGGGATCGAGCACTAGCGCCGATTGAAACCGCGATAATGCGCCTTTCCAATCCTTGTTCGAGAGGTAGTAGCTGCCGACATTCTCGTCTTCGGCCGCGGTTTCATGGTGCTCCGGCACCACCTGCTCTTCCTTCCCTTTGTGCTTTCCGGGATGCGCGGTGTCGTCGTCTGGCGAAGGCAGATTGCCCAGCCCCGTCAGGCTCGAGCTCGAGCCGCTGTCGTTCGATTCAGCGGCTGCGGCCGCATCTTCCGGGCTGCGCACCGGATCGCCGTCTTCGGCAGGCATGGGAATGAGGCCGCTTCCAGATTCGTCGCCGGCTCTCGGCGGCAGATCGGGCGAATTGCGCGTGGGCATCACCGGAACGGAATCGGTGTCCTCGGGAAAAGGATTGGCATTGGTCTGCGGCTTCGTCCGATCCGGCTGCTGCTGCGCCGGGCTTTGGGAGCCTGCTGCCGGCTGGCTTTGGCCGGCGGCGGAGGCACCGCTCTTGTCCGGCGCCTGCGCCAGGAGCCGGGGCGCCGCCGCTACCAGGCAGGCCAGAGCGAGCGCTATTCCTATTGCGTACTTCACCGCGGTTCCCCTTGACTGTTGTGCGCGATTCGATCCTTCGGTGCGATGCGGCCCGAGCCAGCGTGTGAGCCATCGAGATTTGCGGATAATTCGCATTCAAAGAAAGAATCGCACATTTGCGGGGAAGATTTCATCCTTGCTCACGTTTCCGCGACCCGGGCGGTTCCCGTTTCTTTGGACTCGGCAAACGACTGATGGTCACGAAAAGGGGCGGTTTGGCAGAGTCGCGCGGGTCAACAATCACAAGAGGATTTCCACTCCACAGAGTCCCACCCTGAACCGATAGAATCCCACTAGGCTGCTCGTTCGCGAAGCGGCCGTTCAGGAGTCTCACCACCGATGGGCTACCAGGTTCTGGCCAGAAAATACCGTCCGCAACGCTTCGCCGACGTGGCCGGCCAGGACCATGTGACGCGCACGCTGCTGAACGCGCTCAAGCAGAACCGCATTGCGCACGGGTACATCTTTTCTGGCCATCGCGGCATTGGGAAAACGACCATCGCTCGCATTCTGGCCATGGCCCTGAACTGCCGCACTCAGGTAGGTTCGCCCGAGCGCCCCACTCAGGAGCCTTGCGGAACCTGCGACGCATGCATCGAGATTCGCCAGGGCAACGCCGTAGACGTGATCGAGATCGATGCGGCCACCAACCGCGGCATCGACGAGATTCGCGAGCTGCGCGATGCGGCGCGCTACTCGCCTGCGCGCGATCGCTACAAAATCTACATCCTCGACGAGGCGCACCAGATCACCGAGGCTGCCTTTAATGCGCTGCTCAAAACGCTGGAGGAACCGCCGGCGCACGTCATCTTCATGATGGCGACTACCGAGCCCGAAAACATTCCTCAGACCATTCGCTCGCGTTGCCAGCACTTCAGCTTTCACGCGGTCAAGTTTGACGACATTCTGGCGCAGTTGAAGATGATCGCGGCCGAGGAGCAGGTGGCCTCCGAAGACGATGCGCTGGCGTTGCTGGCCGAGGCCGGCGACGGATCGATGCGCGACGCGCTCTCCATCATGGACCAGGCGATTGCGTCGGCTCCGCTCAAAGACGGCCGTCCCGCGCTTTCGTCGGATCAGATTCGCGAGTTGATGGGCGCAGTGCCAAACACGGTCTTCGAGCGGCTGATGGAAGCCGTGGCCGCCGGCCAAAGCGCAGAGCTGATGGAAGAGATCAATGGGCTGGTAAATGCCGGACACAGCCCGCTCTCGCTCGCACGCCAGATGGTCCGCTATCTGCGGAACGCGTTGATGGCCAAGCTGGGTGGAGAACAAACGGAGCTTCTGCAAATCTCGGCGGACGAGCGGGCCCGCGCAACGCGTACGGCGCTGCTGTTCACCGAGGAAGAGCTCACGCGCAACCTGCAGATTGTGCTGCGCACCTTCGACGACCTGAACTATCGCCAGGAACAGCGCCTGCACCTGGAGCTAGGGCTGCTGAAACTGATTCACGCGCAGCGGCTGCTGCCCATCGAGGAGCTGCTGAGCGGCGTGGCGACCGGAACGAGCGCGCGGGCGGGCACAGGGCACAGTCCGCGGCATTCAGGCGGCAGCATCGCGAAGCTAGCTGGGGCGACAGCGCCTGCTGCAAGCGCTCCAGCACGGGAGAGAAGCTTGTGGACCGGCGGACCGACTGCGTCGCGAAGCGCCGGAACGAAAGTGGAAGCAACAGTTGAGAATTCTGCTGTAATTCATTCTGCGACAAGGACAAATGAGGGCGTACAGCTTGAGGTTGCGCCCTTCCCTGCCGTTGCCAGCCAGCCGTCGGGGTACGCCTCGGCCGCTACTCTCACCGAGGGCGCTCTGGCAAAGGCGCCCCTGTCGACAACCAACACGTCGAATGGCCTCGCCGTGGAGCACGTGCGCGAAGTGATCGTGGCCGCGCTGGCCGCAGCCGGGCACAGCTCTGCCGCGCAACTGCTTGGCTCAGGGGCGTGGGCGCTCGACAGTGCTGCCGTGCGCGTTGCGGTGCCGGGCATGGGCAAAAAGATGCTCAGCCTGACGGTGAACGCCGCGGCCGAGAAGCTTATACGGCTTGAACTTCAGCGGCTGGGCGCGCCGGCTCGTTTTCTCGTGTCGGCTGGCGCGGAAGCAGCTCCGGCCGCGGTCGCGCCTCCAGTGGCCGCCGCCGGCAGCGTGCAGGAGGCGGCGCTCACGCATCCATTAGTGAAGCGGGCGCAGGAGATCTTCAACGCCGAGGTTCGCAGCGTGGTCGACCTCAGGCAGAAGTGAAAAAGCAGCCTTTAGCTCCTAGCTGTTAGCTTTGTCGTGCTTGGGTCTGCATCGGTGGCAAATTGGAGTGAAAACGGCGAGAAGGGCCAGACGAAGAGCCGATCGCAAGAAACGGACAGGGGTAAACACGATGATCAACCCGCTCAAAATCTCGGAGATGCTTTCGCAAGCCAACCAGATGCAGGAGGAGGTTCAGCGCAAGCTCGGCGAGACCGTCGTGGAAGCTTCGAGCGGCGGCGGTGCAGTGACCGCGACCATGAATGGCAAGAAGGAACTGCTCAAGATTCGCGTCGATCCCTCGGCGGTGGTCAGCCTGAGCGGCGGCCAGGCCGACGTGGAGATGCTTGAAGACTTGATCGTGGCCGCGGTGAACGAAGCCGGACGCAAGGCAGATGAAGCCATCAAGTCGAGCGTGCAGGGAATGTTGGGAGGGCTGAAGATTCCGGGAATGAGCTGACGACCGGCGCGGACGCATTCGTTGAGTCGAGATTCCTGCTATCCCAGGTCCCAAAGTCGGGACCTGGGGCACCCCAAGTCACAGGGAGGCAAGTAAATTGTCACGCTATGCCGAGCCAATGGCCCGGCTGATTGAGGAATTGAAGAAGCTGCCCGGCGTGGGCACCAAGAGCGCGCAGCGCTACGCCTTCCACATTCTGCGCTCGAGCGACGACGACGCCAACGCGCTTGCCGAGGCCGTACGCGGGCTCAAAGCCAGCCTGCGCCTCTGCTCCATCTGCAACAACGTCACCGACATCGATCCCTGCGCCTACTGCGCCAGCCCGTCGCGAAACCAGCGCCTGGTCTGCGTGGTCGAGGAGCCGACCAACATCGCCGCTGTCGAGCGGTCGCAGACTTACCAGGGCGTCTACCACGTGCTGCATGGGACGCTATCTCCGCTGCACGGCGTTGGACCGGACCAGTTGCGCTCGGAGACTCTGCTGCGGCGCGCGGAACGCGGCGAGGTCGACGAAGTGATTCTGGCCACCAGCCCCACACTCGAAGGTGAAGCCACCGCCGACTGGCTGGCGGGCGCGCTGCGCGGCTATCCGGTGCGCATCACCCGCATCGCCACCGGCGTTCCGGCAGGCAGTGACATCGAATACGCCGACGAGGTAACGATGGCGCGAGCGCTCGAGGGTCGCAGGACGATCTAGCCGGCCCCGTCTCTCAATCAACCAGAGCTGCCTGGTCGCATCCGCACGCTCCCATTACAGCAAAAGAAAAGCGGGAGGGCTGGTTAGCCCATCCCGCTCAAATTGGCTTGGGGAGCCGCTGCCAAAACACTATTTCGCTGCATCGTCCAACGCGAGATTCAAGTCCAGCACATTCACGCGCGGCTCGCCCAGGAGACCGAGCGTGCGGCCTTGAATGTGCGCATCAATCAGGCTGCGGACAACGCTTTCCGTCATGCCCCGCGCCTTCGCGATGTGCGGCGCCTGGAAGTAGGCGTTGTCCGGAGTAATGTCGGGATCAAGACCCGAGGCGGAATAGGTGACCATGTCGATCGGAACGGGCTTGCCGGGGTTCTCGGCGGCCAGCCTGTCGATGTCGGCCTGCATGCGCTGCGGCAGCTTGGCGTTGGACTGCGCAAGATTCGTGCCACCTGAAGATGTTGCGTCGTAGCCGTTGCCCGCCGCGGAGGGGCGCGGATGGAAGTACTTGTCGGAGGTGAAGCTCTGCGCGATGAGCTCGGAGCCAATCACCTGACCGTTGCGCACGATGAGGCTCCCGTCGGCCTGGCGCGGAAAAAGAATGTGCGCCAGCCCGGTCATCAGCAGCGGGTAGCCCAAGCCGAAGATCACCGCGGTCACCAACGTAAATCGAATCGAAGTACCCCACAGCGAGTGCTTCACCGGGGACTCCTGCACATGCGATACGTGATGCCCTTCGCGAGTCCCAAGCTCTTCGTCAATTGCCGAATTCGAATGCACGTTCAATCTCCTTTGCTTGAGCCCGCACTTACGCCAGATGCAGCGCCACCAGGCACAGGTCGATGGCCTTGATGCCGATGAACGGAATGATGATGCCGCCCACGCCGTAGAGGAGCAGGTTGTTGCGCAGCAGCACATCGGCAGCCTTGGGTTCGTACTTCACGCCCTTCAGCGCCAGCGGAATCAGCGCCACGATAATCACCGCGTTGAAGATGACCGCGGAGAGGATGGCCGAATGCGCTGAATGCAGATACATGATGTTGAGCGCGCCAAGCACAGGGAAGACTCCGGCGAACATGGCGGGGATGATGGCGAAGTACTTGGCCACGTCGTTGGCGATGGAGAATGTGGTCAGCGCGCCGCGCGTCATGAGCAACTGTTTGCCGATCTCCACGATCTCGATCAGCTTGGTGGGATTGGAGTCGAGATCCACCATGTTGCCCGCTTCCTTGGCAGCCTGCGTGCCTGAGTTCATGGCCACGCCCACATCGGCCTGCGCCAGCGCGGGCGCGTCGTTGGTGCCGTCGCCGGTCATCGCCACCAGCTTGCCCTTGCCCTGTTCGCTCTTGATCAGGTCCATCTTGTCCTTGGGCTTGGCTTCGGCCAGAAAGTCGTCCACGCCGGCCTCGCGCGCAATCACCGCGGCGGTCAGCGGATTGTCGCCCGTAATCATGATGGTGCGAATGCCCATGGCGCGGAGCCGCGCCAGCCGATCCTTGAGTCCGCCCTTGACGATGTCCTTGAGATAAATGACGCCCAGCGCCGTAGAGTTCTCGGCCACCACCAGCGGCGTGCCGCCGGCGCGTGCAATCTCTTCCACATATTCGCGAACCTTCTGCGGCAGCGACGAGCCCTGCTCCTCGAGAAAGCGCGCGATCGCATCGACAGAGCCTTTGCGGATGCGTGTACCAGGCAGATTCACGCCGCTCATGCGGGTTTGCGCGGCAAATGGAACGAATTCGGCGTGAATGCCGGCCAGGTCCCGGCCGCGCAGGTTGTACTTCTCCTTGGCCAGCACAACGATCGAGCGGCCCTCGGGAGTCTCGTCGGAAAGCGACGCGAGCTGCGCGGCGTTGGCCAGCCGCTCCTGGCTTACATCCGGCGCGGTCAGGAACTCCGTTGCCTGGCGGTTTCCAAGCGTGATGGTGCCGGTCTTGTCGAGCAGCAGCGTATTTACGTCGCCGGCGGCTTCCACGGCGCGCCCGCTCATTGCCAGCACGTTGTACTGCACCAGCCGGTCCATGCCAGCGATGCCGATAGCCGAGAGCAAGCCGCCGATGGTGGTGGGAATGAGACAAACCAGCAGCGACACGAGCACGAAGACAGTCTGCGGAGCGCTCGAGTAAATGGCGAATGGCTGCAGCGTGACCACGGCCAGCAGAAAAATAATCGTCAGGCCCGAGAGCAGAATGCTGAGCGCAATCTCGTTCGGAGTCTTCTGGCGCGTGGCGCCTTCGACCAGCGCAATCATGCGATCGAGAAAGGTTTCACCTGGATTCGAAGTAATCCTGACCTTGATCCAGTCCGAAAGAACCTTCGTGCCGCCGGTCACGGCCGAGCGGTCGCCGCCGGCCTCGCGAATGACCGGTGCCGACTCACCCGTGATGGCCGACTCGTCCACCGAAGCCACGCCCTCGATCACCTCGCCATCTCCGGCGATGTAGTGGTTGGCTTCGACGTAGATCACGTCGCCGGCGCGAAGCAATCCGCTCACGACTTCCTCAAAGCTGCCGTCCGCTTTGTAGCGCTTGGCGACGGTCTCGCCCTTGGCCTTGCGCAGAGTGTCCGCCTGGGCTTTGCCGCGGCCCTCCGCCATGGCCTCGGCAAAGTTGGCAAACAGCACCGTGAACCACAGCCAGAGCGTGATTTGCAGGTTGAAGAAGAATGCCTCGGGGTGATGGCGGAAGTTCTCAATGAGCAGGACCGACGTGAGCACACTGCCCACTTCCACCACGAACATCACCGGGTTCTTGACCATCCAGCGCGGATCGAGCTTGCGAAAGCTGTCCAGCGTTGCCTGGGCCATGATCTGCGTGTTCCAGAGACTCGTTTTTTCAGCCATGTCGGTCCGTTTTGCCTCGTCCTGATGCGGTATGAGTTCGGTTAGAAGACCTTGCCTGTCTGCAACAGCAGGTGTTCCAGAATCGGTCCCAGGCTTAATGCCGGGAAGAACGTGAGCGCGCCGACGATCAAGACCACGCCGACCAGCAGCACGGCAAACAAAGTTGTATTCACCGGGAATGTTCCGGGCGACGGTGGAACACTCTTCTTCATTGCCAAGTGGCCTGCTAACGCTAGAACAGGGATCTTCATCAGGAAGCGCCCCATCAGCATGGTCCAGCCGAGACAGACGTTGTACCACCATGTGTTAGCGTTCAGGCCCGCGAAAGCCGAGCCGTTGTTGGCCGCGGCGGAGGTGTACGCATACAGAATTTCGCTCAGTCCATGCGGGCCGGTGTTATTCAAGCTGGACAATCCAACGTTGGGGAGCAGCACAAAGACGGCGCTAAATGTGAGAATGACCAGCGGAAAGATGAGAGCGTAAAGCATGGCCATTTTCACGTCGTAGGACTCGATCTTCTTGCCCAGGTATTCGGGCGTGCGGCCCACCATCAGGCCCGCAATAAAGACCGAGAGCACGACGAAGATCAACATGCCGTAGAGGCCCGCGCCCACACCTCCGAAGACCACTTCGCCGAGCATCAAGTTGGACATTGGAATCATGCCGCCGAGCGGGGTGAAGCTGTCGTGCATGCTATTCACCGCGCCGCAACTGGCGTCGGTGGTGATGGTGGCGAAAAGCGCCGACTCGGCAATGCCGTTCCGAATCTCCTTCCCTTCGAAGTTGCCGCCGGGCGCGGTCGCTGTGCGCGTTTGTTGAGCGCCATGAATCAAGTTGTAGGGGTGAGCCTCAGCCCAGTAGCACACCGCGAAGCCGGCCGCGAACATCACATACATCGCTCCGAACACTGCCCAGCCGTGGCCTGGCGAGCCGGTCATGCGGCCCAGCGTGTACGTGAGACCCGCGGGAATAATGAAGATCGACAGGATTTCGAGGAGATTCGAAAGCGGGGTTGGGTTCTCGTAGGGGTGGGCGCTGTTAGCGTTGAAGAAGCCGCCGCCATTGGTGCCCAGCATCTTGATCGCTTCCTGCGAAGCGACTGGCCCTTGCCCGATGGTCTGAACGAGGCCGGGCTGGGCAGAATTCGGCTGTTCCAGTGGATGCGCCTGCGTGTACGCGCTCAGGTTCTGCGGAACTCCCTGCCAGATGAGCAGCAGCGCGTAAATGATGCATGCCGGCAGGAGGACGTAGAGCAGGGTCCGGGTCGTATCGACCCAGAAGTTGCCAATGGTGGCGGAATTGGTCCGCTTGATGCCGCGAATGAGCGCTACGGCGACCACGATGCCCATCGCCGCCGACCAGAAATTGTGCGTCGCCAGGCCGAGCATCTCCGTCAGATAGCTCATCGTGGATTCGGGCGTGTACGACTGCCAATTGGTATTGGTTGTGAAGCTGGCAGCGGTGTTCCAGGCCAGGTCAGGCCCCACGGCGGCCAAACCCTGCGGATTCCAGAGATGCAATACGTGTTGCAGACGCTCGATGGCATAGGTGAGAACCAGCGTGACAGCGGAGAATCCCAGAGCCGCGATGGCGTACTCGCGCCAGTTCATCTCTTTGTCGGCTTTTACGCCACAGAGCTTGTAGATGAGCCGCTCGAACGGGCGCAGCACCGGGTCGAACCAGGTGCGCTTTCCTTCCAGCACCCGCGCCAGATAGATTCCTACCGGACGAACCGTTGCCAGAAGAATGACAGAGTAGATGGCAAACTGTAACCAGCCATTGACTGACATCTCAGAATTTCTCCGGAAAGAGCAGCGAAATGGTGAGATACACCAACAGGAGAATGGAGAGGATGAGTCCGGTCACCGAAATCCAATCGCTGTGCATTCGTTACCTCAACTTCTGGCACGCCTTGACATAGAGAAACGCCACGGCGAAGAAAACCACGGTGAACAGCAGCATGACTGCATCTTGCATGCGGGGTCTCCCTTTTCGATCCAGACCAGCGCCGGCTAATCGCCCGACAAAGAAACCAAAGTCGGCTTCAAGCGATTTTGTTAAGCGCGTCACAGCGCACAATTTCAGTCAGACCCAAATCAACCGGCCTGGCTTGAATTGATTCTGCCCTTTGTCAGCTTTGAGAATTAAAAAGAAGTCCTAAAGATTTCGTAAGGATCGCTTGGCGACCGCAGGAAATCCCTGAAAAATCAGCATCCGCCACCCGCGGGGCTCGCAATGCGAGACAAGCGCTGTTTGTCAGTCTTCGTTGCCGGTCCAGCCCTCAGGGACGAAGCGGTAGCCCACCCAGGGCTCGGTTTCGATGTACTGGCGGCCGGTTTCGCCCTCGAGTTTCTTGCGCAACTGGCCGACGAAGACGCGGAGATATTCCGGCTGATGCGCCGATTGCGCGCCCCATACGGCCGTCAATAGCGCGCGGTGCGTCATCACCTTGCCCGCGTTGCGGGCCAGGTGCAGCAGCAGATCGGATTCCTTGGGCGTAAGGTGGACAGGCTTGCCCTGGACGGTAACCGTGTGTGCCTGCGTGTCGATCACAAAGTCGCCGGCCTCGATTGGCGCCGTGGTGCGCTCCGGCGCGCGGCGCAGATGCGCTCTTACGCGGGCCAGCAGCTCCTGAATGCTGAACGGCTTGGTCACATAGTCGTCGGCGCCCGCGTCAAGCGCTTCCACCTTCGACCGCTCGTGCTCGCGGACCGACAAAACCAGTACTGGCGTGGAGCCTTGTGAGCGAATGAGCCTGCAGACCTCAACGCCGCTCATGGTGGGCATCATCAGGTCCGTGATCACCAGGTCGGGCGGCCAATCGCGGAAAAGCCGCAACCCCTCCTCGGGATCGTTAGCCGTGCGAACATCGTATCCCTGCGCGGAAAGTGCGGCGCGCAGCACCCGCGTAATCTGGGCCTCGTCGTCAATAACCAGAATTCTTCCCGGCATGTCTTGCTTCTTTCATCCCTCGAAAGCTTACATCATTTCGGAACGCCATTTCAGAAACTGCCGTGTCAGGTATGATTCCGGTGGAGAAGACCATGGGCGTACCCGCCTATGCAAGACAGGCTCTTCGCTGGCTCGCGGCCTCGGCGATGGCGGCGCTTGCAACATTCTTGCTTGCCTGGCTCGGCGCCAACTCCACCACCGCGGGCATGGTGTTTCTGGTGCTCGTGGTGTGGTGGGCAGCGCAAGCCGGAATTGTCCTCTCGATCTACACCGCGGTCCTCAGCGCCGTTTGCTTCGACTATTTCTTTCTGCCTCCCATACGAACTCTCAGGATTGAGGGCGCACAGCAATGGGTGGCAATGGTCTCCTTCGCGCTCAGTTGCGCGGTGGTCAGCCGGCTGTCAGAACGCGCGCGGCAGAAGGCCATCCAGGCGGAGCAACGACAGGCCGATGTAGGGAAACTTTACGCGCTCAGCCAGGAGATGATGCTCTTTGAAGATGCCGATCGCCTTCTCCGCGACTTGCCCGGCTCGATCGAACGTATCTTCGCTCTCGAAGGGGTAGTCCTTTACGTCGGCGATTATGACCGGTTTTACTCGTCAACTGGCGACGTCCCGGCCAGCGTGCATGCCCACATGCGGGCCGTGACTCAGGGGCTCAATCCCACCATCACGCCGTTTGCCGGCTACCAGACCACGGCGCTGGCGCTGGGGTTGAAGCCTGTGGGTGCGTTGTCGTGGCGGCCGGACACACTCTCGCTCGAGGTCGCGACTGCGGTCAGCGCACAAGTATCCATCGCCGTGGCGCGCGCCATCGCCATGGCGGCAACGACGCGCATCGAGGCGGCGCGCGAGGCGGACCGGCTCCGCACTGCCCTGATCGACTCCCTGACGCACGAGTTGCGCACGCCGCTTACCTCCATCCGGGCAGCATCCACCACCCTTCTGGAGACCGGCGGGCTCGACGAAGCCGGACGTCTGGAAATGGTGCGAGTGATTAACGAGGAGGCGGAGCGGCTGGATCAGTTGATCGGCGAAGCCGTGGAGATGGCCGAGATCGATGCCAACGTGGTTCAGGTCAAGATGTCGTCGCAACATCCGCGCGCACTGCTCGATCTGGCCGTCGAAGAATCACGCAAGGTTCTGGCCTCCCACAAGGTGACCATTTTGCCCGGCGCCGCGGACGACCCCGGCCAGATCGACAAGCCTGTATGGTTCGATCCTCACCTGCTCGGCAGGGTTCTGCGCCACCTGCTGGAAAACGTAGCCGCCCACACGCCGCCGGGGGCGCGTGTCACGCTGAGCAGCAAACGAACGGACGAACGCCTTGAATTCTGCGTAGAGGATAATGGCCCCGGAATCGACGCCCAGGATCTGCCCTTGATTTTTGAAAAGTTTTATCGCGGAAAGCGAAGCGCCAAACTGCGCAAGGGGTCGGGAATGGGACTCGCCATCACGCGCGCCATTTTGAAGGCCCACGGCGGAGGCATCGAGGCTTCCAGCGTTCCCGGCAGCGGGGCACGATTTCGTTTTTGGGTGCCGTTGATCGACAAGGAGCCGAGCCGGAAATAAACATCGGTGATCCCGGCAAAGGGGCCTTTATTTCGGCTCATCGCTCCAATCGCACACAATCTCGCAGCGCTTTTTGGAGCTTTCCGCGGCCCACTCTAGCACGCGCGCCACGCGCCAGCCGTCGATCCCGGTGACCGGTGCAGGAGCCTTCCCCAGCAGCGCATCGCGAATGCCCGCGTAGTAGAGCCGGTAGTCTCCGGGCAGCGCAGGTACCGGTCTGGTGACCGAGCCGCCTTCGATGCCCACGTGCAGCACACCCCAATTTGCCGCTGGCTCCTGGCCCCATGCCGGGTCATCAATGTGCGTGACCTTGTTGAGCGCGGCCTCTTGCGGGTCGACGCCGTTCTTCACGTAACCGCCCTTGGTTCCACGCAGGTGAAAGCGCGGTGCGGCAGGCAGCGAGAGGCTGTTGGCGCCTAGCGTCACGATGAGCCCGGGATAGCGCAGGCGAATTGCGAAGGCGTCATCGACGCCCGGGCCGTCCTTCTCGCGCACCACTTCGGCACCCACCGCCTCCGGTTTGCCGAAGAGAACCAGAGCCTGGTCCACGAGGTGCGGCCCCAGATCGAGAAGCTTTCCGCCGCCCGCCTCTGCACTCTCCTTCCACAAGCGCTCCGTCAATGGAGCCGGACGCCAGCGGTCCAACCGGGATTCGAAGGCCACCAGCCGTCCCAGCGAACCTTCATGCAGCAGTTTCTGTAGTGTCAGGAAGTCACTGTCCCAGCGGCGGTTTTGGAATGGAGCGAGGAGCACTTTATGTTTCTTCGCAAGGCCAATCAGCTCGGCCGCCTCCGCCGAAGTCATCGCCATGGGCTTGTCGACGACAACATTCTTTCCAGCCTTCAGGAGCTCCTTGGCGAGAGCAACGTGGGTTCCATTTGGCGTCGCCAACACGAAGAGCCCGAGCGAAGCGTCGGCCAGCATGGCCTGGAGCGAGCGGTAAACCTGAATGCCGGGATAGCGCGCCGCTGCCGTGTCCGAGTTGCGCTCCACGACCGCTGCCAACTCCAGCCCTTCGACGGACGAGAGCAATGGCGCATGGAAGACGCGCCCGGCCATGCCGAAACCCACCAGACCCACCCGAATCATGGAACACTTCCTTTGCGCCTGGCACCGCTAACTTCGCTAGCCCCGCTAGCTACGCCTTGTTCTAGCCTTCGAGTTTAAATCGCGTCTCAGCGAGGCGGTAAAGCCGCCGCCACACCAGCCGGTTCATGGTGACCACCATCAAAGAGATGAACATGGTGGCCAGCAGGAGCATGGCGAAACGGCCGCTGTCGGTTGCGGCGTCAATCTGAGCTCCAAGGCCGATGGTCGAGAGCGTGTGGCCCTGCACGTGCGAGTACTCGGCCATCACGGAGGCGTTCCACGCGCCGCCTGAGGCCGTGACCATCCCCGTAATCAGGTAGGGAAAGATGCCGGGAAGAATCAGCCGGGTCCACTTCTGCCAGCGCGTAAAGCGGTAGAGCGAGGCAACCTCCCGAAGATCCGAGGGGATGGACATGGCTCCCGCAATCACATTGAAAAGGATGTACCACTGCGTGCCGAGAAGCATGAGTGCGATGGACCCGATGCCCAACCCGCCGCCGATCTTCACGAGCCCCATCAGCAGAATGGGAAAGAAGGCCGTTGCGGGCACCGATGCCATGATCTGCGCCAGCGGCTGCACGATCCGCGCCAGCCGCGGGTTCAGGCCGATAGCCACGCCGACTGGAATGGTCCACAGAGCGGAAAGCAGCAGCGCTGCATTCACGCGCAGAAATGTGGCCGCGGCTCCCTCGAGCAAAAGGCGCAGGTCGGGCCAGGTAATGGTCCTGAGCATGAAGACTGCCTGCGCCGCCGCCCAGCAAACGGCCAGACCGCCCGCAACGGCCAGCGTCCAGAGCGCGGGCGACACCTTAGCTGACTTCGTCTCTTCAAGCGGCCTCACCACGCGGCATTCCTTCGATTTCGCCAACCGCCGGTAGATTGGCTCCTCGACGCGATTCCAGATGCGCCCGGGAAGAGTCTCCAGAATTTTCGATCGGCGAAGCAGCTCGAGGATGGGTGAAGTGACGTGCTCGGCTGACTCCACCTGTTCGAACTTGAATTTGTCGCTCCAGGCGATGAGCGGCCGCCACACCAGTTGATCGGTGGCGACCACGATCAGGATCACTGTAGCAATGCCGGCCAGCAGAGCATGCACATCACCGTTGTTGGTTGCAGTTTGGATGTAGCTGCCCAGCCCGGGCAACTGAAAGTTACGCGCGCCCATAGTGAATGTCTCGCAGAAAATCAGCGCGAACCATCCTCCGGCCACGGATACGATCGAATTCCACACCAGGCCGATGGCCGAGAAAGGCATTTCCAGTTGCCAAAAGCGCTGCCAGCCGGAAAACCGAAAAATGCGTGACGCCTCGAGCATCTCTCTGGGGATGCATTTGAGCGACGAATAAAAGCTGAATGCGAGATTCCACACCTGGCCGGTGAAGATAAGCAGAATCACGCTCATCTCAATTCCCAGTTGATGGCCCGGAATAAGCGAAACCATGGCCAGAACCACCGGCGGCAAAAAGCTGAGTACGGGAATCGACTGCAGGATGTCGAGAACCGCGACCATCCACGGCTCGATGCGCGGATTGTAGGCCGCGATGTAGCCGTAGGAGATGGCGAAGGCCAGGCTGAGAAAGTAAGCGATGGCCATGCGCACGATGGAGTAGAACGCGTACAAGGGAAGAGCGCCGATGGAGCTCGAAATCGGCACGACTGGGATCGGCTTTTGAAACCAGTAAACGCCAGTGCTAACGACGGCAAAGAACAACGCCAGCGCACAGGCCGCCACTCCCAGATCGACGAAGAACGGCGTGCGTCGAACCGTTACGAGGGATCGCGCGAGCGGGCGCGGGAGGCTCACTTCGCCTCCTCGCTGGTGCCAATCTCCTCCTCCAGTGCATCGGGCAGCACGAAGCGGCGGCGCGCAGAGTCGAAATCGAATATCTCCGCGTACCGGCCCCACGTCACCGCGGTCTCCAACTGCCGCTGCGATTCCTCCTCGCTGAATTGTTCCCCGAGCATATCCATGAAGAAATCCTCGGGAACGCTGTGGTCGCTTTTCGCGTCGAGCGCGCGGCGAATCTGCCGCAGCAGCAGCACGTTCTCCACCGCGGCCCTGCGGAAAAGCTCCTTCTGGCGGAGAATCTCGGAGTTGGCGAACTCCTCGCCGCTGGCCGTGATGGCCACATCGCCCTCTTCGACTTTGAGAAAGCCCAGCATCTGCGCCGCGTCCACAATGGGCAGCAAATCGTCAATCTCAAAGGCGAGGTCTTCGGCCAGGCGGTACATGTCGTCGCGCCCGCCGCGATCGAGCAGCAGTTCGAGCAGGCCGGCGATTCCGCCGGGCCGGGCGTGGGGCAGCATCTGGTAGCGCATCTGCCTCTGATCGCGCACGCGAGGTTCTACCACCTGTCCCGGCGCCTCGGCAGGCGAAACATCCGGCTGGGTGAGCACTTTGTAGATGTAATCCACCAGTTGCGTAAAAGCCTCGGACTTGCGATCGCGCGGTTGCGTCAGCGTCACCGGGAAGTCCGTGCGAATGTGGCCCGGATTCCGCCCCAGCACCACGATGCGATCAGCCAGCAGCACCGCTTCCTCGATGTTGTGCGTTACCAGAAAGACTGCCTTCGTGGGCATGGTCTTATTCGCCCAAAGCTCCAGCAGTTCGCTCCGCAGATTCTCGGCCGTCAGCACGTCGAGCGCGGAAAACGGTTCATCCATGAAGAGAACCTCGGGCTCGACCACGAGCGCGCGTGCGAATCCAACGCGCTGCCGCATTCCGCCGGAAAGCTCCTTCGGGTACGCAGCCTCAAATCCGTCAAGACCCACCACGTCGAGCATCTTCATGCTGCGGTCGCGGCGCTCGGCCGGAGCCACGCCGCGTGCCTGCAGCGGAGCTTCTACGTTCTCCAGAACTGTGAGCCACGGAAAAAGCGCGAAGCTTTGAAAAACAATTGAGACATTGATCTCGGCCTGGGAAATTGGCGTGCCGTGCCAGTAGACCTGGCCAGCAGTCGGTACGGAGAGCCCGGTCAACATGCGCAGCATGGTCGATTTGCCCGAACCCGAAGGGCCCAGCAACGCGAGAATCTCTCCGGGGACGATGCTCAGGTCCGTCGCCGAAATCACCTGAATGCGATTCTGGCTTGGCTGCGCATAGTATTTCTCGATTTTTTCCGCGCGGATAATTGCATCCGTGGCCGGCGGCGCTTCGAGAGTCGCGTTGGGGATAGACGTTTCCTGCATTTCCGGTGCTCCGGTAGGGGACGTTCAAGCGGAATTCGCGTTCGCTCGCGCCAGTATAAGTCTCAACATTGGATGGCAGATGAATTCGCGCCGCGCCGAATGAGCCAGGCTATTCGGCTCGCCGACCCGGCTACCCGGCCCAAGCGGCGGGTCCGACTCAAAAAGACGCTCCTGCTTTACACTGGTAAAGCGTACCATTCTTGCGCTATTGAAGGCGTAAGTCCGAACCGGCGCGGTTGAACTCGACCGATCGAAGCCAACGAAACGTTTCACGATGTTTACTTCCCTGCCCCCACGAGAGAATATGCCGAATGCAACAAAACGAAAGGTGCTGGTAGCCGACGACGAGCGAGTCATCGCCGACACGCTGGCCATGATTTTGAATCAGAGCGGCTTTGAGGTCCGTGCGGTCTACTCGGGCGAAAAGGCCCTCGAGCTCGCTGAGACTTTTCGGCCCGACATGCTCATCTCCGATGTGATCATGGCCGACCTGAACGGGATCGACGCTGCCATTCGCATGCGCGCACTTCTGCCGGGAATCAAAATTCTCCTTTTTTCCGGCCAGGCGGCAACGGCCGATCTGCTGGAGAAAGCCCGCGCCGAGGGTTATGAGTTCGATATTCTCGCCAAGCCTGTCCACCCGCAGGACCTACTGGCCAAGCTGCGCGGTTAACGCTGCCTGGCGCAGCGAGACCCCAGGAATCCGGCGGCTGATTCCATCCACCGGCGCAGGAGTGAATCAAAGCATTCAATAGAATCGTCTGCACGCCCCTTGCCCTTGGCCTCCCCAGGAAGCGAAAGTACATACGAGATGACAAAGGCGCTTCGTTCCACTCGCGTTCTGACGCCGACGGGTCTCGCGCCCGCGACGGTGCTTGTGGACGGTGAGCGCATCTCCGCATTGCGAGGCTGGGACGATCTTCCGGCAGGTGCCGAGCTGACTGACTTTGGCAATAACGTGATTTTGCCGGGACTGGTCGACACACATGTGCACATTAATGAGCCCGGCCGCACGGAGTGGGAGGGTTTTCAGACGGCAACTCAAGCGGCAGCCGCGGGCGGCGTGACTACGCTGGTCGACATGCCTCTGAATTGCGTTCCCGAGACAACTGATCTGCAGGCCCTCGAAGCCAAGCGGAGCGCGGCGAACGGAAAAGCGTGGGTCGACTGGGCCGCATGGGGCGGCGTGGTGCGCGGCAACGCCGACGCCATCGAGCCGCTGGCGCGTGCGGGCGTGGCGGGCTTCAAATGCTTCCTTATTCATTCCGGCATCGATGGCTTCGCATGTGTGAATGAAGCCGATCTACGGTTAGCATTGGCAAAGCTGCGTGGAACCGGCTTGCCCTTGCTGGCCCACGCGGAGGTCGCCGGCCCCGTCGACGCGGCGACGAAAGAGCTGAACGAAGCGGGCCCGGACTGGCGCAAATACTCCACCTATCTACTTTCGCGCCCACACGCTGCCGAGGTCGATGCCATTGAGCTGCTCATCCATCTAGCTGAAGAATTCCGCACTCCAATCCACATTGTGCATTTTTCCAGTGCGCGGGTGCTGCCGCTGCTGGCCGCTGCGCGCGATCATGGTGTACCTGTGACCGTTGAGACTTGTGTGCACTACCTGTGGTTCGCGAGTGAGGAGATCCCCGAAGGTGCAACAGAATTCAAATGCGCGCCGCCGATCCGCGACGCTGCCAACCGCGAAGCCTTGTGGAGTTCGCTCGAACGGGGTTTCATCGACATGGTGATCACCGACCACTCCCCTTGCCCGCCGGCGATGAAACGCGGCACTTCCGATTCACGAGAAGGCCGTTGGGACCAGGCGTGGGGCGGAATCTCAAGCCTGGGCCTGGCGTTGCCCGCGATGTGGACAGCCATGCAGCAGCGTGGCATAAAGCTTGAGCGAATTGGCGACTGGATGTCCGCGGCGCCCGCGCGTCTCGCGGGTCTGGCTGGGCGCAAAGGCTCGCTCGCTCCCGGCGCGGATGCAGACTTCGTTGTCTTCGATCCCGAGACCACGTGGACCGTGACGCCCGCCGACCTTCATTTCCGCCACAAGCTCTCGCCCTATCTTGGCGCGAACCTTCGCGGGCGCGTCGTCGAAACATGGTTGCACGGTGAGCCCGTCTTTCGCGACGAGGGGCGCAACGATGGGTGCGCAGGCAATTTCTACGATCAGGCACGCGGCAGAGAGCAGGTGCGCCCGTGAACGACCAAACATTGTCGGAACGTGCGCAGCGCGCCATCGCCGAATGCAGGCACATCGCCCAAATGAGCGAGGAGCCGGGCCGAATCACGCGCCGCTTCCTCACGCCGCCCATGCACGAAGTTCACAAGTTTCTGCGCAGCCGCATGGAGTCCCTCGGCATGACCGTGCACACCGATGCGGCGGGAAATCTGCGTGGGCTGTGGCAGCCGCCGGACGCGCGCGGCAAACGTTTGGTTCTCGGCTCGCACATCGATACCGTTCCCGACGCAGGCGCGTTTGACGGCGTGCTCGGCGTGGCACTCGCTCTCGAATGGACTCGCCTTGCGCAGGAACTCAAACTCCCGCTTCCAATCGAAATGATTGCGTTCTCTGAAGAAGAAGGCGTTCGCTTCGGCGTGCCATTCCTCGGCAGCCGGGCAGTGGCCGGACGCTTCGGCCCAGCTTTGCTGGCTCTCAAAGATGCGGATGGCGTCGCCGTGGAACAAGCGATTCGTAGCTTCGGGCTGGACCCTGGCAAAATCGACGACGCGGCGCTCGATGCGGATGCGCTCGGCTTCGTCGAGATCCATATCGAACAAGGGCCGGTCCTCGAATCCGAAGGCCTTTCCGTCGCGGCAGTCACGGCGATCGTCGGCCAATCGCGTCTCACTGCCGAGTTCCGCGGCCACGCCAACCATTCGGGCACAACTCCCATGCGCCTGCGCCGCGATGCATTGGCCGGTGCGGCAGAATGGATCTCCGCGGTGGAGTCCATCGCGCTGCAATCGGAAGGCCTGATCGCCACCGTGGGCAAAATCGACGTCTCACCGAACGCGGCCAATGTTATTGCCGGAGTTGCGCGTGTGCGCCTGGACGTCCGTCACGCTGACGACGCGTCACGCAAAGCCGCCGTGGAATCTATCCTCGCGCAAGCGTATGCCATCGCCGAAAAACGCGGGCTCACCCTCGAAATTGCGCGCCAGATGGATCAGCCCGCCGTGCCCATGGACGAGCGCCTGACGGCCCATCTCGCCGACGCGATCGGAGCAGCGGGATTGCCGGAAAGACTGATGACCAGCGGCGCGGGCCACGATGCGATGGTGATGGCCGCTCGCGTCCCTACGACCATGCTCTTCCTGCGCAGCCCCGGCGGCCTCAGCCACCATCCCAATGAAACGGTTCGAGAGGAGGACGTTGAGGCCACGCTCAACGTGGGCCGCAGATTTCTTCAGCGGCTGGCCGCGGAGGTCGGATAAAATCGAGCATCGGAATTCTCCGGAACATTCTCCGCATTTCCCGGATCGAGGTCGCACGTGCACCATCTTGGATCAACCCGCAGCAGCCGGAAGCCGGATCACCTGCTGCAAACGCCAGATACATTTGTCCGCTCTCCCTTGCCCGGCGCCGATGGCGTAGAGTTCATCGTTCACGCCGGACCTCAGCTGGGCGCGCGCTTCACGCAAATGACCGTCGAGTTTGTTGCCGGCGGCGCGCTGCCACCTGCCTCGACTCAGCGATTTCTCTATGTCCTCGACGGGAAGGTCGAACTTAAGGCAAGCGGCGAAAAGCACATTCTCAAGCCGGGCGGCTTCGCCTACCTGCCGCAAGGCATGCCGCACACAGTCCGCGCCACGGGAATTGCTCGCGCAGCGTTGATCGAAAAACCTTACGAGCCGCAAGCCGGCGCGGCCGCCCCGCGACTCATCTTCGGTGACGAAGCCGCCGTAAGAGCCACGGCACTGATGGACGACGAGGCACTGCGCGTTCGCGCGCTCATGCCCGACGGCCCTTCCTACGACTTCGCGGTGAACACCATGACCTACGACCCCGGAGCCTCGCTCAGCATGGTGGAAATTCATGTGATGGAACACGGCCTGCTGATGCTCGAGGGCGGCGGCATCTATCGCCTCGGTGACTCGTGGTACCCCGTATACGCCGGCGACTTCATCTGGATGCGCGCCTTTTGCCCGCAGTGGTTTGGCGCGATCGGCAAGCGGCCAGCAAAATATCTCATCTACAAAGACTGGCGCCGCCATCCGCTCGGAGAAAACCGATGACGACTTCACGCCCCCAGCTTACGATCGACGTCCTGATGGCAGAGCTGATGGCGCTCGCGCAAATTTCGGAAGCCGAGCCGCCGGTTGTGACGCGCGTCGTCTTCGGCGAGGCCGACATGCGCGCTCGGGCTTACGTGAAGGGACTTTGTGAAGCTGCCGGACTCAAGGTGCACGAAGACGCGATCGGCAACACCTTTGCGCGCTGGGAAGGCAGCGATCCGGCGCTCGCGCCCATCGGCACAGGCTCGCACATCGACGCCATTCCTAACGCCGGCCTCTACGACGGCTGCGTCGGCGTGCTGGGCGGCCTCGAAGCCATTCGCGTCCTGCAAAAGTTCGGATTCAAGCCGCGGCGCGCCATCGAGCTCGTCATTTTTACCGCCGAGGAGCCCACACGATTTGGCATTGGCTGCCTGGGCAGCCGCATGATGGCCAGCGTGCTCACGCCGCAGCAGGCCCTCGCGCTGCGCGACAAGGAGGGCCGTGGGCTGGAGGAGTGGCGCGCGCAAGCTGGATTCACCGGGCCGCTTGAGTCGGTCGCCGTGCCTCGCGGCCGCTTTCATCAATTCGTCGAACTGCACATCGAGCAGGGACCGTATCTTGAGCAGGAAGGAATCGACGTCGGCCTGGTGACGCACATTGCCGCGCCCGCGAGTCAGCGAATCACGATTGAAGGCGAAGGCGGGCACGCCGGCGGCAAGCTGATGCCGGGCCGCAAGGATGCGTTGGCCGCCGCCGCCGAGCTGATTCTCGCGCTCGAATCGGCGGCCAGATCGACGGGCGCCATTGACACCGTCGGCACGGTGGGCATTTGCGATGTCTTTCCCGGCGCAGTGAACAGCGTTCCCTCTCGCGTGCTCATCACCACCGACGTCCGCGACATCGACCGCGTGCGACGCGATGGCGTTCTGGCCGTGCTCGCCTCCGCCGCTGAAGAAGTGAGCGCTCGCCGCGGAGTCACGATCGCGACTGAGTTGATCAATGCCGACCCGCCGACGACCTGCGATCCCGAAATCCTCGCCGCGCTCGAACGCTCGGCCATCGCAGCCGGCAAGACCCATAAGAAGATGGTGGCGCGCGCCTACCACGACTCATCGTTCGTGTCGTGCATCGCGCCCGTGGCAATGCTGTTCATTCCCTGTCGCGGCGGCGTCAGCCATCGGCCCGACGAGTACGCGTCGCCCGAATGGATCGGCAGCGGCGTGCACGTCCTGTCGCGCACGCTGGCAGAGCTCGCCTCGTAGCGCTAACGCTTTCAATTCGTCCGCACGCCGTTGTATGCTATCCGTCAACCTGTTTGGCAATAGCGGCTTCGGCAACCATGAGCACGCCTACCACAACCCGCATCGTCGGCGCCCCCGTTCCCCGCAAGGAAGGCGTGGACAAGCTGCTCGGCCGCGCGTGCTATGTGGACGATATCGAGCGCGAGGGCATGTGGCATGGCGCCACAGTGCGCAGCTCGATCCCGCGCGGGCTGATTCGCTCCATCGCTTTTGACCGCCGCATCGACTGGAGCGAATTCACAATTGTCACTGCCGCCGATATTCCGGGCGAGAATTGCATCCAACTCATTGTCGCGGATCAGCCGTGTCTCGCCGACGGAAAAGTGAATCATTGCGAAGAGGCGATCCTGCTCCTTGCGCATCCTGACAAGCACAAACTGCGCGAAGCCGTGGGCGCGGTTCGGATCGAGTATGAGCCACTGCCCCCGGTCTTCACCATCGAAGAAAGCGAGCGCCAGGAGATTGTCGTCTGGGGCGCGGACAATCTGCTGAAAAATTTTCTTCTCGAAAAGGGTGATGTGGATTCCGCATGGGCCCGCGCAGCACACATCGTTGAGGGCGAGTACCGCACCGGCGCGCAGGAACATCTTTACATTGAAAATCAGGGCGTCATTGCTGAATACAGCACGGACGGCGGCGTCACGGTGTGGGGCTCGCTACAGTGTCCTTATTACGTCTTCAAGGCTCTGCGCGCGGTTTTCGATTTGCCCGAAGACAAAGTCCGAGTGATTCAGACTGAAACCGGCGGCGCATTCGGCGGCAAAGAAGACTATCCCTCCACGCTTGCTTGCCACGCGGCGCTCCTTGCCATGAAGAGCGGCTATCCCGTGAAGATGGTCTACGATCGCATGGAAGATCTGGCCGCGACCACCAAGCGCCATCCTTCGCGCGTGCGCCACCGCACCGCGGTCGACCGCGATGGCAAATTGCTGGCGATGGAGATCGACCTCGCAACCGATGGTGGCGCATACGCCACGCTCTCATCTACCGTTCTCTCGCGCGCTACGCTGCACTCCACAGGTCCGTACGTGTGCCCCAACATCCGCCTGCATGCGCGCTCCTGGGCAACCAATTACGTTCCCTACGGCGCATTTCGGGGCTTCGGCGCGCCGCAAGCGATTTTTGCGATGGAGCGCCACATGGACGAGATCGCCGCCGCCATCGGGATCGATCCAGTGGAGCTTCGGCATAGAAATTTTCTGCATGTCGGCGATACCAATGCAACCGAACAACTGATGCGCGAACCTGTGATTCTCGATCAACTGCTCGATCGAGCGCTCAAGGAGAGCGATTACCACGCCAGGCGCGCGCAGTTTGCCCGTGAGAATCCGGCGAGCGCTGTCAAGCGCGGCATGGGAATCGCCGCTTTTTACCACGGCTCGGGCTTCACCGGCTCGGGCGAGGTCTACCTCAACTCGCTGGCCGGCATCGACGTCACGCGCGCTGGCAAAGTACGCGTCCTGGTCTCCAACACAGAATTTGGCCAGGGCACAAACACCATCCTCACGCAAATTGCCGCGGAAGCCCTGGGCATTGGCTACGCTGACGTTGCAATGGCTGCGCCCGATACAGACGTGGTTCCGAACAGCGGACCCACGGTCGCCTCGCGCACATCGATGGTGATCGGCCGCATCATCGAGCGCGCCTGCTCGCAACTCCTCGCGCTGCTCCGCGAACATGCCGGTCTTGGCGCGACGTTCACTCCCGACGAATTCTTCGCCGCCTGCGAGCGCTATCGTGCTGTGCGCGGCGAGGTTGTGTCTCTATGCCGCTATGAAGCGCCGCCAGGAATCTTCTGGGACGATCAGCGGTATCACGGCGAAGCTTACGGCGCGTATGCGTGGGCAGTTTATGTCGCGCAGATCGCCGTCGATACCGTCACTTATTCCGCTGAAGTGGAAAATTTCTGGGCCGTGCAGGAGGTGGGCCGTGTGATTCACCCGGTGCTGGCGGCTGGGCAAATCGAGGGCGGCATCGCTCAGGGCGTGGGCTTCGCGCTCTACGAAAAAGTTGTCTGGCAGGATGGCCGCATGGCCAACAATCAGATGACCAACTACATCATGCCCACCGCCGAGGACGTTCCGCCGATTCATGTAGTTTTCGAAGAGATTCCTTTTCAATTCGGAGGATTTGGCGCCAAGGGCCTTGGCGAATTGCCTCACGACGGTCCCGCGCCCGCGATTCTGAATGCCATCCGCGACGCGACTGGGGTTGCGTTCAACTCCATTCCACTCCTGCCCGAGGATCTCTATGCAGGCTTCGCCGCGGCTCAACCGGCGGAGGAGACGGTTGTGCGATGAGCACGAACGCAGGCGCAACGTCGAACAAACGCTGGCCCACGATTCGCTTCAATGTGAACGGTGAGGCACGAAGAGTGAAAGTTCCCCCAATGAAGCGCCTCCTCGATGTCCTGCGCGAGGACCTGCATTTGACCGGAACCAAGGAAGGATGCGGCGAAGGTGAGTGCGGCTCGTGTTCCGTCCGCTTGAACGGCGAACTTGTAAATAGTTGCCTGATTCCCGTGATGCAGGCCGAAGGCGCCGACATTCAGACTGTGGAAGGCCTCGCCCTCGATGGCAAACTGCATCCTCTGCAGGAAGCATTTCTTTGTCATGGCGGAGCGCAGTGTGGAATTTGCACGCCCGGTATGTTGATGGCTGCCGCGCAGCTCCTCGAGCTCAACCAACATCCCGCAATGCCCGAGATTCGTGAAGCGCTCGCCGGGAATCTATGCCGTTGCACGGGATTCATACGCATCTTTGAGTCGGTTGCCGCGGCGGTTGACGCTCAGAGCGCCGGCCCGGCAACCAAGCTAACCACGGAGCAAACGCACGATGCGCGGTAATGCGGCCATGCACGATCTTGTCGCGCCCGGCACTCTGGGCGGTGTCCTCGAGCTGCTTGCCGCGGAGCCTGGCGCGTGGACGCCGATCGCCGGCGGCACGGAGTTGATGGTTGCTTTTTCCGCGGGCCGGCTAGCCGCGCCCAAGCTCGTCAGCCTGTGGGGCATTCCCGATTTGCGTGCGATTGAAGTTTCGGCGCAAAGCATCGTCATTGGCGCCGCTGCCACTTTTCTCGATCTGCGCAGACACGCCGTCATCGCTGCCGAATTCCCGCTGCTCGCCAAAGCTGCAAGTTGGATCGGCTCCATCGCCAACCAGGGCCGCGCGACGCTCGGAGGCAATTTGGTCAATGGCTCGCCTGCCGCGGATTCCTCGCCCGCGCTGCTGGCCTACGATGCGAAAATCGAGCTCATCTCCGCGCGTGAACGCCGCCGTGTTCCTTATTCTGAGTTCCACACCGGCTACAAGCGCAACGTCCTCGCCGCCGACGAGCTTCTCTATGCGATTCATCTGCCGCGCCGATTCGCACGCCACATGCAATACCTGCGCAAGGTGGGAACGCGTCGCGCCATGGCCATCGCCAAGGTCGCGCTCGGAGCAACCGCTCTGCTAGAGAAAGGTGCGATCCGCGAGATTCGCCTCGGTGCAGCGAGCCTGGCGCCCTTCCCCACTCGCCTTGTGCAAACAGAGGCGGCGCTGCTCGGTCAAGCAGTCACTCGCGAAGCGGCTCAATCTGCGCGCCGCGCGCTTCTCGGCGAAGTGAAACCGATCGACGACATTCGCTCCACTGCCGAGTACCGGAGCCGCGTGGCAGTCAATCTTCTCGACGAATTTCTGCTTCAACTTCGCCCGGAGGGATCGCGACCATGAATCCCACGCTTGCGGCCTGGAACGCTGCCGCCGAATCGTCCGCGCTGGAGCCGATGCTCGCGTGCTGCGGATCGAAGCGTTGGGCTGCAGCCATGGTGGCGTTGCGTCCCATCTCAAGCGTTGAAGCCTTGAGCCAAGCTGCCGACCGCGTGTGGAGCACGATGCAGGAGCCGGATTGGCTCGAAGCATTCGCCTGTCATCCGCGCATTGGAGAACGCAAACCCGCACCTGTAGCTGCACGCGCGTCGAAACAATCAGCAGCGTGGTCGCGCCAGGAACAATCGTCGGCCAGCGCCGCAAATGAACTGGTGCTGGCCGAACTCGCAGGAGACAATCATCTTTACGAGCAGCGCTTCGGTTTCACATGCATCGTTTGTGCGACCGGCAAAAGCGCCGCCGAGATACTTACAATTCTCAAGCGGCGCCTGACTAGCAATCGCGAAGCCGAGTTGCGCGAAGCAGCCGAACAACAGCGACAAATCATGCAAATCCGTTTAGGAAAGTGGTTGGTGGAATGAGCGTCATCTCAACTCACGTATTGGATACTGCGCTGGGCAAGCCCGCAGGTGGAATCTTTGTCCAGCTCGAGCGGTTTGAAGGCGGAGGATGGATCGAAGTTCCCGCGAACGGCGAAGCGGCAGAGCGCGCACGCGAAGCGCCCGGCGATTGGATTGAAGTCGCTGCCGGCGTCACCGACGGAGACGGCCGTTGCAGCGACCTGGCGCGCAACGCTGAATCGGGCGCTTATCGGCTTACCTTTGACACTGGCGCTTACTTTGCGCGCCTCGGGCGGGCCAGCATCTACCCTGAAATTGCCATTCACTTCAATTGCGACGGCAATGCGCACTACCATTTGCCGGTGCTCTTGAGCGACAACGGCTACACAACTTACAGAGGAAGCTAACGTATGGCCAGACTGGGTGAAAACCGCTACGGAAAATCGCGCGTCCGTCTCTCGCGGATCACACGCGTCAAGGATCCGATCCATGGGGACCGACACCTGTTCGACGAATGGACCGTCCAAGTGATGCTGCACGGAGACTTCGAGACCAGCTTCACCATGGGCGATAACAGCAAAGTCCTGCCTACCGACACAATGAAAAACACTGTGTATTTCGTGGCGCGCAACTCAAAAGCAGCAACGATCGAGGAGTTCGCTCGCGAGTACGGCGATTATCTGCTCGAGAACCACGCTCAAATCGTCAAGGTGAGCGTTAAGGTCCAGGCCAAAGGGTGGGAGCGCATGATCGTCGATGGAGCGCCTGACGCAACAACCTTTAAAATGGGAGGTCCTGAGCTTCAGACCGTGCATGCAACGCGCGAAAGGGGCGCCCCATGGGCCGTGACCTCGGGCGTGGATGGCCTGACTATCCTCAAAACCACAAAGTCGGCCTTCACCGGCTACGTCGTTGACAAGCTGACCACGCTCAAGCCGGCCACAGACCGAATTCTTGGCACGCGCGCAACCATCACCTGGGATTACGCTGCCGCCGCGCCCGATTACGCACACGCCCGCGCGCGTATCGTGGCCGCGCTGCTCAAAGAGTTTGCCGCGCACAACAGCATGAGCGTGCAGCACACGCTCTTCGACATGGGCAAAGCCGCGCTCGACGCCGCGCCGGAGATCGCGCGCATCTATCTTTCCATGCCCAACCTGCATCATCTGCTCACCGATCTCAAACCGTTTGGCCAGGACAATCCCAATCACATCTTCGTGCCCATCGACGAACCGCATGGTACGATCGAGGCCACTGTCGAGCGCTAACTCAACATTTCAACAGCAAAAGGCAAAGCCGTGACCGGGACCACGACCACACAGCGAAACGTGTCTGCTCACGACAGCGGCACCGAAAGCTACGGCCTGCGCAAAGGCGTCCTCGGTCCCATCGAAACGCTCGCCCAGTCCGTTTCCGCCATGGCGCCCAGCACATCTGCGTCGCTTACCATTCCTTTGGTTTTCGCTCGCGCCGGCAGCGCCACATGGTTCGTCTATCTTCTCGCCACAGGTTCCATGTTTCTGGTCGGATTTTGCGTCAGCCGATTTGCTCGCCTCAGCGCGTCGCCAGGCTCGCTCTACACGTACACCGCCAACACGCTTCCGCCGGCATTCGGCGTCGCCGCAGCCTGGGGATTGCTGCTCGCCTACCTCGCCACGGGCGCATCGGTAGCCGGCGGAGCGCTCTATTACGCAACAGTCCTTTCCGAGCAGTTCTTCCAATGGGCGCCGCCCGCCGTTCCCACTCTCGCTCTTGTCTGCGCCGTTGCCGGACTAATCGCCTACCGCGACGTCAAGCTGTCCGCCGAAGTCATGCTGTGGATTGAAGCTGTCTCCGTCGGCCTGATCGTGATCGTGCTCGTCCTGTTGCCGTTGCACATCGGCCTTCAGCTCGATACGAGCCAATTTCAGCTTAAGGGAATTTCGTTCAACTCGCTCGGGCCCGCCGTGGTGCTCTCCATCTTCAGTTTTGTCGGCTTCGAGGGCGCGACCACGCTGGGCGGTGAGGTGCGCGATCCCTTGCGAACCATTCCCCGCGCAGTTCTGCAGTGCGCGCTTCTCGCCGGCGGCTTCTTCATGCTCTGCGCGTACTCTGAGGTGCTCGGTTTCCGCGGCCAGTCCGCAGCGCTCTCGAACTCGACCAGTCCGCTGCACATGCTGGCCGCCAAGGCTCATGTCTCGCCCCTCGGCGTGGCCATCGACTGCGGCGCATTCATCAGCATGTTCGCCTGCGTGCTGGCATGCGCCACAGCCGCAGCGCGTGTATTGCTTCGCATGGCGCACGATAGGCTGTTGCCTGCCGCGCTGCAGCGCACCAACGCGCGTCACGGCACTCCGGGAGCAGCCGTGGCGCTTTCCATCGCGCTCATGTTCGCCGCAACCGTCGCCATGGCTCTCCACGGCGACACGGGATCCACAATGTACGACCTTCTGGGTTCGCTCTCCGTCTTCGGCTTTCTCACCGCGTACGCGCTGGTCGCCCTCGCGCTTCCCTTCGCGCGCCGCGCACTGGGCCAGCATTCTCATGTTCTCGCTGCCGTCAGCGTCCTCACGGTCGCCGTCATCCTCATGATCGCGATCTTCGACCTCAACTCCGCCGAGGACCTTGTCCACGCACGAATTCCCTATCTCTATCTCGGCTACATTACTGCGGGGCTGGCTTGGTACGCATTGCGGCGAAGAAAGGCCCAAGCTATGTGATTGGTTGTGGAAAACACGTCCCTTGGGCGGCTGGCGCGCCCCAAATTCCTTACATGAAATTTATGCCGCAGCAATTACTATGTGCTTAACCTGCAGCGCGAGCAGAAAGAACCCATTCAAGAATCGAAGGTCGCGTGAGCTATTTCTTTCCTGCGTGATAGTTCAACGCTCAAAAACTCGAGATCTCAAAATCAATTCAGCGGCCATTTGAATCCCCCAGGTTTCAGGGGGAAATTCCTATTTCGAGGTCAGTTCCTTGATGCGTGTCATGCGTGTGTTTCCGCCTCTCATTCCCGGGCTGCTGGCGATTGTGGCAGCCGCAGCGCTATGTACCAGCTCTCTTCAAGCCCAGCAAACGCTCGGTGGCATCACCGGTGAAGTCACAGACGCCTCGGGCGGAGTGATTCCCAATGCGAAAGTGACCCTTACCCACGAAGAGACTTCAGTCACCCGTGCCACCAGGACCAACGACCAGGGTGCCTACGCGTTTGTGAACCTGCCCATCGGAACTTATACGCTAACTTACACCGCGGATGGATACGAGGCGCAGAAAACCCCTCACATCACCGTGCAGGCCGACCGCACGGCGACGCTCAACGTGTCGCTCAAAGTGGGCCAGGCCAGCACCACTGTCGAAGTTGAAGCCGCGCCTCTCATGAACGCCGTGGACACCACCAACGGCTATGTGATGGAAACCCAGCAGATCGACGCGGTCCCCTTGCCCACCGGCAGCTTCACCGGGCTGGCCATTCTTTCGCCCGGCGTTGACGCCGAGTTGCCCGGCGGCACAGGCGCGGATTCCGGCCTCGGCAACGCTCCCATCTGGGCAAACGGCCAGCGCGACACCTCCAATGCCCTGCTGCTCAACGGCGTCGACGGCAGTAATTTGTTCAACGGCAAGACCACCAGCCAAGTCGACTCATTCCGCGTCTCCAACAACACCGGCCAGGCCAACAACGCTGCCGGAGGCGTTGTTCCCAGTTCCTCTTCGGTTTATCTGTCCATCGGCAATGCCATCCCCACGCCGGCGCCGGAGACCATTGCGGAGGTCCGCGTTAACGCTTCGATGTACGATGCACAGCAAGGTTCCTCCAGCGGCGCGCACATCGACATGAGCACCAAGTCCGGAACCAATCAGTTGCACGGCGGTGTCTATCTGCATCGCGGCACCAACTGGATCAATGCCGCGCCCTTTTTCTTCAAGAAGGACCAAAACATTCCGGCGGCGGACAAGAATCCGCAGTTGCATCGCTACTCGGCAGGCGGCGGCCTGGGCGGTCCCCTCATCAAGGACAAGCTCTTCGGATTTGTCAGCTATCAGCACCTGCACATCTCCGACCAGGAGACAGGTGACGAGCTTCTCGTTGTCCCGCCCGGATTGAACTCCGGGCCGGCCGGCGGGCCCAATGGTCGCGGCGAGTCGAATCTGGTTGACGTCGCCAACAGTAACTGGACGACCAGCGAAGGGACCACCGGGATCAACGTCACGAGCTTTAATGCCGCGACAAATCCGGTAGGTTACGCTTTGTTCACAGCGCCGGCGCTGCCCGGCGAACCCGGCAATTACCTCATTCCGAGCGCGCTGCCCAATGCCATGCCGAATATCTTTTCGCCCTACAATGCGTTCCTGCCCGGAACAGCAAGGTTCACCTCCGACCAGGTCGTCGCCGATCTCGACTGGAACGTCGCCAGCAAGGACGTTCTGGCTGCAAAGTATTACTATCAGCACGATCCATCGAGCTCGCCATACGGTTACTCCAATGTGCCGGGATTCACTGCGCATATGGACACCGGCTCACAAGTCGGGTCCCTGAACAATGTTCAGACCATCGGCACAAACCTCAGTATCTCTGAGAATGTTGGCGTGCTGCGCGAGAAGGTGTATGCCACCAACGATCAGCCCTTCTCTCCAACTTCCGTCGGCATGAGCAGTGCTTTCGGTAATTACTTTCCCGGCATCACCATCAATGACGCGATCGGCGACGCGTACGATTCTCCCACCGGGCCGCTCTACGGCGGCACCGCACCTTCCCTCGCCATCGGCCCCGACGCCGAATATCAGGGGTCCAATACCGGCGTCTTCCAGAACCGCATCATGCCCTCCGGCACAGCCATCTGGGCCAAGGGACGCCACTCGATTAGCTTCGGTGGCAGTTGGTCGTATACCCAGTTGAATACCCGCGATCATCGGACCGGCACGGGCAATGTCGCCACGCCGGATTTTGTCACCTTTGCCAACAATTGGGTCACGCCGTACTCCACGCAGAACTTTACCGCCACTTCTTTCCTGCAGGGCAAGGCCGATCGCTACTATCGTGCCAATGAAACCGGCCTTTTTGTTCAGGATAAGTTCCAGGTGACGCCGACTCTAAGCATCACCGCCGGCGTCCGCTACGACTGGGACGGCGGACTGACCGAGAAGAACGGAAACATTATTAACTTCGATCCAAAGCAATATAGTTACGACGTCGCATCGGACACGATCACCAGCTCCGGTTTCATCATTGCCGGCAATAATGCGAATGGAACCTCGGGCGTGAGCAAGACCACACTCACTGGCCGCCAGTGGGGCATCGCGCCGCGGCTCGGATTCGCTTGGCAACCCTCGCTGTTCCATTCGAAATTCGTTGTCCGCGGAGGCGGCGGTTTCTACTACGACCGCGGCGAGCTCTTCAGCTATCTATCGCCCGGTTACGCCGCGGGCGAGATCGATGGCGGTCCCTTCGGAAACTCTCAAACCGAACCGTTCGTCAAACAGCAGCATTGCCCATATAGCTCGTCTTACAATTCCGCCAACCCAACCTATCTTTACCTGTATTACATTCCCATCTGCGGCGGCGGTTTCGGAGAGTTTGGCACCGGTTTCGACGGGGATGGGGGATACGTCGACAACACGAGTTACAACCTGGCGACGCCTTGGGGCCCCACGCGCTCGGCGCCACCATCCAACCCCAAAGCCTCTGACATTAACAATTACCTGCCCAACGCCGCGGAGATCATCGACGGCACGGTCTACAGCGACAACAGCGATCAGCCGTTCACTCTTGGCGTCTATAACCGTGCCAATAAGCTCCCATACAGTATGAACTTTACGCTCAACATCCAATACCAGCCGCGCAACGACCTCATGTTCGAGATCGGCTATGTGGGAAATCTCGGCCGCCACCAGGTGATCCCCGTGCCCTTTAATCAGGCCAAGATCGCGACCCTAGGTAATCCCACTCATCCCGGCGGCGTGGCCACGCAGTACTTCAGCTACGGTTACACGGTACTGGATCCAAATACGTTTTCCCCTCAGTGCGTCAACGATCCCACGGAGGCGAATTGCAGTTATGGCACCATGCTGAATAACTATGAGGGCGGCAACGTCGACCTGCGCGTGCCCTACATCGGCTACTCGTCCGAGTCGGAATCCTACACCGCGGCCGGCATTGCTATGTACAACGCCCTCGAGTCGCATCTGGAAAAGCGCTTCAGCCATGGTTTCCAGGCTGGAGTGTCTTACACCTACTCCCACGCAACCGATGAGCAGAGCGGCCTGGGACTTTTCTACAACGGCAATAACCCTGCGAACCTGCGCAGCGGCTATGGCTCGGCCGACTTTGATCGCACCCACGTGCTCAACTTCACTTATGGAGTAACTTCGCCAAAAGTCTTTGCCACGGACACACTGGCCGGTAAGGCGCTCGATAGCTGGTCTCTTCACGGCGTCGCTGTCATCCAGAGCGGCCAGCCCTACAGCGTCATCGACTACTCCGGAGCCGTCGGTAGTATTTTCTACAGCACGTTCGACGGCATCATTAACCCAGTCGTCCCGCTGGCGCCGGGCTGCACCCGGAAGAATGCGCTCACCGGCCAGAATGGCGCGTTCTACAACATCAATACAGGTGCGGGCGCGGCGCTCAAAGCTTCGTGCTTCGACGTCCCCATCATCCAGCCAGGAGTGATGGGCGTTCCTAACGGAGACGACTACGAAACCAACTTCGCCTCCGGCGAGCGAAACATCTTCCGTCAGTCGTGGCAGCGGCGTGCCGACGCTTCGCTCGAAAAGGAGCTGCCTATCCATGACCAATGGACCCTGCTCTATACCTTTGACGTCTATAACATCACCAACACTGCCAGCTTCGATATTCCGCAAAACAACGTGAACCAGAATCAGGCCTTCAACAACGAACCCTTTGCGGTTGCTTCCACGGCCACGGCCCTGCCCACCGGTTGCAACACGACGACTCCTATGACCGGCGGACTATACAACTGCCCTGCTGGTCTGGGCATCACCAAGCACACCATCGGCAGTCCCCGCCAGATTCAGATGTCTCTGCACTTGGATTTCTGATCTGCGTTTGTTTCTATCCCCAGGGCGGCCGGCAAGAGGCCGCCCTTCGGCTTTTGCGCGCCTTTCTTCTTTCCCGGCGCGCGCGCTCTATTTCCGGTTCGGCTTCTAGAATGGCTTTATGACCGCTCCGCCATGGACCGTTCGCGCTCTGCGCGCTGCGCTCGCCGCCGGAACCACAAGCCCTTCCCAACTCGTCGAATCCGCGCTCGCGAATGCAAACCGGAATGCCAGCCGCAACACCTACCTTTGGCAGGACCCGGCTTGGACGCGCGCTGAAGCAGCCCGTGCTGAATCCATGACGCCGGCAATCCCCGAAAGCGGCGGTGGTCCCTTCGGTGACGGCCGCTCCGCACTTTGGGGTCTGCCGATTTCGGTCAAAGACTGCTTCGATCTCGCCGGTTCGCCGACCAGTTGCGGTGTCCATTTCTATCGAGATACGAACGGCGAAGCCTCGCGCGATTCCTGGCTTGTGGAGCAACTGCGCGCAGCCGGAGCCGTCATCACCGGCAAGACTCACCTCCATCCGCTGGCCTACGGGATTACAGGCGAGAATCCAGAATTCGGCGACTGTGTGCAGCCTCGCGACCCCGGCGCGCTCACCGGCGGCTCCTCAAGCGGCGCCGCGGCCAGCGTGCAGGAGGGATCGGCAGTAGCTGCCATCGGCACTGATACCGGCGGGTCCATCCGTGCTCCTGCTGCTCTTTGCGGGCTTGCCGGTTACCGCGCCACTATCGGCCGCGGCAACTGGCGCGGCGCCGCGCACCTCGCCGAATCCTTCGACACCATGGGCTGGCTTTTCCGCGACCTTCAGGACGCGCCGCTGCTTGCCGCGCCTTTCGCGCCAGCCGAAAACTCAACGGCCCGCGGCTTTACCCACTTCGCCTTCGTCGACGACAGCTTTCTTCACGATTGCGAGCCTGAAGTCGTCGCCAGCTTTCGCGGCGTCATTCGCGAACTGGAGGATCTTGGACTGGAAGCTCAAACCATCGAGACCGGCTGGTGGGCTGATGCCATCGATATTTATGCGCCCCTCCAGGCTGTTGAGGCCGCCCGAATTCACGCCGGCAACTTCGATCACTTCGCACCGGACATTCGTGATCGGCTTAAGTGGGGCACGGGCCTCACTCCCAGCGAGGTCTCCACTTTGCGCCAACGTCTCGCGGCCTTTCGCGCGCGCATGGACGAACTGTTCGCCGCCCATCAGCTCATCTTGCTTCCCTCGATCCCTGTTGGGCGCCTCGCGGCTGGAGCCGATCACAGCCAGACCCGGATGCGCCTGCTGCGCTACACCGCGCCCTTCAGCCTCGCCGGCGTGCCCACGGTCGTTATTCCATGCGCGCACGGAGGCATGCAACTCGCCGCAGCCCGTGGTAACGACGAGGCCCTCCTCGCGCTTGCCGCGCAGATCGGCGCGCCAAGAAAAACATCTGTGTCTGTCTGAAAGTTGGTCTGAGAAAAGAGATTTGCGCCGTCTGCCTCAGGGGTGCGCACAAGTCCTGAAACTACTTGTCCGTCAAAAACGGCTCCGGCTTCACCGAGCCATCGCGCTGCTTCACCAGCATCTGCACCTTGCCTTCGGCGGCATCCAGTTCCTGCTTGCAGGCGGCCGACAGCACCACGCCTTCCTCGAAGAGTTTCAGCGAGTCTTCCAACGCCAGATCGCCTTTTTCCAATTGCTCGACGATCGTTTCCAGCTTTTTGAGTGATTCTTCAAATGACGGCATGGAGTCTATCCCTTCCCGCTTTTTCCCGGCGGCAGCGCGCTGGCAATCACCTCGGCCGCGGTCTCGTAATCTCCGAACGGCGCGCTCACCTGCACGCCCTGTACCAACGGCCGCACGGCCGCGAGCATCTCCTGCGCAATCTTGATCCCCTCGGCCCGCGCGGCTTCCGGCGTTTCAGCCTGCGCCATGCGCAGCATGATCTCCTCGGGCATCGCGACCCGCAGATCGTTCTTCATATACTCCGCGTTGCGCAGGCTGGTCAGCGGCCAGATGCCCGCAATCGTTGGAATGCGGTGCTCCTTAATCCGCTCCAGAAACTCCTCCAGCAGGCGCAGGTCGAAAACCGCCTGAGTGATCACGTACTCGGCGCCCGCCTCAACTTTGTAGGCAAACCGCCGCAGTTCGTTCTCAAGATCCGGCACGCCGGGATTGGCCGCCACACCGATGGTGAAGTTGGTGCTCGCGCCGATGGAGTTCGATCCGATGTCGAGGCCATGATTCAGTCGCCGCGCAATGTTTACCAATCCGATGGAATCCACGTCAAAGACAGCAGAAGCGTCAGGATAGTCTCCCTGCTTGGGCGGATCGCCGGTCACGCAAAGAATATTGCGCAGCCCGATCGACGAAGAGCCCAGCAGGTCCGACTGGATCGAAAGCAGGTTGCGATCGCGGCAGGTGTAATGCAGAACCGTCTCCATCCCTGTGTGCTGCTGAATCTGGATGCAAAGACTCTGACCGCTCATCCGCGCCGATGCCTGCGCCGCATCGTACACATCGATGGCGTCCACCCCCAGTCGCGCCATCAACGCTGCGCCTTCGATCTCTTTCGCGCAATCGATGCCTCGCGGCGGCACAAACTCAACCATGGTGATGAACTTGCCTTCGGCAATCAGCGAGCCAAGGCGCGAACGTTGCGCCAACGGCGCAGGCGGCGTCTCCTTGCTGACTTCCGGCGCTGCATCTTTTCCCGCGACGTGCGCCTGTTCATCAATCGCCCTTATGGCCTGCCGCATGGCCCGAATGTGATTCGGTGTGGTGCCGCAGCAGCCGCCTACGATCTGCACTCCTGCCGCGATCGCTTTGCGCGCAAAGCTGGCCATGTACTCGGGCGAGCACAGGTAGATGTTCCGTCCCTCCACCGCGCGTGGCATGCCGGCGTTGGGCATGGCGGCCAGCGGCAGCGCCGTCGCCCCGCGCATCTGTTCAATCGCAGTAAGCACCGTGGCCGGTCCGGTCGAGCAGTTCACTCCCACGGCCCCTGCGCCCCACTCGGTCAGCCATGCTGCCGCTTGCGCTGCTGAGGATCCATCCAGGCACTCGCTCTCATCGTCCACCGTCACCATCACCAGCACCGGAAGCTCCGGAGCCACCGCCTTCGCCGCTTCCAGTGCCTCGCGCGCCTCATTCAGTGCCGGCATCGTCTCTATAATCAAAAGGTCTACACCGTTCTTCTTGAGGATGCCGATCTGTTCCGCAAAGGCCGCCCGCGCCTCATCCAGGCCGGTCTTGCCCAGCGGCTCCAGCCGCACTCCCAGCGGCCCAACCGCACCAGCCACCCAGGCCTCGCCCGCTTGCCGTTCCTTCAGGCGCTCCACTGCCTGCCGCGCCAGCCGCACGCCCGCCGCGTTGATCTCCTCCACCTTTGCGCCCAACCCGTGACGCGTCAAGCGGAAACGGTTCGCGCCGAAAGTATTGGTTTCAAGAATCTCCGCTCCCGCCTGCAGATACTCCTCGTGTACCGCAAGAATCAGGTTGGGGTCCGAGAGATTCAGCTCGTCGTAGCCGCGGTTCGCAAATACGCCGCGCGCGTTCAGCACCGTGCCCATAGCGCCGTCAGCGAGCACCGGGCGGTCAGCGAAAACATCGGCAAACTGGCTCATTCTGTTGTCATGCTACCGCATCCCTGCGTGATTGTATCCACCGGCCGCGCAGCCCCAAAAAGCAGTCGCACGTCCGCCCTGCGCCGCCACCAGGCGTTTCTCAAAGGTGCCTTCTCGTCTTCACGCTCTGCCGCCAAAGGGCCGGGGCGCTTTGTTATACTTCGGGAGTCATAGCCTGCGTGGAAACCGGTTCGGGCCAACGCATTTTTGAGCCTCTCCGTGTGCCAATAACGCCATTCATTTGTCGACGTTGCGGATCATTACGCGCGATCAACCGAGGGTTGGAATTTTGAAGAACAGAAGTCTTTTCCTGAGCGCCGGCGTAGCTCTGGCGGCAGCCGCCGTGCTGGCCGGTTGCGGCAAAACTTACTACTTTGACGGGCGCATACTTCCACCCAGCAAGCTCGTCAATCGCGTCGCTATCGCCATCCAGAATCCCGGCATCGCGACCAAGGGCCTCATCGAAATCGTCGACGCCTTTTATGACACGCGCTCCGGCTTTAATGGCACGCCGGCCTCTTTCTCTATCGCCGGTTTTAGCGGCGCATTGCCTATCACCATCCAGAACATGCCTGAGGAACAACTTGGCGCCGTCTATGGGGCCGGCGACGGCAGTTTCACGTTGATCGACTACGCAGCCGAAAAGGCTAGCGGTACCGTCGGCGGACTGAATGGCAGTTCGTCCAGCATCTTCATTACCCGCAACAAGTACTATGCCTTTGCTGCCAGCCAGACCTCGAACGTTCTCACCGTTGTGAACCAGAGCCTCGGCTCGTCGACACCCCTGAGCCTTCCCGGCGTATACCGTGTCAGCGTGAATCCCGGAGGGTCCGCCGCGCTCGCCTTTGTCCAGAACTCCAACTATGCATACTACCCGCGGCAACTTTCCGCCGCACAGACAATTTCTTTCTCCGGAGGGCCCTCCACCTGGCCCAAAGCCGCCGTCGACTGCCAGCCGCTGAACGCGCCTACTTGGTGCCTATTCCAGATGCAAAGCCCAGACCACACCGACGCGACAGGCAACTACTATGGCGCTCCCCTCACCTTTGACCACCCCATCAAAGCTGTCTTCTCCTCGGATGGAAGCACCGCCTATGTTTTGAGCTGCGGGCCTGAGTGCGGAGGCTCCAAGGCATCCATCTCTCTCGTGCCGGTTGCGCCGCTGATCTTTCTTCAGGGCCAATCCTCGGGCTTCCTGCCCTGCAATCTTCCCTCGGTCTCATCGTGTCCCGACACCAACGCTGCGCCCATGGTGAATATCCCCATCCTCGGTGGCGCAAGCAACGCATTGGTCGATCAGTCGACGATGTATGTCGTGGGCCAGCAATTCATCCCGGCCCAGAATCTCTTCGCCGGCAATCTCACCGTGGTCAACCTGGCCAACAACACCGCCGGCAGCCCCGTTGCCATCAGCGATGGCCAGCCCGGCGCAACCAGCCGCATGATCGAAGCCGACGACAATACCCTGTGGATCGCGATGACCGGATGCACCGCCGGCGTTCGCTACGCTACGAATCCCGCCAGCGGCTATGGTTGCCTGACCATGTACAACACGTCTACCCAGAAGGTTGTGCTCCTCGAGCCGTACATTGGTAACGCCACGGGCATCGCCGCCGTCACCGGCTTGCACAAGCTTTACGCGGCTGAGGGCGGTCAGGCGTACATCTACTCCACTACCGACGGTTCGTCGATCGACAACCAATACGTGACAGTGACCGGCACGGCCTACGACGTCGCGTATATGGATGCAATCTCCGATACCGACAATACCGTCTACTAGGGTCTGTTCATACGATGAGCAGTTTCTGACTCCGATGCACGCTGAGGCATTCGAATTCCGAGCTGACATCCTCGCCATCGCCGCCCATCGCGACGACGTGGAACAGACCTGCGGAGGAACCCTCCTGCGCATGGCTGCGCGCGGTCTGCGCACGGCAATTCTCGATTTGACCCAGGGCGAAGCCGGCACGCGCGGCACCGCAGCCGATCGCGCCCGCGAGGCGGACGAAGCCGCCCGTATTCTCGGAGTCGGCTGGCGTCAGGCGCTCGATTTCCCTGACGGCGCACTCGCCAACTCCCTTGAGAATCGCATCGCTATCGTGCGTGTTCTCCGTCGCCTTCGTCCGCGCGTCGTCATCCTTCCTTACTGGCAGGCACGCCACCCCGACCACGCCATCACCGCCACGCTCGGCTATGAAGCCTGCTTCCTTTCCGGTCTGAAGAGAATCGACTCTGGGGTCCCCACGGAGACTCGGGGCCCCCAAGAAGCGATTAATGTTTCTTGGGGCGGGGATCCGTACCGTCCCTTCAAGATCGTCTACGCCAGCCTCTACGCCGACGTGCGTCCCAGTTTCATCGTCGACATCACGCCTTTCATCGAGCAGCGCCACCAGGCCCTTATGGCCTACCGCTCGCAATACGCGAACCAATCTGCCGGCACCGGCCTCTTCGTTCCCGAAGAGGAGATTCGCGAACGCACTTTTGCCGAGGCGCGCCATTATGGCCTCCTCGCCGGCGTCCGATATGGCGAGCCCTTCGTCGAGAAAGAAGTCGGCCTCGTCGACGACCTGACCCTCTTGCCCGTTCAGTCCATCTAGAATGAATAGCGGCATTGCTTGAGAAAGCTTGCACACCGAATCCTTATGACTCAACTCAGCCGCCGCCAGTTTCTAGCCACTTCCGCCTTGTCTCTCGCCGCCACGCGCCTGCGTGCACAGGACAGAAAAAAGATTCAGGTCAATCTCGTCATTCCGGCCGAGGCCACGGGACCTCATATCCCCGCTGACTTTGTCGGCCTCTCCTACGAGACTCGGGAGTTCACCAACCCGGACTTCTTCTCAGCGAAGAACACTGGCTTGATTCGCGCATTCAAGCAGATTTCCTCGCGAGGCGTACTGCGGCTCGGCGGCAATACCAGCGAATTCGGCTGGTGGAAACCTGCTCCCGACTCTCCCGAGCCTGAACACCCGCACACCCGCGAGGTAGTGGGCGAGCCCAAGGCAAGCTACTATGCCGTGACTCCTCAAGCGATCCGTAACCTGGCCGCTTTCCTCGAAGCAACCGGCTGGACCTGCCTCTACGGAATCAATATGGGAACCAACACTCCCGCCCGCGCCGCCGAGGAAGCCGAATTTGTCGCCAAAACGCTCGGGCCCCGCCTGCTGCAATTCCAGATCGGCAATGAAGTCAACTTATTTGGCCGCCATTTGCGCGATCCGCAAACCTGGTCCGCGCAGGCCTACATCGCCGAGTGGCTCGCACTTGCGCGCGCCGTCGCCGCTCGCGTTCCCGGAGCCCGATTCGGAATGCCGGAAGTGACGGACGACATTTCCTGGCTACCGCAGATCGCCGATGCGTGGGGTTCGATCCAGAACCCTCCGCATGTGACGACGCTTTCGCACCATTATTACTTCGACGGGCCGCCATCCAATCCCGATGTCAACATCCCCAACCTGCTCAAGCCCGCGACCATGGCCAAGGTCCAGGGCATTGCAGACAGGGCTACTGCGGCGGCGGCCAAAATGGGCATCCGCGTTCGCATGACCGAAGGCAACACCTGCTATCGCGGCGGCAAGCCCGGCGTCTCCGACGTCTTTGCTGCAGCTCTCTGGGCTGCCGACTATTCGCTCCTCCTCGCCGCCAACAACTATTCCGGCATCAATCTCCATGGTGGCACAGGCCCCATCATTGCCAGCGGGCTTGGCGGAATCATGTTCGGCGACGAGGTTCTCAAAGATCGGGGCGCAACGCCCGACCAGATCGCTGCACACCCGCATCCGTACTATTCACCAATCGCATCCTTTGGCTCGGACTACGTCCTGGAACCGGTTGCTTACGGCCTCAAGTTCGCTGGCTCGTTCAGCGGCGGCTCATTCATCCAGGCCGATCTCTCCTCGCAGCTTCAGGCCGCGGGCATCAATGCCACCGCCTACGCGGCAAAGCTCGCGCGCGGGCAATCATCTGTTATTGTCTTGAATAAAGACATGGAAAACGATCTCGTTCTTCGCCTCGATTTTGCCGCCGCCCAATCAGCAACGGCGGAGATCGAGACGTTGCACGCGACGTCCGTCGAAAGCCGTGAAGCTCACATCACGCGACCAGCGAATTCCGGACAACTGGCCTACGGAAAGTTTACCGTTGTTGTTCCTCATGCCTCCGCTCTTCGCATCACCGTGATCGAATCGTTCGAAGATCAAAATCGGCCGACTTGAGTGACTTGAGGTTTTGCCTGGAACTGCCATTGCCCTCTTTCGAACATTCCCCATCAAACGTTGTTGCCGCTCATCGCGTCGCATTCTGTACGTGCGCGAGGTTTGAACGGCAAAAGAGCATCTTCGGAATCGCGTATACGTTCGCGCTCTCAGAAGATGCCGCTGATTGGCAGAAAGTCGATGCAGCAAACCTGGAATCCTGAATCCTACGGCCGCCATGGTGCATTCGTTCATGAACTGGCAGGGGGCGTGCTCGAGTGGCTCGCCGCCAAACCCGGCGAGCGCATCTTCGACCTTGGTTGCGGCGACGGGCAATTGACAAAACGGATTGCCGACACCGGCGCCAGCGTCGTCGGCATCGACGCTTCGCCGGAAATGGTAGCTGCGGCGCGAGCGCGGGGAATTAAAGCCGACAACGGACTTGCCGAAAAGCTACCCTATCCCGACCACACCTTCGAAGCTGTCTTTTCCAATGCTGCGCTGCACTGGGTTCGCGGCCAGGATGAAATGCTCTCTCAGGTCCGCCGCGTGCTTCGCCCCGGCGGACGCTTTGTCGCCGAGCTGGGCGGCCACGGCAATATTGCCGCCATACGCGTCGCCTTCGCGGCCGTGGTCGCGCGCCATGGATTTACCTCGATCGGCGATCGAGGCAATTACTATCCCCCTGCGGATGCCTACAGACGCCGCCTGGAGCGCCACGGCTTCGTCGTTCAGAAGATCATTCTCTTCCCTCGCCCCACTCTGCTGAATGACGGTGGCATGACCGGCTGGTTGAACACCTTCTACCGCGGCGCGCTCGATTCTCTGCCGGGGCAACTCCGCGAAAGTGCCGTCGAGGAAACCGTGGCTCTGCTCGCTTCGGCTCTGCACGACCACGATGGCCGCTGGACCGCGGACTATGTGCGGCTTCGCTTCATCGCAACCGTCTGACGGCCTCGATCAAGGATGAATGAAGGAACCCGTGGTTCTTGATCGCGTACTGCGTCAAAGACAGCGGTCTCTGTCCTTCACTCCGCTGCCAGCAACTTCGTCCGGAAGAACAAGCCGGCAGCAATCCCGCCCAGGCTGGGAAAGACCAGGAATAACCACAGCTGTTTGATTGCTTGGCCGCCCACAAACACCGCCGGCCCAAGGCTCCGCGCCGGATTCACGCTGACGCCGGTGATGTGAATCCCAAAGATGTGAATCACCAGCAGCGTGATGCCGATAGCCAGCCCCGCGAATCCAGCCGGCGCGCTCTTCTGCGTCGACCCCAGGATCACGATCACGAAGATCATGGTCGCGAAGAACTCGAACAGGATGGCCGATGGCATGTTGTACCCGCCCTGATAGCCGGGCCCCCAGCCGTCCTGGCCAAGACCGTTCACCGCAAGGCTGTATCCCGTTGTTCCCACGGCAATCATCAGCAGCAACCATGCCGCGAGAATCGCGCCCACAAACTGCCCTACCCAGTAGCCGATCATCTCGCCGAAGGTCATCCGGCCGGCAACCCAGACGCCCAGGCTTACCGCCGGATTCACATGCCCGCCTGATACGGGCCCGATCCCATAGATCGCTGCGACCTGCGCCAGCCCGAAGGCGAAGGCGATGCCCAGAATGCCCACCTTATCGCCGGCAATCACCGCCGTTCCAACGCCAAAAAGCACCAGAATGAACGTGCCCACCATTTCCGCAAAGTATTTCTTCATGTCTCCTCCTTGTTGATGTCGAAAAAGTTCGCGGTTTGCAGCACCTGCACTACCGTTCCAACGCCCAGGGAAATACGCAATGCGCCCCAAATCCATCAGGACATTCCATGATGCCTGCGAAATGTGCCAACGCAGTCTTGCAGACGCACTACAGCGCAGTCAAGAAGAAATCCGCTCTCGATGAGTCGCTCCCATTCAATGGCAACCTTCCGCGCAGGGCACATTCACTTGCTCGAAATTCTCCCCGTATTCATTTTCAATTCGTTCCGTCCCGCGCTGCTCGCTGTGCTAACGTTCAATCGTGAGCGTTGGCGCACTCGGCAAAGTTGAAGCCAGAAAGACCGGCGCGGGCAGGCGCCGCTTGCCCGGGCTGGCCGCAAAAGACGGCCTGATCCGCCACCCCTTCGACCTCGAATTCGGCGTGCGCACCAGTGGTCTGGTTGCGGGGCGGCATCTCGGCTCCGGCCACCGCAACGACCGCCACGTAACGGCCTACTACGCCGTCGCGCCCTCCGTCTTTCAAGGGATGATCGTTCGCTGGCGCCAATGCCGCCCGCTCGCGCCGATCGATGCGTACACGTTTGTCGATCTCGGCGCCGGCATGGGTCGCGCGATGTTGCTGGCCGCCGCTTATCCGTTTCGTAACGTCGTAGGCGTAGAGTTGCATCCCACGCTGGCGCGCATCGCCCGCAGGAATCTTGCTGTCTGGCGCGCCGCCGGGCGCACGCGCGTGCCCATGCGCATGGTTTGCCGCGATGCTGCGGAGTTCCCTCTCCCCGCCGGACCATGTGTCGCATTTCTCTTCAATCCCTTCGGCGCGCCCGTGCTTCGCCGCCTTTTGCGCGCCTGGACCCGAACCCTCGCTGAGCGCGATGGGCAGCTCGACATTCTCTACGTCAACAACGAACAGGAAAACGTCCTTAGGCGCGCGCCGGGGTTCGAGCGGCTCTTCCACGGCCAGATCCGCCGCTCGCACGCCGATGCTGTCTCCGACCGCACCATCCTCAAACGCCAGCCCGGCGCTGAATACGCGGCGCCCGGATGGGAGGACTGCTCAATTTATCGCTGGGTGGGATAAGGGCCGGCGACCGGACGCCACGGATTCGAGCTCGCCCGGTAAGCGTTTTCCAGATTGTCAAGCCGAGCGGGCCGCAGTAAGATGGCGGGGTCATGAACAAACCAATCGCCGTCGTTGCTTTCCTCGCTTCCTCCCTTCTTTCCTTCAGCCTGCTCGCGCAGTCGCCTTCGCTCACCATTCAAGTTGACCATCCCGCCGCCAAGGTCAGCCCAACGCTATACGGCCTCATGACCGAGGAGATCAACTACTCCTACGATGGCGGCATTTACGCGGAGCTGATTCGCGACCGAACGCCCAGCCAGGCATGGGACGCGCTTAGAGTGTGGCCGATGGTGGCTCGCGGCGACTCCATCGTAAACGTCTCCGCCGATGACTCCAGCGGGCCGAGCCATGCACTCACGCGCAGCCTCAGGGTCACCGTTTCCAAGGCCAGCGAAACCTCGCCCGCCGGAGTTGAGAACGGCGGCTATTGGGGCATTCCCGTGCGCCCGCATACCGTTTACAGCGGATCTTTCTACGCCATGACCGACAGCCCGGGCATCCCCGTCACCGTCACGCTCGAGAACGATCAGACTGGCATCGTCGCCGCCACGGCGACTGTCACCGGCCTCACCGGCGAGTGGAAGCGCTTCACCTGGACACTCAAGACCGGCGACGTGCCTGTCTCGGCAGACAACCATCTCATCCTCACCATCGCAAAGCCGGCGACGATCTGGCTCAATCTGGTCTCGCTCTTTCCGCCCACCTATCACGACCGCCCCAGCGGCAATCGCGCCGACATCATGAATCTGCTGGCTGCCATGCAGCCAAAGTTCCTGCGCCTGCCCGGCGGCAACTATCTCGAAGGCGACCACATCGCCGAGCGCTTCGACTGGAAGAAGACCATCGGCCCGTGGGTCGACCGCCCCACGCACATGAGCCCCTGGCGCTATCGCTCGTCCGACGGCATGGGCTTGCTCGAGTTCCTCGAGTGGTGCGAAGACCTCAAGATGCAACCGGTACTCGCCGTTTATGCCGGCTACTCGCTCTCCGGCGAACACGTCGATCCCGGCCCGGCGCTTGAGCCTTACGTGCAGGACGCGCTCGACGAAATTGAGTACGTCACCGGCGACGCTGCTACCAAGTGGGGCGCGGAACGTGTCAAAGACGGCCATCCCGCGCCTTTCCCGCTCCGCTACGTCGAAGTCGGCAATGAAGACCAGTTCGACCACTCTCACTCTTACGATGGCCGCTTCGCGCAGTTCTACCACGCCATCAAGCAGCGCTACACCGATCTCCAAATTATCGCCACCACCCCCGTGAAGAGCGTGACGCCCGACGTTCTCGACGAGCACTTCTACATGTCCGCCGCGCAATCTTTTTCTGAAGCGCATCACTACGACGGCGCCGACCGCAACGGACCTAAGATCTTCGTCGGCGAGTGGGCCACACGCGAGGGCGATCCTACGCCGAACCTTGAAGCCGCTCTGGCCGACGCTGCCTGGCTCACGGGCCTCGAGCGCAACAGCGATCTGGTCGTCATGTCCAGCTACGCGCCGCTCTTCGCCAACGTCAATCCCGGCGGCATGCAGTGGGCGCCGGACCTCATCGGCTACGACGCGCTCTCAAGTTACGGCTCGCCCAGCTATTTTGCGCAGGTCATGTTCTCCACTCACCTGGGAACCGAAATCGTCCCCGCGGCGCTGGCCAACGCCCCGCCCCGCGTTTTTGCCTCTGCGACGTGCGACGAGCAAAAGCGCAAACTCTTCGTCAAGGTGGTAAACGCGACCTCGACTGCGCAGCCTCTCGCGCTCGCGCTCACCGGCGTCAAAAAGCTCGCCCCACAGGCAAAGCTCACCACCATGAGCGGCAAAACGCCCAACGCGACCAACAGCATCACGCACCCCGGCGCCGTCGTTCCGATCACGCATGCAGTCTCCGTCGCGGGTCCGAAGTTCACGCACACCTTCGCGGCCTACTCCGTCAACGTGCTGGAGCTGAGCTACTAAAAACACGCCTGCTCCGGCACTGCCGCATGTCGCAGTTTGGGCCGCTCACCGCGGCCCGAATCATTTTGAGCCGAATGACTTCTTACGCCATGATTGGTATAGGACAGCGATTAGTTCATGCGACCTTCGCTTCAGATACGATCACCGTCTACCGAAAATTCATAGAAATCTCATCCAAAGCAGGACTAAGCCCAGGAGAAAAGCGACGATGCCGCCGAAGATGAGCACGCCGTCCTTGTTGCACCACCGGTAGAGCGCCATGGCGGGACCGGGAAGGAGAAGAAGGAACGCTCCTTTTATGATGGTGAGCCATCCGAGGATCGTAATAAGCAGCGGCAGGCCGGAGGTCCAGACGTTGTTCATCGCGACAACCACGGCTCCCATGGTCAAAAAGAGGAAGCTCCACAACCACAGGAATCCCCGGTCTTGAGTTGCTTTTTCGAGGGCGGCTGACACTGCCTTTCTGTCGATAATCGCCGAAAGGCCCATCACCGCGAGAACGGTCCCCAGCACTTGCGCGATGGCAATTGAAGTATTCATGTGAAATCTCCGTTTTGAATTGAAATTGCCGGCGATTATACGCCCATTTCCATTAATTGCACGACCAGCGAGGAAGTTCGGTAGTGGGTCAGTTTGAAGGGTACGGGCTTCAGCCCGCAAATCTCGCCCGCTTCTGGCTGGCTCGCCATTACGATTTCCCTGTCTGGGCCAGGAAGAAGAGAATCGAGGAGCTGCGGCATATTCATCGCAATCCGGTTAAGCGCGGGTTGGCGAACCGGCGCATCGACCCGCGGCTCCCGAAACTCATGGATAACTCAGTCGTGTCATCCTGAGCGGAGGTCGCCATGGTGACCGGAGTCGAAGGATCTGCGGTTGTTCTTCAAACGGTCACTTGAGACTGCTGCCGCCTTTCCCTTCCCGTCCTCGCGCAACTCGGTTAAAGTAAGTTCATCGTGATTATCGATTTTGCCAGGCGCGCGCACGACCATAACTGGGAGATGGATCCCATCACGCGCTCCCTGCTCGACACAGATTTCTACAAGCTCCTCATGCTCCAGTTCATCTGGAAGAACTTCCCGCGGACGCGCGCCACTTTCACCCTTATTAATCGCACAACCTCGGTGCGTCTCGGCGAAGTGGTCGGCATCCAACAGTTGCAGGAGCAACTCGAAGCCACGCGCCGCCTCCGCTTCCGCAAATCCGAGCTCGTCTGGCTTGCCGGCAACACATTCCATGGCCGCCGCGGCATTTTCGAGCCCGCATTTCTCGACTGGCTCGAGCACGACTTTCAACTCTCTGAATACGAGCTTTCCGTCCACGATGGTCAACTCCAGCTTCAGTTCGAAGGCCTCTGGTCCGGAACCTCGATGTGGGAGATCTACGCCCTCTCGGAAATTGGCGAATTGAAGACGCGCGCCGCGCTCAAGCCGTTGAGTGAACTGGAGCTCGACATTCTCTACGCCCGCGCCAAAACCAGGCTCTGGGAAAAAATGGAGCGCCTGCGCGGAGTCCCCGACCTCAGCATCAGCGACTTCGGCACCCGCCGCAGGCACAGCTTTCTCTGGCACGAGTACGTGGTCAACTCCATGCGCGACACAATCGGCGAGGGCTTCTCCGGAACCTCGAATGCATATCTCGCCTACAAGCACGATCTTGAGGCCATCGGCACCAACGGCCACGAGTTGCCCATGGCCATGGCCGCTCTCGCCAACGACGACGAGGAGTTGCGCAACTCCCAATACGCGCTGCTTGAACTTTGGCAGAAGAGTTATCAGGGCGAGTTGCTCATTTTGCTCCCTGACACGTTTGGCACCACCCAGTTTCTGCGTGGCGCTCCCGACTGGGTGGCTAACTGGACCGGCCAGCGCATCGACAGCAAGGATGCCTACGTGGCCGGCGACGAATACATCGCATGGCTTGAGCGCCACGGCCGCGATCCGCGCCAGAAGCGCCTCATCGCCAGCGACGCCCTCGATGTCGAGCAGATTCTTAGCCTTCACGCCTACTTCGCCGGAACTCTGCTCAACGGAGCTGCGCCCGACGACTTCCACTCCGCCAGCGACTTCCACGATCCGCGCCGCTGGATTCCCGAACGCCGCATCCGTTTCAGCGCCGGCTGGGGCACCCTGCTCACCAATGACTTCCGCGGTTGCAATCCTCAGGGTAACGACGGCTTTAACCCCGTCGGCCTCGTGTGCAAGCTCAGTGAGGCCGACGGCAGGCCCGCGGTCAAGCTCTCTGACAATTACTCGAAGGCCTTGGGCGATGCGAAGGAAGCCGAGCGCTATCGGCGCGTCTTCGGCGTTGCCGGCTTGGCCGACATTCCCGTGCTGACGTGATTCTTCCAGGTTCGTACGCAGCACAAATTCGGCAGGAGCTCGCCCTAAGAAGTCGCATCTACGCGCGCGGGCGTGCGCACGTGGAGAGCTATGGAAGTGCGCCGGTGATCGTATTCGAGCCGGACAATGGCCTCCACGCAAACTTCTTCGACGCTGCCTACGCGGCCATCGCCGCGCACCCCGAGTGGATGCGCCGGTTTGACAAGGTTCACGCCCAGGCGGCGCGGTCGCTACCCAAACCGCAACTCGACCCCACCCGGCGCTGGCGCGAGCTCGACTCATCCATGAGCTCCGACGCCCTGCTGATGAACATCTTCTGCACCCCCGGCGTGGCCGAATCCCTGGCCGTACGCAATGCGCTGGGCGTCGACGCCGACGCTGTCCCCATCTTTGGCTGGAAGGCGCGCGTGCCCCTCGCGAACGGCCGCTTCGACCGCACCGAGGTCGATATGCGCTTCGGCGATCTCCTGGTCGAAGCGAAACTGACCGAGGTGGGCTTCCAAACTCGCGCCGCTGCCATCGTCGAAGCCTACCGCGACTTCGACGCTGTCTTCGACCGCGATCGCCTCCCGCGTGTCGAGATCGCCTCGTCGCGCTGGATGCGGGCCAGCGAATTTCCTGAGAACAATTCGCAGGAATTTGAAAGCATCGTCGCCGATCCCGCCCTCGTCTCTAGCATCGATACGAGTTTTCGCCCTCCCGGCGAGCCCGGCTACGCCGGCTATCAACTCATCCGCAGTGTGTTAGCCGCCTACGCGACCGAGTGCAGCTTCTGCGTCATTCACGACGAGCGCCGTCCCGATCTGCGCGAGGAATGGTTCGAAATAATGGCCGCGGTCAAATGCGCAGCATTGCGCGTGCGCATGAAGGTTCTTACCTGGCAGGAGCTGGCCGCGCTGCTTCCGATCGCGTTACAAGAATTCCTCGATGTGAAATACGGCATCGTCGCGCCGGGCAACACGCCCTCGCCGATCGGCGAGCCGGCGGAGCTTACAGACTGACCCGCCTCACAGCCCTCACAATCCCAGAATCTTTCGGTTGCTCTCCGCGTCCGTCGCACCGCCCGCAAAATCGTCGAACGCCCGGTCCGTCACGCGAATGATTTGTTCGCGTACAAACTTCGCGCCCTCCGCCGCGCCCTGCTCGGGATGCTTGATGCAGCATTCCCACTCCACCACGGCCCAGCCCGCATAGTCGTACTGCGCCATTTTGCTGAAGACCTGGCAGAAATCGATCTGCCCATCGCCGAGCGAGCGGAAGCGCCCCGGCCGGTCGATCCAGTCCTGATAGCCCCCATAAACTCCCGACCGTCCGCTCCTCCGGAACTCTGCGTCCTTCACGTGAAACGCGCGTATCCGCTCGTGATAGAGATCGAGAAAGGCCAAATAATCCATCTGCTGCAATACCATGTGGCTCGGGTCGTACAAAATGTTGGCGCGCGGATGGTCGCCCACCTCGCCGAGAAAGCGCTCAAATGTCGCGCCGTCGTGCAAGTCCTCTCCGGGATGCAGCTCAAAGCACACATCCACTCCTGCATCGTCGAACGCATTCAGAATCGGCAGCCATCGCCGCCCCAACTCCTTGAACGCCTCGTCGATCAGTCCTGCCGGCCGCTGCGGCCACGGATAAAAAAACGGCCACGCCAGCGCGCCGGAAAACGTTGCGTGCGCCTTCAGTCCCAGGTTCCTGCTTGCCTTCGCCGCCCACCACAACTGTTCAACCGCCCATGCGGTCCGCGCTTTTGCATTTCCGTGTAGCTCCGGCGGCGCAAAGCCGTCGAGCAGCCTGTCGAACGCCGGATGGCTCGCCACCAGTTGCCCCTGCAGGTGCGTCGAAAGCTCCGTGACCGCAAGCCCCGCACCCGCGGCAACGCCATTCACTTCGTCGCAATAGGTCTGGCTCTCGGCAGCGCGCTCAAAGTCGAACAGCCTCCGATCCCAGCTTGGAATCTGGATTCCCACGTAGCCGTGACCCGCTGCCCACTTCGCCATGCCCTCCAGCGTGTTGTGGGGCGCCTCATCACCGGCAAACTGCGCCAAAAAAATCCCCGGTCCCTTGATCGTCTTCATTGCATTTCTCCGTTTTGAATCACTTCTCGCTGTCGCACCATCCGCAGGCTGTCGGGTTTCGACCTTTTTCGTCCCATCGCACCGCGCGGCGTCAGCACTTCCAAGCTCGGAGCTAGAAGCTAGCAGCTAGAAGCTTGCACTCAAAACTCCACCCAGCCTTCTCGCTTGTTGCTCTCTATCGCCCGCTCCATGAAGCGCATTCCCCTCACGCCCGCTCGAATGCCGGGCAGCGTGGTCGGAAATGAATTCGCCTTCCCTTCCTTCCACGCGATGAGCGCATCGGCAAACTCGCGATAGAGCACGGCGAAGGCCTCCAGGTACCCCTCGGGATGACCCGCCGGAGTGCGCGCCACCGCTTTTGCATCGCCGCCCAGATAACTCGCCGCTGCGTGATAAATCTCCTCCGGCCTGTCGAGACCCTTCACCCTGAGCCGGTTCGGATCCTGTTGCCGCCACTCAATCGACCCCTCCTCGCCATAGATGCGCAGGAGCAATTCGTTCAGCTCGCCTGCCGCCACCTGCGAGCAGGCCAGCGTACCGGCCGCGCCGTTGCTCATCTTCACAAACGCATTGCAATCGTCGTCCAGCTTGCGACAGGGCACCACGGAACGCAGCGTCGCGTTGATCGCCGCTACCTCCAGACCGCTCACATATTCGAGCAGGTGAAACGCATGCGTGCCGATGTCGCCGATCGCGCCGCCAGGTCCGTTGCGCGTGGGATCGGTCCGCCACTCCGCCTGCTTCTGGCCGCTCGTTTCAATCGGCCGGCTCAGCCATCCCTGAAAATACTCGACAGCCACCTTGCGAATCTTCCCCAGCTTGCCTGCGGCACACATTGTCCGCGCCTCGCGCACCATCTGGTAGCCCGCATAGGTGTGCGTCAGTCCGTAGGGCAGCCCCGCCTTTGCCACAGCGGCCTCCAGCTTCAGCGCTTCTTCGTATGTCGCTGTCGCCGGCTTGTCGCTCATCACCGGAATGCCCGCCTCAAGCGCCATCAGCGCAACGGGCAAATGCAGATGATTCGGCGTTACGATCGCGACAAAATCGATCCCGTCCGCCCGCCTGCGTTCGGCTTCGATCATTTGTTTGTAATCCGGATACGCGCGCGCGGGATCGATGTAGAACCTAACTCCCGCCTCGCGCGAGCGCTCCGCCGATTGCGAGAAGGCCCCGGCAACCAACTCGATCTTTCCGTCCAGCTCCGCCGCGATGCGATGCACAGGGCCAATGAACGCGCCCGGTCCCCCGCCCACCATCCCCATCCGCAGCTTGCGCCCTTCCGCCATCGCTTCCCGTCTTTTCTCCGGCCTGTCAGCGACTGATTTTCATCGCTGGAGTCGCTCGGACCCTTGCTTTCTCGGTCCCTTGTTCCCTGCTTTTCTACTCCTTATTCCCTACTCCCTATTCCCTGTTTCTTAGCTGTTCACGCCGCTCGCCAGGTAGCCGCCGTCCACGGCTATCACTTCTCCGGTCACAAATCCCGCAGCCTCCGACGCCAGAAAGATCGCCGGCCCCACCACTTCGCGCGGTTGCCCAAAGCGGTGCATTGGCGTGCGCATCAGTTGCTCCTCGCCTCGCTGCGTTCCCTTTAGGAACGGCGCGCTCATATCGGTGGTGAACACGCCTGGCGCAATCGCGTTCACATTCACGCCCGCCTCCGCCAGTTCAATCGCCAGTGTCTTGGTCAGCGAGGCCACCGCGCTCTTGCTCGCCGCATAAGCCGCCAGGTGATACGACCCGCGAAATGCAGTCAACGATGCAACATTGATGATTCGCCCATAGTGAGCGTCCGCCATGGTGCGCCCGAAGATTTGGCAGGCGCGCATGGTTCCGGTCAGATTGGTCTCGATAATCTTTGACCACTCGGCTTCGTCCTCATCGAGCGTTGCCGCCATTTTCGCCGTGCCCGCAGCGTTGACCAGGATGTCCACCTTACCGAACGCAGCAATCACCGCGTCGTGCAGCCGCTGGATCGACTCCCGGTCCAGCACATCGCTAACCACATGCAGAGTGCGGCGGCCCAGCGCCTCAATCTCTTTGGAAGCCGCTTCCACATGCTCCTTCGTCCGCGAGCTCACCACAACATCCGCGCCGGCCTCGGCGAATCCCAGCGCGATCTCGCGCCCCAGGCCGGTCGTCCCGCCGGTGATCACCGCAACCCGCCCGGTTAAATCGAAAAGCTCTTGCCCCTTCAATTCGTCCTCCGCCAGCCGCGCCTGCTTGGCCTTTCTCGCCGCGCAATCCTCGGCGTCCGTTCACAATTTCAATCACCCCTAGCCTAAATGATGCCTCCCGCCGCGGTCTTGCACGCCGCTCTCCACTCACCGCTCCCGCCACGGTGAGCTACAGTATTGTTTGACCATGAAACCGCTCTCCATTCCCGATTCCGCGCGCCGCTGGGACTGCCTCAGCCTCGGCGAGGTCATGCTTCGTCTCGATCCCGGCGAGGGCCGCATCCACACCGCACGCCAATTTCAACTGTGGGAGGGCGGCGGCGAGTACAACGTCGCTCGCGGCCTGCGCCGCTGCTTCGGCATGCGCACCGCCATCGCCACCGCGCTTGCCGACAATCCTGTCGGCCGCCTCGTCGAAGACCTTATCCTCCAGGGCGGCGTCGATCCTTCGCTCATCCGCTGGGTTCCTTACGACGGCGTCGGCCGCACCGTGCGCAACGGCCTCAACTTCACTGAGCGCGGCTTCGGCTTGCGCGCCGCCGCCGGATGCTCCGACCGCGGCCACACCGCCATCAGCCAGGTCAAGACAGGCGACTTCGATTGGGAGTCGATTCTAGGATCGCAAAGCGGCTCCCGCTGGCTGCACACCGGCGGCATCTTCGCCGCGCTCTCCGCCTCAACCGCCGAAGTGGCCGTCGAAGCCATGGACGCCGCCCGCAAATTTGGCACCCCCATCTCCTACGATCTAAACTTCCGCGACTCGCTCTGGAAATCCATCGGCGGCAAAGCCAAAGCACAGGAAGTTAATCGCGCGATCGTTGGCAAAGTCGACGTTCTGCTCGGCAACGAAGAAGATTTCTCCGCCATGCTCGGCATCGCCATCAAAGGCGTCAGCGAGGACTTCGCCGAGCTCCCCATCGCCGGCTATGAAGAGATGCTCCGCGAGGTTGCCGCCGCCTATCCCAACCTGAAGCTCGTCGCCAGCACGCTGCGCACGGTGCAAACCGCCAGCCGCAACGCGTGGGGCGCGATTGCGCTCTATGAGGACAAAATCGTCCACGTTCCGCAGCGCGACATCGACATTCTCGATCGCGTGGGCGGCGGCGACAGCTTCGCCTCGGGCCTCATCTACGGCCTGCTCGTCAAGAAAGGAATCGACTGGGCCGTTCGCTGCGGCGTAGCCCACGGCGCGCTCGCAATGACTACCCCCGGCGACACCAGCATGGCAACACTGGCCGAGGTCGAACGCATCATGAAAGGTGGTTCGGCGCGCATTGCACGCTAAAGGCATCAAGAAGAATGTGGTTTTTTCGCTAACTTGCTGACCTGCTAACTCGCTAACTCGCTGACTTACTAACTCCGCTAACCCCGCCAACCCCGCTAACTCCGCTTTTTTTGAGGTTTTCCAATGTCCGAATCTACCCAGCAAATCATCGAGCGCGTCGGCCTCATTCCTGTTCTCCGCGCCAAAAGTGTAGCCCAAGGCCGCGCCGTCGTCGACGCCATGATTGCCGGCGGCGTCACCATCGTTGAAGTCACTATGACCGTCCCCGGCGCCATCGATCTCCTCAAGGAACTCCAAAAAGCCTATGGCTCCGAACTCCTGCTCGGCTCCGGCACCGTCACTACGGCCGATCAAGCCCAGGCCACCATCGACGCCGGCGCGGAGTTCGTCGTCAGCCCGAGTTTGCATCCTGAGGTAATATCCCGGACCAAAACCAATAAGAAAATCTCATGCCCCGGCGCGCTCACGCCTACTGAGGTCATTACCGCCTGGAACGCAGGCGCAGACTACGTCAAGATCTTTCCCTGCTCAGCCGTTGGCGGCGCCAGCTATTTGAAGTCGCTGCTCGCGCCCTTTCCCCACCTCAAGCTCATTCCCACCGGCGGTGTCACGCTCCAAACCGCTGAGAGTTTCATCAAGGCCGGCGCGCGCGCACTCGGCGTGGGTAGCGACCTCGTCAATCTCGCTGCAGTCGACGCAGGCCACGCCGAATCCATCACTGCCACCGCCCGCACCTATTTGAAACTGATTGCCGACGCGCGGAATTAGTTTCCGAAACGGAGCCGGGAGCCTTCCAGCCAAGGCACCAAGCTTGGCCTGACTCCCATCACGCCGCTAGCTCCGCTAACAGAAGAGGCCCTACCAGGGGCCTCTTCGCTAGCTTGCTGACTTGCTAACTCGCTGACTTGCTTTCCTTCCAGCCCCCGCTCACCCGCCCCGTGCGCCACGCGCCTATAATGCCAGCGTAAGGTGGCGACTTTCCCGTGAAAGTTCTCCGGGACCGGCGCCGGTCAACCTGATGCAGCCCTCAACGGCCGATCCGATCGAATCCGCGCGGCATTTTTATGCCGAGGAATTGTGCCGCATCAACCACATCTCGTCTCCCGCCATTCTCCGCGCCTTCTCCACCGTGCCCCGCGAGCGCTTCGTTGGCCCCGGTCCCTGGATGATCCAGACCAGCGGCACGCAGTACTTTACTGAAAGCGCCGATCCCCGAAACGTCTATCAAGATGCACTCATTGTGCTCGACGCGGCCAAGCGCCTCAACAATGGTCAGCCCAGCCTCTGGGCATTTCATCTCAGCCTGCTCGACGTTCACCCCGGCGATCACATTCTTCATCTCGGTTGCGGCACCGGCTATTACTCCGCCATCCTCGCCGAGCTCACCGGCCCGCTTGGAAATGTCGTCGCCGTCGAAATCGACGAAGGCCTCGCGGCCCGTGCGCGCATTGCGCTCGAGCCCTGGCCTCAGGTCAGAGTGGTCCAGGGCGACGGCGCGCATGGCCCATTCGATTCCGCCGACGTCATCGTCGTCAGCGCCGGAGCAACGCATCCCCTCGCCGCATGGCTCGCCGCCCTCAAGCCCGAAGGCAAGCTCCTCTTCCCGCTCACATCCACGCAGGGCCCGGGAACCATGGCCTATCTCACCCGCAAGAGCGCCGACCTCTTCGCGGCCATGCTCTGCGGCTCCGTCTTCTTCGTCGATTTTGAAGGCGCGCGCGACTCCGTGATCAGCAATGAACTCGCCCGCGCGCTCAAGCGCGATCACGGCGCCAGCGTGCGCTCTCTTCGATGTGACCCGCACGAAAAGAATGAATCCTGCTGGCTGCACGGCAACGGATGGTGCTTCTCGCGCCGCGCGGTGATCACTGAATCCGCGCCGCCCGCCTGACGCGATGCACGGTTGTCCCACTTGGGCGACGGGGCGCCCTCTGGGCCGGGCACGGCGTCTTTTCCCGGAAGGGCGGGAACTCATGACTCATCTGTCCCGCCTCACAGCACCCGTGCCAGCCATTTCCCCGTGTGCGAGAGCAGATTTGCCGCAATCTTCTCTGGCGGACCCTCCTCCACAATGCGTCCGCCGCCTTCTCCGCCCTCCGGTCCCAGATCGATCACCCAATCCGCGCTCTTGATCACGTCCAGGTTGTGCTCGATCACGATCATCGATCCGCCGCCATCGATCAGCTTGCGGAACGCCGTCAGCAGCTTTGACACATCGTCAAAGTGCAGCCCCGTCGTCGGCTCATCCAGAATGTACAGCACGCGGCTCGCCTGCGAGGGCTTCGCCGTCGCATTCACCGCGCGGACCGCTGACAGATGCGCGGCCAGCTTCACGCGCTGCGCCTCGCCGCCAGAGAGCGTCGTCGCAGACTGCCCCAGTCGCAAATAACCCAGCCCGATCTCATCCAGCACCGCAAGCTTTTCCAGGAGTCTCGTTTGCCCGGCAAAGAACCGCAGCGCCTCTTTCACTGTCATCTGCAGCACTTCGTGAATGTTCTTGCCCTTGTACCGCACGCCGAGAATTTTCGCCTGGTAGCGAGTGCCGTTGCAGTCCTCGCAGGGCAGCTCCACGTCGGCCAGAAACTGCATCTCCACCGTCACCGTGCCATCGCCCTCGCAGGTGTTGCAGCGCCCTCCCGGCACGTTGAACGAAAAATGTCCTGGCGTGAGCGAAAGCCGCTTGGCCTCCGGCTGCGCGGCGAAGAGCTCACGCACCAGATCGAATCCCTTGATGTATGTGATGGGATTCGAGCGCGGCGTGCGCCCAATCGGCGTCTGGTCCACCAGCACCACGTCGTTCAACCGCTCCACGCCACTCAACGAGGTGAACACACCCGAAGGATCGCTGCCATCCGTCTGTCCCAGCGCTCGTGCCACCGCGCGATACAACACCTGGTGCACCAGCGTCGACTTCCCCGACCCGGAAACCCCCGTCACAGCCACCAGCATTCCCAAAGGAATCTCCACATCCAATCCGTGCAGGTTGTTCGCTCGCGCACCGCGCAGCACCAGCTTTTCGCGTCCCGGCGCGCGCCTCCGCGTGGGCACGGGAATCGAAATCTTCCCGCTCAAATATCGGCCCGTCAGCGACGCCGGATTCGCCTCAATCTCCGCCAGCACGCCCTCCGCAAGCAATCTCCCGCCGAACTCCCCCGCGCCCGGCCCCAGGTCGAGCAGATGATCCGCCGCGCGCAAAATGTCGGCATCGTGCTCCACCACCAGAATCGTGTTGCCCAGATCGCGCAGCTCTTCAAGAATATGGATCAACCGTGCCGTATCGCGCGTATGCAATCCGATCGACGGCTCATCCAGCACATACAGCGCTCCCACCAGCCGCGACCCCAACGAAGTCGCCAGTTGAATCCGTTGCGCCTCGCCGCCGCTCAACGTCGACGCCAGCCGGTCAAGCGTCAGGTACTCCAGCCCCACTGCCACCAGAAAGCTCAGCCGCTGCCGTACCTCGATCAGAATCGGCCCCGCAATCTCCTCTTGCATCGGCGAAAGTTTCAGTCCGTCGAAGAACTCCTTCGCCTGCGCAATCGTCAGCGCCGTCGCCTGGCAAATGTTCTTCCCCGCAATGCGTACCGCCCGCGCTTCCGCCCTCAACCGCTGTCCGCGGCAATCAGGGCACTCCGCGTAGCCGCGATACTTGCTCAGCATCACGCGCACGTGCAGCTTGTATTTCTTGCGCTCCAACTGCGCAAAGAATCCCATCACGCCGGCGAACCCGTCTTTTCCGCGCAGCACCGTCTCGCGCGCGGCCTCCGTCATCTCGCGCCACGGCACATCCAGCGGCACACCCAGTTCCGCCGCGCGCTTGCGCAACTCGCCAAACCACGGCCGATACTTCGGCCGGTTCCACGGATCAATCGCGCCGCCGAGCAAACTTAGACTTTGATCCGGAATCACCAGGCCCAAATCGTAATCCACCGTGTTGCCGAATCCCTGGCACCGCGGACACGCCCCAAAGGGATTGTTGAAACTGAAAAGCCGCGGCTCCGGCTCGCGCCCCGGCCGATGGCAATTGGTGCACTCATAAGCCCCCGAAAACCGCAGCCGCCTTCGCTCCGCCGTATCTTCGGTCGCTGCCTCCTCAAAGATCACCTCGCCCGCCTCGCGATACGCAGTCTCCACGGCATCCACAATTCGCGGGCGATTCTCAGCACTGACGACAACCCTGTCCAAAAGCACGAATACCGGAGCTCCAAGGTCCAGATCGATCAGCGACTCCGGCGTCGAGAACTCGAAGAGCCTTCCCTCCTGCCACAGCCGGTTGAACCCGCTTGCACGCAGCTCCGCCAACCGCGCTTTCACCGTCTCGGCATGCAGTCCCTCGCCCGCCTTCCCCGCCGGCTTGCTCTTCGCCGCCGTTTTCGCCGCATGCCCCGCAGCCTTCGCTGTCTTCGCTTCCGTCATCGCCGCCGGCGTCGCCGCGCTCATCGCTGGGAACAGCACATTCAGCCGCGTTCCCTCGCCAAGCGCGAGAATCTTCTCCGCAGCCTCATCCACAGAATCGCGCTTCACCAGCCCGTCGCAATAAACGCAGTGCACCTCTCCGCAGCGCGCATACAGCAGCCGCAGGTAGTCGTAGATTTCCGTCGCCGTCGCAACCGTCGACCGGGGATTCCGTGTCGTATTTTTCTGCTTGATGGCGATGGCCGGCGCCATTCCGTCGATCTCGTCCGCGTCCGGCTTCTCAATCCGCTCCAGAAACTGCCGCGCGTACGCCGAAAGCGACTCCACATACCGCCGCTGCCCCTCGGCATAGATGGTGTCGAAGGCCAGCGAGCTCTTGCCCGAGCCCGATACGCCGCTGATCACCGTCAGCTTGCCGTGGGGTATCTCGCACGAGAGATTTTTCAGGTTGTGTGTCCGCGCGCCGCGGATAATGATGGCATCGTTCAAAGGGAAGGCACCGATACGGCAGATTCAGCGTTGCTTTCTCTGCCCAAAAGAATCTTCCGGCCGCGCCACAGTGCTCTCTGCGAGCCTTGGGACGCAACCGTCCATCTTTATTATACGGGCCGTCAAAAACCCGCGCGATCCACACCGGCAGACCCTTTGCTGCGTCCAACCTACGCGCCTGCCGCACGCAAATTACACTATTGAATGAGGAATTCTGTGCTTCGTCTCGCTTTTTTCGCCCTGCTCGCGGCTCTTGTTCTCCGCCCAACGCCAGCCTTCGCGCAGAGTTCCTCATCATCCGCCGGCTCTGCGCCTCCGCCAGCGAGCTCACCCCCCGCGTCCGCCGACGGAGCCTTAACCCCGACTCCGCATCCTGCCCCCGCCGAAGTTGCCGCCGCTGAAGCCGCTATCGCCGCATCTGACTGGAAGACCGCCGAGGCGAAGCTAGATCCATACCTCGCCGCCCACCCCTCCGATGCGCGCGCCCTGTTCGACGCCGGCTACGTTGCCGACGCGCAGGATCGTCTCGACGATGCTGCCGCCTTCTACCGCCGTGCCATCGCCGCCGATCCAAACTCCTTCGAGGCTCACATCTCGCTTGGCCTGCTGTTGGCCCGCCAAAACAAGCTCTCCGAAGCCCGTCCGGAGCTCGTCACTGCCACTACTCTCGATCCCGGCCTGGCCGATCCTTTGCTCAAGGCTCGCGCCTGGCGCGCACTTGCGCGTATCGATCGCGACTCCGATCCCGCCGAGGCCTCCAACGACCTGCTCGAAGCTCTCAAGCTCACGCCGGAAACGTCCTCCGACACCCTGCTCGCTGCTGAGCTCGCCGAAAAGTCCGGCCAGTTCGACGACGCCGCCGCCGCCTATCGCGGTGTTCTCGACAAGGATCCCGATTCCGTTCCTGCCAACGCCGGCCTTTCCCATCTGCTCATCCTGCGCAAAGACTATCCGGGGGCCGAGACCATCCTCCGTGCTGCCCTCGCCAGGAATCCCGACGACCCCACGCTTACCGCGCAGCTCGCCACGGTGCTCGCCGATCAGGACAAGGCCGAGGCCCTCCCGCTCCTCCAAAAACTCCACGCCGCCCACCCCGATGACACCGCCATCACCCAAATGTTGGCCGCGATCCTCGCCGATGCGGCCGACTACGCTGGCTCCGACCAGCTCTACCTCCATCTCCTCGCCGCGACCCCCAACGATTCCAATCTGCTTGTCGCCCACGCCCAGAACCTCGTTCACCTGGGCCAGCCCGGGCAAGCCTACCCGGTCTTCGACAAGGCCACTCAAATCGACCCGGCCAACGTCGATGGCTGGAGCGGCCTGGCCTTTACCGCCTCCAAAACCGGCCATCCCGACGTCACCCTCCATGCGCTGGCCATGCGCTCACGCTACCTGCCGGAGATCCCCTCAACCCTCTTCCTTTGGGCTACCGCCTACGACTCGCTGCATGAGAAATCCCAGGCCGCCGCCTATTATCACCGTTTTCTCTCCGCCTCCGCGGGCAAGTATCCCAACCAGGAGTGGCAGGCCCGTCAGCGGCTCCAGGTCCTTGAAAAATAGGTCCTGCCACCCACCCTCGGCCTTGGAAGTCCTCAAGAATTCACCCCGGTTTCGGTTCCTTTGGTTTTCACTCCATCAAAATCTTCAATCTTATTTCTTGCGGTTCGCTGCAAAACGCAGCTACTATAGTCACAATTCGGGGGCAGAACCGCGTCAGAGGAGTTCCCCTATGCGGACCGTGGTTCCCATTGCCGTGTTCCTCACCCTCAGCCTGAACGTTGGCTATACTCACGCTGCCGCTTCCGACAGCTCCCTTCCCGATCAGCAGACAATTGATGCGCTCGAGGCCCGGGCCAACCAGGCCCAGCCCCGCGAGCAGTGCTTCCTTTATGCCCAGCTCGTGCAACAGATGACGGAGCTGAGCATCCGCCAGTACCAGGCTGGCAACGTGTCCAGGGCCGCCGGCTTGCTCCAGCAGATTCAGCGGATCGCAAAGAAGATCCACCTCAAAGTCTCCGATAACGACAAGCGCCTCAAGAACGCTGAGCTCATGCTCAGCCAAACCGCCTTCCGCCTCAGCGAGATGCTTCAAGCCAGCAGCATCGACGATCGCCCTCTCGTGGAGCAGACCCTCGCCCAGGTCACCGATGCGAAGAATGCAGCTTTATTAGAGGTCTTCCGCAGCAAATAGTTCGCCGCCCCCGTCACCCCTCAGCCCATCGTTCTAACCCTGCCCCTCTTTGTGCGTCTCACGCGCATTGGCCATGGCTGGGGTCCCGCGTCTCGATGCTGTGATTCACGGTTCACGTTCCGCGCCCCGTGGCCCTATGCTTGAATAATCTCGTCGGAGTTTATCTGCCATGCGCACGCTCGTTGCCATACTTCTCTCTTTGCTCATCGCCGCGCCGCTCGTCGCGCAAAAAGAAAAGCGCGAGCCGCTGACTGAGGCGCAGCAGGACCAGATCGCCGAGGCCGGCATCGATCCCGTCGCCCGCGTTGACCTGTACGTCAAATTCCTCGACGACCACTCCGACACCATCAAGGGACTCACAACCCGTGCGCATACCGCCGCGCGCATCCAGCGCCTCAACGGCGAGCTCGAGGACTTCGCCGCCCTCATCGACGAGCTCGGTGACAACCTTGACGTTTATTCCGGGCGCAAGGCCGACATTCGGAAATCGCTCAAGGGGCTCAATGAAGGAATTGCGCGCTGGCAAGCAGTCCTGCACGGCCTGCCCAGCGAGCCTGGCTTCGAGCTCTCACTCAAAGAGGCCTTTGACAGTATCGGCGATCTCTCCGACTCTGCAAAGCAAATCACCGCAGACCAGGAAGCCTACTTCGAAGCCCATCCCGATGAGAAGGGCCAGGACCGCTACGAGCCGAAGTGAAAAACAGAGATCAGAGATCAGGGATCAGCAAAAACATTGATCAAACGTCGGAACCTTCCGAGCGTCCGCACCGATGCTCATCAAGCCTTCTCCAAAGAACCGCATCGAGTCCATCTGATCTCTGATCTCTGATCTCTGGTCTCTGATCTCTGGTCTCTGGTCTCTGGTCTCTGATCTCTGGCCCCTGGTCCCCGGCCCCTGTTATTCTCGCTTTCGGTGACCACCCCCGACGTCGTCCCCATCTTCCAGCTCGAGTACCGCGCCCTCCGCCCGCGTGCGCCCATGCCGCCGATTCATGTCCGCTTCCGCCGCTTCACCTCGCTCAACACCACCATTCGCCTTCGCGAGGGTGAGATACACGTCAGTCTCTCCGATCTTCTCGAAGGCGCTCCAGAGTCTGTCCTCCATGCCATCGCACACATTCTCCTGGCTAAGCTCTACCGCAAGCACATCAACGCGGCGCACAACCTGCGCTACAAGCGCTTCGCCTCCTCGGCCGCCGTAACGCGCCAAGCCGAGCTCGTCCGCACCGCGCGCGGCACCAAGCGCTACTTCGGCCCCGAGGGCCGCTACTTTAATCTTGATGAAGTTTTCGACGCGCTCAACACGCGCTTCTTCGGCGGGCTGCTCGGCCGCCCCGACCTTACCTGGAGCGAGCACCACGCCAAGCGCTCTCTCGGCCACTACGACGCCGCCCACAACACCATCGTCGTCAGCCGCGTCTTTGACCGCCCCTCCAGCCCTCGCTACGCCATCGAATATCTGCTCTATCACGAGATGCTCCATCTCAAGCACCCCGTCCGGGCGCGCGGCCTGCGCCGCTGCGTCCACTCTGCCGAATTCAAGGCCGACGAATCCCGCTTCCCGCAACTCGCCGAAGCCCTCGCCTTCATCAAGCGCCTTTAGGACACCGCTCCAACCACTGATTTCGTGCCCTTGGTCTGTTGGGCCCGCCTGCAATCCTGCGCCAACATGTAACCAGCACGACAGGCTGACGGCTAGAAGCTAGGAGCTAGAAGCTCTGCTCCGATTCCCTACTGTCTGCCTTTCTACTCCCTACTGGCTACTCCCTATTCCCTGCTCTTCAAGCCCCCCGTCAAGCTCGCCACCTTCTCCACATCGTGGCTCTTGCACCAGGATTCCAACCCCGCCGCCAGCCGCTCGGTCGCGCGCGGATCGGCATAGCTCGCCGTTCCCACCTGCACCGCCGTCGCCCCGGCGAGGATGAATTCCACCGCGTCTTCCGCCGTGACGATCCCCCCCATCCCCAGAATCGGAATCTGCACGGACCGCGCCACCTCGTACACCATACGCAGCGCGATCGGCTTGATCGCTGGCCCAGACAGGCCTCCCGTCACATTACTGAGCCGCGGCCGCCGCGTCTCTGCATCGATTGACATTGCCAGAAACGTATTCACCAGGCTCACTGCGTCGGCGCCCGCTTCCGCGCAGACGCGGGCCATGTACCCGATCGAAGTCACGTTCGGCGAGAGCTTCACGATCAGCGGTTGAATGGCCACTCTCTTCGTCCGCTCCACCAGCTCTTCCAGCGAATACGGATCGGTTCCGAACGCCATTCCGCCTGCTTGCACATTGGGGCACGATGCGTTCAATTCGTATGCCGAAATCCCCTCCGCATCGTTTAGCCGGTCGATCACTCCCACATACTCGTTCACCGTATGCCCGAACACGTTCACGATCACTTTGCAACTTGGGTGCCGGCTCATCGGCGGCAGCTTCCGCTCAACGAAATCTTCCACGCCCACATTCTGCAGGCCGATCGCATTCAGCATCCCCGCCGCTGTTTGCACAATGCGTGGCGGCGCGTGGCCCGCCATCGGCTCCAGCGAGATCCCCTTGGTCACGATCGCGCCCAGCTTCTCCAGCGAAACAATCTCTTCAAACTCGATGCCGTAGCCAAAAGTGCCGCTGGCGGCGATGACCGGATTCGTCAGCTCCAGTCCGGCAAACGACACTCTCATGTCTGGTTTCACGGGTCTGCTGTCTTCCCTTCCCGCGGCAATGCGACGCTCCGCTCCCCGCGCGGGCCCAATGCTGCTTCTGAACGGCTCTCCGATTCATCATAATTGGCGAGCTCCATCCGGCCACACGCTGTGTAGTGGGTCAGCTTGGGTGTGCCTTGAAAGGGCACGACGATTTGCCCGAGGTGAACCGGACGCCGGGCTGACCCGTGTTTACCAGAACATAACTTCCGGATTATTGACCAACGGGGCGGAACGAAGTTTGTGTCTCAGCGCGGACTGATTTTTCGGCGCTGCAGTCTGATTTCGCAGGCGCCGCCACATGGCGGATTTGACGCTGGGGCTGATCAAAAGCCCACCAGTATCGAGACGAGGGTAGTGCCATGATTCATGGTTCGTGCTTTTCCAATCCTTGAAGCTGTGAGACTGCTTCAAGGATTGGGCACTCTCAGAGGTGTGGCAGGACAGGGCGTGCCACTCGCTCAGCGAGCATATTGCGGCTAGTGAGGTTCCGGCGTAGACTAATTTGCCAGCCAATCCTGGACCTCTGTTCACACTCTCCTGCGCACGTCCAGCGCGTGCGTGAGAGGATTCTTTTCTTCGTTGGGGGCCGCGAATCACCAGGAAGTTGCGCCATGATCCGTCGCAATCGAGCCCGTGAAAGTCGAGGAACCGATGATCATTCCAAGTCTTACTAGGCTATCTGCGGTAGCGCTTGCCTGCCTGATTCCCGCGTTGTTGCCCGTTCAGCAAACCCAATCCGGCCAGGCTTCCGTCCCTTCAGTTGCCACGCAGCAAGCCACTCCTGCCGAATCCGCCACGCAGCCGCCCGCGCAACAGGCCAATCCGGCAACGCAATCATCCGGCGCGCCAACACAAATCCAGAACCCGCCGGTGCTGACTCCGAATACCCCATCTGCCCCCAACAGCGGCTACACCCTGCGCACCATCACGCGTCTCGTGGTGCTGGATGTGGTAGTCGTGGACAAGAAGGGAAAAGTAGTAAAGGATCTGAGCCGCGACGACTTCAAAGTTGAAGAAGAAGGAGAGCCCCAAACGGTTCTCAACTTCGAACTGGCCGGCGCGCATACGCCCGACCAGCAGCTCTCCATCGAGTCCACTGCGGACCTGGATCGTTTGGCCCCGCGCGCTCCTGTCGACATCATCCTGCTTGACGAGTTCAACACGCGCTTTGAAGATATGGCTTTCGCGCGCTACTCGCTCAAGAAGTTTCTCGACAAGCAGCCGGACAAGCTGCCTGCACCAACGATGCTGATCGCCGTTGATCTCGAGCATTTCACCGTACTGCGGGACTACACCCAGAACAAGGACGAACTGATCAATGCGCTCGACCATCACTTTGCGGCTTATCCCTGGCAGATGCACCAGGGCGCCTGGGTCGGCGAGCGCTATGCGACCGCTTTCATTACGCTGCGCCGCGTGGCGCAAGCCGTAATCGGCCATCCCGGTCACAAGAACATGATCTGGATAGGCCGAGGCTTCCCTCCACTCCATTTCGAACGCCTCGAAATCGACTCAGCCAACCGCATCGAAAGCGCCGTTCAGGATTGTGTGAACGTGCTGCGCGACGCCCGCGTTACTCTCTACACGATTGACCCTGCTGGCGTGCAAGTGAACCCCGGCGTCTATGGCGGCGATTCGGCGATGGATCCATTTGGCGGAAACTACGAGTTCAACCAGCTGGCCAAAGCCACCGGCGGGCGCACCCTCTTCGGACGCAACGATGTCGACATGGAGATCGGCACCGCTATCCAGGATGGCTCCAGCTTTTATACCCTCACCTACCGCCCCACCAACACCTCGAACGATCCGCGGAAGTTCCGGCACATCAAAGTCACGCTCAACCGCCCCGATCTCTCAGTGATAACCCGCGCCGGCTACTATCTGGAGCGCGGCCCAGGGCATGTGGACGTGGCGAATCCCTCGCGACGGCTGATTGGCGACCTGATTTCGGCCGACACCAGCACCATGGTCTACGACGGAGTACGCATCAACGTCGAAACCTTGCCGACGGATCCGGAACAGTTCATCATTCATGTCGATGGCCACAACCTGGCCTGGACAGCGGCCACTGACACCGAACCGCGCCACGCCGAAGTCATTCTGATGGTCTCCACCTATAACAAGAAGGGCAAGGAACTGAGCCGTGTCGCCGAGGTTGTTCGGTCCAGTGCCCCGCGCACCGTGCCCCCCACCGGCAGGCTGCTGTTGGACATGAACCTGCATCCAAAACTCGACTTCAATCCGAAAGCTGTCCGTGCCCGATTTACCGTTCGGGTGGATGCCTCGGGTCGCATCGGAACCGCGGATGTACAGCTTGGCCAACACGCCGCCACTCCGGCCCCACAACCGGCGCAATAGTTGCGAACGCCAACTGCGGACCAGGCTTAGGGGCAGTCCGAACCCGCCCCATCATGGAATGCGATCGAGGAAACGCCGATCGCACCGGCAGCTCCATAGGCCAACCATCGATAACGATTCCGGTTTACGCGAGTTCCGGATGAGTTCAAAACCTCATGCTATGAACTGAGCCTGCGCCATGTGGCCGCCGCATCGAACCAGCCATACATCTCGACTCCGCCATCAAGTGAACAAACATCGCCATACGCGCTACCGTTGGGCACCGCGCCGCAAACACGAAGGCCCTCCGGCGCACGCCGAAGGGCCCTCGTCTTTCACTTACCACTAACCACTGATCACTGTTTCTACGCCGTCACTTCTTCGCTCGCGTCCACCTTCACCGGTGTCAGCCAGCCAAACTTGTCCGGCTTCAACCCGTTCGCAATTCCGAAGAACTCGTCCGCAATCCTCTTCGTAATCTCGCCCGGCTTCCCGTCGCCAATCACGATGCGATCAATCGACCGGATCCCCTGCACCTCCGCGGCCGTTCCCGTAAAGAAGACCTCGTCCGCGATGTACAAAAGCTCCCGCGGAATCGCCTGCTCGGTCACTGTGAAGCCCAGGTGCCGCGCGATTGTCAGCACGCTGTCGCGCGTAATTCCCGACAGCGCCGAATTCCCCAGTGGCGGCGTAAACAGCACGCCATTGCGCACAACAAAAACATTCTCGCCCGACCCCTCGCTCACCAGCCCATTCACATCCAGAGCGATCCCTTCCTGGTAGCCGTTCGCTTCAGCCTCCATCTTGATCAGTTGCGAGTTCATGTAATTCGCGCCCGCCTTGGCCAGTGCCGGCATCGTGTTGGGCGCCAGCCGGTTCCAGCTCGAGATGCACACATCCGCTCCGCCGTGCCCGGCAAGATACTTGCCCCACGGAAAATTCGCGATGTACACATCGATTGGCGACCCCTTCGGGTTCACGCCAATCTCTCCGTACCCGCGCAGCGCGATCGGCCGGATGTAGCACGGCGCCACACCGTTCGCCTCAATCGTCTCTACCACTCCCGCGCAAAGTTCCTCCAGCGTGAACGGAATCTCCATGCGGTAGATCTTGGCCGAATCCAGCAATCGCTGCATGTGCTCCGGCAGCCGGAAAACCGCCGACCCTTGCGGCTGCCCATAGCAGCGAATCCCCTCGAATACGCTCGAGCCGTAGTGAATCACGTGGCTCATCACGTGAATCTTGGCTTGATCCCAGGCAATCAGGTTCCCGTTGCGCCAGATCTTCTCAGTCGTTTGTATTGGCATGGGGATTTACGTGCTCCTTCGTCTCAGAAACTCGCACACTTCTTATAAGGTTGTCATGATTTGCCCTTTGAAAGCAAGCACCCGGTAGTTAAAATGGTGGGTCAGTTTGAACGGCACGGCTTCACGGGTTGCGGAAGATCTCGCAGCTTTGAAAGGGCACGAGTTGACCCGTGCCGCATCCGCCGCAAAATCAGTGTGGCTTTAGCTACTCCCTATTGGCTACTCCCTGCTCCCCGTTCTCCGTTCCCTGTCTGCTATCATCCCTCTCGTGCAACCGGAGCAATTTACTTATCCCGCTTACAGCCTCCCGCTGCTTGAGGCCTTTGGCGGCGTCTTCGAATCTGTCCTCGTCGTTCTGCATCCCTTCGTCCGCGTCCCTGCCTCGCTCGCCTGGAACGCCACTCACCAATACCCAAGCGACGCGCAGATTCTCGCGCTCGGAACAAAGCACCCGTGGTCTGAAATCGCATCTCACACCGGCCTCGGCTCCTGTGCGCGCGTTAATCAGGCCCTCCTCACCTCCATCGGATCGCTTCAAGACCACCTCGCCGACCCAGCCGCCCGCAACAGCCTTCAGTCCTTCCTTGAGTCTCAGCCCATCTGGATGCCGGTTGAAGGTCGCTTCGAGCCGCTCCTCCACGCAGACCTCCTCCACGCCTTCACAGCGGCCGGAGCCGGCGACCTCCTCTACGTCCCCGAATTCCCCCACTCCAGCCCCGTCGTCACCCTCCCCATCGCCGCCCTCCGCAGCGGCTCCATCCCCTTTCCCGCTCGCGGAACTCTCCTCGCCCCCGACCACTCCTTCCTCTTCACCGTCGATTGGGACAGCTTCTTCACTCTCTTCTACGGGCCCCGCGCCTTCGTTGCTCGCGTCTCCGCCGAGCTCAACTTCGAAGGCTTCTTCGCCACGCCCACCACCGAGCACGCCTGGTTCAACTACACCTTCGGCTGCGCCACCGTCACCCTCTCTCCCGAGCACTGGCAAACCGCCTGACGCCCTCACTCAGCCCCTTCATCGCCCCACTGCCGTCATCGCTTCTCGCGCACCCCCGCCCATCGCCACCCAATCTTTTCGTTGACATCGCCCCGATTCGTCCGGCAATCTTCCTTCATAGCATCATCAGGAGGTCCCCGTGGCGACAGCGCCCGCAGTGCGCGCCCCAAAAATGATATTGCATACCCGCGGCACATGGAGCCCGCGCGAAGACCGGGTGCCTTCGGCCGTGTGGCTAGCCATCCTCTGGGCGGGGATGATCGCCGGATTCGGCCTGGATGCTTCGCGGTTCGCGCATGAGAATCCCCCGGCGCCAAAGATTCTGTATGTGCACGCGGCCGTCTTCACCGGCTGGATGCTGTTGCTCACGGCGCAGGTGCTGCTGGTGCTCGGCGATCGACTGGCGTGGCACCGCAGGCTGGGCTCCTTCATGGCGGGATGGGCGTGCCTGATGGCGGTGCTCGGACCGTGGGCGGTGTTGGCAGCGGACGCGGCGCATATCGGCAGCATGGCCAAAGCCCGCCGGCCGGAGTTCATGGCGATAAACCTGATGGACATCGTCGGCTTTCTGGTTCTGCTAGCGTGGGGCATCGCGCTCAGAAAAAATCCGGCTGCGCACAAGAGAATGATGATCCTGGCGACCGTCTCGCTCGCAGACCCGGGTTTTGCGCGTGTGTCAGGGTATTTGCACCACGCGCCGCAGTCACTGGTGCCCTGGTTCTTCGATTCTTTTTATGGCAACGTGCTGATCATCGTCCTCATGCTCGCCTGGGACCTGTGGCGCGGCCGCCTCGTGCGCTCCTTCGTCGTGGGCGCGTCGGCCCTTCTCGCTGCCGAGTTCGTTGCCACTCTCCTGTATTTCTGGGGGCCGTGGCACACGCTCACTCTGGGATGGGTCGAGGCGTGGGCGAAGCATTTCTCCTAGACAGCTTCTGACCTCGCCGCACCCGCCGCTCCATGCTCCGCATGGGCCTCCGCAAGCGCGCGGAGTTCGCGCTCGTCCCCGTCGCCGAATTCGTCCTCGGCAAGCAGCGCATTCTCGAGCTCTATCTCAACGGGTTCGAATGGGGCCCCGGCATCTATGGCGTGGAGTCGGCGCGCTTACGCTCCCCGAGCCCCGCGTCTTGCGCCACGCGACTTGGCGCCGGAGCTTATCGCATCCTCAGACGCAAGGATTCTACGGCAGCAGCATCGTCTTAATCGCGCGGCGCTCGTCCATCGCGCGGTAGCCCTCCGCCACTTGATCGAGAGGCAAGGTCAGATCGAAGACTTTGCCGGGATTGATCTTTCGATTCCACACCAGGCCAATCAACTCGGGCAGGAATCGACGCACTGGCGCGGGGCCGCCGTGAAGATGGACATGGGAATAAAACAGTTCTTCGCCATTGAGTTCAACCCCATGAGGGACGCCGACGTAACCCACAAAACCGCCCGCACGGGTAGACCTTATCGCCTGCATCATCGACTCCTGGGTGCCAACGCACTCCAGCACTGCATCGGCACCGATCCCCCTGGTCAAATCTTTGATGCGAGCCGCACCCTCGTCACCACGTTCGGTCACTATGTCCGTTGCGCCAAATTCTCGGGCCAGCCTCTGCCGCGTTTCGTGTCGGCTCATTGCGATGATCCGCCCCGCCCCCATCTGCCCGGCGGAGAGCACACCCAGGAGCCCAACCGCGCCGTCCCCGACGACGGCGACCGTCGATCCCGGCTTCACACCGGCTGCGTCGGCGGCGAACCAGCCGGTGCCCATAACGTCAGAGAGCGCCAATAAACTCGGGATCAGGTCATTCGAGGGAATATCCGGAGTGGCCACCAGAGTGCCATCGGCGAGCGGAACGCGCAGCAAAGGCGCCTGCGCGCCCACGATAGATTCGCGGTGCTGGCACGACGTCTGGTAACCCGCACGGCAGTTCGGACACGTGTTGTCGGAGGCGAAGAACGATCCGATAACGAATTGACCCAGCCTCACCGAAGTAACCGCGCTGCCAACCTCCTCGACGATCCCGCAGTACTCGTGGCCCATCGGGGTTGGCCCTGACACGGGGCTGATGCCGCGGTAGCTCCAAAGGTCAGACCCGCAAACGCACGTGGCCGAGATTCTGATGATGGCGTCCGTCGGCTTGAGAATTGCTGGCTTTGCACGCTCCTCGAAACGTACATCGTCCTTTCCGTACAGAATGGCTCCTCGCATGGTTGCTTCCCTTCACCGCCCCGTCAACTGTTCCAGCTTCTCCGGATACCGCGCGCCCTGCACCGCAATCTTTGCAGCCGCGCTGTCAATCTGGCGCAAATCGTCCGCAGTTAGCTCCACCTCGACCGCTCCAATGTTCTCTTCCAGCCGCGCCAGCTTCGTCGTGCCTGGAATCGGAACAATCCACGGCTTCTGCGCGAGCAGCCACGCCAGCGCGATCTGGGCCGGTGTCGCGTTCTTCCGTTTTGCCATCGCGTTCAGCAAATCCACGATGGCCCGATTCGCCTTCATCGCCTCCGGCGTAAACCTGGGCAGCGTGCTGCGGAAATCGTTGCTCGCGAGCTTGGTGTTCTCATCCATCTTTCCCGTCAGGAAGCCCTTGCCCAGCGGGCTGTATGGGACCAGGCCGATTCCCAGTTCTTCGAGTGTCGGGATCACTTCCGCTTCAGGCTTCCGCCACCACAGCGAGTATTCGCTTTGCAGCGCGGTCACGGGCTGCACGGCATTGGCGCGCCGAATCGTCTGCACCCCTGCTTCTGAAAGGCCAAAGTGCCTCACCTTGCCCTGCGCGATCAGATCCTTCACCGCGCCCGCAACCTCTTCGATCGGCACTTCCGGGTCCACGCGATGCTGATAAAACAAATCGATCACATCGGTCCTCAGCCGCTTCAGCGAGGCTTCCGCCACTTCCTTGATGTGCTCAGGCCGGCTATCCAGGTTCTGCGCACCAGGCCTGCTGTCGCCTTTCGTGTTGAATCCGAATTTCGTGGCAATCACCACCTTGTCGCGAACCGGCGCGAGCGCCTCGCCTACCAGCTCCTCATTGGTGAACGGGCCGTACACTTCGGCCGTGTCAAAAAACGTCACGCCGCGCTCCACGGCCGCGCGGATCAGCGAAATCATCTCCGGCACGTCTTTGGGTGCTCCGTAGCTGAAGCTCATGCCCATGCATCCGAGCCCCATCGCCGAAACTTCAAGTTTGCTTTTTCCCAGTTTGCGTTTTTGCATTGAGCTTTCTCCTTAAGAAGGCGGGAAGGGGCCGGCTGATCGCTATCGGCCAGTCATTTGGAGTGCTGCCTCGGGCAGCCTGGCGCCTTGCAACGCGATCTTCGAGGCGGCTGTGTCGATCTCGCGGAGGTCGTCAGGCGTCAGCATGACGTCGACTGCTCCGAGATTTTCTTCGAGGCGGTGGATTTTGGTTGTGCCGGGGATGGGAACAATCCACGGCTTTTGCGCAAGCAGCCAAGCCAGAGCAATTTGAGCAGGAGTGGCCCCGATGCGCTCTGCCACGGAACGGATCAGTGCGACCAGTGCCACATTCGCCTTGAGTGCGTCGGGAGCAAAGCGAGGTTCGGTGGAGCGGAAGTCGGAACGATCGAACCTGGTGTTTGCATCCATCTTGCCGGTCAGAAAGCCCGCGCCGAGGGGGCTGAAGGGGACAAAGCCAATGCCCAGTTCCTCCAGCGTCGGCAGGATTTCGTTTTCTGGTCCCCGATACCAAAGGGAGTATTCGCTCTGAACCGCGGTGATCGGCTGGACGGCGTTCGCGCGACGGATGGTTTGTGCGCCGGCCTCGGAAAGCCCGAAGTACCGGACCTTGCCCTGCTGGATCAGGTCCTTTACGGCGCCAGCCACGTCCTCGGTAGGCACATCGGGATCGACGCGGTGCTGGTAGAAAAGATCGATGACATTGGTGCGCAGCCGCTTGAGCGAGGCATCGGCGACCGTCTTGATGTGCTCTGGCCTGCTATTGAGACCGCCGCGACGCGTTCCTGTTTTGGGGTCCAGATCGAATCCGAACTTGGTGGCGATGATAACCTTTTCGCGAACCGGCGCGAGCGCCTCGCCAACCAGCTCCTCATTCGTGAACGGACCGTAAACCTCAGCTGTATCGAAAAACGTGACACCGCGGTCCACCGCTGCACGGATTAGGGAAACCGCCTGCTGCCGCTCCGTGGCTGGGCCATACCCGGAGCTCAGTCCCATGCATCCCAGCCCAATCGCGGAGACTTCCAAATTGCTTTTTCCAAGTTTGCGTTTCTGCATTGTTTCCCATCCTGTGCGCTGATTTCTGCTCGCAATGGTCACTCGCACAATCCCAAAGTAGCGAATCTCCGCACACGTGCGCTTTCCCGATCCTGCCTATTCTTTGCCCGGTCCTGTCCCACCCTCCGATTTTGTGCACACGGCGCGCGTTCTGGCTGTACGCTGAAAATGGAGGAACGTGAATCGAAATGGGGACACGGACAGAGAAACCGGACGGCCTCGGCGCAGCAGTCGTCGAAATACGCCAGGAGCTGGCCCGCAAAATCGCGGCCCATGCGCCGGCGCTCGGAGAAAACCGCACCGCCGTTCCCGGCCTTGCGCTGTATCGTCGCACCAGGCCAACACCGTGTTTCCGTGCCCTTTATGAGCCCAGCCTCACGGTTTTTATGCAGGGCCGAAAGCGCATCAACCTCGGAGGAACGATTTACCTCTGCGACGCGTCATCCTTTCTTCTGTCGTCGATCGATATTCCCGTTGAAAGCCAGATCACCGAGGCATCGGAACAGGTCCCGATGCTGACCATGAACCTCCAGCTCGACATGCCCATCGTGCGCGAGGTCCTGAGCCGCGAAGATCTTCCCGAGCCCTCAACCTCAGGGCAGCGCCATGGGCTTGCGGTCGGGGTCACGACTGCCGGATTGCTGGCCGCGTGCTCTCGGCTCGTCGACCTTCTTGACGCTCCCGAGGACATACCGTTTCTCAGCCACTTGATCCATCGCGAAATCCTCTACCGCGTCCTCCGCACCCCGCAAGGCGAACGCCTTCGCGCCATCGCCACGGCCGGAGACCTCAGCTACAGAACAGCCAGGGCCATCGCCTGGCTGCGCGCCAACTACGCCAAGCCGCTCCGCATCGACGAGCTCGCTACCCTCGCGCGAATGGGAGTCTCAACGCTCCATCATCAGTTCCGCTCGTTGACGGCAATGAGTCCGCTCCAATACCAGAAGCAGCTTCGGCTCCAGTCGGCAAGAGACCGCATGTTGATGGACGGGTTGGACGCCACGAGCGCGGCCTATGAAGTCGGCTATGAAAGCGTCAGCCAGTTCAATCGCGAGTACAGCCGTCTCTTCGGCCAGCCGCCGATGCGCGACATCAGGAACCTGCGCGACAGCAAAGTCGTGGCCATCAACGCCGCCTGACGGCGAATTGCCCTCTTGACCTGGGCCTGGTCTACCAGGGCCTGGCCTTTTCAAAGGCAATAATATACTTGACAGACTACGCCATTTGTTCTATAGTTAAAACATGGAAGACCAAATCAAGACCTTACAGCAAGCGATTCAACACTTTGGCGATCCTGAGAACTGCCGGAAGTTCATGGTTTTCGTGCGCTGGCCGGACGGTGTTCCCCGTTGCCCCTATTGCGGTGCAACCAAGCTGACTTGGATGGCGAACGCGAACGCATATCGTTGCTATGGCGATCACCCAAAGCAGAAGTTCTCGCTCAAGGTTGGCACAGTGTTCGAGGATTCGCCCATCGGCCTAGACAAGTGGCTCCCTGCGCTCTGGCTGCTCTGCAATAGCAAGAATGGCATCTCCAGCTATGAACTGCATCGCGCCGTTGGGGTGACTCAGAAAACCGCATGGTTCATGCTGCACAGGATCAGGCTTGCCATGCAGGCACAGACATTCGCCAAGCTAGGCGGAGATGGTGGCCCGGTTGAGATTGGTGAAGCCTACTTGGGCGGAGAGGCCAAGAACAAGCATCTCAGCCAGCGTCCAGTAAAGCCTGAGTACGTGACTGAGGAGTGGAAGGCATGGAAGGACAGCACGAAGATGAAGACCGGGCGCGGAACTGACAAGGTTGCCGTGTTTGGCATGTTGGACCGCGACACCCGCCAGGTTCGCGCTGAAGTCATCCCGAATGTGCGCCGCGACGTGCTGCTGGACGCGATCCTGAGCAACATTGAAGGCGGGAGCAAAATTTACTCGGACAACTTGCCGTCCTACAAAAACCTTCCGACGCTACAATTCGTGCATGAGACTGTGAACCACGTTACCGAGTACGTGCGCGGCGAAGTGCATACAAACGGAATTGAGAATTTCTGGAGCCTACTCAAGAGGGGGTTGAAGGGCACATACGTTTCAGTCGAGCCGTTCCACTTGACCCGTTACGTCGATGAGCAGGTTTTCAGGTTCAGCAATCGGGCCACGAAAGATAATCCGCTCACAGACGCAGACAGATTCACGCTGGCAGCATCGCAGATTTCAGGGAAGAGGCTGACTTACGCAGAGTTGACCGGCAAGGTGGGAGAAACGGAAACGTTCTAACGCGCCTTGGAAGATGCGGCAGAAACGCGGGAAGCGGATTTAGACGTTTGCTTAGCTTCGCGTTCCGCGTCTAGTTTCTCTTTGATTTCAGCGTGGGGTACGGAAACGATCCTGCGCACAAAACTCTCGAATTTGCCGAAATCACCGGATACATTCTTCGCGCGATTGATCGGTTGACTCGGCATACCGTCTGGAAAGGATGGTATGTCGAAGTGTGTCCAGAGTCAATCTGTGTCGTTTTCCCTTGTCAAGCTCGGCTTGATGAATGGTGCTAAAGGGGAAAAGGTAACTCTAGCTATGTTTCGCGCACATATCGACGACAGCGGCACCTCGAAAAATGAAAAGGTGGCTGTCGCTAGCTGTGTTCTGATTCCTGCTCACAGATTGGAGCGCTTTCACAGCGAGTGGGAAATCTTTTTGAATCAGGAAGGAATTACTTATCTGCATGCCACCTCCTGTGTAGGGCATTCGCAAGACTCTGAATTCAAAGATTGGGATGATGAGCGGAGCAAACGAGTGATGCGACGTGCCCGCAAGTTAACTTTCGACCACTCCATCAAAGGAATCAGCTGCTTTATATCTAAAGCTGATTATGACGAATGTTTGACTCCCGAACTGCGCGAGGCTGTTGGCCAGCATCACTATTCGTGGGCAGTCAGTAGTCTGCTCGGTCTGTGCTACGACTGGTCGGTTGAACATGCCCAGGTGCCCATCGAATACGTATTCGATACTGCTGACAAGCCCGTTCGAATGGAGATCGAAGACGCTCTCGAATACTCAGAATTCCTCTATCCCGGAGCATTTGCAGGGCGTCACGCGTTTCGCGAAAAAACTGAATATCTCGGTCTTCAGGCCGCTGATTCCCTCGCTTGGACTTCCTACCAAGGGATGCGAAATAAGCTCTATGGGGACGTAATCAAAGAGGTCGCCGTTGAAGCCTGGCAGGACTATCAAAGCGCCCAAGAGCGTTTGTGGTTTCGCGGAAACATCCAGCCACGCGAAGAGCTTGAAAAGTGGGTCGCAAATGCGAAGGACCACCCAAGCACTCAGCGGGCTATTGAGTGGAAAAGAGCAAACCGCAGAAGCCAAAGATAAAGTTAATCAATCCCAAATGGACGTAGTTGACTCGACACTCGATTCAAATCGTTGCGTGTTTCGGAAAGTTCTTTGAACAGTCTAATGACGGCATCTTTGTCGAGGGCCTTCAGTGATAAGACCATGGCTTCTTCATATTGACGTTCCTGTTGGGTACCGGTGTATCGAGATGGGCGCATTACTTTAAGTTCGTCGTCATTGACGACATAGCGCTCATTTGAGAAATCTCGTGTGTCCGAAAGGCCGCTAAGCAGGTGCCACTCTCGCGAGAGTTCCGTAAATTCATTTTCCAAAGTAGCTAGTCTTTCTTTCAGAGATTTGCGCTGTTTCACCATATCGCCGATTTTCGCTGACTCGTCTTTTTCAGTCACAAAATACCTCACACTTGTCACGGGCAACACTCCATGCAATGATGTCGCTAGAGAGATCGCCACACCAGAGACCCGCCCCTCAGAAGGCGGGTTTTCTATTGCACTCATTGTGGCACAGCCTGTCAAACACACGAAAGCCCCTCGGCGTCGAGAGGCTTGGTGTCAAATCAGAGGGATGTGGCGCCTTGTAGGTCGCTGGTGTACGGTTCCGCGCTTGCTGGCCGCGCCCTGCCGGATTTACGCCAGCGAGGAGCTGATATTGCTGAATACCGCGTTCACGCCACCAGCCACCTTGCTGATTCCGGAAATGCATGTCAGCGCAATTAAGGCGACCAGCAGCGAATACTCAACCAGATCCTGACCTTCCTCTCCGTTCTTCAGGCTCTGGAATTTCGCGTATAGATTCAGAAGCAGGCTGTTCATTTCAGTTCTCCTTGATAGTCGAAGCCTACTGTTCAGCGAAGGCCGCGTTGGTAACATTGAATCCCGTTACCGTTGCAGACTCAATGACACTTTGGCACCATACATAAAAACGGCCTACCTTATAGTCAGTCAGCGATATTATTGCCTTTTCAAATGTCGCGGCCCGAACGAAACAGCAGGCCACGCCTGCTCCCCTGACCCCTGACCCTGTTCACTAACTACTGTCTTTCCTTGTCAAGCCCTCCGCCGCCAAAATAAATCCGCCCCGCTTCCCTTAAGTCATTCCTTTTCTGAGCCCTGACCCCTGATCTCTGATCTCTGTCAAGTTTGCCGATCATTACCCCGCCTTGGCGCATACTCATTCCATGATCGAAGAGCAAACCAGAATCGCTCCTTCGCCACCTACTGGCTACTGGCTATTGGCTCCCGGCCGTCCGCTGTCTCCTGCTTTTCTGTTCCCTGGTCCCCAATCCCTGGTCCCTGCCTTTGACCCACCCCCCCATGCCGTTTTGTGAAACTGTGAAACTGTGAAACTGTGAAGTCTTTGGAATGAGAGCCTTACAGCCAGTCGCTCCACAGTTTCACAGAAACTGTGAAACTGTGTAAATCACAAGAAACAGCGGAGAAAGGAGGTCCAAATCGCTCAAAATAAGACGGATAGCGTGGAATTGATCGCAAACAAACCAACTCCGAAAATCGCTGAAAATTGATCGATGTGATCTGAAAACCAGCTTCGCTGACTCGCTAACTCGCTAATTTGCTAACTCGCTGCCTCGCCGCTATCGCGCCGCGAGTTCCTGAACCGCGACCGTGTACGGCGGCAAAACGCCATATTCGGCCGCCATGCGGAAAAACCCGCGCATCCCTTCAACGCACTCTTCGTCGAGCACGTAATGGATGTTGGTCGTCAGATACGTTCGAATCGTCGACTCGGAAATGGGAAACCGCTCTGACCACTCGGCAACCAGCGCATCGATGTTGGCGAGGCCGTGATCGCGCGACCGAATGAAATCTTCAGCAACTCTCTCGTCCAAAACTCTGCCTCTCGCGGGAAAAGCGGACCACACCGCGGAGACGAACGCGAGGCCGGTCAGCTTGCGCCACTCCTCGGCCAGGTCGCGATAAACCAATTCTTCTCCGGTGCGTTCGAATTGGTTATTCCGCTCCTCGAGAGCCAGCAGCGCGGGATCGCCAATGAGAATGGCCGCGTCGGCCCGCTCCAGCATTGCGTCGAGATCGGCGACCATGGGCAAAAACGGAACCTCCGCATTGCCCCATTTGTGGAACATCATGCGCGCATAGGTGAGCGTCGTCCGGCTCGCCGTATCCGCCGCCACCGAGCGCAGCTTGTCAAGCGGCCGGCTGGCGCGATGCACCAGGATCAGCGACCGCACCTTGCCCTTTGAAGCGATCGTGCATCCCGGCAGAATTTGCAGTCCCGGCGTCGTGGCGAGCGAGGCGATGGGAATCAGTCCGATGTCCGCGCGTCCATCCGCCAGCCGCGCCGCGCATTCCGACGGCGTCATGCGGTCGATCCGATAGCGGCGAGCCAGCTCCTCGTTCAGCGGCGCATGCTCAAAGTCCCACATGAGCGGCGCGGGATTGAGAAATCCAATCGCCGCGACCCGCAAACGCGTGTCTTGCTCGGCATTCACATCTCTTAGACTACCAATCTCCGACTCGGGATTCGCGGCAAGATCGCACGAAGGTAAGCAGGGTCGTCACCTCTGCCGCAGCCCGTCCGGGTTCGCGACCAGCGCTGCGCGTCGCGGCTTACACCGTAATTCCTCTTGAGATGCAGTTGGAAAGAGAACAAGAAGTCGAAACCTGCCTCTCGAAGAACCGTAGAGGTTCAGCGACCGGCAGGTGACGACTTCCAGGCCACATTTGCGCAGGCGCAAGCTGGCACGAGCTGAGCCTTAGTGTTTGCCTCCGCCGCCGCCGCTACCGCCACCGCCGTGGGAGCCGCCACCACCGCCGCCGCCACCGCCTCCACGAGACGAGCCGCCGCCGCTATGCGATCCACCGCCGCCACTTCCGCCTGAAGAGCCTCCGCTTGGGTGCGTCGAGCCTCCACCGTTCGAGCCACCGCCGCCGCTGGATGGATAGTTGTTTGACCCGCCGCCCGAGTAACTCGATCGTGGCGGACCCGAATTATGGCTTGGTTCCGGCTGACTCTCGAATGCCGGAGGCTGAGCAGGCGGCGCAGGACGGCTCTCCGGAGCTGGCGCCGGCTGGCTCCTGTACATCGGAACCTGCAGAGGCGGCTCGGAGGGAGTCGTTTGGCCCGGCTCTGCCTGCGGCTGCGCTAGGCGGTTTGGCTCACCCGGCTGCTGCACCGCAGGACGGTTGAGGTTGTAACCGGGCCGATTCGGCGCCCCTTGCCCGCCGCCTGGCGCTGTCGGCCGATTTCCCGGCTGCGTCTGATTTCCCCCTGCATTCGACGGCGTGTGCTCGAAGACAGGCCGGGATGGCAACGGACGAAGCGCCACGACGGTACTCCCTCCAATCGTCACCGGCGTGTTTCTGTTTCGAGCAGGTAAAGTAGAGTTGATGATCACCGGATTCCTTTTGACGGGTATCATCGCCACCGGCCTGGGGTTGATGGGATGGCGCGGCAAAATCGGTCGCGGAATCGGTCGATATCCAGCCGGTCCATGACCAATGTTCGGGCCTCCGTAGAAACCCATACCCCACCAGGGAGTGCATCCGCCCATGCCCGGCGCCCAGCCCCATCCAAATCCGTTGTAGAAGTTCCACGCTCCACACTGGAACGGCATGTAGCCCCACGGGTAGCCCGAGATCCAGAGGTAGCCGTACCCCGGCGTCCACATCCAGTTGCCGTAGCCGTAGGGATCGAAATCTGCACTCGCAGCCTCGTTGGGCGACCAGATATAGCCCTGCCCTGGAACGTTGTACCAGTTGCCATCGGCGTCCAAATCGCTCCACGCGGGGTTTTGGCTCTGGCCCAAATTCGTCGAGGCGCCGGTCTGCGACGCAGCCTCGGTAGTCAGCGCCTGATCGCGGTCGGAGTTCCATGCGTCCCACGAATCCGGCTCGATCGACTCCGCGAGCTGATAGTTGGCTGGACTGGCGCCGTTGAGAGCGATGCTTTCGCCGCCATGCAGGTCAACGGAAACCGAGCCGTTGGCGGAATTGAGATGCGCGTTTCCTGAAAACACGGCCACTTCGCCGGGAGGATTGTCCATGCTGACGCGAAGCACGGTGAAGCCACTGGTGGCGAGTTGAGCATCGCCGAACATCACGCCCACCTGGCCAGCCTGCCCCCCGCCCTGGAATTCGAAGTAAGCCAGACCCCCATTCAGCAGGAGTTGAGCGGCGGCCGTCGTTCCCGAACCCTGAAGAACCTGCAGCGTGATGGAGCTGTCCGGAGAGAGCCGGGCCACGCTGCCATCTTCAAACTGAATCTCGGCCTTCCCGCTGTCGGCCGTGGTCAGTTGCATGCCCTCCAACAGCGGAGTATTGGCCACAGCCTGCTGGGCCAGAACCTGCCCGCCCTGCGCGAGAGTCACCTGGCCATCCACATAGCTCAGGCGCACTGCGCGCGCCGGCTGACCTGTTCCTTGCCCCTGGTCCTGCGCTCGCAACGCCGGCCCCAAACACACCACCCCAAGGACCATCGTTGCCAGCCCTGCCCCCCAATTGCGATTTCTCATGAAACTCATGGCGCCCAGCCTTTCCATCGCCCCTTGGCGACACCCCAAGAATCGGGAGCCCTGCATTTATTGGACACAAACTAAAGCGAAAAAGTCGCCTGAAGGCAAAGATTTAAGTTGCGCCGCGGTCCAACAGAGCTCGCGCCCGTTTTCTCACCCGTTCGAGAACATCGTCGTCCTGGGCCAGCCGTTCCAGAATGTCGCGGATGGCGCAAATCTGCTGTGCCCGGCCGTCCTGAACGGCCTGGGCTAGGAATTCCATCTCCTGATCCAGGCCCAGCCGGTCGTGCTGCAGCAACAACTCGAGGCGCGCACCCTCCAGAATCGTCTGGGCTACCGCCTGCATGGATTCGCCGAGCGTCTGGATTTCCCTGTCGCGGGAGTAGTTGAAGGTGCACGATCCCTGACCCAACGGTCCGTCATAAGTAAATGTCTTCCAACCCTCGAAAGCAACCTTCAGGTGGCTTTCGCAAGGCGCATTGAACCACTTGTGGCTCTGCGCTGCCGCAAACACGCGCCCGGCGAATTCCCTGCTGACCTGAATGTCGCGATCGACGTTGGGCGCTTCGATCTCCTTCAGCCCTGCCTTGGGAGTGGCGCCCATCTGAGAGCGAAAATGGCCGCTGCCATCGGCGTGGAGAATGAGCGTCCATTGCGGGGGCGACAGTTCAGGATTGGAGAAGTCGACCTGGACGACGGGATCGGCCGCGGGCGCAGCATAAAGCTGAGCGCCGAGCGTGAAAGCGGCAGCTACGAGCCAGCACGCTCTCATCGCCTGGCCCCTTGCAGCGTCAATGTCTGCGCGGTGTGAATGTGACAGATGGCGATGGCCAGGGCATCGGCGGCGTCAGCAGGCTGAGGCAGTTGGGCCAGTCCAAGCAGCCGCGCCACCATGAATTGCACTTGCTCCTTCTTCGCCAGTCCGTAACCCACGACGCTCGATTTGATCTTCAAAGGGGCGTATTCGGCCAAGGGAATGCGCTGCCGGGCCGCAGCCAGAAGCGCCACGCCGCGCACCTGGCCCAGTTTCAAGGCGGACTTGGCATTGACGGAGTAAAAGACTTCCTCGATGGCCACCGCATCCGGCCGCCAGCGCTCCAATTCGGCAGTCAGTTCCCTGAAGACCTGCTCAAGGCGCTCCGGCAAGGCATGCGTCTTCGTCAAACGGATGGCTCCCATCGCCCGGAACTGGAGTGGCTCGTCGCGCGGACCTTCACCGGAATCAACGACGCCGAAGCCGGTCACCTCGGTTCCGCAATCGATGCCAAAGACCCTCATCGGGTCCAAGTGTACCGCAGACCGGATGGGCCGATGACTCCCGCGGGGCGGCTGCGCTGGTTCCGGCTATGCGCATCACGTTTGTGGACAAGAAAATGGCGCGCCGATTCCGGGCCGGCCGCATCAAATCCCGTAACGACTTTGGTTCGTCTGCAAAAGTTTCATCCCAGGGAAACCAAACGCCGTTTCAAGTGTCTCTAAGTTGTAGAGAAAGATATTCAGCGTGGAGGACACGGTGGGCAGGATTCCGGCAGCGGCAAAGCGCAAAGCGGTTCTTTGGCTCAGCCAGGGAATCTCGCCGCGCCAGCTGGCGCTGACACTGGCGCTCGGGTTCGCAGTTGGCTGCATTCCGGTGGTCGGAATCCCCACGGTTCTCTGCGCCGGGCTTGCACTGGCCCTGCGTTTGAACCTGCCTGTGATTCAAGCCGCGAACTACGCCGTCATGCCCCTGCAACTGGCGCTCATCGTCCCCTTTGTGCGGCTGGGCAGATGGATTTTCTCCGCACATCCAGCGCAGTTTCTGGCGCCGCGCGCGCTCGAGCATTTCTCCGCTCTTAACCTGGCAACACGAATGAGCGGACTGGCAGGCGAGGCGCTGCTGGCCTGGCTTGTTGCAGCCATTCCGGCGGTCTTGCTGATGACGGCTGCGCTCAACCTGATGCTGCGCCGCATTCCCGTCCTGAAAGCCGCCGAAGCCGGCGACTGAGCTGGCGGTTCCCTTTCGCAGATTTCCTCGAAGTCTGCCCTTCGTTTTTTGCGCCAAGACTCTCTATCTGCAGGTCGATGGAATTGAGTGAAACCGTCGCATCCGGAGTGCGCACGTAGAGAAACTACTTCCCCGCGTACGGATCCGGCACTGGCTGGGCGCTATCGATCCATGCGGTGTAAATCATGTCGCGGAACATGCTGGCTCCGGCGGCCAGGCGCGCGGCGGTAAAGTCGCGCGACTCCTGCGTGCCCGCGCCTGCGAAGCCGCCAGCCTTATCCAATTGATAGACCTTCTCGACGTAAGTGGCCGTGTGGCGCAGGTAAGCGAGGTAGGCGTCAAACATATCGCCCTCAATCAACCTGGGTGGCGTCATTCTGGCTTGAATCTCGGGCATGTGGATGTTGGCGGCGACAAACGGTCCCTCGAACTGGTGGTGAATTTGATGGCCGGTGGTGTAGCCGTTCGGATTGAGTCCCGTCCAGCCGTTGTACTGCACGGAGACGTGGAGGGGCTGCGAGCCGTCGCCGACGTAGTGGCCAAGCCAGCCGGCGTAGAAGATGATCGCCGCCTCGACGGGCTTGGTGTCCTGGCCGGCGGCCGCAAGAGTCCGATACTGGCGCATTGCAGCCTTGAGCCGCTCCCAAACTTCATCGGTCTCCCACGGCTGGAGCCCGATTTTTTCCGGCCGCTGGCCGGCGGCGAAGACCATGGCCTCGAAGTCGAGACGTTTGTGGGGCAGTGGGCCAAGAGCGTCGGCCAGCTCAAGGTCGATGAAGTGCTCGGGCGCCTGGGCGGCGACCAATTCTGGCTCGGCGGGCGAGCGCCAGCGGTCGGGTTCGGGGCCCAGGTACTCGATCTCATCGATGGCCGACGGTGTTTCGAGAAACGCGGGCACGTCAGCCGGAAGCGTGGAGGCCGCGAGCCGATTGATCATGGTATGGCCCTCGTGCTCCCATGCGTGAGCGGTCGGCATCGTGACCGCTAGACAGAACAAACCGGCGGCGAACATAGCGAAACGTAGCGAGCGGGCTGTAAAGGATGGATGAAACATGCAGCCAGTATACGGCGCGGCTTGCCGGGTAGATGAAGCCCGGACGGCTGAAACGCATGCCACAACACGACCAGGAGGACGGAGCACAGCCGGAGGTGGTTACTGGAGCGTTTCGCCTCAGGCAACCAAGGGCTGATTTGTCTAGAGAGTCTGAAATCAAACGCATATACTACCTGCACATCGCGTTGCCGCCGGCCAAAGGCCCTTCCACGCGGGCAGGGCGCGACGAGCAAACAAGATACCCGCGGCGCATTGCGATGATTTGTCGATGTCCCCGGGCGAGATGGATGGCGGCTGCAGCACTGGCGTCAAGGCCAGGGTGGTGCAGTTTCGAGCCAGGCGTTGGTTGAGGAGAGAGCGCCGATGAGCGAGCGGCCGGAGGCATTGAGCGAGCAAACGCAGCCCGCGCCAGCGGCGCAGGGCGGGGTCTCGCAGCTCTGGCTGATTCTGCCTTTTTCCATTGTCGCCATTTCGGTCGGAGCCGCGCTGGCCCGCCTGTTTCCCCATTTCCGATGGGAATCGCTGCCCGTGGTGGCGGCTGTGCTGGCCACGGCTCTGTTTGCGCTGCTGTTGAATCGGCGCCTGCTTCGCGCCGGAGCCGCGCAGGATATGGAGCCCATCGCCGAAGGACTGCGGGAACTGCTGGACTCGGCCGGCCCGGCGGTGGTAGCGCTCGATCTTAGCGGCAAGCTGATCTACTGCAATCCCGCCACCGAGCGCGTGCTGGGCTACCGTGCCGCCGAGCTGCTGGAACGGTGGGGCACCGTGGAGCTTCTTGCGCCCGGCGAGGCGGAGCGGCTTGTGGCGGAGATGCAGAAGCTGTGCCGCGTGGAGCGGCCGCCGGAAGCCACGCGGGCCGGACTGATGGCGGCGACCATGCAATGCGTGCGCATGCTGCCACCGAGCACGGTTCCGAGCTTCGAAGCCAAAGTGCGCCGCAAAGACGGCGTGCAAATCGCGGTGATTCTGCACATCTCGGCGCTGCGCGATGCGGCAGGCGAGCTGACGGGGATGGTTGCCGTGGCCGTGGATCAAAGCGACAACATCAATCGCGAGCAGGCGCAGCGCGAGTCGCAGGAGCGCTACCGCGACCTGTTTGAGCACTCCACCGAAATGATCGCAACGCTGAGTCCCTCGGGACAGTTTCTCTACGCCAATCCGGCGTGGAAGCGGTGCTTTGGAGTGGAGCAGGCAGCGCTCCTGGATTTGCGTTCCTTTGAAGAGCTGTTCTCAGAAGGCGTCAGGAACGAGGTAGCAGCGCTTTTCCGCCGCGCGCTCGATGGCGAGATGGTGGAGCGTATTCCGCTGCGCCACCACACGCTGGACGGGCGCGTCCTGGAACTGGAATTGAGCCTGAGCCGGCGGCAGAAGACCGGCGTTCCTTTGGCGGTGCGCTGCCTGATGCGCGATGTGACGCAACAGAAGCAGCGCGAGAACCGGCTTGCGCTGCAACTGGCAGTGAGCCAGATTGTGGGAGAAAACACATCGGGCGAGTCAGCGGGGATGCGCATCCTTGAAGCGCTGTGCATCTCGCAGGGATGGGATGTGGCCATCGAATGGGTGGTCGGAGCCGAGCAGAAACATCTGGAATTTGGAACGGCATGGGGAGTGCCCGGCCGCAACGCGGAGGCGCTGATTCAAGGGAGCATGGGGTTGACGCTGACGGGGACAAGCGAGTTGCCGGAGCGTGCCTGGACAGAGGGACGAACAGTGTGGGCGGCCGACCTGGAGGATGCGCCCGCATCCGGGCGCGTGATAGCGGCGCTGAAGCAGGAGATGGTCTCGGGCTGGGCAGTGCCGGTGCGCGCCGGCAGCAAGGTGCTGGCGGTGCTGGAATTCTATTGTTCCTTCCGGCTGCGCGAGGATCGCGCGGCCATGGCTGCGATCGAAACGGCGGCGGCGTCACTGGGGCAATTGCTGGCGCGGACGCAGGAGCGCGGGCGTGCGGAGGAACTGAGCCGCCAACAGGAAGTGCTGCTGGATGCGGTGGCAGAAGGAATCTGCGGGCTCGACCGCCAGGGAAAGGTGACCTTTGCTAATCCCGCATCCGGGCGGCTGCTGGGCGCGCCTGTGGATGCGCTGATCGGAAAGCCGGTGCATGAGCTGCTGCACGGCGCCACGGGGACAGACCGCGCATGCAGCGAAGAATGTCCGCTGCGCAGCGCTGCTACACAATCTGCCGGAGCCAACGGCGAGGAAAACATCTTTCGCGCCGACGGCACCTGCTTCCCTGCCGAGTATGCTCTCACTCCCATCCGCGCGCAGGGCCGCGTTTCGGGCTCAGTGCTGAGCTTTCGCGACATCAGCCAGCGCTATGCTCTCGACCGGATGAAGGATGAGTTCATCTCCACGGTGAGCCACGAGCTGCGCACGCCGCTCACCTCCATCCGCGGAGCGCTGGGGTTGCTCAGCTCGGGCATTCTCGGCGAGGCCAACGAAAAGGCCACGAATCTGCTGCGCATCGCCCTCACCAATTCCGACCGGCTGGTCAGGCTGATCAACGACATCCTCGATCTGGAGCGGATCCAGAGCGGGCGCGAGCCGCTCGCCTTCCGCAGCGTGCAACTAGCCGACGTCGTAACGCAGGCCATCGAAGATATGCAGCCCATGGCTGACGCTGCGGGCGTGCAACTGATTCACGACTCCACCAAGGTGGAGATTTCGGCCGATTCCGACCGCCTGCTGCAGGTCGTAACCAATCTGCTTTCGAATGCCGTCAAGTTCTCGCCGCCAAACTCACCGGTGAGCGTGATGCTGCGGCCCGGCGTGACCGGCGTGATTCTTTCGGTCATCGATCATGGACGTGGAATTCCCGCCGACAAGCTGGAGGCGATCTTCGGCCGCTTCCAGCAGGTGGATGCATCCGACTCGCGGCAAAAGGGCGGAACGGGCCTCGGACTGGCAATCTGCCGAACCATCGTGTTGCAACACTCTGGCCGAATCTGGGCCGAGCGCAACCCAGTGCGCGGATCCACATTCCGCATTTTTTTGCCCTATCATCCTGCTCCGGCGGCCGCTCCCGGAGGGACGGAGCTGGAACCCGGCCATGGCACCGTCGTTTTGGCCGACGCCAACGCCGATTCGCGCCCGAGGATTGCGGCGCAACTGGCGCGGCATGGCTACTCCGTAGTGCAGGCAGCCACGGTGGAGCAAACCTTGTCCGCGGCGCGCAATGATCCGCAAGCCATTCTTCTCGATACTGCGCTGGACGGCATGAACGGCTGGGAGATTCTGCCGCTCCTGCGCCGGATGGATGCATCGGCGCGCACGCCTGTCGTTTTGTTGAGCGTGGAAGATCCCGAGAATCCGCGGGAGCTGCCTGCCGGCGCCGATGGATGGGTCTCGAAGCCGCTTCGCGAAGATGCTCTGCTCACCGAGCTGGCGCGAGTGCTCTGCGGCTCCGGCGAAAAGGCGCGCATCCTCATCGTGGAGGACGACCACGATCTGGCCAATGTCATCAGCGAAGTCTTCGCCCGCGACAGCATCCAGGTGCAAACTGCGCATTCACTTGAGGAGACGGTCAAAGCCTGCTCGACTTTCAAGCCGCACCTGATGTTGCTCGATATTGGGCTTCCCGACGGAGACGGCTTTAATGTCGCGGATTGGCTGCGCCAGCACGAAAGCCTCGCTCAACTGCCGCTGGTGGTTTACTCCGGCCGCGAGCTCTCAGCAGAGCAGCGAAGCCAGCTGACCCTCGGCCCGACCTATTTCCTCGCCAAAACGCGCGTGCAGCCGCAGCAACTGGAGGCTCTGGTGCTGACCATGCTGCGCTCTTCGCGTACGACAGAAGAGGCCCCGCTGCCCGAATCGGTGGTGCCAAATTCATAAATTGATTGGACAGATCAGCGCCGTCGAGACGCTGCGGCTGCGCTTGAAAATGAGATTAGAGGGAGTTCGACCGTGGGCCGCAAGATTCTGATCATTGACGATGAAGACGACATTCGCGAGGTAGCCTCATTGAGCTTGGAAACCGTGGCCGGCTGGGAAGTGATCAGAGCCAGCTCCGGAGCGCAGGGCGTGGCGCGCGCCGCCGAGCAACACCCCGATGCGATTCTGCTGGACGTGATGATGCCGGGGATGGATGGTCTTGCCACTTTTCGAGAACTGCGAAGGAATCCGGCGACGGCCGGTATTCCGGTGCTGCTGCTAACCGCTAAAGTGCAAGGCACCGACCAGCGGCGATTTGCCGACCTCGGCGTCGAGGCCGTGCTCTTCAAGCCCTTCGATCCGCTCACGCTCTCGGCGCAGATTTCGCGCGCGCTGGGCTGGAACTGACACGATTCGCGATGAGAGATTCCGACCAATCCCGGCGCCTGCCCGACGCGAAGATTTCCGAGGCCCTGGACAAAATGTGGGACCGCTACCGGTCTCAGATTCTCGAGCGCGTGGCGGTCGTTGAATCCGCGGCCGCGGCCGTCACCGCGAAAAAACTCACTGCATCCGAGTGCGAAGCCGCCCATGCGGCCGCGCACAAGCTGGCCGGGACTTTGGGAATGTTCAACCTGGAGCGCGGTACCGACCTTGCGCGCGAGCTGGAGGCCTCGTACGCGCTTGACTCCCCCCCCGCTCCCGATGAGGCCGCCCGTCTCGCCTCTCTCGCCGCCGACCTGCGCGCCATGGTTCAAAATCGCAAATCGAGTAGTTGACCCGGAACCGTTAAACTCATCAACAGTGATTTCCCGCAATCCATTCGCGTCAGAAAACGACGAGACGCCGCAATTGGGCCTCCGCTTTGAGGAGCCGCGCTCATCGCGCCGCATCTGGCCCGTGCGCGACCTGGTTGCGCAGGTGCGCGAACTGGTCGAGCAGGAGTACGGCGACATTTGGGTGGAAGGCGAGATCTCAAATTACCGCCCTGCTCCTTCGGGCCACGTCTACTTCACGCTCAAGGACGCCGAGGCGCAGTTGCCGATCGTTCTTTTCCGGCGCCAGGCAGTGCTTCTCCGCTTTCGCCCGGAAGACGGCCTGCATGTGCTGGTTCGCGGCCGTGTGAGCGTCTATGAGCAGCGTGGCCAGATGCAGCTTGTTGCGGAGACGATGGAGCCAGTGGGCGCCGGCTCGCTGCAGCTCGCCTTTGAGCAATTGAAGGAGCGGCTCCGGCTCGAAGGCCTCTTCGACGCCGAGCGCAAGAAACCGCTGCCCATGTTTCCGCGCACCGTCGGGATTGTCACCTCGCCCACTGGCGCAGTCATCCGCGATTTTCTGAACATCGTGAGCCGCCGCCACTCCGGCCTCAATGTCCTGCTCTATCCGGTCTCCGTGCAGGGCGAATCCGCGCCGACTGAGATCGTCGCCGCGCTGGCCGAGTTGAACGCAACCAATTTCGTCGACCTGATTGTCCTTGCGCGCGGCGGCGGATCGCTCGAAGACCTGGCCGCCTTCAACAGCGAGCAGGTGGCGCGTGCCATCGCCGCATCGCGGCTGCCCATCGTCTCCGCCATCGGCCATGAAACAGACTTCACTATCGCGGACTTCGCCGCCGACCTGCGCGCCCCCACCCCTTCAGCCGCGGCCGAGCTCATCACCGAGGCCCAGCACAAGATCGCCGAGCACCTGGCGACCCAATCGCACCGCCTCGAACGCGCTGCGCGCTTTCAGCTTCTGCAAGCCAGCCAGCGGTTAGCGCATTTTCCCGTCAGCCGCGCCGAATCGCGCGTGACGACGCTATTGCACCGGCTCGAGCAGCGCCTCGACGACGCGGCGCAGCGCATGGATGCCGCAGTTCTAAATCGACTCCGCCGAAGCCAGAATCGCATCGCCGAGCTTGCCGCCGGCGTTCTGCATCACGACCCGCGACAACAACTGGCTCATGCGCGCGAGCATCTCGCCGACTTCCGCGCCCGCCTGGACCGCTCGCTGGAGCGCCTGATCGAGTCTTCATCTGCGCGGCTTGTCGCGTTCGACGCCCGGCTCCATTCGCTCTCGCCGTTGGCTGTGCTCGACCGCGGCTACGCGCTCGTTCTCTCGGCAGAAGGCGCGCTCATTCGCTCCACGGCGCAAATCGGCTCAGGCGACCAGCTCACCACGCGCCTTGCCGACGGATCGTTCACGAGCCGCGTCGAGACCATTTTATCCGGCGCGCCCCATGCGCCCACAACCGGCAAACGAGGCAAGAGATCGGCAAGATGACTCCCAATGGAGCACGCAAACTCTTCGGCACCGACGGCATTCGCGCAATTGCGGGCGAGGCTCCGCTGGATCCAACGACGATTTACAGCGTCGGGCTCGCACTCGCCCACTCTCTGCGCAAAACCGCGACCCGGCCGAGAGTTCTGCTCGGGCGCGATACGCGCGAATCCGGCCCGTGGATCGCCGCGACGCTAGCCGAGGGCCTGCGTCAGGCCGGCGCCATTGTCGAAAGTGCTGGCGTGGTAACCACCCCCGCGATCGCGTTCCTGGCAAAGACTCACGGCTTCCAAGCCGGCGTAGTCATCTCTGCGTCACACAATCCCTGGCAGGACAACGGGATTAAGCTATTCGGCGCCGACGGATTCAAGCTGCCGGATGCGGTGGAGCTGGCCATGGAAGAGGAGATCCTGTTCCACGCCGCGCAGGTGAAAGTTTCCGACCCGAGCTGCTTCGCGCCCGTCGCGGACAACGCCGCTTTTCAGGGCGATTACATTCAGTTCCTCATCGACTGCGTTCCGGGGCTATCTCTCACCGGGTTGAAGATCGTCGCTGATTGCGCCAATGGCGCCGCCGCGGCCATCGCGCCCGAGCTTCTGCGCCGGCTGAATCGAGATGGGCGCGCCATCGTCACGCTGCTCAACGTCGCACCCGACGGCCGCAACATCAACGCACAATGCGGCGCGCTCCATCCCGAATATGTGGCGCACGAGGTGAAGGTGCGGAGAGCGGATTTGGGCCTGACCTTCGATGGCGACGCTGACCGCTGCATGCTAGCCGGCGCCGAGGGCAACGTGATCAACGGCGACGCCATTTTGCTGATCGCCGCGCGCGATCTCAAGGCTCGCGGCATGTTGACCGGCGACGTGGTCGTGGCTACAACCATGTCGAATATGGGGCTGGAAGCCGCTCTGAAGCACAGCGGTATTCGCATGCTGCGCGCGCCGGTGGGCGACCGCTACGTGCTGGAAGAAATGCAGAAAAAAGACGCCGCGCTGGGCGGCGAACAGTCAGGCCACATTCTTTTTCCGCACCTCGCCACCACGGGCGACGGTCTGCTCACTGCGCTCGTTGTGCTGGACCTGATCGCCCGAACCGGCAAATCCATCCGCGCGTTGACCAAGGATCTGAAGGTCTTTCCGCAAGTCATCGTCAACGTGAAGGTGAGGGAGAAGAAACCGCTCGAATCGATCCCCGCCGTTGTCGACGCGATCCGCGCAGCCGAAGCAGAGCTGAAGGACTCGGGGCGCATGGTGATTCGTTATTCGGGGACCGAGCCGCTGGCGCGAGTGATGATCGAAGCGGAGAGCGAGGAAGCGATGCGGCGCCACGCTGAAACAATTGCCGCCGCCATTCGCAACGAACTGGGCGCATAAGCCTCTCGGAGTGCGATCCCGGGCCTTTCTTAACGTGATTTAGATCACAGTCTCCCTGCCCACTCGTCTCCTATTCTTGCCTAAGAGGCATTCGCCGAAGATGGCCCCGCAGACGGCAACACTCGACCTCCACCACAAAGAAAAGAAGAGACTTATCCGCCGCGCGACGCTGGACAACTCGCAGCGCCTCCGCCATATCGTCCAACTCGTATTCGTGCTGCTCAACGCATGGCTCGGCATTCAGTTCTACCTCTGGGTCCGCTTCTTTGAGCGCGGCGGTGTCGGTCTTCAGGTCCCGCGCCCAGCCGGCGCCGAGGGCTGGCTGCCCATCGCCGGATTGATGAACTTCAAATACTTTGTCCTCACCGGCCATGTGCCCGCCATCCATCCAGCCGCCATGTTTCTCTTCATGGCTTTCCTGGCGATGAGCCTGTTCGCAAAGAAATCGTTCTGCTCCTGGCTGTGTCCCGTTGGAACGTTCTCTGAAGTGCTGGCCGGAATCGGCAAGAAGATCTTCGGGCGCAATCTCCACCTGCCGCGCTGGGCCGATCTCCCGTTGCGCGGCCTGAAATACCTGCTGCTCGGATTCTTTGTTTTGATCATCGGCACAATGTCAGCCGCCGCGATTGCAGACTTCATGTACACGCCGTATGGGCTGATCGCCGACGTAAAGATGCTCAACTTCTTCCGCGAGATGAGCCAGACGGCGGCGATCATCCTCGCCGCATTGTTCCTGCTGTCGATTTTGGTGGAGAACCTCTGGTGCCGCTATCTTTGTCCGTACGGCGCGCTCATGGGGTTGGCCTCACTGCTGAGCCCGCTCAAAATCCGGCGCAACCCCGTAGCCTGCATCGACTGCGCCAAGTGTGCACGCGCCTGCCCTGCCGCTCTGCCCGTCGACAGGCTGGTAAAGATCCGATCTGTGGAGTGCACGGCCTGCATGGCCTGCATCGCGTCTTGTCCGGCGGAGGGAGCGCTACGCTTCTCGCTCGCCCCCGGCCGCGGCCCTGCCGCTACGCAACCGCGCTGCCGCCGCGCCGTCTCACCGCTGGCGATGATCGGCATTCTCGCCTTCCTCTTCCTCGGAACTGTCCTCCTGGCACGCGCAACCAATCACTGGCAAACAAGCGTACCGCGCGCGATCTACCAGGAACTCGTACCCAACGCCGACCAAGCCACGCACCCCGGCTACTGACGAAGACCGTTCTCTTGTTCACTTCTCACTTATTCATTTCTTCACTTATTCACTGATTTAATCACCCACATTTTCACTGTTCCTGCTTTTCTACTCCCTACCGGGGCCCCCAGCGACAGGTCTTCGTCGCTGGGGTGGCTAATGGCTACTCCCTACTCCCTGTATTCTCATTCCATGCCCCGCTTCCCTGCCGGTCAGACGTTACTCATCGACGCCGACGATACGCTCTGGGAAAACAACATCTACTTTGAGCGCGCGATTGCCGCGTTCATCAGCTTCCTCGATCATCACGAATATTCACCCACGGAGGTGCGGCAGACGCTGAACGCCGTGGAGCGCGAAACGATCCTGGCGCATGGCTACGGGCTATCGAGCTTCACACGGTCGCTCGTGGATTGCTTCGAGCGCCTGAGTCCTGCGCCGGTGACGAACGAAAAACGCGAGCGCATTCGCGGATTCGCGCGGTCGATCGCCGAACAGGAAATCGAGCTGCTGCCCGGCGTAGCCGAGACCCTCGCCGAGCTTTCCCGTCGGCACCACCTCATCCTGATGACCAAGGGCAACCACGCGGAGCAGGCCGACAAACTGGCGCGCTCCGGCCTTGCGCCCTACTTTGCCGCCGTCGAGATTGCGGCCGAGAAGGACCCGGCTGCGTATCGCGCCGTGATCGCACGGCACGAGCTCAAGCCGCACACCAGTTGGATGATCGGCAACAGCCCCAAAAGCGATATCAATCCGGCGCTCGCGGCGGGCCTGCACGCGGTGTTTCTTTTTCACAAGGACACCTGGGTGCTGGAGCACGCGGCCGTCGACAAGCCACCCGAAGGCCAGCACCTGATCGAGCTCGACTCGTTCGCGAAACTCTGCGAAGTCTTCTGAATCAGCGCGCGCAGGACAATCCAAATTCATAAGCCGTCTTGACGAACGTCACACCAGCAAATATCATCGGCTATCCCTCGGGCAGTTCCCCTTCGCTCGGTCATGATCGCCGTTTCCGGATTCATTCATCACTCTCTGAGGAAGTTTCCCATGTCAACTCCACGAGTCTTCGTTTGCCTTTGCGTACTTGCTTGCGCCCCGTTCCTGAATGCGCAAACACCGCCAACCGCGTACACCATCACGGAGCCGGGCGGCGCGCCTGGTTCGTCCACCACTATTTACCGCAACGGCTCAAAGGCCCTCATGGCGATGGACCAGCCGGCACAGGGCTCAACGCCGGCATCCAGAACCTACAACCTCGTCGATATCGCCGCCGGAACCAACTACACCTGGAACCCCGATGACAGCCGGGTTGGATGCAGCGTGGGAACCTTCTCCGGTGACTGGGGCGATCCGTTTGCCATGACCGCCGACTTATCGGACGACATCGCGAAAGGCAACCTGAAGCCGACGGGTACCGAAACCGTCGACGGCATCTCCGCTCAGATTTATTCGGGCGTCACGCAAGGGACCAATATCAAGGTCTGGCTCGATCAGAAGGACGGTCTCGTCCTCCGCGCCGTGACGAACGCGCCGAACGCTGCTCCCATGACGCTGGTCGACATCACCAAAGTCTCGTTCACTACGCCGCCCACGTCGCGCTTCATCTTGCCGGCCGCCTGCGCCGGCGTCAAACCCCCTCCCACTCCGGCTGAGCTGATTGCGGACGAGACCGGAGATGATGCCGCAAACTGGGTCAACGCCAACTACAGCCCCGGCTCCACGAATTCATGCTCCATCGTGGTCCGCGTCGTTGCCGCCAAAACCATGGCTCCTATCAACCGCAAGTTCCAGGCCGCGATCGACACCACCTACGACCAAAACAACCCGACTCCGCCGCACTACGTATTTGGTGTGGGCAATGACGGCACCTCAACGTATTCCGGCGGCGGACTTCACGAGATCACCGATCAGATCCGCAATGGCATGCTCCGCATCGACAATCCGCCTGCCTATTTCATGTTCGGCGTGAACATTCCCACGCCCAACCATGGCGCCGATGTCGGCCTCATCTACCGCCAATGCTTTGCTCCCGTCACCATGCTCTATTACGTGGTCAAAGACCCCAGCAACCCAGCCGATGGGGGCGATTGGCTTTACGCCAACTCCGGCAAGTATGCTGTTCCGCCCACGCGGTAAGGAGCGGCACTTCGGACGCAGAAACTCCGAACTCACTTCTCCGGCGCGCGCCGGTCCCGCTGCTCTGCGCCCTCGGTAGGCTCGTGAGAAAATAAAAGAGCCGAAGTCTTCTTGAGTAGCTGCTTGCCCGCATGCTTCTCGTGAATCACAAATCAAAACGGCTTAATCCGGCCCACCGGCGCGGCAGCCCGAGTGTGGCCTGCACATAGGAAGCAAGAACAAAGAATGATCAGTGTCAGCAATGTCACCATGCGCTACGGCTCGAAGGTCCTCTTCGAGGACGTCAGCACAACCTTTACCCCGGGCCGTCGCTACGGATTGACCGGACCAAACGGCTCCGGGAAATCGACTTTCATGAAGGTTCTCGCCGGCGAGCTCGAGCCGCAGAAGGGCACGGTCGTGCGCCCGCGCAAGCTAGGCGTGTTGCGCCAGGATCAATTCGCCTTCGACGCCTATCGCGTCATCGACACGGTCATCATGGGCAACAAGCCGCTGTGGGCGGCCCTCGAAGAGCGCGACCGCATCTACGCCAAGCCCGAAATGTCCGACGAAGACGGCATGCGCCTGGGCGAGCTCGAAGGCACGATCGGCGATGAGGACGGCTACACGGCCGAAAGCGACGCCGCCGTGCTGCTCGATGGCCTGGACATTTCCGAGCCGCTGCACGAGCGCAAAATGGGCGAGTTGCAGGGCGGGCAAAAGGTGCGCGTGCTGCTGGCGCAGGCGCTCTTCGGCAAGCCGCCCGCGTTGCTGCTCGACGAGCCCACCAACTACCTCGATCTCGACTCCATCCACTGGCTGCAGGACTTCCTGACCAGCTACGACGGCACGATGATCGCCATCTCGCACGATCGTCACTTTCTCAATTCCGTTACCACGCACACCGCGGACATCGACTACCAGACGATCATCACCTACACCGGCGGCTACGACGACATGGTGATGGCCAAGACGCAGATTCGCTCCACACTCGAGTCGCAAATCGCGCAGCGCGAAAAGAAGATCGCCCAGCTCAACGAGTTCATCGCCCGGTTCGCGGCAGGAACGCGCTCGAGCCAGGTGACAAGCAGGCGCAAGGAAGTGGAGCGGCTGCAAACCAATGAGCTCGCGCGCTCCAACATCCAGCGGCCGTACATCAAATTCGATCAGATTCGGCCCAGCGGCAAGCATGTGCTTGAGTTCAAGCATCTGTCGAAGTATTACGGCGATCTCATGGTCATCGATGGATTTACCGCCAACATCCTGCGCGGCGAAAAGATCTGCCTGATGGGCCGCAACGGCGCCGGAAAGACTACCTTGCTGAAGAGTCTGCTGGCGAGCTATCCAGGCCTGGCCGAGAAGGGCTTCACGCTCGACTCCGGCTCGGTTTTCTGGGGACACGAGGCGCAGGTGGGCTACTTTCCGCAGGACGTTGGCGCGACCATCGGGCACGGCATGACCGTGACCGATTGGCTGCACCAATGGAACCCTAGCGCGCACATCGAGGACATCCGCGGGATCCTGGGCCAGATGCTCTTCTCTGGCGAGGAGGGCGCCAAGCCTACGAAAGCTTTGTCTGGCGGCGAGCAGGCGCGCCTCGCCTTCTGCAAGCTCATCCTGACCAAGCCGAATATCCTCATCTTCGACGAGCCGACCAACCACCTCGACCTTGAGGCCATCAACGCGCTGAACATCGCGCTGCAGCGGTACGAGGGAACGGTCCTGCTGGTCACGCACGATCACGACCTGATCGACGAAGTCGCCACGCGCTTGTGGATCTTCCACGACGGCGGCATTGAAGACTTCCAGGGACCTTACGAGGAGTGGAAGGGCAAGCACAACTAGGCGTGGCGCCCGGTAATCCCGCGCCGCGCCGGATACAGAATTCCGCGATTCTCGCCGCTTGATTCGATTAGCATGGTGATGCATGGCAAGGCTGGGCGCATTCTGTTTTCCTGGAACCGGGCATCTGAACCCATTGACCGCGCTGGCACGCCGCCTGCAGCAGCGTGGGCATTCAGTTGTCATCTTTGGAATCGCCGATGTGGAGTCTCGCGTGAAGGCGGCAGGAATCGATTTCTGCCTGATTGGACAGAGCGACTACCCTCCGGGAACGCTCGAAGAACTCGACCGGCAATTGGGCGAAATGAAGGGTCTGCATGTCCTCCGGTTCACGATGGAGCGGGTGAGCAACACCGCGCGCATGGTGCTTCGCGACGGGCCGGAAGCAGTTCGCAACGCCAACGTGGAAGCTTTATTGATCGATGAAGCAGACATGGCCAACAACATTGCGGAATATCTTGGCCTGCCCTTCGTTTCGCTTGCGCTCATTCCGCCGATGGTGAGGGACAATCGTTACCCGCCCTTTTACTTTGGCTGGTCGGGAAGCCAGCGCTGGTGGGCCCGGCTGCGCAATGAGATTGCCATTCGCGTGCTGACTCGCGTGGCGGCGCCCATCTTTGCCGCAGTCAACGAATACCGCGTGGCGTGGGGACTGCAGGTGGGCAGGGTTCCAGGCGAGGGACTATCGAAGCTTGCGCAGATCACGCAGTTGCCGCGGGCGCTTGAGTTTGACATCGAACCGCTGCCTCCGCACCTCTATTACACAGGGCCGTTTGTTGACGCTGCGCAGCGGCCCGCTGTGGACTTTCCATGGGACCGGCTGGATGGCCGCCCACTCGTCTTCGCATCTCTCGGCACTCTGCAGAATCGATCGCGGGACATCTTCCGCAAAATCGCCGAGGCATGCGCGGGACTGAATGTCCAACTGGTGATCTCGCTGGGCGGCGGCTTGGAGCCGGATCGGCTTGGCGCTCTCAGCGGCGATCCGCTGGTGGTGCAATTCGCTCCGCAGTTGGAGATCGTCAAGCGAGCCTCGGTGGTGATTACGCACGCCGGGGTGAACACGGTTCTGGAGTCGCTTGCGGAGGGCGTGCCTCTGGTGTGCACCCCATTGGGCAACGACCAGCCGGGAGTTGCGTCGCGCGTCGCAGCGCACGGAGCAGGCGTCGTGGTGCCGCCGCGCAAAGCAAATGCGAAACGCCTGCGCTCCGCCGTACGCGCCGTCCTTGAGGATGAGTCGTATCGACGTGCGGCGCGGAAATTGCAGGCCGCCATGTCGCAGATCGACGGGCTTGAGCGAGCCGCGGACATTGTCGAAGACGCGCTGAAGATAGGGTCCGGAGCCCGCGCTCAGGCGAGGACAAGCCAGAGTCTCGCCTCTGCCCCCTCAACTTCCGCGCCCCTCAAATACGAGCCCTGAGCGCCAGAATCCAAACAGGCATTCACTTCCGGCTCAGGGCCTCTTCGTACACACGCACGTACTTCTTCGCCGGGCCAGCCCAGCTGTAATCGCGCGCCATTCCGTTGCGCATCAACTGCATCCAGCTCTTCTTGTCGCGGAAGGCTTCGATCGCGCGGTCGATTTCGGCGAGCAAATCTTTGGGGTCGAATCCCTCGAACTTAAAGCCCGTGCCCGTTCCCTTCTTCGCGTCCCACTCTTCGATCGTGTCGTCGAGGCCGCCCGTGGCTCGCACAATGGGCACTGTTCCATATTTCAGCGAGTAGATCTGGTTCAGCCCGCACGGCTCGTAGCGCGACGGCATCAGAAACATGTCGGAGCCGGCCTCGATTTTGTGCGCCAGCGCTTCGTCGTAGCGAATCTGCACCGCGATGTTGGCCGGATGGCGAAAGGCCCAGCCGCGGAAGAGGTTCTCGTAGTAAGGGTCGTGGGTCCCCAGCGCCACCACCGCAACATCGCGCTCGGCAATCTCCTCCGCGATCTCGGCCAGAATGTCAAAGCCCTTCTGTTTGGCGAAGCGCGAGACGATTCCGATCACCGGGCTCGCTTCCGGCACGTTCTCCAGGCCGAATGCGTGCAGCAGATCAGCGCGGCAGGTGCGCTTGCCAGCCAGATTCTCAGGCGTGAAGTGCTCGGCGAGGTGACCGTCCGTGGCCGGGTTCCAGAGCGCGTAGTCCACGCCGTTTAGGATGCCGTGCAGATCCGCCGCGCGCTTCAAAAGAATGCCGTCGAGCTGCTCGCCGAACTCCGGCGTCTGAATCTCCTCGGCATACTTCTTGCTGACAGTTGTTAGCTGGTCAGAGAACACTACTCCGCCTTTGAGGAAGTTGAAGTGGTCGTACTGCTCCAATTTATCCATCGTGAAAACTTCCCAGGGAAGGAGCAGTTCCTCGGTAGTCTTGGGCGGAAACGCGCCCTGGTAGGCGGCGTTATGGATGGTGAGCACAGTGCCCGCACCGCGCAAATCAGGGTCGGCCAGGTAAACCGTTCGCAGGTAGACGGGAATGAGCGCAGCCTGCCAGTCGTGGACATGAAAGACGTGCGGCACGCCGAGCCGCTTTGAAGCCTCGATGACAGCGCGGCAGAAAAGGCCAAAGCGCTCTGCGTTGTCGGTGTAGTCGGCGCCGCTCGGCCCATAAAGTTCTTTGCGGTCAAAGAGTTCTGGGCAATCGATAAAGTAGTGCTGCACGCCGTCCCGCTTGCCGGCGTCTACCACGCCGACGAAGCGGTTGTAGGAGCGGAATGGAATGGTGAGCGATTGAATCGCGTATTTCGGCTCGCCCCCGCCCTCAACTTTGATGTGCCGCCGCACGCGCGCGTAAAACGGGAGGAAGACCGTCACATCGTGCCCGAGCTTGACCAGCTCGCGAGGCAGCGCGCCCACCACGTCGGCCAGTCCGCCGGTCTTGGCGAATGGCGTGCACTCCGAGGCGGCAAACGTAATCTGCATCGAGCAGGCTCCCGGCAAAAAACCAAGGCTCACAACCGGTCTCATAAATTCCTCGGCTGCATACGGCGCAAGTATGGGACCCGACAACAAGGCGGGGCCCATGATTCAAGTGAGTTGACAAAAATGGTTTATGAGACCGGTTCAAGGATACTACGCGCTACTACGCGGCCGTCGCACGGGAACGTATGCGCAATCAGGAGCCCTCAGCCCGCGCCGGATTCCGCACTCCGGGAGATCCGTCTCTCTATCATTGCCACCGGCGAACGCAATCGATCGTCGATTTATGAAACAATTGAGAGAACAGTTTTCATTGAGCCTTGATTTCAAGCGTGAAGAACAAACCAATTCCCCGTCCTGAAGAAAATTCCGGCCCGCCAGCGAAACCGGCTGGCTGGCTGCGCCAGATTCTTCCCGCGCTCGTGGTCGCGTTGGCCATCCGAATCGTGGTGGTCTTCTTCACCTACCGGTCGCTGCCCGACGCCGACAAATTCTACGAGAGCTTCGGCTGGGAGATGGGCTGGATCGCGCGCGCGCTGGCCAGCGGGCACGGCTTCTCATCGCCCTACTATCCCTGGAGCGGGCCCACCGCCATCATGTCCCCGCTTTATCCCGGGCTGCTCTCCCTCGTTTTTCGGCTTTTTGGCGTCTATTCCCTCACCTCGGCGTTCGTCATTCTTTCCATCAACAGTCTGCTCTCGACGCTGACCTGCATTCCCGTTTATTTCAGTGCCAAGTACTCGCTCGGCCCTCGCGCCGCCAAAGTCGCCGCCTGGGTTTGGGCGCTTTATCCCTTCGCCATTTACTACTCCGCTGGCCGCGTTTGGGAATACGCATTGACCAGCCTGCTGTTCACGACTTGTTTCTGCATCGCCCAGCGCATTCATCAGTCCGCCAAGCCGCTGGCCTGGATCGGATTTGGCGCGCTCTACGGAATTACCGCGCACTCCAACGCCTCCGTCATGTCCACGCTGCCATTCCTGCTCGGCCTTGCTCTTTGGCAGGCGCACAAGGAGGGCAAGCGCTGGGTGCTTAACGGCGCGCTCACCATGCTCACGTTCTTCCTCGTGCTCACCCCGTGGACCATTCGCAACTACCGCGCGCTCGGTGTCATCGTGCCCATCCGCGACAATATCTGGCTCGAGCTATATGCCGACGACTTTGGCAACGCACCCTACGATCGCACCTCGCCGCCCACCTGCGACAACCGGCCGTATCCGGCCAGCAGCCCCGTGGAAATGAAGAAGTACCTGGCCATGGGCGAGATCCCTTATCTCGCTCAAAAGCGCGCCATGTCCCTTGACGATCTCAAAAATCATCCTCATTACGCCTTCCTGGTGGTCAAGACATTGCGGCGCATTGTCTACTACTGGACCGGCTATTGGAGTTTTTCGGCCGACGAGTTGCGCGATCAGCCCCTCACCCCGGAGAACGTCTTCTATGTCTCGACCGTGACGCTCTTCATGCTGCTGGGTATTCGCAGCCTGTGGCGCACGAATCGAACGGCAGCCATGCCGTATCTGCTGCTGATCGGCTCATTCCCCATCACGTACTACCTCACGCATCCCATGATGGACTACCGGCAGCCGATTGAACCTGCTGTTGTCGTTCTCGGGGTTGCTGGCGCCCTCGCCCTGAGGCGTGCAGAGGCGCGCAAGCCAGCAGCGGTCGGAAGGGATCTCGCCCCTCAGGCCAAGTAGCCGTGCGCCGTGGCCACGAAGCGGTCGCAGGCGATACCATCAAGGTCGATGGCTCCATCTCCGAAATCACGGCTCCAACCTTGACAAACTGCTGACTATGACTTCCGCCTCTCTGCGAACACGGCCCGACCCGGCTCTACTGTCGCTCGTCGTTCCCTGCTACAACGAGGAGCAGAGCCTCCCGCTGTTTGCCGCCGAGGTGACCCGCTTCATCGACGCGTCGCCGTATCCGTGCGAAGTTGTCCTGGTGAACGACGGCAGCACTGATCGCACTCTCGAAATTCTCGTCGAATGGAGCGCGCGCGACCGGCGCATCAAAGTCCTGAGCCTTTCCCGGAACTTCGGCCACCAACTAGCGGCAACGGCCGGAGTGGATTACGCTATCGGCGATGCGGTGGTCCTCATGGATGCTGATCTCCAGGACCCGCTCGACGTGATTCACGAGATGGTTGCGCAGTATCGCAATGGCTATGACGTGGTTTGCGGCCAGCGAACCATTCGCATGGGCGAAAATCTCTTCAAGCGGGCTACCGCTTGGTTCTTTTACCGCCTGATGCAGTTCTTTTTCCTCAAATCGCTACTGCACGACGTGGGCGATTTTCGCCTGATGTCGCGCCGCTGCGTCGACAGCCTGCGCTCGATGCGCGAGCTGCATCGCTTTCTGCGCGGCATGGTGGCCTGGGTTGGCTATCCCCAGATCTGCGTGCGCTACGAGCGCCAAGCGCGCGTGGCTGGCACCACAAAATACCCGCTGACTCGGATGATCCGGCTGGCATGGAACGCCGCGGTTTCGTTTTCTCCACTGCCGCTGCGCATCAGTTTTTTCGCGGGCGGACTAATGGCCTTGCTGGCCATTGAGGAAGCGGTCAGAGCCCTGGTCGCGTATCATTCCGGCCGAACCGTCCCTGGATGGACGTCGCTCATGATCGTCGTCTGCATGAGCAACGCTGTCTTGCTCGTGACCGTCGGTATTCTTGGCGAGTACGTTGCCAAAATCTTTGAGGAAAGCAAAGGGCGGCCGCTTTACATCGTCGCGGACGCGTGGAACCTTGCGCAGCGGTCCGAAACACAAGCGCCAGAACGGTCGGCTGAATCCGAGCACCAAAACGCCGCGCCCGAGCGGCGCTAGCTCCAATCCGCCCATCGGCTATTCTGTCGTTGTACACCGGAGGTCCCCGGATGCTTTCCCCCACCGTCACCGCCCCCGCCACTCCCACGCCGCTCGAAGAAATCGCGGCGGCCATCGATCACATCGGCGCCTTGCACGGTTTGCCGCTCGAGGACCGTCTATGGCTGGCGCGTCACGGCCAGGAATACATCGCCAATCCTGGCGACATCCTTTTTGAAGAGGGCGCCGTGGCCGAGCACATGGTGCTGATCCTCAAGGGCGAAATTCATGTGCGCCGCCAGCACGGAGGGCCGATGGCGCTGTTCATCGGGCGCACCGGGCAAATGACGGGCGTGCTGCCCTTCTCGCGCATGAAGGGCTACGGCGGGCAGGGATTCGCCGTCTCGTCCGTGTGGACGCTGCTGATTCACCGCTCGCTTTTTCCTGAGATGCTGGCGGCCATCCCCTCCATGGCGCAGCGCGTGGTCTCCACATTGCTCGACCGCGTCCGCGAAGTCACCCGCATCGAACAACAGGCGGAGAAGCTGGCGGCTCTGGGGCAACTTGCCGGAAATCTGGCGCACGAGCTCAACAATCCCGCGTCGGCCGCGCAGCGCGCCGCGGCCAGCCTGCTCACTGCATTCCGTGCCAACCGCAGCAATCGCATCAAGCTGATCGCACTGCGCCTCACCGAAGAGCAGATGGAGAGGACCGCGGCTTGGGAGGAGAAGATCTTCTCGCGCACCGGCGAGTCGCTTGAGCCGCCCGCCGAGGCCGACGCTCTCGGATTCATTCGCCGCGAGGAATCGCTTCGCGCCTGGCTAACCGGCGTCGAATGCGGCGACGCGTGGGAAGTGGCGGCGCAAATGGCCGAACAATCCGTGACCCCGGCCGATCTCGACGAGCTGCGCGGATTCCTCAGCCCCTCCGAGTGTTGCGTCGCATTGCAATACTTCGCCCGCTATCTGCGCTCCGCGCGCGCAGCCGAAACCATTGTCAACTCCACCGCGCGCATCTTCGATCTCATCGGAGCGGTCAAGGACTACTCCAACATGGACCGTGCTCCGATCCTCGAAGTCGACGTCCCGGCCGGCCTGGACGCGACGCTGCAGATGCTCCGCTCGCGAATGACAGCCATTGAGATCGAGCGCGACTACCAGCCGGACTTGCCGCGCATCAGCGCGTATGGCGGCGAGCTAAACCAGGTCTGGACCGCGCTCATCGAAAATGCATTAGACGCGCTCGGCGACAAAGGCCGCCTCCGCGTAGCCTGCAGGCTTGAGGCGGAGATGCTGCTGGTGGAGATCTGGGATACTGGCCCCGGCGTCCCTCCCGAGTTGCAGGAGCGCATCTTCGAGCCGTTCTTCACCACCAAGGCGCCCGGCAAGGGGCTCGGCCTTGGCCTCGACAACGCCATGCGCATCGTACGCAAGCACAGCGGCCATTTGAGCGTGAAGTCGGAGCCGGGTTCAACCTGCTTCCGCGTGCGGCTGCCGCTCGAACAGTTGCAGGCGTACTAGGTCTTTGACCGCGTGAATTCGAACCTTACGATTGTCAATCCCAGGTCCCAAAATCGGGACCTGGGGCACCCAGGTTGGTACAAAAATCACGCGGTCAAAGACCTAGCGACCACTTTCAGCCGTCAGCCTTCAGCTTCTTCGCTGCCAGATTCTGCCGGTCCGGCTTGCATCGGCAGCACGGAACTGAAGGCTGTTCGCTGAAAGCCAAAAGCTCAGGACTGAAAGCTCCTTCTTAGAACGAATCGCCTGCGCCGCATCGTTTTTCATTGAATGATGCGCATTGATGTGATATACAGGCTGCGATTTTCCTCACCGAAAGTAAGGGACCCCCAATCTCGAGACACGTGTGACCGAATGGAGTTCCGCCGTGCGTACTTCCCTGGGTGTTGCGGTACTATCATGCGCTCTACTTCTGCTTTCCGGCTGCGCTGGCGTGCCGGGAATCACTTCAACCGGCACCCCTTCGAATTCCGTTCCGGGCACGGCTCTTAGGGGAATGGTGCACGGTGGCCGGCAGCCCATCGTCGGCGCACACGTGTATCTCCTTGCACTCAACGCAACCGGCTACGGAGGTCCCGGTATCCCCGCGTCCAGCAGCAATGCGTCTCTGTCGCTGCTCACCAGCGCCAGCGGCACGGCCCAGGACGGCAGCGGCAACTACTACGTAACCACCGACGCGAATGGCAATTTCACAATCACCGGCGATTACAGTTGCCCCGCTGACGGGAGTCTGAATACCTACTACTACTCGACCGGCGGCAATCCGGGCTCGGGCGCGAACACGGCCGCGATCCTGGTGGGCCCTGCACCCGCTTGCAACACTTCCAATTTCACCGTTGTCAACGAGGTATCAACCATCGCGTCGGTGTATGCTTTCGGCGGCTTCATCAGCGATCCACTGCACGCAGGGAGTTCCGGCAGCACGTTGGCTCTAACAGCCCTGAACAATGCGGGCCAAACACTAGACAATCTGTACTCGCAGACCACTGGCGCGGCTCTCGCCACTACTCAGGCGGGCAACGGGACGGTGCCGCAGTCCGAGATCAACACCCTCGCCAACATTTTGGCGGCGTGTGTCAATTCCACCGGGCCGGGCTCTACCCCGTGCACAACATTGTTCAGCAATGCAGAAAACGGCAGCTTTGCACCCACCGACACGGCGACGGCAGCCGTGAACATCGCGCACAATCCCGGCGCGAACATCGCCAACTTGTATGGCTTGCAAACGGGAACTTCACCCTTCCAACCCATGCTCAGCGCCGCGCCCAACGACTTTACCATCGCCATCAGTTACACCGGAGGCGGATTGAATGGCGCCCATGACATCGCCATCGACGGTTCGGGAAACGTCTGGGTAGCAAACGCTTTCGCGAGCGACATCAGTGAGTTCAGCCCGGCAGGCGCGGCGTTATCCGGTTCTTCAGGCTACATCGGCGGGGGATTGGACAATCCTCAATCCTTGGCGATCGACGGCTCGGGAAATGTGTGGGCACTGGATACTGCCCCCGGTTCGGTCGGGCTCAGCAAACTCAACTCCTCGGGCTCGCCGTTCTCCGCTTCGGCGTACAGCGGTGGCGGGCTGTCGGGGTATGGACAAATCGCCATTGATGCTCTTGGCAACGTCTGGGTCACAGATCTCGCCGCCAGCAGCATTAGCGAGTTCAGTTCCAGCGGCTCGCCGGCCAACTCCTCCGGTTTCACCGGGGGCGGACTCAACTCACCCACCGGCATCGCCATTGATGTTTCCGGCCATGTCTGGGCTAGCAACGGGAGCAGCATCAGCGAGTTCAATTCCAGCGGTTCGCCGTTGAGTTCCTCCGGCTACTCCGGTGGCGGATTGAATCACCCTTGGGGCGTCGCCATTGACGGTTCTGGCAATGTGTGGATATCAAATACCAATGGCGGGGTCGGCGGCAGCATCAGCGAGTTCAATTCCAGCGGTTCGCCTATCTCCGGTTCCGGCGGCTTCACTGGTGGTGGACTGAGCGTGCCTGAGGGCCTTGCCATCGACGGTTCCGGTAATGTGTGGGTGGCAAATGAGTTCTATGCTGGCAGCGTCAGTGAGTTCAATTCGAGCGGCACGGCCATCTCCGGCGCGTCTGGATACCAAAGCGCCGGATTGAATCAACCAGTTGGCATCGCCATTGATGGCTCTGGGAATGTTTGGCTGACAGACGACGAGACTATGAGCATCACCGAGTTCGTGGGGGCGGCTACTCCTGTGGTGACGCCAGTGGTTGCCAACCTCCTGACCCCTTACGGCTCCCACGCTGTCAACAAACCCTGATTTGGCCTGGCCGGGCGCACCTTCACCCGGCCATTCACCACGCACTTGGCATCGCATGATTTTCGAGGAAACCGCAAACAGGAATTCGAGGACGCCATGAACCTGAAAAAGACGCTTCTTGCCGTTGGCTTCGCGCTGATGATCGCGGTGGCTCTTCCATTGCGCGCGCAGACAGGCTGCGACGACTCGCCCGAAGATCCCACGATTGTGCTGGCCTTGGTGGGCGGTGCAGGCGCGTTTGCCGCAGACGTGTGGAGATCCCGCAGCCGCAAGCGGTAGTGTGGGCCGGATCGCCTTCGAGCGTTGGGGGTGTAGCAGCGGGCGCCGGCGCAGGCGGATGCAGGCACCCGACCGGCAAAAGTGAGGCCAGAACGACAAATAGAGCGATGCGCAGGCACCTGGGTTGTCCGCGCTCCAGGCTGGAGGGCAGGCGTCTCGGGTGGAAACTGGCGGCCGCGCCCGCGAAATTCCAAACTCATTCCGGCGCCTCGTTCTCGCTTCCGCCCGCTCCCTATTCCTTGCCCTCTGGCTTCTCCACTTCCACGCCACGCCAAAAACCTACGTAGCCTTTCACCTTGCGCGCATGCGGCTTGGGATCGGGATAGTACCAGGCTGCGTCCTGGTTGTCTTGCCCGTCGATCACGACGGTCAGGAATCGCGCCTGGCCTTTTAAGGGATGGGTTGAAGTGGTAGAGCTGGACCGAAAGAACTCGCGTTTGAGGCTGGACTCCGGAAAATAGAAATCGCCATCCAGTTCCTCGATTCGGTCGCTCTCAGCAATGACTCTGCCGTTCCAGATTGCTCGCGCCATGGTTATCCGGTCGCTTTCAGTCGAAACCCTCCCCCGCTCCGGAGACTGCCAGCAGGCTAGCCGGACGAGAGGAATCGATACGACACTACCAGAGTTTGTGCGGCATGGCGATTACCAACCAGGTTCGCCGGGCCCAATGCGTTACTTGGCCGCCACGATGGACTCTACGTGCATGCTTTTGTTCGCCGCGTCCTCGGTCGCAGTGACGGTCACGTGAGCGCCATAGAAGTCCTTCACCGCATCCGGGTTGTCGATGCTCCAAACCTGCTTGCTGGGGTCGACGAACACCGGCTTCAATCCACCCTCGATGCACTTCTTGACGCAGTCGGCGCCCGTGCCCATGTGCTTGGCGCCGCACATCGAGTCTGAAATCCATCCCGTGCTCGTGGTTGAATCGGCAGCCATGGCCATCGCAACGGTCATGGCGAAAACGGCTGCTAACGTGAAAAAGGTGCGCTTCATTGAAACCTCCGGGGGATCGATCAATCTAAACCTGTTCCTATGATGCTCTCCTGACCGGCCTTCGGCAAGGGCAATCAGCGAATTGCGCCAACCGGCTGCGTTCACTTCCCTGCGCGGGCGCTGCGCGTCGCCTCCACGCGCTTCAGCGTCGCTTCATAACGCTGCGCCGCCGCCGAGAAGCGATTGATCAGCTCGGTCGTCTTGTTGAAGAAAGTGGGATTCTTCTCCCGGATCGCCTCCAGGATATGCGCGAACTTTGCCAACAGGAAAAACCCCTCGCCGTTACAGTCTACAAACAGCTCCGCAGAGACCGCGCCGTGCAGAACCATCGCCGCCGCCATCTCCCAATAGGTCAGCACCTGGCGCAGCCACGGATTGTGCGGATCGCGCGGGTTTTCGTAGACAGCATAGAATTCGTCCGCCGTTTGAGGCCAGAACTCGCCGCCAACCCAGGCGCGCGCCTGGCGCATCACCGCCTCGGTGCGCAGTTCATAAAGTCTCAGAATGATTTCGGCATCGGCCGGTGTGGCCAACATACGTTCCATTGAGCGTCTCCGCTGCCAATGGTACAGGATTCGACCGATGTCATGTCGTGGATTTCGCACGAACGAAATGGGCGCGCCATCTCAACGCGCCCCTATTCCCTATTGGCTACTCCCTACTCCCTGTCCTTACGCCGGCTGCAGCTCCTGGTTCTCTTCTTTCTTTTCGATGACCGGGCCGTGGGTTTCCGCGGTCGGCGGCGGTGGCGCGTCGCCGATGCGCTTCGAGTATGTGCACACCACCTTGGCTCCCTCTTCAGGCGCGGGAGCCTTCTTGCCCCGCTTCTTCGTCGCAGACTCTTCCTCGGCCGACTTCTTCAAATTGGGGCAAACCAGAAACACACCAGACTTGAGAGTCTTCTCCAGCAGGTACGGACTTCCGCACTTGGGACACTTCTTCGCCACTGGCTTCAGGTTCGACGTGAAGTCGCACTTGGGATAGTTGGTGCAGCCCCAAAAGACGTTGCCTCTGCGCGCTCGCCGCTCGGCCAGATCTCCCTCGCCGCACTTGGGGCACTTCATCCCTTCAATCAAATTTTGCTTCACGTATTTGCACTTGGGATAACCGGAGCAGGAGACAAACTCGCCGTAAGCTCCCTGCCGCAGCACCAACGGCTTGCCGCAAAGGGGACAAGCTTCGCCGGTTGGTTCGGGCGGCTTTTGCTGCTGCTTCTGGCTCAGCTTGCGGAATGTCTTGCACGGAGGATCGGCGTTGTAATCCGGGCACGCCATGAACGGCCCGAAGAGCCCGCGCCGCATCACCATTACCTTGCCGCAGTTCTCGCAGTACTCCTCGGTGTCGCCGGCTTCCTGCGCCTCCGGCGTGTTCAGATCGGGCTTCGACGCGATGTTCTCCTTGGTAAAGGTACAGCTCGTCGGATCCTTCTTGTTGTAAGCCGAGCAGGCGTAGAAGGTGCCGAACTTGCCCCACTTTAGAACCAGCGGCGAACCGCACACCTCGCACTTTTCGCCGGTCACTTCCTCCATGCGCTTGATGTTCCGCATCTTCTTGCCGGCGTCCTTCAATTCATCTTCAAAGTGGTCGTAAAAGCCGTTGAGCAGATCGGTCCACTTCTCCGTGCCTTCCTCAATGTCGTCGAGTTCGGTCTCCAGTTTCGCCGTGTATGCGGTGTCGAAAATATACGGGAAGTTCTCGACTAGCAGGTCGCACACCACCACGCCAATTTCCGTCGGATAGAAGCGCCCGCGCGAGCCGCCGTGTTTCACCACGTACTCGCGGTCCTGAATGGTATTGATGATCGACGCGTAAGTCGAAGGCCGGCCGATGCCGCGTTCTTCTAGCTCCTTCACGAGCGAGGATTCGTTGTAGCGCGGCGGCGGCTGCGTGAAATGATCCTCCGGCAGCAGCTCGTCGAGCGCCAGCGCCTTCACACCGTCGAGGTTCGGCAGCCGGTTGGCGCTCTCGTCGTCTTCGTCCTTCTTGTCCTCCGAAACTTCGTAGACCTTCAGGAACCCGTCGAAGCGCATCACCGAGCCGCTCACGCGGAAGTCGTAAGTTTTGCGCATCGTGCGCGAAACTGCGGCAATGTTCGCCGTGGTCACGTCGTAAACCGCGGGAACCATCTGCGAGGCCACGAAGCGCCGCCAGATGAGCGTGTAGAGCTTGAATTGTTCATCGCTCAGGTAGCGCTGAATTGACTCGGGTGTTCGCGACGCGTCCGTCGGCCGGATGGCCTCGTGCGCGTCCTGCGCGTCTTTCTTGCCTTTGTACGCATTCGGAGTCTCAGGCAAATACTTCTTGCCCAGCTCCTTCCCAATCCACTCACGCGCGCCTGTTACTGCCTCGGGCGCAACGCGCGGCGAATCGGTACGCATATAAGTGATAAGGCCCGTCGTTCCCTCGTCGCCAATATCGACGCCCTCATAGAGCCGCTGCGCCACGCCCATCGTACGGCGCACGTTGAAGCCCAGCTTGTTGGCTGCGTCGCGCTGCAGTTGGCTGGTGATGAACGGCGCCAGCGGCCGGCGCTGCTGTTCGCGCGCCTGCACTCCGGTAATCGACCAGTCCGCCTTCTCGAGCGCCGACACCACCTCGTCCATTTGCTTCTTATCGGGCAGCGCGCTCGCGATGAACTGCTCTCTGCCGTCCTTGTCCGTGCCGTTGGGCACGCGCGCCGGTTCGCCCCCAATGCCGATGAACTTTGCTTTGAACTTTTGATCGCCCTGCTTCTCCGGGTGAAGCAAAGCTTCCAGCGTCCAGTACTCGACCGGCTGAAACGCGCGAATCTCGCGCTCGCACTCCACAATCAGTCGCAGCGCAACCGTCTGCACGCGCCCCGCCGAAAGTCCCCGCCGCACCTTGTCCCAAAGCAGCGGAGAAATCTGGTAGCCCACCAGGCGATCGAGCACGCGCCGCGTCTGCTGCGCGTCCACCAGATGCTGATCGATGTCGCGTGCATGCTTGAATGCTTCCTGCACGGCCTTCTTCGTAATCTCGTTGAAGGTGACGCGGTGAATCTTCTTTCTCTCTTTGGCGTTGGTCCCCAGTTGCAAGGCGAGGTGGTAGGCGATAGCCTCGCCCTCGCGGTCCGGGTCGGGCGCAAGATAAATCTCGTCGGCCTTGGCTGCCGCCTTTTTCAATTGCTCAACGACCTTCTCCTTGCCCGGAGACACGATCAGCTCCGGCTCGAAGGTGCGCTTCTTCAGCTCCACGCCAAGTTCGTTCTTGGGCAGGTCCATGATGTGGCCCACCGAGGCCCTCACATCGAACCCCTTGCCTAGATATTTTTCGATCGTCTTCGCCTTGGCCGGCGATTCCACGATCACCAATGATTTCGTTGTTGCCATCCCTTAACCCAGTTCCCTCTCTCTATCAACTACTGGCCTGTTTGACTCTCTCACAGGCAATCCGTTCCAGCGGCATGATCGCGCCGCCCACCTCGCAGCCCATTCGTCTCCTGGCCGGCACCGGCAAAAAATGGCCGCAAGTGAAGCACCGTAGCACGGAATACCCCCTCATTTCTAGCAGCACCGAGGATTTTTCTTGCCTGGGCGTCCCAAATCCGTGCGCAGAAACGTCCCTCCGCGGTCCTCAAACCGCCTCAAATCCATCTCTTTGCATCCATTGATGGAAGCGCATCCGCAAAGTAACTGCCACATTTCGGGAATCCGCCACTTCGATGTGGCTTTTTCCGCGATGGGCTAGTTGCTGGAAGCTACTCCCTACTGGCTACTCCCTACTCCCTGCCTTCACATCGTCCGCACGTAGTTCTTCCCTGGCAGTTGCCGTACACGGCCTGCCATCTCCAGCTCAAAAAGTGCCGTAAATACCTCAGAGGAAGTGAGTTGCGTCTCCAGCAAATCGAGAATCTCATCGATCTGCAGGCTCTCGTCGGCGCGCAGGACCTCCAGCACCATCGCCTCCTGGGGCCGCAGCACTGGATCAGCCAATAAAGATGCGCCAGCCTCCGGTTTGGATGCAGCCGGGGCTTCGGCCTCCAGTTCCAAACGCACCTGCGAGGGCAGGTCCTCCCAGATGTCCTCCCAGGTCGCCACCAGCTTAGCCCCCTGTTTTATCAATGTGTTAGGAGTCCAGGAGCCTTTATTGGTCACATTCCCGGGAACGGCAAACAGATCCCGGTTCTGCTCGGCTGCGCACCTTGCGGTCACGCGGGTTCCCGAGTTTTCGCCCGCCTCCACGACCAGAACCGCCACGCTCAACCCGCTCAGAATCCGATTCCGCCGCGGAAAGTTCTGCGGCGCGGGAAAGGTCCCCAACGGCACCTCGCTCACAATTGTCCCGCCCAGCGCAAGGATCTCTTCGGCTAGCTTCTTGTTCTCCTTGGGATACACGACGTCAATTCCCGTGCCCCACACGGCCACCGTGGGCATGCGCGCAGCCAGCGCACCCTTGTGAGCGCTGGAATCGATGCCGCGCGCCATGCCGCTCACAATCAACAGCCGCCGCGCCGCCAGATCCCGTGACAGCAACTCCGCGATGCCCGTTCCATAAGGGGTGGGGTGCCGCGTTCCCACCACCGCAATCGCAGGCCGGCTCAACAGCTTTGCGTCCCCGCGCACCCACAGCACTGGCGGCGGATCGTAGATCTCGCGCAGGCGCTCGGGATATTCCGCACACGAGTAGCTGACGATCGTCGCGCCCTGCGCTGTCACCCGCGCCCACTCCTCTTCGGCCGCGCGGCGTCCTTTGCCGTCAAACAGGAACTGCGCTGCCTCAGCAGGAAACCTAAGCCCCTCGAGTGCCGTCAGCGGCATGGTGAAAATCTGGCTCGCCGACTTCAGTCCCTTCACGGCGTCCAGAATCCGCTTGGGGCCTAATCCTGGCGCCAGCGTCAACGCCAGCCACGCCAGCCGATCCTCGTCGAGTTGCCCCGCCATCGCCGGCTCTTGCGCCGCCCGAGCCGCTGCCGCGCTACCAATCCGCACCGCAACCGCAGCCGCGCCGCTGGCTGAACCCGCCGCATTGTCCAAACCCGCGCCTTTGTCCGAAATCGATACAGTGTCCAAAATTCGCACACTCCGGCTGTCGTCTTTTGAAACAGAAACGCAGTTCAAGGGAATGTTCGCTCACGTTAACCCTATGGGCGCTCGAAGTCAAGGGAGACGGTCACCCAACTGTTCTCGCAGCCATTCCAGCATCGTCGGCGACACGCGCTCCAACGACGCCAGGCGAAAGGTAATCTTCTCCGCCTCGATGATGTGATCGTGTCCTGCCAGCTCGACCATTGCATCCATGCGCTGCGACACAAGATCGTATGAGGGCTTCTCGTGTATCCAGGGACTGGTGGCCGCGCAAAGGCAGACGTCGGGCCGGAGATGTCGCAGCACGCTGTTCGACTCAAAGATCGCGCCGACAGGGCTCGCGCCGACCGGCGGCAAACACTGCCATAGAATCTGCTGCACGATCGGTCCCAGCGCATCCTCACCCGCTGTCACCAAGAACGCGCGCCGCGCTCCGGCGGCCAGGTAGCGTGCCGTGTCGCTCCCCAGCCCCGGCTCAGTTTCCTCCCAGATCGGAGTCTCCTTGCCGTGCTCATGCGTTGTCACTTTGATCGCCGTCCAGGAGATCTCCGGCAACGCGCGCATCAGGCCGCACACTAGCGCGGTTTTGCCCGCGCCGCGCCCGCCCCCGCCAACGACGATGATGGCCATTGAAACTCGCTACCTTTGTATACAGCTTTTAGCTTTTAGCATTTGGATCCCGGCTTTGTTTTGACCTTTCGTTCCCGCGATGCGAGATCAAGCTGCTGGGGCAGGCGCAGACAAGATAGAGCCAATAGCTAAGAGCTAACAGCTTTCTTCTGCCTCTTCGCCAACCTCGCCAGCGTCGCCTGCTCGCGCAACACCTGCTGCAGCGGCCGCGCCGGCGTGCCCCAATGTACGGTTCCCGGCTTCAGGCCTTCGTTGGTCACGGTCTTTCCGCTGAAGACGCCCGCCTGCCCGCCGAGAATCACGCCCGGCCCCACGTGCACATGGTCGCCGATACCCACCTGTCCTGCGAGCACCGCGCCCCTGCCAATCGTGCTCGATCCGGAGATGCCGGTGAGCGCGACGAGAATCACATCCTCGCCGATGTCGCAGTTATGGCCCACGTGGACCAAATTGTCGAACTTGGCCCCGCGCCGCACTCGCGTCTCGCCCAAAGCGCCGCGGTCAATGGTCGAGTTGGCGCCGATCTCCACATCGTCCTCAATCACAAGCGTTCCCTGCTGCGGGAACTGTGTGTACGCGCCGTTAGCCGCGTCTCGCACATAGCCAAAGCCGTCAGCGCCCAGCACCACACCGGCATGAACCATCACGCGGTTGCCGATCGCTGTTCCCGGATAAACCACCACGCGTGGATAGATGCGGCACTGTGCGCCGATGCGCACGCCCTCGCCAATCACCGCGCCGGCCTCGATGCGCGTCCTGGCGCCGATCTGCGCACCATCGCCGATGACTGCGCAAGCGCCAACGGTCACACCCGCGCCGAGCTTCACCTTTGCGCCCACGACCGCACTCGGATGAACTCCTTCGACCGGCAGCGGCTTAGCCAGCAGCTTTGCCGCGCGCGCAAACCACAGCTTTGGCTGGTCCACCTCAACCACCGCAATCGACGGATTCGACGCGTAGTCTGCACCCATCCCCGGCCTCAGAACCACCGCGCCCGCGTGGGTTGCAAGCGCTGCAGCAGCGGAAGCCGCATCCTCGGCAAACAGCAGCTCCGCCGTCGTCACGCGCTCGCACCCGTTCACGCCGGCGATCTCCGTCTCCGGCCGGCCCTGCGCCAACTTCCCGCCGAGCCGGTCAACCAACTCTTCAATTGTCATTGCTGTTCTCTGATCTCTGATCTCTTTTCACTTCCCGTACAGCCCCGGCTCCCCCGCCGGCCGCGTCTTCCATCGCCGGTGAATCCACAACCATTGGTCAGGATAACGCCGAATCCACGACTCAAGGACCGCAGTGCAGCGGTTGGTGCCTTCCAGAATATCCGCGCCGCGGTTCGCCGTGTGCGGAATCTCAATCTCCGGCCCGAATCGCAGAACGTACTTCCCTTCGCCCGGCTCCCAGATCATGAAGCCTGGCAGCACAGCGGCGCCTGTTTGCCGCGCCACGTGCGCCAGCCCTGTCCCGGCGCACGCGTCAATCGCGAAAAACTTAACGAACTCACCTCGCGGCGGCGTCATGTTGGTGTCGATCAACATTCCTACGGTACCGCCCTCGTGCATGGCCGTCAGCAGCCCGCGCCCGAAGTCGTCCTTCGATAAAACAAAGTTTCCATGCATGCACCGGATCCGGTTCACGTACTCATCGAGCCGCCGGTTATCGAGCCTGCGGATCAGCATGCCCATGGGATGGCCCATCAGCGAGTGATAGAAGCTCGACAGCTCCCACGCGCCCAGGTGCCCCGTAAGAACGAGCACACCCTTGCCCCGAGTCTGCACCGCCACAAAACGCTCCAGTCCCTCGGTGCGAATCCAGTCGCGTGTATTCTCCGCCGTATACCGCGTCATGCGGCAGAACTCAACAAGCTGCCAGCCCAGGTGAACGTACACGCGCCGGAGGATTCTTTTCCTGGTTTTGGACGGGAGTTCCGGGAAAGCTAGCTCGAGATTCCGCACGCCAACGCGCCGCAACCGCCCGAAGCACCAGTAAACCCCGAATGCAATCCAGCCCGAGAAGAGGCGCGCAGTTCCGCGCGGTATGCGGCCCAGGCAGCTCGCAACGGCTACAACCAACCCATACTCGAGGTTTTCCCACATAGTTTTTCGAGTAAGAATCAGTGTAGACGCTCTACGCGGTGCGGACCGCCGCCGTCAGATCACCGTAAACGATGGGTGCCCCATCCTTCGCCTTTCTTCTGGCGAAGGGTGGGATACCAGAAACGTAAACTCACAACCTTTGTATCAGGGCTTGGCTTTAGTCATGCCGAAAAAGAGGCTCCAAAGGGTCACGGGCTTTAGCCCCCGCGGAAACAGATGGAAGGAGCAGGGGCCTTCAGGCCTCTGAAAAAGGTTAGCGCAGCCTTCCGGCCTTTAGGCCCGGGCTGACTCGCTAACTCGCCGACTCGCTGACTTGCTTCCTAGTGCGCCCTGGCTTGCACGAAGTTCTGTGCCACGTCTCGGACGAATGCAACCGCTCCCGGCGGCACCGGAACATCGCCACGTAGAATCGCATCAAAGTGATGCGGCGCCCCGTAGTAAAGCGTCGTGTCATCCTGATTCTGGCTCACGCTGGTGCCGTCCAGGTCAATGCCGGCAAAAATGCCCTTGGTGCGCGAATAGCTCAAAAGTTCCGCGCTCATCTTCCAATCGGTCGATGCGGTTCCTGAGCGCCCAACTGGACCGGCCGCGGCCGAAGCATCGCCGCCAATCTTGAACTTGTCTTTCAGCAGATCCTGCATGCCGCGGTCATTCACGGCGATCAGAATCAAGTCCGTCGCCTGGCCGCCCCACTGAAATCCGATCGATCCACCAGCCATGCGGATAAACACGGGCGCGCTCCAGCCGTGACCTGTGCGGCAGGTAACCACGCCCTGACCGTACTGAGCGCCGACGAAAAAGGCGCCCTTCACCATGCTGGGGACCACCGCCACGCACGTGGCCGATTTCAAAATGTTGCTCGGAACTGTCCGGTCTCCGGCACGCATGATCTGGTCGAGAACGACCTTGGCCGCGTCGATGCGAGCCTGCAAATCCTCCCGTGTGGAGGCAGCGAAAGCCGTAGATGGGAGCAGCAAGCTGAGGAGAATAGAAGCAATGGCCTTTTTCATGTCCATATCCTTTCCATTCCGCCGGCTACAGCGGATGTGAAAACTCTGAGTCTGGAGCATTCGATCCTCTGCCAGGATCGTCAGTGGGAGGATCCAAGGGAACGGTCGCCTGGCAGCCTGTGCCGAATCCTCCTCGAACAGCCTACAGCATTCATGGGCACCGCCGCATGCCTCCCTAATCCCTAGTCCCTAATGTTTCGGATCTCGTTGTATCACCAAAACTTCGGCATTTTGTTCAGAATTCGGATTGCCGCCGCTTGACAACCTGCATCGAAGCAAAGGTGGCGACTTGATGTTTCTCGACGTTTTTCAACACGCCGATGAGGCGTGGAAACCAAGGAGGTTGGATATGAAGAAGTTGCTTGCGATGCTGTTGATCGCCAGTTGTGGGCTTGCGGCGCGTGCCGCCGACGACCATCAGAAGTTGGATGGCCGCCTTGACGCCGCCCGGAACGTGATCGACTCGATTATGTCCGTGCCTGACAAGGCCGTTCCTGATGCGATCGCGCGGCACGCAAAATGTATCGCCGTGGTGCCCGGCGTGGTGAAGGGAGCGTTCATTGTTGGCGCCGAGTACGGGCAGGGCGTCGTCACTTGCAGGACTCCGCACGGTTGGAGCGGCCCCGTGTTCATTCGCCTGGCCGGCGGATCGTTCGGCTTCCAGGCTGGTGGACAGGGCACTGATCTGGTCTTGGTGGCGACGAATGACAAGGGCTTCCAGGACCTTCTACATGACCGCTTCAAGATCGGCGCCGATGCTTCGGCAGCAGCAGGACCCGTGGGACGCGACGCACAGGCCTCCACCGACATCAGCATGCGAGCTGAAATGCTGACCTGGTCGCGCAGCCGCGGAATCTTTGCAGGCATCGACCTGAATGGAGCAACGGTGAGCCAGAATGCCTCGGACACCGATGAGCTCTACGGCGAACACCATCGATTCGACAACATTCTCAGTGGAGAGGTGCCTCCGCCTCCGCGGGTCGAGCGATTTCTGCACGCTATAAGAGAGTATTTCGGCGAGGCTGAAATGCACCGCTGAGCTGTATCCCAGGCGCGGGCCGCGCACCGGCTAGTCCGCGCCTGACGACTGAATCATCCCTCACGGCCTGGTACAGGCCGCTGACTCTACGGTTGAGGTGCAGGATTGGAGTGGGGGGAGGGCTGAAAAGTTCGACACAACAAGAACCGGAGATCGTACAGCTAAAAAAGAGGAGTTCCCAAGCATCATGTTTACATGCCGCCTGGGAACTCCTTTCCCCAGATCTGCGTTGTTTCTGTGGATAAGAATGCGGAAATTCGGGTAACTGCACAAGAGTACTTAAGTGTGCTGACAAAAAGTAACCAGTATTCCACCTATTTTATTGCACTTCCGTGTGTCTCATCCCATGCGTGCCCGCCAAGACCTCTGGGCACGAGCGAGCGGCCGAGTGCAGACATTGAGAGCTTGATCCGGTTATCGGCGCCCGCCTTGCGCATCAGGCGGCCGACGTAGGCCTTCACGGTGCGCTGCTCGATCCCCAGCTGGCTGGCGATTTCACGCGTCGAATGAGCCCCCAGGATCAAGGTTAGGACTTCCTGCTCTCGCTTTGTAAGCTGTTGATTCGCAGCTGCTTGCGATACTCCTGGAACGTTCAGTAAACGGTCGATCACGCGGCAGAGAAGGCGTCTGGGAGCCCAAATCGACCCCGAGGTCACCACGTCGATGGCGCTGCGAACCAGCTCGGGCCCGGCGGTCGGCCCGAGGTAGCCTCTGGCCCCAGCGATGATCGCACTCAAAACCAGCTCATCGTCGCCGTCCGGGCCAATCACGATCGATCGCACGTCCGGCCGCATGCGCCGAATCGTCTCCAGTGCCTCAAAACCCCCTAACGCGGAATGAATGTCGACAACAATGTACTCAATATCGCCGAGCGCCAGCAGTTCAGAAAGATGCGCAATCAACGGCACCAGCCGGCAATGCTCATCCTGCGCGGGTTGGTCAAAAATGCTCGCAAGACCGGCGACGCGAATCGGTTCATCCGCCGCCACCCCAATGCGAATTAAGTCAGGACCACGCTTCGACGATGTCATCCCCACACCAATCTTGGTCCAGCAGGAGTTACACCAGCCTTATGAAAGTCTGGTTCATCTTGCCTTCGGGCGATCCAGGGAGAAAATACGTCAGCGCAACTTTGGTTACGAAGGAGTCTTGAATTGAATCATTCATCCCGGGAGTTGAATCGGAAATACCACCTACATCCGGTCCGCTAAGAAATAGGTGCTAGGTCATTGACGCTAAGGTGGCATCCGCAGATCGTTCATCGTGGGGCCCTCGTGCATCGATCGTTTATCCCTCTCTATCCTCATCGCTCATTCGTGGCGCGGTTTCGATCGATTCTCACAACTTGGGCAGCACGATTCCCTGCTGCTTTTGATATTTGCCCTTGCGATCCGCGTAGCTCGTCTCACATGGCTGATCGCCGTGGAAGAACAGAATTTGGCACAGCCCTTCGTTTGCGTACACTTTCGCCGGCAGTGGCGTGGTGTTCGAAATCTCAAGCGTGACAAAACCCTCCCACTCGGGTTCGAAGGGCGTCACATTCACGATGATTCCGCAGCGCGCGTAGGTCGACTTCCCCACGCAAATCGTCAGCACATCTCTCGGAATCCGAAAATACTCGACCGATCGTGCCAGCGCGAATGAATTGGGCGGAATGATCACCGAATCCGCCTGCACGGAAACGAACGACCGCTCGTCGAACGCCTTGGGATCGATGATGGCGCTGTTCACATTGGTGAAGATCTTGAACTCGTTCGAGACTCTGAGGTCGTAGCCGTAAGAAGAAAGCCCATAGGAGATCACGTTGCCGGCTACCTGCTTTTCGCTGAACGGCTCGATCATCCCATGCTTCAGGGCCTGTTCCCTGATCCATCGATCGCTCTGAATCGACATCCGTCTCCTGCTCCGGGTGTTGCGCCCGGCTTGCCGCGGCTTATGCAGTCTCGTTTACGACCCCGACTCACCATCTTAAACCACCCCGCTCGTCGACCATTCTCGCCGCCTTGTTCCCCGTCTTTCTACTCCCTATTGGCTACTCCCTACTCCCTGGTTTTATCGGTCCCTGCTTTCCTAATCGCAACAAAATCTGTAGTATGGGCGGTGTAGGTGGTAAGATACGCAGCATTAAGTTCGTGCCAGCGAGGTTACTCCATTGATCAAGCAGGATATTGTTCACAACGTGGTCGAGCGCACGGGCCTGCCGCGCACCAAGGCTGAGGCGGCAGTGGACACGGTCTTCGAGGGCCTCAAACAGGCTTTGGCGGCCGGCGAGCGCATCGAACTGCGCGGATTTGGCGTCTTCAGCGTCCGCGCTCGCAAAACCGGCATTGGCCGCAACCCCCGCACCGGGACTGAAGTCAACATTGCTCCCGGCAAGGCAGTTCGCTTCAAGCCAGGCAAGGAACTGCACACTCTGGAGACTGGCCCGTCCGGCAGCTAGAAGCATTGTGGGCTCTCGAAACTCACGCCCCCTCGCGGATCACTCTCGGCGAGTTGCTCAGCCGTGGCTTTTGCGCGTGTACGTTACCAAGATTAGAACCATCCATTCTCGATCACTAATTCCCGAGTCGACCAACCCCAGGGCACGACTGTAGGGCGTATCGACAAATACGCCCCATAAGAAAGGTCCCGGTTGCGTCCACTGTTTCGAGAATATGGCTTGCCGCTGCTGCTTCTCCTCGCCAGCATCGTCACCACCACCGTGAACGGCGCGCGGTTCATGCACAACTTCCTTCACGGTCTTCCGCCCGTCGTCCGCGACAGCGACCTGTGGCCCTGGGGCTGGTTCCTCCGCCACCCTGCTGTCTTCTCCGCGGGCTTTGCCTACTCGCTCACTCTGCTCGGCATTCTGCTGATCCACGAATTTGGCCACTACAGCGCGTGCTACGCGCACCGCCTGCGCGCCACTCTACCTTGGGTGCTGCCCGCTCCCACGCTCAGCGGAACCTTCGGCGCCGTCATCCGCATCCGCACGCGCATCCCCAGCCGCGACGCGCTCATGGACGTGGGAATCTACGGTCCGCTCGCCGGCTTCATCGCTTCAGCCCTTGCCGTCGCCGCCGGCCTCATGCTCAGCGTGCCCCGCGCAGCCGGCGCGCCCGAGTCACTCATTCGCTTCGGCGGCGATCCGCTCACCATCCGCTTGCTGCGCCATTTTCTCGCCCACTGGAACCCCGCGATCCCTTCCTTGAATCAGGCCTCGCCTCACCCCATCCTCGTCGCCGGCTGGATCGGCCTCTTCATCACCGCGCTCAACCTCATCCCCGGCGGCCAGCTCGACGGCGGCCACATCCTCTACGCGCTCTCCCCGCGCCTGCACCGCCTGCTCACCAACATCTTGCCCTTCCTCCTCTTCCTCGCGGGAGCCATCTACTGGGTCGGCTGGATGTTCTGGGGAGTCTTCCTCCTCATCCCCGCGCTGCGCCACCCCAAAGTCCCGATCGACTCCGGCCTCTCACCCAGCCGCGCCATCCTCGGAGTCTGCGGCCTCATCCTCTTCGTTCTCACCTTTACCCCCACTCCCTTCTACGACAACTCGCTGCTACAATTGCTCAACGTGGATCCCTTCGCCGCCCCGCGCTAGCGGTGTTAGCGGAGCTGGCCAAACGACGATTCCCCCATCGATTTCATCCACTCTTTGTATGCACAGCGACACCTCTCGATCCTTCGAACAACGCCTTGCCCGCCAACTGACCAGCCTGTTCAGCGAATGCGACGGCCCCGGATTCTCCATTCACCTTTGGAACGGATTTCAGTGGAACTCCCCGCAGCAGCGCGTTGCCTGCACGCTGGCCATCAACTCGCCCCATGCCCTTCGAGCTCTGGCCGGCGCCGCCGATGAGGTTTCGCTGGGCGGCGCGTTCATCGCCAGGGATCTCGACGTCGAGGGCGATCTGTTTTCGGCCTTGGTCGTCGCGGAGCGCCTGATGGCGCGCCCTCGCAACCTGCGCCAGCGAGCCGTCGAAAGCATCCTGGCGTGCGCGGTGAGTCTCGGGCGCTGGCTCAGCCACGGTCCCAGGCACTCCGCAAAAAGGGACTTGGCCTCGATTTCCTACCACTACGATCTGCCCGTCGAGTTCTACCGCCCCTGGCTTGGCCAAACGCTCGCTTACTCCTGCGCCTATTTCCGTAGCGTCGACGACAGCCTCGACAAGGCGCAAGCGCAGAAGCTGGATCTGATCTGCCGCAAGCTGCGCCTCAAGGAGCATGAGAGCTTTCTCGACATCGGTTGCGGATGGGGAAGCCTCGTTTTGCATGCTGCCCGCTGCTACCACGCGCAGGCTAGCGGAATCACCCTGAGCCGCGAACAAGCCCAAGTTGCACGGCAAAGAATCGCAGACGCCGGGCTCGCGGATTGGTGCTCCGTCGAGCATCGCGACTACCGCCAGTGTGGAGAGCTTCGCGAATCCTTCGACAAAATCGCCAGCATCGGCATGTTTGAGCACGTAGGACTGCCAAAGCTGCCCGTGTACTTCGCCTCCGTGCGCCAAATGCTAAAGCCCGGCGGCACGTTTCTCAACCACGGCATCGCCCGGTCCGCATCCTCGCCGTCGCGCGCGAGCAGCTTCATCGATCGCTACGTTTTTCCCGATGGAAAACTCGTCACGATCACCGAGGCCATCAACGCCGCCGAGGGCGCGGGCTTCGAGGTTCGCGATCTTGAAAATCTCCGCGAGCATTATGTGCTCACATTGCGCCATTGGGTCGAGGGCCTCCAGCGAAACAAGGACGCGCTCTTAAGAATCGTCCCGGAAACCACCTACCGGATCTGGCTCCTCTACACCGCGGGCTCTGCCGTCGCCTTTGAGCGCGGTCGGATCGCGATCCATCAGGTTCTTCTCAGCCGCCTCGACCGTGGCCGCAGCCGCCTGCCGCTCGTCCGCGACGACTGGTACGCCAACCACCCGGAGTTTCCAGACGCGTCATCCCACTAACTCATCCGGAGCGGCACGAATGGTCAGGGCACGAGTTTAAAGCCTGCCCTGAGCGCAGTCGAAGGGCGCCGCAAATCGCACGCACAATGGGCGGGGCTTTAGCCCCTGAACAAACGGAGGCAGCAGGGAGCATTCGATGTGTAGGCGTGCAAAGCATGGGCCAGCCGGCGGTTGCGCCACGCCGATCGTCATGAGACACAAATCCAGCTTCGTGGGCCCGCGGGTTCTCCGCCGCGGCGGACGAGACCCGGGCCGCCCACGTTATTGGAGAAGCGGAGATTTGAAGTCTGGGCCACCCGCCCAGAAAGCAGGTCGAAGCGGCCCGCTCGCTTTAGAATCCTTCCACCGTGGCCGCGTCGAACTGCAGAGCATGCAACTGGCAGACATCGATGCCCTGCGTGTATTGTTCAGAGGTTCCGTCACTGAAGACCAGCTTGAAATCCTCGTGGCACACTCCGCGCCATGTGGGCGGAAACACGATCAATGTTCCCATCCCGTCAGGCAGTTCTGCGCGCCCCAGCACATCCGCGCCCCACGAATTCTGTGAGTGCGGCGAAACATACAGGTTGTTCAGAATCTTCCCTGTGTTGTTCAGGAACCAGAAGTTCGCCCGGCTCTGCGGGTTCGCCTGCTGCGGAAGCACGCAGACCAGCAAAATCGCAGGCAGAATCCCAGTGAGAAGCAGTCTCGTAAAGGTTCGCATATTCTCCTCCTCAAATCGCCGAAAACCCATTCATGGCGTGCTGCTCATTTCCGTTCCCGGGCACAATAAACTTCACGCCTATCAACAGGGCCCGCGATTTGTTGAACGCTGAGGCAGTTAGCCGGCGCCCTCATCGTGGCTGCGCCAACGTTCTGCGGGGAAAGGATTGCGATCTGCCAGGAACTGCTTCCAGAGTCCACAGACCGCGCTTGCTCATGACCTCGCGGAAGCTGCCCCGGATGATAACCGGCCATCTCGAATTTCAGCAAGTCAAAAAATTGGCGCGTCCGGCCGGCACCGGTTCACTTCGGATCTGCCATCTCGAACTAAGGTCGCCGCAGAGACCGCAGTCGAGGGATTTGCGGTTGGTTTTTGCGAAACAGAATCAGGAACAATCAAAAACGGAATTGTGAAACTGTGAAACTGTGGCTGCAAGTTGTTGATTCGGCGGGCTCCACAGTTTCACAGTTTCACAGTTTCACAAAACGGCATGGGGGGGTGGGTCTAAATGCAGCTGGACGGACCGGGGACATACCTGACAGATTGAACCGGGGACATGCCTGACACTGCACAAGTCCATCGGCGTTTACAACGTCGAGATGGGCTGGAGAGTGAGCAGTGCGATGGAGGAGAAGCTGCGCTTTG
>JBEKSA010000002.1:0-317952 GCA_049517515.1 Occallatibacter sp.
GCCCAGGCTGAGAACGGCCTGAAAAACCTCACCTAGCCCTTGTCGCCGTCCACAAACAACCGCCGCACTTCCCGCAATCAACTCGTTACCGCCAAAAAACAGGGCGTGTGAGAAATACAGGCTAGCTTCTAGCTTCTAGCTAAAGACGGTTCGTGGTGAAGGCGCGGCGCGAGCTACGAAGCGTACTCTTCGTCAAGAACTTTAATTGCCCTGTTTCATTCGGACGGCGAGGATTTCGCGGTAGAGATCGCATTGCGGGGCGCGCAGGGGGCCGGCGCTGGCGAGGCCCTGGCCATCTTCAGTGAAGATCAAGTAGAGCTGCGTGGCATCGAATTCCGGCCAGTGCGGTAGGCCGGCTCCGTTTCCACCCCAAGAAGCAGACATCGCTTCTTGGGGACCCCGGCCGTTGGGGTCGCCGGTTTTCGCGAAGTTAGTCCAGTAGTCTTCCATGAGATCGGCGAGATGAATGTCGATGGGGCCGAAGTTGCCGGAGATATTTGCGGACGTGGGGAACGAGCCGAAGACATAGGGCAGCTCAGCGGAGTGGAGCGCGCCCTGCGCCTCCTGGCCGGGGATGGCGTGATCGAGCTCGTACTCGAAGGTTGGATGATGCGCGGCGGTGTGCCAGAGAGCTTCGGTCGAGATTGGACAATGGAATTCGACATCGGCGTTCCACTGGACGCCGGCTGAACCGTAGAGCGGATCGGCTGCGCCTTGGCCGTCGTCGCCGGCGAGGCCGTAGAGCGCGAGGGCTTGCGGCGCGAATTTTCCGGCGTAATCTTCGATGGATTTGCGCAGGGCGTCAGGAGATTCTGAGGCGCCGAACTCGCGCGTGGTGGTGCCGAGGAGCAGGGGGATGGGAGCCTCTTTGCCGGATTTGAAGGTTTCTTCCGGCGAGCGGGGAACGACCCAGCCGTCGACGATGGGCCCGACGGGAGGATTGCCCCACATGCTGTTTGAGGCTTTGGCGATGAGGTCCGGCGCGGACACCTGGCGAAGGAATGCAATGGGATCATGACTGCCGAGCACGGGAAAGGAGGCGGCGAATTGCTCGCCGGCTTGCTCGGCCTGATCGAACGGCGCAAGCACTGGATAGAATGGCGCGCCGCTTTCGCCGATGGCTTTTTGGAAGAGGCCGCGGGCGAGAGGCGAGGCCATCAGGATTCCGGTATCCATGGAGCCGGCGGACTGGCCGAAGACGGTGACGTTGTTGGGATCGCCACCGAAGCGGGCGATGTTTTCGTGAACCCATTGGAGAGCGAGGATCTGATCCATGAGGCCGTAATCGCCGGAGGCCTGATGAGGAGACTCACGGGTGAGCTCGGGATGGGCGAAGAAGCCGAAGATGCCGAGGCGGTAGTTGATGGTGACGATGAGCACGCCGTGATTGAGCAGGGTGCCGTCGTTATAGAGCGAGCCCGAGCCGGAGCCGCCTTCGTTGGCGCCGCCGTGCATCCAGAACATGACGGGCAGGGGTGTCGCAGCCGGCCAGGCGGGAGTGATGACGTTGAGGTAGAGGCAATCCTCGCTGCTGTTTTCGGCGTCGTGACGATTCCAGGCGCCGCCGAGGAGGGGCTGGGCGCAGGAAGAGCCGAAGGCATTGGCGTCGCGGACACCAGACCAGGACTTTTTGGGCACGGGCGCGCGCCAGCGCAAGGGGCCGACGGGCGGCTCGGCGTAGGGAATCCCCAGGAATTGCGCGCCACCATTGGAGCGGGTAATGCCGCGAACGAGGCCGGCGGTTGTGCGGACGACGAGGGGGTCAATTTGTGACGCGGCTGGGGCGCTTTGTGCGGGTGCCGCGGCGCTTTGCGCCGGGGCGGCACTATTTTGCGCCAGGACCGGGAGCGCGGGTGCGAAGAGGGCGAGAGCTGCGGAGGCGAAAACGAGATTTGCGGCGGAAGTGCGATGCGAATGGAAGATAGAAGCCGGAGGAAACACACACTCTCCTTTGGAGCGGAACAGCGACAGAGAATTCTATCAACCCTGCGGCCGGGGCGCACCGAGGCGGAACGCAACTGCATTTCGAATATCCGGCCGGAGGGATTGAGCTACGCGCGGGCCGGCTCGGAGCTGGCGTATATTTTGAACGAGGCGCGACGGTTGAGGCTGACCGGTGTGGCGCTGAAGGCGGAAGCCCGGCAGCTTGGGTCTGTGAGCTGGCACTGAAGGAAGTGGGAACGATGATGCGCTGGCTGGGACGGTGGGTTCTGCGGGTGCTGGTGGCGATTGCGGTCCTATCGCTGGCAGCGTTTGCAGTCGATTGGACGATCTACAAGCTGCGGGGCTCGCCTCAGTCGGTTGTGGCAGTGAGCCAGTTCATGGAGATTCCGCTGAAAAGCGGGGTACCGGAGTACGACTATCTGGGGACGGCGAATGTTCCTTGCGCGGTCGCGTTGTTTCCGCACGGAGGGAAAGATGCGTGCTGGAACCTCAGGCGCAATCCGAACCAGTGGGAAAAGGTCGGAACGCCGGCGTACTGATCGCAAAGCAGAGCGGGTCGGCTGGCTGAGCGCGCGTGAACATAAGCACGTGATGCGAGTCACGACCAGAAGAAGTAAATCGCGGCTAGGATCAAAGGGTATTTCCTCGGATCGCCATGTACAGCCGCACACAAAACGAAAATGGCAGCTACAACTCGCGCTGCTTGGATTGCTTTATGACCATCGCCTCGTGCGTGGAAACGGAAGAAGACCTGGAACAACGCGAAGCGCACCATCTGTGCCCGGAAAAAGTGCTGGCGCAATTGCTGGCCGAGGAAAAGGCGGCAGTGGCGCACGCGGCGCGAAACTGAAACGAGCGGCACAAGCCGATGGACCGGGGGGAAATCCCTCAGGGGCTAAAGCCCACGGTCAATTTGTGCGCGAGCGGCACCTTCCGGTTTCGTTCAAGGCAGGCCTGAAAGCCGCGCCATTTGGGCGCCAACTCGAATCGAAGCGATAGCGGACCCGGGCCGGACTTTGCGAATCGGGAAAACGGGTGCATACTGCCTGCAGGCCGCTTTCGCACGCCTAACCAAATGAATGGGCGCGGAGTCTTCCCCTTTTTCAAGCCGACCCCGAGCAGATTTCGATCTTAGATTTCATTACCAGAGGATTTCCTCACCAGAGCCGGCCAAATGAGCGGCCAGGCCTTACCGATAGCGAAAACAACCACGGAATTGCTGTGGCAATTCCCTGCGTCGCACGTCTCACAAAGAAGAGCCGGTACTTCCCCCGACAGAACCGGACAGGAGGCCACGAATGCCTGCATCCACCCTTCCCCAGACACTGGGCGAACTCGGCGCCAGCAAACAGTTTTCAGAAGTGCAAATAAAGACGCGCAGCGTGAAGGACGAGATGCGCCAGAACCTGATGGCGCGGCTGAGGGCGCGGGAGACGGTGTTCCCGGGAATCGTGGGCTACGAGGACACGGTGATTCCGCAGATCGTGAACGCGGTGCTTTCGAAGCAGAACTTTATTTTGCTGGGGCTGCGCGGGCAGGCGAAGAGCCGCATTCTGCGCGCGCTGACGGCGCTGCTGGACGAGCGGATGGCGTACGTGGCAGGGTGCGAGATTCGCGACAACCCCTACCGGCCGCTGTGCCGGCGGTGCCGCGATCTGATTGCGGAGCGCGGCGACGCGACGCCGATTGCGTGGCTCGGCCGCGAGGAGCGCTACGTGGAAAAGCTGGCGACGCCGGACGTGACGGTGGCGGATCTGATTGGCGACTTGGACCCGATCAAAGCAGCGCGCGGAGGCGAGGACCTTTCGAGTGAGCTGACCATGCACTACGGATTGCTGCCGCGGGCGAATCGCGGACTCTTCGCGATCAACGAACTGCCCGACCTGGCGGGAAAGATTCAGGTGGCTCTCTTCAACATCATGCAGGAGGGCGACGTACAGATTAAGGGCTATCCGGTGCGGATGGCGCTGGACGTGGCGCTGGTGTTCAGCGCCAATCCCGAGGACTACACGGCGCGAGGCAAGATCATCACGCCGCTGAAGGACAGGATCGGATCGGAGATCCGGACGCACTATCCGGAGACACTGGAAGAAGGCGTGGCGATCACGGCGCAGGAGGCGTGGGCGGCGCGCGGAAATGGGGCGATCGAGATTCCGCAGTACTTGCGCGAGGTAGTGGAGCAGGTGGCTTTCAGCGCGCGCGAGGACAAGAAGGTGGACAAGCGAAGCGGAGTTAGCCAGCGGCTGCCGATTTCGACGCTGGAGCTGGTGGTGTCGAACGCCGAGCGGAGGGCGCTCGCGACCGGCGACGCGGCGGTGCTGCCGCGGGTGAGCGACATTTACGCCGCGATGCCGGGCATCACGGGCAAGCTGGAGTTGGAGTATGAAGGCGAGATGCGCGGCGCGGATACGGTGGTGCGTGAGCTGATCCGCGCGGCTGTGGGCAAGATTTACGATCGCTACTTTAACGGCGTGGACACCGAGCAGATCGAGCAGTGGTTCAATCTGGGCGGGACGGTGAAGCTGGACGAGGATCAGCCGGCGGCAGCGGCGCTGAAAGAGCTGAAGGGGATTCAGGGGCTGCTGGAGAAGTTGCCGCCGCTGGGCGTTAAGAGCGGAGACGCCGCGCCAAAGGTGGTGGCCGCGGCGGAGTTTCTGCTGGAGGGCCTGGTTGCACATCGCAAGCTGAGCCGGAACGAGCAGCATGGATTCGCCGCGGAGAAGAGCGTGCGGCTGCGCGAGCGCGAGGAGGCGACCCCGGCGCGCAAGGAGCTGGAGATGGAGTACGAAGACTGGCAGCGCTCGCGGCGGTCGCGAAAGGGCGGGGGATTGAACTAATACAGGGAACGAGGGACCAAGGGACCAAGGGACCGAGAAGGCTGGGAACGGGATGAAGCGCGTTCGATATACGAAATACACCGGCGATCTGGCCTCGGAAATCGATCTCGAGAGCCTGCTCGAGGCGCTGTCTGACTATCTGCTCGACTCCGGCTACTACGATCCGTTCACGGGATTTCAGGACCTGGACCACACGATTGACGATCTGCGCGAGGCACTGCGGCGCGTGCTCGAGTCGGGCGACTTTTTCGACGGCGAGACGCGCGAACTGCTGGACCGGATGATGGCCGAGGGCACGCTGGACGAATTGATCGACAAGCTGATGAAGCGGATGGAGCGGGAGAATTACATCTCCGCGATGCCGCAGAATGGGCCGACGCGGATCGACGAGGCGAACGGGCAGGTGGGGAATGCGGATGGCCGCGATCGCGAAAACGCGCGCTTCGAGGTGACCGACAAGAGCCTGGATTTCCTGGGCTTCAAGACGCTGCGCGATTTGATGGGGTCGCTGGGCAAGTCGAGCTATGGGCGGCACGACACGCGGGATTGGGCGACGGGGATTGAAACGAGCGGCGGATCGCGGCGATACGAATTCGGCGACACACTGAATCTGGACACGACGGCGACGCTAAGCTCGGCGATTGCGCGCGAGGGGCTGGAGCTGCCGCTGAATCTTGAGTACGAAGACTTGCAGGTGCACCAATGCGACTACCAGAGCTCGTGCGCGACGGTGGTGATGCTGGACTGCTCGCACTCGATGATTCTGTACGGCGAGGACCGGTTTACGCCGGCCAAGCGCGTGGCCATGGCGCTGTCGCATTTGATCCGCACGCAGTACCCCGGAGATTCGCTGTCGCTGGTGCTGTTTCACGATTCGGCTGAGGAGTTGCCGGTGTCGCATTTGGCGCGGGTGAAGGTGGGGCCGAGGCACACCAATACGCGCGAGGGACTGCGCGTTGCGCAGCGCGTGCTGGCACGGCAGCGCAAAGACATGAAGCAGATTGTGATGATCACGGATGGGAAGCCCTCGGCACTGACGCTGCCCGACGGGCGCATCTACAAGAATGCCTATGGACTGGACCCTCTTGTGGTGAGCGAGACGCTGGAAGAAGTGGCGCGCTGCAAGCGGTCGAATGTAATGATCAATACGTTCATGCTGGCGCAGGATTACGGGCTGGTGCAGTTCGTGCACAAGGTTTCGGAGATGTGCCGGGGCAAGGCATACTTCACCACGCCGGCGACGCTGGGGCAGTACGTGATGATGGATTACATGCAGCGGAAGTCTAAGACCATCCACTGAAAGTTGAGACGTGACCCCGGCTCTGTCGCCCCCGCGGGCTTGATCTCCCAGTTCTCGACCTTCATGCTCCTGGCTTACGCCTAGGTGGCCATCGTCTTCCGCCCGCTGAAGCGGGCTGAGCGCTGCGCCGTCCCTACGGGACTCGGTTTCCTACGGGCACGCTCTCCCCGCGCTGAAGCGCGGGGCTAGCCAACACTGCGCCTACGGCGCGCGGAGTGTGCGGACGATTGATTTCTCTTTAGCTTCATTGCGGCTTCCAGGAACGGACTGCACAGGCGACCATTGGCTCTTGTGCTTCCAGGAGAGTGCTGTCCGTCAACCAGTCAGCGACCGGTTGAAAGAAAGATGAAGAGATTGCCGTCGGGATCGCGAACAAAGACGAGCCCGCCGTTGCGTTGGGCGGTGATGCCCGAGTACTCCAGCGCTTCGTATGCTTTCTTGGCGTCCGGAACGAGAAAGAGGAACTCAGGTTGTGAGCCGGGGCCGGCAGCGCGCAACTCGATGTGCAGGTCGGGCGCGCCGGGGGTGGTGAGGCGCACGTTGCCGTTCGTGTCTTCGGCTTCGAAGCCGAGGTCGGTATAAAACTCCTTCATCGCGGCGCCTTCTCTTACGGGCAGATCGATTCCCATCAGCTCAGTGGACACGCGGGCGGAGCCAAGGTGCTGGCCTATGTCGAGGGTGTGCAGCGAGCCGGGCATGTACTGCGTAAATTCGGTGACGCGGCCTTCGGGATCGTTAAAGGAAGAGATGAGATTGCCGGCCGCGGCCTTGCGCACAGGCGAGGGGTTGAGGCCCTCTGTGGCGTAGTAGTGTTGCAGCACGTTCAGGTCGCCGGCCTCGAAGCAAACGTGCATCCAGCCGAGAGGCTGCGAGGGATCGGTCCGAGGATACAGCTCGATGAACTCGTGATCGTTGATCTTGATGAAGACCTCGGTAGTTTTGCCGGCGTTGGTCATGGCGAATGATTCCTGGTAGCCTAGCTTGCCGAGAAAGGCGATTTCTCGATTGAGGTCGCTGACGCGGAAGGCGATGTGCGCGATGCCGGTAACGCCGGAAGCAGGCGGAGGCGGCTGGGCGATCAAAGTTGCCGAGCAAGCGCCGGCGACCGCGAGTGACAAGAGCCAACGAAATTTCGTCGTCATTCTCAAAAAAACCTCCAAAGCCCGAAGGGGGCGGACCAGGCAACAAAGGGAAAGCAGCCGCAGGCTATGCATATTCCTGGCGGTAAGGCGTAAAGACGTCGAGAACCTCGGAAGCTTCGACGGCTGAGGCCTCGTGCTCGACGCCGCCATCGACGACGATGCCGTCACCGGCGCGCATGTCCCAGCTCTTGCCTTCAGCCTGAAAGAGGATGTGTCCGCGCACGACATAGACCATTTGATGATGGGGATGGCTGTGGCGCGCGCCCTTCCAACCCTTCTCAAAGGTGTGACGCACAAGCATGAGGTGCGGGTTGTAGGCGAGGACCTGGCGGATCATGCCCGGCTCGGGGGTGGTGACCCTTGTGGCGTTGGTGGCCGTGTAAATGACTCCGGATTCGCTCATACTCTTCACCAAAGAAGATTGTAGGGTAGCTCAGGCTTCGCGGTACCCCGCTGAGGTTCACAAATTGAGAAGATATACGGGCGTCAAGGATGCGAGCGCAGCTCCGGCTTGCAACGCGAGCACGTATAGCGCCGGTTTGGGATCTCGCGGGAGCCATTTGAAGGCAAAAAATGCGAGGACTGGAATCTGCCCGGCCATGAGGAGCTGCCAGATATGCGCGGCTGCGCCTTCATCGGCCTCGCGAGCAATGCCGAAGACGGCAATGTGCACAACGACGACGGCCAGGGCCGTAAGCGACATGGCCACGGGAAGAAACGCGCTTGGGCGCTTGAGGAGTTCGCGCAGGGAATGAAGATTCATATTCATTTGGACTCCTTTCCGAGAGGGGTCTTACAAGCCGAGCCATTGCAATTTGCGCAAAGCGGGGATTCCGGCTGAGCACAATACCAACCTACCGGTTGAGCCAGCCGCCGTCTACTACGAGAATGTGGCCGTGGACATAGTTGCTGGCCGCGGAGGCAAGAAAGACGGCAGCGCCGGCGAGGTCTTCAGGCTTGCCCCAGCGGCCGGCGGGAATGCGCTCGAGAATTTGCAGGGCGCGCTCGGGATTCAAGCGCAGCGCCTCAGTGTTGTCCGTGTCCATGTAGCCGGGCGCGATGGCGTTGACGTTGACGCCTTTCGAAGCCCACTCGTTGGCGAAGGCCTTGGTGAGCTGGCCGACGCCGCCTTTGGCTGCGGCGTAGGAGGGCACCAGAATTCCACCCTGAAAGGTGAGCAGCGAGGCAATGTTGATGATCTTGCCCGAGCCCCGCGCGAGCATGTGGCGGCCGGCATGTTGGGTGAGGCGATAGACGCTGGTGAGATCGACGTCGATGACCGCCTTCCAGTCTTCTTCGGAGTGATCGGCGGCGGGCGTGCGGCGGATGATGCCGGCATTGTTGACCAATATATCGATGGTCCCGAAGTGCTGAACGGTTTCCTCGACAAGGAGCGCGCAGACGGCCGCGTCGCCGACGTCGCCAACGAGCGCGATAGAGCGGACACCGAGGGCGAGCAGCTTTTGCTGCATGGCCGTGGGAGGTGCGCTGGAGGCGTGGACGGCAACGTTGGCGCCGGCCTCGGCGAGGGCGACAGCGATGGCCGCGCCCAATCCGCGGGATGACCCAGTGACGAGGGCCGTTTTCCCTTTGAGGCTGAATTGATCGAGGATCGTTTTGGGGGGAGTCAGGGGCTTCATTCCTTTCCAGCCTGCGCCAGACAGTAATTCTAACTGTCTTTATTATGGGCGAGATTATGGGCGAGCGAGATGGGAAAAAACGGAGTCAGGCGCGCGAATCGGCGGCAAACGGCGGATTCGCATCGCGCGGAAGAGGCTCGGGCTTGAAGCCACGCTGGATGGCCATGAGGCCCGCCTTCAAAAAGCCCAGCGTGTGCGCCATGCCCGCGTGCCAGGGCGCGGAGCAGGTCATCTGCGGGGCGTGGTCGGGAATGATAACGCCGTCGAAGCCGTTCCTGTCGAGGATATATAGAATGCGCAGCATGTCGACGTCGCCGTCGTCGATGAAGGTTTCGTGATAGTGCGGGGCCTTGCCGGCGATGTTGCGGAAGTGGACGTAGGCGATGCGATGCTGGCTGCTGTATCGGTCGACAGTCTGGTAGATGTCGCCCTCAGTCATTTCGGCGAGTGTGCCGAGGCAGAACTCGAGCATGTTCGAGGGGCTTGAAGAAATGTCGATGAGGCGCTGGTACATGGCCGGCTGATAGACGAGGCGAGGCTGGCGGCGCATGGTGGGTGTGGGCGGATCGTCAGGATGCGCGGCGAGACGCACGCCGGCTTTTTCAGCGACGGGGAGAGCTTCTTCAAGGAATCGCTCGAGGCGGCGCCAGAGCTCGTCGTGGGTGATGATGGGCAGCGTGCCCGGCGGCGCGTTGGGATCGACAATCATGTTCCAGACTTGGCCGTTGGGAATGGGTGTGTCGACGGGGCCGTCCATGCCAACCGACTCCGCGCCGCCGCGCGCGAAGGGGCCGCTGGTGCGGCCGGCGACTCCGGCGATGGAGAAGTTGTAGCCGAAGGTGGGAATGCCGGCTTCGCCTACGGCGCGCAGGATGGCGAAGACGTTCTGCATGTGCTGTGCGCGTTTGGGACCGTCGAGGAGAATGTCGTACCAGTGGGCGGGGTCGAAGTTTTCAATGCCCTCGAGCTTGAGGCCCGCAGCCTCGACCTGCCGGCGGAGCTCGATGAGCTCAGCGGCTGTCCAAAGGCGGTTGGGATCCCCGGCCAGGCCCCAGGACTTGTCCTTGCCGCCAGTGGGCTGATTGTTCGATGGATTGGCCTCGCCCTGACGGAAGTAGTCGACGAGGTGGACGATGACGTGAGTGCAGCCGGCCTGCACGGCGAATGCGTAATATTCGTCGATAAGCATGTGCCGGTAGAGTCCCAGACCGAGCTTCATCGTCACCCTGTGCCAGTGTAGATGAACCAGCAAAAGGAGACGGCGAAAGAGTGGCGAAAAAACGCGACAAAACCAGCAAAAGAGGCGCAGAATACGTGCTTCGAATGCTTGCCAGAGGCTAATTGTTGATGTAATCTCTGATACCTGCCGCCGTTCTCCCCTCGCCGGTGCTTCCACCCGGGCCTTCCCTGTTCGCGATCCGGATGGACAATCAGGCTGCGCGCCAAAAGCGCGAAGTGCCTGGCAACGGCTACGACGTGTCGAGATGCACGAAGGACGATCAGCAAGCCTGCCTTCCCCTGTAGGCCGAACGATGCCATCGTGGAGGAGGGGTTTGTGTACGAAGCGCAAGAACACATTCTGGCAGCGGGTACGGGAGTCAGCCAACACGTCGAATTGGCTGGCGCGCGCCCGATGCTGCTGCGCAACAACCGGGTTCTGATTTTTCTCACCTATCTGGGCAGCGTCGCCTCGCTGATCATCTCCCTTAGCATGGTGTTTGTCGCCCTCACGAACCTATTTCCGTTGAGCGCGATGAATCTGGACAGGTTCGCGGCCGGCGCGCTGTGGTTGCTGGGAGCGTGGCTGATGGCCATGTCGCAGGTCTTCCTGTGGCGGCAGGGGAAACTGATGGCGCATTGCTCGGTTCTGCTCGACAGCTATGGAGCGCACTTCAAACTCGGCGACACCAACGACGCAAAAGAGGTGTTTATGCCGTGGAATGGGATCGAGGCCGTGCACTATAAGCGGATCCCGAATGCGCAAAAGTTCACCATTCTGGGTACGGACACCAGCACGGTGACCTTCACGTCGCACGCCTTCTACCGGCCAAAGAGGGTGGCGCGATTGATTGCGGAGCGCGCGGGGCTGCCGTTGGTGCGCGGATAAGCGAAGGAAACGCGCTTCAACCGTTCATCTTTCCACATGAGGTGACGGTTTGAGCGCCCGGAGCGGTGCTTGCACGGGGAATTCTGCCGCTACGGCTCCGTGAGAAGCGCGTTCACCCGGCTCTTTATCTTCTTCACATCGGTCTCCCCTTGAAAGCGCGCGCGGACCACACCGTCCCGGTCGATCAGAAACGTCAGCGGCAACCCCAACACGCCTCCGTAGCGCGCGGCGAGCCCCGCATCGCCCAAGGCCGAGGGATAGTTCAGCTTCAGCCGCTCGACGAGACGGCGCGCAGGCGCGGCGTCATCATCCATGGAGATGCCGATGACCTGGAATCCCCGCGGGGCGAACTGGTGCTGCCAGGCGGCGAAGACGGGCATCTCCGCCTGGCACGGCGCGCACCACGTGGCCCAGAAGTTGAGCAGGATAACTTTGCCACGGAAGCCGGAGAGGCGAAGGGTTTGGCCGTTGAAGCCAGTGAGCGTGAACTGGGGCGCCTTTTTGTCGAGTAAATTCTCCGCAGCCGAGCCGGCGGGCGCGGCCGAGGCGGCCAGAGACGCGGCGACGAAGCCGGCGATCAGCGTGCGGCGCAGAGTGCTCCCCAACATGCGCGGCGAGGAGCCCGGCCTACTGTCCGCCTTCAACGGGAAACCCCTTGTTGGCCCAATCGTCGCCGAAGTTTTCGGCAAGATACAGAACCTTTACGCGAGTGAATCGCATGTCGTGGAGCAGGCTGTAGGCCGGGCCCACATTGGGGCAGCGATTCCAGGGGCAGCAGCCGCAATAGACGACGATGAAGGCCGTGCGGGGCAACGACGCAACGCGAGCGCGCAACTGCTCGACACCGTCCGCCTGTGAGGCGGGCCCGACGTATTCCGCACCGGGAATGTGCGCCTGGGTAAACATCATGCGCGAGCCCACCTGCAGGATGAGCGGCTTTTCAACGCCATGCGTATGGAGCAGGCGATTGAGTTCGGCGGGCTGGATGAGCTGTGCCGTGGGAATGGTGAACGCACTTGCCGGCGGCGGCACCGCCCGCTGGGCCGCGGCTTGGACCCGCTGCTGCGCCAGACAAAACAGCGCCATAGCGGCAATGACTGCCGTTCTTGCGCTTATGAGACTGGATGACATGCAGGATTCCCTATATGCAGTGTAATTCGCGGCAGCTTGGCAGCGGCAGGCGCTGGGCGTTGAGCGGGAAAAAACTGCGCACAAATTGAAAACGCCAGAGACCGAAGCCTCTGGCGTTTCAATCTTGATGATCGCGTAGTACAACCGGCTGTCGCGTCCTCCGGCTACCCCAGCGGCGAACCTGCAGCTTTCACTGCCGCTCCTTCCTCTGGCTGCGCCGGCACGGAACCTTCGGCTTGCGCCTACTGCCCCGCACTCCGGCTCGACCGGCGGCCGACTTCCCCGGCTCGGATCGGCGTGGCTTCAATCAGCTCGACCGGTGGCTAACCTCCGACTCGCATCGGGTGTTGCGCGCTTCCGATCGACCGATGGCAATCCATCCGGCTTGCGCCGAACGACCCCTCCACCGGCGAGGCCGACGATCAACTGCCGACTCACACCGGATTCTGATCCTTTAGCTCGGCTGGCGAGATCAACCTCCGGCTTTCACCGGCTGTTGTTGCAGCTTCAAGCTTGCGCCGTCTGCTGCTGCAACCTCCAACTCGCGCTGGCTGTTGCCCCCTTTTGCCAAACCGGCGGCGAACCTCCGACTCGCATCGGCTGTTCCACCCTCCGGCTTCACCGGTTTCAATTCGCCCGGCTTGCGCCTGGCGTCTTTACCTCCGGCTGGGCCTTTGATGCGCCCCTAACTTCAACCGAACCTTGCATCGCCGGCTGAGCCGTCGATGAGTATTCAATTTCCGCCGGTTCGCGCACCTTCCGGATCTGCCAGCTTTGACAACTTCCGACTCGCGTCGGCTTTTGTAATCTCTGGCGCAGCCAGCGATCCCTCTTGGGCTTTCGCCCCAGGTTTCACCCTCTGGCTGGGCTGGCGGCGATTTTCCGACTCTCATCGGCGTTTCGTTCCACCAACCGTTCCGGCGACCAACTCCCGATGCCCTACAGGCTCATCAGTTGTTGTGACAGTACGTCCGCTGAATCTGTGGATGCAAGTGCAAAAGTCAAATAAATCTGTGAATTTCACCAGGGTTGGTGCAGATGGGTTCTTTTCTTGCAGAGGGAAGGGATTCTTCTTAAGCGCGCAGTTCTTAAGGCGATAGGAGGCGCTGAAGAAGGCCGAAAGTACGCCGCTGCGCTGGGCGCTCGCACCCCGGCAAGAAAGAAGGTATGCTGGCTGCGCAGTCCCAGTGGGCTCAGTAAGGAGAGTCCAGCCATGCAACAGGCGAGTACAACAATTCCCTCTTCAGAGATCCATCCTCCAGCCAACCCGACCGTGCCGCACCTGGCGGCGAAGGTCGCGGTGCGCTTTGTGACGATGACGGCGCTGGTGATTGCCATTTTCTTTCTGCCCGCGGGGACGGTGCGGTGGTGGCAGGGATGGGCGTTCCTGGGCGCATACATCGGTTTCGCCATGGCGGCGTTCCTCTTCTTTCTTAAGGCCGACCGGCAGATTGTGCGACGGCGGCTGCAAGCGAAAGAGCAGGTGCGAGAGCAGAGGCAGATTATCCGGTTCGGGGCCATATTGTTGGCGGGCCTCTTCACGCTGCCGGGCTTCGATCACCGGCTGGGGTGGTCGCGGGGATGGCTGAGCGCGGAGCCGACGTGGCTCGAGATGTTCGCGCTGGCGATGGTGCTCGGGGCAGAGCTCGCGATGGCGTGGGTGATCTGGACGAACCACTATGCGGGGCGGACGATCCGCGTGGAGGAGGGACAGACCGTCATCACCAGCGGGCCGTACCGGGTGGTGCGGCATCCTATGTACGCGTTCACCCTGGTGATGTTCATTTTCGCGCCGCTGGCGCTGGGGTCGTATGTTACGCTCCCGGCCTTTGCGCTGCTTGCGCCGATTTATGTGCTGCGCATCCTGAACGAGGAGAAGATTCTGCGCGCGGAGCTGCCCGGCTACACCGAATATTGCCAGAGAACGCGTTGGCGGATTGTACCGCTGGTCTGGTGAAGGAACAAGCCGGGCGATGCCGGAGTACGACACCACGCCAGCAGAGCCGGGTTGCGAGGGATCCCGCGTGGAAGCATTCAGGGTCAGGGATCGAGCAACGTTCGCGCTTCGGTACGTCATCCCTCAAGGGAGAAAACCAGAGCGATTGTTGTTTCTACTTCTGCCGGCTCATTGTTGAGCTTGTACGGCTTGTAGCGCCAGTTCCGCACGGCATCGACGGCGGCCTGCTGCAACATAGCCGGCCCGCTCACAACGTGCAGATCTTTAATCTTTCCGTCCTTGGAAATCGTGGCGTGCAGCACTACAGTGCCAGACACGCGGGCTGCTTTAGCGATGGACGGATAAGCGGGCGGCGTCTTCAGAATCAACATTCCTGCCGCAACGCCGGATGAAATGGTAAACGGTTTGGAAGGTGCAACTTTAACGACGGGCTGAGCGTGTCCATTGAAGACGCTGGCATTCGCGCTGCTGGCGCCCAGGCCATCCGCACCGGCTACGTTCACGGGGGGAGGCGCATCTTCCGCAACCTGCTTCCCATTGTCTTGCGGAATCAGTGTTGGCGCCGTGAGTTGATCGTCCATGACTTTCGCCTGCAGTTCCGTCGGCGCCTTTGATGGATTCGCTTCCTCCTGCTGGTTGGCCGGCTGGTTGTCCTTTGCAGATTGCTTTTCGGTGGTTGCCAGCCGCTCGTTCTGAGTTAATGGTTCAGTAGCCGACGGATTCGGCGTCTGCGTCACCTGCTGAGTATCCGTTGCTACCGGAAGCGGCTGAACAGATGGTTTCGCCACTGACTTCGATCCGTGATGGAACAACGGGATCATGAGCAGAAGCAGAATCGAACTTGCGCCAACAGCAGCAACGGTCATCCACTTCTTTTTTGCCGTCTTCTGCTGCGCCGTCTTCTGCTCGCCCTTAGCTTCGATATCCTTCGATGAATACCACTGGAAGAGAGCCTCGTCAGCTTCGCGTTTCAAAGTCGCCGTGGGTTTGGGTGAGTTTCCTACTCCATCCCCCGCAGCGACGTTTGGCAAACCCTGCACCGGGGGAGCCTCAATCGTGGTACGGCTGGCCTCCAGCCTGTGCGAAGCGCGGCTGGGCGATGCATCCGCCGAATCGCTCGTCAACTCTTGCTCCTTAACAAGGACTGGTGCGGACGAGGATGAAACCGAAGCACGTGGCCTGTCCACCACAGGCGACAGGATTGCTTTGCGCTCAGCGGATTGCCCAAACGGCTTGGGAGTCTCGCTGAAGGAATGAGACTCTATCCATGCTTCCCATTCTTCACGAGAATTGACAGGCTTAGCCTTGGGAGATGCATCTCTATCCCCGCCGCTGAAATCGATTTGCTGCTTAACGACGACCGGTGCGGACGAGGCTGAACCCGAAACACGCGGCCTGTCTGCCAAGGATGCCTTGGTTCGATCGCGGTCAGCAGATTGTCCAGGCGGCTTCGGGGTCTCGCTGAAGGGATGAGCGGCCGCCCATGCTTCCCATTCACCAGTGTTAACAGGCAAAGATGCAGGAGAAGCTTCGCTATCCCAATCGCCAAAATCATCGGGAAGTGTTTCCGGTAGCAACGGAGTTAATTCTTCTGGAGATGCCATTGACCGTCCTCACGTTTCTCGTAGACAGCACCTTTGTACGTGCGCGTTTCGCGCGGGTTTGTGTTGGTGGCAGTGCGCTCACCTGTTATTTCCGCCGGCACCGAATCCGCGGCGGCGAAGTTGCTTGCATCGAAGGTCCACGTTGACGGCGTCTCAGCGGCTGCGGCGGGCAATGAAGCATTGTCAGGCGATCCTTCCACCTCAAGCACGACCGCGGCTTGCGCCGTCTCGTATTTTTCCGTGTCCGATGGAGTAAACGATGCGGAGAGGGTGTATCTCCCCGGCGCGAGCACGTGGCCTTCGGAGGGAGTGTAGACAAATGTTCCCGGAACCGAAGCCGTGGCATTCAACTGAGCGGCGCCAAGCGCGGTGCCGTAAGAAATTGCGGATGGGACCGGCCAGGTGATGAGGGTAGGTGACTTCTCGGCAACCGTGAGCGACACGACTGCCCTCACCGTTGTGTAATTCAAAGTGTCGGTGGGAGTGAAGGTTACAGAGAGCTCATGCACTCCTGGCGTGAGTATCTCGCCCGCGGCGGGCGCAAAAGCAAAAGATCCCGGAACTGATGCTTTGGCATTGAGCTGAGTTGCGCCGAGGGCGGCGCCGTAAGCAATTGGATCCGGCGTTGGCCACGTGATGACGGGAGTTACCTTGGCCACAGTCACCGATGCGGTGGCCCGCGATGTGGAATAACCCACTGTATCAGCCGGAGTGAAAACAACTGACAGTTCATGCTCTCCAGCCGCAAGCACCGCCCCTAAGCCAGGGTTGTAATCGAAGGTTCCCGGAACCGACGCCATGGCACAGAGTTGCAAGGTGCTGAGTTTTGTCCCGTACGAAATAGGATCGGGTCTCGGCCATTGGATTTCAGACGTTGCCTTGGCCACAAGCAGCGACACGGTGGCCTTTGCTGTTGTGTAGTTCGCGCTGTCGGCAGGCGTGAAGGTTACCGAGAGCGTATGCATTCCGGGAGGGAGCACCTCGCCCGGCGCGGGAGCGTAGTCCAATCTTCCAGGTATCAACGCCGAGGCATTGAGTTGTGCGTCATCCAATGCGGCGCCGTAGATGATTTTGGCAGGAGTTGGCCAGGAGAGAACCGGTGTTGCCTTGGCCACAACAATTGAAACCGAGGCCTGCAGCGGAGTATAGCCGCCGGAGTCTGCCGGAGTGAACGTGACCCATAGCGAGTGTGTTCCGACCGGCAACACATAGCCCGGGCCGGGTGTGTAGACCAAAGTTCCCTCAACCGATGCCGTGGCATTGAGTTGGTCGAAGGTGAGCTTATGCCCGTAGGTAATCGGGTCGGGCGCCGGCCACGTGATGGCCGGAGTGGTGCGCGCATCGGCTGAAGCCAGAATCGCAGGGCTCGCCGCTTCATATCTTCCAAAATCTACCTGGGACATATTTTTACCGAGACCTCCAACGTCAAAATCCCTTTTCTTTTCTTGTGGAATCGGGTGTCCGGTAATCGAGCTGGCCATCTCCAGGCTTATGCGCGAAATGCGCGTTTCAGGAAGCCCGGAGTCGCCGCACTGAAGCGCCCGCGCGGCGTCCTGATCGTCGGGAATCTTCCACCGTACCGGTCTGCCGAGAGCCTTGGCGATGACATCTTCGTTCGCCGGTTCCAAAAAGCGCGACTCAAACCGGTTGATCACAACTTCCAGGTTTGGACTACCCACGGCGAAGAACTGCGAGATAAGGCGATTTGAATTCCGCAGTTCGGAGATTCCGGTCTGGGTGACCAGGTAAATCGTTGAGGCGTCTTCGAAGAGAACCTTGGCCGCCACATCGATCCTCGATCCCACATCTACGATCACCTGATCGAATTCGCGGCGCGCGATGGCGATTAGCTTGTCGATGGCGCCTTTAGAAACCTCAACGTCGGGAACTTTGGTGGGAGCCGCCAGTACGAATACTCCCGACCGATGCTTGACCAGGAGATTCTGAAGAAAACTGGCATCCAGCCGGTCGATATTCCGGAGTGCGTCCTCCGTCGAGTAACCCGCGGTAATCCCCAGGCACAGTGCCACGTCTCCAATGGGAAGTGCGAGGTCGATGAGCAGGATGCTTTGGGCGGATCTCTGCGCCAGGGCGATGGCAACATTGCAGGCGACCGTCGTAACGCCGGATCCTCCTTTGGATCCGACAAAAACATGCAACCCACCTCCGGAATTCTCAGCAGAAAGAGCCTTCTCGCGAGGGATAGTTGTAGCCCGAGGGGTGGCTGTGGCCCGGACCAGAGCCTCGGCCACTGCGCCTTGCTCGAGGGGTAGAGGGAGGTACTCACGAGCGCCTGCACGCATGGAGCGGATGGCGAATTTCGGATCTGTTTTCTCCGAATAGACCATGATCGTCGCCGCGGCGTTGGCACTCGCTCTTTCCACTAATTCCAGAGCGACATCCGGCTCACTGTCCAGGTCAAGGATGACAACCTCGAACGACGCAAGCAATCCATGCAGGTGTTCACGTTTCGGCGGGTAGGAATCGAACTCGCGTACATTGGCCCGGCCCGTTTCGGCAAGAGCCTTGGCTACGACCCGTCGTCTCTCCGCGTCTGGGCCAATCAGGGCAACCGACAAGAGTGAAGCCCCTGTTGTGTCGGCATGTTTCGCCTCGGAATTTGGTGATACGCCTGCTGAACTCACGGTATGAATTGCTCCTTGAGGTACCAGCCCCATTTCCGCTCGAATCTCAAATCGACATGTTGCCCGAGAGCCGAATTCGCAGGTTTCTTCCGCCTATAACAAACAAATGTCGGCAATCCGGGGAGAACCTTCAATGCGAGCGTCAAGCGATGACTGCCCGGCAAACAAGGTACCGTGGGACGATGGTAACCATTTATGAGCCCAATAGGGAACTTAGATAACTATACCTAAGCATTACTAAAGTGTAATCAACCTTTCGGGCGGGAAGGCGCACGCCCAGCCGCCAGGGATGTGAGGCCCGCGGAATCCGCAACCTGTTCCCTGTTCGCACGAACCCGGTTTGGCCGAGGTCTACTCAGACTCCGCCGGTCAGAATCGCATCGATGCGCGCCAAATCCTCTGCGGCGAAGTCCAGCTTGGCGAGAGCGGCCACGTTTTGCTCGATCTGTTCCACGCGGCTGGCGCCGATCAGCGCTGAAGTCATGCGGCCGTCGCGCAGCACCCACGCCAGAGCCATCTGCGCCAGCGATTGCCCTCGCGCGCGCGCCAGCTCGTTCAACGCTCGCACCTTGGCAAGGTGGGCCTCGTCGACGTCCTTCCTCTTGAGGAATCCGTGCGGCTTGGCAGCGCGCGCATCCGCGGGAATGCCCTTGAGATAGCGATCGGTAAGCAGGCCCTGTGCCAACGGGCAAAAGGCGATGGCGCCCACACCTTCGTGACCCAGCACATCGAGCAAGCCGCGCTCGGGAGTGCGCTCGAACATCGAGTATTTGGGCTGATGAATGAGGCAGGGCGTGCCGAGCCCGCGCAAAATCTTGACGGCGGCCGCGGTTTGCTCCGGGTTGTAGTTGGAGATGCCGGCATAGAGAGCCTTGCCGGAACGCACCGCCTGATCGAGCGCCGACATCGTCTCTTCCACCGGCGTCTCGGGATCGGGACGATGCGAGTAGAAAATGTCGAAATACTCCAGGCCCATGCGCTTCAGGCTCTGGTCCAGACTCGCCAGCAGATACTTCCGCGATCCCCAGTTGCCGTACGGGCCAGGCCACATGTCGTAGCCAGCCTTGGAACTGATGATCAGCTCGTCGCGATAGGGTTTGAGATCGAGGTGCAGAATCTCGCCGAAGTTGCTCTCCGCGCTTCCCGGCGGAGGGCCGTAATTGTTGGCCAGGTCAAAGTGGGTGATGCCCAGGTCGAATGCGCGGCGCACCATGGAGCGGGAGTTTTCGAAGTCATCGACGCCGCCGAAGTTGTGCCACAGGCCGAGCGAGATTGCAGGCAGGCGAATGCCACTGCGCCCGCATCGGCGGTATTGCATTGTGTCGTAGCGCTTTTCGTTGGCGGAATACAAAGCGGCTCCTTCGTTCACGCAGAGATGCGGCGGCAGCGCTAGCTCAAAACCGCCGAAATCGACACTTCCTTGCGGCCGTCGGCCGGAGGAGGCACGATGTTTCCTTCGATCGGTGCGCCGTCGACGGTCAACGCAACACGATTCCCCGCGCCCTTGCGCTCGATGGCGATTTTATACGCCACTCCGCGAAAGATGCGCGTTGCGGTAAATCCGGGCCAGCCGGTGGGAATCACGGGAGCAATCTCCAGACCGTCATACGTGGGGCGAACGCCCAGGATCCACTGCGCGATCGCGCAATAATTCCATGCCGCGGTTCCTGTGAGCCAGGAGTTCTTGGCTTCGCCGAATGTCGGCGCGTCCTTGCCGGCGATCATCTGCGCATAGACGTAAGGCTCGCAGCGGTGCACTTCGCTGATCTCTTCGCGCGCCGAGGGATTGATCCGCAGGTAGTAATCGTAGGCCTCATCACCGTGGCCCAACCGCGTCTCGCCGATCATGACCCAGGGATTCACATGGCAGAAAACGCCGGCGTTCTCCTTGTAGCCCGGCGGATACGATGAAATCTCGCCCAGGTGCAGATAGTAGCGGGTGTAGGCCGGCTGATGCAGCACGAGCCCATGCTTGGTGGCAAGGTGCTCGCGCACGGCGGCCAGAGCCTTGGCGGCCCTGCCGTCGTCGAGCCCGATGCCTGCCAGCACACAGAATCCGTTGGACTCGATAAAGATCTTGCCTTCCTCGCGCTCCTTTGATCCGATCTTTTCGCCGAAGCTGTCGTAGGCGCGCAAAAACCATTCGCCGTCCCAGCCATGGGTCTTAATCGTCTGCTCCATTCGGTCCGCCGCTGTCAGAAAACAGGTCGCGTCGCCCGAATGTCCATGGCGGCCGGCGATCGCAGCCAACTCGCGCGAGGCGTGCACGAAGAGCCCGGCGATGAACACCGACTCGGCCACCTTGCCGTCCCGGTTGGTCGTGGTCTGGAATGAATTGCCGGGCGTCGAGGAGAAGCAGTTCAGGTTCAGGCAGTCGTTCCAATCCGCGCGGCCGATCAGCGGCAGTCCATGCGGCCCGAGCCGCTCCAGCGTGTAACGGAAGCTGCGATGCAGATGCTCATAAAGCGGCTCTTCGGTGCCGGGCTTGTTGTCGTAGGGCGCCAACTCGTCGAGGATGCTCCAATCGCCCGTCTCCTTGAGATACGCCGCGACGCCGAGGATGAGCCAATGCGGATCGTCATTGAATCCGCTGCCAATGTCGTTGTTGCCGCGCTTGGTGAGCGGCTGGTATTGGTGATAAGCGCCGCCGCTCTCGAGTTGGGTCGAAGCCAGGTCGAGGATGCGCTCCCGCGCTCGCGCCGGCACCATATGAACAAAACCCAGCAGGTCCTGGTTGGAGTCGCGAAACCCGAGGCCGCGGCCAATGCCCGATTCGAATGACGAGGCCGAGCGCGACATATTGAATGTCGCCATGCACTGGTAGGCGTTCCAGATGTTCACCATGCGATTCGTGTGCGCGTCCGGCGTATCCACCTGGAAGATGCCCAAAAGTTTGTCCCAGTGCGCGCGCAGGCGGTCGAACGCCGCATCTGCTTCTTTGGCGTCGAGGTACTTCGCGATCACCGGCTTCACCGTTTTCTTGTTGATCGTCTGCGAATCGGGCGGATCGAATTTCCGGTCCACCGGGTTTTCCTGGTAGCCGAGGACGAAGACGATCTGCCGTGTTTCCCCGGCGGCCAGGTCGAGATTCACCTGATGAGCGCCGATCGGCGCCCAGCCGTGCGCGATGGAGTTGGTCAGTTGCCCAGCAGCCACGGTCGCGGGATTGTCCCATCCGCGGTAGGGACCTAGAAACGCATCGCGCGCAGTGTCGAAGCCGGCTTTTGGCTCCGAGCAGGCAAAGAAAGCGAAGTGATTGCGGCGTTCGCGGTACTCCGTCTTGTGATAAATGACGCCATCGACCACTTCTACTTCGCCGATGTTGTAGTTCCTCTGGAAGTTCGTAGCGTCGTCCTGCGCGTCCCACAGGCAAAACTCGACGCTGGCGAAGACGGAGATTCGCGCTGGCTTCGCGCGTCGATTGCTGACCGTGAGCTGCCAGATCTCCAGATTCTCGTCGAGCGGGACGAAGTAGCGCGTGTGGGCTTCAATGCCGGCAAATTTGGAGCCAATGGTGGTGTAGCCCATGCCGTGGCGGCAGGAATAGTCCTCGGCGGTGTGCCGTGTCGGCTGCCAGCTCGGCGACCAGAAGCTGCCCGACTCTTCGTCGCGCAGATAAATGTAGCGGCCGCCGCAATCCCATGGCGCGTTGTTATACCTGTAACGGGTCAGCCTCCGCAGTCGCGCGTCGCGATAGAACGAATAGCCGCCCGCGGTGTTCGAGATGATCCCGAAGTACTCCTGGCAACCGATGTAGTTGATCCACGGCAACGGCGTATCCGGCCGCGTGATCACATACTCGCGGTTACGATCGTCGAAATAGCCAAACTTCATCTTCAGTTCCTCTCGGGACTCGCGGCGAAAGGAGAGCCGCAAACAAGCTGAATCGTTTTTGCAGGGAGAATCTGCAACCCATGAAAGCGAAGCGCGATTATAGCCGAATCAGCGGAAGTGCAACAAGAAATTTCCCCGCTGATGATTCCGCTGGGCCAAGGAATTCGTTGCCGCGGTGCGTAAGGATGTGAGAGACTGATCCGTCTTTTCTACACAACCACGCGAGTGAAGCGAATGAACGATAGGCCGCTTTCATCGATTTGGAACCCTCGAACCTGCCGCCGCGCACGCCTCTGGCTCTTCTTATGTGTTTCGGGACTGGCTTTCTGCCCCGCCTTCCTGCTTTATGGGGCCGACAACCCAACTCCGGCCATCAAGCTTGACCAGGTCGGGTACCTTGCCGGCGCACCCAAGGTCGCCCTGGTCGCGAGTTCAGCTAAAACCTTTGAGATCAGGCGTTCCAGCGATGGGAAGGTCGTCCTTCATGGAGCTCTTTCGCCAGCAGCAACCGATCCGCTCTCAGGCGACACCGTCGAGGCAGCGGACTTTTCCCGGCTGCGCCGGGCAGGAACCTACTACCTGCAGGTACCCGGAGTCGGGAAGAGTTGGACCTTCGCCGTAGGCAGCAACGTCTTCGAGCGCACCTGGTACCTGGCCATGCGCGGCTTTTACGGCCAGCGCTGCGGAACGGCAGTCGATCTGGGTCCGGAGTTTCCGGGATATTCCCACCCGGCCTGCCACCTGCACGGCGAGTTTCATCCCAGCTCAGGGGCGTCCGGACCACGAGACAACATCGGCGGCTGGCACGATGCCGGCGACTATGGCCGCTACATGGTCAACTCCGGCATCGCAACGGGAACGCTGCTGTGGGCATGGGAGATCTACGGGCCCCGGCTCAAGCCGATTCAACTCCGGATTCCCGAAACCGGCAACGGCACCCCAGACATCCTCAATGAAGTCCGCTGGAACCTGGAATGGATGCTGAAGATGCAGGACAGCGACGGCGGCGCATGGCACAAGCAGACGAGCACGCACTTCCCGGGCTTCATTGCTCCCGACAAGGACACGCTGCCCAGCGAGGTCATCGGGACCGGCTCGGCGCCCTACAAAAGCACCTGCGCCACTGCCGATCTGGCCGCGGTGGCGGCGATTGCCGCGCGGGTCTACAAGCCCTTCGATGCGGCGTTTGCCACGCGGGCCCTGGATGCCGCGCGCCGCGCCTGGAAATGGACCGAGCAGTATCCCAATGTGACGTTCCGCAATCCGCCGGGCGTGACCACCGGTGAGTACGGCGATTCTAACTGTTCAGACGAGCGCCTTTGGGCGTCGGCGGAGCTTTGGCGTACCACTGGCGAAGCCGTTTATCACCAATTCTTCTTGAGCAACTATGCCGCGTATCTGCCCAGCCTGGATACGCCGCCCGCAGAAAACTGGAGCATGATGGGGCCGATGGCTCTTCGCACCTACGCTCTCTCGCGGCGGAAAGACGCCGACGCCAAGACGCAGGCGGCCATACGCGATCGAATGTTGACTGCGGCGCGCGCAATTGTCAGCGCCACTGCCGCCAATCCTTACCACGTGAGCCTCAAGCCGAAGGACTTCGTCTGGGGCTCGAACGGGATTGCCGCGCAGTATGGCATGGACCTGATGATCGCCAACGCGATCACACCGAATCCTGAATTTGTGAATACCGCGCGCGACGATTTGCACTATCTGCTGGGACGGAATACCTTCTCGCTCTCGTGGGTCACGCAGGTCGGCGAGCACTCGGTCCTGCACCCGCATCACCGGCCGAGCGGATCCGGCGAGCAACCGGGGCCGTGGCCGGGATTATTGTCCGGAGGGCCGAATGCCGGCCGCAATGATCCTGTGCTGGCAACGTTCCCGAGCGGCTTACCGCCCGAAAGGTACTATGCGGACCAGACGGCCTCATACGCCAGCAACGAGATCGCCATTAACTGGCAGGCAACTCTGGTCTTCTTGTTGGCCGGACAATTGCATTAAGAAGCTTTCAAGCCAGGACTTCGCGAGCCGCGATCGCCAAGATGCGGAGGGGATCGCGAGAGATCGATCGGCAAGTGAATTCGGGGGACTCGATGCATCTTCAACCATTGGATATCGCGATCATTTTGGTGTACCTGCTGGGCACGGTGTTCGTAGGCTACTGGGTATCCCACTACGGCTCGCGCGACATGACCGCATATTTTCTGGGCGGCAACAAGATGCCGTGGTATGTGCTGGGCCTTTCCAACGCTTCGGGCATGTTCGACATCAGCGGCACCATGCTGCTGGTGTACTGGATGTTCGTCTATGGCCTGAAGAGCGTGTGGATTCCGTGGCTGTGGCCGACCTTCAACCAGGTCTTTCTCATGGTCTACATGTCGGCGTGGCTCCGGCGCTCGCGGGTCATGACCGGAGCCGAGTGGATCAAGACGCGTTTCGGCACTGGCCGCGGCGCGCAGTTGTCGCACCTCATCGTTGTTCTCTATGCCTTCATCAGCATCATCGGTTTCTTCAGCTATGGCTTCAAGGGAATCGGCAAATTCGCGGCCACGTTTCTTCCCTGGCATCTGTCGCCGAATCAGTACGCGCTCATCCTCATAGCCATCACTGCGATTTACGTCATCAAGGGCGGCATGATCAGCGTGGTGATCACTGAGGTGGTGCAGTTCTGCGTGCTTTCCATCGCTTCTTTCGCCGTGGGCATCATCGCCATGCGCCGCGTGGCGCCGGAGGTTTTGCATCGCGTGGTGCCGGCCGGCTGGGACAATGTGTTTTTCGGCTGGCACTTGAATCTCGACTGGTCGGCGCTGATCCCGGCAGCCAGCACGCGAATCGCGCAGGACGGCTATGGGCTGTTTGGCTTCTTCGTCATGATGCTCCTCTTCAAGGGCGTGCTGATCTCGGCCGCCGGCCCGGCCCCGAACTACGACATGCAGCGCGTGCTTTCCTCAAAAGATCCACGCGAGGCTTCGATGATGAGCGCGTGGGTCAACGTCGTGCTCACCTTTCCCCGCTATTTTCTTACCGCCGGTCTTGCCATCCTGGCCGCCGTGTTCTTCTCGGACAGCATCCGCGCCATGGGCGCCAACATGGACTTTGAGCTGGTGCTGCCCTATGCCCTGGCGCGCTTCGTGCCCGTTGGCCTGCTCGGATTCCTGATCTCCGGCCTGCTCGCCGCCTTCATGGCCAACTTTGCCGCCACCGTGAATGCCGCGCCGCCGTACTTCGTCAACGACATCTACAAGCGCTACATTCGCCCCGACGCTCCGCCGCGCACCTACGTCCGCCTCAGTTATCTCAGCTCGTTTGTGGTAGTGGTCATCGGCGTCCTCATCGGCTGGAATGTCACTTCTGTCAACTCCGTCGTGGTGTGGATCGTCTCCGGACTCTGGGGGGGATACACCGCCTCCAACGTCCTCAAGTGGTACTGGTGGCGCTTTAACGGCTATGGCTACTTCTGGGGCATGCTTGCCGGAATCACATCCGCTCTGGCGCTGCCGACGCTGGTCGCGAAGGTACCCCTGGTGCAGCATCTGCTGGCCGCCTACTCCATCAATATGGATGTCTCGATCGTCTTCCCGCTGGTGCTGGTAATCTCGCTCATCGGATGCTTTGCCGGTACGCTGCTCACCAGGCCAGAGGACGACGAGGTGCTCAAAGTCTTCTACCGGCGGGTGCGGCCGTGGGGCTTCTGGGGCCCCATCTACCGCAAAGTTCTCGCCGAGGACCCCGGCTTCAAGCGCAACAAAGACTTCAAGCGTGACATGTTCAACGTCGCCGTCGGGATCGTCTGGCAGGTCGCACTCGTCGTGCTCCCCATGTACATCGTGATCTGGGAGCTCCGGCGCGCCGCAATCAGCCTGGCCATCGTTCTGGTCACGTCAGCAATTCTCAAGTTCACTTGGTACGACCACCTGGAGCGCCGCGAGGTCGAGGCTGCGGAAGTCGCGGCTCCTGCTCGCTCGTCTTCCTAGGAATCGCGGGGGCGATGTTACAAGAGGAGAAAGTGAGAAAAAAAGCGAAACTAAGACACGAGCCAATGCCGGGACAGCCGGTCAGTCTGCGTATCCTGGGCGAATACCTCGACCTGTCGCCGGCCACCATCTCGCTGGTGCTGAACGATGCGCCCGGTGTCCGTGCGATTCCGCAGGAAACGCGGGACCGAGTCAAGGCGGCAGCCGCAAAGTTCGACTACCGGCCCAGCTTTTACGCGCGCTCCTTGCGCAAAAGGCAGACCTTTTCCATCGGCGTGCTGGTTCCGGAGCTGAGCGACAGCTATTCGGCGCAGGTGCTCACGGGCGTAGAAGAATCCCTCATCGAGGAAGGCTACTTTTACCTCACCGCCAGTCATCGCCGCAAGCCCGACTTGATTGAAGAGTACCCGCGCATGCTGATGGAGAGGTCGGTGGAAGGATTCATCCTGATCGATACGGTGTTGCAGCATAGCTTCAAGATTCCGGCGGTCGCGGTGGCCGGTCATCGCCAAATTCCGGGGATCACCAACGTGGTCCTCGATCAGCGCCGGGCGGCAGAACTCACCTTGCGCCATCTCTACCAGCTCGGTCATCGCAGCATCGCCTTCATGCGCGGCGGCAGCCACAGCTCCGACGCCGACGAGCGCTGGGAATGTCTGAAAGATCTGGCCAGAGAATTCGGCATTGTGGTGCGGCCCGAGTTGATCGTTCAACTCAAGCTGCTGGTTTCCACGCCCGAACTGGGGTTCGAGCCGGCTTGCGAATTGCTCAACCGCAAAGCCGATTTCACGGCCATGGTCTGCTACGACGATATCGCCGCCATCGGCGCTATCCGGGCCATACGGGACCGTGGGCTGCGCGTTCCCGAGGACATCTCTGTGGTCGGCTTTGACGACATCCAGAGCGCGGCTTTTCACAATCCCAGCCTGACTACGATTCGCCAGCCGCTGCATGAAATGGGCACCATTGCTGCTCGTGTGCTCTTGCAGCGGGTTCGCGGCCAGAATGCCGTTCCGCAGATCTTGCCCGTCCTGCCGGAATTGGTCATTCGCGAGTCAACCTGCCCGCCGCCCGAAAAGCCCAATCGAACAAAGCGCAGCTAAGGGGGCAGAAGAATAGCTCCGGAGAAGACGGGCCGGATCGAGAATCGAGCCGCAAACCCCTTATTTTCATTGCTTCCTGCGTATTCAGGCTGGTATAGTCCTCCTTTGGCCGCTACCCGTGCGGCAACGACTGCTGTTCCTGAGGTCGTTGGGCCCATTCGACAAAAATCGCAGCCTGACCAGAGAGCTGCAGGGTCCATCGATCCTTATCTTCGAGAGTTCGGCCAGGGCGTAAAAGGGCAACTTGTTCCTGGAGTGATCGAATTGGCAAAACCTTCCTCGGGCCAACCTGTGAGCAAAGCCAGGCAGCGTACCGTGGCGCCGGTTACGAACCGCAAGCCCACGATGAGCGATGTGGCTCGGCTGGCGGGCGTGGGCACCATGACCGTCTCCCGAGTGTTAAGCGGCACCGTTCGCGTTTCGGCGGAGACCACGCAGCGGGTTCAAACTGCGATTGAGCAGCTCAAGTACCGTCCCAACGTGCTGGCGCGTGCATTTCGCGGTCAGCGCAGTCATTCAATCGGTCTGATCATTCCCTATCTTTACGATCCCTTCTTTGCCAGTTGCGCTCATGCGGTAACCACCGTCGCGCGGGAGCACAGCTACTCGGTCATCATCACCACTTCCAACGAAGATCCCGAAACGGAATACGCCGAAGTCGATGAGATGATGCAGCGGCACGTGGACGGGCTCCTGGTGATTCCGGCCCGGAACCGTCACTCGCGCCTCACACGCACGCTCTTTGGCAAAACGCCGGTGGTTGCCTTTGACCGCCCGGTCCCCGATCCCTCCATCGACACTGTTCTGGTGCAGAACGCTGTCGGATCGCGCCGCATTACGGAGCATCTCATCGAGCACGGGCACCGGAACATCACTTACCTTGCGCTCAGCCGCAACCTGTTCACCATCAACGCGCGCTATGCTGGCTATCGCCGCGCAATGCTGGACGCAGGGTTCGAACCATGCGCGGTCTTCGATTGCGAATCGGAGGAGGTCGTGGAGCAGATCCTCAAAGCAAAGAGGGCATCCGACGCCCCCCCCACCGCAATCATCACTTCGAATACCCTGGTTACGCGCTACGTCCTTGGGGCGATTTCTCGCCTTGGCCTGCGCATTCCCAACGATCTGGCCTTCGCCGGTTTCGACGACTTCGACCTCGCCGAGTTCACTTCACCGCCGCTCACAGTTGTCCGCCAGCCCGCGCAGGAGATGGGCCGCGTCGCCGCAAACCTGCTCTTCGACCGCATCGCGCGCGGTGAAACGCAGCACACGGGCAACCGCATCGTTCTCCCCGTCGAGATCGTGCTTCGCCGCTCGTGCGGCTGCAAACATCGCACCCCTTTCGTCATTCATTGAGAGCGCTTTCAAGGAGCGCGGCCTTTACGGGACCTGAACTGTTTGTGCGGCCAAGTTCCAGCCGCGGAGGCCGATCGCTGGTCTCGCGCTGCCCGCCCCAAATGCCACCGCCACTACGCGTTGCTCGCCGGGCAAAAGCGAGACGTAGTTGTCGCTGTAATAGGCGGGCAGGATGCGTTGACCCGTCGCAGCGTCGGTGAGCGTGAGTTTGATCATGAGCGCCGCCGCGGAACCCGTATTCTTGATGCGCACCGTCACCGTGCGCTCGCCGTTCGACGCTGCGGAGGCCGCCGAGGCCGAAAGAGTAGCAGGCGGAAGCGAGTTCAGCTCGCGGAAGCTCGCTTCGTCCGCCGCCCACCAATAGAAGTTGTCGCTCACGGGCGCGCCGGCCGCATCGCTCACTTCGAGTTCAACGAAGATGGCGTGGCCGCCGGCCAACGTCACGAGATCAGGCTTCGCCACCGCGGTGCGATCATCGGCGGCGGCCAGAACCTGGTTGGTCTGATCGCTCAGCGTCTTGCCATCCAGGCCCTCCACAAGCGTGCGCACTTTGAAGGATCGCGCCTCGCCCAGGTTGATCAGATCGACCGAGCCATCGGACAGATTCAGTTGCGCGTGCACAGGCTCGCACGCTTTCTCGGTGCCGTAGAAGCTCGATTGCGTATCGTAGTCCCAGCTCAGGAAGTTCCACTCCATGCTTGGCCATGACGGCTGCGTCATCCAGATCATGCGGGCCGAGTTGGGCTGCCAAAGATGCGCAGCAAAACCCTCGAAGATGGCGCGATGGCCAACGTAATCCAGCATCTGCGCCTTGCGCTCGAAATCTTCGAGGCTGGTAGGCGCGCCAAACTCCGTCTCCATATGGGCCATGTAAGGTTGCACCGCGCCGTTCCCGCTCTGGTGCCAGTCGTGATAGGCCCATGTGTCGCTGATCGGCCACCGATCGGGCTCGGGGATGAAGGATTCCATGCTCTCCAGCGTTGGCACGCTGGGAATCCCGAGCTCGACGCTGAATCCGCGGTTGATCCGGTAATAGGTTTCGAGCGGCTGGAATTGATAGGGCCCCGAGTTGCGCAGATTCACTTGATTCGAGCTGCCCGTGTAATAGCGCGTGTGATCGAGCGTGCGCACCAGCTCTGCCAGCCCCTCGTTGATCGTCGGCTGCGGCACGCCTTCGTTCCGCCCGCACCACACCACAATCGACGGATGATGACGGTAGCGCAGGATTGTGTCGCGCGCATTCGCCAAAAACAGCGCCGGGTCTTCGGCTTCCAGGTTGTAGGTCTGCGTCGACTCCCAGAAGTCGTTCCACACCATCAGTCCGTACCTGTCGGCCAGCGAGTAGAAGTTCTCTTCCGTATTCTGGCCCATCCAGTTGCGGATCATGTTCACGTGCGCGTCGCGATGCAGCCGGAAATACGGCTCCAGGTGCTCGATGCTTACGCGCTTCAGCATGTCGTCCATGCCCCAGTTGCCGCCGCGCGCGGCAATGCGCACGCCGTTCACTTTGATCACCAGGTCCGTTCCCGGCCATCCACCGTCAACCGGGCGGATTGACGGCGAATCCGCAGCCCCCTGCGCCAGGGTCTGCACCCACGAGTGCAGCATCCAGTCCGGCAGCGTTTGCCCAGGCAGCACCTGATTCGGCGTCCAGTCGAAAATCTGCCGGATGCCTTGGTGCGTCCCGTCGATCAGCGGCAGTGCCTCATCGTGGGTGCGGCTGGGCAGCACCTCCACGCGCCGCAGGTGTCCCGGCGCGTCGAAGAGCGAAAGCTCGTAGCTCACCTCTCTCATGCCGAACTCGATTTGTTTCGCCGCGCTGACCTTGCCGCCGGTGGCCAACGAGACTTTCAGCGTGTGCAGCGCGGGATCTCCGTAGCCATTCGGCCACCACAGCCGAGGATGCTGAACTTTGAGCTGCGTAAATTCAGCCGGCTCCAGCCGAATCACCGTCTCGCCCGGAGCCAGACGCACGTGCTTCGTAACCTGAACGTCGTCGAAGCTGGCCGTGAGCTCGCCATCGATCGCGGCGCTGTCGGTGTTCGTGAGCGGCGCTTCGATCTCGATGTCGGCCTCGCTGCGGTCGGGTTTGGGCAACGTCGTAATCACGTTCAGGTCGCCAATCTCCACCGGCCCCGTAGCTGTCAGCGTCACGTCCTGCCAGATGCCCGTGTCGCGGTCGCGAATGCCGGGTATCCAGTCCCAGCCCTCGGCGGCGGAAAAGGTCGGGCCGTCCAGCACTTCAATTCCGCCGTTCTCGCCCGGACCGCCCCGGAGCGACTGCTCGTTCGGAATCCCCGGATGCGGCGGCGGAGAGACTCGCACGGCCAGCGCATTTTCGCCGCCGGCGGCAATGTCCGTCACGTCGAATTTCCCGCGCAAAAAGGCGCCAGTAAATCCGCCGAGTTTCTTCCCGTTCATCCAGATTTCGGCCGCGTAATTCACGCCTTCAAAGGCGAGCGTGAGCCTGCGTCCACGCGCCTGGGACGGTGTCTTGAACTCCACGCGGTACCAATAGTCCTGATAAGCCAGGCTCTCGGGAATGGCTAGATTGTTCAACCCGTAATCGGGATCGGGATAAAGGCCGCGGTCGATCATTGTCGTCAGTACTGTACCCGGCACCGTGGCCACCAGCCAATTCTTGTCGTCAAAACCGGCCTTGGAAATCTCCTCACCAGTTGCTTTCACCTGCGGCACCGCCTCCAACCTCCAGCCGCCCGCGAGTTTCCACGGATCATCGCCCGTCAACCTGGAATGCAGGTCAGCCGCGCTCAGCTCTTTCGCCACTGGCTTCTCGATCTCGCCCTTGCCATGCGGCAAGATGGACGGATCCTGCGGCGCGCTGTATCCGGCCTGCGAGCGAGTCTGCACCGGCCAATGCTGCGAGGCCTCCTCGTATGTGGCCAGGCTGAAGTCCGGCGGCGCGTCGGCAATCGCCTTCACCTGCTCGGCCGTCAACGCCCCACGGTAGATTCTGAGCGACGCGATCTTGCCGCCGAAGTGACTGGCGGCGACATCCGGCAATGGCGGCGGCGCCATCTCCAGAACCGCCGCGACGCTGCCCTGCGCAAGCGCGCTCGAAGCTACCGCCCGGCCATCGGCATACAGGACAATCTGTTCTCCGTCGCTCACCGCTGTGGCAAAGTGCCACTTTCCCGCGTCGAGCGCCTGATCTCCCGGCACAAATCCTGCCGAGCTCTGCGCCCGCCCCAACCACAGGCCGAGCCGATTGTTTGCAATGCCGATGAAGCGCGCATCTTCCGCGGCCGGGTCGCCCATGCCGGCCAGCAGCGTCGTCCCTTGCAGGGCCTCAGGAGACTCGAACCAGAAAGCAAGCGTCCATGAAGCGCGCCCCGCCAGCAGGGGGTCCTGCATCGCGGGCTGGCCCGATCCCTGGCCATCCATCGCAACGGCTGCGAGCCCGTCAAGCGAAGTCAATGGAGACAGTGTCTTGTTCAAGCCGGGCCCTTCGGCAAGGAAAACGGCATTGAACGGACCATACGCTACCGCGGGGGGCGTCGATGTTTGCGCGTGGACTGGAGCCGCAAGCGCGGCTGCAACCAGAGCAAAGGCGAATCGAATCCTTGCAAGAATGAATGTGGAATGCTTGGGCATGGCAGACCATCCTATAAAATACGCGAATTGAAGCGCAAAATGCCTGTCTCGTTTTCGCCAGGCGCGATTCCGGGAATCCGGAGCGAAACCCGAAGATAACGTTACCACAGATGAATATACTTCCGGCTCCGGATGGCGAAAATGCTCTACCGGAGACCGGAAACCATCATAGCCCCAGCAGGTCAGAATTGTCGCTGGTGTTCTACATAAAAGGGCCGCATTTCCCCGGAAAGATTTCGCACTTCCCACTGCTCGTTGTGATACAAATGGTAACAATCTCATTCCGCATGGGAGTGCTCTCATCGATTGATGTTTGCGGTGTACCTGATGGCTGACCTTGTGGAGAGCCGTGTGCTTGCGTTCGATGTCGGCGGCAGCCACGTCGCCGCGGCAGTGTGCTCTGCCCCAGATTTCCGCCTCGGCATGGTCGCCAGCGCCCCGCATCCGGCCACGCATACTTCCGACGCCTTTCTCGACCTCCTTTATGACCTGGGAATGAAAGCTCGGGCCGGCCACGACGGGAATATGGAAGCGATGCTTGCCGTACCCGGACCGTTCGATCTTCAGGCCGGCGTGAGCCTGATGCGTCACAAATTGCCCTACCTCTATGGAGTCGATCTGCGGCAGGCGCTCGCCGCGCGATTTGGCTTGCCGGCCGCCCAGGTGCGCTTTCTCAACGACGCCGATGCGTATCTGCTTGGCGAGATTGGCGCGGGAGCGGCGCGCGGCTTCCACCGCGCCGTCGGTCTCACGCTCGGCACGGGCATTGGTTCAGCATTTGGTGTCGATGGTCACCTCGTGACCGAGGGACCCGGCGTGCCCGCTGGCGGCGAGATCTGGAATCTTCCCTATCGGGGCGGAATCGTAGAGGACTTCGTCTCGTCGCGAGCCATCGTCGGGAACTACGAACGCTGCACTGGCAAGCGGCGCGAAGTCGTTGACCTCGCGACAGCGATTCCCGGCGATCCGGCCGCACGAGAGGCCTTCATCGAATTCGGCCAGCACCTTGGAGAAGTGATTCGGACTCTGCTCGCCGAGTTTCATGCGGATGTCATTGTGCTGGGGGGCGGAATCTCCCGCTCCGCGAACCTCTTCTTGCCCGCAGTGCAGGCCCAGATCGGCGACTCCCCGATCCAGTTGCGCGTTTCCGAGCTGAAGGACAAGGCCGCGCTCGTCGGCTGTGGCGTGGCCGCCTTCCGCTCCGCGACCGGCTCGCCGGACCTCGGCAAATCGACGCCCGTGAGCAGCGCCACGGTCTAAAGCCATCTCCAGCGAGGCCCGCTCTACTGATAGAACGTAACGATGCTCTGCGCGGGAAGCGTGTAGTTGAACTGCCCGCCGGAGATTGGTACCGCGGTTTGTGCTGCCAGTCCTGCGGATGAAGTACTTTGGTATGGCGTCAACGAAGTCACGCCGCTCCCGTTGTTCAGCACGAACGTCAGGCTCTCCGGGGATGCATTGGCGTTGATGGCCACAATCGCATAGTGTGACGGTGAGCTGCTGCTATAAGCCGAAACAAACACGCCGGAGACGGGATTTGCGGTCGCTGACACACGCACCGAACCAGGCGCGATGAACTTGGAGTACTGGCCCATCACGTCGCCCATCACCATCACATTCCCGGCGTTGTCGACGAGGCCACAGGTGCCGGCGTTGGTTGCACAACTGCCGGTAGAGGAGCCGAAAAGTCCCCACCAGACATAGGCGTTGTATTGGCCGGTGACCATCGAGTTATGGATCGATTCACCATAGGTCGTCAAGGCTTGAGCCCAGGTCAGTTGCGCGCTGCTCAGGGGGCCGAATTCGGTCATCCAGATCTCTTTCGGACTGTCCCCCGAAGGAATGGAGTATGGTGCCGGCTGGACGCCATAGAGGTGGCCGCCGATGATGCTGATGAGACCTTGGGCACTGGGGTCTTCGAGGGCCGTCAGTGCCTGGGAGGGCTGGAAGCTATCCGCCTCCGGCATGATGAGCTTCGTGGAGTATGGGTCCGAGGTGATTGTCGAAGCGTTGCCCGCTATCCAGGTATCCATTTGCTGAGGAGTCCACAGGCAGGACTCATAATTGACGTTCTCCTCCGGTTCGTTCTGCATCGAGATGGCATAAAGATTGAAACTGTTGGTGGTGTTGAAAAACTTGACGAAATCCTCCAGATAGTTGGCGTAGTCGGCATACCCCTTGTTGCTGTCACTTGTTGGATCAAGGTAGCCGCCGCAGTAGTCGGCGGCGGGACTGCATGAGCCGGAGTAATAGGGCTGGGCGGTGGAAGTGTTTTTCATCGAGATCGGCGGCGTCCACGGCGAGGCGAAGACAATGGCTTTGGGGTTGGCGGCGACGGCTTCCGCGCCGTTGGCAGCCTCGTAGTCCCATTCGCCCGTTTCATATGGATCCCCCTTGGTGCCGCCGCCCGATGGCGAGCCCTCGGGATCGATGCGCACCCGCAGGATGTTTAGGCCGAGGCCGCTCGTAGGGCTGAACAGGGCCGTGGCCACGGCTGGTGGCATTTCTCCGAGCCACGCCGTCGAGCCGCCGAAGCCACGGATGATTTGATAGGTCGTTCCGAAATCGACTGTCACCTGGTTCGGACTCGCACCAGTGGTGAACGTCCAACCGTAGTTCGAGGCCAGCGCGGCGCCGGCGGAACTGGTCGCTCCTGTTGTTATGGTCGCCATATACGACGTGTTGTAGGCCAGGGCTGCATTGGGAGTGAACGTCGCCGTTGAAGTGCCGGTGTTGTAACTGATCAATCCTGCGACGGCGGTATTGCCCGGTCCGGTCAACGTGAACGTCGACGCGGTAACGGTCGACGAGTTCATGGGCTGGCTGAAGGTCGCGGTCAAACCGTTGCCGATGTTCACGCTCGTAGCGCCGTTAGCAGGCACGGTGGTCGTCACGGTGGGAACCGGCGGTGTAGTCGTGGTGAAGCTCCACGTGTAAGGCGTGGACAGCGTAACTCCTGTGGAACTCGTAACGCTGGCGCTGAGCGTCGCCACGTATGTGGTGTTGTAGGCAAGGTTCGCCGCCGGAGTGAACGTTGCAACCGAAGTGCCGGCGCTGTAGCCGACGTTGCCCTGCACAGAACTGTTTCCCGGCCCAGTCAGAGTGAAGGTCGAGGCAGTGATCGTACCCGAATTCATCGCCTGGTTGAACGTTGCCGAGACAGCGGTTGTGATAGCCACGCCGGTGAGCCCGTTGGTGGGCGCAACTGCTGTGACCGTCAGCGCGGGAGCTGCTGCGGTGGTGAACGACCAGGTGTAGTTGGCGGCCAGCGCAGTTCCCGTCGATGCCGCAACTCCAGTAGTGATTTCCGCAGTGTAGGTTGTGTTATAGGCCAGCGGAGACGTCGGCGTAAGTGTCGCCACGTTTCCGTTGGCGGAATAGCTGACGGTCGCGGCTACGGCCGACCCGCCCTGTGGCGTGAGCGTGAACGTCGAGCCGGTGATGCTTGCCGCGTTCATTGCCTCGCTGAAGGTAGCCGTGACGGCCGAGGTAATGGCAACGCCGGCGCTTCCGTTCGCCGGTGTCACTGCGGTAACTGTCGGCGCGGGAACTGGCGCCGTCGTGAACGACCAGGTGTAATTCGCGGCCAGCGCGGTCCCTGCGGTGCTTTGCACACCGGTTGTGATCGTCGCTGTGTAGGTCGTGTTATTGGCCAGCAAGGCGCTCGGCGTGAACGTCGCAGTATTACTGCCGCTGCTGTAGCTCACGGTTCCAGTTATTGCGGATCCTCCCTGCGGCGTCAGCGTGAAGGTGGAAGCGGTGAGGGTTGACGAATTCATCGTCGTGCTGAACGTGGCCGAGACAGTCGACGTGATGGCAACGCCCGTGGCCCCGTTTGCCGGCGTGACTGCGCTGACTGCCAGCGTGCTGGTGACGCAATTACTAGAACAGCCCGTTCCGCCCCCGCCACCACCGCATCCGGCAATGACGAGAGTTGCAGCTACCACACACCAAGCCGTAAAAATCCGCATAACCAACTTCTCCTTAGGATCATTTAGAAAGAGGATCGCCCCGTCTGACTCAAAACTCGGCTCGCTGTCAGTCACTTGCAAGTGGGATCGGTTTCTAGTGCGTGCCTCGAACCGTCAGTCGGCGATCGAGGGCCAGTCAAGGGCGCGTATATCAAGACGCAGATCGCGTCCAGTCTTCTGCAGCCCGCCCATACTAAATCAATTTACTTTGCTGCGCAACGCCGGTCCAAATGCCGTTCCAGACAACAATCGCGCCACTTGCGCGGCGCGATGTTGTTTTTATCGTAGCTTCTGTTTTGTGCCGTGCTATTGCACAGTCACATTGATGTAAAACGGTATCGAGACCTGGTTTTCGGTTCCATAGACCTTGATGCCGTTATTGGTTGTCGATCCGCTCCCTGGAACGATGCAATTGTCGCCCGGGCCACCGGGGGAGGAGACGCATATCGTGCCCACTTCGTCCGCCGTGATCGTCACCGGATAGGTTCCAGCAGGCGTATTCAGCGCCGCCAGAGGGGCCAAGGTTGTTGTATTGCATGCTGTAACACTGACTGCCAGCGCGCCTCCGACAATCATCAGGAACACCATCAGCAGCAGCCGGCCTTTTTCAAAGGTCCTGCGCCGGAAGAAGAGCCCGATCATTCCGAAGCCAAAGATTGCCGCCAGCGTGACGGAGGTAGTGCGAGCATTCTGGCTGGTAGTGGTGCCCGCCGATACATCGGTGTAGAAAGTCACGGTCACCTGTCCCGGCGTGCACGAAACGGAACCGTCAGCGACTTCCGTCGCCGTTGCGCCAGAGGGACACGGGATATCCACGGAGTTCGGTACAAGCGGGTCCGGGTTGGGATAGCTGAACGAACACTGTGTGTGTGGCGGCAGACTGTCGCAGGTCAGCGAAACCGGGAAGTTAGAAGCGTTCAACTGAGCGTTCAATCCCAGGATCCCATAACCAAGCAGCGAGGTCAGGGTTAGGTTCATGCTCGCCGAGGATCCGGCCTGCACCGTCAGCGACGGAGCAACCGTCTGTGACGCCGCATTGCCGGTTTGTGTGATTTGCACCATGGGTCCACGAACAGACTGGAACAGCGTTGATGTCGGCCCGGTGAGGCCCAGGAAATTAGCATCCCCGCTATACACCGGGTAAATGTAGTGTGTGAAGAGCACCGGCGAATAGCTGACACCCTGGGGCACGTACCAGAAACAACTCGTCGGGAACGATGCCTGGGCGCCGGTGACCGTGCCCGCGTTTTCGATGGTCAACACTCCGGCGCCGGACGAGGTAGGGCATGCCACGCCCGAGTATCCGCCAGGGGCCGCGTATCCGGCCAGAATGCAGGTTGCCGTGCCGATTCCCGCTGCGGAGGTTCCCGGAGGGCATGTGGTCGAGTTGTCCATCACTGTAATCGACCCGGTGGGAACGCCCGCGGCGGTATTCACTTTCATGATGAAGTTGTACTGAAAGGCCGCCGCCGACGGGTCGTACGGAGTTGTGCCGCTGCCAGTTCCCGCCAACACGAACGGCAGGGCAACATCTGTCGGATCAGGGAAGGTGGGCAGTTTGATCCCCGTAATCGCGGACTTCGCCACGTTAACGGACAGCGTTCCCGTCGATCGGCCGTAGACTCGATCGCCGCTGTAATACACGGTTATGGTCTGCGTCCCCGCTAATACCGGCGACAGAGTGAAACTGGCGGCGCCATCGGTTAAACTCGACGTTGCCGTCGCCAATATCGGCGTTATGGTGGGAATGCCCGCATTCGGTCCGGAACTCGGAATGACGACATTCCAGGTTGTGTAGGTTATCGTGACCGACCCTGATGGGGTCCCTGCGCCGCTCTTCGGAGCCACCGTGATTGTAAGGGGAGTATTGATGACCTCAGCCGCTTTGGCTCCGCCAGCAACGGTCGTTGCGGAGTTGGCTAGCGGCAACGCCGTTCCTGTCGCAGTGATGGTCGTTGGAACGTTGATCGCAGTGCTGATGACGCCGATCGTACCGGTCAAAGCGCCCTGCTCTCCAGGCCCCGGGGCGAAGGTGATGTCCACTGTGCAGGTGGCGCCCGCCGCAATCGGGCTCCCGGCTTCGCAGCCGCCGGTCGCCGTGTCTGCAGCCGTGAAGTCCACTGGCAGTTGCAAGTACGACGGCTGTTGAGCATTCGCTGGATTCGTATCGGTGTAGCCGGTCACGGTCAGCGCCGAGTTTCCGGTGTTGGTGATGGTGGCGATCGCACTTGTGGATGACGTCAGTGAGGCGGGCTGGTCCAAGGTCAGCGTGCCGTTCGTGCTCACCAGGGTGATGGCGCCGCCCGCGGCCTGAACCAGATAGACATTGTTCGCGCGGTCAAGAGCGACCGACGAAGTACCGCTTACCGTCGCGGCAATCGCGGTCTCGCCAGCCGGATCTAAGGCGCCGCCCACCCAGGGAATGCGCGTGGTTCCGCTTGCCGAGGAGATATAGATTGCTCCGGATGGATCGACAGCCAAACCCGTAGCGCCGCTCAAATTGTTCAGCAACGTGACAGGAGCCCCCGTGCCACCGACAAGTTCGAAAAGGTTCACCCCGTCGATCACGTAGACATTGCCGGCTGCATCCGCAGCCACTGCAGATGGCGCGGTAAAGCCGGTGGTCAGTATGATTTCCGTCTGTCCTAGATTGGCACTGGTCGAAGCGCTGACACCCCTCAGCTTGACGACCCTACCATTGCCCGGATCGGCGATATATAGATTGTCAAACCCATCCACGGCCAGTTGCAGGCCGGTGGTACCCAGGCCGCTCACCAGAGTTACTTGGCTCGTTGAGTTCGTCCCTGGCGCAGAGCCAGTGATCTCGCTAAGGCCAAAAGGCACTTCGACCACGCTGCCGGTGCCGCTATCGGCGATAAAGACATCGCCGGAGCCATCGACGGCGACGCCGGTGGGCAGAGTCAATCCGGTACCGACGGAGCCCGGAGTAGAGGAAGCTCCGGAACCCGCGGCATACATAAGAACTTTAGCTTGGCCAGGATCCGCAACATAGACATTGCCAGAAGCGTCCGTCGCGACCTGGCTCGGGGTCAACAACTTTGAGCCAATCGAGGACTGCAATGCGGGCGACGCCTGGATGTTCGCGCCCATCCCGATGCCATGCAGCACCATGCTCGCTAGCGTCACGTAATTAGAGCCTTGTGCGGTTGCCGTTGTCGATCCTGACGTCCCGGCAGTCACGGCGCTGGTCTGAACCTCAAACTGTGAATTCTTTAGGCCGCTGGCCAGAACGGTTAATTGCACGCCATTGAGCGGGTAAAGGGGATCGGTCTTGGTGGCGTCGGTGAAAGTGACGATCTCACCTGCGGAGAAGGTGTTCGTGGCGGTCAGAGTGAGAATGGTGCTACTTGCCGGGATTGAATATGCAGTGACGGAGATGCTCGGACCGAGCACAAACTTCTGCATCAGCAGCTTGGCTGAGATGTTCCCGACGGAAGTCGGAGTAAATGATACGTTCTCCAGGCAACTCTGGCCGGATGCGTAGGCTACTCCGGTGGTGCAGGTCCCGCCGGTAATCGCGAAATCGGGCGTTGACACCCCGTTTTCCGCAATAACAAAGGTCGCAGGCGTTGCGCTGCCGTTAAAACCGAAGACAACATTTGACCCGTTAGAGACTGTTTTCGTTATGGGGGAAGAGCCGAACTCGGCATAACCAAAGCCGACCTTGGCCACATCCGCCTGGCCGTTGGTTTGCGTCTGCGTGGTGGGAACGTACATCAAATTGCGCGCCGAATCGATGGCAACTTGGCCTCCGGCATGCACGCCTGAAATTAGGACCGCTGAAGAGGTTTGCGGCGTCCCGGCTGGATTCGGGACCTCGACGACACCAGTGAGCGAATCGCTGATGTACAGGTTGCCGGCGGCATCGGTCATGACGCCCTTCACGGCAGGAAGATTCGGGTCCACGCGGGGAAGACCTTTGTCTGTCGTGTTGCTTGTGTTCGCCGCGGCTTCAATGACGCCGGGGAGTCCACCGCTGTCTTCAACCCAATAGGTATTACCCTCAGGATCCTGTGCAACGGCAATTGGGCGCGCGGTCAGGCCCGCCGCCGGCACTGCAATCCAATCGCCGGCTTTAGGACTGGACCATCCGCCCGTGACGGACAGATCTTGAATAGCTTGGCTGAGGGAGCCGCCTTGTTCGCCGACGATCAGGTCGTTGTTGTTGCCGATGGCAACGGCCCATGGTTGAAAATAGCCGATGCTATTGCCCGTAAGGTCAGTGATACCGTATTGCGCCCAGGCTTGGGGCTCGTTCTTCGATCCGGAGTTGGTGCATATCGTCGTCGTCGGGTTACTGGGAGACAGGTCGTCAGCCGCTCCATCGTTGAGGCCGGTCCAGGTTTTGGTTGCCGCATTCCACGTGAACAACACCAGGCAGTTGTTCCAGTTGGCCCCTAAATAGAGATTGTTAGCCGGGTCTATGAGGATGACGGGGTTTTGGTAGCCACCCCCCAGGCTCGCCGACGGGGACGCGCCAGCAAGCGTAATCGCTGCTCCTCCGCCTGCGGGAAACTCGTACAGCGCGCCGTTTGCATAATCCACAACCAGCCAGTCGCCGGCTTGGTCGATCGCCGTCTCCTGAATGGTTCCCCACCCCGTGGGATGAGACAAACCGGCGGCAGAACTGGCGGTCACCAGCGGCGATCCTTGGCCTGTGGCCAGGCCAGTCAGGCACAAGCTAAGCAGCATCAGCGTAAATGCAAAGCCGGCAAACCGGCGAAGTACGATGAACGACGTGGTGGCCATTGCATTCCTCCCGAAACGAACTCGTATCAATCTTCCGCGAGTGGTTCCCGCCCATTCGCGGATCGAGGCTTTTGGCTTTCCTCTTGGCTCTCCGGGGGCTGCCTCCAACTCCCGGAAAGCACTGCTAATTCCGCGCAGCTTCCGCAACCTCTACTGAACGTTCAACGGCAACGTAAACATCGGCGTTGTCAGAGAGTTCTGAATCAGCGCCTCCGGATCGTAGGTGATGATTTGCACGTTATAGGTTCCGGCTGGTGTCGTCACCTTTGGCGCTGGTGGCGGCGTTGAGTACCCGGCGTTGGTGCAAGCGGTGATGCCCATGAATAAGCCGGAAAGCATCATCGCGACGCAGATTACAGCCATCGAACGGTAGAATTTCCTGCGCCCGGCGATCAACCCAACCAAACCGAGCCCGAACAGGCCAGCCAGCGCCCAGGGCGACTGCCTCGCGATCGAAGCCGTGGTGCCGCCGTTGACCGCTACGTTGGTACTGATGGTCATTACGATGGTCGTTGGAACCGCGCCGTTCGCGCCCACAGCCACGGTGCCCGTGCTGGGATTTGCGTAATTGAATGTGCACTCGGAGTACTGGGGCAACGTGGTTGCAGGGTTTGTCGTAGCCAGATGGATAGGCGCATCGGATGAGTTGCACTCCAAACTCACGCTTTCACTGAACCCCACGAGCGGCATCAGCGTTAGTGTCACCTGAGCGGGCGTCCCGGGCGTGATGGTCGTCGCCCCTCCAGACACAGTGATTTGAACGCTTGGATTGATTACGTAGAAAGTTTGCACTGCAAGAGTTATCGGGGCGTAGTTCACGTCGCCGCTGTACGACGCCGACAGATTGTAGATACCCAGGTTGAGATTCTGCAGCAAAAAGGTCGCAACGCCATTGCCGTTCGGCGCAATGGCCCCATTGACGCCTTGGGTTGGATCGGCAGGATTTCCATTCTGCGTGAAGGTTACGGTGCCTGAGGGCGTTCCCACCGAGGAACTCACAATAGCCGAAACGTAGATGGGCTTTGTCCAGAACACATAGGTATTTCCTGCCCACACGGTCACGAGTCCAGGGTTGGGTGTGCAGAGGTTGACCGTCTGGCCGTTCTGAACAACCGTCGAAGAGGTGCCATCCAGAAGCGTCGTGTAGTTGAGGCATTGACTGTTCGTCACCGGCACCCCAAGGGTGATTGTTGGGATTGCCCGAGCGATTGTGAACGTGCCCTTGACGGCGGCCCCGGCGAAGCAGGTGGTTGTCGAACATGTGTTCTGGGTGGCGCCTGCAGTGCCGTCACCGCTATAGTCCGCGTTGACGGTGTAGGTCCCGCCGAGCAGCCCATTGTAAGCAAATGTGGCGACACCGGCGCTATTCAGGGTTTGGGTCTGTTTGGGCTGATTGCCGTTGGCACTGCCCACTGAAAGCGTCACTGTCCCTGTCGGCGTACCGTAGCCTGTGCCGGCGGTTACGGTCACTTGGATCGTATTGCACCCTGGATAAGTTGCACCCGCGCACCCTGTACCGGTGACGGGGGTGACTGCGATCACAGCCGCAGTCGCCGGCCGAAGATCCTGGATTACATTGCCCGACACAGCGATATTGACGCCCGACGTCGCATTCACTGCATTGCTTATGACAGCGACAGACGCGCTCGTCTGGCCCGGGGACGGCGCCTGAAGAACCATACCGAGGTAGCAGGAGCCGCCCGGCGGAGTGCTGGTGGAGGCGCTGCAGGCCGGCGAGTTTTCGGTCGCCGGAACCACGGTGTAATCGCTGGCGTCGGTCCCGGAGAAGAGATCGACAGTTGGGTCGTCGGAGACCGTCAGTGGCTGGTTGCCCAGATTGAGAATCTGCGCATCGACTTCGGCGGGAACGTTGGGATTGATCTCTCCAGAAGAGTTGAAATTGAACGTGCCGCCGATGCCGAGTTGCGCCAAACCGGCGGTTGACCCGGAGCCGTACGATGCGTAGGCATTCTGGGTGCCATCAAGCGCCACGCCCCAAGGTATGGCGGGGCCGCTGCCCAAACCGCTTGTCAACAGAACCTGACTGTTGACATTCAGCGCGCCCGTAGTCGTGCTATAGGGAATCCACACCAAACCATTGGCTTCCGCCACAAAGACAGAACCCGACGGGTCCACGGCTAAGCCGGTCACCGGTGCCTGGAGGCCACTTGCAGCCTTTGTCAAACCTCCCCAAGGTATTGAGATCTCCCACAGGTTCGCTCCATCGGCCACCCACACATTTCCTGAGCTGTCGGTGGCAATCGCCGACGGACCCGTGAAACCCGACCCAAGCGTGATCTGCGGATAGGCTTGCGCGATCAGCTCTGTCTGTGGATTCGGTATCTCGACCACCTGCTTGTTCGCTTCATCTGCTACAAAAAGATCTCCTTGGCCATCCGTGGCAAGATTCAGGTTGCCTGTACCCAAACCAGAGACAATCTTGGTTTGCTGCGACGTGGCCAAGGCACCGTTGATAAACGGAATCAGGTAGATGTTGCCGGAGTCTCCGATATAGAGATTGCCGACGCCATCAACGGCCACGCCGGTTGGCGCCGATAGGCCGCTGCCCACGACTTTGCCCGATGCCGGGCTGGTGGTGCCGGCAGGATACTTCTCGATGGCCTTCAAGGCCGCGTCTGCAACGTACGTGTTGCCATAGAGATCAGCCGCCACTTGCTTCGGTTCGTTCAGCCCGGAAGCAATAGACTGAACGGTGGCCGAAGAAACCACCGAAACTGCCGCGCCTTGCCCGGTGCCACTCAGGTAGGCGTTGCTCCCTTCGATGACGTTGTTGCCGGAGTCGAGCAACTGCACCTCGCCCTCCACGGAACCGGCCTTGGTGGTATTCAACTGCACGTAATACGGGCACCAGCTATATGAGCTGGTTGTCGTCATGTTGGCGCTGAACGCCGGATACGAGGTGCCCGCGGCGCAGGGCTGCACCGGATTGGTCGGCGCCGGCACATCCAACAAAGGATTGTTGGCGACGGTCTGGAAACTTGCATTGCTCGGCTGCGCCAGAGCAATGCTGGCCGGCGTGGTGGGCTTGTTGAACATGAAATACAGGGCTTGCGTCTGGTTGACGGCGGCCGTGGCGGATGTCGAGCCGCTCGCGTCTGCGGCGATAGCACTCGTCGAAATCTCGAAAGCCGTACTGCTCAGGCCGGTTCCTGACACGTAGAAGCTGAGTCCGTTCAGCGCGTACAAGGGGTCGCCCGACTTTGCCGAGATCGTGACCACCTCGTTTTCAGTGAAGGAATTTTTCGCGGTCAGCGTCAACGTGCCGCCGCCCGCTGCTACCGAGTAGGCCGTGATCGGCACAGCGCGCGGCCCGCCCACTGGAGAAGTCCCCAGGGCGAGAGCGCCGGGCTCCCACACCACAATGGTCGATGTCAAACACGTTGCCGTCTGGGATTGCAGGGTCGTGGTATCGCAGGTTGGGCCGTTCACGCCGGCGGGTGCCCAGTCGTTGTTATAACTAGTGGCGATCCAAAGGAACCCCCTCTTATCGACCAGAGGCGGGTATCCGCCATCAACCGGCGAAACCATCACCGTATCGGCCCAAACCAGTTTCGGGCTCGACGGTGTGCCCTCATTGGGAATCATGAAAACGCCATCCGCTTGCCCACCGTATGAGATGTTGTTCGTGCTGCCGAAATACATGTTCCCTTGTGGGTCAATGAACATGCCATTAATGCCGTTCCAGCCACCCTGGTCGATCCGCGGCAACGCCCCCTCGGCCGCTCCGGTTCCATCGCCGACAACGGTTGGGGAGCCGGCGGGAATTTCCCGAATGCCGTGCACATTGTTGGGATAAGAGCCTTGGTTTTCAACGAAAAACAGATTGCCGGCGTGGTCGACCGCAATTTGGGAAGCGAAAGTCTCCAAGCCCGTAGCCAGGGGCGTAACCGAAGTGACGATGCCGTTTATATCCACCGTGTACTTGAAGATCGACGAGGTATCGGACGTACTCACATAGAAGGTGACACCGTCATCGCCCACCTGGAGATCCTGGGGCGGAATCGACAACGTCTGGTTGCTGCTGTTGGTGTAGGTTGGGCCTTTCCAGATGTCCGTATTGCTGAAAGTCCATGTCCCCGCGCTGGCGTTGTACGGAACCCGGCAGAACTGGACGGCAGAGCCGTAACGATCCGTGATATAAAGGTTGTCCCATTTGTCGAATGCAATGGCGGCGTTCCAGTACGAGCCCTTGAACTCCAGCAGCGAACAATCGGAGGCGTCTTTATTTGACGGCTCAGGCCCTACGATCTCCGTCGGCACCGATGCGCCAGGCGCCATATCGTAGATCGCACTGCCGGCGGAATCCAGGAAGAGGATATGGCCGTGCAATGAGTCTTGCCTCATGGAATAGATCTGAATCCAAACGCCGGTGCTGCCATGGCTGAAGGGAACGACCGAGCCTGCCGAGACCGGGGCCGGCGCCTTAATGGGCAACTGGGCCTTGGCGGCAACGCCCGGCAACAGGCCGGCAAGAAGAACCAGGCACGCAATCCGTGCAACCCTGCGAAACATGACTGCAGATTCGATGGCCATACATTCCCTCCCACAAGTTCAATCAGAGATCCCGTTACGAGCGGCTTACCCGTCTGCCCGCTTACGCGGATTCGGCGGAAGGCGGATGCCGCACTTCTTAATCCTTGCTCGGCCAGCCATTCCGCCCTTGCCAGCCGTTTGCCAGTCCTTCTTCCGGACGCCGCAGCAGGTTTAAGCCGCGGTTGCCCGGACAAGGACCCATCAGAACGTAAACTTCGCTTGCAGCTCCGCCGTCCTGCTTCCGACCTTGATATCCGCAACACCGAAATCCTGGTACTGGAGCATCCTTTGCGTCACCGCCTGACCAACGACCGCATCCTGGAGACTGAGACTCAGGTTGTTGTTGTTTTGGTTGTTGAACGAAACCAGCGGATGGTTAAAAACGTTGAAAGCACTCATCCGCAACTGCAGGAGCTTTCCTTCTCCCACGGAGAAATCCTTCATCAAAGTTACATCGTGCTCCATGTACGCCGGGCCGTGCAGGTAGGGTAGCCGGTAGGCCCCGTTGGTCCCGGGCTCCGGAATACCGAAAGCCAGCGGATTGATGAACTGGTGCGTATGCGAGCCGCCCCTGGCACTGACACCCTTCACCAGCGTGGGCATCGGTTGCACGTCCGGCGTGCCCAGCCACACCACTGGATTCATGTAGGTGACACAGAATGTGTTGCCGTTCTTATCGGGCTTGATGCCGTAGACGTTCTCGCACGATGTCTGAGCTTGCTGATTTGCCTGGTTTGGATTTGAGACCTGCACCGCATTCGCGAACCCGGCGTATCCGAAGCCGAAGTTATTCCCGTTTACAGAGGCCAGCGGGAAACCGCTCATGACCTGCGATATTCCGGAAATCCGCCAACCATTGGCAAGCTCCTTGAAAATCAAGTTCCCGCCCTTGTAGCGTCTGCCCACGTCGATCAGGTAATTAATGTTGAAGACCTGCGTCCGGTCGTACGGCACCGGGTTGTAATCGTTGCGCAGGTTCACCGGATCGACGAGTTGGTTGTTGTACGACGAGGCGGTGGCCAGGTTCTTGGCGAAGGTGTAGTTGGCGCCCCACGTGACGATGCCCGAAACCTTGTTCCACTCGATCTGCGCGCTGTTGTAGTTCGAGTAGAAGTCGTGCTTGAGCTGGTAGACGTGCTGGTAGAACGGGTAGGGACGGTAGAGATCGTACTCCGGCGTGCCAAGGCCCCCAATGCCGTCGATGACGGGATTGCCGTAAAGCGCAAGCAAATTGGTGGGGATAAATGAGTAATTGATAAAGAAGAGGTTGTCGCTCGCGCCCGCCATGTTCGGGTTGTTATTCGTGGGGCAACCCGTCTCAATTCCGCAGATGATGTTGATATCGGATGCGCTGTTGTAGCTGCTCCCGTTATACGATCCCAGGTTGACGCTCTCGTTGCCCACGTACGCGACAGACAGGTGCGAAGGCCCCATGTGCAGGAACCCTACCCCGGGGATGGCCTGATCGATTCCGCCGTTGAATTCGTAGTAGATCGGACGAACGTTATCGGTGGGCGAAATCACATAGGCGGTGAAATCGGGAGGCAGGAGGGGCGACTGGCTGTCAATCTGATTGAAGGTGAGCGCTCCCTGTAAAAACGAGGTTTTGTACCCTTGTGCCGTAGCCGCCGCCAGAGCGTAGGGATTGAACTGCTCCTGGTTGCGGTACATGCCCCAGCCGCCGCGCAGTACGGTCTTACCTTTGCCAAAGACGTCCCAGGATACCCCCACGCGAGGAGTTACGTAGATCGTTGCCGGGGAGTTGACGGAGTTCGACGTGCCGGTCTTCTGAGAAGACCACGTGATGCCCGGGAAGCCAGTGCTGGTGCAGTTGCGCGTGTAACCGCTGCATTCTGATTTGTAAAGGCTGTCGGAGAACGCCGCCAGGCCATTGTTATAGCGGTCCGTCCAGGGGCCGAGATGCTCGAAGCGCGCGCCAAAGATCAAGGTGATGCTGTGGATCTTCAACGTGTCCATGGCGAACCCGGCCACCGTCGTGTAACGCATGTCAACCAGGGGCGTAAAATTGGTTTGCGTAAATGAATCGGCATACCCCTCGTACATCATCGCCGTCGGGTTATAGCAGCTTCCCAGATAAGCCGCGCCGGAGGTGCGCAGGTTGCCGGCCGGGTTCGGGTTCTGACAGCCGCCATACGGCGCCTGATTGGTCGACGAATATTCGAAGTACGCGTTTCCGGGAGTGAAAGTGTACTCGCCCTGAGGATAAGCGCCAGGATCCGCGATGCCGTTGTAGGTGCCCTGCTCCCCATAGAAACCGAACTGCAGGAAGTGGTTTTTCAACTCCCAGCTCACGTTGTCCTGGATGATCGGATCGACCTTCTTGGTGTGGATCCGGTTCTGGAAGAATCCGCCGGGCATGAGCACGCTCGGATAGCCGTTGCTGCCTCCACTGTTAATGGCAGGCACGGAATAGTCGTCGTTGTTTTTGTACATGCCCAGATAGTCGAAACCCAGGCCGCCATTTCCCGGAATGTCAAACCGATCCACCCCCAACGGGTTACCCATCTTCCCTGGCAGGCTGACGAAAGACATTGCGGCGGAGAGCTCGTTGGTCACGGTCGAACCGAAGAAGCGCGTGTAGCGCGCGGAAAGCACATTCGAAACGTCCCCGGTGGTGATGTTGCCGGGATAAGGAACTCCGCCGGTCGGGAAGTAGCCGAGAGCGACAGGATCCTCGTCGATCTCTCTCTGCAGACCGTAGACCAGGAACAGGTTATTGTTGGGATTGATGTTGTATTGCAGCGTGGACCGGAACAGGCTCACCGGCTGGTTCTGCTGGAGCTGCTGAATATAGTTGTACCCAAAGGGGTTGGTGAACGGATCTGCATTGGGCTTCGGGAACCAGTTCACGAGTGCCGCGCCGGAGCCATTGATGTAGGGATTGGCATTGTTGTTTGCTACCGCGGTTCCATTCGGCAAGAAGCTATCCACATAGCACATGGGCTGAATGGCATCGGGATTGGGGTTCCCGTCAGGACGCAAGCCGCAGAGGTCAGCGTCGAGCGAGGCGGCGCTGAAATCTCCCTGGCGTTCGGCCGCTGTCGGTACCCAGGCGGAAATCGCCTGTTGATTGGCCTCAAAGACCTGGTGGTCATACTCGAACCCTGCAAAGAAAAACAGCTTGTCCCGGTTGTGATTGAAACTCGTAAAGGGAAGCGGCAGCGGACCCCCGAAATTACCTCCGGGATAAAAGTACTGCTCGTTCGGGCGGGACTGACGGAGGTAATTGTCGTACCAGTCGTTGGAGTTCAGGATCGCATTGCGTACCACGAAATAGGCCTCGCCGTGATACGAGGCGCCGCCCGTTTTAGTCGAGGAGCTGATGAGCGCTGGTCCCTTCGCGAATTCGGGGCCATACGAAGAATTCGAGGCCTTGACTTCGGAGACCATCTCGACGTTCGTCTGCTGCACCGACCCCGAATTGGTGGCGATGTCGGTGAGCGAAACGCCGTCACTGACGATGGCAATGCCGGACGGGCCGGAGCCATTGGCGACATAAGCTCCGGTGGGGCCGCTCAGGCCCACTACGGCGGTATTGAATCCTGGCCGGTTGAAGAGGCCCTGAGTGCCGGTCGACATCGCATATCCGGGCAACATCTTGACCAGCTCGCCGACGTCGCGGCCGATGATACTGAGGTTGTTCAAGTCCTTGGAGGTGATGATGTCACTGCGCTCGCCCGTGTCGAGCTGGGCCAGATTGGAATCGATCTGCGCTTCCACAGTGACTGCCGCGGCAGTGGAGCCGACTTTCAGCTTGATATCCGTGTAGCTCAACTGGTCTCCGGTGCGCACCGGGAACGGCTGAGACTGCCAGGGGTCGAAATTCTCGGCCGTCACCGTGATCTGGTAACTCAGGCCGGGGGTGACGCCGGCGAACGCAAAAGCGCCGTCGCTATTACTGGTCAAAGTGCGCTTGGTTCCGCTCGCCAGATCGGCTAATACAACCGTGGCCTTTGGAATGACGGCCCCTGTCGTATCCGAGACGATGCCAGTCACGGTCCCTGTCGCTTGCCCGTGGAGCGCCGTTTGCGCCAGCAGGAGCACCGCGGTTAGCATTACCAGCAACGAGGCAGTCGGCCTGTTCCCTGAAAAGAACTTCATAGTAGTCCCCCCGTCGGCTACATTCCGTTGTGTCTTTGACAAATGGTTCTCAGCCCTTACACCAGACCTAAGTTAGAGCACACCCTACTTAAGCCTTTGAGCATTCGGACGCAGATTTTCGCTCTGCATTGATGACAGGGAATTCTGAAGCTTGGCATCAGAATCTGTCAAGTGAATTCTTTCCAAGTTTTCCAACAATGGGATCGATATCGCATGTTTGCTGGTTTTAGAGGCTTTTCACGGCTTTGCGGCATGCGATTTGCGCGGCTTCGCGGGCACACGCCGACTTCCGGCAGCGCAATCATCTTCATTCAGGTGGGAGTTTCGGCTGCTGTGATGTCCAGTGGGACTACGCCCCGGTCTGCGGACCGCCAGTCGAAGAGTTGTTCTGGCGCCCTAGCCATCAGGCCACAAAACCCATTCAATTGGCAAGAGGAAAACTGTTTCAGTCATTGTGCGCATTTTCCCCGCGCATCTTTATCCGGGAAGGCCATTCGCGGCCCGCGCGGCGCGATTCGAATCGGGCATCGCCCCCCTGCGCAAGCTGCGGTCTCGCGCTTGCGGTGAGCCGGCCATCGCTTCTCGCGTGCGAGATTGGGGCAGCGATCGTAACTCAAACTGAGCATCTCCAGGTTCAAATCGGACGGTGTGTTCTTTCGTCACGCGCTGCGCGTCTCTTTGCAGGGCATGATTGCGATATCATGAATTGCCGTGCTCGGGTATCGATGCGCGGGTGCCGCGGCCGGGTCCGGACAGTCCACGTGCCGGCCCAGCCAACGAGCAGTCTGGCGTGCCAAGTGCTCGCGAGGAGCACTGCGCCGTCCGTACAGCGGTTCGACAATTGCTATACCGAGAGCCGCGACCGCTAGGTGGCTCTTTCATTAAGAAAAAGCCACCCTGCAAGACGCTCGAAAGGGCACTTGGATCGTCGAACCGCTCTAATTCGGCACCACAAAAAGCGTGATGGATTGCGCCGGGAACGTGTAATTGTTGATCGTGCTCGTCGTCCCGCTTCCGGAGGGCGGCGTGACAGGCCAGGCCGCCAGTTGAGCAATCGCGGTCAGGTTGGCGTTGCTGTATTGATACACCTGCGCCGTTGTTCCACTCACCGCCGAGAAGTTCTCCAGGCTGATCGTTGAAGTCAGCGAGCCATAGGTCTTGTTGATCACCATCACGGTGATGGCATTGTCGGAGCTTCTCTGCGCGCCATAGACGGCAAGTTGCCCCTCGCCGTCGCCGCTGGAGGCAGTGCTCGTCGCGTACAGATACGTGCTGCCAAACATGGAGTCGTTACCGTCGTAGTTGCGATACATGGCAAAGGCGTAGTTGCCGGGGCCCTGCTGGCTGTAGTTCGTCGTCGGCCAGAACGCGCCCATATCGAGCCCCTGGCGGCCAAAGATGCCCAGAATGTCAGCCTGCACCAGGGCGCCGTTGATTGATTCCAGGCCGCCGAAGTTGTACTCGTCGATCGCTGTTTTTGTTCCGGGGTAGTCATAGTTCGGGTTACCGAGCGGCGCTGTGCCGTTCACCCACGCCTGCAGCATGGGAATCAATTCCGGGGCCTGCGCCGGCGGCGAGCAGCTTGTGGTGTAGTTAGGGTCGGTGATGTAGTTCGGCTGTGGGTAGTTCGGATCGGTGTAGGTTGGATCCCAGAAGACGCGCGTCGCGTTCATACGCGCTTCCTGCTCACCGGTGTCCCCGGCAGTCGTAAAGGCCACCGAGTTTCCGCTGCTGGCGGGGTAATCCGGCGCAAAATACCCGTGAATATCGACGTAATCGAGCAGCCTTGTGTTGTAGTAGGACGGACCCGAATACTTGGCAAACTGCTGCAAATAGTACTCGATCATGGGCACGCCGCCGTGCGCCTCGCGGTCGATGGGATTGCTCCAGGGCTCGTAACATGGGCCGGAATCCCATCCGTTCTCAATATCCTTCTTGGAATAGAAGTACGCTTCCCAGTAGTCGATCACCGGACCGCTGACCAGAGCCGTTGGATCGGCGGTCTTGATGGCCAAAGCCGTGCCAATGCCGTTGTCCGTCACCTCGTCGTACGTGAAAGCTACAGGATGCACGTCGCGATGCACGGCGTCCCACCATGTTGGCTCGTTGTCCAGATCCCAGATGGCCACGCCCTTGCCGCTTGCGCCATTGCCATAAGTCGGATTCGTCACCAGCGAGTTCACCCAGCTTCCCGACCATGTGCCATTCGCCCAAGTCCCCGTGACTGACCCGGGTGCCGGAGCACTCAAAATGCTGGGCGCGGGTTCCGAAATGCTGGTGTTTGCCTGGGTCGTACTGTTCCCAAACAGATCGCATCCGCCAGAACTCGTGCATCCATTGATCCCCTCCGGGTCGACGCCGTTGCCGCAATTCGCCGGGCTATACGACTGCTGGCCGGGGAACTGCGATTCCGGAAAACCGCAGGCATACTGCGTGTTATTCGACACCCATCCGAGAACCGGCACCGTGCCCAGTGCCGCTGAGCCGGCGGCGTCGGCGGACTGAACGAACTGAGTGAAGTTCGTGCTCCCGGTGGCGTTGGGAAACTGTCCCCCTCCGCCCGAGAAGTTCTCAAAGTCATAGTCGCTGGCGGAGTTGGTCATGTTGTATTGGTAGTTGTATCTAGAGGTATCGTCGCCGCCCCAGCGCACGATGCCGGGGTTGGCGATTTTCTCCGACGCTGAATCCAGAACGTACCCGTTCATTCCATAAACGTACGGGCTGATAGTGTGCGGATTCTCGCTGCTGTTGCCGGGCGTGCCCACGTCCACCGTCAGCGCCGGGCCGCTTGCCGTTGCCGGCGGGCTCAACGTGACGGTCGCGTTGCCGCTCACGTTCGTGAACCCAGTCATGGTGCTGGTGGCTGTAACTGTTACGGATGCCGGGGCCGGATACGGTGTGGTGTAAAGGCCGGTCGCGCTCAGCGTGCCGGGGCTCAAGCTGCCGCAGGAGGCACAAGATAGCGACCAGGTCACGCCGCTGCTGTAGTTGCCGGTGCCGTTCACCGTCGCCGTGAATTGCTGCTGCGCACCGATCGTTGCGGTGCTGGGCGCCACGGTAATCGACGTAATTCCCGCCTGGTTGTAGTTTGCCGTCACGGTCGTGTTGGCGTTGACGGTCACAATACAGTTGAAACCGCCAGACCCGGTTGTCGACGTGCATCCACTCCAGGAGACGAAAGAATAGCTGTTATCGGAGAGCGGAGCGCTCAACGTTACCTGCGTGCCGGAATAGTAAGAGCGCGTGAAGGGAGTTGTTCCCGAGCTTGACCCGTTGTTGTCAGCGGGAGAGACGGGCGAAATCAAGATGCCGCTCGATGGCGCCGCGGAATCCACCGTCAGCGTATAAGCCACGGCGGGATTCACCGTGACTTGCCCGGCTCCAGTGGCGCTCTTATACGACGTATTGCTCGTCGCGTCGGGAGTATAGTTCCCGGTCAGCGTATCGGTTCCCGTAGTCAGCGAGCTAGCCGGAATATTGAACTGTGTGCTTCCGCTTGTCAGCGGAGTAGACGTGGAGGTGTAGCCCCCGCCGCTCAACGTCACTGAGCCCGTCGGTGTGGCCGTTCCCGTTCCGCCGCTGACCGTGACGGTCACAGAAAGTGGGCTTGTGACGGTGATGCTGGAAGAGCCCGGAGTCACCGTCACCGTGGGAGCGGCCGGGTTCACGGTTACGCTCACGGAGCCCGTCACTGTGCTGTAGTCGGTCGTGTCAGTCGGCGTAAAGGTCACGCTTTCACTGGGCGTCCCGCCGCTGGGCACGATCGTGGGAGTAGTCCAGGCAAACGTGCCGCTCCCCGAGCCCCCGCTCAACGTCGACGACGCCAGCGTCTGGCCGTATGTGATTGCGCTCGCCGTGGGCCATGCCGACACAATAGGCGTCGCCTTGTTTACCGTCACGCTGGCAGAGCCCGCCACTGTGTTGTAGTCAGCCGCGTCCGTAGCGGTGAAAGTCACGCCTTCGCTGGTCGTCCCCGTCGCAGGTGCCGTCGCGGGCGTCGTCCAGGAGAAGGCGCCGGGTACCGACGCCGTGCCGCCGCTCAATGTCGACGAAGCCAGCGTCTGGCCGTAAGTGATCGCGCTCGCCGTGGGCCATGCCGACACTGTCGGCGTCGCCTTGTTCACCATTACGCCGACGGAACCCGTCACCGTGTAGTAGTCGGTTGTGTCCGAAGGCGTGAAGGTCACGCTCTCGCTGGGTGTCCCTGCACCGGGGGCCGTCGTGGCGGTAGTCCAGGAGAAGGAGCCGGATACCGACGCTGTGCCTCCGGTCAGTGTCGACGAAGCCAGCGTCTGGCCGTATGTGATCGCGCTCGCCGTGGGCCATGCCGACACTGTCGGGGTAGTTTTTGAAGTTGTGCCTCCTCCACTGCCGCCGCCGCACCCCGCCATCCAAGAAGTTGCCAAAGCAATAAGCCAAATCGCCGGCTGCCGCCCCATCATCTTCATCGGCCAACCTCCTCGTATCTATTTACTCTTCTTACTCTTCCGCTACCGGCATCCCGCCTCATATCCTCAGGCCCGGCCGCATCTCCGGCCCCGCCCTGCCGCTGCCCGAAATCGGACTGGCGTGACAGAGCGTCGATGCGGGAATGCTCCCCAATCACAGCGCTCCGCTTTGCCTCCGAGTCGCGAGGCACAGATAACGGTATCATGAATTTCTGTTCCGAGCCGACCCTGGTGCTGCCTCGGCCGGGTCGGCCAAAATGTCAATCGGCCGCTCCCAAGCTTCCATCGCCCATGGGTGGAGATAGATTCCCTGCTTTCAGGCGAACCGGTGTCGAGCTCCCCAACCCCGTTTTTGCGCCTGCCTAGTTCGCTGTACTCAAACGTTTTTCACTTGACAATAGCAAATTTTGTCGAGTACGGTGTACCGTTACCAAATTTGTAGGATAATCGGCGCGCAGTTCCAGATAACTTGTCGTACGTGTTCTGCGTGCGGAGAAGGGCCGGAGGTTGCCGGCGGGGTTTTCAGGACGCTTTTTCCTGCGTATATTCACCCAGTTTCTTACGGGTCGATACGGAGACAGATCATTCGGCCGTCGCCGCCGAATGGTGCGTGAGATGGTATGGGACATACATCGGATCGGCAAACCGGGATGGGCCTCGAATCGCGAGAGCATCACGCGAAATGAAAGCTCGAATGGTGCAGGAGTTCAAGAGGCAATTGATGCTGAACCGATGGACGCGAGCTGTAACCCCGGTTGGGAATTGTTGAGAACCGGGGAAGATGTTTGATGCGGAGCATGATGCAAGCTTGATTTTGGCAGAGGACGATACGGGACAAACCGGACCGTCACCGATTCCCCGGTTCGGGGAAGGAAACAGATCGGAGGAGAAGGAATGCAAATTACTTTGAACAGATTGACGAGTCCAGTGCGGTCCCTCGCGGCGGGAACATGGGTAGCCCTGTTCGCCCTGCTGGCCCTTTGCCTTTGCACGCTGCCTGTGATGGCAGCGACTGCCCCGCCCATCGTGGTTTCCGGCGCGCCTGTGCAATTAGGCGCGCTCACCGGCGGCGGCTGGGACGGTTCCCAGGAGCCCATCGGCGGAACGTTTGTTATCGGCGTCAACGGAAACGTCCTCGTCGGTGATGGATATACATCCAACTTTCTCCAGATCACCCCTTCCGGCACGGACACTACGTTGGCGTCCGGCGTCGGCGCCTCGAACGCCGCGCTCGACAGCTACGGCAATCTCTATTTTGGCGGCAATTACAACGCCAACGTTTACAAGGTTCCCTACAACGCTGCGACGGGCCAATATGTGGGCTGGACAACGACTCCAACCACCAACTGCCTTGGCGGCAATCAGGACACTGCGCCTTGCATCTTCGCGCCCGCCGTTTCGACATTCCTAGGCACCCTTGGTGGCCAGGGCTACGCCGGCGTCGCCTTTGATGGACAGGGCAACTTCTTCTTCGAGACCAACACTCTCCCCACCACGACCCCCAACTCGATCTTCGAATGCAACCTGGCCTGCATCGCCAGCTCCTCTGCCACTCCGAAGCTAATCTATACAGACGCGAATCCGGTCGGTGCGTTCGAGATCGATCCGTGGGGCAACATCTTCTTTGTCGATGGCAAAGGCAACAGCAAGGGCGACACGACCAACCTGAACGAAATCCCGCTCTCCGCGGGATCGTATGCCGCCTCGCCAACCATCGTGGAGAGCTACACTAACGCGGCCGGCTACGGGAACGGCATCAGCGGCCTCGCAGTCGCCGGCAACGGCACGTTGTACTTCTCTGTCAACGGCGACGGCCTTTTTGCTGTTCCCAACACGCAATCGGGCGGACCCAAACCGAGCTTGATTTATCAGCTTTCCACGCAGGGTGGAAAGGGCGTTGCGATCGATTCCAAAGGCAACCTCTATGGAATTCCCTATAACGGTGGCGACGTCGTCTCCTTCATCCCCGTGGGCACAGTGGCGCTCGGCGCCTCTCCCACAGGCACCGCCGCAACTGCGGTCAGTGCCACGATCTTCGACAGCGCCGCCTCCTGCACTACCCCACCGACACTGGCGCTTTCTGTCACTGAGTATGGCGTGTCCACGACCGAATTCACCGCGGCTGCCGGCACCACTTGCTCCACCACATTCGGCGGATCGAACGGCGTTTTCGCATCGGGGCCTTTGACCGCCGCCGCATTCACCTCGTTTTCCGTCACCGCCAACTTCACCCCCAAAGCGATCGGCGAGCGCAACGCGGTGTTGACCATCGCGGACGCCGCCAACAGCGCTAGCGGAACGGCAGTGCTTTCGGGCGTGGGCAACGGCGCAACGGGTAATGTCGATCCTGGCGTGTCGACAGCGTATGGAACCGGGTTTACCACTCCCTATTCGGTCTCTGCGGATGTTGCAGGAGACATGGCTGTGGCCGATCAAGGAGCAGGGAAGGTTTTCTGGATCCCTGCGGGATCGCCGGCGGGGACTACGCCCACGTCGATCGGCTCAGGATTCGTCGAGCCCGCCGCTACGGCTTTCGACGCCAACGGGAACCTGTACATCGCCGATTTCACAAATAACGATGTCGTTGAGATTCCCGACGTGGCCGGCGCGTTGGTTCCAGGTTCACAATCCACTCTGATACCAGCCACGATGGTGTTCGACGGAACGGCGCTGAACGAGCCAAGTGGATTGGCGGTCGGGCCGGACGGCAGGTTGTACATCGCCGACCTCGGCAACAGCCGTGTTGTAAGCTATGACCTCGTCACCGGACAAACCGCGGTTGCGATTACCGAACTGAAGAACCCCTGGGGTGTTGCCGTTGATGCGTCGAGCAATATCTACGTTGCCGACACCGGCAATGGCAACGTTCTTGTCGACATCGCCGGTGCTCAATCCACATTGACGGTACCGGGCATCACCGCGCCCTGGGGAGTTGCGGTCGATCCATCCGGCAGCTTGGTGGTCTCTGACCACACCAGCGGCAATATCGTGCGGGTCCCAAATATGAGCGGGACGCTGACCACCGCCAGCGCACTGACGATCGAGAAGAATCCCAGCTCCGCGCTCGGAATTGCTCTTGACACTCTGGGCGACCTCTACACAACCGACGCGACTGGCAAGGCGGTGTATGCCATTCAACGCACCGCCGCCGCCATCAACCTCGGCACCGTCTCCGATGGCGTCACGAACTCCGGAACGGTCTACCTGATGAGTACCGGTAACACAGCTGCCACCTTGGCAACTCCTGACGTTACTGAGCCTACCAACACCATGTTCACCCTGGTTCCGGCCGCGACCAACGGATGCACCAGCGGATCATCCGGACCTCCCGGAGCGTCTTGCCAATTCACGGGCACCTTCGCCCCGCCGCCCGCGACGCCCAACGGACTTCAAACCGGCACGGCAATGATTGATATCGCGACTCCCGCTTACGCGTTCAACGTGAACATGAGCGGCACAGCCACCGTGTCGTCGATTCTGCCGCAGACTATCACCGGCTTCAGTCCGCCCACTTCCTTGCAGATCGGCCAGCAGATCACGTTGTCGGCCACAGGTGGCGCATCCGGAAACCCGGTCGTCTTCACCATCGACGCCTCCTCTGCATGTCCCACTTGCGCAACCATCAGCGGAAGCACGCTGACGGCGGTGTCGGTCGGCTCCGTGAAAGTTGACGCCAATCAGGCGGGCGGCGCAGCCAATGGCAAGCAATATGCGGCGGCGACGCAAGTTCAGGCGCCCATCACCATCAGCAATACTGTGGTCGCGTCCGACGTGCCTGCGCTCCTGATGAATCAGATCGTTTGGAGTTATCAGAGCGGCGCGTTCACTGACGGGCAGAATCCCGCGGGTGGGGCCTTTGCCATAACTCCGAACGGCGAAGTGGTCGTCGGCACCAGCTATAACAACGAGGCGGACTTCATCAGCGCGAGTACCGGAGCTTTGCTTAGCCAGGTGAAGATCAGCGGGCCGGGCGGATTTACAACCGACAGCAAAGGCAACCTGTACATGGCGCATCTTTATGGCCCGTCGGTTTTGAAAATACCGTACGTGAATGGCGTTTATGCGACATTGAGCGATACGTCTCCGGCGAACTGCACCGGCACGGATACCACCTTGTGCACTTTTGCCAATGTGCCGAGTGGCGGAGTCAAGGCCATTGCCTTTGATCCCTCGGGTAACTTCTATATGGTCACCGTTCCAGCGTCGCCGGGCACGAGCGCCATCTACGAGTGCCCCTTGAGCTGCCAGACTGGCGGCACCGGAACCCTGGTTTACTCCGATGTGAATTCGGTCAGCCAGATCGCCTTCGATCCATGGGGCAATATGTTCTTCACCGAAGGTGTCTACACCAGCGGGACCAACTTCGGCAACCTTGAATCCGCGAGTTCCAACCTCAACGAACTGGTTTACACAGCGGGCACAGGCTTTGCCGCAACCCCAACCCTGCTGCAGACCTTGACCGTCGCCTCTCCTGGTAGCTACGACAATCAGTTGGATGGCGTGGCCGTTACCTCTAATGGCACCATCTACTACGCAGACCAAAACGACGGAACATTTGCCATCCCCAATACGAAAGCGGGCGGTCCTGACACTGCGCATCAATATGTCGTATCGGCTCTCGGCGCAAAGGGTATGGAGGTCGACGCCAGCGGTAACGAGTGGGTCGTGGTCTATCACTCCGGCGGCGATAACCTTGGCGAAGCTCTGCTCGGCGACTTGACGACGCCCAACGCTCAGTATGATGGCGCTCCAGTCAACGCAGCGGCTACCGTCGTGGACAATGCCTTGCCCTGCACAACGGCTGCAACCCTGGCTATCGCATCCTCCAATCCGGAGTTTGGCGCTACGGCCGGTACTACGTGCTCGACGATTTCGGCCACTTTCTCCACTCCAGTCTCCGCCTCTTCCTATCCGGCGACCATCACCTTCACGGCAACGAAGCCCAATTCTCAAACCGCAACGTTGACCGTGACTGATACCACCAACGGCGGCGAAGGCACCGCAACGGTGACCGGCTTTGCCTTGACGACTCCACAGACGCTCACCTTTACGGCGCCCACAACAACCACCTACACCTTCTCGCCCGGCGAGACGATCGCGGTGAAGGTAAGCAACGGCGGTTCCAACAACCCGGCCGCTTTTACAGTTGATACATCCAGCACCGGCGCCGGAACCTTCTCCGCTACGACAGTAACGGGCACCTCCTCGTCGGCAACGCTGACCGTTACACAGGCCGGCAGCATTGTCATCGACGCCAACGAACTAGGCGGTCTCGCGGGCGGCGTCTATTACGACGCTGCGCCGCAGGTCCAGTTGACGCTCACCATCAACAAGTCTGCGGAGGCGATCACCTTTACGCCGCCAACTTCGCCGGTTGTGTTTTCACCTGGATTGACGGTTAACCTGAGCGCCCTCGGCGGAGGCGCCTCAACCCCGGTGGTCTTTACGGTCGACGCGTCCAGCACCGGTGCCGGAACAGTCTCCACCACGACGGTGACCGGCAACACTTCAACGGCGACGCTGACGGTGACCACGGCAGGCACCATCGTGCTCGATGCCAACCAGGCAGCGGACGCCAATTACCTGGCAGCGCCGCAGGTTCAGGAGGTCTTGGTCGTCAACCAGGCGACCCAGACCATCACCTTCACTCCGGTGGCCACGCCACTCCACTACATTGCGTCGTGCTCACCCATCACCCTGTGCGCGACGGTCACCATTCAGGCCACGGGCGGTGCTACAAATAATCTGGTCGCCCTCAGCCCGGATCCGAGCAATGCCGTGATCTTCACCATCCTCAGCAGTTCCGTGAAGAACGGAACGACGACAGCGACGCTTGCGCTGGTGCCAAACCAGTCCCTGAGCTTCCCGGCCAGCTTGATCATCGACGGGAATCAGCAGGGCAACGCCAACTACGCGGCCGCCACGCAGGCGAAGATCACCATCAGTGTTCTCGGGGCACTGCCGCTACAGAGCATCACCTGGGCCAATCCGGGAACGCAGGTTGGGTCGAGTTCCACCACTCCGACCACGCTGACTTTGACGGCCACGGCCAGTTCCGGATTCCCGGTCACCTACACTTCCGGCACATCTTCGGTCTGCACCGTCAGCGGTTCGACAATCACGTTTGCCAAGGTCACCTCGGTAAGCGCCTGCACCATAACGGCTACCCAGCCCGGCGACAACCTTACCTATGCCGCGGCCGTGCCGCTCGCGCAGACGTTCGCAGTCAACCCCGCTGGACAGAGCCCGGGCCTGAACATGAATATTTCGCTGTCCTCGCTCACGATTCAGCCGGGAACCGTCGGGTTAACGCAGATCACCCTCACCTCCACGAACAACTTCGCGGCTAGCTCGGTGAACTTTACTCTCACCGGCTTGCCAACCGGCTACACCTACTCCTTCAACCCGAACCCTGTAACCGTCTTTGCCCAGAACTCGACAACCGGTCTGCCTCTGGGCACAACCGTAACCACGACGCTGACCATTACGCCGCCCGCGACGGCTGCCGTTGTCCATCAGAACTTCAGGCCGCTGTTCCCGGCGACCTTGGCGGTGGCGCTCTGCTTCCTGGGCTTCAAGAAGCGCAATCGGCTCTACTTGCTGGTGTTGCTGGTGGTCCTCTTTGCCGGCTTAGGCTTTGTCTCCGGCTGCGGCGGCTCATCCTCCAGTTCGACTCCGCCGCCTGTCACGTCGACAGCCACCATCACCGCGACTCCAGCGGCTGGGCTTGCCGGCGCATCGGGATCGGTGACATCTAGCTCAACCTTGACGGTCATTCTCGAATAGGGCGATCCACTGGATTTGTTCACTCGATGGGGCCTCTCCACACAGTTATCTCGTGTGAAGGGGCCCCAAATTCTTTGCGCTTGCCCGCTTCGCCGCAATCGGCACACCTGTAAATAAGCCTCCAAATGAAAATGACCTCTCGCGCTCGAGAGGCCATGCCGTCACCCGTCCTGTCTTCTGCTTGAATCTGGAGCCGACGGTCAGACTTGAACTGACGACCTGCTGATTACGAATCAGCTGCTCTACCAACTGAGCTACGTCGGCCTGCTTTTCTTGCTGTCCTGCCTTTCGATTGTATCGTTGCGCCGGATGGAGGTAAAGCCGTGCGCAGCCATTCGCAGCATCAGAACCAACGAATCAGCGCTACAATGCTGCCCATGCAAACCGACCCCATCCTCGAGTGGCAAACTCTCACCGCCCATTATCGCGAGCTGAGCGATGACGAACTGCGCGAGCTGGCCGCGGACTTCAACGATCTCACCGAGACCGCGCAGCAGGTGTTGCGCACCGAGATGAGGAGCCGCGGCCTCGGCGATCCTGAGGCTGCGAGCGCCGTGCCGCTTGCCTCGAATGTGCCGCCTGCGATGAGCGCATCGCCCGCGGCGCCGCTGCCGCGGAATTTCGCGCCGGACACGTCCGATTCCATCATTGAGCGCGCAGCCCTCGCGTTCGGCGCCCACTCACCGGCGCTCGTTTCTGACGCCCCTGACGCCGCCGGCGAAGAAGATGGCCCTGTTGAATACACATGGAAGACGCTGTTGTGCGAGTGCGACACTTCGCAGGAGGCGAGCGAGCTTTCTGACGCGCTCAAGCAGGCAGGTATCGAGAGCTGGATCGAGGGGCCGAAGCCAAGCGCCTACTCTGCTTATGCGAGCTTTGAACTGAGCAATCCACGCGTCCTTGTTGCCGCCGATCAGCTTGAGCAGGCGCGTGCCATGGCCGCGCGGCCCATTCCGCCCGAGATCGTCGAGGAGGCTGAAACTGATGTTCCCGAGTTCGTTCCGCCCTCGTGTCCAAAGTGCGGCGCCAGCGACCCCGTTCTTGAAGCCGTGGACCCCGCGAACTCCTGGAAATGCGAGCAGTGTGGTGAGCGCTGGACCGAATCCGCGTCTGCCGAGGCGGAACAGCCCCCGAAGGCCGGTTAGCGGCCCAATAAACGGAAAGAGCCGCCCGGCAACAGGGCAGCTCTCTCCTCAGGGAGAATAGTTCCAACGGAGGCAAAGCCATCAGAACTTTCTGGCTGCATACTAGGAGCGGGGGCAAGCAGTGTCAAGAGAAAATGTTTATGAAAATAAGTAATTTTGTTTCAATACTTTAACAATACAACCCTTCCATCGTAAGGGTTGATTTATTCGCCAATCATTCGCCTCAAATTTTCCGGCATTTCCCGTGATTTGATAGTGTTTCTTCGGTTTTCCGTCCCTTTTTCCACAGCCCCTGAGCGACATTAACCTTTCGGATGCGGACCCTCAACGACCTCAATCACCTCGATTCTTTCGACCCACTTCTCGGCCAAATCGAGATGAATAAACTCCTCGTCGTAGACTGACGAGATCGGTTTGCCCCGCGCCAGCCGGTAAAGCGCTCTTCCGCCGCCCAGGAACCCTCCCAACACGATGGCCGCCGCGGCCCCGATGACCGTCAGCAGGGCGATCCCCATCAGCAGCTTGCTGGTCTTCTCCACCTCGGATTCCAACGGTTGCGGAATCGACGTCAGGTTCGCCTCGTAGTGCACGGACTCGAGCAACCGGTGGCTGTCGTCAGGCACCGCATCGCCGCTCACCAGGGCCACCAGCGGTCCGCTATGCCGCACCTCCAGCGATGCCTGGTCGGAGTCGGTCAATGGCTTGGGCCACGCCGGCTGCGCCTGGCTGCCGGCCTTCAGGTACGCGCGAATAGCCGCCTCTTGCGCTTCGGCAATCTGCGGTGTGGGGTAGTCGATAAGGGTCAGCGTCGCCGGGCCCGAGGTCAGCGAGTAATTCGCCGTCACCGCTTCCGCGCCCTTGTCGAACCCCACCAGAGACGCCGGCAGCACGCCGCCTGATCCCGTGTAGCCCTCCGGGCCTTCCGCATAGTGCGTCGTCTGCCCGTCAAGGTTCTCCCGCGGCAGGTTAGCCAGAATGGGTGGGATCATCCCGCGGTTTCCCGTCGGCACCGGGAACTGCTTTGCAATCTCGCGAAGTTCCCCGGCCGTCATCGGCCCGATGCGCGAATACGCCGCATCCACCACGGTCGTCCCTTTCCAGAACAGAACGCGCTTCTCGTCCGAGGCCGCTCCCGTCCCGATGTCTTCTTTCGGCCAGCCATTCTGGCGGTAGTAGGTGTATGCGCCGTAGGCTCCGCTCGCGTCGTCGAATCGCAGTGCGCGCAGGCTCAGCGTGTCGCCATCGCGCTTGTAGTTGGCCAGCACCGCGGCATTAAACCCATACTCCTTCAGCGCTGCCGCATTGGCCGGATCGGCCTGCGCCGCGTCGGTCAGCACCTTGGATGGCCCTGTCGCCGCCCATCCGTCAAACTCGTCGGGCAACAGCGCCTTTGGCGACGGCGGCAGAACGATCGTTGTCGCCGACTGCTTTTCCGCTGCCGTCGGCTGCTCACCCTGCGCCAAGGCGAAAACCGCGCCGCAGACAAGCACTATCGCACCCGCCAGAATAGCCAACCTACGCATCAACCGGACTCTCCAGTCCCTGGGCGCGCATCCGAGTTCCGCATTGCACGCCCCAACCTTCAGGGTACACGCTCGCGCGGCGCCCTGGCCGTACGCAGACCCTTCCCTGTTTTGGACACTGAAAAGTTCCGAAAGGTTCCCGCCTTCATTGCGGGCACCACGGTCACGCAGCCCCGGTTGTTCCCCCAACGATTGCCGGCGGCGGGTACAGGATGTCTCCCAGCGCCTTGTAGCGGCCACCGTAGAAGATCAGCGCATACTCCCGTAGCCCAGTGCTCAATGGCCCTCCTACGCAGATGCTGGCCAGTAACGCGAAGCCAAATGCAACCACGCCGAAGAACACCTCGAGAACAATTCCCACAAGCCACGATGCGCCCGTCGCATCGGCGAAAACCGTGTGAACTCCGTACTCAATCGCCGCAAGGGAGCCAGCCAGCATGAGCCCGGGAAGAGCGAGCACGATAAACACGCCAATCGTCGCGATCGTCGGCAGAATCACTCGCAGCAGACCGTAGACAAGAAACTGCCTCTTCTCGGCCATCATGCGAGTCCGCACCTGCCGCCACGCTTCGCCGGCCGTCGCATCTTCGAGCGCCATGTGCGGCATCATCCAGTCGCGCAAGATCAGATCGGTCAGTATTCCCGCTACAACCAGCAAAATCACGATCGGAATCAGTGGCAAAACAAGAGCCAGCAATAATCCGACGTTGAAATGGCCTCCCAGTTGACTCTCTTGGAACAGCCGCCAGAACCCGGCTGCGAACGGAAGCGCGACCAGCACCAGCAGCGCCATGAAGCAGATTCCCACCACAATGTTCAGCCAGAAAAAGCGCGACGCCTGCCCTCGATAGAGCTGCCAACCGGGCTTAATCTCCTTCGTGTTGTGGACAAGGCAGTGAAAGAAGGCAAACCGCAGCCGCGTGATCAGGTAGAACACGAAAACCGACAACACAATCGCCAGCAGCGCAGCCGCCACAATTTCCGCGATACATGTCGGCGTCAATGGTAACGGCCAAGGGACGCTGGGCACGTGGCCTACGCCGCTCCCGCCACCATGATCACCTCGCGGCGTCGAGGAATGGAAATTGCTCCCCAGTCCTTCCGTAATGATCGCCACCAAGCCAAGCTTCAAATAGGTTCCCCATTTAAAGGGCCTGAAGAGGAACTCCCTGGTGCGTTCGATGGCAGGCGAAACGGCATCTACGGCGGAGATGGGGCGCATTTGAGTCCTTTCAGGGGAAGAAACAGCGTACTACAGGTTTACGCATTTCCTACATGCGAAGTTCCACCGCCGGGCGCCCAATCGCCGCCCGCCACGCGTCGAACGCCTGCAGCGCCCGCTCGCACACCATCCGGTGCCGCTCCCTTTTGTCCCGAACCCGCTGCCGCGTCTCCTCGTCGAGCGGCTCCAGCAGGTCGAAGGTGATGTTGGCCGGCTGAAAGTTCTTCGCATCGGCGTGCGTGATGTAGTGGACCAGCGATCCGAGGGCCGTCGCGCGTGGCACAGGCGCCAGCGCTTCGCCCCGCGCCATTGCCGCCGCGTAAATCCCCGCCAGCATGCCTGAGGCAATCGATTCGGTATACCCCTCTACCCCGCAAATCTGTCCCGCAAACATGAGCTTGCGCTCTTTTGCCTTTAGGACGAGCGTCTCGTCCAGGAGAGCGGGCGCGCAAATGTAGGTGTTGCGGTGAATCTGCCCATAGCGCAGAAAGCGCGCATTCTCGAGTCCCGGAATCAGCCGCAGCACGCGGGCCTGCTCGCCAAACTTCAGATGGTTCTGGAACCCGACCAGGTTGTAGCTGTCGGCGCGCAGATTCTCCTTGCGCAGTTGCACCACCGCCCACGGCGTCTTGCCCGTCCGCGGATCGCGCAGGCCCACCGGCTTCATCGGCCCAAAGCGCAACGTGTCGCGCCCACGGCGGGCCAGCACCTCGATCGGCAAGCAACCCTCAAAATAATCGAGCTTCTCCCACTCCTTGCTCTCGGCCGCCTCCGCTGCGAGCAGCGCATCCAAAAACCGGTCGTACTCGGCTCGGTCCATTGGGCAGTTGATGTAGTCCGCCGTTCCCTTGTCCCAGCGCGCGGCAAAGTACACGCGGCTCATCTCGATCGATTCCGCATCGACGATGGGCGAGATGGAGTCGTAGAAAGCCAGATGCCCAGCGCCGGTTAGCCGCTCAATCTCCCGGCTCAGCGCGTCCGTGGTCAGCGGCCCGGTCGCAACAATCGTCACTGCCGTCTGCGCGTCGCCGCATTCCAGGCTTGTCACTTCCTCGCGCACCACGCGAATCCTCGGTTCCGCTTCGATCGCCGCCGCAATGCGCCTTGAGAACTCCACGCGGTCCACGGCCAGCGCGTGGCCAGCCGGAACCGCCGTTTCATCTGCGATTCTCAAGAGCGCCGAGCTTCCGCGTCGCATCTCCTGCTTCAACAGCCAGGGCGCAGTGTAGAGTGACTCGCTCTTCAGTGAATTCGAGCACACCAGTTCGCCGAACTCCGTAGTCTGGTGCGCGGGCGTCAACCGAGGCTTGCCGGCGACCATGGCGCGCATCTCATAGAGCTCCACCTCGCAGCCCAGCCGCGCCGCCGTCAGCGCCGCCTCGGGCCCGGCCAGTCCGCCGCCAATCACGCGAATTCTCGTCATATCATCCTCGGCCAAGCGCCCTTCGCCGCTCGTTGGTCCTGCAGGGGAGCCACAATTCTCATGGCGCGCCCTACCGGTTCCGCAGTTACAGCGTCCGTAAGCCGAGGCCGCCAAGTGGATTTCTTCTTAAGAAAAATCCACCTCGCACCAAGGCGAAAACTGGCTAAAACAACTGCGGAACCGGTCCACCGTCTGCCCCACCGCAGGTGGCCAGCTGCGTCAGCGCCTCGCCGCTCAGGCGCACGTTCCGCCACTCATCCAGAAACTCGGCTCCAATGATGCGGTAAAAATCGATCGCCGGAGTGTTCCAATCCAGAACCTCCCACTGCAGGCGTTGGCAGCCGCTTTCGATCGCAATCGCGGCTACCTGTTTCAGCAGCTCCCTCCCGATGCCCAAGCGCCGGTACTGTGGCAGCACAAACAGGTCCTCAACGTAAATGCCCGGCCGTCCCACCCACGTCGAGTAATTGAAGAAATAGAAAGCGAAACCGGCCGGCTGGCCGTCGTAATCGGCGATCAGGCAACGGTAAAACGGATTTGGCCCAAATCCATCGCGGATCAGGCCCTCCTCGGTCGCCGTTACCGCGTCCGGCGCGCGCTCAAAAGCTGCCAGTGCGCGAATAAACTCCAGAATCTGAGCGGCATCCGCCGCGGTTGCCTTGCGAATCACTGTCCTCATATCCAGATTCTAGTGTGTGATACGCGCCACACACGACCTCGCTCCCCACGCTCTACCATGACAGTTGTTGATCCACAAAAAGTGCCCCGCCGCGTCGCCTCAGTTGGGTTGGCCTGCTTGCTGGCGCCGTTTCGAGCGAGATTTCGCGGTGGTGTAGTCAGGGTCTGGCGTGGGACGATCGGACCACACCCTCTTGTGCAGGGCGCTGGGTTAGATTTAACGTTGGTTTTGCTGGAACTGCGCCCTTCCGGATAGAGCCGTGTTTCGGTCTCCCGGTCGGCGCCTGAACTTTGAATTTTTTCGAGGCTGCGGGCAGCACTTTTCCCGCCTCTCTCAAGGAGAAAACATGAAACGCATTTTTTCACTTTGCCTGGGTCTGACCGCTGCGGCGGGCCTGTTCGCATTGGCTCTTTCCCCCGTTCAGGCGTATTCCCAGCCCGCCGAGAAAACGGGCAAGATTCACGGTCGCGTCATCAATCCCACTGGACAACCCCAGGGGGGCGGCACCGTGGGCCTCTCCACCGATGGCGGCGCCACGTTGAAGTACTCCTTCCCGGTCGATTCCACGGGCGCCTACTCCGGTGAAGCGCCGGCCGGAACCTATATGCTGGTCTACCGCGCGCCGGATACCCCTGTCGGCAAGATGGTGGACTCCATCCGCGGCATCAAGATTGTCGTGGGTGTGGATTTGGCGCAGGACGACGACATGTCGCGCCAGGAATACATCGACAAGCTGCCGCCAGAAGACAAAAAGCAGCTCGAGGACCTGAAGAAGCAGAATGCTGAGGCCCTCAAGGCGAACGCGTTGATCAACCAGCTCAACGCCGACTTGAAAATCGTTGCTCAGGACAAGAAGGACATCGACAACGTAGCCGCCACCGCGGCGCAGGCGCTCGGCGCGAATGCTTCCAAAGCCGACATCGCTGCCAAGGTGGAGGAAATCAAGGCCGCCAAGTACACCGATATCCAGAGCGTGATGACCAGGGATACGGGACTCAAGCCCGATGAGCCCTTACTGTGGAACAATTTGGGGTTCGCGCAGGAGGGGCTCAAGAACTACGACGATGCAATCGCGAGCTACAAAAAGGCGCTTGACCTCGAATCGGCCTCAAAGAAACCGCGCATGCCCGTCATCGCCCAGGCCGATGCCGGACTCGGCGAAGTCTACGCGCGCACGAATAAAATTCCTGAAGCGAACGCAGCCTATGACGCTGCCGCCAAAGCCGATCCCGCCACTGCCGCTCTCAACCTCAGAAATGAAGCCGTCATTTTCTATCAGGAAAACAACGGTCCAGCCCAGGTAGCCGCCGCAGATGAGGCCATCAAAATTGACCCTAACCAGGCCATCCTCTACTACATCAAGGGCCAGGGATTGGTTCAGAACGCAACCGTCGATCCGAAAACAAACCGGATTGTTCTGCCTCCTGATTGCACGGCTGCCTATCAGAAATACCTTGAACTCGCCCCCACAGGCCCCTATGCCGATGAGGTTGCGAGCATTCTGCAGCAGGCGGGAGAAAAGGTCAGCTCCTCCTACAAGGCGCCCAAGTCCCATTAGTCTGCCGCCTGCACCATTTACCTCAAAGGGCGTCCGCTTGCGGGCGCCTTTTGTATTTGCCGGGCCGCCGTACTTCGATTTTTCTCGCCGCTCCTTACCTTCTACAATCCCTTGCATGAACTCCGCGCTCCGCTTGCGCCTCATTTCCCTAGCGTGCCTCTCCGCTTTGGCCGGGCTGTTCCACGTCCCCCTCATGTCCGCGCAGGCGCAGCAGCCGCCCGCTCCGGAAATGGGCCGGATTCACGGCCGTGTCATCAATCCTGCTGGAGTGCCTCAGAAAAACGGTACGGTCAGCCTCTCTGTCGACGGCGGCGAGACATTAAGCTACAGCTTTCCCGTCTCTCCCACCGGCGAATACTCCGGCCCGGCGCCGCCGGGCGAATACACAATCGTCTACCGCGCACCCGATACGCCTGAGGGCAAGATCGTCGACTACATCAGCGGTGTCGAGGTGGTTGCCGGGCAGGATACGGCACAGGACATCGACATGACCCGCCAGGAGTTCATCGCCAGGCTCTCGCCCGACCAGCAAATGCAATTGCAGGCATTAAGAGATGCCAACGCCGCCGCATCCTCCGATGCGAAACGCGACGCCTCCGCCATCGATGCCGACCTGCAGATTGTGAATCTCGACCTACAGGCCGCCGGCAATGCGCGCACCACCGCAACCCAGAATCTTGGCGGCTCGGCCGCCCGCGAGGACGTCGACTCCATGACCGCTGCAATCGAGAACGCCAAACTGACCGAGATCGAAACCCTCATGACCAAAGACGCGGCCGCCGATCCCACCGAACCTGTCGTTTGGATCGGCCTGGGGAGCGCCGAGGCTGGCCTCAGGAATTATCTCGACGCTGAATCAAACTTCAAGAAGGCCCTCGACCTCGCGCTGAAGGAGGATCCGCCCCGGCCTGAAGTTGTGGCTGCGGCCCAGGCCGGTCTGGGCGAAGTCTACGCCCGAACGCTCATGGTCGATGATGCCAACGCCGCCTTTGACGCTGCCGCTAAAGCCGATCCTTCCAACGCCGCCAAATACCTCCGCAGCCAGGCCATTGCTTTCTTTAACGCGAAGAACTTCGACGCGCAGGTCGACGCTGCCGACCTTGCCATCAAGGCCGATCCCGATCAAGCCATCCTCTACTACATCAAAGCCGACGGCCTCGCCCAGAACGCCCGCGTCGATCCGGAGACCAACAAGCTCGTTCTGCCCCCCGGGTCCGCCGATGCCTATCGCAAGTACCTTGAGCTGGACCCCAACGGCCCGTACGCCGCCAACGCTGCAACCATCCTCCAGCGGGCAGGCGAACCCTCGACCTCTCCCAGCGCAACCCCGCAGAAATAACGCGGCGCGACGACAGCGCTTTCGATTCTGCTCTTAACAGGATGCGTGATGCCGCGTGGCATTTTCCTAAAGAAAATGCCACCCTGCACGATGCTGGCAATGTCTGCAAGTGAATTGAAAGCGCAGTGGACCCTCTACAATCCATCCATGAGCCCCGCGCGGCGCCGCTCCAAATCGTCCAGTCCGGCCTTGCCAAGTTACGACGAGGCTGCCGCGCTGGTCGCTGCCTACGCCGCCAGGCTCGCCCGCCTTCGTCCCGGCTCCCGTAGTTCGGGCCCTGATGGTCCGTGTACCGAGCGCGTGCCGCTTGACCAGGCCCTTGGCCGCGTTTTCGCTGAGCCGCTCCTAGCCGACGCCGACCAGCCCCCCTTCGCTCGCTCCACCCGCGACGGCTTCGCCTGCCGGGCCGCCGAGGTCTCATCGCATCGCCACCTCGCCGTCGCCGGCTCAACCCGCGCGGGGCAAACTTCGTCCGCTCCGCTTCCCCGTGGCTCAGCTTGGGAGATCATGACCGGCGCGTCCGTCCCCGCAGGCGCTGACGCGGTCGTCATGCTCGAACATGTCGAAGAAACCGGCGCACCATCCGCGCGCGCCATCCGCCTCCTGCCGCCACGCACCATCCGAAAAGGCGAAAACATCGTCGCCCGCGGCGCGCAGGCACGCAAAGGGGACAATCTTCTTCCCGCCGGCTCCTTGATCGGCGCCGCTCAAATTGCGCTTGCAGGCTCGTGCGGCTGCGCCACGCTGAATGTCTTTCTGAAGCCCCGCGTGGCCATCCTTTCCACTGGCGACGAGCTTGTCCCCATCCGCTCCTCGCCCGGTCCCAGCCAGATTCGCAACTCCTCGAGCGCGATGCTCGCCGCTTTGGTCTCGGTCGCTGGCGGCTCGCCCTGGGTCCTGCCCATCGCTCGCGACACCGACAAGTCCCTTGACGCTGCTCTCGCCCGCGCCGCCTCCGCCGATCTTCTTCTCATCACCGGCGGCGTCTCCGCGGGTAAATTCGATCTGGTCGAGCCTGCACTCGCACGCGCCGGAGCACGCTTTCACTTCACCGGCGTCCGCATCCAGCCCGGCAAGCCTCTGGTCTTTGGCGAGATGCCCCGCCGCTCCACAAATCCCGTCCAAAACGAGAACGGCACGAAGTGCACAATCTTCGGGCTGCCCGGCAATCCCGTCTCTTCCGCCGTCACGTTCCTGCTCTTCGCCGCGCCGGTTGTTGCCGCCCTAGCCGGAAAGCGAGATCGTGGTCCTCGCTTCGCCCTCGCGCGCCTCACCGAAGATGTGAAAACGAAGACCGGCCTTACGCGCTTTCTCCCCGCTGCCTGCACCTTTTCCGGCACCGTCCCTGAAGTCGCGCTCGTCACATGGCAGGGCTCGGGCGATCTCGCAGCCATGGCCCGCGCCAACTGTTTCCTCGTCGTGCCCGAAGATTCCGATCGTCTTCGCGCCGGTTCGACCGTCCGCATTTTGCTTCCTTGAGGATTCCAATGTCGAAGCTCACACGCCCCAAGCGCTCCCGCCTATCGCATCCCAAGCCCGCGCGCCTTTCGCATTTCGCAGCATCCGGCCACGCCACCATGGTCGACGTCGGTTCCAAGCGCCCCACGCGCCGCACCGCAACCGCTTCCGCCTTCGTCGAGCTTTCCGCCGCCGTTCTCGCCGCGCTGCCCTCCAACCCCAAAGGCAATCCCCTCGAAGTCGCGCGCTTCGCCGGCATTCAGGCCGCCAAGCGCACCGCCGATCTCATCCCCATGTGCCATCCGCTCGCTCTCACCCACGTCGACGTCGCAACCGCAATCGTCCGAGACGGCGTGCGCATCACCTCGACGGCAGCCACTACCGGCCCCACCGGCGTCGAAATGGAAGCTCTCACTGCTGCAGCCGTCGCCGCGCTCACCGTCTACGACATGACCAAGGCCCTCGACAAAGCAATCGTCATCCGCGACGTTCGCCTCGAATCTAAATCCGGCGGCAAGAGCGGGGATTTCTCAAGAGATAAGAAGTAAGATGCGTCCCGGCGCGCGCACCGCCGCGCCCGCATTGCCACCCGCGTCGTTTTCAAACTAGACTTGAAAAGGTCAGGCCCGGCCTGTGCCGCCGCACCGTGCGGAAGTGGTGAAATGGCAAACACACTAGCCTTAGGAGCTAGCGCCCAAAAGGCTTGCGGGTTCAAGTCCCGCCTTCCGCACCAATTCTTGCTTGCGCCACACGCGCATAACGCACATCTCTACTCCAAAAGGTAAAAGCGCGGAGCGCCTACTTCAGCCGCGCGCCCAGCGGCACATCCTCAAGGAACCCCGCCAGCACCGGCGCTCCGCCCTCGAGAGAAGCAGCCAGGAGCATTCCGTTGGACTCGAGGCCGCGCATCTTTCTCGGAGCCAGATTCGAGACGATCACAATCTTCCGCCCAATCAGTTTCTCCGGCTCGTAGTATTCCGCGATCCCGGCCAGAATCTGCCTCTTCTCGGTTCCAAGATCGACCTCAAGGCGCAACAGTTTGTCGGCCTTGGGCACGCGTTCGGCCACCAGAATCTGCGCCACGCGCAGCTCCACCTTGGCAAAGTCGTCGATCGTGATGTGCTTCGGCTCCTGCGGCACAGCACCCGGAGTCTCCGCTACGGCTTGAACCACTGGCACCGCAGCCTTCGCAGCCACAGGCGCTACTGGCTTCGCCGCCGCCACGGGTGACTTCGGCACAGATGGCCGCACTGGCACCGCCGCTGGTTCCTGCTTCGCTGGCGCTGGCGCTGGCGCCTTTGCTTCCTCCACGACACTTCCACCGCTCGCCGCTTCCACCGCCGTCCGATTGTTTTCGTCTTCAAGACTCTGCATACGTTCAATCGCTTCCTTCTCCGCGCGCGGAAATAACGGCGCGGGCTCGCCGAATTTCGTCCCGGCCTTCAATCCACCCCATGCCAGATTCTTCAAAAATCCCTGCTTCGCCGCATCCGCCAACTCGCCCAATCCAAGCTGCTCCCACACTTTCGCCGCCGCGTCCGGCACAATCGGATACGCCAGCGCCGTGATCACGCGAATCGCCTCCGCCGCCGTCCCCAGCACTCTTGCTTGCAGCTTCGTGTGGTCCTCATCCGATCGTTCCGCTGGCTTCTTCCAGGGCGCATTGGCCGTCAAGTAGCCGTCCGTTTCCGCTACCAGCGCCCACAGCGACTTGAGCGCTTCGGAGAAATCCAGCTCATCGAACGCCGGCCCGAACGCCGCAATCGCCGCCTCCGCGTTCGCGCGCAACGCAACTTCTGCCTGCGTCCCCGCGCCCGCCTCCGGCGTCACCCCGCCAAAGTACTTGTGCACCATGTTCACCACGCGGCTCACCAGGTTGCCATAGCCGTTGGCCAGGTCGCCGTTGTACCGCTGAACGAGGGCGTCAAAAGAAAAATTTCCATCCTGACCGAAAGGAATTTCCCGCAGCAGGAAGTACCTCAATGCATCTGCGCCCAGCACCTCTTGCACGGTTTCCGCGCGCACAATGTTTCCGCGCGACTTCGACATTTTCCCCTGGTCGAACAGCAGCCACCCGTTCGCGCGCACCGAGCGCGGCGTCGCAATTCCCGCCGCCATCAGGAACGCAGGCCAGTACACGCAGTGGAACCGGCTGATCTCTTTCCCGATCAGGTGAATGTCAGCTGGCCAGAATTTTTTAAACTTTTGGTCGTCATCGGACCCGTATCCAAGTGCAGTAATATAATTCGCCAGCGCGTCCAGCCACACATACACCACGTGCTTCTCGTCGCCCGGAACCGGAATGCCCCACGAAAAACTCGTGCGGCTCACTGAAAGATCCTTCAACCCGCTGCGCACAAAGCTGACGACCTCACGCCGCGTCGACTCCGGCCCCATGAATCCCGGATTCGCTTCGTAAAACTCCAGCAGCTTCCTCTCGAACGCCGATAGCTTGAAGAAATAATTCTCCTCGCTCACCGTCTCCGTCGGCCGCCCGCAATCGGGACACGGCGTGCCCGGCGGACCGTCGACATACGCCTCATCGAACACACAGTATTGCCCCGTGTACGAGCCTTTGTAGATGTAACCCTTATCGCGCAGCGTCGCGAACAGGTGTTGCACACCGCGGATGTGACGCGGCTCTGTGGTCCGGATAAAGTCGTCGTACGTCAGCCCCAGCCGGTCCCACAAACCGCGAAACTCGCCCGCAACCTTCGTCGCGAACTCCTCCGGCGTGCACCCGGCGGCCTTGGCCGAGCGCTCAATCTTCTGCCCGTGCTCGTCGGTACCCGTCAAAAACCACGTCTCTACGCCCAGCGCCCGCTTTCGCCGAGCTATCGCGTCGCACACGATCGTCGTGTACGCATGGCCCAGGTGCGGCCGCCCGTTCACGTAGTAAATCGGCGTGGTCAGATAAAAACGGTTTGAATTCAAGCCAGAATCGGTCATGAACAGCGCATTCCGTCCGCGCGCAGAAGAAAACGCGGCGAGATCGGCAATCACTCTCCATCTTAAGGCATCGCGCTTCACTAGCCCGCCTCGCGCCTTGCTCGTCGCGGCGCGCTGTTCCGTGAGAGGCTTCCGCACCGCAGGTGCTAAAATCACTAGGAAAATCAAGCATTTTCCTGAGGCTCTCGCGTGGTTCTCGAACTCGAAAAGCGGCTTGGCCGTAGTCTTCGCGCCGTCCTGAAAGAAAAATACGATCTTGAGATCGGCTCCATCCCTCTCGAGACGCCGCCCGATCTGCGCCTCGGCGAGATCGCCACGCCCATCGCTTTCGAGCTGGCCCGTAAACTGCGCAAGGCGCCGAAAATCATCGCCCAGGAAATCGTCGCCGCCCTCGGGCCACTCCGTGGCTTTGACCATTTGGAGGTGGCCGGTGCTGGTTATATCAACGCCTATCTCGACCGTGCCGCCGCTGCGCTATTAGTAGTTCCCGCCGACACCAATCCCCCCTCATCGCAGGGCCACGCCCTCGTTGAACACACATCCATCAATCCCAACAAGGCCGCGCACATCGGCCATCTGCGCAACGCAATCCTCGGCGACACATTCGTCCGCCTGCTCCGCGCCGCCGGCTACAAAGTCGATGTGCAGAACTACATTGACAACACCGGCGTCCAGGTGGCCGACGTCGTGGTCGGCTTTCTGCACCTCGAGAAGAAATCGCCGTCCGAGGTTCGCGCCCTGCTAACCGAACTAGCGCGAAAAGGCGAGCGCATCGACTTCTACTGCTGGGACCTCTACGCCCAGACATCGCAGTGGTACGCCGAAGAGACGGCCGAAGAGCAAGCCGCGCGCAAGCAACTGCGCCTCGACACACTGCACCTCATTGAGCATGGCGGCAATGACACTGCCGAAATCGCCGACCTCATCTCAACGGCCGTCCTTCGCCGCCATCTCGAAACCATGCTGCGTCTCGGCATCGAGTACGACTTCCTCCCGCGCGAAAGCGAAATCCTTCACCTCAAGTTCTGGGAAGCGGCCTTTGAAAAGCTCAAGCAGTCCGGCGTGCTCTACTTCGAAAGCGAAGGTAAGAACAAGGGCTGCTGGGTGATGACCCGCCCCGGCGCGGAGACCAGGGAGAACGAGACTGACGACGCCAAGGTCATCGTTCGCTCCAACGGCACCGTCACCTACGTCGGCAAAGACATTGCCTACCACCTCTGGAAGTTCGGCCTCCTCGGCCGCGACTTCGGCTACAAGCGCTTCTTCACTTATCCCGATCACGAGTGCTGGATCTCCGCCGAATCCGGCGAGCCGAACCATCCGCACTTTGGCGGCGCTACAGCCATCTACAACGTCATCGATGCGCGCCAATCGGACCCACAGGCCAACGTCATCCAGGCCCTCCGCGGCATGGGATACACCAATCAGGCCGATCACTACACGCATTTCAGCTACGAGATGGTCGCGCTCACACCCCGCTGCGCCGTCAAGCTCGGCTACGACATCTCCGATGAGGACCTGAAAAAGACCTATATCGAAGTCAGCGGACGCAAGGGCTTTGGCGTCAAGGCCGACGACCTCATCGATAAGCTCATCGCCGCCACGCGCGCAGAAGTCGACTCACGCAAGACCGGCCACGATGAAGCCGAGCGCCAGAAGATTGCCGAGCAAATCGCTATCGGCGCTCTGCGGTATTTCATGCTTAAGGTCACGCGCAACTCCGTCATCGCCTTCGACTTCAAAGACGCGCTCAGCTTCGAGGGCGAGACCGGCCCCTACATTCAGTACGCGGTCGTTCGCATCCGCAATATATTCCGCAAAGGGAACATCACTCCCGATGGCGTCCTCGCCGATTTCGCCAACCTTCCCGCAGCCAATCTCGGCGGCTACTTCACCGGCGAAGCCAACGAAGACATCTGGTCCCTATGGCTCCGCGCCGGCCGCCGCACGCAAATTCTTGAACAGTGCATCGCCACCTCCGAACCCGCCCACCTCGCCAAGCACGCCTTCCAGCTCGCGCAGGAGTTCGCTAACTTCTACCATCGCCACCACATCCTCACGGAAGAAGACCCCGCGCGCAAAGCGTTCTTGCTCGCCACGGCCGCCATCACCCTCCGCGAACTCGTCGGCGCCCTCGCCCTCCTTGGCATCGAAAGCCCCGAGGCGATGTAAAGACAGGGAACAGGGATTAGGAATAGGGAACAGGAGCACGGCACGCCGTTGGCGCTGACAGAAAATGAGTCGCGCTGACAGCCGATCGTTGATCGGCTAGTCGCGTTTGCGCCTCTGGTGCGTCGAAGGGATCTGCATGTCCTCGCGGTATTTCGCCACAGTGCGCCGCGTCAGTTGAATCCCTTGCGACTGCAGCATCGCCGCAAGCTGGTCGTCGGTCAGCGGATGCCGCGGATCTTCGTCTTCGATGAACTTGCGCACCTTGCGCTTCAACACCAGCAGCGGCGTGTCCGCGCCCTCCGGGCCGTTCGCCCCCTCCGAGAAGAAGAACCGCAGCTCCAGCACGCCCTGCGGCGTGTGCGCGTACTTGTTGGCCACGGCGCGGCTCACCGTCGAGGGGTGTACCCCGATCTCTTCGGCCACTTCCTTGATCATCATGGGCCGCAGCCCCTCCACGCCCTTATCCAGGAACTCCTGCTGCCGCCGCACGATCACTTCGCAGGTCCGCAAAATCGTGCTCTTCCTCTGCGCGATATTCCGCATCAGCTGCAGCGCCGAGCGGAACCTCTCCTTCACGTAGTCCTTCACTTCCTTGTCAGTGTCTGCTGAGACCAGCATGCGCCGGTAGCGCTGGCTCAAACGCAGGCTGGGCAGGTCCTCTTCGTTCATGCTGACCACCCACTCGCCGCCGCGCTTCACAAAATACACATCGGGCTCGATCAGCCGCGTCTGCTCGCGGTTATACAGCCGTCCCGGCCGCGGGTCGAGCGTGCGGATAAACTCCACCGCCGCGTGCGCCTCTTCCGTTGTCACTTGCGCCGCGCGGGCAAGATCCTTCACGTCGCGCTTCTGCAACAGAGGCAAGTGGTGTTCCACAATTAGAGTCGCCACCTCCATCGCCCGCCGCCGCTCATCGATTTTGGCCTCGGCCTCGGCTTGGAAGCCCCTGTGCAGGCCGGTCTCCGGCTCCTGATCAATCTCCTCTGAGCCTTGCCCGTACAAATGGTCAAACTCTTGCTGCTGTGCCGCGATCTGTAGCCCCAGGCACTGCCGCAAGTCGCGCGCGCCCACTCCCGCCGGATCCAGACTCTGCACCAGCTCAAGCCCGCGCCGGAGCACATCGAGCGCCGCAGCCAGCTCTACTGCATGGCCGTTGTTCGCTACCGCGTCAGCCGGAACCCCGCAAAAAGCAGCCGCGAGCTCCTCTTCGCTCGCCGCCAGATAACCATCCTCGTCCAGATTGCCAACCACAAACTCCGCCGCTTCAAGCAGCTTTCCGTCCAGGCTCAGAGCTCCCAGCTGCCACGCCAAGTGATCGGACAAAGTCGTAGGCTGGGAGAGAAAGTTTTCAAACGAGGGCTTCTCGCTCTCTTCGTACTCCGGCTGTGTGCGGTAGCCGGGATCGAGATACTCCTGGAAGTACGAGCCAAAATCGATCTCGTCGAAAATGTCCTTGGGCGGAGCTGCCGTCTCCTCGACGCTCCGCTCCAACCGCTCTTCGCGGCCTGCGACCTCATCCAGCATCGGAACCGTTTCGTCAATCTCTTCCAGGACTGGATTTTCAACCATCTCCGCATCGATCATCTCCTTCAGCTCGAGCTTGTTCAGCGCAAGAACGCTCACCATCTGCATCAGGCCTGGCGTCAGCACCTGACGTTGGGCCACCTTCAAACTCAGCTTTGGTTGCAGTAGCGCCATAAATGCGTATCTTCCCGTTTTGGCTCATTGCGAGTCTAATCGTGCGTGATAAAGCTTAATCCAAAAACTGGCTCGAATCGAATCACCTATTCGCGTCATTATCCCGGATTGGGGTTTGACCCATCTTGGAATCTTCACAAGAAAAGACTTACCCGCCGCCGCGCTTCCGCCGCAGGAACCATAAGGATATGCCTGCTTCGCCCCGAGCGTCCACCCAGCACCCTAGGCCAGCGAGAAGCTTTCGCCCAGGTAAATCCGCCGTACCTCCGGATCGTTGCCCAGTTCGCGCGGTGTTCCGGTGCGGAAGATCCGCCCCTCGGCAATAATGTACGCCCGGTCGGTGACGGTCAGCGTCTCGCGCACGTTGTGGTCCGTCACCAGCACGCCGATCCCGCTCGCTTTCAAATCGAAGATAATCTTCTGCAGCTCCAGCACCGCTATCGGATCGATGCCGCTGAACGGTTCGTCGAGCAAAATAAAATTCGGCTGGATGCACAGCGCCCGCGCAATCTCCACGCGCCGCCGCTCGCCGCCAGAAAGCGCGTAGCCGCGCGTGGTGCGGATGTGTCCAAGGTTCAGCTGGTTGATCAGCTTCTCGGCGCGCGTCCGCCGTTCCCGGTTGCCCAGCGGCTGCGCTTCCAGCACCGCCAGGATGTTCTCCTCCGCGGTCAGCTTGCGAAAAACCGAAGGCTCCTGCGGAAGATAGCTGATGCCAAAATTCCGCGCCCGCAGATACATCGGCACCCGGGTGATGTCGGTCTCGTCCACCAGCACACGACCGCTCTCCGGCTGCACCAGCCCCACGATGATGTAAAAGCTGGTTGTCTTGCCGGCGCCGTTCGGTCCCAGCAAACCCACCACTTCGCCGCGGGAGATCCTCAGGTCGACGTCCCGTACAACCTGCCTCCGCTTGTAGCTCTTCCCGATTCCCTCGGCAATCAGTGTTTCCATGCGTCTCGCTGGCGCTCCGCAAAACCAGAGTAACAGTGTCTCGAAGCCACAGCTTTCAAGTCGACGCGCCCATCAGGAAGCGGCGACCTAATTCGCATCGAAACATGGCACATAAACTCTGGTTTTGCGCCTCTTCGCGCCTATTTCCCGTGCGCTTCAGGAGCGGTCGTCTTCGTTTCGGTCTCGCTGCCGCCGCCTTCGATACTGACCCTATCATCGCGGCTATGGAAAATCAAAGCTTGGCCCGTCACCATCCCGCGCTCAGGATCGCTCATCTTCGGCGGCTCCGCAGCAGTGCCAGTCAGCACATACTCCCCGGTTACGCCCGAATACACGAGCCGCTCTCCGGTCCCGCGCCGGCCCTGTGACGACAGAACCACGTGCCCCGTCGCCGTCATGCGATCCACTTGCGCTGTCCCGCCGCCGCTGGCCGCGTGATCTCCCGCCGGCATCAGATCGAGCTCCACCGCATCGGAGGCCGATGTTGCTGTGCCTGTCTCAGCAATCACCGCCCCCAGCAACCCTCCGCGCATCACCGCTCTGCGATCGGCATCGGAATACCTCAGCTCGCCTCCGTGCACTCTGATCACTGCAGGCCCCGGCGGCTGCCCGCCTGCCTGCCCCTCCGCAGTCTGTCCCGCCGGTTGCGTCAGACTCTTGCCCGCGCCCTCACCGCTCGCGCTCAGCATCACAACCCTCACCGGCTCCGCCGTGTCGCTGCTGCGCGCCACCACTGTGTGCAGATGCTGGTTCAGCACAATCTCCGGTCCACTCACGAAGTTCGTCTGCTGCCACAGCCGCGCATGACCGCGAAAAGCCGCCTCGCCCGTCGACTGGTTCAGCTGTGCCTCTGCCGCAACCATATGCGCCAGCCCCTTGCCGCCCAGCGTCTCACCGCCCTGACCCTCGTCGCCGCCCGCCGCCGCATTCTGACCGCTCGTGCTCGTCTCCGTCCACGTCGCCTTCACATCGCCCCGCGCCCACGCGTCCCCCGACTGTTGCGACACGTCCACCTTCTCCGCCGCCAGCTCGAGGCCGCCGTCCTCCACGCGCGGACTCATCGTCAGGTGCAGCCACTCGCCTTTGCCCTCATACACCGCTTTGCCGGCCGTCGCGCGCAGCGGTGGCTGTGTCTGCGCGCCGGGCTTTTGCGCGGGCTGCTCAAACAGCACCACATGCCCATCTAGCTCGGCCGACTGCACGTCGCCTGCGCCCGCCGCTCCGCCTCCACCTCGCGCGTTTCTACCGCCGCCGCTCGCAGCTCCGCTTCTCTTCTCTCCTTGGTCCCTTGGTCCCTTGTTGCCTGCCGGGGCCCCCAGCGGGTGATTTTTACCTGCTGGGGTGGCTTGGTCCCTGTTTCCTTCAAACTGCGCCTCCAGCCGGTCGCCAGTCGCGGTTTGCCGCGTCCCTGTCGCGGTGGTCTGCTCAATCCCCGCATGTCCCGCACCGCTTACCGCGCGCAGCACCGAACCCGCTCCGAAGATTCCGGTCACTTCATCGGCGCTCATCTTTTGGGGGGTTGCCGCCGCATTGCCGCGCTGGCTTTCGCTCGTGATCGTCACTCCGCCCGAGCCGCGCATCGTCTCCATTTCCAACCGTCCCCTGCCCTTTGCCCCCGCCAGCCGAAAGTCGATGTCCACCACCGGTGAGCGCCACGTTCGGCTCACGCGCAGCGCGCTCTGCCCTGTGTTCTCCTCACTCATCTCTTCGCTCGTCATCTCCACGCCGCGCTCCAGGTGCGCGCTCTTCAGTTCGCCCTTCGCTCCGAACTCCAGTTCCGCCGTCGGCGACGTTCCATGCATCGCCCCGTGCATCGTGCGCCCCTCGTTCGCGGAGTCCATCGTCACGCCGCCCTCCATGTGCCCCTGGCGCGGCTCGTTGTGCGCGTCAAAGTCCATCCACGCTATGGGCGCGGCCACGGTCCCGCCGTTCGCGGTCGCGAGCGTAAACCCTCCCTTCGCGTCCAATCGCTCCGCCGAGCCATCCGTGCGAAACAGAATTTTCGCCTCAGCCGCTTCTGCTTGCCCACCGTGGTACTCCGCTTGCGCCTTATCCAGCAGGCAGGTCTGCGCTCCGCGGTCGAACTCCGCGCGCTGCGCGTGAATCTGCACCTCTTCGCCGCCCCGGTGCGTGGTCAATTCCACAGCCTGCTCCAGCGTCAGGGACCCGCTCTGCGAATCGTAGCTAGCCCCCATCGCGCTCCCGCTTCCCTGCGCCGTGGAGAAATTCACCCGTTGCTCCGTCGTCACCAGCCCTGAGTTCCGGTCGAAGGTCACTCCGCTCGTCTTCACGTCAATCTGTGCCGCCGAGCCTGTCGCACCGCCGACCTCGACGATCACATGACCCTTCGTCTTGCCCGCTCTCTCCATGGCCGCTTCGGTGCTCGCCGAAGGCCGCGTCAGCAGCATCTCCACCGGTCCTTGCGCCGTGGCCTTGCCCGTCTTCTGGTCGTACTCAAACGTGTCGCCAGAAATCCGGTCAATCTGGCTGCCATCTTCGCCGTAAAGATCGATCTGCACGTCGTGCAACTCGACGAAGTCGCTCTTCAGCTCCACTTCGCGCGAGGCATGAATCCTGTACTGCGAGTGCGCCCCAAACGCATGCACGTAGGTATATCCGTTGGCCTCCTGCACAATGTCCTTGGCCAGCCGATGCGGCAGATCGTGCCGGTTCAGCAGGTTCTTCCACTTGGCTCTCACCAGAAACAGGCCCAGCGTCACCAGCAGCAGCGCTCCCGCCACCAGCACCAGCGTCCGGATTCGCTCGATCGTGAAGCGCACGCCTAGTTTTCCATTCCCAAACGAGCCGCGAGCCGCTGCGCCAAACTCTCGCCCAGCTCGCTCCACAGCAACCGCGCCGTCGCGCCCGACGCCTTCTCTACACCCGCCGTCAGCTCCACCAGTTGGCGCACATTCTCTGCAACGTGTCTCGCGCCGACTTCACTCAAGTCGACGTCTTCCTCGAGAAACGGCGCATCCGAGCCAAAGTCGATCCTTACGTGACCATCCTGTTCGTATGTGCCCTCGTCGAACAGCGGCCCGTACCCCGTCACCCGCACCAGCCTTGGACCCCGCGCCCATCGCGCGTCCAGCTTGGTTGCCTCGCTCTCATCCTCAGCGACCGCCGCCACGCCGGCCGGTGCCGGACGACCGCCCGGCCCCGTCTCCAGCTCCCACAAATTCCACCCGATCTGGAACTCGTAAGCGTAGTCCTCGTGCAGCAGCTCCATCGCCTCTTCCACAGCCTGGCGCGGCTCGGCTCCCGGTACCTGGCCCGGTTCCAGCCCGCCAACCATGCGCCCGTACACCCGCTCAAACACGGGCGCCTCGTTCCAACTCACCGGCCACACCGTTGCCGAATACACCTTGGCCTCGCCCCCATGCGCGGCAAAGGCGCCCAACACCGCAATCAGCTTGTCGGGGAGCGCCTCCAGGCGCAGGTTCGGGTACCACAAACTTAGGTAGAGTGTGTCAGCCATCTGTACTGATTTTAGACGTGTTGCCGCTGCCCTCCGGGGCGCAGGCGGCCCTCTGCCTTTCGCGATGTAGACTTTTTGTCATGCGCAAACATGTATCCCTGTTTCTCCTCGCATGCTCCATTCCTTTCGCGGCCCTAACGGCCGCCAGGGCGCAACAGCCCGCGCCCGACGGTCAACAGCAATTCGCCGATCTGGGAGCTTGTAAACTGGATGGTGGGCAGCAGATCAGCGGCTGCCGGCTGGGCTTCCGCACCTGGGGCAAGCTCAACGCCGATCGCTCCAACGCCGTGCTCTTCCCCTCATATTTCTCCGGCACCAGCGCCGACCTGGCCGGATTTGTCGCCGCGGACGAACTCATCGATCCGTCGAAGTTCTTCGTGATTGCCGTCGATGCATTCGGCGACGGCGTTTCCTCGTCTCCCTCAAACTCGGCCTCGCAGCCAGGGCCGCTTTTTCCCGCCTTTACCACGCGCGATATGGTCAACGCCGAATACCGCCTGGCCACGGAGACGCTGGGTCTCAAGCACCTGCACGCGGTCATGGGCATCTCCATGGGCGGCATGCAGACATTCGAGTGGATGGTGGACTACCCAGGCTTCATGGATGAGGCGATTCCCATTGTCGGTTCGCCTCGGCTTACCGGTTACGATCTGCTTCTCTGGCACGCGGAGGAGGATGCGCTCCGCTCCGATCCAGCCTGGCAAAACGGCCATTATGCTCAGCGCCCGCCCCTGGGTGCGGTTGAAGCGCTGCACGCCATGAACCTGACCACTCCGGCAAACTACATGCGCACACATCCGCCCGAGAAGTTTGCCGCCGATTATGCTGCCTATTACACCAAGGGCATTCTGCCCTTCGACGCCAATGACTGGCTATCGCAATTGGAAGCAATGATCCATCATGACGTCGCCCACAGCGGTTCAATGGAGAATGCGGAGAGTCGCGTTAAGGCGCGGGTACTGATGGTAGTGGCCGCGCAGGACCATATGGTCAATCCCCTGCCGGCGGAGGACTTTGCCAAGGCGATCGGCGCAAAGGTCTTCGTCCTCGAATCCGATTACGGACACATCTCATTCGCCAACGGAGGGGACAAGCTTGGACCGGTTGTGCGCGCGTTTCTGGATGAGCAGTAGATCTGGGAGCTGAAGGCTGAAAGCTAAGCGCTGAGAGCTTGATCCTCTACCCCGTCACAATCTCGCTGAAATCCGCAATGGTCGAAAAGTTGCGTACAACTTCGGCGATCAGCCCAAGGTTCGCGCTGCGAACCGCCTCGTCAGCATCGAGCACCATCACCTTGTCGAAAAACTGGTCGACCGTCGGCCGCAACGTGGCAATCAGCCCGAGTGCTTCGCCGTAATTCCGCTGCTCGCGGAGTTTGGCAATCTGCGGCGCAAGCTCTTTTGACCGGTCCCACAGGTCAATCCCCTCCAGGGCGAGTTTTCCGATCTTTCGCTCATCGGGACGAAATCCTTTTTCCTCTGCCTGCTTCAGAATGTTTTTGATGCGCTTGCAGGCTGCCGAAACAGCCGCGAAATCCTCCGAGCCCCGCACTGAAGTCAGCGCTTCGGCCCGCGCCATCGCATCGCGAACATCGTCCGCGCCCACGGCTAGCGTCGCGTTCACCACGTCGTACGCGAATCCGCGCACGTCTTTCAAATAGAACTGCAGCCGCTCGCGAAAGAATTCATCCACTTGTGCTCTTCCGGCATCGCTCACGCCCGACGCATTCAGCACGTCGCTTAACGTCAGGGACAGTCCCGATTCGGCCAGAATCTTCACAACCGCATTCGCCGCGCGCCGCAGAGCAAACGGATCCTTCGATCCCGTCGGGGCATTGCCAATCCCGAACATCGCCACAATCGTCTGAATGCGATCGGCGAGCCCGAGCAACTGCCCTTCGACGGTCGATGGAATTGCACCCTCCGTCGAGGCGGGCGTGTACTGGTCGTAGATCGCCCGCGCAATCTTCTCGTCCAATCCCTGTGCCCGCGCATACAGACCGCCAATCACGCCCTGCAGTTCGGTGAACTCCTTCACCAGCTCCGTCGTCAGATCGGTCTTGGCCAGCTCGGCGGCCTTGAAAAGCGCAGCCTCGTCGAATGGCGCGTCAGCTCCCTTAACAATCGTGGCCAGCGCATTCGCAACCGCCAGGTTCTGCTCTGTCTTCCAGTAGTAGCTGCCCAGCTCCTTCTGGAAGGTCACGTTCTTCAGGCTCTCCATGCGCTTGGCCAGTGGAGTCTTCTGGTCCATGTCCCAGAAGAATCGCGCATCCTTGAACCGCGCCCGCAGCACGCGCGCATTCCCGTGCCGTATGATTGCCGCGCCTTCTTCGTCTGCTTGCGTGTTTAGCACCGCCAGAAAATGCGGCGCCAGCTTGCCCTGCGCATCTTCCACCGCGAAGTACTTCTGGTGGTCGCGCATCACCGTCACCAGAACCTCTTCCGGCAGTTCCAGGTACTCGCGCTCAAAGTCGCCCAGGATCACCGCCGGCCATTCGGTCAGGTGCGTCACTGTCTCCACCAGCGCCTCGTCTTCGCGCCAGCGGGCGCCATCAACTTTTCGTGTCGCCGCATCCAGCGCCTTGCGGATCGTTTGCCGGCGTTCAGCCACGTCGACCACGACGTTCGCAGCACGCAACGCCTCGACGTAACTCTTCGCCGCATCGATCACGACCGGCGCCTCGCCGAACAGCACGCGATGCCCACGGCTCGTATTACCCGCCGCGATTCCCGCAATCTCCAGCGGGACGACTTCGGAGTCGAGCATTGCCACAACCCAGCGCACCGGCCGCACGAACCGCTCCGGCTTGCCCGCACGCCAGTACATGTTCTTGGCCCAGTAAAGCCCCAGCACTTCCTTCGGCAACTCGGCAACCAGAATTTCGCTCGCAGTCCGCCCCGTGAGTTTCACCGACGCGCCCACATACTCGCCCTTCGATGTTTCGATCTTCTTCAATTCGGAAGCTTTGACGCCCGCCTTTTTCGCAAAGGCCTCGCCCGCCGCTGTCGGCGCGGCGTCTTTGAACGCGATCTTCCATGACGGGCCCATGACCACTTTTTCGGTGTCGGCCTGCTTTGCCCGCACGCCTTCAGCCAGCACCGCCAGTCGCCGCGGCGTCGAGTAGGTGGTGATCTTCGCGTCCTCGCTCAGCAGCCGCTCGCGCTTCAGCAGCTCGCTCACGCGCTTGCCCAGCTCGGCCTCGGCCCCGGCAATCATCCGCGCCGGAACCTCTTCCAACCCGATCTCCAGTAAAAAATCCGCCATACGATTCAATCTCTCTGAGAGCTACTAGCCTCTAGCTTCTAGCTGCTAGCTCCTTCGTGCGGCAATCCACCGATTCAATGTCCTGAAGCTCCTGAAGGCTTTGCTCAATCGAAACTCCCAATCCAGCAAGGAAAAGCTAGAGGCTAGAAGCTAGGAGCTAGAAGCTGCGCCTTGCTGTTCCGCCCACGCCTTCGCCACGCCCACCGCCAGCACGCGAATCCTTCCAATCACACCCACGCGCTCCGTCACGCTGATGGCGCCCCGCGCGTCCAGCAGGTTGAAAAGGTGCGAGCACTTCAGCGCCAGCTCATACGTCGCCAGCAGCGGAAATCTTTTCTTTTCCTCTGGACTGGCATCTTCATCTGTCAGCACGGCATTCGCCTTTTCGAGCAGCGCATGCGCCTCGGCCTCATAGCTATTGAAGTGCTCCCAAAGCCTCGTCACGTCGGCCATCTCGAAGTTGTACACCGAAAACTGCAGCTCCTCGGCCAGCCGCACGTCGCCGTAGGTCACCGCCGCGCCCGTCTCCGGGTCGCGCGCCCACACAATGTCGTAGATCGAATCGACATCTTGTAAAAACGCCGCAATGCGCTCCATCCCGTACGTCAGCTCCGCGCAAATCGGGTCCAGATCCATCCCCCCGCACTGCTGGAAGTACGTGAACTGCGTAATTTCGAGGCCGTCCAGCATCACTTGCCAACCCACGCCCCACGCCCCTCCCGCCGGCCACTCCCAGTTGTCCTCTTCGAACTTCAGGTCGTGATGCTTCAGGTCGATGCCCATCGCCTCGAGCGATTCGAGATACAGCTCCTGCACCTTCACCGGCGGCGGCTTCAGGATCAGTTGAAACTGTGTGTGCTTGTACAGCCGGTTGGGATTCTCGCCGTATCGCCCGTCGGCTGGCCGCCGCGAGGGCTGCGCGTAGCCCACTTTGTATGGCTTCGGCCCCAGCACGCGCAAAAACGTCTCCGGACACATCGTTCCCGCGCCCACTTCCACATCGTAGGGCTGCTGCAGCACGCATCCGCGCTCCGCCCAGAACGCCTGCAGGCGGAACAAAAGATCCTGAAAGGTGAGGGAACTCGGGCTTACGCGCGCTTCGGGCTGGGCTGCGGACACAGGCAAATCTCTCTCATCGGGACTAAGGGATGATTCTATCAGCCGCCCTAAAGCTCTAGACTCCTGTGCGGGTGCCTCCGCCCATGCCTTTCGTACCCAGAAGACAAAAGCGCCTTCTCCCACCAGAATCATCATGAACGGAACGTAGCTAGGCCAATGATGCCGGTAGCGATAGTAGATTCTCCAATGAGAATGAACGCCTCTTCGTGCCTCGTGTTACCCGCCCAGCCTCGCCAGCGCCTCCGCCGTCTTCAGCTTCCGCTCCAAATGCCGCTCTAGCGTCTGCACGGTGAACCGCCGCAGGTCCTGCCCACGCCTCCGTGGCCACGCCTCGCCGGCAAAACTGGACGCCGGCGCCCGCAGCATCCGTTGCGCCAGTTGCCACGAATCGGCCGAGAGCGCGCTCCCGCTCCCATTTGAGTGCAGCCCGCAAAACAGCCCATCGGCATACGCGTTGAACCGCACTTCGCCCGCCCCCAGCGCGTCTCCGCACACCATGCAGTGGCCAATGTCCGGCAGCAGGCCCATGAGCCGCGTCATCCACAGGGAGAAATACGTCAGCGCCATCCACGGCTGCACCGTATCCGACTTCGCGGCGCTCGTCTGCTCCAGCACCGAGGCCAGCAGCCGGAACACCGTCTCCTGCGGATCGCGCTCCGGCAGCGCCTCGTCGATTACCTCGGCATAAAAGCTCAGCACGGCCATACGCGTCTGGTCGACAGGCGCCGACAAGGGAGACCGCAGAATCTCCAGTTGATCCAGCCGCACCAGCTCTTGCCGCGGCCGTTCCGCAAACCAGGCCCGCGCCAAGGTCATTGGCTCCAGCGCTCCGCCAAAGCGCTTGCGGCTCTTCAGCGCCGCCTTGGCCATTCCCTTCAGCCGGCCGTAATCGCGTGTAAAGAAGCTCACAAGCAGGTCGGCCTCATGCACCGGCCAAGTGCGCAGAACCACCGCTTCCGACGTGAGCACGCTCATGCTTCTTCATCATCGCACCGCCGCGGCACAGCGGGCACAGACACAAACGCGCATTCCGCCCGGGCGGGATGCGCGTTCTCTTGGGCTACTGCCGCTCCTACTGCCGTTTGTCGATGCTCAGCCGTCTACCGGCCGAAGTGCGCGGCGTTCTTCTCGGTAAAGTGGGCCCATTTCTCCGGCAGATCGTCCTGCGCAAAGATGGCCGACACCGGACATACCGGCACGCACGCGCCGCAGTCGATGCACTCGACCGGATCAATGAACAATTGATCCGATTCGGCAAAACCGGCTTCATCTTTCTTGGGGTGGATGCAATCGACGGGACAGGCGTCCACACAGGCGGTGTCCTTGGTGCCGATACAGGGTTCTGCAATGACGTATGCCATCTCTGCTCTCTCCGGAGATTCCCGCGGCCTCGCGCTTGCGAGCCGCTCTGATCTTTACGACGCTGATAGTAGCATACGGCCCCGCGGCCTGACTTCCACTGATTCGCCCGCGTTTTGCCATGCGGGAAGCGCGAAAAACAGGGACCAAGGCACCGAGGGACCAAGGGAACAAGAAAGCTCGATCCGTCCAAAGCCTAAAACTGACGGCGGTTGGTATCAGCCTAGGTGGCGCAAAACATCGGTCGTCGAAATGTAAAGATTTCGCGAATGCTCACCCCCTGCCTTCTTGGTCCCTTGGTCCCTTGTTCCCACGTTCCCTGTTTTTTGCAAACTCCTCCGGCGTCGGAATCGGCGCCAGATCGCGCCCGGCGAACATGTCGCCGAAGAACCCGATCAGTTCTTCGTGGATCAATCGGTTCGAAGCCAGGATCTCGTCGCTCTTGAGCTGGAACCGCCCGCCCGCAAAGTCCGTCACCCGTCCGCCGGCCTCTTCCACCAGCAGAATTCCCGCCGCCGTATCCCACGGATTCAGATTGAACTCCCAGAACGCATCCAACCGTCCGCAGGCCACATACGCCAGGTCGAGCGCCGCTGAACCTGCCCGCCGCACCCCGTGCGAACGCAATGTGAACTCCTGGTAAAAGTGAATGTTAGGGCTCGCGTGCCGCTTCCGGCTGGGAAACCCTGTCGCGAGCAGCGCCTCGGCCAGCTCTCGGGTGCGCGAAACCCTCGCTGGTCTCCCGTTCAGTTGCGTCCCCTGCCCGCGTTCGGCCGTGAATAGCTCATCCCGCAGCGGATCGTAGATCACCGCGGCCACCAGTGCTCCATCTTCGTTGGCTTTGATGCCCGCCGCTCGGTGCTCCAGGCCCATCGATACGCAGAACTGCGGAAATCCGTGGGCGAAGTTGGTCGTTCCATCCAGCGGGTCCACGTACCAGCGGAACTCGCCCTCCATCCGCTCGCGCGTGCCCTCCTCGCCGTAGACTCCGTGCTCGGGAAACGCTTCACCCAATCGAGTCCTGATCAGCTTCTCCGCTGCGCGGTCGGCCGCGGTCACGATGTCCACGTCGCCTTTATATTCGGTCTCCACGCCCTTTGCGTAGTATTCGCGCAGCAGCGACCCGGCCTCGCGCGCAATCTCCGCGGCCTTGGGAACGAAAACCAGATTTGCTGCAATCGCCGGCTCTCGAACGCCGCTCACAGCCCCGCCTCGCTGGGGCCCGAGCCGTCCGCGGTCTCATAGCGCGTAACTCGCCGCCGGCCCACTTCGCTGATCGTCCGGATCTGGTTCTTGTAGATAAACAGATTGGGTTGGCCCTCGCGCGTCAGCCGCAGCATGGAGTCGTCGAAGTACTCAATCCACCCACGCACCGTCTCGCCGTCCCTCAATTTGATGTTCACAATCACCTGGCGATCGCTCAATGAACGCAAGTAGAGCCCTTCCTGGCCGGTTTCGCCCGGCGGCGGAGCCTTGGAGCGGCGGCGCGATGACAATGGAGAAGTCATGTTGCCATTTTAGATGCAATTGCATCGAACGGCGGCCAGGTTGCCGCAACTCCACGGAGATCAGCCAGTTTTTAGGGAACTTTTGCAGCCGTCGTCAGTTGCTCTTGACCGGCGTGTCAGCGTAGTAACCGGCTTTGTTGCGCACGTTAAACTCGTCCGCCGCGGCGCGCGGAATCGTCACCACCACCCGATGAAAGTTCAAGCCGGGCGCCTGGTGCTGCGGGTAATACCCGATCAGGTATTGCGTCCTAAGGTCGTCGCTCACCTGGGCAAACGCCTTGTCCAGCCCGCCCTCGCCCACGTAGAAATGCTTTCCGCCCGTCTGCTCCGACAACGTGATCAGCGCATGCTCGCCGCCCAGATCGCGCCCGGCGCTGGCCTCAATGGGCACGTCGATCAGCGAATAAATCATCACCTCGTTGCGCAGCGCCGCCTCGACGGCCTGTGCGTATGTCGAGGACTTGGCCGTGTCGTCGCCGTCGGAGACAAGCACCAGCACCTTGCGCCCCTGCCGCTTGCCCAACCCTTGGGAGCCCAGGCAAATGGCGTCGTACAGCGCCGTCGCCCAGTCGGACCGCAGCTCACTCAAACCGTGATCGATCTGCGACAGATTATTGGTGAAGGGCGTGAGCTGGGTTACGTCCGTGGCAAATTCGAGCACGCTCATCTGGTCCTGCGGCCGCAAAATGTCGTGAGCAAAGTGGCGTGCCGCGTTCGCCTCCTCGTCCAAATCCTTGCGCACGCTCCCCGAAGTGTCGATGGCCAGCGTTAAGTTCAGCGGCACCTCCGACTGCCGCTCGAACAACGCGATCTGCTGCGGCCGGTTGTCCTCGAACACGGCAAAATCGTCTTTGGTAAGCTTGCCGATAATCGCCCCATTCTTGTCCGTCACGTTGACGAAGATGTTCACGAGCTTCACGTCCACGTGGAACGTGGGCTCCTGCGCAGTCATCGCCGCAGAAGTCCCCGCTAGCACCGTGCACAAGCCGGCAGCCGCGCACAAGCCGCGAAGACCGCTCGAGCTACGCTTCATGTGGGCCCTCCTCAGTGTCCACCGCCAATCCCTCCGGGAACGGCTCACCCGGCGCCCACACCGCACCATCGGCAAACGTCTCCTTCTTCCAGATGGGAACGGTCTGCTTGATCGTGTCGATCAGCCAGCGGCATGCCTCGAACGCCGCCGAGCGGTGCGCAGAAGCCACTACGATCAGCACGCTCGTCTCGCCAATTTCCAGGCGCCCCAGCCGGTGAACCACCGTCACCTGGCGCACGCCGAATCGCTCGCGCGCTTTCTTGCCCAGCTCACGCATCTGCCGCACGGCCATCTCTTCATAGGCCTCGTAGTCCAGATGAATCGTCCGGCGTCCTCGCGAATGGTTGCGCACGATCCCGTCAAACACCACCACCGCGCCGTCTTCGCCGCTCTTGGCCGCGGCAACAATCCGGCCCGCGTCAATTGCCTCACGCGTCAGCGCGACGACGACCTCTCGTTCTCCCTTGCTCTCGTCCAAAGCGTCCGCCGGACGCGCAGTCCCCGTGCGCGCAGAACCCGTGCGCGCAGCACCGCCCGAAACCGGCGGCAACAACCCGACTTCATCACCGTCGTGAAGAATCTGCGAACCCTGCGCATACTCGGCGTTCACGCTCACCGCAATGCCGCGGAACGCTTCTTCGGGAGCGTTTTCCGGCAGCCTCGCACGCAGCAGCTCAAGCAACGTCCCCACCGTCGCGCCCTCCGGCAGCTCCACCGTAGCCGTGGCGGGGCTCAGCCACTCCTTCAAAATCCCAAAGGGAATCACGCTTACCTGCATGGTAAGAAAAAGCATACCGCCTGCACGTTAGACGCGACAGACAGAGATTTCTCGCCAAGCCGAAAGGACTCTTTCACGTCACTTCTTCTGGGGGAAGCTCGGAAAAACGAACGAACGATTCTGGTTCTCGGCGTAAGAGCCACCGAAGATGCAGGCTCTTCTCAAGCAAAAAAGGCCGGCAGTTTCGCCGGCCTGTTCGCAAAGAGAGAGCAACGCTTACGCCGCTGCGCTCGCTGCCCGAATCACCGGTGCAGGTTGCAGCTGCGGCCGTGCCGGCAGCATCGGTAAAGCCACTGCCAGAACGTCCTCAATCTCGCTGGCGTAGTGCACCGTCACGCCTTCCATCATCTCCGGTGTCAGGTCCTCTTCCACGTTCTGGCGGTTTTCTGCCGGCAGGATGATGTGTTCCACCCCGGCCCGGCGCGCGGCCAGAAACTTCTCCTTGATGCCGCCCACCGGCAGCACATTGCCGCTCAGCGTGATCTCGCCGGTCATGGCCGTCAGCGGGCGCACCGGCGTATCGGTCAGCAGCGAAACCAGCACCGTGGCCATGGTCACGCCTGCCGACGGCCCGTCTTTGGGAATCGCTCCCGCCGGCACGTGGATGTGGATGTCCATCTCCTTGGTGAAGTCCTCGGCCAGTCCCAGCCGCGTCGCGTTCGAGCGCACCCAGGTCAGCGCGGCCTGCATCGACTCCTGCATCACCTCGCCAATCTGCCCTGTCATCGTAAAGCCGCCCTTGCCCTTCATCTTGTTGGCCTCGATAAACAGGATGTCGCCGCCGGCCGGCGTCCACGCCAGGCCCACGGCCACGCCGGACCGTTTCACCCGCTCCGCTACCTCGGTCTCCACGCGCACCTGGATGCCGCCAAGGAATTCCTTCAGCGTCTCCTTAGTGACCACCAGCTTCTCTGTTTTTCCCTCCACCACGCGCCGCGCCTGCTTCCTGCACACCGTCCCGATCGTCTGCTCCAGCTTGCGCACGCCGGCCTCCCGCGTGTAATGGCGAATGATGTACCGCACCGCCTCCTCGGGAAACTCGATCTGCTCCGCCGTGATTCCGTTCTCCATGATCTGGCGCGGAATCAGGTACCGGTTGGCGATGTGCACTTTCTCCTCTTCGCTGTAACCCTGCAGCGGAATGATCTCCATGCGGTCAATCAGCGGCGGAGGCACCGTGTCCAGCATGTTCGCCGTGCAAATGAACAATACCTTCGACAGATCGAACGGCACGTCCAGGTAATTGTCGCGGAACGTGCTGTTCTGCGCGGGGTCCAGCGTTTCCAGCAGCGCCGCTGCCGGATCGCCGCGGAAATCCCGTCCCAGCTTGTCCACCTCGTCGAGCATCATCACCGGGTCGTTGGTCTCCGCCCGCCGGATGCTCTGGATGATCTGTCCCGGCAAAGCTCCGATGTAGGTTCTCCGGTGGCCCCGAATCTCCGCCTCGTCGTGCATGCCGCCCAGCGAGATGCGCTGGAACTTGCGTCCCAATGCTCGCGCAATCGAGCGGCCCAGGCTGGTCTTGCCTACGCCCGGGGGTCCAACAAAGCACAAAATCGGCCCCTTCATGTCGGGCTTCAATTCCAGTACGCTCAGGTAGTCGAGAATCCGGTCCTTCACTTTTTTGAGCCCATAGTGGTCCTCGTCCAGAATCTGCTTGGCCACATTGATGTCGATCTTCGATCCCGAACTCTTGGCCCACGGCAACACCGCCAGCCACTCGATGTAATTCCGGGTAAGCGAGTAGTCCGCGGCCATGGGCGACATCCGCTGCAGCCGCGCCAGCTCCTTCAATGCTTCCTTCTTCACATCCTCGGGCATGCCCGCAGCTTCAATCTTCTGCCGCAGCTCGTCGATGTCGCGCTGTCCCTCGTCCTGCTCGCCCAATTCCTTCTGGATGGCCTTCAACTGCTCGCGCAGGTAGTAGTCGCGCTGCGACTGCTGCACCTGGTCCTGCACCTCGGTCTGGATCTTGGTGCGCAACTGCTGCACCTCGATCTCCTTGGCCAGCAGCTTGTTCAACTGCTCCAGCCGCTCGGCGATCCCCGGCGTCTCCAGCAACTGCTGCTTGTCGTCCGTGGTCAGGAAGGGCAGTGACGACGCTACGAAATCCACCAGCCTGGACGGTTCCTCGATGTTCGCGGCAATCGTCTTCAATTCGTCCGAAAGAGTCGGCGACTCCGAAACGATCTGCTGGAACTGGCCCACTACATTGCGTACCAGCGCCTCAAACTCAGGCGAAGCCGCCTGCTCGGCGTCCTCCAGCGTCTCCACTTCGGCCACCATGAACGGCTCCGACTGGACGAACCTTAGCAGCCGAACCCGGCTTACGCCCTCGGTGAACACAAACCGGCTCTGGTTGGGCATGCGCACAATCTTGTGCACTGTGGCCAGCGTTCCCACCGTGTGCAGGTCAGCCGGCTTGGGGGCGTCCAGGCGCGGGTCCAGTTGCGCCGCAACCACAATCGCCCGCTCCTCGCCTAACGACTCGATGAGCTGAATCGAGCTTTCCCGGCCCACCGTCAGAGGCAGCACCGCATGGGGAAATAGCACCGTGTCGCGTACCGGCAGCACGGCAATCCTCCGGGGACCCGTGGCGTTCTGGGGTGTTTCTGTGTTGTCAAGAGTAGTTGGCTGTTTTGGCATTGAGTGTCCTCGTATCAACTTTCCTTCATTAGATAAATCAGAAAGGCAAAAGTTGCAACTTCCGCCCCTCAGCCATCTCTTTTTGGGCCCATCCGCTTGGTTCTACGCGCTACGCGCCGGCTCGCGCCAGGGTTCCACCAGCCAAAAAACCCCAAAAGGCTCAAGCCAGTGCCAGGTGAAGTGCACGAAGGCACCTTGCCTAAAGACCTTTAGCGCTGATTTCTCTGAGGTTACCTCCAGTTGGGACGGGCGGCGCGCAGCCGTTCGTGGGGTCTATCGGCGGAATAAGCCGGAAAGTGAGGGTAACCGGCCTTCCGCTGGGAAAATGGCGCCGACTCGCCGGCCTTCCCTCGGTGCGGCCTTCACTTTCCTTCCCGCTTGATGGCCGACTCGATGTGCGCCCAGACCTCGTCCGGGGGCTCCACGCTCGGAAACAGCTGGCGGGCCGCCTCGGCGATCGTCTCCAGATCGGCCAGCAGCGCACGGCATCGATCGCAGTCCATCAAATGAGGATGCGCGGCCGCATCTTCACCTGACCCGACCAACTCGGGCAGTTGGGCCTGGAATTCGGCGCAGGTCATCTTGCCGGGATCGCCCGTCATGGCCTTTCCTCCGGGCGCTTCTGGGCGCGCAGCGCGTCTCGCAGCTTCAGCCGCGCCTTGTGCAATTGCGACTTGCTGTTGCCAATCGAGCAGTCCAGCATCGAAGCAATTTCATTATGCTCAAAACCCTCTACATCGTGAAGGATAAAAATCAGCCGATACCCTGCCGGCAAATCGGCAACGGCCCGCTCCAGCGCCAGGCGGTCGATGGCTCCCGTCAGCGTCAGATCGGGAGCGCCAAAGCTGCGGCTGGGACCCTCCTCCGGCGCCGGCTCCATGGCCTCGTCCAGCGAGATCAGCGAAAGCCCCTTCTTCCGCAGTTGCATCAGCACTACGTTGATCGCCAGGCGGTGCAGCCACGTCGAAAATGCCGAGTCGCCCCGGAAAGTGGCGATCTTGCGGTGCAGTTGGAGAAACGCCTCCTGCGTCAGATCCTCGGCCTCCGCGACATTGCCCACCATGCGCAGGCAGAGCGAGTAGATGCGCCGCTTATGCAGCGCATACAGTTGCGCAAAGGCGTGATGATCGCCTGCCTGTGCTCGAGCTAAAACATCCCCATCGGCCGAATCCGGGCGTGCGGCGCTCGAAGACTGATCTTCCGCGCCGGCGTGTAGCGGCTCATTGACGCCTTTCGGCGGGATGGGTCTGGGCGCTTGTGCGGAGGATGATGAATTGGGCATCCGCCTCCTTTCAGGTCGTCTTTGCCAAGGCAGTGATGCTTTGGCAGTTCGAAGCGTTTCCACCACAACCGGGCTCTTGAATCGGGGTCTCATACGACAGGCCCTCCTCTGCGCTCGAATCGAGCGCCTGCCCTCATAGGAGCGATACGGAGCACACTTTCGGTGGTTTTGCCGCAGCTTCCTTCCTCGTTAGTATAAAGTTAGGCAGCTTGGGTTGGCTGAGTTCGAATAAAAACACGGAAGCCGACGCCCTTCGAGAGCGCGTGTTGAGCCGCTCCCGCTTTGCATTGGGATGATGAGGTTCCACCGCACTCTTTTGGATATGGTCTTCGAAACAAAGCCGAAAGCACGATGCGGCACCCCTTATGGCCCCCGCCAACAGGCGATCGCCGATGGGGTTGTCCAGCCTTACCCCCACAGACAGCGTTCCACATCTCGGCCTTCTTTCGCTTTGAAAGAGCTTGCAGGACGCCGGTCCCTGAAAGCGCATCGCCCGGCTTTCTTCGCGTCGATTCTTCTTTGCGCAACAGCCGCGGCAATCTCCGCCTGGTGCCAGAAGCCGGCCGACGTTCCCGGGGCCGCCATCACCGCCCCAACCGTAGCCGCCCCGCTCGAATCCGCGACTCCAGGCTCAGCGCCAAGCCCAGCTGATGACGCCGTTCTCCAATGGGAGGGCTTGCTGGTCCAGCACATCTCTTTCGAGGGCGTCCTGGCCGACCGCCTTACCCCGCTTCCCGGACATCTTGATCAGGCCGAAGGTGCCCCGCTCACCGCCGAAAACCTCAAACGGAGCCTCCGTCAGCTCTACGCCACAGGGCTCTATGACAATGTCGAAGTCGAGGGCTCGCGCCAGGCAGACGGGGTGTCGCTGGTCTTTACCGGAACCCCACGCACGTTTATCGGCACGGTCAGCGTAAACGGAGCCTCCGGACCGACCATGAACGCGCTCCTGCAGCGCGCATCTCAGCTCCAGGCGGGAACTCGCCTCACTCAGGCCAAAATGCTTCGCGCTGTCGGCCAGATGCGCTCCACCCTCGAAGAAAACGGCTACCACGAATCGTCCATCGCGCAAACCGTGACGCCCCACCTCGAACAGCAGCTTGCCGATATTGCCTTTCGCGTGGTCTCGGGACCAAGAGCTCGTGTGGGAACGATCACCGTCACCGGCGACACCGGCATGAGCCTTGAGAGTTTTCGCCGCCATGCCGGTCTGCGCAATGGCGCGCATGTCGATCGCGATGCCGTCAATCACGCGCTCGACGGCGTGCTCCGCGACTATCAAAAGCAGGGCCGCCTGGAGGCCGACGTCAAGCTCGAATCCGCGCAATACAATGCCGCCACCAAGTCAGTCGACTATCAATTCACCGCCAATCGCGGTCCCATCGTCAAGGTCGACGTGCAGGGCACTTCCATCGAATCGGATCGCGTCAAGCGGCTCGTCCCCATCTTTCAGGAAGGCAGCGTCGACGAGGACCTGCTCAACGAAGGCAACCGCCGCTTGCGCGACTACTTTCAGCGCCTCGGCTACTTTGATGCCAAGGTCGATCACAAATCCCAGTCGCCGGGTAGCGATCAGGTCAACATCCTCTATACCGTGCAACTCGGCCCGCGCCGCCGCGTCCAGAAGGTTTCCGTCGCCGGCAATCGTTACTTCGACACTGCGACGCTCATGGATCTGCTGAGCGTTCATGCTGCCGGCGTTCTCGACCGCCATGGAATCTACAGCCAGGCGCTCGTCTCGGCCGATGTCAGCGCCCTCGAAGCTGTGTATCGGAACAATGGCTTCTCCCAAGTGAAAGTCACCCCTGAAACCAGCACTCCTGAGACGGTCGTGGCCGACAACCCGCCCCCCGCCGCTGCAGCCGGACCGCGAACCGCCCCCCTTGTCGTCACCTACCACATTGCTGAAGGCCCACAACTGCGCGTGGGCACGCTGACATTCGATGGCAACGGCCACATCGCCACGGCCGCGCTCATCGCGCTCCTCAACACCGCGCCGGGCCAGATGCTTTCACCGCGCAGCCTGGCCGGAGACCACGACGCGATCGTCACCGAGTACTACACCCGCGGCTTCGATCAGGCTGCGGTCACAATCGCCCAGCAGCCCGAATCCTCCGATCCCGGCAAGGTCGACGTCGTCTTCCATATCGATGAGGGCGAGCAGATCTTTGTTCGCAACGTCTACTTGACGGGTCTCGAATTCACGCGCCCGCAGACCGTGGCGCGCGCCATCACTCTCCACGCCGGCGATCCGCTCAACCAGACTGCGCTCACCGATACGCAGCGCAATCTTTATGAATTCGCGCTCTTCAACGAAGTGAATGCAGCGGTGGTTAATCCCGACGGCGGCGCGCCGCAAAAAACGGTTTTGCTGCAGGCCGTTGAGGCGCGGCGCTGGACGCTGACCTACGGCTTCGGCTTCGAGGCCCAAACCGGCCAGCCGCAAAACAACTGCGCCGGCGCCACCGCAGGAGGTGTCCGATGCAATCCCAACGGCAAAACCGGTGTCAGCCCCCGCGTGCTTGCCGACCTCACGCGCAACGGCCTGTTTGGCCGCGAGCAATCCATTTCGCTGCGCGGGACCTACGGTTTGCTTGAGCAAAGCATCGGCATCCAATACCAGGTCCCGCACCTTGAAGGCAATCCCAACTTCGGCTTCACCTTTTCCGGTGGCTATGCCAACAGCCTGGATGTTTCAACCTACGTCGCTTCCCGCCTCGAAGGCGCATTCCGCGGGACCGAAAACTTCAATCGCCCCGGATCGTGGCTTTCCCGCGCCAACACCTTTATCTACGAGATCGACTTCCGGCGCGTCAAAGTGTCCGCCAGCAGCTTGCAGGTCTTTCCCGGAGAAATCTCCCTGCTCTCGACAGCAACCCGCGTCGGCGGCCCGGCATTCACATGGATTCGCGACACGCGCGACGTGCCCATGGATGCCCGCCGCGGCACCTACACCAGCTTTCAGGAATTTCTCTCCGACCGCATCTTTGGCGCCGAGGCCGAGTTCAATCGCATCGACACCTCCAATTCCAGCTATTACAGCTTTGACAAAGGCCGCTTCGTGGTGGCCCGCAACACGCGCTATGGCCAGCTTCGCGCCTTCGGAAGTGGCTCCAACGGGATCATTCCGCTCCCCGAACGCTTCTACGCCGGCGGCGCAGTTTCCTTGCGCGGATTCTCCCAGAACGCTGCGGGCCCGCGCGATCCTGAGACCGGTTTCCAGATTGGCGGGGCTGGATCGCTCACCAACAGCACCGAGTTGCGCTTTCCGCCGCCCACGCTGCCCTTGCTGGGAAACACAATCAGCTTCGTCATCTTTCACGATATGGGCAACGTCTTCACCAACGCCGGCGATGCCTGGGCCAGCTTTCTGCGCGTTCGCCAGCCCAACAGCGACGCGTGCAGGAATGCAGTCGTGACCAATGTGAGCGGCTACCCTGCCGGATACGATCCCACCAACACCGGCCCCATTACCTCAACAGGCCAGCAGGGTCCGTGCAGCTTTAATGACTTCTCGCACGCCCTGGGCCTGGGCCTGCGCTACCACACGCCCGTTGGGCCCATTCGCTTCGACGTAAGCTATAACCTGAATCCGCCCATCTATCCCGTGAACATCAACTACTCCATCCCCACTCCAGCCATCAATCCCAGCGGCGTTCCCGGTTTCGCTTCAGATCCCTATTTAGGCCAGGCGCCGCACATCAACTTCTTCTTCAGTCTTGGACAGGCCTTCTGATGAACAAGCGCGCCCCAATTCGAATCGCAACTGCCCGCCAGGCGGCTGTCATCCTGAGCGGCGCGTGGCGCGCCGTCGCAACACGCGTAGTCGCGAAACGCGCAGTCGAGGGCACTGCGGTTGCTTTTCCGAAGGCCGGAGCGGCAAAACCGCTCGCTCTTGCGCTGCTCTTTTCTGCTCTGGCGCCGGTCCTCGCCCAACAACCAAACTCGACCGCCCCCGTCGTCCTCGACCGCGTGGTCGCCGTGGTCAACAAGCATGCCATCCTGGCCAGCGATCTCGACGACGAAATCCGCCTCTCGGTTCTCGATCCGGATCTCGTCGGTCAGGGCGAGCTCACCAGGCAGCGGGCGCTGGAGCAGCTCGTCAGCCGCACCCTCATCGAGCAGCAAATTCGCCAGGAAGATATGCAGGCCATCGAGCCTTCGCAGGATGAAGTGAACGCGAGGCTCGACGAAATCCGCAAGCAACTACCCGCCTGCATCCGTCAAAACTGCGCTACCGACGCTGGATGGAATGCATTTCTGTCTGCCCACGGCCTTATCCCTGAACGAGTCGAATCGTATCTCCGCTACCGGCTTGAGATTCTAAGCTTCATCGAGCAACGTTTCCGCCAGGGAATCCAAATCTCCCCGCAGCAGATCGATAGTTACTACCACGAAATCTTGCTTCCCCAATACGCGCCCGGCGAAGCCATTCCGCCGTTAGATCAGGTCGCCCCGCGCATTCAGGAGATTCTGCTCGAGAAGCAAGTGAATGTGCTCTTCGACGCCTGGCTCACGAATCTGCGCGGCCAGGGTGACGTCGAAGTTCTTGACCCGGCTCTGGAATCTGCCGCCACTCAGGGCGGCAGCGCGGGCGCGAGCCCAGTTGCGAGTCCAGTTGCGAGTCCAGGTACAGCCCCATGAGCGATCGCGAGCCCACTTCGATCTCCTCTGGACGGCCTTCTCCCGACCAGGCCGTCCCGCCGCAGCCTCCTCCACGCGGCCCGCGCTCCCGTCTGCGCCGCTTCTTTCTTCGCCACCTCCCGCTGAGCCTCGCGGCCGCGGCGGTGCTCCTCATCCTCACGGCGGTTGCCGCCTACTTCGTCGCAAGTTCTGCCGCGTTCGAGAATCTGGTTCGCAAGCGCCTCATCGCGCAGATTGAAAACGCCACCGGCGGCCGGGCGGAGATCGGGTCTTTTCATTGGCGTCTCCTCCATCTCGAGGCTGAAGCCGGCGGCGTCGTCATTCATGGCACCGAGGATCCCAACGAGGCGCCCTACGCCGAGATCGACCGCCTCCGCGTCCAGGTCAGCATCTTTGGCTTTTTCACTCCGCACATTTCCTTGCGCGATCTCGAAATTGTTCGGCCACAACTGCACCTCGTCGTTTACGCCGACGGATCGACTAACCAGCCGCATCCGCGCAGGCCGGTAAAACGTGGCAAGTCCGCCGTCGACAAGCTCTTCGATCTTCGCGCCAGCCAAATCACCGTTGAGCGTGGAACTTTGGATTTGGACGATCGCGCCGCAGCCTTCGACAATCGGCATCGCTACCTGCCGCTGGACTTCAAAGCCGATGACGTTTCCCTTCAAATGATCTACGTGCCTGGGTCATTCAGCGCGCCCGAGAGCTATCGCGTCAATGCCGCCGTTGAGGATCTCGTTCTCGCTCGCCAGTTGCCGCGAAAGCAAGCTCCGCCCGTGCACGGCAAGCTGCAACTCGACATCGACCTCGAACGCAATCGCGTCTCCCTGCACAGCCTTCAGCTGACGGCCCAGAGTCGCGGAGCCGAAGATCGCACGCTCCAGGTCTCCGGAGTCCTGGACGATTTCACGCACCCCCGCTGGCAGGCCAAACTTGCAGGCGATCTCGACATGCGGCTTCTCGATCCCGTCACTGGCTACCCCGACGCGCCCGAGGGCATCGCCCACCTCGATCTCGCTGCCAACGGCACTGCTCCCGCTTTTCACATCGCCGGCAGCGTCCACGTCGATGGAGGCTCCTACATCGGCGCCGGTATACACGCCACGGGTGTCAACGCCGATGCGCGCATCGATGCCGATTCCGGAAAACTGCTGATCACCGAGATCGTCGCCCGCCTCCGCCAGGGCGGCCAAATCGAAGGCACGGTCGCGCTTGAGCCCTGGCTTCCCGGCCCCAGCGTTGTGCCCGCGCAAGTCACTGCTCCGGGACCTGAGGAATCGCGGGCCGCCCGCAACGTCCTCGTGCGGGCCGCGGTCGGCTCTATCCCGGTGAATGGCAAAGTCACAGCCGATTTCAAGGGCGTTGCCCTCGACACGATTCTCGATATAGTCTGCGCGCCCGAATGCCGTCGCCTGGGTTTCGACGCCCGCGTGAATGGCCCAGCGACAGCCAATTGGTCCAACGGCGACGACCGCAATATTTCTGTCACTGCAGCTTTTGATCTGACTCCCTCCGCGCAAACTCCCGCCGGCGAAGTACCGGCTAGCGGCGCCATCGATGCCACCTATACGCAGCACAATGGCGGCGTGGACCTTCGCAAGCTCGAGTTGCACCTGCCCGCCAGCGATTTGGAAGTGCGAGGCGCGCTCGGCGCTTACCCGGTCAGCAGTGCTTCGACTCTTACCGTCCACTTCCATTCCCACGATTTGTCTGAGTTCGATGCCGTGCTGCGCTCGCTCGGCGTCAATCGCAATGGCAAGACCGGAACCTCGGCTCTGCCTGTGTCCCTCGCCGGCCAGGCCGATTTTCTTGGGATCTGGACCGGCTCGCTGATCAAGCCGCATCTCGCAGGCACGCTCAAAGCCACGCAGTTGGCCGTCGAGATGCCGTCGGCGGGCGCCAATTCCGGCCCGCCGCTGTGGGTGCATTTGGATTCAGCCGAGGTCGAAGGCAGCTATTCGCCCACTCAGATTTCGATTCAGCACGCTCGGTTGCTTCACGGCAATTCCAGGCTTGCGCTCAGTGGAACACTCGACGCCTCACCGGGCCCCGGGCTCCCAACGACGGCCTTTCGTCGTTCCCTCGGCAGCCTGCAAGCAACCTACGACGGGAACTCCGTTCTCCGCGCGCACGCTGACGTAACCAATGTCGACGTCGCCGATTTCCAGCCGTTTCTTGTTGCCGGCCCCCAGAGCTTGCCGATGACTGGCACATTCAATGCGCAGATCGAGGCAAGCGGGCCGATCCGCGACCTGGAAGCCTCAGGCTCCGTCGAGATGGACCGCGGCGTCATCGATGGAGAACCCGTTACGCGAGTCGGGATAGAAGGCGCGTTCGCTCATCACGTGCTCAAAGTGACCTCGGCCCGCGCCAGCGACGCGGGAGGCGACCTCTTGGCCTCAGGAAGCTACGACTTCAATGCCAGAACCTTCGCGGTGGATGCGCATGCCAGCGGAATCGAAATCGCCCAGATCGGCTGGGTAGGCCGCCACAATCTTGAAGCCGCCGGCAAGCTCGCTGTCTCCATCGCCGGCTCCGGCTCGCTCGACGATCCGCGCCTCAATGTCCACGCCACCGCCGGCACGCTCACGCTCGGCGGGCAACAGTTCGGCGTCTTTGAAGTCTCCGCGCACACCGCCAGTCATAACCTGGTTTACACCGCGACCTCCGAGTTGCAGGGAGCCGATCTTCACCTCGAAGGCCAGACGGCAATGAAGACCGGTTACGCAACGCAGGCCCGCCTCGAATTCTCCCGCTTCAACATTGGCGCCCTGTTCCGCATGGCCCATGTTAAAGCCTTCAGCGCCGACTCCGCGCTGGCCGGAACGGTCTCGATCGATGGTCCGATCTCGGACCTCAAACAGCTTCGCGGCGAAGCCAACCTCCGGCAGTTGGCAGTCACCATCGCCGGTGTGCCTCTCGAAAGCGAAGGCGACGCGCACGCCACCCTGGCCGGCGGCAAAATCCATCTCGATCCCCTCCATGTCACCGGCGAAAACACCGATCTGCGCGTGCAGGGGAGCCTTTCGCTGGAAGGCACGCAGCAGCTCGATCTCGCCGCCAGCGGCTCCATTAACCTCAAGCTGGCCGAATCGCTCGATCCCGACCTCACCTCGAGCGGCGTCACCTCCTTCCAGGTTGAAGCGCACGGCCCACTTCAGCATCCCGGCCTCGAAGGCCGTGTCGATTTCCAGAACGGCGCGCTCTCCCTTGAAGATTTGCCCAACGGCCTCAGCCAGTTGCGCGGCACGCTCGAGTTCAATCAGAACCGCCTTGAAGTCAAGTCCCTCACCGCCATGACCGGCGGCGGCCAGCTCTCGCTCGGCGGTTACCTCGCCTATCAGCACGGAATCTTTGCCGACCTCACGGTCACCGGCAAAGGCGTTCACGTTCGCTACCCTGAGGGCGTCAGCTCTCTGGCCGACCTCACGCTGCAACTCCAGGGCCCGCAGAATAACCTCCTCCTCGGCGGCGATGTCCTCATCACGCGTTTTACCGTCAGCCCCGACCTCGACCTGGCAGCCCTCGCCGCCCAGGCGAACTCCTCTGTCCAAACCATCGCACCGCCCAATGCGCCCTCGAACCACGTGCGTCTCGACGTGCACATCGCCTCTTCCCCGCAGTTGAACTTCCAGAACGCATTCGCCAAGCTCGCCGGCGACGTGAATCTCCGCCTTCGCGGCACGCTGGCCTCGCCTTCGCTCCTCGGCGCCGTCTCCATCACCGAGGGCAGCGCTCTCATCGCCGGAACTCGCTACGATCTCGAGCGCGGCGACATCGCCTTTACCAACCCGGTCCGCATCGAGCCCATCATCGACCTCAGCGCCACCGCTCATGTCGAGGACTACGACATCTCCCTCGGCCTGCACGGATCTCCGCAGAAGCTCAGCGTCTCCTACCGCAGCGATCCCCCGCTCCCCGAGGCCGACGTCGTCGCATTGCTCGCGCTCGGCCACACCGCCAACCAGCAGCGCCTCTACACCCAGCAGCAGGAGCAGGCCATCAGCAATCCCACCACCGATGCGCTCCTTGGCGGCGCTCTCAACGCCACCGTTAGCAGCCGCATCCAAAAGCTCTTCGGCGCCGGATCCGTTAAAGTCGATCCAAACTACCTCGGCGCCTTCGGCAACTCCACCTCCCGTATCACTGTCGTCGAACAGCTTGGCCGCACCGTCACCCTCACCTACGCCACCGACGTCAACACCACCAGCCAGCAGTTGCTCCAGGCAGAAGTGGCCATTAATCGCCACGTCTCCCTCGTCGTCGCGCGCGACGAGTCCGGCGTCTTTTCCATGGTCGTCAAGGCTACCCGCCGCTACCGCTAACCCTTTTGCTGGCCGATTTCCAGCTTCACCGCGCAACCAATCATCCCCCGCCTGTGTCTAATCAAACCGGCAGACTCGTCGGTCGCCGGCTCATCGTCAGGGGGCCGGCGCTGGAACACAGAAGTCCTGATGACGGAGGATTTTCCAATGACAAGAACCATCAATCTTCGCAACTCTCTTCTCTTTGCCGCGGCTCTTTTCGCTGCGACTCTGGTCATTCCCCAGTTCGCCCATGCCACCGACCAGCAGGATGTGGCTGGCGCGGTGCGAGCCAAGCTGAATAAATCGCAATTCAAGGATGTTCATGTCAATGTGGACGCGAACGGCGTCGCCACCTTGTCCGGCACGGTCGGCGACTACGAGAACAAGGCCGACGCCGATAAGATCGTTCACAAGGTGAAGGGCGTCACGGCGGTCCGCAACGACATACAGGTCGCCGGACCCGACGTCTCCGATGCCCAGTTAAAGAAAACTCTTCTCGATAAGCTCACCTACGTCAGCATGGGTTACGGCAGCACGTTCGACGCCATCACCCTCGAAGTCCAAAACGGCGTCGTAACGTTGGGCGGTCATTCCCACGACTATCCGAACCGCGATTCCGCTCTGGCTGTCGTATCCACCACGCCCGGCGTCAAGGATGTGATCGACAACATTGAAGTCGATCCTGTCTCGCCGATGGACTGGAACATCCGGCTCGCCGTCGCGCGCGCAGTCTACGGATACCCGTCGCTGAACAGGTACGCCATCGATCCCGCCCAGCCCATCCGCATCTCCGTGCAGAACGGAAACGTCGAGCTCTACGGCGTGGTTGACTCGCAAGCCGACAAGGACGTCGCTTACATGCGCGCCAACAGCGTCCCCGGCGTCTTCAGCGTCAAGAACTACCTCCAGGTCGCCGGCCAGCCGGGAGAAAAACAGCAGTAGTAACCCTCACCTCCCGACACAATCCTTGGGGCGCCCCATCCTTTTCGTTCGCCGCGGCGAACGAAAAGGATGAGATATTACGAGCCCATTCGTGCCGTAAATCGCGCACAATGCCGCGCGGCCTTTAGCCCTTGAGGGCCCAGATCCCTTAAACTGAATCGCACCGAACTGCCGCAATCCAACCCAAAACTGGTTATGCTGGTGTGTGCCTTTTCGTCCGCTGTCGCGGCGCGAAAAGATTTCGTGTGCCTCAAGGAGCATCGATGGAGCCGGAGTTGCAGCCCACAGTCGAAGAAGCGCCTCCGGCCGCAACCGCCAGCGACGCGTCCCAACCGCCGCACCCCGCGCCACAACAGGACCGCGACTTCGACTGGGTCTTCATCGGGCCGCATGGTTTGCGCGCCGGCTGGTCCATCGTTCTCTTCGCCGCGCTGTACTACCTCTTCCGGATGGTCATCGGAACGCTCTTCTTCGCCGCGGGCCTCGTCCACGACTCGCCCGCCGACTCCGCCTCCGCCGTTCTCGTGGGAGAGTTGGTTCCGTTCTTCGCTTTGATCGCCGCTGCCCTCGTCATGGTCCTCATTGAGGACCGCCGCATCCAGAGCTACAACCTGGCCGGCACGCACCGCGTGCGCCATTTCGTCTCCGGCCTTGTCGCGGGGTTCGCCGCGCTCTCCCTGCTCGTCGCTGCTTTGGCCTGGGGCGGCTGGTTGCGTTTTGGCGCCGCCTCGCAATCCGCCGCGCAGGCAGCGGCCATCGGCGTGCTCTGGGCCATCGCATTCCTCCTCGTCGGCTCGGTTGAAGAGGGCCTCTTCCGTTGCTACGCGCTCTCCACGCTCACCCGCGGCATCAATTTCTGGTGGGCGCTCGCCGCACAAATCGCCATCTGCCTCTACCTTGCGCTCATCGGCGGCGGCAACGGCGCATGGGGAGTCTACGCTGCCGCGGCGCTCGGCTTCCTTCCTTGCCTCATACTCCACCGAAGGTTTGGGGCGCGGAGCGCTTTCTGGCAGGCCGCCTGGGTCACTTCCACCTTCTTCGGCTCCTATCACACCTCCAACAGCGGCGAAAACTGGATCGGAATCTTCGCCGCCTCCTTCATGGGCTTTGTCTTTTGCCTGAGCGTCCGCCTCACCGGCTCGGCCTGGTGGGCCATCGGCTGCCACGCGGCTTGGGACTGGGCCGAAACCTTTTTCTACGGCGCCGCCGACAGCGGCCTTCAGGGCCAGGGCCACTTCCTCTCCGCCAGCCCCGCCGGCAATCCGCTTTGGAGCGGCGGAGCCGACGGCCCCGAAGGCAGCCTGCTCGTCCTCGGTGTCATTCTGCTTCTGCTCCTGTTCTTGCTCGGTCTCTACGCCCGCAACGCAGCCGCCCAGCCGTTGCCTCGCCTCACCGGCAATCCGTAAGGAACCCTTATGCTTGAGCGCTTCTTCAAAGCCGTCCTTTGCATTTGCACTTGCCTTTCTCCGTCGTTTGTGGCGCTTGTTCTTTCTGGTCCAGCGCATGCGCAGAAGTACGACCCAAACAATCTTCCTCGACTGCCGGGAGCGGAATTGCTGGTGGCGGGATACGCACCCGAAAGACACCTACTCACGACCGAGGATCGCACGGTAAAGCTACCGGACAGCCTTTCCGAAGCATTCGTGAGCATCTCGGCAGATGGAAGAATTGTTGGTTGCGTACGTCCCGTCCCGGGCAGTCCCTCTCACGACCAAAGGCGCATCATCAGCACCTATTCCGTGAAGGACGGTAGACTGACCGACCACTTGGAGATCACAGGTTTCTGGGGCTCCGCCACAATCTCTCCCGACGGAGAGAAAATGGCCTATGTTACTAGCGATTCGCCCCCAGACCATTTCGGTGTCCATTTGAGCCTTCGGCTACTCGACTTCAAAACCGGTAAAGTTCAGGTCTTTAGCGACGCATCGGGAAATGCAGGAGAGATTAGTTGGTCTCCGGATGGCAGGCGCATTGTTGTCGATATGGAATCGCACGGTGATCACGGGGTCAATGACCGGTCGGAAATCCGCACAATCAGAATTGTCGATATTGAGACTGGCACAGTCTCTGAGATCGGTGTAGGCGGAACCCCCTCGTGGTCCCCGTCGGGCGATTGGATCGCTTATGTCGGATACGTTCCGACCGGCCGTGCAGATTCGCAGCCGTGGAGTTCCCACGCAGGGCGATATTACGCAACTGGCGCTTTCGAACTCCGCCTGATGAGCCCCGATGGCACTCACTCGCGACGTCTCATGCGATTGCATTCTGGCCCGAATCTTAAGCCCATTTGGTCACCCGACACCCAAACGCTCCTATTTCAGGTGATGGACCCAGATACTGGAACAGTCGACATCTACATTGTGGATGTTGCCACCGGAAAAGCAACGAAGAGGTTCAAGAACGTCGCGCCAGTCTACGGATGGACCGTGGCGCGCTGAAAGCTGATCAGCGTCCATTCGCCAGCGTATCCTGAGTCTGGCCCGATGCCCGACTCATCTCCAACAAGCCCGCCGCAATCGCCAACCGCGCCACTGCAACCACGCCGCCATCGCCGCTGGCCCTTGCTCCTTCTCTGGTCCTGCGTCGGTCTCTTCGTGCTGCTCCTCTTCGCCCCGCTGGCCGGAGTGCTGTGGCTTCGCTCCGCCGCCATCGCCGCCCTGCCCCAGCTTGACGGCGACGTCCATCTCGCCTCACAGAGTCTGGAAGACCTCTCCGCGCCCGTAACCGTCCGCCGCGACGCCCACGGCGTGCCACACATCGACGCCGCAACTCTGGACGATCTCCTTGTCGCTCAGGGCTACGTCACCGCCCAGGACCGCCTCTGGCAAATGGACGCCTCGCGCCGCAGCGCCAACGGCGAGCTCGCCGAAGTCATGGGCCCTGCTCTCATCCAGCACGACAGAACCGAGCGCGTCCTCCAGATTCGCGTCACCGCCCAGCGCATCTACGACCATCAATCCGCCGACGATCGTCGCCGCCTCGACGACTACGCCCGCGGCGTCAATCTCTTCATCGCGCAGTCGGAGCAGTCCAATTCCTTCCCCGTCGAATTCCGTCTGCTTCACTACCGCCCGCAGCCCTGGAGCGGCGTGGACTCCATTAGCGTCGGCCTTTCCATGGTGCAGACCCTCGACACGCACATTGCCACCAAGCTCTCTCGCGGCCGCGTCTCCGCCCGCCTTAGCAATCCCGCGCTCGAAGCCGATCTATACCCCGTCGGTTCCTGGCGCGATCGTCCGCCCACCGGCATCCGCGTCGACCTCACTCAGCCCCAGCCGCTGCCTCCGCCCACAAAAAATGACGACGACGATGACGACGAAAACACCGAATCCCGCGCCGCGCCACGCAATGCGATCGCCCCTGTCGACACGCAAGCCCTCCTGGCCCTCCTCGGCCAGCCCGATTGCCCCGGTTGCGCGGCCGGCTCGAACAATTGGGTCGTCGCCGGCGCTCACACCGCCAGCGGCAAGCCGCTCCTCTCGAACGACATGCACCTCACCCTTCGCGAGCCCGACTCCTGGTACATGGCCGATCTCCGCGCGCCCGGCTTTCACGCCGCCGGCGTCACTCTCCCCGGCATGCCTCTCGTCATTGCGGGTCACAACGAGCACGTAGCCTGGGGATTCACCGCGCTCTACGGCGACGTGCAGGACCTCTACATCGAAAAACTCGACGGCAAGGGCGACTACGAGGGTAACGACGAAGCATGGCATCCGCTCACCCTCGATCGCGAGATCATTCACGTCCGCGGCAGCAAAGATATTGTCCTCACTGTCCAATCCACCGCACACGGCCCGCTGCTGAATCCGCTGCTCTCCGGAAGCGATCCACCCACAGCCCTCAAGTGGACCCTCTACGATCCAACGCTCGACACGCTTCCGCTCTACGAAATGAACGTTGCCTCCAACTGGACCGAGTTTTCCGCTGCTCTTGCCCAGTGGTGCTGGCCCACGCAGAATCTCGTCTACGCTGACGATCAGGGCCACACCGCATACCGCGCAGTCGGACAAATCCCCATCCGTCCGGCAGGAATTTCCGACGGTCCCGTTCGCGACCACGCGCATGAGTGGCACGGCTACATCCCTTTCGATCAAATGCCCAACGCCGTCGATCCTCCCTCCGGCTTTCTGGCCACCGCCAACGCCCGCGTCACCGCAGATAAAACGCCCTACCCGCTCACCGGCGAGTGGGGCGATCCCTACCGCGTCGAGCGCATCTACAAATCGCTCGACGGCCGCGACCATCTCAAGCCCGCTGAGATGCTGGCCGTCCAGACCGACATCTACAGCGAAGTCGATCAGGAGATGGGCCATCGCTTCGCCTACGCCATTGACCACACGCCGGGTCCTGAGGGCAATGGCGACGCGCGCATGCGCCAGGCCGCCGACCTCATGCGCAGTTGGGATGGCCGCCTTACCACCGATTCCGCCGCCACGTCCATCGTCACCGAGACTCGCGCCGCGCTCTGGCCCATGATCCTCCAGCCCAAACTCGGCAAGCTAGCCGGCGACTACCACTGGAGCGAGTCCGCTTTTGCCGAGGAAGAGATCGTGATGAACGCCAAGCCCGCGTGGCTTCCGTCCGCTTACAAGGACTGGAATGCGCTTCTCGCCGCCGCGGTGCGCAAAGGGATGGTCGATGGAAGAGCGCCTCTCGATATCACTCACTGGACTTACGGCCGTTGGCACGTGGTCGACATCGAGCATCCGCTCGCTTTCCTTCTCCCCCTCATCGGCCGCGTCGCCGGAACCGGCCGTCAGCCTCTGAGCGGCGATGGCACCACCGTCAAGCAAGTCGGCCGCGACTTCGGGCCCTCGCAACGCTTCACCATGGACTGGAGCCACATCGACGGCTCAACCGAAAACATCGTCCTCGGCGAGAGCAGCAACCCGCTCAGTCCTTACTTCCGCGACCAGTGGAACGACTGGTACAACGGAACTACCTTCGCGCTGCCGTTCACGCCGTCAGCCGTCGCCGCGCAAACCACGCACACGCTCCGCCTGCTTCCATGAAAGGGCACTGGAACTAAATGAATCCAGGCCCCGTATCAACAAGTACAGAGAAAATCCACATGAAATGCTTACTTGCTCTACTCATCATTTGCTCTGTCTCAATACCTTGTCTGGCGCAACCCGCCACCACCACGCCGGAACAGACCCTTCAGCAACAATCGGCTCAAGCCAAGTCGCTCTATGAAAAGCATTCCTATGCGGAGGCCGCAGCGATTCTTGAAAAGCTCGCCGCCGATCCACAAATCACGGCGTTGCCCGATTGGGCAAATGCGCTTGGCCATCTGTGCGACTATCAGGCGCTAGCGGGCCGACCCGCTCAGGCGCTTGCCACGCTTCAACAGGCCATCAAGCTGGCGAATGATTTGGGGTTCCATGTTTCTGTAGATGACGTCCGTGGAGATGCCGACCTCATCTCTCTGCACAACAATCCGCAATTTCAGGGGTTGCTCTCCCGCATGAGCGCGGAAGATGCCTTATTGAAAAAGCAAGCGGCCTTGTGGCAGGACGATCCGGCGATTGCGACGCCCTATAAGCCCGTGCTGACAGAAGATGAAAAAGTTGCCGGGCTGTCGAAGTTCTGGTCGGAGGCGCGATTCAACTTTCCCTTCTTCGCGCGCGTGCCGGATGTGGACTGGGACCGTATGTATATGGACTATCTGCCGCAGGTCCGTGCCGCGCAGACAACGGCCGATTACTACCGTGTGATGATGCGTTTTGCAGCCTGACTGCGCGACGGTCACACCACGGTTTATCCGCCCCAGGAGCTTAGCAGCATTTTCTTCGCAAGACCGGCACTGGGCACACAACTGGTCGACAACAAGGTCCTCGTGACGGAAATCTACGACCCCGCCCTTGCGACACAGGGCGTTCGCGTTGGCGCGGAGGTCGTCTCCGTCGATGGCCATCCCGTGCGTGAATATGCCGAGAGCGCCGTCGCCCCTTATGTGTCCAGCTCTACGCCTCAGGGCCGCAACGTCCGTGTCTATTACTACTTCCTTTTGAATGGTCCTCCAGATGTCCCGGTACGACTCACTCTCCAGGATGAGAGTGCAAAAACACTCTCTGTCTCTCTGCACCGCTATTGCGAACCTTCCTCAAAATGCATATGGCCTCAGGATGATCGAGTGCAATTCAAAATGCTGCCAGGCAATATCGCGTATCTTGCGGTAAACGAATTCGTGGACGATCTTGGGGCAAAGACCATGCGGGATCAATTCGCCGCGATCGCCCAGGCAAGGGCGCTGATTGTGGATCTGAGAAAGAATGGAGGCGGCAACGGCAGCAACGGCTACGCCATTCTAAGTATGCTCACGGATAAGCCATTTCAACCTTCGAGCATCAAGATGCTGGATTACAAACCTTCCTATCGCGCCTGGGGCCAGGTTCCAGGATGGTGGAAGATGCCCGTCGGAGAGGTGATCCCGGATCCTGCACATTTCTTCTCCAAGCCAGTCGTCGTACTGACGAGCGCGATGACCTATTCCGCAGCGGAGGATTTTGTTGTTGCATTCGATGCCATGCACCGTGGAACACTTGTGGGTGAGACAACAGGGGGAAGCTCGGGGCAACCTTTGATCTTCAAACTGCCGGGCGGCGGCACCGCATGGATATGCACGATGGACGAAGCTTACCCTGACGGGCGTGCTTTTGTAGGCGTCGGCATTCCTCCTCAGGTGAAGGTCTCGCCAACGGTATCCGATATCCGGCAAGGCAGAGATGCTCCTCTGGAGCGGGCTATCGAGATGCTTCGGTAAGGCAGGCGATTGATCGGGCTGGGGCCGGGTCAAGAGCGAAGAGAAATCCACGGGCTGTCACATCCCTTTCGATACACTCAGGGCATCCATCTTCCCGGCCTGACCGGATACTGTCGCGACCGCGCGTGAGACTGTGCCATCATCGCCCCAAATCCGTCCTCGTTGGCGCCGCTTCGCCGGCCCTGCGCTCATCCTCTTCGCCGCATTCGTCGCCATCGTCCCGCAACTCATTCGCGGCAACTCCTGCGGCCACGACTTCGACGTTCATCTCGTCTCCTGGCTCGATTGCCTCAACGCGTGGCGTCACGGCATCCCCTATCCGCACTGGACGCCAAGCCCCAACTACGGCGCTGGCGAGCCTCGCTTCGTCTTCTATCCGCCGCTCACCTGGATGCTGGGCGCGGCACTCGGCGCCATCCTTCCCTGGAATCTCGCGCCCATCGTGCTCACCTTCCTCATCCTCGCGGCCACCGGCCTCGCCACGCGCGCCCTCGCGCTTGAAGCACTCGACGATTTGCCCGCCACGCTCGCCGGCTGCGTCTCCATCTTCTCCGGCTTCACGCTCTTCACCGCCTACGAGCGCTGCGCCTTCCCCGAATTCGCCGGCGGATTCTGGCTCCCGCTCATCATTCTTTTTGTGCTCCGGGATCGCCCAACATCGGGTTGCCCCATCCTTTCGCGTTTTGCGCGAAAGGGTGGGAGCCCGCCCACTCCGCCCGGCAACTTGGAAATCGGAGTCTTCCGCCGCGCATTCTCCGGGTCCACCGTTCCGCTTGCCCTCGCGCTCGCCGGCGCCTGGCTCTCGAACCTCCCGCTCGGCGTCATCGCCGGATACCTGCTCGCGGGTGTCGCGCTCACTTGGGCTATCGTCAACAAAACCTGGGCCCCGTTGCTTCGCGCCGCGCTTGCCTCTGTCCTCGGTCTCGGCCTCGCCGCCATCTACTGGATCCCCGCGGCCCTCGAGCGCCATTGGGTCGACATTCGCCAGGCCACCGAAGATCCCGGCTATAACTTCGAGAACAACTGGCTCTTCTCTCGCCACGCCAATCCGCTCCTTGCGTTGCACGACGTGATCCTGCGCCAGGTTTCCTGGATCGCCGTCTCCATGATCGCCGTCGCTTTCGCTGCCATCCTCATCTGCTGGTTCCGCAACGCGCTCCCCATCCAGAACCGGGGCCCCCATGGACAGGTCCACGTCCATGGGGTGGAGAAAAATTCCGACTCGCGCCGCTGGTGGATTCCTCTCGCCGCCATTCCCGTCGTCGTTCTGTTTCTGCTCTTTCCTATCTCGCGGCCCGTCTGGCATCTGCTCCCTCAGATGCCCTTCCTGCAATACCCCTGGCGCTTGCTTGAAGCCGTTGAAGCGCCCATGGCTATCTTTTTCGTCGCCGCCATCTGGCCCTCCAACCGCAATGCCCTCAGCGGCCGAATTCTCGCTCTCGCCGCGTGCGCCGCGCTCTTCGTCGCTTCCACCGTCTACGCCGGAACCACTTTCTTCCAGGTCTGCTATCCCGAGGACACAGTCGCATCCACGCTGATCGGCTACCGCGCCGGAGCCGGCTTTGAAGGCATGTATGAGTACGAGCCGCCCAACGGCGACGACTCGCAGATCTCGACCGGCCTTCCCGACGCCTGCCTCGTCAGCGATCCGTCCATCGTTCTCGGCAAACCTGACCCGGACGATCCCGACGCGAATCCCGCATGGACTCCCGATCAGAACACTTGCCAGGCCACATTCGCAGAAGTCGGCGGCAGCCAAACCAATCCCGAGCACCGTAGCTTCGTCGCCACAATTCCCCACTCCGGCTACCTGGTGCTGCGTCTCCTCCGCTATCCCGCATGGACCTTGCGCCTCAACGGCCAGCTCCTGACTGCGGCCCTGACGGCGGATCGGCTCGCCGCTCTGCCGCAACGCGGTGACGGCCTCATCGCCGTACCCGTCCGATCAGGCCCGATCCACCTCACCATCGACTGGACCATCACTCGCGACGTTCTCGCCGGCCGTTGGCTCACCGCCCTCAGCATTTTGCTGCTCTTCGCTCTTTCGCTTTGTGAACTCCGCCTCGGCCGTTCTCGTCTAACATGATTGCAATGCCCGCAGACGTCAAAACGCTGATTCAGGAAGGCGCCGACCTCACCGACCAGGCGCTCGAAAAGCTGCTCCCATCCGCAGACACTGTCCCTGTTTCGATTCACGGCGCCATGCGCCACTCAGTCTTTGCCGGCGGCAAGCGGCTCCGCCCGGTGCTTGCCATGCAGGCTGGCGTCGCCATCGCGGGCCGTCTGCCCAAAGGAATCGAGCGTCTCGGCGCGGCCATCGAGATGATTCACACCTACTCGCTCATCCACGACGATCTGCCGGCTCTCGACAACGATGACCTCCGCCGCGGCAAGCCCACATGCCACGTCGCCTTCGGTGAAGCCATCGCCATCCTCGCCGGCGACGCGCTGCAGACCCGCGCCTTCGAGGTGCTGTCCGGCCTGTCCTGCCCACCCGACGCGACCACGCAGATCATCGGCCTCATCGCCAACGCCATCGGTACCGTCGATGGCATGATCGGCGGCCAGGTGCTCGATCTCGAAAGCGAGCACCTCAAGCCCACGCCGGAGCTCGTTGAGGCCATCCATCGCGCCAAAACCGGCGCTCTCATCCGCGTAAGCGTTGTAACTGGCGGCGTCTATGCCGGCGCCACCGCGGAAGACGTCGCGCGCCTCAACCGCTTCGGCCGCAAGGCCGGTCTCGCTTTCCAGATTGTCGACGATGTCCTGGACATGACTGTCGACTCGGCGCACTTAGGCAAGACCGCGGGCAAAGACGCAGCCACTGAAAAGGCCACCTGGCCCGCCGTCTATGGAGTCGAGCAAAGCCTGCGCGATGCGGCGCAGCTCGTCGAAGAGGCCTTCGCTGCCCTCGATCCCTACGGCAGCCGCGCCTTCGGCCTCAAGGCCGTCGCTCGCTATCTCATCGAGCGCAAGAATTAAAACTGGTTGCTTGAATCGCGTAGAAGGGTCAGGACCTCAGTCGTCGCGGCGAGCGGGAAAGTCGCTTTGGTTGGGCACGAAGTGTCAGGGCACGACTTTAGTCGTGCCGCAAACACCGCAAAACTCAGGAGGGCTTCAGCCCTTGACGGAGCCTCATCTGGCGCGCCGCCGGCAACCAAATCGACGATCGCCGTTGCGTCACTTCCCCAACGCCTGCCGCAGCTTCTGGCTTTGGCTCGAAAGATCCTCTACGGCAGCCTGCGTTCTGCTCAGCAGTCCCTGCAGCTCTTCAAGAAACTCGGGAAGCTTGTCCCAGCACTTGCGCACGGTTTCCTGCTGATCGATCAGCGCCAGCGCAGCGCCGGAGACAGCGGTCACCACGCCGAGGCGCTTGTTGCCGGTCACCAGCAGCACACCGCTCGCCGCCAGGGTGCCCGCCGCGGCGTACCGGATCCAGTTCGTGGATTCGGCCTCATCGTCGCACGTCCCAACACCCGATTCGAATTCTCCCCTGGTTAACGGCACAACCATCATGACCCCTCCTGACCTTCGCGCTCCAATTTGGCTCGGAAACTCAATTGCCTTTCAAGTATCGCTTGAAAACCCGGCATCGGGCGACTTTAATCGCGCTCCGGCCCGCAAAAACGACTGCGCCGCGATCAGCGCTCCTCAATCCAGCGCTCTAATCCAAATCGATCTCGCGCAGCGGCTTGCCCTCCGGAGCATCCTTCGCCTTGCGCATCGCCTCGGCAAACTTCTTCTCCAGCAGGTCCGCCTTGTTCTTCTCCGCGTCCACACTCTGCCTGAAAATCGACTCTGTCCGTTCCCCGTGCTCGCGCATCGCCTGCGCGGCGGTCTCCAGGTCCTCGAACATCCGTTTGCGCGGCGCCGAGGTGTGGCTCACCAGCACTCCGCTCGCCGCATCGATCTTCAGCATCGCCCCACAATCCGGGCACGCCACTTCGAACGTCTTTTCCTTGTTCTTGCTCATGGCAACTCGTATTCTATGCGCTTTCACCCGCTTTTGGCAGCGGTTTTCGCCGCCCCCGCATCAAGAGAAAGGAAATCAGAATGGCATGAATGGCAACCAGGATCGAAAGGTCAACCCAGTCCCAAATGGTAATCGGAATTCGTTCGACCCTGAAGCTTACGACGCCCGGACTTACGTCCTTCACAATGTAAGTAACCGGCCGGCCGTGTTTCCAAAAATGCCAGATCAAACCCGTGTCGAGCAAAAGCAGCATCGCAAGTAGAACCTTGGCGACAAATCGGAAAAATCTCATTGCTTTCGATCTCACTCAATCGTCACATGCAAACTGTATTGCTCCTCGTTTGGATCGGGCTTCTCCCACGAGCGCACATAGTGCAGCAGCAACGTCCCTGTCCCTTTGCCCGTGGGCTCGAACTTGAAGATCTGCACAATCGGCCGCCCCTCGCCAGGCGCGGCAACCGTCTGCGACTGGCCCGTCAGCTTCAGCAGCTTTGTCGATTGCGGATGCACATACCAGTCGTACCCCGTTGTCGGATTCGAATTGAGCCGCACCTCCAGAACATCTCCGCTCTTCAGTTGGACCGCTAACCCCTTGTCCGCATCGGTCACGATCTTGGTCGCCGCCGAAGCAACAACCGAGCAACACACCAACAGAACAACAACTGCGGAAAGAAGCCCTGAGAAAACAAGCCCTGACTTGAAATGGGCCTTCCGCGGCATTCGAGCAACTTGCATCGCGAATCGCCTTTCCGCAGCCGCACCCGAACTCCCGGCCCCGCTGCGCAACCCGAAGATAACTCCGCTGCACTTCGCGCGCAAGCCTGAACGCGATTTCCCAATCTGCCAGAGCGGGGATGCCCCATCCTTCGCCTTGTTTCTGGCGAAGGGTGGGTTCGCACAAACTTGGACGCGAATTTGGCTGACAGCTAAACGCTAAGAGCGAAAAGCCCATCGCCTTGACACGCCCGCGCCCCCAAGCGAAAGATGAATGGGCCGGATGCTCAGCGTCCACGATGCGTCTGCAAGCAATCTCCGGCCGCACCGATCTCTCATCACTTCAGACCCTAAGCCAGGCCCCACTTTAGGAATAACCGAATGACAACCATCTCGACCAAGCCGCTGGGCCTCTTCGCGCCGGCAACCATTGCGCTCTTGAGCCTTCTACTCGCCGTCCCCCCCACTCCCGCGCAATCCGCCGCACCGGCGCGCATCACCTCCACTCCGCTCGAGGTCGACCGCCTCGATCCCGCTGTCAGCCGCATCATCCCTACCAACGCCAAGCTCGAGCGCGTCGCCACCGGCTTCACCTGGGTTGAAGGCCCCGTGTGGGTCAACGGCAGCCTCTTCTTTGCCGACATTCCTTCCAACACCATTCGCCGCTGGACCCCCGGCAAGGGCGTCAGCATCTTCCTCCAGCCCAGCGGCTATCAGGGCACCGCTCCGTATGGCGGACGCGAGCCCGGCTCCAATGGTATGACCCTCGATTCCCTCGGCCGCCTCACCGTCGCCGGCCACGCTCAGCGCGACGTTTACCGCTTCGAATCGCTCAACCCTGAAGCCCGTCAAACCGTCCTTGCCGATCGCTACCAGAGCCTGCGCCTCAACAGCCCCAACGATCTCGTCTATCGCTCCGACGGCTCCGTCTACTTTACCGATCCGCCCTACGGTTTGCGCAAGCAGAACGATTCAGACCCGGAAAAAGATCTCCAGGTCAACGGCGTCTATCGCATCCCTCGCGCGGTCGAGCAAAAGCCCGGCGCGCCGCCCGCGCGCAACGACCTTCAGCTCCTCATCACCGACCTGCCCCGCCCCAACGGCATCGCCTTCTCGCCCGGCGAAAAATTCCTCTACGTCGACTCCACCGAGCCCAAGAAAATCTGGATGCGCTATCGCGTTCTCCCCGACGGCACATTAGCCGACCCCACGCTCCTCTATGACGCAATCGCCGATCCGCGCCCCGGCGGACCCGACGGAATGAAGGTCGATGTCCAGGGAAACATCTATAGCGCCGGTCCCGGCGGCGTCGTGATTCTCTCGCCCGAAGGCAAGCGCCTCGCCACGCTGCTCATCCCCGAGCGCGTGGCCAACGTGGCCTGGGGTGGGCCGGATCGCCGGACGCTCTACATCTGCGCGAGTTCCAGCGTTTACCGCGTGAAACTGTTGATCGCAGGCGAACCGATTGCTCAGAGTAAGTGAGCACCAAATCGAGGACTGGACCGTGAACGAAAGCGTTGATGACCGATCGGCTGTCCCGAGGAAAACACTGCTGGATGGCGCTCAGATCCTCATGCGAGTACTCGGTCCGCACGGGTTTCACTTTGAGTTTCGAGGAGAGGGAAAATCATCCGGCGGTTTCTTCGCATGGGGTGAATTCGTCCGCGCTGAGCGCAAGCTTGAGGTACATTTTCGCTGGAATTTGGGAATGGTCAGGTACCACGCCACCGAACAAAGCGCCGCGCACGATTACTACATGCGTGAACTCGGCGTGCGTGAGGTTTGCCGATATCCCGGATTCTCCGGCGTTCCCGCCGCCGAATTCGAGGGACTGGCGCACGACCTCGCCCTCGCCGAGGATTTCCTTACTGGCACGGCCGAGGTCTTGCTGCGAGCCGCCGCAAAAGAGTCGAAAGACATGGAAGAAGGCAGAGAACCTTACATGGCTCGCGCGGTTGGCGATTTCCGAAGGATCGAGCAGTTGAGAGCTCAATTCCACGCCAAACGGTACAGCGAGGTTATTTCCACCGCGGAACAACTTGGGTACCCAGGAATCCTGAGCCAATCTGAACGGCGAATGATCGAGATTGCAAGCGAAAGAGCATCCGAAGTCAAGACACGCAGATTTCGCTGGCTCAGCTGGCTCCGCTAACCTAGCTAATCGCACGCAGCGCGGCTTACTTGCCGACTCGTTTCCCCCGACGCCTCGTTCCCTGGTCCCTTGGTGCCTGCTCTATTCCCCCACAAACTCCGTCTTCCCCGGCGGCGTCGCCGCCGTTTTGAAGTTCACCACGTGATAGATCGCCGGCTCGGTGCCCACATTCTTAAACCCATGAAGTTGGTTTGATCCGTTGAAGATCACGCTCCCCGGCCCCACGCGGATCCACTCCCCGTTCGAGAGCGTCTCGACCGTCCCCTGCCGGACAATAATCAGCTCCTCGTTCGGATGCTTGTGCGGCGGATGCGACATCAGCCCCGGGTTGAGCGTCGAGATGTGGATCTCGAGGTTCTCCAGCGTCGCCGTCGGCGTGTTGCAAACCATCCGCACCGAGCCGGTGGCCGTGGGCTTGTCGACGAGCGAGTTCCAGTCGAACACCTTCGATCCCATGACGAGCGTAGCGGCAGGCGTTGTGTCGGCAAAAGCCAGTGCATCGCCGGCCACGGCAGTGGCGGCCAGCGCCGCAAACAGTTCTCTGCGATTCATCGTCGTTTTCCTTTTTTGTCAGTCGCCAGTAAACCGGCCAGAGCCGCCGGCACGCAAAAGTCCGTCCGGCTCCTCGTTCGCTGTTACTTATAGTGGACCGCGCCAACGCATGCAACCTCACCAGCGTTCTGCACCCATCCACTCAGCGCCCTCGCTCAACCGGCCCGAAAAAATGGGTGCCCCATCCTTCGCCTTTTTTCTAGCGAAGGGTGGGACAGCACGAACCCGCGCTCCCGGAAGGGCCGCGGAGGGGGTGATTTGGGGCCGAAACGGGCCGTTTTGCGAGCAAAAATCGATAAAAAATCGACAAAAATCGACGAGGATTTTGAGGTTGATTTGTTGATTCTAAAGTAGTTACTATCGTTCCTGGGTATTTTGAGGGCCAAAAATCACTTCTTTTATTGTTTTTGGCCTCAATTGAAGCACGGGAGGGAGCGAAGCCGGCGGAATTGGCGGAGTTCCCCGCACCTATGAAGCCTGAATCGAGCCTCGGCGAACGGGCGGTCTGGCTGTGTCCTGGGGTGATGCTCATAGTTTGAGGATGCGCCAAATGCGCGATATAACCGGCAAACTTCGGGAAGGGAATATTTGGTTTGGATTGACAGAGATAGGGGAGAATTCGGCCTCGGGGGACTTGACACAAAAGCAGAGACCTAGGGAACAAGGGAGCGAGGGTAGCTCCGCCAACTCCGCTAGCCCCGCTGGCTCCGCTGCCGCTACTTCTCCGCCGTCTGCATCGGCTTTTGTCCGGTTGCGGCCGGCGGGTTCACCTGCGCGTTCAGGAAGTTCGTCAGGTCGTCGACGTCCTGCTGCGTGCCCACCATCGGAGGCATGAAGTGGTGATACGGCGAGTCGGGCTTGTACTCGTGCAGCATGGTGATGAAGCTCTCGATGTTGGCGCGGTCGCGCCCCGCAAGCAGCTTGGCCAGCGGCCGGTAGCCGTTCAGCGTATGGCACGCGCCGCATTCGCCGCGAAAGATCGCCTCGCCACGCGAATAGCTCGAGTCCGCGCCGTTCCACACCCAATTGGAATGCGCCAGATAACCGTCCCGGTCGATCTTGATCGCATTCGGCACGCGCACTCCGTTCGAGTACATCCAGCGCCCGATCACGTACGGCTTGCGCAGCATCTCACGCGAGTACTCGCCCGCGCCCGTCGCCACAAGCGCCAGCAGCAGGATCGCCACTGCATGAGCGGTATTGAAGTCAGTGGGATTCCGGTATGCCAAGTAATACGCGACGCCGATGATCGTCGCCGAGGTCATGACGATCACGAGCGCCATGCGCGTGACGGTCGAAAATGTGCCGGTGCCCATGGTATCGATGCCCAGCATCAGCAACGACCGCTGCGCTTGAGGAACCATGAAGAGGTACCAGATGAAAAGGAACGGCATGGCCACAAACGATGGCACCAGCCACTTGACGCTCCACTTCACCAGCGACGACTTGAGCGCTGCCTGCTTGTGGCCGTCGATGCGGCTGGCGCTGATGAGCGCCCATATGCCGGCCAGCGACGCGCAAACGCAGGAGCGCAGCAGCAGGCTCGGCCAGTACGTCGGATTGAAGAACGCGTTCCAGAACTTGCTCGCCTCTTGCCCGGTGCCCGCCACACCGAGCCACGTGGCGCCCGGCGTCAGCATGAAAGTGAGAATGCCGTTGATGATGATCAGCGTGCACACCGAAGCTCCCGCATACACCCAGCCGACCACCAGGTGCAGCTTCGCGTCGATCTTGTTCCACGTGTAGTAGTAGACGGCTGCCGTCGAGAGCTCGACCATGAAGAACACCCACTCAATCGCCCAGCCAAAGACGAAGTTGTGGATCAGCGTGCTGGTCGCTTCAGGATTCGTCAAGCCGATCGCAAACCAGATCCCCACGCCGGAGATCGTGCCGAACACGCCGGTCAGGATGAGGAAGAACTTCGAGTAGCCAACCAGCTCGGCGAGCCAGTCGTTGCGCGCCTCGCGCAAGGCTTTCCGCTCGGCCAGCGGCAGATACAAGCCGCCGCCCACGGCAAACTGCGAAATCATGACGTGGAAGATGGCGATAATGCCGATCACCCAGCCCGACCCGAGATACGGTATGTCCCAAAATGGATAGTTCAATGTAGTACTCCCGTGAATCGTGAATGAGTGAAACAAGTGAAAGAGTGAAGAAGTGAAATAGTGAAAGAATAAATAGCCGGTCAGCAGTGCCTTAGGTGCTGTTGTTTCTGAGCCGGCTTAGAAGCGCGAAGAGCATGTTCTCGACTTCATACGACAAGCTCTGCGCGCTCTTGAGCGATTGCACATCGGCAAACTGAAGCGCGGTTGCCAACTCGAGTTGCGTTTGCAGCTCACAGTTCGATCCGCGTGCGATCAGCAAAAAGCGTCTGAACTCGCGGGGGTTCATCCGGCCGTGACCCTCGGCGATGTTGCTGGGGATTGAGATGGCCGAGCGCCTTAGCTGTGCGGTGAGACCAAAGCTCTCCTCGCGAGGGAATGCCTTAGTGAGGCGGTAAATGACAACAGTTAACTCCATCGACTTCCGCCAGATCTGAAGCTCTCGGAACGATTGCTTAGTCGTCCGCGTTTTCGTCTGTTCGGTCATTACCTTTCACTCCTTCACACTTTCACTTCTTCACTCTTTCACTTCTTCACTCTTTCACTAATTCACTACTTCACTACTTCACTTGCTCACTAGCTCATCGAATCGTCCAGTACCCAATCACCGTCGTTGCCAACAAAGCAAACACAGCAAGCAATCCGAAATAATGCGCGACGCGCGCGCGCCGGCCCGATTCCTTGCTCGGGTCGTAGAAGGGAATCAGAAGCCAGAGCACGATCCCCAGCGTAAACAGCAGAAGTCCAGCAATCTCGCCTGCTTCGCCGGGCAGCACGCTACCCAGCATCTTGAGCATCTCGAACGGGCTCATGAAGTACCACTCGGGATGAATGCCCATCGGCGCCGGCGCCAGCGAATCGTACGGTTTGCCCAGCGCCCATGGAAAGACAGAAGCCAAAAGCGCCAGCACATTGAGCGAAATGATCCACATCGCGATGTCCTTGCGCAGGAAGTTCGGCATGAACGGCATGGACTTGCGCTCGGCCGCCGGTTTAGCCTCTTCACTCTCGGGCACGGCATTGCCGTGGCGCTGCACCAGCCATAGATGAAACGCAAGCAGTGGAATGAACAATGCAGGCAGCACCACAACGTGCAGTGCGAAGAATCGTTGCACGGTAAACTCGGTCACGTCCGGCCCGCCGCGCAGCATGTTTGCAATCGCCGGCCCGATCCACGGAATCGCCACCGGAATCTGCAACCCGACCTTGGTTGCGAAGTAGCTCAACTCATCCATCGGCAGCAGGTAGCCGGAGAAGCCGAAGCACGCGGCCAGCGCCAGCAGCACCATTCCGCTCAGCCAGCCGAATTCGCGCGGCTTGCGGTAGGCCTTCATGAAGAAGACTGAGAACATGTGTACCAGGATCGCGAACAGCATCAAGTTGGCCGCCCAGGCATGCGCCGAGCGGATCAACCAGCCAAAGTTCATCACGAACGTGATCTGCCGGACCGATTCATACGCCTCAACGCCCGGCCGGTAGTACACCAGCAACAGCACGCCCGTGAAGCACTGCAGCATGAAAAGGAAGAGCGTGATGCCGCCCCAGTAGTACCAGAAGGATTGCGCATGGACCGGAACCGTCTTCTTGCGCGCGAAGGCAGCCAGCTCCGAAATCCCCAGCCGCTCATCCATCCATCCGTAAACATTGCTTGCCATCGTCTTTGTCGTCATGCTTCTCGTCCTCGACACGTCAAGGCCGTGTCGCCTTCCACGGTTCACGAACCACGAATCACTAACCACGTCTCATGCCCGCGTCACTTCGACGCCCGTATCGTTCACCGCGACCTTGAAGAGCTTGAGCGGCTTCGGTGGCGGCCCGCTCACATTCGCGCCGGTATACGGGTTGTAAACGCCGCCATGGCACGCGCAGTGGATGCGATCCATCTGCGGCTCGTACTGCACCGTGCAGCCCAGATGCGTGCAGACAGCCGTAAGCGCCACCCATTGCCCATCCTCGTGATGGATGAGCATCGCCGGTGAGGGCCCGAATTTGAACATCAGCACCGACCCCGCCGGCAGCTTCTGCGCATCCTTCAGCGTCACCTCGGTCACAGCCGAAGCGCTTAGCGCCATCTCGCTCGGTGAAGCCAGGTAACGGTACACCGGGTACGCCAGCGCCGCGGCGTAGCAAACGCCTGCCGCGCCCGCGGCCGCCAGAAACGCGCGCCGCGTCTTCACGTCGCCGTTTTCCGGGTGTTCCTGCACAATGTTTTCTGAAATCGCCGATTCGCTCATAACCTATGCCGCGCCCTCCATGGTCTTCTGTGCGCGCGCCATCACCGACACGAGCCAACCAATCACTCCCAGGCTGGCGACGAAGAGCACAAGGAACAATCCCACCACGCCCCAGTTGGTCACCACGGCCCGGTCCCACACGTCGTATCCCTTGCTCAACAGCGTCATATCGCGCACGCCATCGCGATAAACCGTCAGCATGATCTCCACCAGCACCGCAACCAGCACTCCAGCCCAGCCTAGCCATCCGGCAGCAATCTTGCCGAATCCCGCGATCGCACCCACCAGCACAGCCACCACCACCAGCGCGATCCATCCGTAGCCGGCGAATCCTGCAAGTTTGTAGGCCGGGTACAAAGCGTGACCGGCGAGTCCCTGCTTCACGGCTTCAGGCTGCACGCTCGCCGCCCATAATCCCGCGGCCAAATACAACAGCCCGAATCCGGCGGCTACCTTGCCGCCCACTCCTGCCACAAACTTCTTCTCATCCGCGGTGAAGGTGCTGCGCCCCGCCAAGTACACCAGCCACAATCCGCCGATCAGCAGTCCCCCCGCCATCATTAACAGCCAGCGCGGCTCCAGCGTCGGATCGCCCGTCGGCAGAAACGCGCCGATGGCCGACGCTGAATACATCCCGCGCCATGCCTCAGGCCGCAGCATGAGCGTCATATTTGTCGACAGCATCCGCGCCACGCTGCCCGCCAGAAGCCACGCGATCAGTCCCACCCACCATGCCGTTTTCCCCGCTTCAAGCCGGGCAGAGAATTTGTAAAGCAGCCAGTAGACCAGCATCAGCGTCGGGATGAGCGCGATCCAGTAGAGCCCGATCAGCACGCTGCTTGTGTAAAGCGCGCGCCCGTAAAGCACCTGCGCGAAAAGGAGCGGCGGCACCGCCAGATTGATCACGAACGTCATCACCACCGTTAGCCGCCGCGCCAGCGCTCGCGCCGTCACCAGCGAATTTGCCGATTTGCTGAAAAGGCTGAGCAAAATTGCCAGCAGCAGCCCGCCCAGAAGCATCTCCACGGCCACAAAATGCAGCGACAGCGTCACGATGTGCAGCAGCTTCAGCAGCCACACCGGCGCAGGCAAAGGAATCGGATCCACTGCAGGATAGGCATTCATAAGGTCTTGATCGTTCCTTTCACTCTTCAACTCTCGCCGGATGCTTCATGCGAGCCTTTGTGAGCAAATGCGCACAGGCCACGCCGCGCTTCCACGCCGGGTCGAGCGGGCAGGAAAAGGCGGTAGGGCTGGCGCGGTAAATTTTGGACTGTTTTTCTCCAATTTCACTTGGGAAAGGCGAATCTATAATCCGCCGAGACCACGGGTCTGTGATGAAAAGCACATCGGCTTGTGACGAGTTGAATTAGGCTGCCGATTTGGCCGCAGTCGTTACTGCCCCGGAAGCCGCCTTTTGCGCCGGCGTTCGGATGCAGGAAACGTTGCTGCGGCGGACAACGCAATGATGCGACCCAACTCATCCATGCAGCTCACACGCGCTGCCGATTATGCTGTCCGCGTCATGATTCAGTTGGCCGTGCTGCCGTCCGAGAGGCGCGTTTCTCTTCCCTCGCTCGCCCGGGCTACGGGCGCTCCTGAAAGCTTCCTGTCCAAAGTGCTCCAGACTTTGGCGCGCGCCGGGCTTATCTCTTCCCAGCGCGGGCAGTCAGGCGGATTTCGCATCACACCCCGCGGCCGCGAGACCTCGATGCGCGAAGTGATTGAAGCCGTCGATGGCGTGATTTGCCTCAACGTCTGCCTCATGCACGGCCGATCCTGCCCGAGAAAAGCGCGCTGTCCCGCGCTCCCGGTCTGGGTGAGAGCCCAGCAGGCGATGTTGCAGGTTCTTTCCAATGCTTCCCTCGCCGCCATGGCGGCGCAGGCATCGCCGGCAAAACCGGGCCACCAGGTCGCCGCGCGCGGACTTTACATGCCCGCGAAAGCAGGCCGATGATCAGACCCGCGGTGCCGCGTCTCCGATTTGCCAATCGCTCGTCCAATTTGCCAAGCGCGCCTCTGGGGTGTTTCAATCGGATTATTGAAACAGGGGTGCTCCACTGCTTGTGGGGCTGAGAGATACCCTCGAACCCGATCCGGATAATACCGGCGTGGGAAGTTTTCTCCAACCGAGCGGCGTTCTTCTTAACCTCTCTTCGCGGCGCAAGCTCCTTTGTTTCATGTGAGCACTGAAACGAAGGGTCCAAATGCACGCAGCCGCATTCACCGCCGACAGACGATCATCATTCTCCCGCCGTTCCCGTCATGCCTTGGCGAAAGCCTTCTTGCTAGCCGTCTGCCTCGCATTGCTCTTTCCCGCACAATTGTCCGCACAAGCCACGCCGCCTCCGCCGACCGGTTCCTCTTCGGCGACGCAAGCGACCACACAAAACCCCAGCCCTGCGCAGCAGAAGCCCGCTCCTGTCACCACAACGGTCATCGTCCATGGCGAAGTGGAAGATAACTACCTTCCCGAGTCCATCACCGTGGGCACGCTGGACGGCGCCGAACTCAAGAACACTCCGTTCTCGGCGTCAGTCGTCACGCGAGACCTGCTCAACGACCAGGTCTCGCGCCTCCTGTCCGACGTGATTCAAAACGACGCTTCCGTCGGCGACGACTACGTGCCCGTGGGTTATTACGGCGACTACCAGATTCGCGGCTTTCCCATCGATCTTGCCACCGGGTTCGAAGTTAACGGCATGACGATCGCCGGCGAGCAGGATGTGTCGTTCGAAAACAAGGAGGCTGTCGAGTTTCTCAAAGGAATTGCCGGCGTTGAAAGCGGCGTGGCCTCGGCCGGAGGCCTCATCGACTACGTGACCAAGCGCCCGGCCAATATCCAGGCCCTCGATCTCGCCACCGATCATCGCGGCACGGCGTATGGCGCCGTCGACCTCGGCCATCTCTTTGGCAGTCGCAAGCAAGTGGGCGCGCGCGTCAATCTGGCAGGCGAAAGAATCGTTCCCTACATGAATGACACCAACGGCTGGCGCGCAGTTGGCGCCGGCGCAGCGGACTGGAAGCTCAACGCCGCTACCGTCTTCAAGGGAGACTTCGAGTATCAACACAAAACCGAGCGAGACGGCAGCGGCTATCAGCTTCTCGGCGGCACAACGCTGCCTGATATCAACCGCATTTACCGCTCAACGATGCTGGGCGATCAGCCGTGGGGTCCTCCTGACACCTATGACACGTTCAATACCGATGCGCGCCTTGATCACACCTTCTCGCCCTCGTGGCTCGCCTACGCCGCCGCCAGCCTCAGCCACTCGCTCATCCAGGACAACGTGATCTACGCCTATGGCTGCTACTACGAAGCCGAGTGCAACACCGGCTCAGCTCCTTATCCATTCTTCTTTGCGCCTGACGGAACCTACGATATCTACGACTACCGCAACCCCGGTGAGTTGCGCATCGACGCCGAGGCCGAGGCCATTCTGACCGGTCACATCAAGACGGGAGCGATCACGCAGGACATCACAGGCGGCGGCGAATTCTTCCTGCGCAGCGTGCAGGAGCCTGGCTATTACACTCCACAGGAACCATCCACCAGCACGATCGCGGACGGCGCGGTTTACACTTACGTCGGTTCGGAAAACATTTACCAGCCGATCGCGGCTCTTCCACCACCCGGTGACCCTAACTCATTTGAATATCCATTCGAGAATGCCGGCCCGCGCCGACTTTGGGAAGACAGCCGGCAATCCTCCGGCGCGATTCAGGATCGCGTTCATCTTCCCGGCCGCATTCAGCTCATCGCCGGCGGCCGCTACGATTCGCTGCGCGATCACAACTACTCGCTCTGGGCTACCGATCCCACCACGCCGCCCACCATCACCGACAAGCCTGTCTGGCTGCCGCAGTTCGCCGTCACGTACAGCCCAGTTGAGAACCTCACGCTCTATTCGAATTACGGCGTGATGCTGTCTCTCGGCCCACAGGGGCCTTTCTGGACCGACAACGGCAGCCAGTTTCTCGCGCCTTTCTTCACGCGCCAGGCTGAGATCGGCGCCAAGTACGAGCCAGGCCAGCGCATTCTGCTTACCACTGCGCTCTTCCGCATGCGCGCGCCATTCTTCTACCCCAAGGTGATCGGAGGCCCCGACGATTACTGCCCGACCGGCGCCGCAGGCGATCTCTGCTTCGAGCAGGAAGGCCGCGAGACGCACGACGGCATCGAGCTCAGCGCTGAAGGCAAAGCCGCCAACTGGCTCCGTCTCAATGGCTCAGCCGCGGCCATGGACGCTGTATCCACCGATACCGGCACGCTTTCGTTTGACAGCAAGCAAGTGATCAACGTGCCGCACCTGCACACCAATGTGTTTGCCGACGTCACGGTTCCTCATGTGTGCGGCCTGCACCTGATGCCCGGCTGGAGCTACACCTCACGCAAAGAAGCCACGCGCGACGATGCGGTGAGCGTGCCCAGTTACAACCTCTTCAACCTCGGCGCGCGTTATACACCCGGCGGCGAGCAAGGCCGCGTCACGTTCCACATTTACGCCGACAACATCGCGAACAAGCGCTACTGGTCCGACACCGGCGCAAGTTACGGCGATACATTTGTGTGGCTGGGCGCGCCGCCGACCGTGCGCCTCGACGCCCACTACACGTTCTAGAGCAACGGGACTCGGTGAAGGACGCAGCCGCAATGAGCGCAACGGCAAAAGCCCACGGCATGGATGGCTCGCTGGTCGAGCCCGACTGGCCTCCGCTCACGCTTGATGAATTGCGCCCAATTCTTGCTCGATTCCCCGACCTGGGCGAACCCACGCAGTTCCTTTCCGCGAGCCCGCGCCCGTTTTCCGCGGCTGGCGTCGTCGCCACGCGCAGTGGCCGCGTCTTCATCAAGCGCCATCATCGAGCCGTGCGCGATCGTGAGGGACTCCTGGAGGAACACCGCTTTCTTTCCCATCTGCTCACGCATGGCGCGTCCGTTCCGCGCATCTTCGCCTCCGTGACTGGCGAAACAGCGATCGAAACAAGCGAATGGACTTACGAAGTGCACGAGATTCCGCAGGGCATCGACCTTTACGAAGACGCGATCTCCTGGACGCCGTTCCACAGTACCGCTCACGCGCATTCAGCCGGCGCTGCGCTGGCTCGGCTCCATCTTGCCGCGCAGAACTTCAACGCCCCGCCCCGCCAGGCGCGCCCACTCGTTGCCAGCTTCACGATCTTCGCCGCCGTCGATCCTTCCGCCGCGATGGAATGCTACCTTGCCGCGCGTCCGCCGCTCTGCGCGAAGGAATCCGTCCACGCAAGCGCGGAACAAGCGCTCGAATTCCTTGCGCCCTTTCACGCCGAGCTTGCGCCGCATTTGCCCGTGCTTAAACCGCTGTGGACTCACAACGATCTCCACGCCTCCAATCTTTTCTGGAGCGACGCAGCTCCGAATGCCCACGCCACGGCCATCATTGACTTCGGCCTCGCCGACCGCACCAATGCTGTGCACGATATCGCCCACGCCATCGAACGCAACATTGTGGAGTGGCTCGCGCTTGTGAACGATCCCGCGCACCCGGACGGTGTATCCATCCACCTCGATCAACTCGATGCATTTTTGGACGGCTACGAATCCATCCGCCCGCTCACGCGCGAGGAGTCGGACGCCCTCGCGCCCATGACGGCTCTGTGCCACGCCGAGTTTGCTCTTTCTGAGGCCGATTATTTTCTAGGCGTCCTGCACTCGGAGGAGAAGGCTGCCATGGCTTATGACGGCTGGCTCGTCGGCCACGCCCGCTGGTTCTCGAGCGCCCCCGGCCACAAGTTACTCGACGCGCTGCGCCGCCGGGCTGGACGCAAAGACTTGCTCCGCGTCGCGCGATCGGAAAAGAAAGCGGCTCAGCCATGATCTCGACCTCCATCGCCGCTTATCTGACCGCTCATGGCTTGGAGCTCGCGGGAGCCATCACGGCGGCATTTGGAATCTGGCTTACCACGCGGCGTTTGCTCATCTGCTGGCCCATCACCCTCGTTTCCATCTTTCTCTACATGGTCGTCTTCTTTCGCGCGGGGCTATTTTCCGACGCATTGCTCCAGGTCTTTTTTGTCGTCTTCACGTTCTACGGCTGGTGGCACTGGTGGCGCGGCGTGCGTGAAGAGGGCGATGTGCGAGTCGTTCCACTGCGGACGCCGAATCTGGTCATCGCTCTCGTTCTTGGCGTGGCTGGAAGTTTTGTGTTAGGAACGCTAGCCAAGCGTCTTCACGCCGCGCTGCCCTATCTCGACGCCATTCTGATGAGCTACAGCCTTGTGGCCACCTGGTGGCAGGCGCGCAAGCATATTGCCAATTGGTGGCTTTGGATTCTCGTGGATGCAATTTACGTCGGCGAGTATATCTACAAGGATCTGTGGCCGACGGCGCTGCTCTATGCGGCCTTTGTGCCTCTCGCCGTGCTTGGCCTGCGCGACTGGCGTCGTGCAGCAGCCAACGTTTAACTTGCCGCTTGCACCACGTTCCGCAGCGGCTCGCCCTTCATATACCGCCGCAGCTCACTGGTCACAGTGCGCAGAGCGCGCGGCGCAAACTGTGGAGTCGATCCGCCGACATGCGGCGTCAGAAGCAAGTTCGGGCATTTCCACAGCGGATGCCCTTCCGGCAATGGCTCAGGATCGGTCACGTCGAGTGCGGCGCGAATCCGCCCTGATTGCAAAGCCTCGACCAGCGCGTCCGTATCCACAATCGGTCCGCGCGCGGCATTCACCAGCAGAGCGCCCTGTCGCAGCAGCCCGAGCTGCCGCTTGCCGATGAGCCCGCGCGACTCCGCTGTTGCCGGAAGGATCAAAATCACGATATCCGCGCGCGGCAGCAGGGTGTCCAACTCGCTTACCGCGTGCACTTCGGGCTCCGAGCGAGCCGTGCGGGCCACGCGAATCATCTCGACAGCAAATGGCGCGAGCATGCGCTCGATCTCCTTGCCGATCGCCCCGTACCCCACCAGGAGCACGGTCTTGCCAGTCAGCTCTTCCTGCAACACTGGCGGATAGACTGTGCTCGTGTCGCCGGTGATTTTTGCGTAGTGCGAGCTGGCCTCGATCCTCCGCCTCCACGCGCCCGCCCGCTGAATGTCGAGATATAGCGAAAAGTACTTCAGCATCGTCAGAATGGCGGCCACCGTCCACTCCGCGGTGGAGATATTGTGCGCGCCATGCGCATTGCAAATCGTGACGTGCGGTCCGACCGTTTCGGGAACCCACTCCGTTCCCGCCATCATCGCCAGCACAAGCTTCACGCCGCGCAGGCGCGGCCATGCGCGTATTGCCCTGGTTGAATAAGGATCGGGGATCCAGACATCGATCTCGACGTCACGATCCATTTTGTCCGACACCGGGATCAGCTCGATCCCCTTGGGGAAATCGCGGAACAACTCAAAAGGTAAAGTAGCTGGGTATCCGACTCGCAGCATGCGGTTTCTTGCGCACGACCGGCGCTCGCTCCTCGATTCCATCCTATCCCAGGACTTTCTCCGCCCCGTCAATGCCGACCGCGCTCATTGACGCTCGCAGATCACGGACGTGAAACTCTTCACCGCAGCGCGTGCCGCAAACTATCCTGAAACAAGGAGAAGGTTCAACCTCGGATCGCAACCATGCGCTTGAAAGCCAAAAAGACGTGGTCCCAGCACCAACTCGCTGCGAAGCTGCGATTGGGAGGCGGCAGTAAGCAGGGACTGCTGACCTTCGAGCGGCGCCGCCTGCTTATCGATGCGGCCAAGACCGCACTGGCCGCGGCGCTGTGCTGGTGGCTGGCGTTGCGATTCGGCTTGCACGACGGCTATTGGGGCTCCATCAGCGCCATCATCGTTTTGCAATCGAATGTTGGCGCGACCGTAACGGCTTCGCGCGACCGCCTTCTTGGAACATTCATGGGCGCTGCGTTCGGCTTCGCATGTTCCGTCTTCGGTGCGCCGCCATGGAATTACATACTCGCCGTAATCCTCGCGATTGTCGTCTGCGGGCTGCTCAGTCTCCGCAATAGCTCGCGTCTTGCCGCCGTCACCATCACGATCATCATGCTTGTCCCCAAAGCCGGCCCGCGATGGGAGCTTGCGCTCGATCGCGTCGGCGAAGTACTGCTTGGAATCGTCGTCGCGCTTGCGGTCACCACGCTTGTTTTTCCTGATCGCGCACGACTGTGGCTGCGCGATGGCCTCGCCCAGGAGTTCCTCCTGCTCGGCAGCTTCTTCGAGGCGATTCTCGAGGGCTTTCGCGGCGCGCCGTCGCAGAATCTACCTGCCCTGCGCGAGGATGCGCTGGCTCTGCTCCGCGGAAACAGTCAACTGCTCGAAGCCGCGCGCAACGAGCCGAGTGGCCCCGGCTGGCGGGAGGGTCTGAGCATGCTCTCGCAGTTTGGCCGATCTCTCTATGACGCGCTGGTTGCGCTCGAGCTTGCGGTAAAAGACAGCCACGAAGACCGCTTCGCGCAGCAATTGGAGCCGGCGCTCTCGCGTCTTGCCGCCGACATTCGCACCGGCTTCAATTATGTAGCCAGTTACACTCACAAGTGGCGCTTCCGCGCGCCCGCCCCGGGAATCAATCTGGAGCAGGACATTGCCGACCTAGAAGCGCGCATGGACGAGGTTCGCCACACCGGCATTGGATTTTCGCAGGCCGAGCTCTTGCGCGCCTATGCGGTCCAGCTCCATCTCAAGCAGATTGCACGCTTGCTCCGCGCGACACGCATTGAAACCAGCAACGCCATCGGCGATTCCGAGAAGGTCGTCGATTCCGCGTGAGCCGAACCAGCCCCGCACCTGCCGCTCTCGCCCTCTGCGAAAGCTTAGGGGCAACCGCAGTCAAATCGCCAGCAGTTCCGTGTATACCGCCATCCCCACTACTGCGTCGGCTCCAATCGCATCGAGCGCATCCACTTCCTGCTGGCTGCGAATGCCTCCGGCCACGATGAGTTGACGCTGCGTCAGGTTGCGCAAACGGGCCGCGGTTTCCACGGGAAAGCCCTGCATCAATCCCTCGCCGTCCACATGCGTGTACAGAAATGCCGCAACGTAGGGTTCAAGCTGCGGAATCGCATCGTCCGGCGTCAGCTCCACCTGCGCCTTCCATCCCTTCACGACAATGCGGCTGTTTTTCGTGTCGATCCCGGCCACCACGCGCTCTGCACCGACGCTCCCGGCCAGCTCCGCAGCGAACGCCGCATTGACGTTGCCTTCTGCCGAGAAAAGCGCCGACCCGATGATCACGCGCTTCACGCCGGCGTCCAGTGCTTGCCGTGCGCGCTCAATGGAATGAACGCCGCCACCCGCCTGGCACGGCAGCCGCTTTGCGATCTGCTCGACCAGCAGGAAGTTGTCGCCTTGTCGCATCGCCGCGTCCAGATCGATCAACTGCACGAGCGGAAAGCGCGAGAATTTCTCGATCCAGTATTCAATGTCGTCAAACGCGAGCCGCAGCTTCTCGCCCTGCACAAGCTGCACAATGCGCCCGCCCATCAGATCAATCGAAGGAATCAGCATGGCAGCCTCACCGGAACGCCTGCCTGCGCAAGCTCTTCTTTGAGCGAACGCGAGGTGGATACACCGAAATGAAAAATGCTGGCCGCGAGCGCAGCATCGGCTTTGCCGCGCCCGAACACATCGGCAAAGTGCGCCACTGTTCCTGCGCCTCCCGAGGCAATCACCGGAATTCCGACGGCCTCGCTCACCGCCGCTGTCAATTCACAATCGAATCCAGCGCGCGTTCCGTCAGCGTCCATTGAAGTCAGAAGAATCTCGCCCGCGCCGCGCTCTTCCGCCTCGCGCGCCCATTCCACCACGCGCCGACCCACCGGCTTACGCCCGCCGTGGACAAATACTTGCGCATCGCGCACCGGGTCGGCGGCTTCGGGGTCGCGTCGCGCGTCGATGGCGACTACTACAGCCTGCGCGCCAAAACTGCTGCCGATGGCGCTAATAAGCGAAGGGTCAGCCAGCGCCGCTGAATTGATGCTCACCTTGTCCGCACCCGCCTCAAATACCTGCTCCGCGTCGCGCGCCGAGCGAATGCCTCCACCCACGCAAAACGGCACAAACAGCTCGCGCGCCGTGCGCCGCACCGTATCGAGCAGAGTCTGCCGACCCTCGTGCGTCGCGGTAATATCCAGCAGCACAATCTCGTCCGCGCCTTCACGCGCATGCCGCGACGCCTGCGTCGCCGGATCGCCCGCATCCACGAGGTCGACAAACTGCACGCCCTTCACCACGCGGCCCGCGTGCACGTCGAGACAGGCAATGATGCGCTTGGTCAGCATGCGGCTCCCTTCGCCTGCCACGCGAGAAAATTGCGCAGAATTTTCAATCCCGTCTCGCCTGACTTCTCCGGATGGAATTGCACGCCCATCACATTGCCGCGCTCCACGGCGGCCGCGAATGGCTCGATGTAGTTTGTGACGGCCGCGGTGTCCGCCGTAACAGGACCCTTGTACGAATGTGTAAAGTAGACAAACTCCCCCGGCTCGACGCCGGCCAGCAAGCGCGATCCATTCCGAACTTCGAGAGAGTTCCAACCCACGTGTGGAACCTTTTCCGTGCTTTCGGCAAAACGCGTGCACGATTCAGGGAACTGTCCGAGCCCCGCTTGCTGCGGCGCTTCCGTCGATCCCGCATAAAGCCACTGCATGCCCACACAAATTCCCAGGAACGGTACCCCCCGCGCAATTGCCGCGCGAATGGCGCCCGTCATTCCTGTCGCATCCAGCCGTTCCGTCGCCGCAAAGTGGCCGACGCCTGGCAGCACAATGCGCTCTGCCGCTTCGACCAGCGAGAGATCGCCGTCGGTCACGACCGTCTCAGCGCCAAGATGCCGCAGTGTTTTGAGCACTGAGGTCAGATTGCCTGCTTTGTAGTCGATGACTGTGACGCGCATCAAAGCAAACCCTTCGTCGAAGGCAGCATCTTGCCCAGTTGCTTGTCGCGCGAGCAGGCCACGCGCAGCGCCCGCGCGAATGCCTTGAAGATCGCCTCGATCTTGTGGTGGTTCGAGCGTCCGTACATGGTCTTCACGTGCACGTTGGCCCGTGCCCCTCGCGCAAACCCCTCGAAGAAGTCCGTTACCAACTCGGTCTGCAAATCGCCTACCAGCCGCGTGCGCACTTTCGTATCCACTGCAAACGCCGCGCGCCCGCTCAAATCCACGGCTGCAATCGCCAGCGTCTCGTCCATTGGCATGACGAAGTAGCCGGCGCGGAGAATGCCACGCTTGTCTCCCAAGGCGCGATCGAATGCCTCGCCGAGCGCAATGCCCACGTCTTCGACCGTGTGGTGCTGATCGACATCCAGATCGCCTTTGCAGACGAGGTCGAGGTCGAATGCGCCGTGCCGCGCGAAAAGCTCCAGCATGTGATCGAAGAAGCGAATTCCAGTCGAGACGCTGTACCGTCCCTGTCCCTCGATCGTCAGCTCGATCTCGATGCGCGTCTCGTTGGTGTTGCGCACGATCGTCGCCGAACGCAAACCCGCGCGCCTGCTCGCCGCCCCGCTCTTCTTCACTGTCATCACTTCCCGCCTTCCGTCCGCAGCGCCGCCAGCGCGTTGTTCAGCGCGGTAACGGCCTGCCTCATCTGTGCGCGCGTTCCGATGGTGATACGCACGCGGCCATCGCAACCGGAATCGCTCGATCGGTCACGGACCAGCACGCCGGCGTCGCGCATCAGGCGCACAAACTCCTCGTGCTGCCCGCCAATCTCGACTAAAACGAAATTGGCCCCGCTCGGCCAGTGCCTCACCTTCGCTGCATCGAGCGCCGCCTCAAACTCCGCGCGCGCCGCCAGCACTTCGCCCACGTACCAATCGAGGTACGCAGTGTCTTCAAGCGCCGGCGGCAGGCAGGCCAGCGCCAGCGAGTTCACGCTGTACGGCGAAAGCACGCGTCGCACCCAGCGCATTAATTCCACCGGCCCGGCCAGCAAACCCAACCGCAACCCCGCCACCCCGTAGGCTTTCGAGAACGTCCGCGCGACCACGAGATTCGGCAGCGTTCCCACGAGGTCCATCACTGTCTCGCCGAAGAAATGAAAGTAGGCTTCGTCGACCAGCATTACCGCTTGCGGCGCGCGCCGCGCCAGTTCCAGCAGTTGCGCGCGCGTGGCCACCGAGCCCGATGGGCTGTTCGGATTGGCAACCGCAATTACTTTCGTCCTTGGAGTGATTGCCGCCATCAGCCGCTCAAACGGAAACTGTAAATCGTCCGCAGCCTGCACCGCGACGACGCGCGCATCCGTTGCCGAGGCATAGACCTCGTACATGGTGTACGTGGGTACAGGCATCAACACTTCGTCGCCTGCTTCGAGAAACGTTTCGAAGAGCACGTGAATTGCTTCATCCACGCCGTTGGTCAGCGCCACCTGTTCCGCGCGCAGCCCCAAATGCGCGGCCACGATCGCTTCCACCGGCTCGCGCTCGGGATAGCGGGTGAGCGCTCCAGAAGAAATCTGCGCCAGCGTCTCGCGTACCCGCGGCGAGCATTCGAGCGTGTTCTCGTTAAAGTCCAGCCGCATCGCATCTCGGTTGCCCAGCGGAGGGTGGTACTCCTTCATGGCTTGTACGCGAAGACGCGGGGCAGGAATAAGTGTGGAGACACCTTCAGCCACGGGCCCTCCTTTTGAAGCGCGCTCGAATCGCTTCGGCGTGGCCGAAGAGTCCTTCCGCTTCAGCCAGCAACGCAGCCTTCGGTCCCAACTTCTCCACGCCCTTCGCCGTGTACTGCTGCACGGTGATGAGCTTGACGAAGTCGTTCACGCTCAATCCGCCGCGCACTCGCGCCATGCCGCCCGTAGGCAGCGTGTGATTCGGACCGGAGATATAGTCACCCATGGGTTGCGCAGACCAGCGCCCGACGAAGACTGATCCTGCATTCTGAACCCACCCCAAATCGCTCGCGGTGTCAACAGTCAAATGTTCCGGCGCGAGCCAGTTGGTGATATCGCAGCATTCCTCATACGATCCTGCCACAAAAACAAAACCGTTGCGCTTGAGCGCCTCGCGCGCCACGGCGTTGTTGCGGCTGCGCTCCTTCGCTTCGGCCATTACCGCCCGCGCTAACTCTTCTCGCGCCGTCACAAAGATCGCCAGCGCCTCCGGATCGTGCTCCGCCTGCGCGACAAGGTCGCTCGCAATGTTTGCCGCGTTGCCGCGCTCGCTGGTGACCACGATCTCCGTCGGGCCCGCAAGCATATCAATAGCGCAATCAAATGCGACGAGGCGCTTGGCCGCGGTTACGTAAAGATTTCCCGGCCCCACAATCTTGTCAACGCGTGGAAGACTCGGGGTTCCGTAGGCCAATGCCGCCACGGCGTGCGCGCCACCCAGCCGATAGAATTCCTCGATTCCGAGCAGATGCGCTACGGCCAACGTCTCCGGCGCGGGCTTTGGCGAAACCGCTGCAATCCGCGCCACTCCCGCGACCTGCGCCGGAATCGCCGTCATCAATAGAGTTGAGGGCAACGGGTGCCGTCCGCTGGGCACATAACATCCAACAGACCCAAGCGGGCGCACAAGCTGGCCCGTCGTCAAGCCCTCGACCGTCGATTCATTCCACGATTCCGGCATCTGCCGCTCGGCAAAATCGCGAATCTGCGCGGCTGCCGTGGTAAGCGCATCGCGCAGCGCGGGATCGAGACCCTTCCACGCCGCCGCCATTTCATCTTGAGTCACTCGCAATGCATTCGGCCCAGAAAGTCCATCGAACCTCGCCGCATACCGCAGCAGCGCGCGATCGCCGTGCCTGCGTACATCGGCCACAATCCGCTTCACCGCGGGCAGCACCTGGTCCAGCGCCGCGCTTCCGCGCCGTTCGAGGGCGGCCAGCGTCTCCGCGGCTTCCCGAGCATTTCGTCCTGTGGTCCGGATCAGCTTCATCGTTCGGCTCTCGTCACAGCACGACTTTGTTCAGTGGATACTCGACAATTCCCGCAGCGCGCGCCGCCTTCAGCCGCGGGATAACGTCGCGCGCCACGCGCTCTTCCAGAATCGTATTCACGGCGACCCACTCCGAATCGCTCAACTGCGAAATGGTCGGAGAGTTCAGGGCTGGCAGCACGGCCAGCACACCCTCCAGATCCCCGCGCTTCACGTTGAGCATCAGCCCCACCTGCGCCTGCGCATCGATGGCGCCGCGCAGCATGAGCGCAATCTGGTCGATCTTCTGCCGCTTCCACGCGTCGGCCAGCGCAGCCTTGCTGGCGATCAGGTGCGTCTCGCTCTCCATCACCGTATCAATGATCTTCAGGTGATTGGCCTTCAACGAGCTGCCCGTCTCCGTCACTTCGACAATCGCGTCGGCCAGCGTCGGCGGCTTCACCTCCGTTGCTCCCCAACTGAACTCCACTTTCACATTCACGCCCTTCGAGGCAAAGTAGCGCTTGGTCACTTCTACCAGTTCAGTAGCGATGATCTTCCCTTCCAGGTCCTCAGCCTTTTCAAAGCCGCTCCCTTCCGGAACTGCCAGAACCCAGCGTACCTTGCGCCGGCTTTGCTTGGCATAAGTCAACGTGGTCACGCTGGCGACGTCGAGGCCGCTCTCGACCACCCAATCGATGCCGGTCAGTCCCGCATCAAGCACGCCGTGATCAACGTAGCGCGCCATCTCCTGCGCGCGAATCAGCATGCACTCAATGTCGCCGTCGTCAATCGAAGGAAAGTAGGAGCGGCCGTCCGCGTAGATGTTCCATCCTGCGCGCTTGAACAGTGCAATGGTCGCATCCTGCAGGCTGCCTTTGGGGATTCCGAATCGAAGCTTGCTACCCACGGCTCACCTCCGCTCCCACCGCGATCGGCCTCGTAAAACAGCTCACTGTGCCCTCGTGGCAAACCAGGCCGTCGCCTTCCACTTCAACGCGAAACAGCAGCGTGTCATTGTCGCAGTCGGTGGCCGCGGAAACCACGCGGAGCCGGTTGCCGCTGGTCTCGCCTTTCATCCATAGCTTCTGTCGGGTGCGGCTCCAGAAGGTCACAAAGCCGGATTCCTGCGTTTTGGCATAGCTGGCTGGATTCAAAAAGCCCAGCATCAGCACCTCGCCCGTGCGCGCATCCTGCACGATCCCCGGCACAAGGCCATCCATCTTGTCGAAATCAATTGTTACTGCCTTCTCGGTCATCTCTCATCCTGTCTTTGTCCCGGTTGGGGTTGAAGTTCTTCTCCAAACACGAAAAAACCCACCAGCGTCATTCGCCGGCGGGCTTGAGTGTTTCTCTTTGATCTCTCTGGCCGATTAGCTTAGGCCAAGGCAGTCCGCCGGCATGGTTGTCCCATGGTGGTGGCCGTGATGGCGGAGGCTCTGCATCTCTTTTCAAGGTACGGGCAAAGCCCTTTTGGTGTCAAATGGTTTTGTTGACCCTCATGCGGGAATCCCGGAAAGGAGAATCCTCGCCTATGCGTATGCCCGATCTTACCGCAAGACCATTTTCCTTTACCTGTGAGCGCGTGATGAAGGCATCTCCGGATGTGCTCTTCCGCGCCTGGACGGAGCAATTTGATCGCTGGTTTGCCGAGCCCGGATCGGTTCTGATGAAGGGCAGGATCGACACAGCGTTCTTCTTCGAAACCGAGTTCAAAGGCCAGCGGCATCCGCATTACGGCCGCTTCCTCCGCATGGAGCGCCCTCGGCTTGTTGAACTCACCTGGCTCACCGCAGCAACCAAGGGCGCGGAAACTCAGGTGACGGTGGAGCTGATTGCGAAAGACGATGGCACTCAGCTCCGCCTCACGCACGCCGGCTTTCCCGACGAGGAGTCGAAGAAACGGCACGAGGATGCATGGCCCCTCGTGCTCGCCCACCTGGACAACTGCATGACAAGCGCAGCCTGATTGGAGACTGAATCTGTGCGAGCTGGAAAGCAATTCGCGGCAATCGCTGTGCTCGCGGTCTGCATCGCCACAGCGGCAAATGGAGCATTCAGCCACGCGCAGTCCGTCGCCCCGCACGCGTCACCGAAGACAAAGGCCATCCCGCCGCCCGAAGCGCGTGTCGACATCAACCACGCCAGTGCCGATGAACTTCTCAAAGTTCCCGGAATGACGCCGAGCTGGGCCGGACGCATCGTTCGCTTTCGCCCCTATCGGACCAAGCAGGATCTGCTCGATCATGGCGTGCTCCCGAGCGATGCCTACGACCGCATCAAGGACTACATCATTGCTCACCGAGACGAGCAATAACCTTCGGCCAGCCGGTCAAAACCAGCCTTCAATCCACAGCCCCTGCCAGGCAGCTCCGTTTCCACAAACATTCGCTGCTGACGCGCGTTGCGGCCATTACACTGATCACTAACAGGAGGGACTCCTTATGCAAACCCGGATTCTGGGCACCACCATGCCGGTGCTCGAAGTGCTGCTCGATCCCAACGAGAGCGTGTTTTCAGAGAGTGGAGAGCTCTCGTGGATGACTGCGAGTGTGCAGATGACGACGCATACGCAGGCGGGCGGGGGCGGGGGATTTTTCGGTGTGATCAAGCGCGTGGCCGGCGGCGGAAGCATCTTCATGACCGAGTACCGCGCCATTCAGTACCAGGGCTCTGTCTCCTTTGCCACCAGGGTGCCGGGCCACATCGTGCCTGTGCAGCTTGGGCAGGGGCCGGAGTACATGGTGCACCGGCACGGATTCCTGTGCGCCACGCCCCAGGTGACCATTACCGTGGGTTTCCAGCAGTCGCTCGGCGCGGGCATCTTTGGCGGCAGCGGATTCATGCTGCAGAAGGTTGGCGGCGTGGGCACGGCGTGGATCGAGCTTTCAGGCGAGCTGATCCAGAAGGATCTCGCGCCCGGTGAGATCCTGTTTGTGCATCCGGGCCACGTAGGCGCGTTCCAATCGTCGGTCGGATTCCAGATCACCACGGTTCCCGGGATCAAGAACATGATCTTCGGCGGCGACGGGATCTTTCTGGCGCGGATGGTGGGTCCGGGCACGATATGGCTGCAAACGCTGCCCATCTCGCGGCTGGCGAACCAGATCTACGAGTATCTGCCGCACCCCGAGGCAGTCCCATCAACGCCGGCGGCCGCTGGCGCCGGACTGCTCGGTGGAATCGTCGGGGGAATCATCAGCGGACAGTGAACAATAACCAGTGGTCAGTGGTCAGTGGTCAGTGGTCAGTGGCCAGTGAGCAGTGAACAGTGGGCAGTGAACCGGCATCGCTGGGCATGAGCCTGGCATGTAAGGATTGCCTCGTATGAATCAATCCGCGCAGAGCAAGCAAAACGTTCGCGGACACATCGTGTTCTTCTTCGCCGTGGCGCTGGCCCTCTACGTGGCGTGGCTGATTCGCGGCATGCTGGCGCTCCTTTACGTCTCGGCGCTCTTTGCCGTCGTGCTCTCGCCGGTGGTGCGGGCCACGACGCGAATTCGGATCGGCCGCTGGAAGCCATTTCACGGATCAACGGCCATCCTCATCCTGTTGCTGGCGGTGGCCGGCGCGTTCGCGGTCTTTGGATTTTTCGCCTTGCCGCCGGTCATCAACGACCTGCAGGCCCTGACGGGCGAGTTACCGACCCGCATTCCCGCAATCCTGGCTAAGGTCAGAGAGGTTCCCTACGCCGATCGCCTCGACGCCGCCGATGTCATCTCCTGGATTCAGCGCGGGCTGAGCGGCGGGGCAGAGTACCTGCTGCTCTCGTTCAGGGCCTGGGCAGGAGCGCTGGTCGAGGTGATTGCGGGCTTCGTGCTCACGCTCTATTTCATCCTCGAGGGCGACGGCGCGTACCGCTGGTTTCTTTCGTTCGTGCCGGCTCAGCCGCGGCATCGGCTGGACGCGACGCTGAGGCGCGCAGCCGTCCGCATGGAGAAGTGGCTGGTGGGCCAGCTGAGCCTGATGCTGATTCTCGGCACGGTGAGCACGATCGTTTACCTTTCATTGGGTGTTCGCTACGCCTACGTGCTCGGCGTCGTCACCGGCCTTCTCAATTTGATCCCGGTTCTGGGCGCGGCAGTTTCGCTTGTGCTGGCGATGTTGGTGGCGGCGATCGACAGTTGGGGCCGCGTGCTCGGCGTTGCCATCTTCTTTGTCCTGTATCTACAGATCGAGAACACATGGCTGATTCCGCGCATCATGCGAAGCCGCGTCCAACTGCCGGCCCTGGCGATCTTCATCGCTTTGCTGCTCGGCTCGGCGCTCGGAAGCATTGCCGGAGCGATAGTCGCGATCCCGACGGCCGTTCTGGTGAGCGTGCTGGTCGAGGAGTATCTGGTGAAGAAGAACGACGCGTGAAGCAGGTGTGAAGCAGCGGAGCTAGCGGAGTTAGCGAGTCAGCAAGTTAGTCCGCCGCGGCGGACAAGTTTGCGACAAAACCCCTGAAAACGAAACTGTGAGACTGTGAAACTGTGAAACTGTGGCTGCAAGTTGTTGATTTGGAAGGCTCCACAGTTTCACAGTTTCACAGTTTCACAAAAGGGCATGGGGGGTGGGTCTGCAAAAGGGTGGGGGGTGGGTGCCGGAGGCATAGGGGGTGGGGTGCGAAAACGTAGGGGGGTGGTAAGAGCAGGGACATCGGGACCCTTCGGCTTCGCTCAGGACAGGCTCCGGGACTGAGGGAACGGAAAGGCAGGGAGCGAGGGAGTCGGCGGGGAGGAATCCTGGCGTGTTCCTCGATCTCTGCTTGGCGATCATGGGAATATTGTGCACCAAAAGGCGGAAATGATCGGCAAAGTTGGGTTGGATTTTTGCGGAACGTTTTCAATGGGTTGAGGGGTTGGGGCGAGTTGGGAGGGTTGACAAAAAGGCAGGGGACAGGGATCAGGGATCAGGGATCAGAAAGCGGCCGGCGGCCGGCCCGGCGGGCATGAGTGGACAGCCTGGCATTACAGTTTGGTCCACTTTGCGCCGCTGCTCTTTCAATAGAACTGATGCAGCGAATTCATCGCCGGGGACCCCGGACTGGAGTCCGGTGCTACGTGAAGACGCTGGACGCTCTTTTAGGATCAATGAGTTAGGTGGGAGAACGGGAGATCTGCGTGGGCGCGGAAGAATTTGCTTGACATCGAGTACTCTATTGTATAGAGTACTCTTCATATGAAGGCAGGGAACGCGGGATCGAGGGAACACGTGAGCAAGGGAACGAGAAAGCAGGGGTTGGCGGAGTTGAGGTTCGTGCTATCCGACGTCCCAAAGGCGGGACCCTTCGGCTTCGCTCAGGTCGTGCTCTGGGCACCCGCCGGGAGCAACAGGTAAGACAAAACGAAAAGGATGAGAGGCGAACTATGGAGAGCAATGTGAAGGACACGGAATTGACGGAGCGGCTGGAGCTGATTGCGAACATGATGGCCGAGGGTCGGCGGAGCACGACGAGATGGGCATGGACGATTGTGCTTTGGGGGGTGGCGTTTTACGTGGCCATTGCATGGTCTTCAGGGATGTTTGGCGGGCCGATCTGGGGCCAGCACTACATGGCATGGCCGGTGACGATGATCGGCACGTGGTTGCTGACCTGGACCCTGGCCGGACGGATGCACAAAGGCGCAAAGGCACCAAAGACGACAGTGGGGCGGGCAATCATGTCCATTTGGACGGCCATGGGAATTTCGATGTTTGCGCTGTTAGTGCCGCTGGGGTTGGGCGGCAGAGCTGACCAACAGGTGTGCGTGGCCGTGATCGCGACATTGCTGGGGACAGCCAATGCCGCCTCGGGCATCCTGATCAAGTGGAAGGCGCAATTTGCGTGCGCGGTGGTGTGGTGGCTGGCGGGGGCGGCCTCCTTGTTTGGCAGCGTTACGCAAAGCCTGATCGCGTTTCTGGTGGCCATTTTCTTTTGCCAGATCGTGTTTGGGATCTACGCGATGATCTGCGAGTCGCGGCGGCGGCGGCAGGTGCAGGGGGCGGCAAATGCCTGAGCTGCCGGAGTTGAATCCTGTGATTCACGGGAAGCTGCGGCTGGCGCTGCTCTCGCTGCTCTCGGGGGTGGACGAGGCGGAGTTTACGTGGCTGCGAGAGAAGACGGGCTCGACCGATGGGAACCTGGGCGCGCAGTTGATGAAGCTGGAAGAGGCGGGGTACGTGGCAATGAAGAAGCGATTTGTGCTGCGCAAGCCGCAGACGCTCTACCGGATGACGGAGAAGGGGCGCGCGGCGCTGAGCGAGTATGTGGAGGCGCTGAAGCAGTTGCTGGGAAATGCAGTGATTAGTGGTTAGTGGTTAGTGGTTAGTGGTTAGTGGTTAGTGGTTAGTGGTTAGTGGTTACTGGGTTAGTGGTTCGTGATTAGTGGTTCGTGGACGGCTTGTAGCCAGTAGCTCGAAAGTTGAAGGCGTTCAGCCCGGAGGGCGCGGAGCAGACTTCGCGAATGTCAACGACCAGGCGATTGATCGGCGGGTTCGGATTCCAGAGACTTGCGGACGCGGGACATGATGGCGAGGTAGTAGGCGAGATTGTGGATGGAGTTGAGGGTGGCGGAGAGGGGTTCACCGGCGTTCATTAGATGGCGCAAGTAGGCACGCGAGTAGCGGCGGCAGACGGGGCACTGACAGGCGGGGTCTGGCGGGGACTGGTCTTCGGCGAATTGTTTGTTCTTGATGTTGAGGCGGCCCTCGCTGGTGAAGAGCAGGGCGTGGCGGGCGGCGCGCGTGGGTAGTACGCAATCCATCATGTCGACACCCATGCGGGCGTAGAGCTCGATTTCGTCGGGATAGCCGACGCCCATGACGTAGCGCGGCTTGTCTTTGGGCAGCAGCGGCAAAACTTCAGAGATCATTTCAAGGGTGAGCTCGCGCGGCTCGCCGACGCTGAGGCCGCCGATGGCGTAGCCGTCGAAGTCCATTTCGACGAGGCGCTCGGCGCACTGGCGGCGGAGATCGCGATGCATGCCGCCCTGAACGATTCCGAAAAGGGACTGCGTGCGGCGGACCTGTAGATCGAACCACGGGACATCATGACTGTGGGCGCGGAAGTGATCGAGAGAACGGCGGGCCCAGGCCACGGTGAGGCGTAGGCTTTCTTCCACGCGGGCGCGTGAGGCGGGATACTCGGTGCACTCATCAAAACTCATCACAACGTCGGCGCCGAGGGCGATTTGAACGTCGATGGAGTGCTCGGGGGTGAAGAAGTGCGAACTCCCGTCGAGGTGAGAGCGGAATTGAACGCCGTCGTCAGTGACTTTGCGGAGCGAGCTGAGGGAGAAGACCTGAAAGCCTCCGGAGTCAGAGAGGATGGCGCGCGGCCAACTGATGAAGCGATGCAGGCCGCCCATGCGGCGGATGGGTTCGTGGCCGGGGCGGAGATAGAGATGGTAGGTGTTGCCAAGAATGATTTCGACGCCGAGGGATTCGAGCGTGTCCTGGGGGACGGCTTTGACGGTGCCCTGCGTGCCGACGGGCATGAAGACAGGGGTTTCGACGGTTTGATGCGGCAGGAGGAGACGGCCGCGGCGGCCGCCGGCGGCGGATACGGCGAGGAGATGAAAGAGCGGGGGCACGGAATGATTCTAGTGGACGGGGAATGAGAGGCAGGGACAGGTGAGAGGTCTTGGTGCGTTTATGGTGCTTGCTTGTATTCGATCACGCGGCTTCCTGCCGGGATTGCCGTTGAGGGCGAACGCTCCGGTCGCTGATCCTGGGCGATCCACCTGCGCTCAACGTGCGATTCAAACCGGAAACTTCCGGCCAAGTTGATGCACCTTTCTTTAGAAAACGCTCCGCAAACAGGACAATCGAAATCGAGCGAAGAATAATTAGCCATTTGGGTTTTTACCGCTTTTCGGCCTGCGATGATGGTCAAAATTGAACATCTTTCATGGCCGGAGCTTTGTAGGGTAGTTGCAAGCACCAGTTCCCGCATCGAATCCGCACGGCAACAATTCAAACAGCCCCCTCAAAAACTTCTGCACTCAATCCCTCCCCCAGAATGGCTGGTAAGAGTCGGGAGGAATCCCGACTCGTGTCTGCTTGGGGAAGTGTGCGAGTTGGTGGGTTTGCTGGCGAGGCGACGCGATATCGCGGCGATGCGACAGAGCCGGACCGCTGCTTGGCTATTTGCTGTCGCCGCCGAGATGAACGAGGAATCCGGCGCGGGCGGTACGCGGCTGGCCGAGGGTGGTGGTCGGGGTCTTGGAAACCTCGATGGAGCGGTTTAAGAGATTTTCGCCGGCGGCGAAGAGCTGGAAGCGGTTGCCGAAGTTGTGCGAGGCGTAGGCGTCGAGGCGAAAGTAGCCGTGGAGGAGATAGGCGTTGGCGTCGTCGTCGAACTGGCGGCCGCTGAGGCGGCTTTGGAGGCTGAGGGTTCCGAGAGACGGCCGGGATGCGCGGAGGTTCAGCGTGGCCATGTTGCGCGCGACTTCGGGAATCCATTTGCCCAGGTCCTGAGTGCCGCGCGAGACCACGGCGTGGGCGTACTGGTAGCCGCCGTCGACTGCGATCCAGGACCTGGGCGCAAGCTCGTAGTCAAGAGAGACGCCGCGGCTCTCAATCTGGCCGAGATTTTCGCGCATGAGCAAGATGGGCGAAGAGTCGGGATTGATGGTGAGAGCGGCGATGGGCCGATTGACCTGGGTGAGGAAGTAGCTGGAGCGAATGCTGCCCCAGGAGCGCTCGGCGGCCAGACCGGCTTCCCATCCGGTGGCCCGCTCGCTGAGGAGATTGCCATTGGGGAGGGTGAGCTGGCTGCCGACCTGCGTGGAGCGGTAGAGCTCGCTGGGCGTGGGAGCGCGGAAGGCGCGAAATCCCGAGGCAGTGAGGGCCCAATGTGGCGACAGCTTGCGCGAGAGGCCGAGGCGCGGATCAAAGATGCGTTCATCGCGTTGTGGCGGCTGCGTGGCGGTGGGCGTCCAGGCTGAACCGTTCCACTGCGTTTCGTGGCCATCGTAGTTCTGGAACCAATCCATGCGGGCTGAGGCGACGAGCGTCCAGGCATTGTGCTCCCACATGGCCTCAGCGTAGGCGGCCGAGTCGCGCTGATGATCGGCGAGGTTGGTGAGCGCGGCGGTGCTGCCGTAGGTTTGCTCGCGGTCCCAGACGCGGACGTCGTGCGCGTCGGCTCCGGCAACAAACAAGAGGCCAGCGCCGAAGGGCTGGCTCCAATGCGCGGCCGCGCCGAGCTCGTTGTCGGGGACATAGGAGAAGCGCGTGGGGATTTCGCCGCAGCGGTAGGTGCAAGCCGCGTCGCCGAAGTTGGGCAGATTGGAAATGCTCGAGAAAGTCTGGCGATTGCGCTCGTCCGATCCGTAGAGGCGCAGGGCGAGCGCGGTGTTGCGAGCATTTTGCCAATCGGCGCCGGTGCTGTAACGAATGAGACGAGTGGCGTTCCGCTGGTAGGGAGTTCCGTTGTGGCGCGACTCGTTAAAGCCGGTGGCGCGCGCGAAGAGCTTGAGATCGTGAAGATTGCGGCCGGCCGTGAGCAGAGCGTTCTGGCTGTGAACATTGCTGGGGACATCGACCGGGCCGCGCTGGGATGGAGCTTCCTGAATGTATCCGTCGGTGCCGATGAGGCCGCCGGCGGCGAGAAGATTCCACGGGCCGCGATGGGCACCGGCCAGCAAGCTGTCGTCGTAGGTACCTTCGCCGCCAAAGCTGGAGCTGAGCTCGACGAGATTCGACGAGGGGCGGACGGGAATGATGTTGATCACGCCGCCTATGGCGCTCGAACCGTAGAGGTCGCTGGCGCCGCCGCGAAGGAGCTCGACGGATTGGATGGAGAGCTCGGGCTGCTCCTGCCAGTGAATCCATCCGCCGAGCGGATCGTTGAGAGGGACATCGTGCTCCGTGACGAGAGTGCGGCTGGCGGAGGTGGAACCGAGGGCGCGAAGGCTGATTCCCTGCGAGGAAGGGTTGGCGACGAGCGAACTGGAACGGCGAAAGAGCACGACGCCGGGAAGCGCGCGCAACTGATCATCGAAGGTGATGGCAGCGGTCGAGCGCAGCGACTCGCTGGTGAGCAGGCGCGTGGTGACCGGGCTTTCCAGAACGCCGAGGGGAGCGCGATAGGCGGTGACGGTGACTTGCTCGGGTGCGGCGACCGGAGCGGGCGGGGGCGCCGGGGATGCAGATGGGATTTGCGGCGGGGATTGGGAGACGAGGATCGGCGTGAGTGGGAGGATGGACAGTGCAATGACCAGCACGTGTGCGCCACAGATCGCGTTGTGTTCGAACCACCGCATGGGTTGCACTCTCAGGGAAACGGGGAAAAAGCTCTTCAACCATTGTGCGACAGCGGGCCAGCCTGTGCGACGGCGACGGCGGGAGTGGTATATTCCGTTGCAGCCGAGAGGTGAAGCGGGGATTCTGGGCGATTCCAGCGAGGGAATCCAAGGCTGCGCGGTGAGCCGATGCTGCTGAACGTGGATCGCGCGTATGGAGCGAGGAGGGATGCGAGATGAGTTCGCGAGGATATCCCCCGAAGGGCGCGGAGGCAAAGCGAAAGGCAGACGGGTTGGCGGGAAAAGTGTTTGTGAGCAGCCCGAGGACGGACCTGGTGGCGGTGCGCTGGACAGGCGAAGACGGGACGGGGACTCTGCTGTATAGCGGCGAGCAGTTTGCGCGCGACTGGGAGTTGGCGGGAGCAGGCGGCCCGAAGTGGAGGGTGCGAGCCGGAGCAATTGCATTGGCGGCGATGGTGGGGATCGGGCTTTACGGCGGAGTGAGAGAGTGGGAATCGATCGCGGCCAGCCGAGGCCAGGCTGCAACCCGGCAACCGGGGAGCGTGGGCGCCGGGGTGGACGCAAGAACGTTGCACGACAACGTTGGAGCGCTGGCGGCGCAGGCGTGCTCCAGGGGCGCGGACGCATATGTGCGGTCCATTGCAGGGCAGGGGTTCCTATGGATTGGCGCCGAAACGCCGAATGAAAGATTCAATGGAGAGGTGGCGGTTACCGTGGCCCCGGGGATTACAACGAGCGTGTCGGACAAGCTGCTGCTGGAAGACAGGACGGGAGCGTTCAAACGCGTAGAGCTGGTTTGCAGCTACAACAGCGAGGAGAACGAAGTTTTGAAATATTGGATTGCCGATAGCGGCGAATAGAGATGAAAGCAGAGTGCAGGCAGGTTTGAGAAGAACATCCCTCAGGGGCTGAAGCCCACGATCATTTTGCTGCTCGGATGCCGGGGATGAATCCCCGGCCTACCTCAAGACGCCGGTGCCGCGCGGGCAGGCGCGGCGGGCGAGAACCAAGAAAATCAAGAGACGAAAATCAGGGAGCGAGCGGAGGCAGCGCAGGGCGCACGCTGGGCTCGGCGGACGGCTGCGCGGCGATCGGGGCGTTGGCAGTGAGCGCGGCGCGGACCTGCTTTGGCGCGGCGGCAGCAGGCGCGGCCGGGGTTGAGCTGTGCTGCGCGGCGACGGGATTGGCGGCGGAAGCCGCCGGTGCGGCCGGGGTCACCACAGGTTGCGCGGCGGCAGAGGGCATGGGGATGGAGGCGCTGCTCGCGATTGGCTTTGAAGCTGACGGCTCCTTCGCAGTTGAGGCGGCGGGTTGAGCGACGGCTGCAGCGGGTTTGGGGTTGGAGGCATTGGCGTGGAGCTGCCTGGAAGTGGAGGCGGGCAACGCGGTGGCCGGGGAGGGCTTGGGAATGGAGGCGTTGGCCTGCAAAGGCTTGGGGGCGGCGGCGGGTGCGGAAGAGGGTTTGTCGATCGGAGATCCGGGATCGGATGGAGAAGTGGATTCCGTGGCGGCTGGTTCGTCGGTGTCCGGCGCCGGAGCTGGGGGCGGAGCATCCAAGACTGTTGACTGGTCGACGAAGGTCGAGGGAATCTGAGGGGCCCAGAGCTCAGTGAGGCGGAGCACGCCGAGGAAGGTGACGACGAGGATGATGGCGGCTGACGGAACCCAGAGCATGACACTGCCGCTGGTGGCCGGAAGCAAGTGAATGAGGCGCAGTTTGGTCCGCTCCCAGAATTTGCGTTCAGTGGGCTGGTCCGGCGATTCGCCGGAGGAGACGGCGACAGGAGCGATTGCGGGTGCGGCCGGCTCGTAGGTTGAAGGAATCAGTTGCAGGCCGGCAAACATTCTGCGTTCCTTGGGCCGCTCGGGTGCGGCGGCGACGGGGGCCATAGCGATAGGAGCGGCGGCGACAGGGACGGCGGGGGCGGCGATGGGCGCGGCAGCGGGAGTTTCAATGGGCGCACTCGATTGCGGGACCAGTTGCAGGCCGGCAATGACTTTGGAGACCATGGCAGCGTCAACCTGGCGGAGATTCATTTTTGCGCACAGAGCCAGCGCGTTAAAGCAAAGGTTGTTGATGGTGCGGGGAGTGCCGTGGCTGGCCTCGGCGATGAACCTGACTGCGCCTGCGGTGAACAGGGGCTGGCCAAGATAGCCCGCCATTTTGACCCTGTAGTCGATGTAGCCGACGGTCTCTTCGGCGGAGAGCGATTCGATGTGGCAGACCGTGGAGATGCGCTGGCGAAGCTGGACGAGAGAAGCGTGGAGTAATTTTTCAGATAGCTGCGTCTGGCCGGAAAGAACAATTTGGATCAACTTGCCGCGCGAGGTTTCGAAGTTGGTGAGGAGGCGAACGCGCTCGAGGACGGCCTCGGAGAGGTTCTGCGCCTCGTCGATGACGATGACGAATTTGCGCCCGGCGCGATTTTCCTTGATGACAGCGTTGCTGAGCTGATCGTGCATCTCGGCGCTGCCATGCGCGGGAACGATGTCGAGGTCGCGGAGGATGTAGGCGACAAACTCGCGCGGCTCGCACTGGGGGTCGATATCGAAGAGGAAGACGACGCGGGCGGAGTCGCGGATGTCCTCGAGGAAGCGGAAGAGGAGAGTCGTTTTGCCCATTCCGGGGGGCGCAATCATGGCGGTGAAACCGCGGTTATTGGAGAAGCCGAACTCGAGGGCTTCGAGCGCCTGCTGATGGGTGCGGCTGAGATAGAGACAGCGGGGATCGGGGTTGACTCCGAAAGGTTCTTCCTTGAAACCGAAGTGCTGCAACAGCATGATGCGAACCTCCAACCTGCGGCGGTGCAGCGAGCACCGGCGTGTGCGCGGAGCCGAGAAGCTCGTGCGGCACGCAGAGCGTTGGATTTATGTTATCTGGAAAGCTCCATCTACTAATGGGCTTCGAACCAATCCGGTTACCTGTAGTGGGGGTTTTGGTGCGGTTTGTGGGGAATGAGAGCTAGTCGCTGGGCCAGTAGGGGCTTGCGATGCGGACGGCCGCGCTTGGATCGGCGGCGGGAGCAAGATTGGCGAGGAGTTGGGCGGCGGTGAGGCCGGATCGGGGATCGACGGCGTGGGGAGCGATTTCGGCGAGGGGGATGAGGACGAAGGCGCGCTGGGCGAGGCGGGGATGAGGGATTTCGAGATTGAACTCCGAAAGGACGAGGTCGTCGTAGAGGAGGAGATCAAGGTCGAGGGTGCGGGGGCCGTTGGAGAGGGCGGCGGAGCGGTCACGGCCGAAGCGGCGCTCGATGGAGAGAAGAGCGTCAAGGAGCGGGCGCGGTGCGAGATCGGTTTCAAGGGCAATGACGGCGTTGAGGAAGCGGGGCTGATCGGAAAAGCCGACGGGCGCGGTGGAGTAGAGCGAGGAGCGGGCGGCGATGCGGCCGAGTGAGGCGAAGTGCTGGAGGGCTGCGGCGAGCGTGGCGTCGGGAGGGCCGGCGGGGCTGGGAAGGTTGGCGCCGAGGGCGATGGCTGCGAGGGGCATGGGACCAGACTAGCGGAGTTAGCGGGGTTAGCGGAGTTAGCGGAGTTGGCCAGGCCGCCGCGCTTCGCGCGAGTTAGCGAATTGGCGTGTGCTTCGCGCACGGTGGCAAGTTGGCACGGGCCGCTTCCCGCCCTAGAGCGGAACCAGAGTAACCGTGTCCTATTGAGTTTTGCGCAGGGTCCCCGCTCCCTGATGGTCGCGTCGACTTGAATTCAGTGCTTTCGGGATACGCCTACTCTGGTTCCGCTGTAGCCGGGAAAGCAAAGAACCGGCGAGGGCGGAGGCACCCGTGGAGTGTGCGGAGTGAGCGGCGGCTGATCTGGTAGCATCGGTGTTCGGAGAAATGCATATGGACACATTGAGCAGCGCGGGGCTAGGAGCCCGGCGCAATGAAGATATCGCGCTGGATCTGATGAAGTTTGTGGCGGGGACGACGGGCGTGGGCAAGCCGGCGGTACCATCGACGGGATTTACCGGAGCGGGCGGGGCGAAGCCGGAGGAACACGTGAACCAACTGCTGGCGCTTTACAGCCGCTGCCTGAAGGCCGTGGAAGGAAAAGGGCCAGAGAAAGAGGCTGCGAAATAGGCGGGGAAAGACAGTTGCGCGTGGCGGTGGCCGGCGCTGGGGCGTTCGGGCGCAACCACTTGAGGGTGGTGCGCGAGCTGGAGACGGCGGGCGAGGGCGTGGCCCTCGCGGCCGCGGTCGATCCAGATGCGGCGCGGGCGGAAGAGGCCAGCAAGCAGTACGGGATCAAGGTATTCGCAACGATCGACGAACTGCTGAAGGCTGACCTGAAGCTGGATGCGGCGTGCGTGGCTGTGCCGACGGTGAAGCATCATGAGGTGGCCGTCGCACTGCTCGAGGCGGGACTGGACCTGCTGGTGGAGAAGCCGCTGGCGGCGAATCTGAGAGAAGCCGACGACCTGATTGCGCGCGCGGAGCGGCGCGCAAAGATTCTGCAGCCGGGACATCTGGAGCGGTTCAACCCGGCGGTGCTCGCGGTGGAACCGGGTCTGAAGAGGCCGATGTTTTTTGAGGCGCACCGGCTGAGCGTGTTTACGCCGCGGGCGCTGGACGTGGACGTGGTGCTGGACCTGATGATCCACGATTTGGACATCGTGCTGACGTTCACGAAGTCGGCGGTGCGCGAGGTGCGCGCGGTGGGCCTGCCGATTCTGTCGCCCAAGGTGGACATTGCGAATGTGCGGGTCGAATTTGAGTCCGGGTGCGTGGCGAACTTTACGGCGTCGCGTGTTTCGACGGAGCGGGTGAGGAAGCTGAGGTTCTTCGAGCCGCGGCAGTACGTGTCGATCGATTATGCGAGACGGGATGTGCTGGTGATTCGGATCGACCCCCTTGCGGGGGGGCAGACTTTTGGACCGGATTCGTCGGAAGGGACCATTGCCGCGGCAGCGGCGGAGTTTCTGGCGACGGGAAAACTCGATTCGGGAGTGATCCAGAAACTGCTTGCATCGGGCGAGGTTCCTGCGACGCTGGCGATGAAGATTGCTGCCGCGAGGAACGATCCGGAAAAGCTGAAGGAGATTGCGAAGGGCCTGGCGGGAACGCACGAGGGGCCGGCGCCGGGGCTTAGCTTCGTGAAGCCGGAGGTGAAGGAAGGCGAGCCGTTGAAGCTCGAGATTCTATCGTTCCTGGAAGCGGTGCGGACGCGGCGCGAGCCGAAGGTGACGGCGCGGCAGGGACGCGCTGCGCTGGAGCTGGCGCTGACGATCCAGGCGACGATGGCGGCGCATGCCGAGCGGGCGGGGTTGGGGGATTTCTTTAAGAGCTAGCTGTCAGCTATCAGTCTTCAGCTTTCAGCTTGCAGAACGCGGAGCTAGTCGAGGCCGCAGTGCTCGCAGAGGACCAACATGACACCAACAGCGATGCGATTGTCTCCATCGAGCGGCGAGCTGAACGGGAAACGGCGCTGGAATTCGATATAGGGTGAAGGTCCGCCGTCTTCCGCCCATTTGCGGCCCAGAAGCACGAGTGCTTTTGCGCTCGCATAAGCGCCAAAGGGCCCGTTGCCTGCCCTGTAACCTACGCCCGGCTCGGCAAACAGCTTGAAAAGAAGAAGATCATTCCCGGGACGAAAGGCCGGAACCCTGAAGAGTGGAAGCACTCCGGAGCCTTCGATCGAGAAGCCGTTCTGTCCGTTGATTCGGTCGTATTGCAGGTCCATGTTGGAGGGACCAACGCCGGGAGCACCGACCTTGACGCCGGCGAACGAGGTCGGCTGACGCAACGAACCCCAACCGCCTCCTGCTCCGGTGGCAAGAAAAGGAACGATAAAGCCTTTCGAATAGTCGGTGTTTTCGTTCTCGTACTGGGACAGACTATTAATCGTGCGCACATTTTGAATGGCCTCTCGGTTGAACACTCGATCGCCGTTTGGTTTGTTGAATTCGGAACCTTTGAACTTGAGATTGCAGAAGAGCTTGTCGTCCGTTGCCCGCTGAAAGGCGCACACCGTGTACTGGTGCGTCTTGATGGAGATGAGCGCACCCGGCTGGAGTTTCTCAACGGCTTGCCAATCCAAGGCCTGTTGTGACGAGGCCGAGGCAGCGAGAATCGGAGCGAACAAGAGAATGGCGAGACACTGGATTTTCATACCAGCAGGTTAGGCGCGATATTGCTCGAAATGCCGGGCGAGTGTGACACTTCTGCAAGTGTCACAGCGACCCGGTTTGTGCTTTTGGTGTTAGCGGAGCGTTTGGGCCGTGGGGCGCCAACGGTGAACGCGCTGGCAGTATGCCTGGTACTCGGGGCCGAAGAGACGGTGGAGGGTTGGCTCTTCATAAAGCACGACGAAGAGATGCGTGACCAAGAGGAAGCCAGCTACGAAGGCGAGTAACTGAATGGATTGATAGAAGAGGGCGGCGCCTGCGACAGCGAGAGCGGCACCGGCATACATGGGGTTGCGGACGAAGCGATAGGGGCCGCGGACGACGAGGCGGCGCGGCGGATCAAAGGGCGCGGGCGTGCCTTTGCCGATGAAGGCGAAGGCGCAAACACAGGAGAGAGCGATGATGGCGCCCGCAGTGCCGATGACGAGGCCGGCGATCTGCGGCCAGCCCATGGCGGCGGGGCGCACGATGCCCGACCAGGCAAGGATGCGCGCGGGGAGATAGACCAGCAGCAGGCCGATGAACAAAGAGGCGTAGGTGATGGTGCGAACGATCACGAACATGGCGCTCCTCCTTTTGGGGCGGAGATTAATGGAATAGTGCGCGGGCAGGGATGCCCGCATGACAGCCGGTCTACCACCCCACGAACGAAGACCTGTCCGCGGGGGCCCCGGTCTTCCACCCCACGGACGAAGACCTGTCCGCGGGGGCCCCGGTGTTAGAGACCGGCGTTACGCCGCGATGCCGAGCGTGCGGTTGAGGAAGCCAACGATGTACTTCCAGACGAGGTAATAGACGGCGACGCCGAAGCAGAAGCCGACAGCGATGAGGGCGTAGGGCAACTCAACGGCGTGGAACCAAGTGACACTTGCGGCCCCGAAGGCGACGACACCGGAGCAATGAGCGATAAAGGCTCCCGCGGGCAACAGCAGGAAGGGCAGAATGGCGCCATGGACGCCGACGGCGAGGTGGGTGCGTTCATGCGAGGCGAGCCAGAGCATGTTCCATAAGCCCCATACAAGAGGCACTAGCGCCAATGGAAAGACAAGCCCGCGCTCAATGGGGACCGGGACCTGAAGCACGAGGCGCAGAACGATGAATGCCGTGAGCATGACGGGCAGGATGAGCGTGGTGAAAAAGACTCCGGCGAGGTAAGCGCGAAGGTAGGGATGCGGGTTCATGGATGGTCTCCTTTCAGTCGACCAGTGGACAGCGAACAGTGGACAGTGGGCAGATCATAAGTAGTAGAGAAAGACCGGGATCGTGGCCGGGAACGAGACGGCGAAGACGCCGAGGCCGGCGAGGAGCGCCCAGTCAAACCACGGGACGGTGTAGGGCCATGGCACGACGCGTCGAATGAAGCTGGCCGTGGCATGCAGCGGCGCTGCGGACTCCTGATCGAGGCGGCGAAGGACTGCGGGCCACAGATCGCGGGACGGTTCGGCTGCAGGGTCAGCGGGCGGCAGCGACTGCTGCAAGAGCTGTTTGATGCGGTTCTCATCTTGTTTTCTCATGGCGTAATTCCCTGCTCGAGCAGGTCCTTTCTCAGCAATCGAATGGCGCGAAAGACGCGCAGCTTGACGGCGCCGACGGAGATGCCGAGGGCGGCAGCGACGTCTTTGTGCGGCTGCTCCTCGACGACGGCGAGCATGGCCGCGACGCGCAGGCTGGGCGGAAGGCGGCCGAAGGCCTGCGCGGTTTTCAAGCGAATCTCGGCAGCGATGCCGGGATCGGGCGATGAGTTCGAGGGCAGATCGGCGACGTCCCGATCGGTCAGCTCGGACTCGGGGCGGCGCGCGCGGAGCCAATCGATAGCGGCGCGAGTGGCGATGCGCCGCGCCCAGGGCTCGAAGGGACGCGCGGGCTCGAAGCGCGCGTGAGCGCGATGGATGCGCCAGAAGGTCTCGACCGTGAGGTCTTCAGCGGCGGCGGAATTGCGGACGATGCGCAGGATCCAGCCGTAAACGGAGCGCTGATGCTCGCGGAAGAGAGATTCGAAGGCATCGAGATCACCTTGCCGGAACCGGTTTAATACGTTGTCCGATCGTTCGGGTACGGGGTCCGATCGTACGATTTCCGATTGCCTCAGCATCCGACTTCCCTTTCTGATCGGGATTACGTGGGTGACGGCAGAAAGGTTACACGAAAGCGAGTGGTCAGTGGTCAGTGATCAGTGATCAGTGGTCAGCTTTCCGCTGTCAGCTGTCAGCTTACCGGCTTGAAGAGGTCAGTTCGTCGCTTTGGCGGCTTGCGGCATGCGATCCAGCCGTCGATGGGCTTCGATGACGCTCGCTGGAGAACCAACTCTGGATTGATCCGCTGGAAGGCGGCGAGCGCAACGGGGACCGAGTGAGACAATTCCTTTGTAAAACGTTTTTCCCGCGGCAGTTTGTTGACAGCGAAGTTTGGCGGCAATTAAAGTGAGCCGCTGAGGTGCGGGAATCTTCGAGCCTCGAATGAATGCCGCTGGCGTGAATGGAAAGGTTTACTAAGGAGATGATTTCGATGCGTGGGATGCGGATGGTGGCGGGAGCGTTGCTGGTGGTTGGCGCGGTGGGCCTGGCGTGCGCGCAAGAGGCGGAGAAGCCGGCGTATCTGAATCCGAATTTGCCGGCCGAGCAGCGCGCTGCCGACCTGGTGCACCGGATGACGCTCGAAGAGAAAGCGAGCCAACTGGTGAACCAGGCGCGCGCGATTCCGCGGCTGGGCGTGCCGGCATACGACTGGTGGAGCGAAGCGCTGCACGGCATGGCCAACACCGGTGGCGTGACGTCGTTTCCAGAGCCCATCGGCCTGGCGGCGACCTTTGACACACCAGGGATTCACGAGATGGCAGTGGCGACGGGAACGGAAGCGCGGGTGGTTCATGACAAGGCGGTGGAAGCGAACGGCGACACTCCGATCTTTCGCGGGCTGGATTTCTGGGCGCCGAACCTGAATATCTTTCGCGATCCGCGGTGGGGGCGCGGGCAGGAGACGTACGGCGAGGATCCGTTTTTGACCGCGCGGATGGGCGTGGCGTATGTGACCGGGATGCAGGGCGACGATCCGCACTATTACCGCGTGATTTCAACGCCGAAGCATTTCGTCGTGCACTCGGGACCGGAGCCGACGCGGCACTTTGCCGATGTGGATGTGAGCAAGCACGATGAGCTGGACACGTACCTGCCGGCGTTCCGCGCGGCGGTGACGGAAGGCAAGGCGGGCAGCGTGATGTGCGCCTACAACGGCATCAACGGGCAGCCGGCGTGCGCGAACGAGTTTACCCTGCAAGATCAACTGCGGGGCAAGTGGGGATTCCAAGGGTACGTGGTTTCAGATTGCGGGGCGGTGCGCGACATTTTTGAAGGCCACCACTACGAGCCGACGCAGGCGCAATCCTCGGCGATCAGCCTTGAGCGGGGCATGGACAATGAGTGCGTTGACTTCAGGGCCAAGGTGACGGACGACCACGATTACAGGCCCTATATCGATGCAGTGAAAGCGGGGTATTTGAAGGAGAGCGACATTGACACGGCGGTGGCGAGGCTGTTTACGGCGCGGATGAAGCTGGGAATGTTCGATCCGCCGGAGATGGTGCCGTACGCGAAGACGGACCCGAACGAGTTGAACAGCGCGGCGCACCGAGCGCTGGCCCTGAAGCTGGCGAACGAAGCGATGGTGCTGTTGAAGAACGACGGCGCGCTGCCGTTGAAGACGTCGGGACAGAAGATGCTGGTAGTGGGTCCGCTGGCAGAACAGACGCAGGTGTTGCTGGGCAACTACAACGGGATTCCGTCGCACACGGTTTCGATTCTTGAGGGGCTGAAGAAGGAGTTCGCCGGCGACACGATCACATTCATGGCGGGGACGGGATTCCTGAGCAGAGAGGCCGCGCCGGTGCCGGACGGTTTTCTAGCGGTGGATGGAAAACCGGGAGCGAAGGCGACCTATTTGAACGAGAACATCGTGAGCTTTGCGAGTGCGCAGTCGTATTTGACGCAGCCGTTGGCAACACGCATTGAGCCTGGCATCGACATTGAGGCGCAATCGATACCGGAAGTGGCGGAACATGCCGATCCGATGACGGTGAAGTGGGAGACGACGCTGACGCCAAAGGAGACGGGCGACTACAACCTGGGCGTCGAGACGGATGGATTTTTCCGCGTGTTCCTGGACAACAGGCCGGTGGTGATGGCGAACTATCCGCACGGCGTGGAGACGATCACGGGCAAAGTACACCTGGAAGCGGGAAAGGGTTATGCGCTGCGGGTGGAGTTCCAGCGGACGGGAAAAACGCCGCTGCACCTGAAGCTGATGTGGGGCAAGATCGACCAGAGCGTTGACCCGGCGGTGGCGATTGCAGCGAAGGATGCGGACGTGGTGGTGGCCGTGGTGGGTATTACGAGCCAACTCGAAGGCGAAGAGATGAACGTGAGCCAGCCGGGATTTCAGGGAGGCGACCGGACCAGCCTGGATTTGCCGCAGCCGGAAGAGGATTTGCTGAAAGAGGCAGCGACAGCGGGCAAGCCGCTAGTGGTGGTGCTGACGAATGGAAGCGCGCTGGCGGTGAACTGGGCCAACGAACATGCAAATGCCATTTTGGACGCGTGGTATCCGGGCGAAGAGGGCGGGGACGCGGTGGCGCAAACGCTCTCCGGCGCGAACAATCCGGCGGGACGGCTGCCGGTGACATTCTACAAGAGCATCGATCAGCTACCGAACTTCGAGGACTACTCAATGAACAAGCGAACCTACCGGTACTTCACGGGAACTCCGTTGTATCCGTTTGGGTACGGGATGAGCTACACCAAGTTCGCGTACAGCGGGCTGACGGTTCCAGCGGGGACGGTGGATGCAGGAAATCCGGCGGTGGTGGAAGCGACGGTGACGAACACCGGAACCGTCGCGGGTGACGAAGTGGCGGAATTCTACCTGAAGTTTCCCGATGTGGCGGGCGCGCCGCGGCTCGCGCTGCGGGGCTTTGAGCGCGTGCACCTGGAGCCGGGGGCATCGACGAAGGTGCACTTCGAGCTGAGTCCGCGCGATCTGAGCATGGTGACGGATCTGGGCGAGCTGATTGAGGCGGAGGGCGCGTACACGGTGAGCGTGGGCGGAGGCCAGCCGGATACCGGAGCGCCGGTGGTGACGGGGACGCTGACTGTGAACGGAACGGTAGCGATACCGGAATAGCGGAGCAGCGCTCCTATCGGGCGCTAAGGGAACCAAGGCAGCGCAACACGCGTATGCTTTAGGAAATGTCCACACAAAAAGGGTTGGCTGATCAGCGGGCCGACTTCCTGACGGAGCGACTCTTCGATCTGACGCGCCGGATCAAGGGGATTGACCCGCAGTTAACGCGGGTTCTGATTCCGTGGGTGATGCGGCATCAGCGCTACCTGCCCGGCTTCATGCGCCTCGCCCGGACGGTAGCGCAGTCAAGCAGGGTTCGAGCGCGCTCGCTGGCTCGCGGGGTTCGCGTTCCTCCTTTTCTCGTTCTGAGCGTGACATCGAAATGCAATCTACGCTGCGCCGGCTGCTATGCGGGAGCGGTGGGGACGGTGACGAACGCACCGGTGCAGCCGGGACTCGGCCTGAGCGAATGGCGCGGAGTGGTGGACGAAGCGGTTCGGCTGGGCGTGATGGCGTTCATGATCGCCGGCGGCGAGCCGTTTCTGTTGCCGGGCATTGTCAGACTCTTCCGCGACTATCCCGACCGGCTGTTTCTCGTGTTCACCAACGGAACGGCTTTGCGGCCTGCCGATTACGAGGTTCTGAAGCGCTGCACCAATACGGTTGTTGTGGTCAGCCTGGAGGGCGATCGCGACCTGACCGATTTGCGCCGGGGCCGGGGAGTTTTTGATAAAGCCATGAGCTCTCTCGACCAGCTTCGCGACGCGGGCATTTTGACAGGCATCGCCGTGACGATCGGATCGGCAAATGTCGAGTACTGGTCACAGCCCAAGAATATCGACGCGCTGATTGCCCACAGCGGACCGCTGGCCATGTTCATTGAGCAGATTCCGACCGGAGGGTGCGAAAACGGCGCAGTGCTGACGGACGAGCAACGAGCTCGTTTCCGAGAGGTGGTCGTCGAGTACAGGGACCGACTGACGGGAGGCGCATACATTATCCATTCGCCGGGCGATGAGGAAGCGCTGGGAGGTTGCGTCTCCGCCGGGCGCGGATTCGTGCATGTGAATCCGAGCGGCGACGTTACCGCTTGCCCGGTTTCTGCTCTCGCGACACACAACGTGAGGAAATCGAGCCTCAGCGAAGCCTTAGCGAGCCCGTTGTTTGCCATGATCCGCGAAAACGGGCACCTGCTCGAAACGGAGGGCCATCCGTGCGGACTGTTCGCGCACGCTGAAGAGTTGGAGAAGATGGCGAAAGGGCTAAGCGCATACCGCACCGGCGCGCATGAACCCGTACGCGATCCCAGAGAAGCGGTCCTTCCGATTTTGTGATTGAGAAAGCCCGGCTTGACGATTGGCGAAGGAGGCGCGTCGAAGCTGGGGCGATAAATGATTGAGAAACAATGAGATGAGGGCTTGGGTCGCAAGAAGGCGGCCAAATTGGACAAAAAGCTGTCAAGGGCTTGGCTTAAGGACGGTCCCCGGAGCGGCAGATCTCGTGGTGTTTTATTGATAAGTGATTGGATCGATTTGAGATAGGTTGTGGATCTGCATTTTCTGGGAGCCGCAGGAATGGGGAGAAGGGGGAGGGTCTTGCACACCTACCCAGAGGGCCAGGTGTAGACTTGAATGTAGCCCGGTTAAGTCTCCCTCACCGCCGGGTAAACAACCACGAAAGGCAGTGGTTGTTGAGGTTTTATGCAATCCATCCTCTCCGGATCGTTCCTTTCCAGGCGCAAAACATCTCTATTTCCATTGAAAAACAGCACAGGCGCTGAGCTTTCCAACAGGAGGCCCAGGCGGAGCCGGAATTTCTCCGGCCGCCGTGGTGGTTTCTGATGGCCGATCTCGCGACCGCAGTTCATGTTCTTCCTCCGTCTCCCGGTCTGGCTGACCCCGCGGCCAAGAGCAGTTCGAGCCGGGCAGGCAAATGGATCTTCTTGCTGGCTGTATTCAGCGGGATCGGCTACATTGGCGTTCACGTGACCCGGGATCTCGATCACGTGGTGGTGACCAGCATCTGGCCGTATCTGCTGCTGGGGCTGGCGCTGCTTATCGCGCTGGGATTCGAGTTCGTGAACGGATTTCACGACACGGCGAATGCAGTGGCGACGGTGATCTACACCAACTCGCTGACGCCGAGCATCGCGGTGGTGTGGTCGGGGGTGTGCAACCTGGCAGGCGTTCTGTTGTCGTCAGGCACGGTGGCATTCGCGGTGATTACGCTGCTGCCGGTGGAGCTGATTCTGAAGGTGAGCTCGGGCGCGGGATTTGCGATGGTGTTCGCGCTGCTGATTGCCGCGATCCTGTGGAACCTGAGCACGTGGTGGTTCGGTCTGCCGGCGTCGAGCTCGCACACGATGGTGGGGTCGATTATCGGCGTGGGACTGGCGAGCCAACTGATGAATGTGCACGGCGGCGCGTCGGGATTGGACTGGGCACAGGTGATCAAGGTTCTGAAGGCGCTGCTGATCTCGCCGCTGCTGGGATTTGCGCTGGCGGGCGCGCTGATTCTTCTCTCGAAGCGGCTGATCAAAATTCCGGCGCTCTACGAGGCGCCTAAGGGCAAGGAACCACCGCCGTGGCCGATTCGCGCACTGATGGTGCTGACCTGCACGGGCGTGAGCTTCTTCCATGGATCGAACGACGGGCAGAAGGGCATGGGGCTGATCATGCTGATCCTGATCGGCACGGTGCCGACGGCGTATGCGCTGAACCAGACGGTAAGCCCGGCGGAGGTACAGACTTTTATCGCGGCATCGACTGCGGCAGAGAACATTCTCGACCGGCATATCGCGCCGGACACGCCCGATCCGGACCCCCGCCTGGAGGTGACCCAATTTGTGAGTACCCGCCGATTGCAGCCGGGGACGATTCTGGCGGTTCGGCAACTGGTGGATGCACTGGGCCGCGAGGTGGCGACCTACAGGTCGTTCCGGTCCGTACCGGCGCAGGACCGGAGCAACGTCCGCAACGACATGTATCTGACGAGTGAGGCGTTGCGGCTGATGGAGAGCGCGGACAATCCGGCCTTTACTCCGGCAGAGCGCGCGGCGTTGAAGGACTATCGCGGCCAGTTGGACAAGGGCACAAGGTTCATTCCCACCTGGGTCAAGGTGGCGGTGGCGCTGGCGCTTGGAATGGGCACGATGGTGGGCTGGAGGCGAGTTGTGGTGACGGTGGGGGAGAAGATCGGCAAAGAACACCTGACCTATGCGCAGGGCGCAAGCGCGGCGCTGGTGACGATGGCGACCATCTTCGCCGCGGACACGTGGGGCCTGCCGGTTTCGACGACGCACATTCTGAGCTCCGGCGTGGCCGGGACCATGGCAGCGAACGGCAGCGGATTGCGGTGGTCGACGGTGCGCAACATCGCGGCGGGATGGGTGTTCACGCTGCCGGCGGCGGCGCTGCTTTCGGGCACGCTGTATTTTCTGTTCCACACAATCGCGTAAGATTCGAGCTTCGATTGCGGAAGGGCGTCCGCCACGGCGGACGCCCTTTTTTGCGCATTGAGACAGGTGGCGGGGCGAACGGGCAAAGAAAGAGGCGCATCCGGTACCATACAGAATGGTGCTTCGAGAGGAATGAGCCTGAAAGCAAAGCTGGAAGCAGTGATTTACGCCGCCGAGGAGCCGGTGACGCTGGCGCAACTGTCCGCACTGTTTGCCGATGAGGCGCTGGAGTGGAAGGCGGAGCAGGAAGCGGCGGCTGCGGCGCAGGTTGCGGCGGGTGCGGCGGAGAGCGGTGCGCTGCCGCAATTGAACGAGGCGTTTCCGTACCTTGGGCTGGAGCCGGTTGGAGAAGGCAGCGCTGGGGTTGTTGAGGATGCGGATCTCCACCCCAACGACGAAGACCTGTCGTTTGGGACCCCGGTGGAGACCCGCACGACAGCCGATCAGGAGACCGGCGCTACAGGGCCGGGGGAGACCGGCGCGCCGGAGGCGGCGGTGGTCGCGGAGGGCGCAACTGGCGAGGGAGAGGCTGGTTCGGGCGATGAGGGCGCGGCCGAAGCGGAAGCAAAGCGCGCGGCGAAGTTGCGCGAGCGCGAGGCCCGTGGTGCGATCAAGCAGGTTCTGGACGAATTGGTTGCGGAGTATGCCGCCGATGGACGGGGAATCGAGATTCGCGAGATTGCAGGCGGGTACCGGATGGGAACGAAGCCGCAGTGCCACGACGCGGTGCGTTTGTTTGTGAAGAGCCTGAAGCCGCCCCTAAAACTGTCGTTGCCGGCGCTCGAGACGCTGGCGGTGATTGCTTATAAGCAGCCGGTGACTGCGCCGGAGGTGAACGAGATTCGCGGCGTGGATTCGTCGGGGGTGTTCGGATCGTTGCTGGCGCGCAAGCTCATTGTGACGGCGGGGCGGAAGCCGGTGGTGGGGCGGCCGATTCTCTACAAGACGACGCGGGAGTTCCTGCTGCGCTTCGGCCTGAAAGATGTTTCGGAGCTGCCGTCGATGGAAGAGTTCGAGAAGATGGCGGCAAGCGAGTTCGAGGAAGAGACCGCAGCGGGCGGCGATGAGACGGCTCAGGAAGCGGCAGCGGAGTTCAACCCGGATTTGAGCGCGGAGACAGAAGAGGCGGCGAGCGAAGCGCCAGCGGAAACAGAAGGAAACACCCCACAGGCCGCGCCAAGCGGCCCAGAGTAAGCAGAAACAGAGGCTTTCCCCCATGAAAAAAGAGTCGAAATCCGAGGCGAAATCGCCGGCGGCCAAGCGCGCGCGAAAAAGCGCGTCGAAAAGCGCGAAAACCGCAAATGCGAGCAAAGTCGAGGGCGCGAGCAAAGCTGCTGGCGCGAAGACAAAGACAGCAGCGGTGAAGGCGACGACGCCGGTTGCGAAGACGAAGGCGACAAAGGCCAGGCCGGCGGACAAGCTCGACGCGAAGAAAAAGAAATCTGCCGCCGAATCGAAAATTCCCGCTGCAAAAACCAAAAAACGTGCCGCCAAGGCTGAAGAAGCGACTGAGGTCAGGATCGGTGAGCCGGTGCTGGATCCGATTGGGGACGTGATCAGCGGAGAGGCGCGGACTTACCTGGGCGAGGCTGAGGTTTCGGGCACGAACGAGATGAACGCGTACCGGGCGGAAGCGGAGACAGAAGCGGCGGATGGAACGCTCGAAGCCGGGCCGGGGAAGGCGGCGGCGAGCGGGGCCGATGAAGCCGCGGATGGCGCGGAGGAAGAAGAGGCGGGGGAAGGGACAGGCGTAGTTGAGCGGCCACCGGCCAAGCTGGAGCGGCTGCAAAAGATTCTGTCGCAGGCGGGAGTTGCGAGCAGGCGGCGCGCAGAGGAGATGATTGTTGCCGGCCGCGTGATGGTGAATGGGCAGGTGGTGACGCAGCTCGGGAGCAAGGCCGATGCGGGGCGCGACCATATCCGCGTAGACGGCAAGTTGCTGCAGGGCGCCGAGCGGCACCGGTATTTTGTGCTGAACAAGCCGAAGGGCTACGTGACGACGGTGAGCGATCCCGAGGGACGGCCGACGGTGATGGAGTTCTTTTCCAAGACAAATGAACGGCTGTATCCGGTGGGGCGGCTGGACTACCAGAGCGAAGGCCTGCTGCTGATGACGAACGACGGCGAGCTGGCGAACCTGGTGACGAAAGCCGGATCGGGCGTGGAGAAGACGTACCTGGTGAAGGTGGCCGGGCAGCCGAGTGAAGAGGAGTTGGAGCGGTTGCGCAGGGGCGTGGCGATCGAGCGCGGCGAGGCGGGATCGGAACGGGTGCGGACTGCGCCGGCGCGGATCCAGCAGGTGCGGGTTGGCGAGAATCCGTGGTACGAGGTGGTGCTGACGGAGGGGCGGAATCGCGAACTGAGAAAAATGTTCGCGGCGATCGGGCACTTTGCGGAGAAGATTCGGCGCGTGGGATACGGGCCGCTGGAGCTGGACGTGGAGCCGGGAAAGCTGCGCGAGCTGACGGCAGATGAGGTGAAGGCGCTGCGGCTGACGGCCGAGGGAAAGATGAAGCCGCGAGCCATGAGAGTTACGCTGCCGAAGGAAGCGGGGCGGACGCAGGGAAAGCGGGGCGAGAGGCCAGCGAGACCGTGGCGAGACAAGCCGACGGGAAAGCGAGGCGATGGAGCGCGAGGGGGAGTGCCAGAGCGGGGCGGAAAGCCGTTCGGGCAGCGGGAAGATCGCGGGCCAAGGACGGAGTGGAGGCCGCGCGAGCGGACGTTTGGCGCAGGGAGTGCGAGCGGCGCGGGGCGTGGCGGAGAACGGCCGAGGTTCGACAAGCGGCAGGACAAGCCATTTGGAACGAGGCCGGGGTTTGGCGGGCGCGAGGGCGGTGCGGGACGCAGCGAAGATCGGAAGGAATGGAAGCCGCGTGAAGCGGCATTTGGCGGGCGCAGTGAAAGCAAGCCGTTTCGGCGCGAGGAGAAGACAGGGTTCGGCGCGCGAGGAAGCCGGCCGCCGAGAGCGAGTTCGGGGTTTGATAAGCGAGGCGGCAAACCGTTTGGAGCGAGGCCTGCATTTGGCGGCGGACGCGAGGGCGGCGCGGGGCGAAGCGGAGAGCGGAAGGAATGGAAGCCGCGCGAACAGGCGGCGGGCGGATTTGAGAATGCGCCGCGCAAGCCTTTTCGCGCGCAGGGCGAACGGCCGTTCTTCAAGCCGGGCGATGGACCGAAGAAGCGATTCGAAGGCGAACGCGGCAAGAGCTTCGGCGGGGGTGGGGGAGACAAAAAGAGATGGACTCCGAGGCCGGATCGCTCGCGGAATGAAGAAGGGCGCGGGCAGACGAGCAGTGGAGAACGGCCTGCACCGCCATCCGGCGAAAAACGCTGGGAGGGAAAGGGCGCGGCGGCAGGAACGGGGCGGCCGAAGCCTGCGTTCGGCGCGCGGCCAGGTGGTTTCAAGAGGCCGGGCAAGCCGGGAGGGTTTGCGAGGCCGGGCGGATTTTCAAGACCGGGCAGGCCGGGCGGAGGCGCGAATCGCGGTGGTGCGCGGTTTGGCGGAAAACGGCCCGGGGGGCGGTAAATCTCAGACCGCGAATTTGTAACTGAAGTATCGTGGTATCGCAGGTCTCATCCGCCGCGGCGGAGAGACCTGGGGCACTCGCCTGAAGAAGAACAACCGCAGATCCTTCGACTCCCTTCGTCCGCCGCGGCGGACTTTGGTCGCTCAGGATGACGATTCAAACAACTAGTCGATCAGGAGGGCTTCCGAATGGCAAACAAATTTGGCACGGACATTTTGATCCAGGCGCCGGACCCGAAGGCTGCGGCCTCGTTTTATGAGAACCAACTAGGATTCAAAATTACCGGCACAGATGCCAATATGGTCAGCCTGCACGGAAAGCGTATCAACCTGTTTATTGAGGAGGGACCGGCGCTGGGGCCGGTTCTGGAAGTGACGCTTGAGAACGTGGAAGAGGCGAAGAAACGGCTGGTGGCGAGCGGTTGCGAGATTGTCAAAGACGAGCCGGAGTTTCCACGGTGCTACGTCAAGGACCCATTTGGGCTGATCTACAACCTGACAGCGTAGCTCGTTCGGGGTTTGTGCGAAGTGACGGGCGCACAAAAGCAAATACAAAAGCAACCGCAGATCCTTCGACTCTCTCGTATCGCCGTTCCGGCTCACTCGGTCGCTCAGGATGACAACCGAAGGAGAAAAGCGCACCAGCGCAGATCGCTCATGAGAGTTGAGCGGTTTTCTGCGTGCGGAAGCGGCGCATGCGTCCAACGAGCGAGGCGGGGCCGCTGACGCTGAGGCGGACGAGATTGCCTTCGTAATCGCGTGTGTGGACGATCATTCCGGCTTCAATGGCGGCGAGAGCCGCGCCTTCGTGCTGAGGAATGCACAGCTCGGCTTCGATGATGGGGTCGGAGTGGAGCGCGGCATCGATGGCGGCGAGCAGAGCCGGGATGCCTTCACCGGTGAGCGCGGATACTGGGATTTCTCCACTGACCTGAGCACGCTGGATGACCTGGCGGCGGTCATCTTCCGGCAACAGATCAATTTTGTTTAGGACTTCGATGCGTGGCTTGGAGAGCGATTCGAGCTCGCCGAGAACTTTCTCGACCTGCGCCTTCTGTTCGCCGCCGTAGGTGGAGGAGGCGTCACGAATGTGGAGGAGCACCTCGGCCTGCGCGACCTCTTCAAGCGTGGCGCGGAAGCTGGTGACAAGCGTGTGAGGAAGGTTGCGAATAAAGCCGACCGTGTCAGAGAGCAGAACGCGGCGCCGGCTAGGCAGCTCAATGGCGCGCAATTTGGGATCGAGCGTGGCGAACATGCGCGCGGAAGAGAGCACCTGGGCGCCGGTGATCGAGTTGAAGAGAGTGCTTTTGCCGGCGTTCGTGTAACCGACGAGAGCGACGGTAGGGACGGGAACAGCTTCGCGGCGCTGGCGCTGCTGGCGGCGGACGCGGCGAACGGCGTCGAGCGAGCGCTTGAGCTGATCGATGCGGCGCTGAATGCTGCGGCGATCGGTTTCGAGCTTGGTTTCGCCGGGTCCGCGGGTGCCGATGCCGCCGCCTAACTGGGACATGGCTTTGCCGCGGCCGGTAAGGCGCGGCAGCATGTATTCAAGTTGAGCGAGCTCAACCTGGAGCTGGCCCTCGCGAGTGCGTGCGTGGCGGGCAAAGATGTCGAGGATGAGCTGGGTGCGGTCGAGGACGCGGCAGGGCAGAGCGGCTTCGAGGTTGCGTAGTTGCGTGGGCGAGAGGTCGTGATCGAAGAGAACGAGATCGGCGTTGGTGGAGGCTGCGACGGCTGCGATCTCTTCGACCTTGCCGGAGCCGATGAGCGTAGCGGGGTCTGGGCGAGGGCGGCGCTGAACGAGTTCGGCAGCGACCTGGCCACCAGCGCTCAAGAGCAGCTCGCGAAACTCGGCGAGAGATTCTTCGGCGCCAAAACCGGGAGCGTGGGGGCCGGGCGATTCGTGGAGCGGACCTAATGAGGCTTGCGAACGGTTCGAAGGCGGAGGTGAATACGCTTCCGGCGTGGAGGGATCTGAAGGTGCGGCGTCGAAGCGCACATCTGGCGCGTTCGCGCCTCTCACTCCCGCGCGGCTGGCACGCGAGCGGACGTCAAGGTCCACTGCGACGAGGACGGCGCGCTCAGGCCTGCTATCCCATCGGCCGGAATCTGCCGATGAGGATTGCGACTGGCCAGCAGCGCTGCCCGACCTATACGCCTCGCGTGTCAATCGAGGACGCTCCCGCGCTAACCTTGCTCAGCAGCCGCCTGGGATATCGATTGCACCGGCGCCGGAACGGCAGACGGTCCGATGCCCGATGACACGGCACCCGGACGGTGCTCGCTATGCATCACGCTCCGGTTGCTCACCACCGTTGAAATGGCGTGTTTGAAAATCAACTGTTCCTGGCTGTTGTTTTCCAGGAGCACAGAGTATTTATCAAACGACCTGATCTTCCCTGTCAGCTTGACGCCGCTGACCAGATAAATCGTAATTGGGGATTTGTCTTTCCGAACCGTGTTCAGAAAGGTGTCCTGAATATTTTGTGCCGGCTTGTTCTCCATATGCCGATCTCCTACTTTCTTTTTGAAGTTGTTTGTGGACCTGCTGTTCGACCGCAATTCAGATACGCGGGACGGCCCCGGAACGCCCGGAACCGGCAAACCCCGCAATGGCTCAACTTTATAGAGATTCTCGCCCTATTTCAACTCCGCTGGACGTTGCCTGCGGATGCGGGAGCGGCCGCGGCTGCGTTTTGGGATGCGGGTTGTGCGGCGAAACTGTGTGTTTGCCGTGAAATAGGCGAAAGAACGGGAAAGAGCGAAGCGCTGGGACGAGGCTGATTCCGCGGCTGATAGCATCGATTTGTGGTTGAGGGGTGTGAAAGAGGGCGGTATGCAAAAGACTGGCCTTCCGGAACGGGTTGAGACAAAAAACGGCGGGGCCGCGCGCACGCCGGTTCCGATGCTGGACCTGAAACGCCAGTACAAGGCCCTTCAAGCGGAGTTGCTGGAAGCACTGGGGCAGGTGCTGGAGACGCAGCAGTTCATTCTCGGCGAGCACGTGGCGGCGTTCGAGCGGGCAGCGGCGGAGCAGTTGGGAGTGAAGCACGCGCTGGGCTGCTCGTCGGGAACGGACGGGCTGTGGCTGGCGCTGGCGGGGGCTGGAATCGGTCCTAGTGCGGCGGTGGTGACGACTCCGTTCAGCTTTTTCGCCTCAGTGAGCGCGATTCTGCGCGCGGGCGCGACGCCGGTGCTGGCGGACATCGATCCGGTGACGTTCAATTTGTCGCCAGCGGCGGTGGAAGCTGTTCTGGACGGAGAGCGCGGGGCAGGCGTGAAGGCGATTCTGCCGGTGCATCTGTATGGGCTGTGCTCGGACGTAACGGCCTTTTCCAAGATGGGTCGGGAACGCGGGCTGACGATCGTCGAAGACGCGGCGCAGGCGTGGGGCGCGGAGTGGAATGGCGTGAAGGCAGGCGCGTTGGGCGATGCGGCTGCGTTCAGTTTTTATCCCACGAAGAACCTGAGCGCGGCGGGCGATGCGGGGATGGTGACGACGAACCGCGATGACGTGGCCGAGCGGGTGAAGATGCTGCGCAACCAGGGGATGCGGCGTCGCTACCATCACGATGCGCTGGGCTGGAACGCGCGCATGGATGGCTTCCAGGGCGCGGTGCTGACGGTGAAGCTGAAATACATTGGCGCGTGGAACGAGAAGCGGCGGACGCTTGCGGCGCGGTACGATGCGCTTTTTGCGAAGGCTGCGCTCAAGGAGAGCGGGCAGTATCCGGAGCGTGGAGTGGTGACGCCGCGTGAAGCGCCGGGGGCAAAACACGGGTGGCACCAATATGTGATTCGCGTGGTGCGGCGCGATGCTTTGCGGGAGTTTCTGACGGCGCGAGGGATCGGGTCGGAGATTTATTATCCGGTTCCACTGCACCTACAGGAAGCTCTGAAGGGGCTGGGTTACGGCGAAGGAGATTTTCCCGAGGCTGAGCGCGCCGCGCGCGAAGTTCTGGCGCTGCCAATCTTTCCGGAGCTGCGCGAAGACGAACAGGAGACGGTTGTGGCGGCGATTGCGGAGTTTTTGAGCTGAGGCGGGGAGCGTGACTCAAAGACGACCTTCGCGTGGCCAGGGCAGTTGAGGCTTGTGCTTTCCCAGGTCTCAAAAGCGAGACCTGGGGCACCCTATACTCTTTCCTGATCATCGTCCCAATGACACGGGCGACCGAGCCAAAAGCTTTTGTAGACTCCACACGAGGGAAGGGAGTGGATTTGCGCATTGCAATCGACACCGGCGGCACGTTTACCGACTGCGTTTGCCTCGAGGACGGAAAGCTGCGCGTAAAGAAGATTTTTTCGACGCCGGCTGATCCCTCGCGGGCGGTGCTCGAAGGCGTGCGGCTGCTGGGCGGCACGGAGAATGTGGAGGTGCGCCACGGAACGACCGTGGGTACCAACACGATGCTGGAGCGGACCGGGGCGCGCGTGGCGTTTGTGACGACGGCAGGATTTGAAGACACGATCGCGATCGGAAGGCAGGCAAGAGCGCGGCTTTACGACTGGTTTGCCCCAGCGCGGGAGTGCCTGGTGGCGAAAGAACTGCGATTCGGAGTTGCGGAGCGGGTGAGCGCGGAGGGTGAGATTCTGCGCGAGCCGACAGACGAAGAGCTGGTCACGTTGGCGGAAGCGGTGAGAGAAAGCGGAGCTGAGGCAGCGGCAATCAGTTTATTGTTTTCGTTTGCGAATCCCAGAACGGAGCAGCGAGTGGAAGCGGCATTGCGGGAGCTGGGGATTCCGATTTCAACGTCACACAGGATTCTGCCGGAGTTTCGCGAGTATGAGCGCGCATCGACGACGGTGGTGAACGCATACTTGGCGCCGCGAATGCAGATTTATTTATTGGCTTTGGAGCAACACATCGCCGCAGGACACAGGGGCGGACGCGTGGATGTGATGCAGTCGTCCGGCGGGATTGTTGCGGCGCGCGCGGCGGAGGAGGAGCCGGTGCGCACGGTGCTGAGCGGGCCGGCGGGCGGCGTGGTGGGCGCTTGCCAGATGGCGCAGTGGGCGGGATTCGACAAAATCATCGGCTTCGATATGGGAGGCACTTCCACAGATGTTTTCGTCGCCAACGCGGCGGCTGGGGCCGAGCGCACGCGCGAATCGGTGGTGGCGGGAGTGCCGATTGGCGTGCCGATGCTGGACATTCATACGGCGGGAGCGGGCGGCGGGTCGATTGCCAGGTTCGACGCGGGAGGAATGCTGCGCGTGGGGCCGGAGTCGGCTGGGGCTGATCCGGGGCCGATTTGTTTTGGGCGCGGCGAGCGGACGACGGTGACGGACGCGAACTTTGTGCTGGGGAGGCTGGATGCGGAGAGTTTTCTGGGCGGAAGCGTGCAGTTGGATGGCAAGCGTACGCGGCGCTTGATGCGCGAGCAAATGGGTGGGCTCGAGACGGTGGAAGAGTTTGCGGCGGGGATTGTGCGCGTGGTGGAGACGCAGATGGAGAAGGCGATTCGCGTGATCAGCGTGGAGCGAGGGCACGATCCGCGTGACTTTACGCTGGTAGCGTTTGGCGGCGGAGGGCCACTGCACGCGTGCTCGCTGGCACGGGCACTGCGCATTCCTAGCGTGCTGGTTCCGGCGCTGCCGGGAGCGCTTTCGGCAGTGGGGATTTTGCTGGCGGATACGGTGCGGGATATTTCGCGGACGGTGATGCTGCCAGGCGAGGCGATGGGAAGTGTTGGCGAGATTTTCGGCGAGCTTGAGAAGCAGGGCGCGGCAGAGTTTGCGGCGGAGGGTTTGAAGGGCGTGGTTGAGCGGAGTTTGGATCTGCGTTACCGGGGGCAGGGGTACGAACTCAATGTTCGGTATGATCCGCAGGCGCCCGAGAGGTCGATAGAAGCGTTCCACGAGTTGCACCGGCAGCGATACGGATTTGCGGATGAGGCGAGGCCGGTGGAGATTGTGAATCTACGCGTGCGGATGATTGCGGCGAGCGAGCTGTATGAGCCGGAGCGGCGGACGGTGGTGGCGGGTGACGGGAGCGTGGCTTGTTATGCCGAACGCGATGTGTGGTTCGAGGGCGGATTCAGACAGACGCGATTCTACAATCGCGAGCTGCTTCGGCCGGGCGATGCGTTCGCGGGACCGGCGATGATCACCGAGTACACGGCGGCCACACTGGTGCCGCCGGAATGCGCGGCGCGCGTGGATGGGCTGGGCAACCTGGTGATCGATGTTCGCGAGGATTGGTTGGGCGAGGAGGCAGGCGCATGAAAACGCAGGCGGCCGATCCGGTAGAGCTCGCGATTTTTCAGTGCGCGGTGCACTCGATTGCGGAGGAGATGGGCGCGGCGCTCAAGCGGACGGCGCTTTCGCCCAACATCAAGGAGCGGCGTGACTATTCGTGCGCGGTGTTTGATGGGCGCGGGCGCGCGATCGCGATGGGCGACCACATGCCGGTGCACCTGGGATCGATGCCGATGAGCGTGCAGGCGGCGATTGCAGTGATCGAGTTTGCTCCTGGAGACATTGCGATCCTGAACGATCCCTACGCGGGCGGAACGCACCTGCCGGACATCACGATGGTGCTGCCGGTGTTTCTGGAGAGCGGAAACGCGCCAGTGTTTTATGTTGCGAATCGCGCGCACCATGCCGATGTGGGCGGAAAGTTTGCAGGATCAATGGGCCCAGCGACAACGATTGAAGATGAGGGGATTCGCATTTCTCCGGTGCGGATTGTGCGCGGAGGGGTGGTCGATCGCAAAGTGCTCGATTGGATTTTGCGGAGCGTGCGGACGCCGCAGGAACGCGAGGGGGACCTGGACGCGCAGATGGGCGCCTGCCGTGTGGGCGAACAGCGCGTGCTGCAACTGGCGGCGAAGCACGGCATGGAAAAGCTGGCGTCGTGGGGCGAGGAGCTGCTCGATTACTCGGAGCGGCTGGTGCGGGCCGAGCTCAGGAAGATACCGGCGGGCGATTACGACGCGGACGATTGGCTGGATGACGACGGCGTGACGGACGAGCCGCGGAGGATTGCGGTGCGGCTCAAGATCGATCCCGAGGCTGGAGAGATCGACGTGGATTTTGCCGGCTCGTCGGCGCAGGTTGCGGGCGCGGTGAATGCGGTTCGAGCGATCACGCTTTCGGCATGCTTCTACGTGCTGCGGTGTGTGCTTGCGGAGGATGCGCCGGCTACGGAGGGAATTTTGCGGCCGTTAACGCTGCATGCGCCAGAGGGATCGATTGTGAATGCGCGGCCACCTGCCGCGGTGGCCGGCGGGAATGTGGAGACGTCGCAACGGATTGTGGACGTGCTGATGCGGGCGCTGGCAAGGGCTGTGCCGGAGCGGGTTCCGGCGGCGAGCGCGGGAACGATGAGCAATGTGACCATCGGCGGGACCGATCCGCGGACCGGCGAAGCGTTTGCGTATTACGAAACGGCGGCGGGCGGAATGGGAGCGCGGCCGGGAATTGACGGAATCAGCGCGGTGCATACGCATATGACCAACTCGCTGAACACACCGATTGAGGCGCTTGAATATGCGTACCCGTTTCGCGTGCGGCGGTATGGGTACCGCGACGGTTCGGGCGGCGAAGGAAAGTTTCGCGGCGGGGATGGATTGATTCGCGAGATCGAATTGCTGACCGATGCGGAGGTGACGCTGCTTGCGGATCGAAGGAAGTTTCGGCCGTACGGGCTCGAAGGCGGCGAGGACGGAGCGGCGGGGCGCGCGACTGTTGCAAGGGTCGAGAGCGGCGAAGAGATTGAGTTGCCGGGAAAGTGCAGCCGGAACCTCAAGAAGGGCGATGTGCTGCGGATCGAGACGCCGGGGGGAGGGGGGTGGGGGAAGAAAGGGACTTAGGGACCTAGAGACGTAGGGACTTAGGTACGCAGGGATTAGCAGTTTGCATAAAGTCGGGGTTGCGCTAGCTCGGAACTTTGACTTCGACGTGGGAGGCGCTCTCAACAAACGTGGCGATGGCGGAGTGATCGAAGTCGCCTTCGCCGTCGGCGATGAGGGATGAGAGCATCTGCTGCACCTGAGCGGTGAGCGGCAGGAAGACGTGATTGGCCTCGGCGGTCTGGAGCGCATTGCGCAGATCTTTTTGATGAAGGCTGATTTTGAAGCCGGGCTTGAAATTGCGCGCGATGAGCATGGGGCCCTTGGCGTTGAGGACGGCGCTGCCGGCAAGTCCTGATTTGACGGCGTTGACGACAACTTCAGGATTGAGGCCGCAGCGCGTGGCCAGCGTGAGCGCCTCGCCCATGGCGGCAATGTTGCAGGCGACCATGATTTGATTGGCGAGCTTGGTGGTGTTGCCCGCGCTGGCGGGACCGGTAAGCGTGACACTGGAGCCGAGGCACTTGAGGATGGGCTCAGCTTTGGCGAATACTTCGGGTTTGCCGCCGACCATGATGGCGAGCGTGCCGTCAACAGCCTTAGGCTCGCCGCCGCTGACAGGAGCGTCTAAGAAATCGACGCCTTTGGCTTCGCAGGCCGCGGCAATTTTCTGCGAGACGAGCGGGCTGATGGAGCTCATGTCGATAATCAGCGAGCCAGGCTTTGCGCCGGAGAGGATTCCGTTGGCGCCGAGAACAACTTCTTCGACTTCGGGGCCGTCGGGAAGCATGGTGATGACGATGGAGGCACGCGCGCCCACGTCGGCGTTCGATGAGGCGCGCTGGGCGCCTTCGGCGACAACGGAATCGAGCTTGGCGGAAGTGCGGCCGTAGGCGACGACGGTGTGACCGGCCTTGAGAAGGTTTCTGAGCATGGGGCGGCCCATGATGCCGAGCCCGACAAATCCAATGGCTGCCATCGTGCTTCTCCGCTTGCCGAATTTAAGATGGGACTGTGCGCAACTACTTCAACTATTTTACCGAGATCGAAGAGCGCTTTCAACAGAGGCGAGGAACGATTTTGCTGCTTTCGACGCTGGATTGGGCGCTGATCGAGATGTGGCGCGAGGCGGGGATTCCGCTGGAGGCGGTATTGCGCGGGATCGATGCGGCGTTCGACAAGTATGAGGCGCGGCAGAAGCGGGCTCGAATGCAGCGCGTAAACGGGTTGGCGTGGTGCGCGCAGGCGGTGATGCAGGCGGCCGTGGAGATGAGTGCGGCGGCCACGGGATCGGCTGCGGCGACAACGACGGAGCAGGAGTCGGGGTTCGAGCATGAACGCGTGGCGGCGCATTTGACGGCGGCCGCGGAGGCGCTGGATCGAGCGACGGTGGCTGAGGAGGCTTGTCGAACGACTGCGCCGCGGCTGCGCGAACTGGCCGCGGAGGTGCGCGCTGCCGGCGGGGAAAATGCGACGGCAGTCGATCTTGAAGCTCTGGAGCGGTCGTTGAATGTACTCGAGGAGAAACTGTTTGTTGCGCTGACCGCAGCGGCGCCGGAGGCTCTGCTTGTGGGCCTGAAGGAGCACGCGGCGCGGGAGCTGGCGCCCTACCGCAGCCGAATGGGCGCGGTGCAACTGCGGCAGGTGGAACAGCAATTTGAGCGGAAGCAACTGCTGGTCCACTACAACCTGCCGCGGTTGAGCCTGTTTTACATGAGCCAGCAATGAAGAAGCGGGCGCGGTCATTCTCGCGGCGCGAGCAAGCTGCGCCGAAAAGCTTCCAGCAGAGCGCCGCGACGCCGCAGTTCGTTCAAATTGAAAAGCCGGTTTATGGCGGAGCGTTTCTGGCGCGCGTTGAAGGCAAGGCGGTGTTTGTGCCGCTGGCGCTGCCTGGTGAGCAGGCGCGCGTGCGCGTGGTCGAAGAGAAGCGCGGGTACGCCACGGCCGAGGTGGAAGAGATTGTTGCTGCCGCGGCGGAGCGGGTTGCGCCCAAGTGCAAACACTTTGGGGCGTGCGGAGGCTGCCAGTATCAGCACGCAAATTACAAAGCGCAAATCGAGATGAAACAGGGCATCTTGCGCGAGACTCTGGAGCGGGGCGGAGTCCGTGCGCCGGAGCAGATCGCGGTGTTGGCGGGCGATCCGTGGGCGTACCGGAATCGGATCCGGCTGGCATTCGATGCGGAGGGACGGCCGGGATATCGCGGTCGAAGGTCCCATGCGGTAATTGCGATTGACGAGTGTCCGATTGCAGCGCCGCTGCTGGTGCGGGCTGCGTTCAGCGCCGCGGAACTGTTCCGGCGGTTCGCTGTTGCAAGCCGGCCCGCTGAGCTCTCGCTCTTTTGCGATGCGGCTCAAAGTTCGATGCTGGCCAGCGTCTTCACGGATGGCGCGGCACGGGTTCCGCTCACGGACTATTTTGATGCGCTGCTCCCGCAGATTCCTTCGCTTCGCGGTGTGGAATTGGTGGAGGTACACCAAGGCCAGTCAAGGACCGTCGCGCGGGCTGGCGCCGAATCACTCGCTTACCGTGCGGCTGGCTTTGATTATCGCGTGGACCAGGGCGCGTTTTTCCAAGTGAATCGCTGGCTGGTGGACGAACTGGTGGAGTGCGTGACGGCGGGACTGCATGGCGGGCAAGCGTGGGATTTGTTTGCCGGCGTAGGGTTGTTTGCGCGAAAGCTTGCGGAGCGGTTTGAGCGCGTGATTGCGGTGGAATCGGCGCCCGCGGCGAAGGCTCCACTGAAGCACAACCTCGGCGGCACGAATGCGACGGCGGTGAAGGCGACGACACTCGAATTTCTGCGTGGCGCGGCCAACGGTGAACGGCCGGATGCGATTATTGTCGACCCGCCAAGGACGGGATTGGGCGCAGAGACAACGGAGCTGTTAGGAAGAATCAGTGCACCGGAGATGGTGTATGTCTCGTGCGATCCGGCGACGCTGGCGCGCGACCTGCGCGCACTTGTGGCGGCGGGCTACGCTATTGAGCGCATCGCGCTTGCGGACCTCTTTCCGCAGACGTTTCACCTGGAGACGGTGGTCAAGCTACGGCGGTGACGGGCAAGAGCCGGGGGCGCGTGCCGGGAATCCCAATTCCTGATAGGCTTGAAGCCAAATTCACTCTTCGAATTTGGGCCCGATGCATCGCGAAAACCCCAACCCTGCGCAACGCTCGCATGGCTTGACTGCCGTGCCGTTGTCTCATGCGGCGTGGCTGTTTGCGGCGGGAATTCTTGTGGCGAGCCGCGTGTGGATTGAGCCCCCACTGTTGCTGGTACTGCTGGCGGTCGTTGTTGTGCTGTGCGTCGTGGCGGTTCGCCGCAGCGGACACGCGCAAGGGATTGTGTGGTTGCCGCTGGCGATATTGTGGCTGCTGCTGGGCGCGTGGTGCGGGGAGATGCAACCGCAGCCCGCGCCTGCTCCGAAGCTGGCGGCGCTTTCCGACGGATTGTTGCGCACCGTGGAAGGAACCGTGGTGGATGCGGGGCCGGTACGCACCGAGCTTGAGCAGAATGTGGACGAGGCCTCGGCCACTGCGCCGACACAGCGCGTCGACCTGCGCGTGGCAACGGTTGAAGTGGTGAACGATGCGAGCGATGCGCAAGCGCCTGGCGACGGCGGCGTGCGGCTGACTGTGCGGTGGCCGGTAGATGCGGCGGCTGAGGGCGGTGCGCAGGCCTTTCGATGCGGCGAGCGCGTGCGGGCCGTGGTTCGATTGCTGCGGCCAGAGACGTATCACGATCCGGGGGTATGGAGCCGCGCGGACTATCTGCTGGACCAGGGAATCACGTCGACGGCATCAGTTGCAATTGACCGCGTAGACCGGCTGGGGCAGGCGCCCGGCACATTTTTGTCGTGCCGAGTGAGGGGATGGCAGCACGCGTCGACGACGCGGCTGCTGGCGCTGCCCGCGGCCATGCGAAATCTGCCGGCGCCGTTGCGGCTGAGCGAGGACGACGCCGTGATGCTGGCGGCGATGGTAGCCGGTGACCGCACTTACCTGACTCATGCGCTGCGCGTGGGCTTCGAGCGCACGGGATCGTTTCACATGCTGGTGGTTTCAGGGTTTCATCTGGCGATTGTTGCCGCGTGCATCTTCTGGATCGCGCGGAAATTGCGCATGCCGCGCGTGCCGGCAACTCTTCTGACCATCGTCGCGTCGTTTGCCTACGCGCTGTTCACGGGATTCGCCACGCCGGTGCAGCGTTCGCTGTGGATGGTGACGCTTTACCTGCTCGGACGGCTGGTCTATCGCGAGCGAAGCGCTCTGAACACGATTGGATTTGCCGCATTGTGTTTGCTGGTTGTGAGCCCGCGCAGCTTGCTCGACTCAAGCCTGCAGATGACGCTGCTGGCGGTGATTGCGATTGCCGGTGTAGCCGCGCCCTTGCTGCAGGGAACGATTCATCCGTACGCGGCCGCGACGCGTGATCTGCGGCTGGTTGCCGTGGACAGCAAGCTCGCACCGCGAGTGGCGGAGTTTCGCGTAATGACGCGGATGGTGGCGGAACGGCTGGAGAGTGCCGGGAATGGCGCGGTCGCGTGGCGCATTTTTCCGTGGAGCGTGAGATTCGCGATCAGGGCGGCGGAGCTGGTGGTGGTTTCGTGCGTGGTGGAGTTAGCAATGACGCTGCCGATGGCGATTTACTTTCATCGAATCACGATTTTTGCTCTGCCCGTGAATCTGCTGATTTTGCCGATGCTTATTGTGCTAATGCTAGCGGCGCTACTAACAATGCTGATGCTGGTGGTGTGGCCGGCGGCGGCAGTGGTTCCGGCAATGGTGGTGGCGCTGGTGATGCACATTGGAGTGGGGCTGGTGCATCTGTTCGGCTCCATGGCGCTTGGAGATTTCAGAATTCCGAATCCGCTGGTGTGGCAGTCGGCGGCGTTTTGCGTGTTGCTTGGAGCGGCGATTGTTCTGGCGCACGAGAGCCTTGCGCGCGGTGAACGTTGGCTGAGACGCGGCACATGGGTTGTGCTCGCGATGGCCGCGCTGGCTGCGGTGATTCCACGGCCGGTGGATCGGCCGAAGGGCGCGATGCTGATGGAGGCGATCGACGTAGGGCAGGGCGACTCGCTGCTGATTATCACGCCGGACGGCAAAACGCTGCTGGTGGATGGAGGGGGATTCGGCGGCGGACCGAGGCAGGCTCCGCAGGATTTCGACATCGGCGAGGAGGTGGTGTCGCCTGCGCTGTGGGCGCGAGGCATTCGGCATTTGGACGCAGTGGCGCTGAGCCATGCGCACTCCGACCACATGGGCGGATTGCCGGCGGTGCTCAGAAACTTTCATCCCGATGAGCTGTGGGTGGGCAACAATCCGCGGTTCGGAGCATACAACGCGCTGCTCGATGAGGCCACTGCGCTGCACGTGCAGGTGAAGAGCTTTCGCGCCGGCGATACGTTCACTTTTGGGAGCACGCAAGTGAACGTGCTGGCGCCATTTCGCGATTACGTGCCGGGTGCGGAGCCGACGAACAACGATTCGCTGGTGCTGCACGTGGGGTATGGCGCGACTTCGGTCATGCTCGAGGGCGATGCGGAGGCGCCGATCGAGCAGGCGATGCTTGCGGAGCCGGGACTCGCGAGCACACTGCTTAAGGTGGGGCATCACGGCAGCATCACGTCCACGCGGCCGGAGTTTTTTGCGCGGGTGTCGCCACAATGGGCCGTAATCTCCTGCGGCTTGCACAACCGGTATGGGCATCCGCGCGAGGAAGTGCTGGAAGAGCTTGAGGAAGCGCATGTGCGGACGTTCCGCACCGATATCAGTGGGATTTCATGCTTTGTACTGGATGGAAAAACGGCGGCGGGGGCGGTGGGGTGCGGAAGGCAGTGAACGCACTAGGAATTCCGATCGTCCCCTTCAAGAAAGTGCCAGTTCTGCCTGCGGTTATTGGACGCGGCGCACCATCTTGAACAGGATGAGCGGGGTTCGGCCGGGATCATCGAAGACGGGATAGGCCGCAACCTCTTCGAGTCGAAAGGCCGAAAACCGGGCGATGGCATCGCTGGATAAATCAGTCCACGCGAGGAACCAACCTGGCTGATCCTTCGCGGCCCTCCTGGCCGTCTCTTGCGGGCCGTGAGCGTCGTTGATGCATGGAATGCCGGTCATCAGGGAAATCTGAGTTCCACTCACGCCAGAGATCACCTGGTTTTGCTCCAGGTCGCTGCGAATGATTTTGCGGATGGAATTGGCCGCGTCGTAAAACTGCCGCTCCGGATGGGCGACGAACTGCTCGATCATGATCCCATTGATAATGGCGGAGGCAGCCATCGCGGACAGCAAGAGGACCGCTGTTATTGAATTGGGATTCCAGAACGGATTCAGCCCGGCAAGACTTTTGTTCGGGTGCCGGCTTTCCGAAGGCGGGGCCGGCTCGGACCTGCCGGCTTCAGGATTGGGCGGAATTGGAATTGCCTTCGGATATGCGAGCACCTCGTCCAGCGTCACCGCTACGATCCAGACGATCGGCGCAAGCATCACGAGGAAATAACGCGGTGCGTAATCGTCCTGCAGACGAAAGATAAAAGACGCCTGGCCCGCAAGTGCGAGCCACGACGCGGCAAAGAGGGCATTGGACCACAGCTTCCGCTTCCAAACCAATGTGAGCACCAGGATCGCGAAGACTACCGGATACAGGACACGATCGATCCAGAGGCAGTTGCGCGCCAGCTCAATGAGTGTGTCGAGGCTTTGGCGCCAATCGAAATCGTCCAAGGCGTTTCGGGAGAAGAAGTATTTGTAATCGGCGCCGTAACCCATCGCCGACACGAGAGCGGCATAACCTCTGGTTAAAGCCGCAGGAACAATGGCAACGGCCAGTGCAACCCGAAGGGAGGCAGCAGCCTTGCGGCCCATGGCCGACCACGCCAACCAGAAGACGGACGGAATGAGCACGGCCGAGGTTGTCTTGGTGAGGAGCATGAGAGAAATGAGGGCGGAAAGAGCGGCCAGAGGCCAGATTCGCCGGGAGGTTGCGAAAGAGGCCACCAACAAGGAAAGACAGAACTCGAAGATCACCAAAGAATCGAGAATCGCGAGCCGGCTGAAGACAAAGGCAAACGGGCTGAGGGCGAGAAGCAGCACGGCGGCGAGGGGCGGCACGCCGGAGCCTGAGCGCGCATGGCGTTGCAACAGCACAAAAACCAGGCCAAGCGTGGCCAGGGAAATGGCAACATTGAGCGCCCGCGCAGCAATTACGCTGACACCGGTGAAATGGAAGACGGCTCTGAGCAAAAGCGGCCACACCGGCAAGGCAACCGCAGGATTGTAGTCGCCGGCGACGTACCAGTGTCCGGTGAGAGCGTGCATGACAGCGGCGCCGGCCCACCAGCCTTCGTCAGTGAACTTGGCCTGATCGATGGCCCACATTGAATCGTTGGGAAAATCGGCTTCGAGATGGACGAACCGCAAGGCCCCAACGGCCAAAACGAACAACCAGATAGCGACGCGCAACCAGCGCCCTCGAAGCGGGATTTGGATTCCTGCGGTACCTTCTCTATCCCAATCACCGCTGCGCGCACGACCGGATTGCGGTGACGATTGTGGTGCAGAAGAGGAAAGCACGATAAATACCACCGATCGTCGGATAGCTGAGTCACTTAAGCCGTGATTGTGCAATGCGCTCTAAGATTTCGCAGAGCTTCGCTGATTCGATGTCTGAAACGTCTACTCCGTAGATCTCACGGATCTTTGCCAAAAGGGCATCATTCGTCTCCTCGAAGTGAAAATCCCAAAGCGAAGATTTGTCGGAGATCCAAGCCGATGAAAGACCGAGAACACGATGAATGAAGTCTTCGGCAAGTCCGGAATGCGCATTGACTCGCTCCTGGGGTGCAAACTCGATCGGGATATGGACGCCTGGACGTGGAAGCGGTTTGCCTTCCTTCAACCAATCCGTTTTGCGCTTTGCGAACTGCTCGCCGAGCGCATTCAAAGCTTCTGCTTTTGACCTGCCTCCCGCGTCGATGTGCCACCCGAGGACTCTCGCCCAATACTGATGCTGCGTGAATCTTGCGGGCAGATTCAGGTCCAGCTCTTGCCTTCTTATGGAGATGGGATAGTCTTGCAGCTCCCAGTCGGTTTTGGCGAACGAACGACACCACTTCCAAAACCTTCGAATGTCATCACGCACCCGCACGAACAGAGATCGCATAAAGACTTTAGTGTGCTGAATGCACTGCGACTTTCTGGATGGCGAGCAGTGTATCGAGCAGCGGTTTAAGGAGCTTGAGGTCAAGGGCGTTGGCGGCGTCGGACTTGGCGTTGGGCGGATCGTCGTGGACTTCGACGAAGAGGCCGTCGATGCCGGCGGCAACAGCGGCGCGCGCGAGTAGAGGAATGTACTCGGGCTGGCCACCGCTGACGCCGTTGGCCGCGGAAGGCTGCTGGACGGAGTGGGTGGCGTCAAAGACGACCGGCGCGAGACGGCGCATGACTGCGAGCGAGCGGAAGTCGACGACGAGGTTGTTGTATCCGAACGTTGAACCGCGCTCGGTGAGGAAGACGCGCTCATTGCCTGTGGAACGAACCTTTTCAAGGCCGTGGCTCATGTCCCAGGGCGCAACGAACTGGCCTTTCTTGATGTTGACGGCGCGCCCGGTTTTGCCCGCGGCGACGAGCAGGTCGGTCTGGCGGCAGAGGAAGGCGGGAATCTGGAGAACATCGACAGCTTCGGCGGCGACTTCGCAGTGGGCGGGCTCGTGTACGTCGGTGAGGACGGGAAGGCCGGTGTCTTTGGCGATGCGGCCCAGGATACGCGTGCCTTCTTTGAGGCCGGGGCCGCGAAAGCTCTTCGCGCTGGTGCGATTGGCTTTGTCGTAGCTGGCTTTGAAGATGAAGGGAATGCCGACGTCGGCGGCGATGCGCTGGACGGCTTCGGCGATGGAGCGGGCGTGAGCCTCGGACTCGATGACGCAGGGACCTGCGATGAGAAAGAGCCGGCCCGCACCCACTTCGACTGGCCCGATTTCGAACGATGAACTCACGAGGGAAATTGTACAGTGGCCAGGGATCAGGTCAGGGCCGACGAGGGGTCAGGGCCAGTAAAACCTTGATCTGTGATTGGAAACCTGAGGAAAAGTACACGCGTGCTCTCCGCGTATCCAGAAGACGGGATGGGAGAGGACGCGGCAATGATACGGAAAGCGGGCTCGGTTACTCAGCGTGGCTGCGCGACCACTCCCATAGTGCGCGGTCGAGCGTGCGCAGAGGCGTAGGAGCGGGGAGTTCGTTCTGCGGCCTGACGATATTGCTTTCGGCCAGGCACTTGCAGAAGGCCAGATACTCCTCGTAGAAGCGCACGTCGTGACGCGCGTGCCCCAGGGCTTCAAGGGTGCGGTAGTCCAGCACCGTGTAACGCTCGGGGAAGATCGCGGCCAGAACGGCCGACGCCAGGGCGATGTCAATGCCGTGCAGATCAAGCAGCGCTTTCACGGCGGCTTCAGTTGAAGATTCGGGCGAAGAGGCGACGGCCAGCGCGCGCCGGATCTTCTCGTTGCTGTTGCCGATGAGAACCTGCACAGCGCGCTCGGACTTCCAGCGCACGATCGCTTCCAGATTGGCAAGCGAATAGTCTCCATTGCGAATGGCTTCGCCGGCTTCGAAAGCAGCCTTTTCAAGCTCATGCTCTTTCTCGCCGGTCGTTTGCCAGTACTGCTCAGCCAGGTCCTGCAGTTCCGCTTCAGCGGGCTGAAGCTGGAAATAGGCGACCATCTTTAATTCCATCCTTTCGTTTCTTACGCCAAAAACTTAGACACGATAGGCCCGGCGCGAAATCATTGTCAATAACCCGGAGGGTGGTTTTTTCACCTCAGTACCGGACTGGTCCATGAGACGCCGGCAGCCATGGAAATGGCTGCCCGTCACGCTGTGGAAGAAGCAATTATTCATGGAATTCCGGCTCAAGAAATGGACGCTCCGTTGGTAGTAGACGCGATTGCCGGAAGAATCGTTTGAATGCGGTTTGGATAGGAGAAGAATCTTTCGAGAAAAGTGGCTGAATCGGCCGGAAGATCACTGCGGAAGAGCGCGGAAGGCTGAAAACGGGAAGGCCGCCGGAAGTTTGAGAAATTGTGGCATAAATCAAGAAATATGCTAATATGTATTCATGCGTACTACGGTGGACATGCCGGATGAGACATACCGAGAGGTCAAAGTGATGGCGGCTGAGCAAGGGGTTACGGTGCGGGAGCTGGTTCTTGAGGGGCTGGAGATGGTGCTGCGGACCAGGAAGCCGGCCCGGAAGGGATGGGAGCCGCCGGAGGTTAGGCCCGAGCCGGGGACGCTCGAAATCGATCACGAGACGAACTACGACCTTATCGGGTTTCCGTGAAATCGAGGCGTGGCTGAATCGGCAAATATCGTTTTTGTTCGCAGCTTTACTGGACAACCTGGCCGGTTATCGACTCGATTTGCGAGCGCTGCAAGCGGTGTCTGTAGCTGGCGGTGATGAACTCGCGGAAGAGCGGGTGGGGCTCGAGGGGCTTGGACTTGAATTCGGGATGGAACTGGCAGCCGAGGAAGTAGGGGTGGCCGGGAATCTCGACGATCTCGACGTAGGTCTGGTCGGGAGTGGTGCCGCTGATTTCGAGGCCGGCGCCGGTGAGCAGGGCCTCGTACTCGCGGTTGAACTCGTAACGGTGGCGATGGCGCTCGCTGATCTCCTTTTGGCCGCCGTAAGCGCGGCTGGCGAGCGAACCTTCCTGCAAAACACAGGTCCACGCGCCAAGACGCATGGTGCCGCCCATCTCTTCGACGCCAAGCAGTTCGCGCAGCTTGTAGATGATGCGATGCTCGGTGGCGGGATCGAACTCGCTGGAGTTGGCGTCTTTGAGGCCGCAAACGTTGCGCGCGAACTCGATGCACGCGCTCTGCATGCCGAGGCAGATTCCGAAAAAAGGCACATTCTTCTCGCGCGCATAGCGGATGGCGTTCAACATGCCGTCGATGCCGCGCTTGCCGAAGCCGCCGGGAACAAGAATGCCGTCGAAGCCCTCGAGCTGCGATTCGTAGCTTCGATCGTCGGGGCCGGAGGACTCGAGACCTTCAGCCTCGATCCAGTGAATCTTCAGCTTCAGATTCTGCGAGATGGCGCCGTGCGTGAGCGCTTCCTTGAGCGACTTGTAGCTGTCCTCGTACTCGACATACTTTCCGACAATGGCGATGGAGACTTCGTCTTTGGGGTGGTAGCAGCGCTGGACCAGCTCCTGCCACGGGGTGATATCGGCCTCGGGCGCGTCTTTGTGCAGGTATTTGAGGATGAGCGAGTCGACGCCCTCTTCGGCAAAGCCGAGCGGGACCTCGTAGATGAAGGGCACGGTTTTGGCACCGATGACGGCTTTTTCTTCGACGTTGCAGAAGGCGGCGATCTTTTGCTTGATGTCGCGGCTGAGGGCGCGATCGGAGCGGCAGAGAAGAATGTCGGCCTGAATGCCGATGGAGAGCAGCTCCTTGACCGAGTGCTGCGTAGGCTTGGTCTTGAGCTCCTGCGCGGCGGCGATCCAGGGAACGAGCGTGAGGTGGACAAAGACGGTGTTCTCGCGGCCGAGCTCCTGGCGCATCTGGCGAATGGCTTCAAGGAACGGGAGGGATTCGATGTCGCCGACAGTGCCGCCGATTTCGACGATGGTGACGTCAGCGCCGTTGGAGGCGATCTTGCGCATGGCGTTCTTGATTTCGTTGGTGACGTGGGGAATGACCTGAACGGTCTTGCCGAGGTAGTCGCCGCGGCGCTCCTTGAGAATGATCTGCTCGTAGATGCGGCCGGTGGTGTAGTTGTTGTCGCGCGAGAGGGGCGCGTGGGTAAAGCGCTCGTAGTGACCGAGGTCGAGATCGGTTTCAGCGCCATCGTCGGTGACGAAGACCTCGCCGTGCTGGAAGGGCGACATGGTGCCGGGATCGACGTTGAGGTAGGGATCAAACTTCATCAGATTGACGCGGAGGCCGCGGCTCTCAAGCAGGCAGCCGATGGACGCAGCCGCGAGACCCTTGCCTAAACTGGATACAACTCCACCCGTCACAAAGACGTACTTTGCCGACATCGATGCAACCTCGTCACTAAGTTTTTGGGATTGGCCGTACCTGGTGGGCACATTCAAGTATGGCAGAGAATCGGGGTGCGGCGAAAGAGGAAATTTCTTGGGAGCTGATGATAAGTGGCAACGTCCCGAGTAACGAGACTGGAATGAGCCATTTGGGGCGGGAGCTTCGGGGCGGAGCCCGGACGGGTTTACGATGCTCTCGGGAATAGGCTGCGATGACGAGCAAGATTGAAGTGGTGAAGACCGACATTACGACCCTAGAGGTTGACGCGATTGTGAACGCGGCCAATGAGACTTTGCTGGGCGGAGGCGGGGTGGATGGGGCGATTCACCGGGCAGCGGGGCCGGAGCTGTTCGACGAGTGCTACCTGCTGGGCGGGTGCCCGACGGGCGAGGCCAGGCTGACGAAGGGCTACCGGCTGCCGGCGAAGTATGTGATCCATACCGTGGGGCCGGTGTGGAGCGGGGGCGAACGCGGTGAGCCGGAGCTGCTGAAGAGCTGCTATCGCTCGGTCTTCAGGATTGCGCGGGAGAATGGGATCAAGTCGCTCGCGCTTCCGGCGATCAGTTGCGGAGTGTACCGGTTTCCAGTGGAACGCGCGGTGAAGATTGCGGTGGGGGAGACGGTGGCGGAGCTGATCAGCAGCGATGCGATTCAGAGGGTAATTTTTGCGTGCTTTGGGGATGAGATTTATCAGGCGTATTTGAGGGCGGTGGACGGGATCAGCTAGATCGTTCGCGGGGTTCCGCGTCTTGTCTGTGCTGGTTAAGAGTGGGAGATTCACGTTCGAGGTATCCCAGGTCTCATCCGCCGCGGCGGAGAGACCTGGGGCACCCATTTGTCTTGCGTAGACAAAGGAAGAAAATCCTTAAAAGTTAAACGTGAGTTTCGCGGTCAGGGCGCGGGGGGTGACGTAGTGCGTGCCGCTGAAGGTGGAGAGGAAGTTGTAGAGCGCGTACTTGTTGGTGACGTTGATGGCTGTGAAGTCGAGGTCGGTCTTGAAGTGCTCCTTGTTGAACATGTTGTTCTTTCCCAGGGAGACATCGAATAGGCTGCGCGGCGCGATGCGCTGGGGATTATGGTCGTTGTCGCCTTGGTTGGGCGCAGGAACATTGATGAGATTCGAGGAGAACTCATTGGCGGGGCAAACTGCGGGCAAGGCCTGAGTTGGCGTGGCCTTGACGCCGTTGCAAGAGAATCCCGCCTGAAATTCTTCGTCCGCTGTCAAGGGAAGGGGCAAATTATTGGTGGCCGGGCTGGGCGGAGCAACGGTGTCGACCATGGCGATAGCGGGTGTTCCGTCGGGCAAGGTGGTTGTACTGTTTCCACAGGGACTGTTGGGTGGATTCGTTACGCCCGGATCGGCTGGATCCGTGAGGCCATAGCAAGGCGTGGAACCGGCCACCAAGCCCGAGTCGAAGCGCCAGTTAAAGCCGCTCCACAGACCATTCCACCAACTGCCATCGTGGGAGAGAGTGTACTGAAGATGTGTGGTCTCGTTGAACTTCTCATCGTGGTCGATGCGGAAGGGATAGACAGTTCCCAGCGCGACCCCACTGGTGGCTCCGGCGCCGGCCACCTGCGGCGGGAAGAAGCGTGCGGCCACTGAAGAAGTGACGAGATAGGCGCTGAAGTGATGGAAGTTCGGAACCTCTGCATTCAGCGCATAGCCCGGAATCTTGGAGTTGTGCCAGTCGACGGGGAAGGTGATGGGCGTGTTGCCCAGGATGCTGAAGTCAAAGCCGTTGTGGGTGTACTTCCAGATGTATTCGCCGCTGACCACTACGTTCTTACCGACTGCCTGCTGGAATCCGGCGTGGAACTCGTTGCGGAAACCAGGCTGCATGGTCCCGGAAACGCCGGGGTTGCAGCTAAGCAGCGGATTGAGCACTGCATCAGAGCAGCCTGTGCTGGAGAGCACCAGGTTCTCATTGAAGGGCGTTTCCAATGTGCGCGCATAGGAGACGCGCAGAACCGTAGCGGATGGCTTGATGTTGTAGGCGATGCCCATGCGCGGCTCGGGTTGTTTCGTCGTGACGAGGCCGTTGTAAAGATCCCCGCGCATTCCCAGGTTGAAGTCCCAGTTGCCGGCCTTGATCTCGTCTTCAATGTAGAGGGACAACTCCTTAATGTCGGTGTGGCCGAAGAAGAGGTAGTCGCTCCCACCGCGGGTAAGGTCATAAGGAGCCAGAACCGGGAGATAGTTAGCGTTCGGGAACGATGTGACGCCATCGCAGTCGGATTGATTTGCATACCCCGGCAGCGGGTTGCCATTGACGTCCACGCAAGGAGCGCTGAGTGGATAGACGGAATCGACGATGCCGAGGCTGTCGTGCTCGCGCAGGAAAGTCTGCTCATAGACGGCGCCGGCCTTGATGTTGTGATGCCCGCGCACGTATGAGTAATCGGCGTGGACCCCGTCGTTGGTGAGCGTGCGGTATTGCCCAATGGAAGAGGTTTGCAAAGTGGCGGGGCCGAGGTCGGCCAAGGGGTTGCCGCTGGGGTAGTAGTTGTAATCGTCCCTGCGGACGTAGGCGCCAAAGTTAAGGACCGAGTCGTTATTGATGACGTGGGTATAGGTGGGGGAGATGTTGAAAGTCCCGATCTTGGAGTGCTGATCGGTGTTGCCCACATCGACGAAGGTGGGGTTGGCGCTGGATCCTCCGCCGATTCCCGCCCCGCCGTTTTCAACGTTCTGAATGTTCAGGTTCTGGAAGGCGTTGGGCGTCTGAAACCAGGAGCGGCTGTAATTGAAGTCAAGATGGATGGAATCGGCGGATGTGAAGCTGTAATCGATGCGGTCGAAGAAATTCTCCTCGTTGCCCTTGTCGTGGAAGACGGTAAACTCAGGCGGATCGAGAAAGCGTCCGGTGTTCAGGGCGTCGGCTTCGATAAAGTTGCCCCAGCTTTTTCCGCCATAGGAGAGATCGAAGCCGCCAGCGGCCGAGCCAAAGGCGCCGTAGGAGGCGTATGCGCTTCCTGTCGGCCTGGTAACTCCCTGGCCGGAGCGAGTGGTGGCCACGATGACGAGACTGGTCTTGTCGCCGTACTCGGCGGGCGGCGCGCCGCTGATGACTTCAATGGATTGAATGGAGTTTGACGGAAGCTGGTTGGAAAAGATCTTGCTCTGCTGATCGGTAATGGACTGGCCGTCAACGGAGAAGGAGTTGGAGGCGTGATCGCCGAGGCCGTGAAAGAGCCCGTTGGAGTCGGCCGCGACACCGGGTGTGGTGAGGGTTACGAGTGAACTAAGCGTGGATGAAGCGCTCTCCAGCGGAACCTTGTTGAACAGGTCGCGGTCGACGTCAACATGAAAGGTCGGATCATCTTCGATCAGGTCGCCGCCGGACTCGACCGTGACCGTTTGGCTGGCGCCGGCGATTTGAAGAACGAGGTTCGCGCTGATTCCCAATGACGAACGAATCTCAACAGTTTGGCTCAAGGAGGCAAATCCTTTGGCGGAGACGATAATCCTGTAGGGATTGAAAGGGACGTTGGAGAAGGTGAACTGGCCGGTGGCGTCGGTGGTCGTGGTGCGGTCGAATCCGCTGACCTGGTTAGTGAGATGAACTGTGGCGTTGGGAATCACGGCTCCGCTGGGATCGGTGACGGCGCCGCGCACGGCGCCGGCGTTGCCGCTCTGCGCAGACGCGGAGAGCGCCGCGAAGGCGAGGGCAATCAGGGGAAGAAGGCGCGTGATCGCGCCGCGATGGAACGTCATGGCAAAATCTCCTGAAAAATGGCTGATGAATGCGGAAATGCAGGCCGCGAGACGTGCCGCCGCGGCGTCTTCAGTGAAGGAGCATCGGTCCGCTTCGAAATCAGTGTGTGCAGATGCGGCCAAGCATCGCCCGATCGGTAAAGCATTGGACGGATGCGAGGGCCTGAATGAAAACGGAGAGATGCTCTAGCAGGAGACGGGAGGAGGGCGAATGAAGAGGCGGATTTGCCGCTGGTGAGCAATGACGATGGGATCGGCCTGGGGCGTGGAAGCTCCCAATTGCACGATGATGATGGCGGCCGCAGCAGCAGCAACGGGCACCACCGTGTGCATGACAATGCACAACTGGCAATGGTCGGCGTCAGATTGGCTGGAGTGCAGGTGCGTGACCTGGGCGACGGCCAGCATCGCCAGCAGAACCAGACAAAGGACGGCCACTGTCGGCAAAAAGCCGGGCAAGAAGCCGCTCTCGGCGCCACGTTTGCCGCGGAGATTTGTCTTAAGTCCTGTCAATCGATGGAACCTTCCAGTTCTATTCTACAGAAAGCCCTCTAAAGTTTGGACGCTTTGGGCTTGAAGAGGTTGCTCCTAAGTTACGATTTCGGCGCGGCGCACGAGAAAACGCCGATGACCCGAAAGCGTCTAAACTGAGTTGCCATGGTTTGTTTTCTGCAATTTCGGAGAGGATGTCGCGCGCCGGCGCTTTCGCTGGCTATTCTCCTCATGGCGTCGTCTGCCTGCGCCGCGCAAAGCGGTGAGCAGAGCCAAGGCGCGCAGCCTGCGCAGAACGCGGGCAGCCAAAGTTCCAAGCCACTGCCACTAAAGCCTGCCATTCCCGGCACGGGCAGGAACTTGCGGCTGATTTTGAAAGACGGCTCCTACCAATTAGTGCGCGATTACCAGATCGTGGGCGATCGCGTGCGCTACTTGTCGCAGGAGCGCGGCGAGTGGGAGGAACTGCCGGCGGACCTGGTGGATTGGGACGCAACGAACAAGTGGGCCAGGGAACACGCCGAGCTGGTTGACGAGGGTTCTTCGCCGGCGATGAAAGAGGCGGCGGATATCGACAAGGAAGAATCCGAGGAGCGCAACGACGAAAAGGCGCGCATGCCGATGGTGGTTCCAGGGCTGGAGTTGCCGGACGAAGAAGGCGTGTTTGTGCTGGATACGTTTCAAGGCACTCCCGAGTTGGTGGAGCTGAAGTCGACCGATTTAACGTTGAACACGAAGAACCGGAAGGGGATTGCAGTGCTGAATCCCCTGGCGACGCAGCGGGCGAATCTGGAACTGGAAGGTGCGAACGCCAAGGTGCACCTGCATGTGAACGATCCGGCGATCTATCTTTCACTTGGGGTGGAGGCGGGAAACGAGCCGGTTCTGTCGCACCCTCTGACTGTGGACACGAGCGGAGCGAAAGCGGTGAATGGCGGGAAGCATGGGGCACATTCGGCGCAGTCAGGCTTTGTGATCGTGCGCGTGGACGAGCGGCAAGCTGTGCGCATTGTGGGCGCTATTCACGTGGGCCCCACGGGGAACGTGACGCAGGACGAGGATACGATCCCCACCAAGGCGGAGATCCTGCCGGGCAAGCATTGGTTGAAGATCGAGCCGACGCAGACCCTGACCATCGGCGAGTACGCGCTGGTAGAGATCCTCTCTCCATCGGACATCAGCGAATCTGTGTGGGATTTTCGCGTGGACCCAAGGCTGGGAGACAATCCCGGTTCAATCGGGCCGATCCTGAAACAACCGCGCGAGTGACGTGGAAGGTTCTTTTCTGTTGTGCAGCGTAGCGTTACGCTGTACAATCTGAGTCAATGATACGGACCTTCCGGCACAAGGGAATCGAAAAGTTCTTTCTGACCGGTTCCAAGGCTGGAATCCAGTCCAATCACGCTGCGAAACTCAATGAGCAGTTGACGCTCTTGAATGCCGCAACAGGACCGCAACATATGAACGTACCAGGGTGGCGGCTCCACAAGCTAAGTCGCGATCTGGCTGGTCATTGGGCGGTTCGCGTGAATGGGAATTGGAGACTGACATTCACTTTCGAAGGCGAGGATGCAATTCTCGTCGACTATCTGGACTACCACTGAGAGGGCTACATCATGCGAATGTATAACCCGGCGCATCCAGGAAAGATTCTGGCGTACTACATGCAAGGCCGATCGGTGACGGAGGTCGCCCGGCATCTTCGGGTCACTCGGCCCGCGCTGTCGCGAGTCTTGAATGGTAAAGCAGGGATCTCGGCGGATATGGCTCTGCGGCTTTCGGAGGCGTTCCAGACCGATCCCGACCTTTGGCTGCGCCTGCAAGCCCAGCGGGATCTTTGGGTGGCATCAAAAAAAAGGCGGCCGAAAGTGAGGCGGCTGGACGCGGCCGCATAGGGCTAGAGGGCGTTCACGGGCTTGATCTACGTGGGCGGCTGACGGCAAAGTGCGCGAGCAGGAGCAGGCACACGACTGCGGTGATGATGGCGTCCACGGCGGGCATGGCGCGGGGGCCCCATAGCGCATAGCCGCGACCGTCGAGATAGGTCATGTAAGCGACGGGAAGGTTTCCGATGGAGTTGATGATGGCATAGCGCGAGCTGCCGCTTTTGCCTGATCCGCCGAGGAATTCAAGAGCGACACCGGTGAAGAGGGCGTAGCCCGCGCCGATGGTGAAGAGAAAAAGAACGGTGCCAGTGAAATAGACAGCGGGGCGCAGAGGGCCGAGGGCGAAGATGGCCAGTGTGGCGGCGTTGACCAGGCCCGCCAGCAGAAACGCTACGGAGGAGCGCACGCGCACGGGAATGAGCGACGCGGCCAGCGCGCCGGCTGAAGTGAGAAGAGCGCCGGCCAGGCCGTTGATCCAGGCGACCTGATGGCCGGTGACGTGGTAATCGCGTGCCAGTTGCGTAAGCAGACCGATCATGGCGCCGCTGCAGCACGGGGAAGCGACGAGGAGCGTGTAGGGAATGGCTTCCCAGCGAAGAAAAGTGGACTTGAACTCATGCCAGATACGCGCAGCGGTATGTCGCGGGCCGTGCTGGCTGATCATCGACTGCTCGGGCGCGGCGAAGGCAGCGAGCGCGGGCAAGACGATCATGGCGGCGACGATCCAGCCGAGGGAACTGAGCGAGAGGCGGCCAGACCAGGTGACCAGCACAAAGACTGCGACAGCGCCGAAGGCGAGCGAGCCGGTTTGGTAGAAGCTGCTGGCGCGACGACGGCTCAACTCGCTCTTGAGCGTGCCCAGGATGCCGCCGCAGGCAGCGACGACGAAGACGCCGAAACAAGCGCTCAGGAACAAAAGAGCGACTGCCAACGGAGTCGCAAGCTGGGACTGATGGAAGGCGGCGACCAAGGCGATGGCGGAAGCGAGAGCGGCAAGCAGGAGCCAGGTGCGGCGGCGCATCCAGAAGTCGGTGAGCGGACCCCAGAGGAAATAGATGGCATGAGGGAGAGAAAGCAGCGCGGCGATGCTGGCGGCGCGCGCGGGGTCGACGCCCTCATCGCGCAGAAGATAGGTGATGGCGCCGCTGACGAGGCCGAGGGAGATGACCGCGTCGGGCGTGATGAGGAAGGCGAAGAGCCAGGGACGATCGCGGGGAGCCGGCACGGATTGGGCGTCTACGTCCGGCCGTAACGCTGGTGACATGAGGGTTAGCGTAGCATGCAGCGGCTTTTGGCCAGGGATTCCGGAGGTGTGGGCAATGCGAGTTGGGGACGGCGTGGCGCCGTTCTCGTTGCAGAATCCGGGCGGTTTCGGGGGGTGATACTCAACATCTCGAAGATCGCTCCAAGCGATTGCCTGAAAAAGCCTTAGGCGGTCAAATGGCGGGGACTCGGAGGGTGTTCGACCTTGAAGCTGAAGGGGGTTGAGCTGGAGCAGACTCCCACCTATGCGGGATAGCAACCTGATTTACGAGTCGGTTAGACTCTGGTCGAAACCTGCGGGAGAATCATGGGCACACCGGCGGTCGATTATTACGAGTTTCTCCAAATCAGCCCCAACGCGGATGCTGAGACGGTCCACCGTGTCTATCGGTTCCTGGCGGCGCGCCTGCACCCGGACAACAACGAGACAGGCCATGAAGAGAACTTCCGCCTGCTCAAGGCCGCCTATGACGTATTGTCGGATCCGCAGCGGCGCGCGGAGTACGATACGGCGCGGGCCCGGACACAGGCACCACCGCAACCGCTTGCCACGACCATCGATTTCATGGATGCGCTGGAGGGCGAGTTAAACCGGCGGCTGGCAGTATTGGCGGTTCTTTACTACCGGCGGCGCTCCAACCCAACCTATCCTGAAGTCCCGCTTAGCGAGATCGAAGAGCGGATGGGTTTCCCGCGCGACTACCTGGACTTTACGTTGTGGTATCTGCAGAAGAAGGGATACGTAACCAAGGCGGACAACGCGCAGTACACGCTGTCAGTGGATGGCGTGGACTTTGTAGAGACTCAGCGAGCGAATATTCCGACCCTGCACAAACTGCTGACCACCGGTTCTGGATCGAGCGTGGAGGATCTGGCACGGGCACAACACAGAGAGGCGCGAGTTGCCGAAGCCGAACCTACCGTTGCAGCACCGACGACGACTTTTGCCAGAGCCGAATCAAAGCAAAACGGGAAACCGCACCCATTGCGCGCTCCCGGACCGATCATTCTGCCTTCTTCGATGAGCCAACAGGACGAACAGCGGGGAAGCAGGTGGGACCGCCGCGTGGGCAAACCCGACCTCCGCGACAAAAAAGTGGAGCGGCGCTATCACTTGAAGGATCGGCGAGAGACTCCGCAAGTCCAGCCAACATCGGACACGCCGCTACTCGCGAGCGGCGATTCCTAAAGCCTTCATCTTGCGGTAAAGGTGGCTCCGCTCGAGACCGAGCAACTCGGCCGCGTGGCTGATGTTGTTGTGAGCCTCTTCGATCTTCTTGAGAATAAATTCGCGCTCGTATGCATCGCGCGCCTGCTGCAGGCTGGAGAACTCCTCAGTGGAGCGTGAACCCGCCTTGTGCGTAAGGGGCTGCAGATGCTTGCGCTCGATGCGCAGGACGCGAGGATTGAGAATGAGAACGCGCTCGATAACGTTTTTGAGCTCGCGCACGTTACCGGGCCAGTGATATTGCGCGAGGGCGTCGAGAGCTTCCTCGGCGATCTCGACACGCGGGCGGCCGTACTGGCGGCCGAATTCGAGGAGAAACTCGCGGGCCAGGACCGGAATATCCTGCTTGCGCTCGCGCAGCGGCGGCACGAAGAACGGAACTACGTTGAGGCGATAGAAAAGATCCTCGCGGAAATTGCCCTTGGCGATCTCTTCTTCGAGATCCTTGTTGGTGGAAGCGATGACGCGCACGTCGACGCGCAGGGGTTGCGTACCGCCCACAGGAGTGAACATCTGATCGTCGAGGGCGCTGAGGACTTTGGCCTGGGTCTTGAGGCTCATGTCGCCCACTTCGTCGAGGTAAAGCGTTCCGCCGTCGGCGCGTTCGAGAGTGCCACGCTGCTCGGGAGAGCCGCCGGGTTGCGCACCGTGACGATAGCCGAAGAGCTCGGCCTCGATATGTGCTTCAGGGATAGCGGCGCAGTTGAGCTCGACAAAGACTCCGTCGCGGCGGAGGCTTTCAGCATGGATGGAACGCGCGATGAGCTCCTTGCCGGTGCCTGACTCGCCGTAGATGAGCACGCGGCCATTTGTGGGCGCCATGAGCTTGATTTGCTGGCGAAGGGCCTTGAGCGGCACGCTTTCGCCTGTGAGCACGGCGGCGGCGCTGAACTGGCGCTTGAATTCCTCATTCTGAGTGCGCAAGCGGCGAGCGTCGACGGCATTTTTGAGGACGATGAGGGTGCGCTCAAGCGAGAGCGGCTTTTCAAGAAAGTCGTAGGCACCCAGTTTGGTAGCCTTCACGGCCGCTTCGATGGTGCCGTGGCCGCTGATGATGACAACTTCAGGCCGCATCTCGGGCGTGAGATCACGGATCTCAGCAAGCAGATCGAGGCCGTCACGGCCGGGGAGCCAGATGTCGAGCAGCACCACGTCGTAGGGCGTGTCACGGAGCAGCACCATGGCTTCGACGGCATCGGCTGCACCGGCAACGCCGTAGCCTTCTTCGCGCAGAATCTCTTCGAGCGAACTTCGAATCTCCGCTTCGTCGTCGACTACGAGGATGTGGTTCATGAAGCGACGCCCTTCACTGGTTCCGTGTCCGCGGCTGCCGTTGGGTTCGAAGCGACTGGTTCCACCAGAGGCAGGCGCAGCAGAAAACGCGCGCCCTTGGGGATGTTGGCCTCAGCGCTGATGGAGCCACCATGTTCCTGGACGATTTTGGCGGCGATGGAGAGGCCCAGGCCCGTGCCGCGGTGCTTGGTTGAGTAGTAGGGCAGGAACAGGCGCTCGCGAATTTCGTCGCTCAATCCGGATCCGGTGTCGGAGACGGTGACTTCAGCGGCAGCGCCGTCTTCGCTCAGTGCGGTGCGCAGGCCAAGAACGCGCAGCAGGCTGCCTTGCATGGCTTCAGCGGCGTTGTCGATGAGGTTGGCCAGTGCGCGGCGGATGGCCTCAGGATCGGCGAGGACAGGCGGCAAACCGGACTCGAGATTGCGCTGCACGGTGATGCCTTCGAGCCTGCCGCCGAAGAGTGCGAGAGCCTCTTCGACGATTTGATTCAGGTCGCAAGGGCGGGGCTGCGGCGCGGGGAACTGCGCCAGAGCGGAGAACTGGTCCACCAACATACGCAGCGTGGCGACGCAGCCGAGAATCACGTCGGTGCACTTGCGGATAATGCTGGGCGAGTCAGGCTGGCCGCGATCGAGATGCCTGCCGATGCGCTCGGCGCTGAGCGCGATCGGCGTGAGCGGGTTCTTGATTTCATGAGCCACCTGCTGGGCGACTTCCTTCCAGGCGAGCTGCCGCTGCGCGCGCAGGAAATCAGTGGTGTCCTCAACCACGAGTACCGATCCAGCTTGCCCGCGGCCGAGATCGAGGCGCGCGCTGGTGATGGCGAGATGAAGTGTGCGCCCGTAGGCGTGATATTCCAGCTCAGTCGACGCGGCGCCCATGCGGCTGGCGCGGCGAATGACTCTGGCAAGCTCGTCGGCACAGTCGGCAGGCAGCAACGATGCGATGCTCTCACCGGCCAAAGGAGCATCCAGCCGAAGCCCCATCAAGGCGGCAAAGGCGCGGTTGGCCTGAAGCACCACGCCAGCGCCGTCAAGCGTGACGACGCCCGAGGGAATGGTATCGACAATGGTCTCCAGCTCACGGCGGCGCTCCTCGACGGCCAGATTGGCTGCGGTGAGTTGTGCCTGAGCGGTTTGAGCCAATTGACGGCTCGCCTCCAGATCCGAGGCCATGTGATTGAAGGAGCGCACAAGGTCGCCCATCTCTCCAGTGGCCACGTCGGCTACGCGTTGCTCATACTTGCCCGCGGAGATGGCATCCATGGCGTCGGCCAGCGCTTCAACCGGGCGGGTGATTTGCTTGGACAGGAATACCGCGAGCCACACGCTGGAAAAGAAGACAAAGACAGTGACCAGCAAGAGTGTGAGGGACAGGGTGGTGCGAATAACGCGGCGGGAGCGGTAGAGCTGCAAATACTCGTCGGCGCCGGAACGAATGCGGGCGGTGGTTTCGTTGAGGCCTTTGGGCATGGGCAGGACCGCGACGACGATCTTGCCGGAGGGTGCGACGGCCATGCCGAGCGCGTTTTCCTGGCCGGCGACATCGACGACCGGATTGTCATTGCGCTCGGCGGCGAGGAGAAGACCGGCCGAGAGCGGCCCACGAAGAGGAGTTTCCTTCCAGTCGGAGTCTGGCGCCGACGCGCGCAGGAAGACTGGACTCGACTCAGGCGGAGCCTGAAAGCTTGCGAACATGCGCTTATTGTTGTCGTAAACCAGAAGAAAACCGCCCTGCAAAGAAAGGCGGCGCGAACTCATCACTTCGAGGAGGGCCTGGGAGTTACCGTCAGACGCTCCGCTCTCGGCTACCGATTCGGCCTCACTTCGGGCATTACTGGCCACGTATTCCACGAGCTCTTGCACGACGCTGGTGGAGTCATTGCGCAACAGCGAGGCGTCTGGCGAGAACCACCGTTCCAGCGAGCGGTTCAGCAGGTAATAGCTGAACAGAAACATGAGAGCCGCGGGCATGAAGGTAATGATGACGGCGCCGATGACCATGCGAGAGCGCAGCCGCGCGCCCACGCCGCTGCTTCCCTGCCCCACGTAGACTTTGAGGACGGTACGAAAGAGCAGGACGAGCAGCAAGAGCAATAACAGGAAGAGCAGAACCTCGAGGACCGTGAGGGCGATGGTCTGAGCGTAGGTCGCCGGATTGAGGAAATTGACGTTAGAAGTGTTGAACCATTGCAGCGTTCCCAACAAGACAAAGACGAAGAGCGCGCCGGCTGCGAGCATGGCGATGGATCGATGCCGCGAATCGGCGAGGAAACGCATGGGGCGATTATAGAAGGAACTGGGAATAGGCAGTAGGGAAATGGGAATAGGGGCGGGCGCTGGAGGAGGGTCAGAGCCGCAAGGGCGACGAGCGCATTCTGGTGAACGGACTTCGCTTGTTTACTGCACAAGAAAGCGGCGAACGGGCCGCAACTATCCCGGTGCGCCCGTGTCTTAACGCCTGAAAGTTCTGTGGAGTTTCAACGATTTTTCGGCAACTCCCGCCGAAACCTGTGCCGCCGATCCGAAAGGACAGCGGCATTTTTTGTCTTTTTTCTGGTCTTGGACTGGAAATTCGGGAGAACCTACCGGGCGATCAGGAACATGACCCAACTGAAGACGATGACTGAGCCGACGAAGAGGACGAAGCAGTAAGCGCCGTAACGGAACATGCGGGGCGGAGTATCGCGCATGGTGATGCCGAAGACGGTAGCGGCAAAGAGCGCGAAGAGAAGGACCGCGAGGAAGTGGGAGGGATGCATCACGACTTCCTCCCCGTGCGCAAGTTGTGCGCGTCAACGGCGGCGATGATGTTGAGGAGGCCGGCAACCACGATGAATTTGGTGCCGTAGTCAGCGACGGTGGTCTGCACCGGCTGGCCGCCCCAGCCGGCGGCGCGGCTCAAAAAGTAGAGGAGGCCGGCACCGAGGTCGCCTGCTACACCGAGCATGTCGAGAATGTCCTGCGCACTGGTGTAAAGCTTGCCCTGCATGGCGAGGCCGAGCGCGAACATGGCGATGATGGAGACGGCGAGCAGAGCGCCGCGAACCCATTTGCCGAGGAGAAAGTGACCGGCGCCGGGGACGAGCCATCCGGCGATGAGGGGAAGGTAGACGAATCCTTTGGCTGAGGTTTTCGCCGCGGCAGGCTTGTTCGGGGTGGTGGCCATTCCTTTATCGACTATACAAGACGGCGGAGCGAGCGGGGTCAGCGGAGCTAGAACACTGCATCGGATTATGGCCACACCAGACCCTGCTGACTGCGGCCGGTAATCTCTACTTCTGAACCGGGTGGTGGTCAAAGCTGATGGCGCGGGTCATTTTCCACTGACCGCCCTTGAGTTGCCACAACGTGACGAATTTTGCTTCGCCGAGGGACGTCGGGTCACTGGGGTGCGTGAAGCGATGCACTCCGACTTCGACGGCACCGTAGCCCTTGAGGGGGTAAACCTCGAGAGTGCCGGGAACAAGCTCGCGGTGAACCTTGCCGCAGATATTGGCTTTTATGGCGTCGAGAAACGGCTGGCGGCCGACGGAAAGGCCGGTCTGGTCGTGATAAAACTCGAGATTCTCGTCGATCATGAAGCCAAGCCTGGGAATGTCGCACCGGTTGTATGCGTCAAAGAGCGCGGTGTCGAGGGCGGCGACGGTTTTGTAGAGGTCGTCAGTTTCCGGCAGGCCCTGGCCGGACTGCGCGGACGACAAGGAAAGGGGGAGGGTAATTGACACGAGAGCGAGGACGATTCTGAGTTTGGTCACGGAAAGAGCGCTCCTCCGGGGAATAAGCATGGGGGAGATACGCACGAGCGTGGATCCTAGTTCCGGGTGGTTAGATTCGCACCAGCTCTTGCTGAATGCGGCCTGTGACCCAGGCTTTGCCGGGCCTCGTGATCATATTGATTTCGCTGCGCACCCCGAACTCGGGCAGGTAGATGCCGGGCTCGACGGAGAAGCAGGTGTGGGGCAGGATGCGGCGGATGTCGTGGGTTTCGAGATTGTCCAGGTGCGCTCCTGACCCATGAATCTCGTGCGCGATATTGTGGCCTGTGCGATGGACGAAGAAATCTCCGAAGCCGGCGTCGCGAATCACGGAGCGCGCGGCGTCGTCGGCTTCAAAGCCGTAAATCGGCCGGTTCTGAGCGAAGGCTGACTCGACGGCGGAGATAGCGGCGTCGCGGGCGCGGCGGACGGTATCGAAGACGAGCTGTTCTTTCTTTGAAGGCTCGCGGCCGATCACTCCAGTCCATGTCACGTCGTAGAACACGCTGGTCGGCGAGTCCAGTCGGCCCCAAATATCGATGAGGAGGAAGTCGCCTTCGCGAATGGGCGAGGCGCGATCGGGGGTGGGCTCGTAGTGCTGGTCTGAAGTGTTGGCGTTGACGCTCACGTCGGGGCCGTTTTCCCAGACCAGACCCTCGCGGCGCATGGCTTCGCGCAGCCAAACGACGAGATCGTACTCCGAAAGATCGCCCGTGCGGCCGGCGCCACCGGAGGGCGGACGGAGGCAGCGAGCGATCTCGGCCCAGGCGCCGACGAGAATAAGGTCGATGGCGCGCTGGGCGGCGGAGTGACTGGCAATTTGATCTTCGGAAAGCACAGCTTCAAACTGGCTGACGAGATCGGCGGAGGTGACGATTTCTTTGTCCAGACCGCGCAAAAATTCGACCGTGCCGGCATCGACCATGGAGACGTACATAATGTCGTTGTTCGGCGAGTACTGCATGGCGATCTTTTTCTGGTTTTGGAGGAGATTCTCGAGGCCCGCGTGCAGTTCCTGCCAACTGGAGTACTGGGTTTTCGCGCCGGGGAGCGAATCGAGGCGGGCCTGCTCGATGCGATGGACGAGCTTGCGCGGCTCGCCGGTGGCGGGAATGAAGTAGTACCAGCGGCGCGTGATGTGAGCGTTGGGATCGAGCGAGAGGATGCGCGCGGCAATGGGATCGCGATGGTGGTGATCGTAGAAGAGCCAGCCGTCAAGCTTGGATTCGCGGAGGGCTGTTTGAATGGCGTCGAGATTCATCACGGGAACATCATACGCGGAGAGGCGGCGGGGCTAGCGGAGTTGGCGAATCTAGCGAAGCTCGTTCAGGTGCGGCGCGTCCCGCTCGGCGCCCTGGCGCTTGCCCTGCAGCTTGCCCTGTAACTTAATCGACACGTGGACGAGGGTGAGGGCGGCGGGAGTGACGCCGGGAATGCGGCTGGCCTGGCCGATGGTCATGGGGCGGATGCGCTCGAGCGTTTCGCGCATTTCGCGCGAGAGGCCGCTGATGGCGCTGTATTCGAGCCAGTCGGGAATGGAGACGGACTCCGCGGCCTTGAGGCGCTCGATGGACTTCTTCTGCTGTTCGAGGTAGCCGGCGAATTTGATTTCGGTTTCGACGGCGCGAGCTTCGTTCCGTTGGGCGGAGCGGGCAATGGAAGGAGTGACCGCAGAGAGAGCTTCACCACTTGATGTTGAAAGCGCAACCGCAGATCCTTCGACTCCCCCTTGCTTTGCAAGGGGTCGCTCAGGATGACAATCGGGCAGAGAATCAGAGTTCTGAATAAAGCCGGCAAACTCGGCGAGGAGTGGGTCGTGGAGAAGATCGTCGCGCAGGGCGGCGAGGAGCGGCTCGATGGTGACTTCAGGGCGCTTGAGTAGTTGCGCCCAGGAGAGGCCGGCTGTCGCGGGGAGTTCGCTAAAGCCTGCGCGCTGGAGTTTTTCAGGATCGACTTTGCCGGAGGTCAGCAGGCGTTCCAGCGCGAACATGCGGGCCTGCTTCTGCTCGTACTCGGCCCAGGCTTGATCGTTGATGAGGCCGAGGCGACGGCCGTGAGGAGTGAGGCGGCGGTCGGCATTGTCGATGCGAAGGTGGAGGCGGAACTCGGCGCGCGAAGTGAACATGCGGTAAGGCTCATTCGTTCCTTTTGAAATCAGGTCGTCAATGAGGATTCCCGTATATCCCTCTGTCCGGTCCATGGTGAACGGAGGCTGGCCCTTGAGCCAGAGCGCGGCGTTGATGCCGGCCATGATGCCCTGGCAGGCAGCTTCTTCATATCCACTGGTCCCGTTGATCTGGCCGGCGAGGTAGAGGCCCGTCATGCATTTGACGCGGAGGGTGCGGTCGAGCTCGGTGGCGTCGACGGAGTCGTATTCGATGGCGTAGCCGGGGCGCAGCAGCTCAGCCTGATCGAGGCCGGGGATGGAGTGGACCATCTGCCACTGGACTTCCATGGGCAACGAGGTGGACATGCCGTTGATGTAGACCTCGTGGGTGTTGAGGCCCTCGGGCTCGAGGAAAAACTGGTGCTGGGTTTTGTCGGGGAATTTGACGATCTTGTCTTCGATGGACGGGCAGTAGCGCGGGCCGATGCCCTGAATGCGGCCTGAGTACATGGCCGAGCGGTGAACGTTCTCGCGGATGAGGCGAAGGGTCTCCGGCGTGGTGAAGGCGATGTGGCAGGAGACCTGCGGCTGAACGATCTTCTTCGTGCGGAAGCTGAAGGGCGTGGGGTCGGCGTCGCCAGGCTGCTCTTCAAACATCTCCCAGCGAATGGTGCGGCCGTCGAGACGGGGAGGCGTGCCGGTCTTGAGTCTGCAGGTGCGCAGGCCGAGAGCCCGCAGCGCCTCGCCAAGGAGGACAGAGGCCGGCTCGCCGCTGCGGCCGGCGGGATAGCGCTCTTCGCCGCAGTGAATGAGGCCGTTGAGGAAGGTTCCGGTGGTGATGATGGTGGCGCCGGCGAGGAGTTGGCGGCCGTCGCGAAGCTTAAGGCCGAGAACGCGGCGGTGGGGGCGGGTTGGACGGGGGATTTCTGGTGGATCAGCCGCAGTGCTATCCCAAGTCCACAAATGCGAGGGACCTGGGGCACCCAGTTCATTGGGTGAAACGGATTCGTCGATGATGAGGTCGACGACTTCGGCCTGGCGGATGTGAAGGCCGGGCTGGGACTCGAGGATCTCGCGCATTTTGACGCGGTAGAGCTGCTTGTCGCACTGGGCGCGCGGACTCCAGACGGCGGGGCCGCGCGAGGCGTTGAGGAGGCGGAACTGGATGCCCACGGCGTCGGCAACCTCGCCCATGATGCCGCCGAGAGCGTCAACTTCGCGGACGAGATGGCCCTTGGCGACACCGCCGATAGCGGGGTTGCAGCTCATCTGGGCGATGAGGTCGAGGTTCATGGTGATGAGCGCGGTCTTGAGGCCCATACGCGCGGCAGCCATGGCGGCTTCGCAGCCGGCGTGACCGGCGCCGACGACAACGACATCGTATTGCTCGGTGAAAGGCATCCGATTCTATTTTACGGGTGAGTAAACTATCGGGCTAATTTTGGAACTGGAGCTCGATTAAGGCCTGGCGGTGTTAGCGACAGACGGCTGGTCCGTGTAATTCATTCTACGGATTCTGTGGCAGCCCTGCGGCGAAGAGGTCGCGGGGACTCGGTCAGTAGACGACCTGGTAGGCGCGGGCTTCGAGATCGGGTGGATCCGTGAGGTTGGAGTGAACGCAGACGCGAACGGGCACGCCCGGAGTGAGGTCGTTGACATCAATATCGGCGACGAGCAAGGAGGGTCGGCCGCCGACCAGATGATGACTGCCGCTCTGGTTGACAAGCCGGAAGGGAACGGGTCGGTCCCATTGAGTAACTTCGAGGGTAAAGGGCTGGCGCTCGCTTTGGGGCGGGCGGGCGCCAGCGGAGCCGCCATGTTGAGGCCGACCCGCGGATGCCCTGGCCCGCACGATGATGCGCAGGACGCCCTGGATGGGCGGATTGAGGCTCGCCTCGATTGAGCCGGAAGCCCCAATGTGGAAGACGGCGTCAAGGGGCTCGACAGAGCGGGCCTTTGAGTGGACGGCAGAAGCGATGGCCGCGCCGCCGGCCAGCAATGCCAGGAATAGAATCCGCGAGGCTGACCGATGGCGAATCATTGCTGGGTCTCCCGGAATGGACTTTGCCCTCTTGGTGCTCCAAGCCACATGAGCCGTTTCTTGCGCGATCCAGGCGCGATCCTTGAACGATCGACGAGAGATTTCGATGCCGCAAAGTTGCTTTCCGGGAATGACCCGCAGCGGTTGCGGGCGGGTGGGGGAAGGTGCGGTGAGGGACCCATTACGCCGCCTGCAGTTCAAGAATGATGGCCGCGCCCCGCGGCTGAAGGTTCACAGCCGATGCGCGGCCGTTCTGGTCGCGCAGAATGGTGGCGCAAAGGCTGAGGCCCATCCCGGCTGTTTCACCGCCGGCGCGGGCTGGAACAAAAGGATCGAATGCGCGCTCAGGGTTCAGGAAGCCCGGCCCGGAGTGAGTGACGGAGATGTGCACAAGGCTGCCCTCGCGGGCCGCCTCAAGACGAATTGCTTTAGACTCCCGGGGAGCCATTTCGGGACTTTCGCGCTCGACGGCGCCGATGGCGTATTGCAGGCAGTGGAGCAGAGCCTGACGCAGCTGCTGCGCGCCACAGAGGATTCGGGGCATTCCCGGAGCCACGTTGACCTGGAATTCGATAGAGCGCTGGAGAAATTCGGGACGATAGAGCTGCTCCATGTCGGACAGCAGCTCAGTGACCGAGATAGCGGCCGGCTGGTCAGAGTGCGGGTGCGAGACGCGGGAGAGGCTCTCGAGCGTGGAACGGATGCTTCGCGCCTCGTTGACGATGGATTCGATGGCTTTGCGATCCTGAGCATCCAGCGAGGCCGATCCCTGGAGCAGAGAGGCAAAGCCAAGGATGACCGTGAGCGGACTATTCAACTGCTGGGTGACGTTGCCAGCCAACTGGCCGAGGCTAGCGAACCGTTCCGAGTCGATGAGCTTTTCAAAAAAGATGGTTTGGCCGCGCGTAGCCTGAATGCGAGCAACAAGCATTTCGATGGGAAGCAGATCGTCGAGGCGGGGCGCGTCGCCGAATGCGCGCACACGGCGGCCGTCTTCAGCGCGCATTCCCTTGAGCAAAAGAGCTCCATCGACGTCGGAGCGGCCGACCATGGGAACAGCCAACACGGAGGTGAAGCGAAGGCGCTCAAGGTCATCGCCGGGGATGAGCCAGGGCGTGAGATCGAGACGGACAGTCTTGCTGTGCGCTGCGGCAACAGGGGCCGAACCCGGCGCCAGGAAGCCCTCAACGGGAATTCGTTTTGCCAGTTGGCCGAGCGGCCTGGCGATGGCAATCTCCAACCCCGCGTATCCGGCCAACCGGTAGCGCCCGCCGCTTTCAAGCAGCAACGCGGCCTGGGTGAAGCAGCTGTTCCTGACGACGGTGTCACAGATATCGGCGCCCTGGCGGTCAAAGTCTTCGATCCTGCGGCGGGTAAGCATGAGGTTGGCGTAGGCCTCAAGCTGGCGGCGGGCGCTGCGCTCCCGCTGCTGCGCTGTTTTGTTGCTGCTTAGCTCATCTTCGAGGGCGAGCACGATCATGCCGACCGCAGCGACTACCTTGCCCATGACAATCACGCGGGTCAAGTTGATGTCGAGCGGCACATAATGGCTAACTTCGAGAAGAACATGCACAGAGGCAAGCGACCAGGCAAAGAAGCCGAGCGCACTCAGGAAGACTCCCGGAGAAAATCGGCGAGAGACGAAGACGAGCAGGACCGCAGCCAACTGCAGGTTGACGCATTCGACAAAGGTCAGTCCGGCCGCGGCGCCTTGCAGGCAACAGACCAAGATAGCGAAGGCGCCCAAGACGGCGCTAAACGAGACTCCGATCCAAATGGGTACGGAGCCCCTGGTCATTCCCCAGAAGACGCCAACGCCGAAGCTCATGCCCACAAGAGCTGGAAAGAGGAGAAAGAGCGCGCCGCGAGGCTGGACTCCGCCGAAGACTCCGTAAAGAAGGATGGAATAGAGGACAAGAAGAGCGGCATAAGGGACGACAAAGAGGACTTGAAAGCGTCCAACGCGGAAGCGAAGCGGGGACAGCGATCCGAGAAACATGGCCGCGCTCAACTGAATGAACGTTTGACCGGAAGCGACGAGCCATGGGGAACCTGCGCCCGGATAGCCATTCATGGTGTAAAGCAGAACCATCGCAACGATGGAACAGAGGAAGCCCAGGAACCAGAGTAGGGAGCGCGCGTCGCGGAAGCGGAGATAGAGGTAGCCGAAGGCGGGGAGGAGCAACGCCGTCAGGATAAGGGCCGGGAAATGATAATAGTCGGGCACGGAAGCCGCGAATCTCCTTCCCTATCGCCGGAAAGTGCAGATCCTTCGAACCTTGCGGATCCAGGCCCCGTTCTCGCCTGCGAGCCTCAAATGGCGAGGATGCATGTCCGCCTAACGCGCCGCATAGGGCGTTCCGTGGCTAGTATCGAGGCCTTCCCAGGGCAAAGTACATGCGTCTAAAGTTGCAATGGGGTGAGAGTATTGGGCAAGAGATTCCCGGTCCGCAAGAGCGCTTGCGGGAATTGCGTCAGGAGGCGAGCCGAAGTGGTGATGCAACGCTGGATTGCGGTAATGGCAATGGCCGGCTGCGCCCTGATGGTTGCGGCGCAGGATAAGGACACGTTTACACCGATGCCGCTCGATTCAGGCTTCGGGCGCATGGAAATCTCCGACCCACCTATTCCCCCGGAGAAGATCATCAAGGAGTTTTCGGCGAAGGAGACGCAGTTTCAGGACGCGCTGGACCACTACACCTTCCGACGCACCGCGCGCGTGGATGAGGTGGACGACGACAACAAGGTGAGCGGCGAGTGGTATGAAGTGGACGATGTGATCTTCGACCCGACAGGAAGGCGCACTGAGCGAGTGGACTTTGCGCCGCCAAACACGCTGAAACAGATTATGTTGTCGCCATCCGATCTCCACGACTTGCAGCACGGCTATCCGTTTGTGCTGACTACCGCAGACGTGCCCGAGTACAACATCCAGTATGTGGGGCGGCAGAAGGTGGATGAGGTGGATTGCTACGTCTTCGATGTGAGCCCGAAAACGATCGAGAAAGGCAAGCGTTACCTGGATGGGCGCATCTGGGTGGACGCGACCGACCTGCAGATCGTGGTGACCAACGGACGCATGGTGCCAGACGACACGCGCAAGAATAATGAGGACCTGCACGCGCCGTTCATGACGTGGCGGCAGCAGATCGATGGCAACTACTGGTTCCCTGTGTATACGAAGGGTGAGGGAATCTTGCACTTCTCCGGCGGCTATGGCTATATGGCGCAGGACGTGCACATCCGCGAAACGATCAAATACACCGACTACAAGCGCTTTGGATCAACGAGCAAGGTGTTCTACAACGGGCAGGAGGTAACGAACGACGGTCAACCGCCGAATCCCGCGCCCAATAACCCACCTAAATAGAGGCACACAGTTTGCTGAACGGCATTGACAGAAAGTATGCCAAGACCGTATGTTGAGCGATCCGCAAGGCGACGGATGCATCAGCCGGATGATCTACTAAGTTTGTGACCGGTAGCTCGAACAAGCGCGCTGCTAGGGAAGCGATGCGGCGCCTCCTGAAGCAAATTGCCATGCAGATTCTATGCGGATTGGCAGTCGTGGCGTTCTACTGCCCGATGTGGGCGATCGCGCAGACGACGGGACCGGCTCAAGCGAAAGGTGAAGCGAACACGGGCCAGGACGCGAGCAAAGATTCAAGCGGGGAATCGAGTGCGGAGGACACGACCGCAGGCGACTCCGACACGATATTTCCGCACACACAGACGGGACGGTACTGGATCTCAGGGCAAGCGAACGTGATTCTGCAGGGTCACGGTGCGTTCAGGGCCAAGTACAGCGGACCGAACAGCTTGACCAACTGGGCGCAGAGCGCAACAACACACCTTCTGACGCTTTACACCGGATACGAAGTCTCCGAAACCACCGAAGTCTTTGCCGACATCGAAGACGCAACAGGAAACGGCGACAGCGATACAGTCGGATTGGCGGGATTTGTAAACCTCGATGCGGTGCGAGTGAGGGAGGGTGTGCCACAGAAGGACGCCCCATATCTTGCGCAGTTGATGCTGCGTCAGATCATCCCGTTGACGAGCGAGCGAGTGAAAGCCGACCGGGACGAACTGGATCTGGCTACCTCGGTTCCCGCGCGCCGGTTGGAGTTGCGCGCAGGCAAGATGGACCTGACGGATTTCTTCGATGTGAACACTTATGGTTCCGACAGCAACCTGCAATTCCTGAACTGGACGGTGGACGACAATGGCGCCTACGATGTGGCCTCGAACACGCGGGGTTACACCGACGCCGTCATCCTGGAATACGACGATCCCTCGCGGGCCGTGCGCTTTGCCGAAGCGCTGATGCCGAAGGTTGCGAACAGTGCATTCCTTGATGCCAATGTGGCGCGGGCGCGCGCGGAGAATCTCGAGCTCGCGGCGACCGGGACACATATTCTGCATCGCGACGGCACAGTGCGGCTGTTGGGCTATCTGAATCACGGCAACATGGGAAACTACCGCGAGGCCAATGCGGAGTTCCTCGCCGGCGAGACTGCGACGCCGGATATTATTGCGACGCGCCGAGAGGGGCGGCACCGCTACGGCTTTGGATTGAACATGGAGCAGGAGGTTCGGAAAAATGTGGGAGTGTTCGCGCGCCTGGGCTGGAGCGATGGGCACAACGAAACCTATTGCTACACCGAAGACGACCGGACAGTGCAGATCGGCGGGCTGGCCATGGGCGACGCGTGGCGGCGCAGCAGCGATCGAGCCGGCGTGGCGTTTGTGACGAACGGGATCGTGGCATCGCATCAGCAGTATCTTGCGTTGGGCGGGCTGGGTTTCCTGCTCGGCGACGGCGGCTTGACTTACGGCCGGGAGAAGATTGTCGAGACTTTTTACACCGCTCACCTTTGGCGCGGTTTCTTCATTTCCTACGATTTCCAGCACATTAACGACCCCGGATATAACCAGGCGCGCGGGCCGGTTGCAGTTTCAGCATTCCGCTTCCACACGGACTTTTGATAAAGACAGGGACCGAGGGACCCAGGGAACGAGGGACCAAGAGACCAAGGGACCGGGTGAACGAGGCGAACAAGTCAGCGCAGCTAGCGGAGTTAGCGGGGTTCGCGAGGTGCGGTGCCCGCGCCCATGAGGACGAGAGAGCGCTGCGCAAAAGGCGAGTAGACGAGAAGCGTGGTGCAGGCAAGCGCGAGGCCGAAGTTGATGTGGTGGAGGAGAAGGAAGGGAGAGAGCGACCATAGCTCATCGAAGACCAGTAGAAATGGCCACAGCTTGAGAAACTTTCCGCAGAATCCAGGCGCGTGGAAGAGAGCGGCGCAGAGGACAAAGGCACGGGCAGGTATGAGGATGGCGGCACAAACGATGAGGCCGTGAAAGATGAGAGCTGCGCCGGGTAGCAGCGAAAGGAGACCGTCGATCTCCGCCAGATTGGCCAGCGCTCCAACATAGAAACCCAGATACATGAGTTGAAAAAGGATGAAAAGGGTTTGCACTACTGGGAAGGATGTTCTGGGGAGATCTTCTGGCGTAGCGAGGATCCGAGTGTGCGGCTCAGGATCAGGATGAGAAGGTGGCGCGGCGTGGTCACTTGACACGGGAACCGGGGAGTCGCTTGGCGCGGGCAGCGGAGGAGCGTCGCCGGAATCAATGCGTTCGACGGGAGCGAGGAAGCGATAGCCGCGGCGGGCGAGGGTTTCGACGAATCGGGGACTGCCGGCCGTGTCGCCGAGAGCCTCGCGGATACGGTTGACCGCGGAGTTGACGCCGTGCTCGTAGTCGACGAATGTGCCTTCGGGCCAAAGCACGCGAGAGATTTCATCGCGCGTGACGAGCTGACCGGGCCCGTCCAAATATCGGTCAAGCAACATGAGAAGAATCTGGAAGGGTTGGGCGTTGAGCTTGACGCGCATCCCCTGCCTGCGCAACTCACCTGTGGCGGCGTCCGCTTCAAAGACTCCAAAGCGATAGCGCCGGTCTGGCCGAGGGTCGCTCCTCAAGTCTGCCATGGCTTTCGACAAGTGTAGCTGACAGCGCAGCCGATGGAGAGTTGGATCGAAGCCGGGCTGGGACAAATGACAAATTGGCAGAAGTTCAACGGCTGGAGTGCCTTGCGCAGTGAGAATCATTCACCCGCGGGTGAGGCGGCGTGCATTGCCCGCCAATCGTCGAAGAGGTAAGGTGCAGGAAATGACGCAAGACCAGTTACGCAGATCGGTGTTCGTCGGGGCGGTAATGCTGCTTCTGGCAGCAACGTTGTCTGCGGAAGAGCCGACGCCTGCTGCCGTTGCCGGCTTCAATGACTATGTTGGGCGCGTGGAAGCACGGCTGGCCGAACAGCATCGGTCGGCGGAGGGCTTTCTGGCCCCTGTGGATGGGGCGCGCCTCAGGAGCGGTGAGGTGGTGATTGAGCATCTGACGCCGGCGAAAGGCGTGGAGCTGCCGGGAGCACTGTTGCACGACTGGCGCGGGACGGCATTTGTTCCGGGAGCCAAGGGCGAGGATTTCGAGCGGGCGATGCGGCAGTTTGAGGCATATCCACATTTCTATTCGCCGCAAGTGCTGAGGGCCAGAGTGCTGATGCAGCAGGGCGATCATTACCAAGCGACGATGCGCGTGCGGCAACAGCACATTTTGACCGTGGTGATGGACACGACGTATGACGTGACGTTTGGGCAACTCGATGCACAGCAGGGGTACAGCATTTCGCGCAGCACGAAGATCTCCGAGATTGGCTCGCCGGGTACAGCGAAGGAGCGCGCGCTAAGCCCGAAGGAAGAGGTGGGATTCCTGTGGCGTTTGAGCACCTACTGGAGTTACGAGGAGCGGGACGGCGGGTTGTACATCCAGATCGAGTCTGTCTCGCTGACGCGCTCTATTCCGACGGGGCTGGGATGGTTGATCGGACCGTTCGTGGAGAGCGTGCCGAGGGAATCGCTGGAGTTTACGCTGCGGGCGACGCGAGATGCGCTGAAGAAGTAGGGCCGCAGCGATGGTTAGGGAAAGCGCACGCGGAGAGGAGACGAAGATGGGCACACAGATTCTGGCAGCGAAGAATGAGGCGACGTTTGAGAACGCGCGACGCGTGAATGAGGCGTTGACGGCGCGGATGGAGAAGCGCGCTTTGCAGTGGATGGCGGAACGCGCGCCGAAGTGGGCGAGTTCGGACCAGCTGACCGTGCTGGGCTTGAGCGCGCAGATTGGAGCGGGCATCTGCTTCGCGTTGTCACGATACGACCGCAGGTTCCTGCTCGCGGTGATTGTGTGCCTGGCGTTGAACTGGCTGGGTGACAGCCTGGACGGGACGCTGGCGCGCGTGCGCCGGCAGGAGCGTCCGCGCTACGGGTTCTATGTGGACCACATCGTGGACATTGTGGGAGCGGTAGCGCTGATGTGCGGGCTCGGCTGGAGCGGGCTGCTGCACCAGGCGACGGCGATGGCGATGCTGATTGCGTTCCTTGTGCTATCGAGCGAAAGCTACCTGGCCACTTACACGTTGAAGTGCTTTGAGCTTTCTCAGGGGATTTTTGGGCCGACGGAGATTCGGATTCTGCTGGCGATGGGCTGCCTAGCCGCATTGCGCAGCCCGTATGCGACGGTGTTTGGACACAGAATGCTGCTGTTCGATCTGGGCGGGGCGATTGCGACCGCCGGGATGGCCGGAATGGCAGCGGCGGTGACGGTGCGGCACACGGCGCAACTCTTCCGGCAGGAGCCGCTCAAGTGAACGCGCTGATTCGAGGGGGCGAAACCACAGTTTGCGTAAAGTGTGGAAGCGGCGCGCCGATGAGAGAGACCGGGGGGTGTCTTCAGGGATTCGGCGTCTGCCGCGATGGAAGCAAATGCGATATTCTGCTTCGTCCTGAGGAATCCCGTCGTGACAAGCTCGATGTCGGATCACGCGACGTACAAAAATCCCGCGGTGCTGTCGCACCACGCGATGCGCAGGATGGTCGGTATCATCGCGCTGCTGCTTCCATTCGTACTTGCCGGCGGGACGATTTTGCTCTCGCTCCTCGGACCCAGCCATGCGCTGCCCCACCCCCTTCTACAGCGATCGATCAGCGACTATCGCTACACGGCGATGGGGGATTTCTATGTGGGAGGCCTGTGGGCGATCGCGACGTTCCTGATGTGCTCTCGAGGTTACGACTGGACGGATGAGATCACCGGGTATCTGGCTGGATTTCTTGCTCTGGGTGTCGCGCTGTGCCCCTCGGTGAACCCGCGAGACCCTGTGCATTCAGTGCTGCAGTTGGAATTGAATACGGTACACACCGTGTTTGCCGCGCAGTTGTTTCTGGTTCTGGCCTATTTCTGCTTGTATCTGTTCCGCAAGACCGGCCCTGGGAAAAGCCTCACGCGCCGGAAGCGGCACAGAAACGCCGTCTACGCGGTGTGCGGTACGGTGATCCTGGTCTGCGACATCGTGATGGTCAGCTTGAATCTGGAAGGCGCGGAACGGATGCTAAGACCGATCAACCCGCTGCTGACCAGCGAATCGCTGGCGCTCATCGCCTTCGGCGTTGCCTGGCTGACCAAGGGCAACGGGATTCTGAGGGACCGGCCTCATAACCACATCCAGCATGCCTGATGGGGCGGAAAATCCCCGGCGCAAGTTTCTCAGTGCCCCTTTCCCGTATGGGTTTGATCCGCGGATGCCGGGCCGGAGAGCGGAATCTGGCGACGGAAGGGCACGCGAGCATCGCGGGCGAAATACCACCGCGCAGCAATTGAGAATGAGTTCTCTTCGAGACTGTTGCTGCTCAATTGCGGCTTGTAATAGAAGCCGGTGTAGGTGGGAGCGAAGGTGAGATTGCCCCAGGAAGGAAGGACCAGCGCCAAGCTCAACGGAATGTCATATTCCGTTTGCGTGGACAATTCAGCAGAAGGAGAACGCCCAAAGAAATAATCGCCATTACTATCGGTGGCCAGGCTGATCTGCCTTCCCGGAGTACTGCCAAAGAGACGGTTCTGGAAGTGGAAGTTCCAGTACAGGCCGGGAGTGTGGAGTGTTTTTACGGCGGCGGCGTATTGGGTGGTGTTGTTGATGACGAATTTCGCAGCAGTGAAGCAATTCTGCAGCGTGGTGGTCGCGCTGACGGGGCAGGTTTTCGGCGTTCCGGTCGACCCGTCCTGGAGGGTAAGCGAAGACAGGACTCCATTCTGCTGGCTGAACTCCATGCCTGTCTCGTAGTAGCTTCCGGGGGAGAACCTGGATTTTGGGCGATTGTCACCAAACTCACGCCTGAAGCCTGCACGGTCAGTCCAACCGGAGACGCGCGGGAGTTGGACCGTAAGCTCGCCAGACGGGACAGCGGTAGCCGCGTAGGAGAAGAACAGGTACGGGGTGTTAATTTCAATCTGGTATTGACGCGGCGTAAACACGAGCAGGCTTCGCGGCAAGGAGCGCACGCTACGCACGGAATTGTCACTCCTCATGGCGTGAAGCCGAACCTGCAGAAAGGCGCCTTCGGTTAAATTATTCAACGAATAGGAGGGGTTGATCGGCTTGCCGGTAAGATTGCCGAGGACCGCGCGGTCGTAGGCGAAGGCAGTTTGCTCACCGACAGAGAGGGGCGCGAGCGCCTTGGCGCTGCCGCCCGGTTTGAAGAACGTTCCCGTGATTCTGTTGGCCAATTCCAGATCCAATTCCTGCGAGGCGGGGGCAGAGGCACGAGCATCGGAAACTCCCTGGAATTGCTGAACGTTCGCATTTCCACCGACTGGCGCCCGCGAGGTGAAGCTGGCGATTACCTTGGCGAATTCGATCTGCCATAGCGGCATTTGTTGAAACACTTCGTTTTGGGCGGTGATCACCTTTTCCGCGGAGCCGGTGGCCGGGGCGAGGGCCGCGACTTGTGGGGCAGCGCCATGCAAGGAATTGAGAAGGTAGTGCGAGAGAGGAGCGGTAATGTAGACATCGGTTCTTTGGTGGTTGGCGGGTGGAAGGCTCTGGAGCGTACCGTAGACAGCTTTATCCTGGGCCAACTGATCGCTGGTCACCAACCAATAGTAGCCATCGTCGGTGACGGGTGTTCCTCCAATGCAGTAGGTGGTCTGGCCCGCGGCGTCGCCATTGCACGATGGATCGACGGGAATCCACAAAGGCTCGTTGTTCTGGTTGATTTCAGTGACGTTGGCGAGGGTGGACTGCACAATGCCGTAGGAGATGAGCCACTCCTGCGTGATGCCGGTATCGGCCAGTTGGGCCTGTTGGGCCATCTGGTTCTCTGACACTGCGAGCATGTTTTTCAGGCTTCTGCCCGTGACGGCGACATACTCCAGGTAGTCGCCCTTCCAGAAGATGCGATCAAGGGCGACGCGCAACTTGCAGAGATCGGGATGCTCCGTCTCATTGGCGCACACCTCATAGCCGGAGTAGCCCGGGCCGATTGCGTCCAGCTCCACGTCGCGGCTCTGCAAGAGGACCACGTCGGCGTTGGGACGGGACGCTTTCTCCAGGTCGTTGAGGAGCGCAAACTCAGCCTTGCTTTCCGGATCCGAGCCGACAATCGAAAGCGGCGTGGAAGCGTTTTGCAATTGAGCCATTAATTGAGAAAGAAGCGCGATGGTTGTGGGGCTGGAACCCTGGACTAGAGGCGGCGCAAAGATGCCATCGGGCTCGTTGTCGATGGAGAAGCTCATATCGGCCGGGGAGTCCAGAGTGAGGCGCGAGACTTTCCCGGGGTAATCGCCAGTTTGAGAATTGTAGCTGGGAATGGGCGCCACGACGGGAGCAGGGTAATCGCGCTTTGCGGACGCCGGAAAGCTGAGTGAGAGTTGCGGAGTGCCATATCCGGACTCAGCCTCGCTGAGTACGACGTCGACGTGGAAGTGCGCGCCATCATTCTTTAGCAGGGTTGAGACGCGTTCGGAAAGAACCTCCGCCTCGGTGTGAGGCATCTGGGCCATGACCACAATTTTGTCGAAGGGGCGCTGATTGTGGTCGGCGGCCAGAAGCTCGGCACCGCGCACGATAGCTTCGGTTATCGGAACGGGATCGGTTGCAACCGCGGCGCCACTGCCGGGAGTAGAACGGTCGCCGCAAACCCCGAAGGCGCTCGTGGGACCTTGATGAGTGCCCGGGCACAAGCGGATATTGGTTTGCGATACCGCATTCATGGTGCTCTGGCCGGTAAGACCGACAATGAGGACATTGCTGCCGTCCGCAGTCTGCGCCACTGTGTAGCCGATGTCCTTTTCTTCGATCGCGACGGTGCGCAGCAAGCCATCGATTGCGGCGTCCCGCTCAGTATCGGTCAATGTCAGGGACGTTCCAACACCTTTGCGAGCGGCAGCGGTCTGCTGCGCCGCGCCTGCGCCCGGATTGTTTTCCGGAGACGCGAGGATGGTCTTCATGCTATTCAGGATGTCCTTGAGGCGGCTCACGTATGCGCACATCTCGGCCTGATCGCCTGTGTTGGCTGGAGCGGGACAATCGCTCATAGCTTTCAACTTATCGGCAAGGTCGCTCACCTGCCCCAAAGTCAATAGCTGGCTGCCGGCCTGCGCCTGTTTTGATTTTTCGCCAGACGAGAGAGCCGGAATGTGGAAGCGCATGCCCCAGGCCGATTGCAGAATGGAGATCTCGTCGCGCACAAGCTCGCTGAGCTCAACTTGCCGGCCTTGCGCCTGGGCGGCGCTTTCTGACGCGAGCGTCTCCAGAGCCGAAACGGTGGGATTGCTTCCGCCGTTGCGGGCGAGACGCTCGAGGCGGCTGAGCCAGTCGAGGGGTTCGGGTTCGAGCGAAGTGCCACCGCTCACGCAGCGGAACGTGTTCCTGTCCAATGGGTTTTGGCTGAAGAGCAAGGGGCAGCGTGCGCCGCCACCACCTTTCAGGGTGATGCGCAGGTTCGCGCCGAGAATGTAAGTCTTGTGGTCGAAATTGCCGATCGCCTCTTTCTGGATCGGATCCTGGCCAGCATCCGACAGAAGCAGCGCCGACTCGCGCAGCCATTGCGCGGTATACATAAAGTCCTGGCTTCCGGGCACAACGGCGCGAAATCCAGCGTGCATAAGGAAATTGAGCACGTTGTCGCAGTCGGCCCTGGGAGCGACGCGACCGTCGTCCTTGTAAAGACTTTCCGGGCGGGTTTCCTTGGTGACTGGGTCTATGGTTTGAGGCAGATTGCAGCCGCCCTTGGAAGGATCGGGGGTATTGAGGTTTTCAAGCTGAATGGCGGCGCCAAACTCTGGGCCAAAGTTGTCGCCCATGCTCAGCAGCAATCTGCTCGAATCGGCCTTGCGGTAGTCAAGAAAACTCTTCACCGGCGGCAGATGATTCTGATCCGCCTCGTTATATTCCATTCTGTAATAGCCGTACAGGCTGCCGGTGTAATCGATCTGGGTCTTCGTTGTCTGTCCCCGGAGGGCGCATGGAAGCAGGAGGGGAAGGACCATGGAAACGAATAGCGGGGAAAGGGAACGGACGAACGACAAAGATGTACGCATAGCGCCCTCCAGAAATCGTGCGGCGTAAGAAGCCCGCCAGTTGTCCTCCATGATCCAAGAATGGACCAGGCGCGTCAATCGAATTCAGCGATGCGCACGCCGCTGGAGGCGGGTTTTTCGCATGGCATCAGCAGAGCCGGCGGATGGGGCGGATCGCGGGCCGCAATCCTGTCTGGATGCGTTATAGTGTGCCTAAGGCAATTCTCCCTCAGATACAGCCACATTCCGGGTCCACAAACCATGAATGCAATCGATGGTTCCGATGCACACGAAGAGACCGTGCATGTCTCTGTGAGTTATGCGCGCGAAGACAAACGGTGGTTGGACCCGGAGTACCGCTACAACCTGATTCCCTTTCTGGCGGAGTCGCTGCGGCGCCACAACGTGGTGTTTTGGTACGACACGGAACTCAAGCCGGGAGATGTGTTCAAGCGGCAGATTGAATCGGAGATCGATCAGGCGCAGATTGCATTGCTGATCGTGAGCCAGAGTTTCCTGAACTCAGAATTCATTGAGCAGGTTGAGATGCCGCGCATTGCGGAGCGAGCACGGCGGGGCAAGGCGATCGTCATACCGGTGCTTGTGGAACCATGCGACTGGAGCGACTATCCGTTTCTTGCCGGTCGGCAGATGGTTCCCAGCGCGAACCCGTTGATCGATTTCACGGAGAGCGAGGCGAAGTGGGCGAAGGTCAAATTCCAGATTCTGGATGGGCTGAAGGCGCAGATAATGAGGATACAGGAGGCACCGCAATCGGCGGCGCAAGCGAGCCATGGAAGTGACGCACATGGTACTGTCTTCGCGGAGAGAGCGAGTTCGAGCGCGGCGATCAGCAGCGATCGAGAATCAGACGCGGGGAGGCTTGCCAAAAGGGCGCTCGGGGTTGAGAGTGCTGTTCCGTCACGCCGCATGCGGATTCCCGTATGGGTCTGGGGCGTGGGAGCGGTGCTTGTTTTGGCACTCTGCTTCATGCTCCTAAGGGAACATTTTGGATCACACGAGACATCGGCCGCAATGCGAAGCGGCACAACGGTCCGGCTAACCTCGGTCTTCGGAACGAGTGACGGGAAGAAGTTGTGGGCGGCGGGTGACGGCGGCGCATTGATCGAGTCGGATGATGGAGGAATCACCTGGTCACCGCGGGTCAGTGGAATCAAGAGTCACTTGGAATCGATTTACGGAACAAGCGATGGAATGATGCTATGGGCAGTTGGCGTGGGCGGCGCGATCATCAAATCAAGCGATGGGGGAGCGAGCTGGACGCAAGAGAAGAGCGGCACAACGGACACGCTTCTGGCAAACTTTGGAACCGGCGATGGCGCGTGCATATGGGCGGTGGGCGACGCGGGCATGATCATTGCGTCGGACGATAAGGGAGCAACCTGGACGACCCGCAAGAGCAGGACGGCAAACCCTCTGCTCTCAATCTTCGGAACCAGCGACGGCGCGCGGTTGTGGGTGGTGGGCGATAACGGCATCGTTCTTTCTTCGAATGACGGCGGCAAAACCTGGACGAGTTAGGCGCGCCCGGAGCGTCAAGGCCGGACCGGCACATGCAATTTACAGCCTAAAGGGCACCTACGCGTCGAGAGAAACGCGGTCGCGAAGCGACCAGCCGTTGGCGCGCTGAATGAGGAGAGCGCGGTCGGCGGGCTGGGCTTGCGGTTTGCGCAGCGAGAACTCGCGCGGCTCTTCGCTGGAGAAGAGCCAGAGGCTGAGCGAGGGCAAGGAAAGAGCGCGCGCGGCGGTACGCACGGCATCGGGCTCGTCGAGATCGACGATCAAACCGCAGTGCGCTGAAGCGGGGGCAGCGAGCAACTGGTCAAGTTCCGCCTGGGCGCTCGCCAGCCACCGGCCATAGAGGCGCACAGGGCGAATGGGATGGAGCTCGATACCGAGCCTGGCCATGATCTCGGGCAGGCGGGCAATCTCGTTCCGTTCCCAGTTCTTTTGTTCGTCGCTGAGATCGCTCCACTGTGGCATGCCTTCACCATGGCGCTGCGCTGAACCGAAGCGGATATCGACGAGGCGGCGCTCAATGCTGTAACGGCGGTGTTCGAGCTGAGCAAGCAGCTCGACCTGTTCCTCGCTCAATGCGATGACGACGGGCGACTGCACATCGCGCGCCAGGTGCAGGCCGGCCAGTTCCATTTGGAGGGGCGTGTGGTCGGCACGCCAGCGATTGGACATCTTCATAAACTCAGGCAGCTCGCGGAAGGGAACGTTGGCCTGGGGATTGATCGTGTTTTGGGCGCGCTGCCGGTAGTCTTCGTGAAGAGCCTGCGCGAATGCATCCAATTGGGAGCCGAACAAGACCTCCGGGCTAAGCGTTTCCTCGAGGGTTCCGAAGATCTGCAGGCGATCGCTGAAGGAGGAGATGGTTTCGATGCTGCGCACCAGCTCGCCGAGGCGGCGATAGTATTCGAGGCGGACGTAGATGGGGACGTGGAGATGGCCATTGCGGTCGAGCAGAGTGCGCATTTCGAGCGCGGCGCACAGGCTCACCTCGTCATCGCCGAGGGCGAGCGCGACACCGAGCAAAGGGCCGGCCGATTCGAGCTTGGCTTCGATCGTGCGGGCTAGATCTGGAGATCCCGGCGTGACGGAGGCGGTGACGAATTCGAGCGTGGCCATCTCCGTTGCGGTGGGATTGGTAACGGCAAATTTCTCTTTTGCCGCATCCGCGTCCTGGTCGAAGACGACGATTTTGAGCATCTGGCCCAAAGCGACCGGTGAAGAACGGATGAGGTGCAGCGCGATCTCGCGGCCGTAGGCGCCGAATCCAACGAGGACAAAGGTGCGCGCTTCAAACTCGGGGCTGGGCGGCAGATGGAGGCGCTTGATAAGCATGCGCGCCGCGGCGTTGAAGGAGTTGAAGAGGCGCAGATCGACATGGCCGGAGCCGAGAGACCGCTTATCGCTGGCGATCAATCGCTTGTGCATCCAGTCGTTGCGCAGCTCGGCCAGGACTTGAATCCGGCCCGATTTGAGGTAGCGGGGCTGGGCATGGATGGCGTCGATCTGGAGTGCGATGTCCATGTTCTCGCTGTCTGATCCTGTGCAGACGATCGCCGTTTGCGCACGGCGGATGCCTGCGGCGAGCAGCACGTGAGGATTCTTTGCGTCGCCCTGAAGGACCGGAACTCCGGCTTTCTCGCAAGTTGCGGCATAGGGCGAATCACCCAGGAGATCGACGGCGACAATGCTGTAATGCGCGGCCCGCAGGTTCTGAATGACCTGCATGCCTACGTCGCCGATGCCGCAAACGATGGAGTGGCCGGTTTTGCGGCGGGCCATCGCCGTGCGAAAGTTCTTTCTGACTCCGCTGAGGAACAATTGCGCGGCGGACAACAGCGCGATTCCAGGCACCGCGATCTGGGCGACGACCAGCTGCCAGGGATCAACACCGGGCTGGAATAGATCGTAAAGGCGGAGGAGGCCGATGGACGCAATCAGGCAGTGCAAACCCTCCAACCAAGAGAACGGGCGAACTGGATTCGGACAGGGGGGCGGAGAAATATGATGAAGACAAGCGCCGCCGGTGTAATCGCTGCCGGTGATGGCGTATCCCCAGAAGCCGAGTCCGACGGCAAAAATGGCGAAACTAATGAGAAAGACCTTTTCGAAGCGCTTTTCCATGTTCATCCCTGCAAACAGCGGCAACGATCAGCCGGGAAGGTTCAACGTGCGATAGCGGAAGACGAAGCTCCAATCCATGGTTTCAGCAATCATAACCCCTGCAATTCTTTGAGCGGCGAGGCGCAGAGCCGCGAAGCTCTCGCTTGAGGAATCGAGCGCATTTCTCAGATCGATTGACTGGAGGGACGTAAGTTCGAGAGCCATCGCGCGGGAGCGATCGGCGGTGCGGGCAAACTCTCCGTGACTGGCGATGCCGTAGAATGCGGCGCCGAAAGCTGGCGGCACGGTTGCCAGGATTACGTACCAGTTCGATTCTGCGTTGTGAAACACGTGAACAATACATGCGAGCAAGGTGACAACGAAGAGAGTTGTTCCAATGTGATGCAAGCGATGACTCAGTTTGGACATGGTCTTGCAGTTGCCTTCGTGATAACCGATTTGATCGTCAAGGATGTTCTCGATCAGCTTGCCGATGGAGGCGAGATAGCCGCGATCAACAACGGCGGGAGCCAAACCAAGATCGCGCGCGATGGTGCGGAACATGCCGTCAACCCACGAGCGGTCAGAACCGGAGCCGAAGTGTGCGGGTGGCGAAGGCGTGGCCAGCGGGCAGCCCAGGGGAGACAAATAGCAGTATTGACGCAGCAACTCGGCCAGTTGCCTGTAACTGAGCCAGCGTTCGTGCCAGCGATTTCGGCGGCCATGATAAGTGATGGCGAGGATGATGGTAATCAATGCGAATTCGGTGAATGCCGGAATTCGGCGCATTTCCAGGTGATACGAGTGGCAAAGCCAGCCGATCATTGCGACCAACACGGCACAAGCGCTGAGCAGATTGGTGGCGAGCGCGCTTGAGCGAAGCAAGCCGGCATAGTAGCCTGACAAACCATCGGCCCAGGCGTAGTGAGGACAGAGCTTGTCGAGAAGATAGCGCTGCGTCTCCTCGGGAGGGGCGGGCGATTTCGAGTTCATCTTCACCCATTCGGCGCGCGCTGACGGCTCAAAATCCTTGATCTTCCACGATCCTTTAGGAAACTTGCGCTTGGCCAGGACATCGCGGAAGATGCGGAAGAGCCAACCAAAATCGAATCTGGGCTGCTTTTCGGCGTAATAGGCGTGGCTGAAGTTGAGATCTTTCTTCGCATCGCTCTGGTTCTGCGAAAACCGCGATGCCAAGCGCGAGTCGAGCTCTTCTAACGGATATTGCTTGCGGTCGCCGGAGTCATCGATGAGGAGAATGCACGGCGCCTTCTGCTGGGAAGCGTGCAGCCAGAAGACAGGAACGTTTTGCGCCAACGCCTCCTCCACAATCTGCGTGGTGCCGCCTTGGCCAGCGGCGGGCTCGCCATCCCAGATGGCGATGAGAAAGTCGGATTGTTCAAGCACGATGCGCCCGATGCGTTCATAAGCGGCGGCTTCCGCGTCGCGCGTGCCGTCGGCCTCAAAAACCGCGGAGGCTTTGGCGCGCAGAGCATGGAATTCATCGCGCGAAGCTTGAGCGGCGAAATCGCGGCAGTATTCTTCAGCGTGGAATGGGAGGGGGCATTGCAGATCCGCGTCCAAGGCAAGACCTGCGTGGGCAACAATGCGGTCAGCACCCTCTGCGAGCGGAGAGAGGATGCGCAGGAGCGGGGCTTCCGGCGAATGAACGAGAGGGTCGTGCGCGCGGGAGGCCAAAGCGGCGATGGCTTTGAGAACTTGTTCGCATTGACCAGGCAGGCTTGAAGCGACATCGGGGGATAGCCGGTTGGGCCGATGGCCCGTAACGCCGATTTGAACCACCAGGCGTGGCCGCGGCGGCGAGCTTGACTCTTGAGAGGCCATGGCGCGGTGATGGACGATGCTCCCTGAATCTGGGTTGAGCATATCATGGCATCAAACGCAACACTGGCTTCAATTTACGGGTGGGAAAAAGCGGGTGGGGCGAAGCGCACGATTGGATGTCTTTGAATCGAAACTTGGTGGGCACGATTGGATTCGAACCAACGACCTCTTCCGTGTCAAATAGGTTCAAGTTTGTGACTCATTGATTCTAAAGAGAGCATTTGGCGCGCAAATTACCTTAAAGCACCCTTTTTAGGGCTTCAGCACCCTGATCGAACCCTAAATTTGTGCAGAAAGAAGAGGTCAAGAAAGGTGGGGGGCAGGCTTCGCCTAAGACCGCGGACAATCTCATCTCGCTAAAGGAACACCAGATGCGGCGTATGTCGGAGGGAATCACGGTGATTGCAGGCGTGGCTGCTGATTCCGTTGCCCCGTGTGAACATACGAAGAGACTCATCCGGAGGCCTGCACCAGATCGCTCGCTACCAAACATTGAGAAAGACTTTTCAGTCTCAACTGTTGGTAGATCCCCTTAACTCACTGAGGATGGAAGAGTTCAACGAGCAATAGCCGGAGAATCCTATAGCGGATTGAATAATCTGCAGCATATACTACGGTCGGTTGAGGGGGAGCACTTGTGAACAGAGACGATTCAAGACCTGGTGATGGAGATTTCTTTCCTCGAGGCGCGATCGCGTTCTTCGCCGTGATGATTGCTGCCTATGGACTTATCTGGCTGGGGATCTATTATTTGCTGCTGCATCGGCAATTGGGCCTCTAGGGAGGATCTCGGAAAATGTCGATCAACGTATTTGAGAAGCGCGCGTTCCTGGTGGCGGTCGCTTCGGTCGCGGTGAGCCTGGCATTGATTGCCTATGCCACCTGGGGAATGGGCATCAATGTGCCCACTTGCATCCCCCTTGGGTCAAAGCCCTTTGAGCAAGCATCGGTAACGAAGCACGAAGGCAAGAACTACGAAGTTCATTATGTGGCGCGGATGTGGGCCTTCGAGCCGAGTGTGCTGCGCGTTCCTACCGGTTCCACGCTGGACATATACGCGGTAACCAAGGACGTGACCCACGGCTTCCTGATCGCCGGAACCAACGTGAACCTGATGTTGGTGCCGGGAGCAGTTGCCAACAGCCGCGTGCATTTTGAAAAGCCGGGAATCTACACCATTGTGTGCCACGAGTACTGCGGCAGAAACCACCAGAACATGAATGCGCGGATAGAAGTCAGCGACCAGATCGCCGACTATTCCGTCGAGGGACTTCCGGCTTCGGAAGGCATGAAACTGCTGGATGCGAAAGGCTGTCTCGCCTGCCATAGTGTCGATGGCAGCGCAGGCGTGGGCCCAACCTTCAAGGGCGCATGGGGGACGCCGGTCACATTGACCGATGGCAGCACCCGGACTCTGGACTCTGCGTTGTTCCTCCAAAAAGTCCTTCATCCAGACACAATTACGGTCAAGGACTATCCGCCTGTAATGCCGGTATTGCCACTGACCGACGACGAGATCTCAAAGATTGAAGCGTACCTGGAGGGTCTCTAAAAAATAATGGAACTCCAAACGAACTTGCGCAGAATCATCCTGGCGGAACTACTGGTTCCGCTCGCGCTTTTCATCTTCGGCGCCTATCACGGCGTGCTGCAGACGATGTACCTCTCGGGAGTGATTCGAGCCACTTCTGTGGCTGGAATCGATTACTACCAGGGCTTGACCGCTCACGGGGTGATCAATGCGATTGTCCTGACGACTTTTTTTGCCGTCGCCTTGGGGTATACAGTGGTCAGCCAGGAATTGAAGTCGCGGGTTTCCATCGCCGGAGCGGCACTCTCGCTGGCGTTGATGCTGTTAGGAGCCGTGATGGCGGCGGCCATGATCTTCCTGGGCAAAGCCTCTGTACTCTACACGTTTTATCCGCCCCTGATGGCTCACCCGTTGTTTTACGTCGGACTCGTTTTGTTCATTGTCGGATCCTGGGTGCCGCTGTGGACATGGATTCCCGTCTATCTGCGCTGGCGGAAAGAGAATCGGGGCTGGAAGACGCCCATGGGGGTGGTGGGCATTCTTGCCACCTTTACCGTGTGGCAAATGGCGACACTGCCGGTCGCGGTTGAAGTGCTGGTGCAGCTTTTGCCCTGGTCGCTGGGTTGGACCCACGGCATTAACGTGATGCTGAGCCGAACGTTGTTCTGGTTTTTTGGGCACCCGCTGGTTTACTTCTGGCTGCTGCCTACCTATGTCATGTACTACACCATGTTGCCCAAGCTGGCCGGGGGAAAGCTGTTCAGCGATTTTGCGGGACGCTTCACGTTCATGGCGCTTATTCTGCTTTCGTGCCCGCTGGGCCTGCACCACCAGTTCGCCGATCCGGGAATCTCCACGACCTCGAAGGGGATTCAGGGTGTTCTCACACTTCTGGTCGCGATTCCGAGCCTGCTGACGGCCTTCACCCTGGCTGCATCGTTGGAATACGCGGCGCGCCAGCGTGGCGGCAAAGGGCTCTTCGGCTGGTGGAGCAAGTTGCCCTATTTCAATCCTGAAAACTGGCTGTTTCCCTATCTTTTCTGCGGGCTGCTGATTTTTCTCTTTGGCGGCATCACTGGAATTGTCAACGCTTCCTACAGTATGAATAACGTGGTACATAACACGGCGTGGATTCCCGCTCACTTCCACCTCACCGTAGGTGGGCCCATCTTTCTTGGAATCTTGGGCGGAAGCCTGTTCATCGTCACTGGACTTCTGAAAAAGCCGGTGGTTTCGGGAACCATGGCCATGATCGTGCCTTATCTGTGGATGGGGGGTACCTTCATCTTCTCGTCCGGTCTCTTTATGGGTGGCCTACGTGGGGAGCCGCGACGCACCAACCTGGGCTTGACCTATATGAACCCCGCTTCACCCAGCTATCGGTCCGACTGGTGGGTTCCAGCCCACATGGGCCTGGTGGGCGGATGCATCATGGGATTCGCTGTCCTGCTTTACTTCATCGTCCTGATTCGCAGTCTGGCGGCTGCGTCGGATGCGGCAGCTTCGAAGGCGCCGTTTTCACTCCCGACCAGCGAGCCTTATCACGACGAAGACGTTCCCGCGGTGCGAAACTTCACACCTTGGGTGGTGGCCGCGGTCTTGCTGTGCGCAGCGGCCTATTACGTACCCATCCGCGACATCGCGAAGAACGGCATTACGACTGCGCCTGGCTTCAGGCCGGATAGCCCGGCCGCAGTCAATATGACACATTGAAGAGCATGGATCTCAAGCATCATTTTTTCCGGCTGGCATTGGCCCTGGCGCTGGCCTCAGGCGCCAGAGCGGTTGCGGTAGTGCCGGCAGGGATCAACGCTGGAAAGATTCCGGATATTACCGTCTGGGATGAAGCCAACGTCCAGCACACCTTGTGGGAGGAATTGAGGGCTGCCGGGACGGGGCCCGTCGTTGTCCTGCCGGTCTATACGCGCTGCACGATGAGCTGTCCCATCCTGGCTCGGATGCTGGTTCAGGAGACCTCGCAGATCAGCGGCGGCACGCCCTATCGAGTGCTGATCTTTTCCTTCGATCCAGGCGACGATGCCCAGGCCCTGCGCCAGTTTCGCGTGCAAAAGAAACTTCCATCCGCATGGATACTCGTGCGCTCTGGACCCGCAGACATTCGACGCTTCTGCGATTTCTTCCACTATACGGTCCTGACCGAGGGACCGGTCATGATCCACACCAACCAGATGTTTCTGCTCGACCATAATCTCCAATGGCGAGCGACGTTTATTGACGAGAGTTGGAATGCAGCGGATTTGCGCACCTGGATGAGTCGGGCGGAGTCGCCCGGACTCTTCGGTTGGTTGGCGATGAATCCGGAAGTGCTGGTTTTTATAGGCTTCGGTGGACTGTTGCTCAGTCTCATGCTGATTCTGGGAGTTTTTGTCTTGCACCCCCGATCTTTGTCGAGCCAAGCTACCGCCGTGATCAGGCGCTAAGCGTCTTCACTCCTTCTCCCCCACTCTTATGGTGGCAGCCCGATTCTGCCCTGATGATCGACAGCTGCGATTCAACGATCGCCGGTCGTGCGGAGACGCACGCCGCTGAGCGTGATCGGCGTATACTGGCGCGAAGCCGGGAAGGCAGAAGGTGAGTCCCGGCGCAAAGGAGTTCGCTCGTGAAAGTCAGTTCAAAATGTATCGTGATTTTGTGTCTTGCGGCAGCCCTCGTCACTCCGGCGTTTGCGCAAAGCAGCGGGGCAGATATCTACAAAGCGAAGTGCCTCATGTGCCATGGCCCGGACGGTATGGCGAACAATCCGGCGGGTAAGGCGCTGAAGGCCGTGTCGTTCAAGGATCCCGCGGTGATCAAAGCTTCGGACGCCGAACTTTTTGCCGCCGTGAAGAATGGCAAGGGCAAGATGCCCGCGGAGAACGGCAAGCTGACCGACGCTCAGATCAAGGCCGCGATCGCCTACGTCCGCACGTTGGAGAAGTGAGAAGCAGCGAAAACAAGCAATCAACAACGCGTATGGCGAGGAGATTCTGCAGCTGCGGGCGGAATGTCCCGCGGTCCCATTGCGCCCGAAGAGTACCCACTCCGTTTGATTGGCGGACGCGACCTGCTTTGCGTCCGCATCGGCTTCGTCCACCCAGCTTGTTGTGTGTGACCACGTACGGCTCTCCTTTCAAAGAACCGATTTGCCTCATTTGATTCGTGGGTTTGTGGTCCTTATCACAGATCAGAAGTCAGAACGACCGCTCTTGCACTTCCGGTTGTGATCCTTATCACAGACCGGCATCTCGAACGATCTCTATTGTTTCGGCACGGCTTACAAACAGGGTGTTTCAGCGATGAATCGCTCTAGAGGCGTGCCGGCGAACTTGTCGTGGGAGGTCGCGGCTCTTGGTTTCTGGTTTGACGACGCATTCAGAGTTTTCGTGCCGGTATGCGGTAGGGGGCGTCGGCCATGTGCGCTGACCACATTCCTCAGACGCGGACCACGCGGCGCCGCGCGATTGGGATGTTCCTGGGCGGCGGCGTGCTTGCCTCTTTGGCCTCATTTCTTTATCCCGTGCTGCGCTTCCTTGTGCCGCCGCCGGTCGTCGATCTGGGCGGCGACGAGGTGGTGGCTGCGAAGGTGGGCGATCTCAAGCCGAATTCCGGAGGGATTTTCCGATTCGGCAGCCGACCCGGCCTGCTGATTCTGGAGAGTGACGGCACCTATCGCGCACTCTCGGCCACATGTACCCACCTGGGCTGCACGGTGCAGTACCGCGCCGATCTGCGGCAGATCTGGTGCCCGTGCCACAACGGAATCTACGATCTCAGCGGCCGCAATGTTTCCGGTCCTCCGCCGAGGCCGCTGGATGCGTTCGACGTTCATCTGCGCGGCGACGAGATTGTCGTCAGCCGGAAGCGGGAGGCGTAGCCATGTTCGCTGCGCTCTATCGCTGGTTGGATGAGCGGCTGCATCTGGATGGGCTAATCGCGCCGCTGCGGCACAAGACGGTCCCCACGCATCGACTGTCGTACTGGTACTTTTTCGGCGGCATCACGCTTTTTCTCTTCATCGTCCAGGTACTCACCGGGATCCTGCTGCTGCTGTATTACCGCCCCAGCGCCAACGAAGCGTTCGAAAGCGTGCAGTACATCATGACGCGGGTGCAGTTTGGCTGGCTGATTCGTTCCATCCACTCGTGGTCGGCCAACCTGATGATCTTCACTGCCTTCGTGCACATGTTCAGCGTGTTGTTTCTAAAGGCCTATCGCAAGCCCAGAGAGATGACATGGGTGAGCGGCGTGCTGCTGCTTTTTCTGGTAATGGGATTCGGCTTCAGCGGCTACCTGCTGCCCTGGAACAAACTGGCCTTTTTCGCCACCACGGTCGGCACGCAAATGGCCGGGCAGGTTCCCATCATCGGCCAGCCTATGATGGTCTTTCTTCGCGGCGGCCCGCAGGTGACCGGAGCCACGCTGACCCGATTCTTTGGATTCCATGTTGCCGTGCTGCCCGGGTTGGTTGTCGTGCTGATCGCGATCCACCTGTTTCTAGTGCAGCGCCAGGGCATGAGCGTGCCGCCCAAGGTTGAAGCCGCGTGGACCGCGAACCCCTCATTGCGCCGGGAGATGAGGTTCTTTCCCAATTTTCTGTTGCGCGAATTGATGGCCTGGTACGTGGCTATCGGCACGCTGGGCGCGCTGGCTGCGCTGTTCCCGTGGAACCTCGGCGTCAAGGCAGAGCCTTTTGCGTCGGCCCCGGCGGGAATCAAGCCTGAGTGGTACTTCCTCTTCATGTACCAGACACTCAAGCTCATTCCCTCGAAAGTGTGGATCGTCGATGGGGAGGTTCTGGGCATACTCGGTTGCAGCCTGGCCGGCCTGTTCTGGCTGCTGCTTCCCTTCTTTGAGAGCGATAAGCCCGCACGCACCCGCACTTGGATCACCGGCCTCGGCGTCTTTGCTCTGGTTTACATGATCGTTATGAGTGTCTATGGCTATGTTGCAAAATAAGCGCTGCCAGTTCGCCGCCGCCCGGTTTGCCGTTCTGACCGGGCTGGTCGCGCTCGCGCCATGCCTGGGATATGGGCAGGCTGTGAACTCCTGCCTGGATTGCCATTCCGCGATGCCGGCACCCTTGGGAGTCACACAGGACAAGTTCAGCCAGGACATTCACGCGCAAAAGGGCCTGACCTGCACGAGCTGCCATGGCGGCGACTCCTCGAGCTACGATCCCACGGTGGCCATGGGCAGCAAGGCGGGCTTCAAGGGCAAGATAGATCGCAGGCAGATACCGGACTTGTGCGGATCATGCCACTCGAATCCCAACCTCATGCGCCAATACGACCCCAGCCTGCGCACCGACCAGTTGGCTGAATACCACACCAGTGTGCACGGCAAGCGCCTGGTCACCGGCGACACCAAGGTGGCCGTCTGCATCGACTGCCACAGCGTCCACGATATCCGTCCGCCGAGCGATCCCCGTTCCACCGTGAATCCCGTCAACGTGGCCACAACCTGTTCACGCTGCCACGCCGACGCGAATTACATGAAGCAGTACGGGATTCCCACCGACCAGTTCGCCAAGTACAACACCAGTGTCCACCACGACGCATTGGCGGTGCGCGGCGATTTGAGCGCGCCGACCTGCACCACCTGTCATGGAAACCACGGAGCGGTGCCGCCCGGTGTCGACAAGGTGCAGAACGTCTGCGCCAACTGCCACGTCTTCCAGGCTCAGATGTACGCGAAAAGCACGCACAGCAAGGTCTTTCAGGAGGAGGGCCTTCCCGGCTGCGTCGTCTGCCACAGCAATCACGGCATCCATATGCCTTCCGATGCCATGCTCAGCACCGGCCCCGGCGGCGTCTGCATGCGCTGCCATGCCCCCGGCGACCATTGCGATCGCGCCCGCGCCTCGATCCTCGACAACCTCACGCAGTTGGATGGCACCATCAAGCAGGCCGACGACGCTCTGCGTCTTGCCGAGTCTTCCGGCATGGAAGTAAGTGAGGCTCGCCTGAGCCAGGATCAGGCGCGCGACGCTCTCACCAAGGCGCGCGTCACCATCCACAGCTTTCAGGCCGCCCTCGTCGATCAGGACATCCAAGTCGGCATGAAGATCGCCGCCGCCAACCTCAAGGCCGGCAAGGACGCGATGATTGAGCGCAACCATCGCCGCATCGGGCTCGGCTTATGTCTTGTCGCCATCGCTATCATGTTGGTCGGGCTTTGGCTGTACATCAGGAAGTTAGAGAGTTAGATTCACCGCCGCATTGAGTCCGGTTGCAACAGGCGGAAGGCGGCTGCGACCGAGCTGAAATCTGCGTAAATCACGCTCGGGAAGGATGGCGACCACTCGCACAGTACCTCTAAGCCAGCCTCGGGAACAAGCTGTTTTTCGATCACGCCAGGAGCCCGTCCTGCTTGGAACTGCGGGCCGCAACGACGGCATCCGGCAATGTGATCTGGGTCACAGAACCGTACCCCTCTCATAGCCACCATCTTAGAATGGAACACTACAAAATCGTGGTTTTGGACTACCTGCTGGCAGACAAGGCCATGTTCGTTAACACGGAGTGCCGCATCCAGCTTGATGCTGGCGCAAATCTGAAAAAGCCAGGGCAATACTTTTCGTGTGATGCGCTCGCGATTGACCTTCGCCACGGGACGGTGTAGCTATGCGAAATTGCCTGTGAGCACAAACTTCAGTCGCTGCTCAAGAAACTGTCCAACTGGACCAAGAATTGGGACTCGGTCCAGACTGCCCTACGACGCGATTGCCTGGTTCCTGCAAACTGGCGCGCATACTCTGACGATCCTCGTGGCGGCAACCGGCATTCGCATCAGTGAGGCGATGGGCTTGAAATGGGAGGATATTGACTACCAGAACAAGCAGATCAACCTCCGCCGGGTCTGGGTCAGCGACACCATCGTGGAGAAAATGAAGACGGAAGACTCCGAGGCTCCCGTACCGCTCACCGATTTGCTGGCCAAGTACCTGCGGGACTGGCAGCGGGAGACGGTTTATGGACGGCCTAGCGATTGGGTGTTTGCCAGCACGCAGAAGAAGGGGAAGGCTCCGAGGTCGAGCAGCGTTCTGACTTGGGACCATCTTCGCCCGGCAGCGATTGCCGCCGGGGTGAAGCTCAAGAAGGGACAGCGGTTCGGTTTCCACAACTTCCGGCACGGATTGGCTAGTTGGCTGGTTAACCAAGGAACGGACGTAAAGACGGTTCAAGGGCTCTTACGCCACGCCAACTTCTCGACCACGCTCGGGCTGTACGCTCACCGAGTAAATTCGTCGATGTTGGCCGCGCAGGACTCGATGATGCGGGCTTTGCAGCCCAAATCGCGGACCGTTCAATAGGGTATAGAGGACTCGAAAACAGAAGCAGGTGAGGTTTTACAGGTGAGAATCGAACAGCCTTCCATTGAAGACGGACGCAAGTTATTGAAAATAAATGGTAGGCACGATTGGATTCGAACCAACGACCTCTTCCGTGTCAAGGAAGCGCTCTAACCAACTGAGCTACGCGCCTAAGACGTGGCAGTGGTTAGTTTAGCAGGATCGAAGCAACGCGAAAAGGCGCAAAATCGCGCCGCCCTGCACCTTTGCGACTGGGTTGAGAGGCGAGGACGATGGCACGCGGGCGGCGGCGCGGTTCAGCCGTGGCGAATGAACGATCCGTTGTGCAGCTCGGCCATTGCCTGACGCAGTTCTTCCTGCGTGTTCATGACGATGGGCCCGTACCACGCCACAGGCTCTTCGAGCGGCTTGCCCGAGACGAGCAGGAAACGGATGCCCTCGGGGCCGGCCTGGACCACAATTTCGTCGCCGCGGTCGAAGAGGACGAGCGAATGGTTGTTCGCGTCGTAGACCGGTTGGGCATTCGGGTCGACAGCAGATTCTGTGAGCACAGCCTGCGGCTCGGACGCATCGCGGAAGGTTCCCGCGCCCGCGAAGACATAGGCGAAGGCGTTGCGCGTGGTCTCGACCTTGATCCTCTTGCGCTTGAAGGGCGGAACGGAGATGTCGACGTAACGAGGATCGGCTGCCACACCCTCGACGGGGCCGGTTTTGCCCCAGAACTCTCCGCAGATGATGCGCGCTTTGGTTCCGTCATCCTCGGTAACCTCGGGGATGGCGTTGGACGGGATGTCCTGGTAGCGCGGGTCAGTCATCTTGAGCGATGCGGGCAGGTTGGCCCAGAGCTGGAAGCCGTGCATGCGGCCGCGCTCGTCGCCTTTGGGCATCTCCTGGTGCAGAATGCCGCTGCCGGCGGTCATCCACTGTACGTCTCCCGCTGTCATGCGGCCCTTGTTGCCGAGGCTGTCACCGTGCGCGACCTCGCCGGCAAGGACGTAGGTGATGGTTTCAATGCCGCGATGCGGGTGCCAAGGGAAGCCGGCCAGATAGTCGGCGGGATTCTCGTTGCGGAAGTCGTCGAGCAAGAGAAACGGATCGAATTCTGCTGTTTTACCGAATCCGAACGCGCGCTGGAGCTTGACGCCGGCTCCCTCGATGGTTGGCTTGGTTTGGTAAATCTCTTTTACGGCTCTGAGCGACATAGTGGACCTCCGGGGGCGGAATGAGGGGCAAAGGCATGGGCCGCCCGATTCGAGGGCGGCCCGCCTGGAGAAGCATGCACGTCATCCACTCTTAGCGTACTTCTATTCGATGCGCGGGGGGAGATATTCGTTGCAACAGGTAAATCAGGAATCAGGGTCCGGGGCCGGGAATTCCCTGCCCGCAGCCGCCGCTTACTGGGCGGCCTTGATGAACTGAACGTCGAGGGTGATGGAAACTTCATCGCTCACCAGGAAACCGCCGGTTTCAAGAGCCGCGTTCCAAGCGAGGCCGAAGTCCTTGCGGTTGATTTTTGTCGTGGCAGTAAGGCCGATGCGCGTATTGCCCCAGGGATCTTTGCCCGGAGCGCTGGGGCCTTCCACGGCAAAAGTCACTGGCTTGGTGACACCATGAATCGTCAAGTCGCCGGATACCTCGTACTCTGCCTCGCCTTTGCGAACGACTTTCGTTGATTTGAAATCGAGCGTGGGGAACTTCTTGGTATCGAAAAAGTCTTCACTCTTGAGGTGGCCGTCGCGCTGAGGGTCGCCAGTCGATATGGTTGCCACAGGGACTGAGGCTGTGACAGAAGACAGCGTTGAGTCGACGTTGTGCTCGGTCAATGCTCCCGAAAGGCCGGAGAAACTGCCCTTCACGTTGGAGATCATCATGTGCTTGACCTTGAACTCGGCCGCGGAGTGGGCGGGATCGATGTTCCAGGTGGTGGTGGAGGCGTCGGATGTCATGTGGTGGTGCTCCTTTCATTTTGTTGGATGCAGCAGCGGGATATTCGTTGCAACAAGTATTTGAGGGGGGCAGGCGCCCGGCGGGGCATCCTCTACTTGTGCTTGATGGTCACATTCGTACTCAGAAACTTGTAGGACTGGACGAGTTGAACGAATGCGGGGTAGTCCTTTTTGAATATCGCCACGTTTTTCGAGGAGATGACCGCCATCACGAGTACTTTTTCTTCGCCGATATAAGCGACTGCCTCAAAGCGGTCAAAGGCGCCCGGGGCGAAGCGAAGGACGGATACAGAATCGTCGCCGATCTTGATTGGATCCGACTGCACGACAACGGCGGCTGGAGCATCGTGCTGCACTTGTTTAGCGTCGCCGGCCATCATTTTCGCAACGGTCTCATCCGGCGCTTTGCCCACCACGTTGAAATACATGAAGGTCCCGGAGTCCTTTGCGTCTTGAAAGTTTGAGCCAGCCGGGTAAAAGACTGCGTAGATCCCTTGATCGTTCATGATGCCGTTGTCCAGGACCCACCCGTCGGGTGCGCAGAACGTCAAAGCGTGGTCTTTTCCATAGAGGAGGCCGCAATTGCCTTCGGGCGCTTTGCCGCCTCCACCAGCGTTTGAGCTGGGAGGCGTTTGTTGCGCGCCTGCCTGGAGCATGGCGACGAGCAGAAACAGGATTCCGGTCACCAGGATTTTCATGCCGGGGATTCTACACCGCGAGTGACGATTGTGCTGTGAACTGCGGCCAGGCCGTGCTGGCCCAGTTATCCACCCGGTCCACACTTGCCTGCCCACCCGCGCCTTATCCTCAATGGAGACCCATTCATGTCAGACTTTGCCCAAACCGTGAAGCAGCAGGCCGACATCGTGAAGGTGATCGAGAGCTACATCAGGCTGCGCAAGGCGGGGGCACAGCGGTTTACGGGGCTGTGCCCGTTCCACAAGGAGAAGACGCCTTCGTTCAGCGTGCATGCGGGGCAGCAGTTCTTTTACTGCTTCGGCTGCCAGGCTACGGGCGACGTGTTCAGCTTTGTGGGCAAGATCGAGAACGTTGGCTTTCCCGAGTCGGTGCGGATTGTGGCACAGAAGTGCGGGATTCCGCTGCCGAAGAGGGAATTCTCATCGCCTGAGGAGGCGGCCGGTGCGCGGATGCGGACCAAACTGCTGGAGCTGCACGAGACGGCCGCAGCGTGGTTTGAGGAGCAGTTGCGAGGGCCTGGCGGAGCGCTGGCGCGAGAGTACCTGGCGGGACGGGGAATGACGGAAGAGGGGATCAGGAGATTCCGGATCGGGTATGCGCCGGACAGCTTCAACGCTCTGCGCGACCGGTTGAGCGGGATGGCGGACCAGGAGACGCTGCGCGCGAGCGGGTTGTTCAGCTCGAAGGAACAGGGCGACGGAGGTCAAGGACCGATCTACGACCGGTTCCGTAAGCGGGTGATGTTTCCCATTGCGAATGAAGGCGGGAGGGTGATCGCGTTTACGGCGCGAACGCTGGAGACGGGCGAAAAGGCGGGAGCCAAATACATCAACTCGCCTGAAACGCCACTCTATTCGAAGGGGCAGGTGCTGTTCAACCTGGACAAGGCGAAGCCTGCGATTCGCGCGCTTGAGTTTGCCCTGCTGGTAGAAGGCCAGATGGACTGCATCAGCGTTTTTCTGGCAGGAATCCAGAACGTGATTGCGACGAGCGGGACAGCATTTACCGAGCAGCAGGTGGCGATTCTGAAGCGGCACACATCGAACGTGATCGTGAACTTCGATCCTGACACGGCGGGCGCGAATGCAGCGGAGAAGTCAATCGCGCTGCTGACCGAGGAGGGCTTTGCGGTCAAGATTGTGACGCTCGAGGGGGGACTCGATCCCGACCGGTTCATCCGCGAGCGGGGGAGAGAAAGCTACGACGAAGCAAGCGATCCAGGGGTTTGGGAAACACTTAAGCCCGGCGGGCTTAGTCAGCAAGAGTACAAGGCGGCCATCCGCGGTGCGCGCTGGTACACAGAGTATTTGCTGGACCGCGCGCAGCTGCTTTTTCCGGGGGCCAGCGCCGAGCAGAAGGTGAAGGCGATAAACTTCCTTCTGCCGCACATCAAGCGGATGCCGCAAAAGCAGGCGCGGATCCAATTCGCGAGAGAAGCGTCGGTCCGCCTCAACATCGACTCTGCCGTTTTTAGGGAAGAATTGGAACAGGCCGCGCGCCATCGTCTCGACCGGCTCGGTGCTCGGATAGCGGGGGATGTCGCGAATCTCCCCAAAGGGCTCGCTGGAGCACCCGACGTTCTTCGGGAGCAGGTCATTGAGGCTGCTGCGATCGGGGCAGGCAGGGCGGCAGTGCGCGGTGGTCGCATTACCGAGGTGGAAAAGGTATTGCTCCGGGCGCTGGCTGTGACTGATCCCGAGGGCGCAGAGGCGCGGCTGCTGGCGACGGAAGCTCTTACGAACAACCCGGCTTGGTTTGAGCATCTGGGCGCATTCGGGGCGATGCAGGCGTTGGCGAATCGAGCGGCAAAAGACCCCATGGACGCCGTGGTGGATCCGGGCCAGCGGGCGCTGCTGGCAGAGGCGCTACTGGGCGAGAGCCGGGCACCGGAGGCGAACGAGGTGGAGAGCGCGGTGCAGGAGGTCGAGGAGCGTGGCATCGAAGGCAGGCTGCGGGATTTGCGGGCGCAGATTGCCGAGGCCGAACGGATTGGCGACTATGCCGGGCTGGCGCTCTTGACCCAGAAGAAGCTGGAACTGGACCGTGTACTGCGGCGGCTGCACGGCCAGAAGGCGCAGGAACGGTAGAGTTTTTGGGCGGTGGCCGCAAAGGCTTTCAGGTGGGCAAATCGTGCGTCGAAACGGCCATTTCGAGCGTCTAATGTATGAGTAAGCGACCGGGATTGGGTGGCTGGAGGCGGGCTACGAGGCGTTTGCGGCGGCCAAGATGGGACTGAGTTTTCCGCCGAGTTTTTGCTGGTGCGAGCAAGTGCAGTTGTGGTAATCTATTGATCTCAGTGAGGATGCGCGCCCCCTTTGCCCCACACATGAGCTCCGGCTCGCGGGCGACCCAGGCGAAACCTGAAGCGCTGCCATCCTGTTCCGAGAAAAGCTAAAACCGCTTTTGCGGGCTTGCGGGTGTGTATGCAAGCGAGGATTTCCTTTGGGAAGTCTTTATTTTGTGCGTCTGAAATTGGGCGCGATGCGGGCTTGAGATGAGCGCGGATCGATCCGGCGGGCGAGCGAGCTGGCGTGGTCGATTGCAATGACGCCGGGGCCAAGAATGAAATCTGGCTAGACGCTTCAAACGAGCGGTCTAGCCAAAGAGAGTAGGAAACCATTGGCGATCGAAGACAAATTCGAAGAGGATGTGCACGGTCTGATCGAGACCGGCAAGGAGAAGGGCTATCTGACGTACGGCGAAGTGAATGACGCATTGCCGGACGAGATTGGCTCTCCCGACGATCTGGACGATCTGATCACGACCATCGGCACGCAGGGCATTGACCTGCTCGACACTCCGAAATTCCCCGGCGACAAGGACTTTGAGCTGGAAGAGGGAGAGGACGTCGAGCTGGACTTGACGCCGGGAACGCTGGAGAAGACCAACGACCCGGTGCGCATGTACTTGCGCGAGATGGGGACCGTACCGCTGCTGACGCGCGAGGGCGAGGTGGAGATTGCCAAACGCATCGAGCGCGGGCAGAACCGCGTGCTCAAGGCGATTTCGCGTTCGCCGATCGTGATCCGCGAGATAGCGGCGCTGGGCGAAGACCTGAAGCGCGGCGTGCGCAACGTGAAAGAAGTGGTGATCTTCGACGAGGAGGAGCTCACCGAAGAGGTGGTGCAGACGCGCGTGAAGGCTACCGTGGCGCGAACGGACGCGCTGGTGAAGCACCAGAAGAAGGTTGCGCAGATTGAAGAAAAGCAGGCGGCGATCTCGTCGACGAACAAGGCGAAGGTTAAGGAGGCGCGGCGGCTGCGCTGGGCCGTGGGCCGCGAGAAGGTATACATCTCGCGCATCGTGCGCGAGCTGAAGTACACAGCGCTGGAGCGCAAGCGCCTGCTGGACAAGGTCAACAAGACCGTGGACACCATGCGCACACTGGAGCGCCAGGTCCGCTCGCTGGAGCAGAAGTACGAAGCTTCAAAGAGCGAGGACATGAAGAAGGAGTACCGGCGCCAGCAAAAGAACTGCCGGATGGACCTGGAGAAGATTGAAGGCGACGCGGGCGTGTCGATTGTGGAACTGAAGCGCACGCAGCGCGAGATGATCCAGGGCGACATGGATGCTGAGCAGGCGAAGCGCGAGCTGATCGAGGCTAACCTGCGGCTGGTGGTGTCGATCGCCAAGAAATACACCAACCGCGGACTGCAGTTCCTCGACCTGATTCAGGAGGGCAACATCGGCCTGATGAAGGCGGTGGACAAGTTCGAGTACCGGCGCGGCTATAAGTTTTCGACGTACGCAACGTGGTGGATCCGGCAGGCGATCACGAGGGCCATCGCGGACCAGGCGCGGACGATCCGCATCCCGGTGCATATGATCGAGACGATCAACAAGCTGATTCGCACAAGCCGGCAGTTGGTGCAGGAGCTGGGCCGCGAACCATCCAGCGAGGAAATTGCGCGGCGCATGGACATTCCCGTGGCCAAGGTGCGCAAGGTGCTGAAGATCGCGCAGGAGCCTATCTCGCTGGAGACACCGATCGGCGAAGAGGAAGACTCGCACCTGGGCGACTTTATCGAGGATCGCCAAGCGGTTTCGCCTTCGGAAGCAGTGATCGGGGTGAATCTGAAGGAGTACACGTCGCAAGTGCTGCGCACGCTGACGCCGCGCGAAGAGCGGGTAATCAAGATGCGCTTCGGGTTGGAAGACGGCTCGGAGCACACGCTGGAGGAGGTCGGACAGAGCTTCCAGGTGACGCGCGAGCGCATCCGGCAAATCGAAGCCAAGGCGTTGCGCAAACTGCGGCATCCGAGCCGGAGCCGCAAGCTGAAGGCGTTCGTTGAGGGCGTGAAGGAGATGTAACGGGTCGGCTGAAACGCAGCCGTCGTAGGCCGCAGCTTTTGAAGAAGCTGCGGCCTTTTTGCGTGCGCCGGAGCGGATGGGGACATCCTGCGCGAACGCGGTGGAGTAGCGGATTTGCTCGGTTATAATCGTCCTTTTGCCTTGACTGCGGAAAAATCAACTATTCCTGTCACCTGTACAAAGAGGATACGCGCCTGCTGAAGAGTTTCAAGACGGAGAAGCGGACGGCAAAACTCAGCGCAGAGTGGTATCGCGAAGCCATTCGGCGGAACGCCGTGGTTTAGGGTGTATCGACATATACGGGTGGACAGCGTTGCGAGCGAAAATCCAGCCAGACGAGGCGGAGCCCGAAGGCTGTGGCGGGCCCACCGTCGAGGACGACAACGAAGTATGGCAGTATTTTCTCCGCAACCCGGAGGGACGGGGCCATCTTTTCTCATTTCGTTGTCAATCGTCGCTAGCAGACACCCAGTATGCGTCGCTCCTCTTTCCTAGAACTGAGAAAAAATGGCTCCCGTCGCTGCGCACGCGTATATGTCGATACACCCTTAGGCCTGTTTGCTCGTGCTCCGCTTACTGGGTGACGTGCGTAAGAAGGAAGTCCGCCATGATGTGACTTGCCTCGACTGACTCGGGCAATTGCGCGTTGTACCAAAATGCGTGAGGCATGGCGTCGAAGACCACCAGCCGGGCGTCGACGCCAGCGCGCAGGAAAGCGCGGTCGAGGTTCACCGTGCCGCTGAGCAAGGCGTCGCGCTCGCCCGTGACAAAGAGCGTGGGCGGAAGACCGTGCAGGTCAGCATAGATCGGCGAGAGGACCGGATCCCTGGGATCGGCGGTGTTGCCTGTGTAGTAGGGATCGTGCGGGCCGGGCTCCGGCGGATCGAGATGTCCGGAGAGGCCACGCAGGGAGTAAATGGAAGCCGAATCTCCAGCGCGGGCAAAGTCGCCAATTCCGCTGAAAATACCCAGTGCCGCCGGCAGGGGCAAGCCCAACTGCTTCAGCTTCACGGCCACTTCGCCGGTCATGATGGCTCCGGCCGAGGTTCCATAGATGACGATGTGCGAAGGCTTGTATGTTTTCAACAGCTCTTTGTAGACAGCGATCGCGTCATCAACGCCCGCGGGAAAGGGATGCTCCGGCGCGAGGCGATAGAGTACGGCCACAACCTTGACTTTGGCATAGCTGGCGATGGGAATGGATTCGCTATAGGAACCGGAATCGGAGTTGAAGCCACCGCCATGCAGATTCAGAAAGACTTTATCCCGATTGGCCACCGGGACCTGAGGCGGGGTGACGATACGCACGGGAACCCCGGCGATCTTGTCCTCGACGATCTGATTGGGACAGAGTTTAGTCCATGCCACGCGCGCCTGCGCCGTGTACGCGTCCGTACGGGCGCGGCGCTCGGCGAGAGATTCCGGCGGTCCCTGATCCGGTGCAGCTTGCCCCAACCACTGCTGCGCTTCGGGACTGATGGTCGCCGGCACCGGGACTACCCGAGTCACATGAGCTGTTCCCTGCGCGTCGATATAGCTGGTGTCGTTGTTGGGCGCCTGGGACGCAGTGGTCGGTGCGGGCTGCTGTGCGGCCACAGAGGCTGTTGCCAACGCAGCAACGATAACGCATAGGCGGATTGCGGAATGCATGAGCGTGGCTCCTTCAACGGAGATTGCCTCAACAGATACGGATTCTGTCACGGTGGGGCAAAGAACGTCCAGCGCGCCTGAGGGCGTTCCCAAGGCGTCGACCTATTAGAGGGGCAAATCGGTTACAAGGGCAGATGAAGCGCGAGGCACGCAATCTTCGAGTGATTTTTCGGTGGTCATGCTGCTGGCACAGAGGAACGGAATGCACGCTCCCCTGTGCCGGATGTTCGTTCTGCCTTTTGTACTAATGCGGTAAGACAAGCAAGTCGGCTGCCAGTAACTTCTCCGTCAGCCTGTCCAGAGCCAGCGGAAACCTGTAGCCAACTGTCCTGATACCCATGCCGAGCATCAGGGCAGCTTCCTCCTGCGTGTAATCCTGAAGCACGACCCGGCTCAAGAGCTCCCGATCGAGGATGCTGAGCTGGCTCAGGCAATTCTCGATATCGAGAACGAAGATAACCGCGTCCTCGAAGGTTCGTACCGGACGGCTGGAGGCCCAACCCCGCGCGACCGGATCGCCCAGGATCGAAGGCGCCCTGCCCACCTGCGTGGAAGCGTAAAGATAGCGCCGCAACAAGCTCTCGGTGTGCCTCCGGTAGAAGGCCAGGTTGGCCGGAGGCTTGTAGTCGTGCTTTCCAAGGGTTAATTCAGCCAGTACCGCGGATTTTTGTTTCGGTCTCCTTTGTTCGATTTGCCAGGCAGCCTCAGCGGTGCTGGCATCCCATTCCATTGGCAACTGAAAGGCTGCGCTCATTGCGCACCTCCAACTGCCTCGGCCACCGCCCAAACCCTGGCAAGTTGCTTACGGCTCGGTCGTCCGCGCCGCCTGCGACTTTCCGGCGATGGAAAATCTCTTAGTTTAAATTCGCATTCCCTGCAGTACACACTCCCTTGAGTCTGGGCCCGGTACCAAAGGCAACCACACCCTTCGCAAACCTTCAATTGCACGCGCACTTCCATGACTGATTCTCCGCATATGTTTCTTCTCCCGACGGAATTTGGTGATGCAGGTTGTTCCCCGGGGTGAAGAGAACCAGGCTGGACAACTCAGGTTTCTCATGTCCTGATGGGGGATTGCCGCCCGAGTTCTCTTGTTTTCTGTCATGACCATCGGTGCGCAGATCCTGGAATATTCTCGACTGACTTGTCTGGGGCGCCCCAACGAGGCGCTCCAGTGCGGGAACGGAGATGCCGGCTCAATCAAAGTTCCTCCGGCAATGGTCAATCGCCACCGCAAGAGGCAGAAGTCCGCCTCCGCCTAAGCGATTGGCAATATAGCGTTTCCAAAAAGATTCCCACAAGTCAATGCGTGATTCAGTAAACCTATTGTGGGGATATGCTTCCTTTACGTCAATGATTGACTGCCACTTTCCGGTCACTGTCTTTTCAATTGCCGCCAAGACGCTCAAAATGAAGGCCAATAAGCGCTGATAGTTTTGCGAGAGGAAATGAGACGAGATTTCGTCCCATTGCTGGCGGCAAATTTTCCACAGATGAATTTCACGCAGATGCACGAGCACCTCCGCCTGGAACTGCTGCGCAGAATTCAGCGGGGGACACTCAGCGTCTCGCTGCTGGGCCGGCAGACCGGATTTGGGCAGGCCCATCTCTCTAACTTTCTGCATAGCCGGAGACAACTCTCGTTGGAGGCCATGGACCGGATCCTGGCGGCGCAGCATTTGACGGTCTCCGATCTGCTGCCTTCCGTGCAAAGGCCGGAACCGTTATCCGGGAGCGATGGGGTCTGTGCGGTCCCGGTTGTCTCGCAAGCAGTGGCGCTCTTTGAGCCGGTGATCCGGCCAACTGTCATTCAATCGCTGCTGCACCTTCCGGCAGCGGCGCTCGAATCGGTTCACTCACGGGCGTCGGGAGCCAGGCGGGCATGGGAGCGGTTTGTCGCCGTTCGCGTGGCGGCTGCCGATGCCCCACCGATGGAGCCGCTGGTGTTGCCGGAGGCAATCGCGCTTATTGATCGGCACTACAATTCGCTGCTGCCATACCGCCTCAATCGCGTGAATCTTTGCGCGGTGCGGCAGGGTTCACGCATGACATTCCGGTATGTGGATTTCATCGCCAGCCGTCTGGTGTTACGTCCACACAACCTTGCCTTCCCTGTGTCGGTGATTGAAGTGGACCCGGGAGAGTCGCCCAACGAGTTGCTGGCCGGGCGGGTTGCGCTGATCTTGAACGAGCTGTGAAGAGAAATGCGCTCGAAGTTGTGTTCAAGGGAATGCGGCCGGGCGGTGCTTCAACTTGCGGGATATTCTCCGTTTGCCAGATCACGCTCGGCTTCAGCGAGATTCTCAGGCCGGCCGAGATCGCGCCAGTAAGACTTATCGGAGCGAAAGGCGAGGATTACTTCACCCTGGGCAGCGAGACGGAGATAGGCGGGAATAATGGAGAAGGCGCCTTCTTCTGGAAGGTTGGCGAAGATGCGCGGCGAAACGACGTGAATGCCACTGAAGGCGAGAGAGTGGACCTGTTGCGCGGGGACGGCCCACTCGGTTTCTGCATCGCGACCGATACGGCGGCCGCAGAGCTGGCCATGCTCGTCGAAGAGAAGGTAGCGCGAGGACTCGCGCTGCTGAACGGCCAGGGTGGCGAGTGCGTTGTGTTCGGTGTGAAAGCGGACCATGCGCGCAAGATCGACGGTGCTGAGGACATCGACGTTGTGGACGATGAAGGGCTGTTGCGCGCTTTCGCCGGCCTCCAGGAAAAACCAAGCGGCCTTCTTGAGGCCGCCGCCGGTGTCGAGCAAGACCTCCTCGCGGGAGATTTCAATGCGCATGCCGAAGTTGCGGTTGGCCTGGAGGTAATCGACGATTTTGTCGGCGAAGTGATGGACATTGAGAATGACTTCACTGACGCCGAAGGTGCGCAGGCGGCTCAGAGTGAGCTCAAGGAGAGTACGACCGGCGACAGTGACCAGCGCTTTGGGGCGGTCATCGGTGAGCGGTCGCAGACGCGTGCCCAGGCCAGCGGCGAAAACCATGGCCTTCATTTACTTTGCTTCCCCCAACAATCCTAAGTTTTCGAGCTCGATGTGACGGACGACAACTTCGATGCCGTTGACGCCACGCAGATGATTGGCTAGCTGCTCAGCGAGATAGACCGAGCGATGCTGACCACCGGTGCAGCCAAAGGAGACCATCAGGCTGGAGAAACCGCGCTGACGATAGTTGGCGACACTGGCATCGATGAGCGAAATGGCGTGTGACAGGAATTGGTGGACACTTTCCTGACGGTCGAGGTATTCGATGACGGGCGTGTCGCGGCCGGTGACCGAGCGAAACTGCTCTTCGCGGCCGGGATTGGGCAAGCTGCGCGCATCGAAGACGAATCCGCCGCCGTTGCCTGATTCATCGGCAGGTATGGAATGGTGGAAGGAGAAGCTGAAGATGCGCACGGTCAAGCCCGTGGAAGGCGCGGCGCTGTGCTGTAGTTTTTCGCTCGATGACATTCTTTCGAGAGCGTCGAGCAGAGCGGGCAGGGCGATGGGTAGCCTGACGTGCTCCGCGAGCCAGCGCAGGTTCTTGAGCGCGTACGGAACGCTCTCAAGGAAATGCGGCTTGCGCTCATAGAATCCGCGGAAGCCGTACGCTCCCAGCGCCTGCAGGATGCGGATGTAGACGAAGGCGTAATAGTAATCCATGAATGCGTCGCGCTTGAGGTCGACGGAGCCGGCGAGGCAATCGAGATAGTGGTCGAGGAGTTGGCGGCGCAGATCCGGCGGCAGATCGGCCTTGCCGTCGAAGAGAAGCGAAGCGATGTCGTATTGCAGCGCGCCCTTGCGGCCGCCCTGGTAGTCGACGAACCAGGGATGGCCGTCGCGCAGCATGATGTTGCGCGATTGGAAATCGCGATAGAGAAAGAAGTCGTGATCGGCGCCGAGCAGAAATTTGGTCAGGCGCGTGAAATCGACTTCGAGCGCCTGCTCGTTGAAGGGTATGCCGGCGAGACGGAGAAAGTAATACTTGAAATAATTCAAATCCCAGGCGATGGATTGGCGGTCGAAGCTTGCGCGCGGATAGCAAACTTTGTAATTCAGATCGCGCCCTGCCTCGACCTGGAAGCGCGGCAGGACAGCGACAACTTTGCGGTACGCTTCAACGACCTCGGGCGCGATGTCGTGCCCGGAACGATTGGCGCTGAGGAATTCAAAGAGAGTGGTGTTGCCGAGATCTTCTTCGAGGTAGGCTCCGTGGCTCAAGTCCTCGGCGTAGATTTCGGGTACCGGCAGCCCGTGACGGCGGAAATGGCGGGAGAACTCAAGAAAGGCAACATTTTCTTCGCGCACGGAATAAAGAATGCCGACGGCGGTGTGCCCCGCACCGGCGAGGCGGACAATGACGCGCCCGGAGCCGCCGAGCTGTCCCTGGAGCGGCTGAATGCGCTCCGGCGGCGAATGGAAGTACTGCTCGAAAAGGCGTCTGAGAACGTCCATGAAAGGCTACTGGGGTTGGCTCACGCTGCTTCGACAACAATAGTCACGCAGGGGAAGCGGACGCAAGGCGGGCAAGATGCAGAGGCGCTCAGTCGAGGTCGTGCGTGGTCTCCGGATTGTCGAAGCTGGTATAGCGCGAGATGAAGTTCAAGTGCACGATACCGGTGGGACCATTGCGCTGCTTGGCGAGGATAATTTCTGACTTGGCGCGGTCGGCCTCGGTCATTTCCTCGTCGCGGTTGTAGTAACTGTCGCGGTGGATGAAGGCGACCACGTCGGCATCCTGCTCAATGGAGCCCGACTCGCGGAGATCGCTCAACATGGGGCGCTTGTCTTCGCCGCGGCGCTCGCTGGCGCGGGAGAGCTGCGAGAGAGCGAGCACCGGAACATTGAGCTCCTTGGCCATGGCCTTCAGTCCACGGGAGATGGCGGATACTTCCTGCGTACGGTTCTCGTAGCCTTTACGGCTCCCACCGGGCAGCGTGGCCGTCATCAGTTGCAGATAGTCGACCACGACGAGATCGAGGCCGCCGGCGTTTTGCTTGAGGCGCCGTGCCTTGGCGCGCATTTCAGCCAACGATGAGCCCGCTGAGTCGTCAATGAAAATTCGCGACTCCACGAGGAGTTCGAGTGCGCCCTGCAGTCTCTCCTGGTCTTTGCGGTCGATAAAGCCGGTTTGCAAATGGCGCTGATCGACGCGGGCCTGCGCGGAAAGCATGCGGCGTAGCAGCGATTCCTTGGTCATTTCCAGGCTGAAAACGGCTACGACGGCGTGGTGCTGGACTGCCGCATTCTGTGCGATGTTAATGGCCAGCGCTGTCTTGCCCATGGAAGGCCGCGCGGCGATAATGATCAGCTCACCCTTTTGCAGTCCGCTGGTCAAGGTGTCGAGCGCGTAAAAACCCGTGGCCAGGCCGGTGACCTCACGGCTGTGCTTGTAGAGATTGTCGATGGTTCCGAATGAGTCGCGGACGATGATGTCCAGGGGTTGCAGGCCTTGAGCGAGGCCGGCGTCGCTGACCTGGAGCAGTTGCGACTCGGTCTCATCGAGGACGCCGATGGCATCCTGGCTCTGGTCGGCAGCCTTGGCGATGGCGGCTGAGCAGATGCCCATGAGGCGGCGCAACATGCTCTTGTCTTTAACGATGCGGACGTAATCCTCGATGACCGGACGGCGGGGCAAACCCTCAGTGAGGGAGGCCAGGTAGGCGACGCCGCCGACGGACTCGACCTCCTTGTAGCGCGCCAGCTCATTGGAGAGCGTAACAATGTCGATGGTGCGGCCGGTGTCGATCAACTCGCTCATGCGAAGGAAGATGCGGCGATGCGAGTCGAGAGAGAAATCGTCGGCCTTGAGGGCTTCGGCGGCCTCGGCGTGGGCGGCGTTATCGAGCAGGATTGCGCCGAGGATGGTCTTTTCCGCATCCAGATTCGCGGGCAGGCCGGCTTCGAGGGTGAGGTCGGGGACAGTCGCCATAGGAAAGAGTGTAGGCCAGAATCCCCCATTGGCAAGGCTGTGCGAATCCGGCGCGTAACTGGAAAATTAGGAAATCGAATACAGTGACGCGGCTACGCGAAAACAACCTCGTCAGGCCGGAATCCGGCTGGCGAAGCGCCGCAGCATCAGTGAACGACGATGGTGATCTGCGCGCTGTGCGCGATGCCGCTGGCGGTGCCCGTGACGAGCACAGTGTAGGTGCCGACGGGCGTGCCGGTGAACCCACCGCCTCCACCACCACCCCCGCCACCCGTGTTTCCACTGCCTCCACAGCCGGATAGGATGGCCACGGCCAGCAGAATCGGGAGACAAGCCACGCCAATCCACCGGCGCCTGCGCAGCGGAAGAACGAGTATGACGCAAAACGCCAGAGCGGATGCAGGCAGCCAGTGGCCGCCTCTGGGCACCGGCGAAAGCTTCGAGGACGTGCCGGAAACCGCGGCTTTCACGGTAAGCGTCGTAGATGCCTGTCCGTTGACGGTCACTGTGGCCGGGTTGAGGCTACAACTGATTTGGCTCGATGATGGCGTGCAGGAGAGTGTCACTGTCCCGTTGTAGCCGTTGAGAGAAGCCAGGTTGAACCCGGCGGTTGCGGAGCTGCCGGACTGCACCGTTAGCTGCCGCTGTTGCGGAGCGAGGAGGAAATCAGTCGTCTGCGCAAGATTGATCTGGTAGGTAAGCTGGACGGCCGACGATTGGTACACGCTGTCTCCGGAGTAGACAGCTTTGAGCTGGCTCGATCCGAGATCAAAACTCAAGCCTTCCGCCAATGCGGTCACAGTGGCGCTATTCGCTCCGGCAGGCGTGAGCGTGCCGCTGGTGATTTCCACGCCGTCCTCGAAGAAATCAACGGCGCCAGTGGGTGGAGTCGTCAAACCAGGTGCGGCCGTGACAGTGGCTGTTAAGTAGACGCCGGTCCAAAAAGTGTTCTGCATCGAGGGAGGGTCTGCGGTGATGACCGTAGTTGTGGGCAGCAGCGGCGCGGGCGGCGCCGTGGCAACCACGGTATAGGTTAGACCGTACTGGCCGAGTGGACCGGCCGGGGCCGAAGAGGTGTTGGGCAGGGAGTTTGCGTCACCGGCGTAGGATGCCGAAACCGGGTATGTGCCGGCGGGGAGATTTTGAAATACGGCCTCACCCGAGAGTACCGGCAGCCCTACAAAGTCCACCGATCGCGTGATCAGCCCGCCCGGGACGAGTGTGATGTTTTGAGAAAGGGAGCCCACGTTGACGATGACAGCGCCAGTAGGCACGTGGCAATTGGCCTCGTAGATTTGCACCTCTACACGCAAATTGTCGCCAGCGCTGAAGGTGCAGGTTGAAGCAGTTCCCGGACAATTTGCGGCAGGCCAGGCGGACATGGACGGGGTTACCTGGGGCACGATTAAGGTGTAGGGCGTGGCCGTCGAAGGAGCGTAGCTGGCGTCGCCAGAGTACGTTGCGCCGATGGTGTGGTTGCCCGCATTGAAGGTGGAGGGCGGAATCCAGCCTGCATAGCCGAAGGAATTGAGGGCGACTGTGGCCTGGGGCGTGCCGTCCACTGAGAATGTGACGCTGCCAGTGCCGGATCCAAACGAGGTTCCGGACGAGGGCCAGGAGCCGTTGACGATGGCGAGCGGCGCGACTTGGTAGTACGAGAAGCTGGACCCGCTGGGATATGGGCCCCAGGGTCCGAAGTTTGTCGACTCCTCGTAGACCGCCTGATTGGGATTGATCAGACATGGAGCGGCCGGGTTCAGCGTTTGTCCCGGGACTGCGAAGCCATAGAGGTTCACGGTGCTGCCGACGGACGTAATCATCACTGACTGCGGCGCGGACTGGCTGGCTTGGAATGTGCCGTCGCCGGCATACTGCGCCCACACCTGGTAGGTGCCACCGGGTAAATTGGCGAGCGCGCCTGTAGCTGAACCGTTGCTCAGCACGAAGACGCCAAGTGGCGGGGCCGATGCGGAAGTTGGTTCGGCCAGAATCGTCACGTTTCCCTGTGGAGTTCCACCGCCTGAGGAGGACTTGACGTCGATGGTGACGGCGACTGTCGCTCCGACCTGCGCGGTGGTGGGAGAGATCTGCAGAGTGGTTGTGGTCGGCTTGAAGGTGATGGAATTCCAGTTGTCGACCAGCGCGCCGGCGTCTACCGATCCAAGGCCGCTGGCAAGATCGTAGCCAACTCCCGCGGAATACTTTTGCAGGGAATAGAGACCGTCGCCGTTGGTATCGAGTGAGCAACCGGGCGATCCTTCGACACAGGTCATGTTGTTGCTGCCGAGCGTGATGTCGTGGAAGGCCGAGGGCGCCTGGTGAGCCAGAGGATATAGGGTGAAATTGGCCTGGCCTTGACGACCATACTTCTGGTTCACGAGCGCCATGATGCCGGCCATCGCCGGAGCAGAGGCCGAAGTTCCGCCCACCAGCGTGATCTGTTCATCGCCGCTCGCATCCGCCGCGCAGTCGCCCTCTTGGGCGCAGATTGGATAGGCGCTCAGATTCGTCCCGGCGGCCGCGAAGAGCGAGACGTCGGGAATGTCGCGCACGCCGTCACCGGGTACGCCCGTTCCACTTTGCCAGCTCGGCTTCGCATAACCGTAAAGAGCTTGGGCCCCAACATTGCCGCAAACGAACGGCAGACCGCTGCCCGACGCATTCTCTGTGGAATCGATGCAACTGCTGGCTCCGCCTCCACCGGCAGGAATGGATTCCCCGGAGTTTTGGACGTAAGGGCCAGTTGCATTCAAACCGTAAACCGTGTCCCAAACTTGTTCGGGCAATGGAGCTTTCAGCGATCCGTTATCGGCGTCATTGGTCTGGTTCCAAAGGCTGGCCATGCTGGCGCCGCCGGTTGCATAGTCGCTGTAATAGAAGTCCGTGCCGCCGACAGCAACATCCCAAGGCGTGGAGGCCAGCCCGTTCACAGCCAGCCCGTCCTCGGTCGTCCATTGGTCGTTGGCGTCGTCGCAGCCAGCCGAACCGCTGTCGCCGCTCGAAACCAGGATGGTTTGCCCTTGCGCCGCGGCCTGCTGCCAAAGTGCTGACCAAAGCGCATTGCCGGACTGCAACAGGAAGCCTTCGCAATTGCCGAAGCTGACGCTGAGCACGCTTGCCTGATTGTCTTCCACGGCGCGCAAAGCCGCCATATAGAGCGGATCGACGGCATTGGAGTTGTTGGGATTGCCGGTGAAAAGGCCGCTCGAATTGCCGATGTAGAGATCGACCTGGACCCCGGGAGCCACCGCGCCAGATTCTTCCACGTCGAGGTAGGCTTCGACATCGACGCCTTCCAGATCGCCGGGGTCGGAGCCATCGATAACGAGCTGCGGAATCCCGCTGGAGAGGCTGAAGAGCTTTTGATAGGCCTCTACCAGGCTGAGATCGATATTCGATTCGTTGATAATACCGATGGTTTGGCCGGCGCCATTCACTCCCGCTTTATAGAGCGGCGCCAGGTCGTACTGGGTGGCGAAATCCTCGGGAGCCAGAGCGTATACCGTAGATTTTCCGTTGGGAAGTGTCCAATGTGGAGTGGCCGTGTGGCTTTTGCGCGAATACGTGGCCTGCCCAAGAACTCGCAGCATGGGTTTAGCACGGAAGTCGTTCATGGGCGAGATGCCCGCGATCAGCGGCGCGAGTGCGGCGGGGATCTTCACTTCGCCAGCGTTTGCATAATGCGTTTCGCCGTTGACGCTGTACTGGTGGATTTCTGTATGGAAGGCATCGCGGATCGCGCCAGCGGTACCGGAAAACTCGATGAATTGCCGGCTCTTCGAGGTCCTCGCCACGACTAATCCGTGCGAAGCGAGCCAAGCGGAAGCGGCTTGGAGGTCGGAATCGGCAGGGCCGAATTGCTGGCCGAATTGCTCCGGTGTAAGCCATTTGTGGAAAGCAGCCGATCCAGGCGCGTGAACAGCCTGCAGAAATTGCTCGAGCGTGGTCTCCCGATCCGGCGGGCGGTTCAACAAAAGAAGCATTCGCCCTGTGGAAAAGGAATCGGGGACGGGTCCGCGGTCATCGGCGGCCCGCGCCAACGGATGCACGCTGCCGTGCAGCGCGACCAGGTTGGTTGCGTCGATGGGTTGAGTCACCAGCGCCGTGACAGGAATCTGGGCGCCAGCGGGAAGCGCGAGCAAGCTTCCCATGAGGAGGGACAACATTTTCCGTTTCATTTCAGCGCCTGCGGTTTTTTCGGCAAGAAAATGGCTGAACACACCCCGCGTTCGCGAGCTAATTCCGCGGTAGTGCGAGAACGAGTGAATTATATGTCTGTGCAACAAAAACCGCTGTGACAACGGAAACATCAGCGCGTGTCAGACGGCGGCGCGTTGAGGCGCGCGAAGATGGTGTCGAAATTGCCGGCTTCGGCGGCGAAGCGGAGGGTCTTCACGCTCTCGACGCAGATCTCCGGCGGCGTGGGCTGCGTCATGAGGATTTCCATGGCTTCGGCGATGAATTTGTCGAGCGGCATGGCGCGCGGGTTGCCGGCGCCGTCCATCAGGTTGGTGGCGACATAGGGAGGGATTAGCTCGAGGACTTCGATGCCAGTGTTGCGGAGTTGCGCGCGGAGCGAAAGCGTGTAGGAGTGGAGGGCGGCCTTGGTGGCGCAGTACGCGGGCGTGCGTGCCATGGGCAGGAACGCTAATCCCGATGAGACGTTCATGATGGTGGCGTGCGGCTGCTTTTGGAGATGCGGGAGCAAGGCCGCAGTCAGGCGGATGGGGCCGAGCAGGTTAGTGGCGACAATGGCCTCAGCGTCCGCCAGGTCGGGCTGCTGCTCAAGAAGATTCTCGCGGCGCATGATGCCGGCATTGTTGATGAGGACGTTGAGCGAGGGGAACTCAGCGATGACCTGCGCGGCAAATGCACGGATGGGGGCGCGGTGTTCGATATCGAGCTGGAGCGATTTGATGCCAGGGTTGGCGGCGGTGGTTTCGTCGAGAGCGCTGAGGCGGCGGCCGGAGATGATGACTTGGTTGCCGAGAGCGTGGAGAGATTCAGCGAGGCCGCGGCCAATGCCGGAGCCGCCGCCAGTGATCAGGATCGTGTTACCGGTTGGATTCATAAGAGCAGATGCCTCTGACTGGCATGATAGTCGGGTTTGGTAAATCTCGGGTGATTAGGGCCACTGGCGGGAAGAGAGAGCCAAAATGGGCGGGCACGGGCGAGTCGGTTACCACCTTGGCACCGACCGGAGAAGGAGTGATTCAATATCACTCGCCTGCGGTCTGACACAACAGCATAATGAATCATCGATTACGAAGCAACGCCTTTTGCCGGGCATCTTTGTTTTCGACCTCGACTGATTCTGTTCGGCGCATTGCCGATAGGAGTCGAAGGAGGATGCCAACATGGCAACCCAACCATTCGAAAACGCCCACCTGCTGACAGTTTCGCCTTCCCAGCTTGCGGCTCAATTGCGAATGAGCAGTTATGCCACGACCGTGGCTGGAGCTCAGGTTTTGAGGAGCGGCGCTGTTCGAGCAGACACGGAATGGCCTGCCGCGGCGATCGTCAATCTCCATCTCTTGGGAAAAGGAGTAGGGTGGGCGCTAGCGATCGAGGGCGCAGCAGCATTGAGCATTTACGGCATCTGGTATCTGTGGCATCTTTGGCTGTAAGTTGCACCCGGCATACGGAATCTTCGCAGGAAACTCGACTCGCCTTAGAGCGGCAGAACGATTCCCTCCCCTGATCTTTTGCATCCAAACGAAGGCGATACATATTTAGTGTCATTTCGAGCAGGCGATCCGCATTTTTATCTTCAAATCTGCGATGATGGCAAGATGTGCCTGAGGGGCACTTTAAACAGATAGGATCCACCGTCCAAGTGAAATCCCCAATGCGCCGTGTGGCGCTGATCTACAACCCGGCTTCAGGCCAATACAACGCGCGGAGGCATGCGGCTGTTGGCGAGATCAAGGCCGTGCTCCATGGAGCGGGGGTTGAGGCGGAGGCATTCGAAACCGGCGCACCGGGCAGCGCGATAAGCATTGCAGAACAGGCCGTGCGCGAAGGCTTCGATACGATTCTGGCTTGCGGCGGCGACGGCACGGTCCATGAGGCTGTGCAGAGCATAGTCGGCACCGACGTAGCGCTGGGAGTGGTTCCACTGGGCACAGCCAACGCCCTGGCTGCGGACCTGGGACTGATCGCATCGCCGGCCAAAGTGGCGCGCAAGTTGCTGGATTCCACACCGGCGCGAGTTTCCGTAGGGCGCATCTACTACGAAGACAAAAACGGAAACCCCGGCTCGCGCTATTTCATCGTAGCGGCGGGAATCGGCGCCGATGCGTTGCTGATGTCGCGGCTGGACTCGCAGCTCAAGCGAAGATTGGGATATGTTCTGTATCTGATCGAGGCGTTTCGGATCTGGGCTTCTTCGTCTTTTCCGCTATTCGAGGCGGAACTGCCGTCGAATGGAAACGGCAGGGGGCGCGTGCTGGAGGTTTCGCAGTTGCTGGCTGTTCGTGTGCGCTCATTTGGTGGAGTCTTGCGCACGCTTGCTCCAGGCGCCAGTTTGCGCAATGGCAGCCTGAGCATGCTGGCTTTCAAAACGCAAAGCCGCTTGCACTACCTCTCATTCCTGCTCGCGGTGATCGCCGGGCGGCACACGTTCAACCGGGATGTGGAGCTGATGGACTCGCCATCGATAGAATGCCGAGCACGCGGCGGCTCGGCTGAGGATCTCTTTGTCGAAGCGGACGGAGAGTTTCTGGGCTCTCTGCCGGTGCGGCTCGAAGTCGTGCCCCACTCGCTGACGCTGCTGATCCCACCGGGCGCGCAGCCGTGATAAGCGCGGCGTAGTCAGGTTCTTCCCGCACGATGCGGCGACAGATTCCAGGTAAACGATAGCAAGGCGATTCCAACGACGGTTGCGGCGACAACCGCGTGAAGTGCGACGGTCCAACCATAGCGCTGGGCGAGAGCGCCGATACCCTCGCCTTCGACCATGCGCCCCAAATAACCGAAGAGACCCAGAAATCCGGCCGCGGTACCTACCGCTTTCTTCGACGTGAAATCCAGCGCGCTCACGACTAAGAGCAAGACCGTGGGATAAACAAAGAATCCAATCACTCCAAACAAACCCAGGCTGATCCATAACTTGTTGGCGGGCCCATAGATGATTCCCAGATAGGACAAAAGCACGGGAACCATGCACAGGACGCTGATCATGCCGCGGCGCCCGCCCAACTTATCGGAGAGCCAGCCCATGAGAATGGTGCTGAAAATGGCGGAAAACTCAAGGGCCGCCGTACTGATGCCGCCCTGGCCAAGACTGGCGTGCCTCACCTCTTTCAGATATGTCGGCCCCCAGTCCAACATGCTGTATCGAGCGATATAGACAAAGAAATTGGCAAAGGCAAAGAGCCAAAGATAGCTATTGGTGAAGATGTAGTTCGTGAGTAAGTCGCGGGTACCCAGCTCTTTTTCTGTATCTTTCCGGCCGGACGCGGGATAGTCATTGCGCCACTCTTCGATTGGCGGCAGGCCGACCGATTGCGGAGTGTCTCTGAGCCGGATAAGCAGGTAAACAGCGCATAGGATTGCCAAAACGCCTGGAACATAAAAGGCAGAGCGCCAGCCGAACAAGAAGGTGCAGTATGCGACGAGAAGGCCGGTGAGTCCGCCACCGACGTTTTGCGCGACGTTCCAGAGAGCAAATTTCGTTCCACGCTCGCTGACGCTGTACCAGTGACCGATAGAGCGACCACAGGGAGCCCAGCCCATGCTCTGAGCAAGGCCATTCAAAGACCACAGAGCAAGATGGATTGAGTAACTGCTGGCGGCGCCGAAAGCGAAGTTGCAAAATGCCGTGACGAGTAAGCCAAGCGGCATGAAGTAGCGGGGATTGCTGCGATCGGACCACGCGCCCATGAAGAGCTTACCCAGGCCATAGGAGATGGCCGTTGCGGCCAGGATGTTCCCCATTTGCTCTTTGCTATAGTGCAGCGCAATGCCCATCTCCCTGGAGACAACGGGAAGATTGTTCCGGACGAAGTAGAACGTAGCGTAGCCGATGAAGGTTGATTCCATGATCTGCCAGCGCATCTTCGGATAGAGCCGCTGGGCCTGCTCCCTGGAAACCCTTGGGATGTGGGGCGCCGGCTGAAGGAAGGAAAGATTCAGTTGCATGTAATTCCCTATCGCGCTTCGTGCGAGGTAAATCGTCAACAACGATCGGCAATTCAGAACCGCCTCAGGTTCAGGCTGAATTCTCGCGGAAGATTCCGCAAGCGAGCTGCGCCTTGCTCAGAGGAACGCCCCTCGACTCATTCCTCGTAGAGATAGCCTTTGGCGGTTTCCTGGAAACTGCGCAGATCGTCTGCCTTCCAGCCGTCGCAGCGGTGGAGCTCGCGCGCCAGCAGGTCAGCGACGGCGGGTGCGGCATCGATGGCGGCGCGCGCATCGAGAAAGAGAGCTCGGGTGCGGCGGGCAAGCACATCCTCGACCGTACGCGCCATTTCGTACCGTGCTGCCCAGACGACCTCGCGCCGCCGGAAGGGCAGACGCGGGTGCAGCAAGGCATCCAGGCTCGAGTCCTGGGCGGAAAGTGCGCGGAGGGCTGGAAGGTCAGAACCGTAAACGCTCTCCCACGGGGAATTCGCAGTGGTTGCGTCAGGGGTCCAGCCGTGAATCCTTAATTCCAGAGTTGGAGAGGGACGTTTTGGGAGGGCTGCGACTTGCGTGGCGCGATCAATTGTGTCCTGTCCCATGCGGCGGTAGGTGGTCCACTTTCCGCCCGTCACGGTAATGAGGCCGGATACGGAGACCATGATGGTGTGATCGCGAGACAGTTTTGAGGTCCTGACACCGCCCTTGCGGACCAACGGGCGCAGACCCGACCAAACGCTGAGAATCTCTTCAGGGCGTGGCGCACGGCCCAGGTAGCGGGCGATGTGGTCGCGCAGGAACTTCTTCTCTTCAGGAAGTGCGCGCGGCTCAGGCGAGGTGGTGTCAACAGGTACGTCGGTGGTTCCGACGAGCAGCGCGTCGAGCCAGGGAATGGCGAAGAGGACGCGGCCGTCAGCCGTTTTGGGAATCATGAGCGCGGTTTTCCCAGGGAGGAAGGAACGCGGGAGGACGAAGTGCGATCCCTGACTGACGACCAGAAACGAGCCACGCGGGCGGCCGTTGAGCGCCAGTGTTTCCTCGGCATGAACGCCACAGGCGTTGATGACGGCCTTGGCCTGCACCTCGAAGTCGGAGCCGCCTTCGTGGTCGTGGGCCCGGATACCCACGATTTTGCCTCCGCGTTCGATCAGACCCGTGGCTTCAACGTAGTTGATGGCGGTTCCGCCATGATCCTGGAGGGTGCGTAACAGCGCGATGGCGTAACGGGCGTCGTCGAACTGACCGTCGTGATAGAGAATGCCGCCACAAAGGTGATCGCCCTGTATTCCGGGCAGCTTCTCCAGAGTGCTTTCGCGGGAGAGCAGTTCTGACCGGCCGAAAGATAGCTTGCCCGAAAGCCGCTCGTAGATCTTGAGGCCCACTCCATAGTAAGGAAGCGAAAAATAGCTGTAAGCCGGGACGACGAAACAGAGATCGTGGACCAGATGAGGCGCGTTGCGCAGCATGTGGCCGCGTTCGCGCAGGGCGTCGAGGACCAGCGTCAAATTCATTTGCTCGAGATAGCGCACGCCGCCATGTACGAGCTTGGTACTGCGGCTGGAGGTTTCCTTGACGAAGTCAGAACGCTCTACAAGCAGCGTGCGATAGCCGCGAGCGGCAGCTTCCACCGCTGTACCCAAACCAGTGGCGCCGCCGCCGATGACCAGCACGTCCCACGTCTGCGATGCAGCGCCCAGTTGGCTGAGGATTTCCTGCCTTGCGATCACGCCTCTCACTTCCTTTCCTAACGGGCGGATGACGGAAAATAGCACGGTCGGAGGCGCGAGTAGGCGCAAAAGGAACTGCGTCGCGAACCAGTGCGCTGCCTTCGATCAAGGTGAATGGCTGTTCTTCCGCCCAGACTCTGGTCTCTCAGTGGGCGCTATATTGGGCGAACCCGGGAGCCTGCACGATGCGCCGGCCACGATTGCAGTGGCCGGCGCGCCTGTCTGATGCGGGTTAGTAAGTTACTTTCAACCCGAACTGAATGATGCGCGGTTCAAACGTGCCAGTGATCTGGCCGCCGCCGAGGGCGCTCACGGTGTTTGGCAGGTTGTTGTTGGTACCGGAAGCGGTGCCGCCGCCCGAGCCACCGGGGAGGTAAAGGTTCGTATGGTTGAAGATGTTGTAGAACTCGGAGCGGAACTCGATCTTGATTCTTTCCACCGGAGTGTTGAACCGTTTATTGAGGTCCAGATCGGTTTCGTAGTAGGCAGGAGTGCGGCCAAAGTTCTTGGGCAGGTTGCCGAAGGGGCTGGAGATCGTGCCGCCCGTGAGCAGTGCGCTGCCCGTGGTGTATGTCGAGGGGAATGCGATAGCCGCGGGGTTCACGTACTGAACGTAACCATTGGGCTTGCCGCTGGGAGCGCCCGACGTGAAACCCGTGAGGGCAGGCACCCGCTCGAGGTAGGGAACTCCGGAAACCAGGTTGGGGCGATAGAGATTTTCGCCGCGCCAGTTCTGCGTCAGCTCGGGCGAAACAGCATTGGCCGAAGACGGATTATAGGTGAGGTTGAAAGGCGTTCCGGCGTCCATCGTGTTCACGGCGCTGATCTGCCAACCGCCCAGCACTTCGTTTACGACGCCGCTGGTATTCAGGAATCGTTTCCCTTGTCCGACCGGCAGTTCGTAGACCAGCGTGGTGACATTGGTGATGGGCAGGTTATAGTCCGATTGCCCGTAGTCGCCCTGGATGTTGTAGCCGTTCTGCGGGCATGGCGTGTTGGCTTCAAGGGTGGATGAGGCATTATCCAGCGCGTGCGACCAGGTGAACGAGTTCAACAGGGTCAAGCCGCCGGTGTAACGCTGCTCGTAGCGGGCCTGCAGCGCATTGTAGGTGGAGTGGAACTCGCTCAAAGCCTGGGTGATATCGCCGTTGCTGAAGGTTGGATAGGTGGTGGAATTGTTGAGCAGGTAGCCACCCCAGCTCATGTACGGACGCTGCCACTGGCCCGCCGGAATTCCGGGAAACTCGCCTGTGGTTGTGAGTGGCAATGCCGGGTTCTTCTGGTTGGCGTTGATGAAGCCCTGGAGATGGACGCCGTGGTTGCCCACATAGGCGATGTCAACCTTGGTGTTCTTGCCCAGGCTCTTTTGCGCATCGAGGAACCAGCTTTCGGCGTAGCCGTCCTTGGTGCTCGGCGGAATGGAGTCGATGTCGTCCGTGCCAGCGCTGAAGGTGGTGGCCAGCCCCGTGGGGAAGCCATTCTCCAGCCTGACGAAACCGGGGGTGGTTGCGGAAGACGGGTTGCTGACCACGGTATAGAGAGAGAAGGGCGCGTTGATGGCAATATTGTTGCCCGAGCCGGCGCGCCAATAGTGAATGAAGGCCGTGCCGTAGCCGCCGCGGACTACGATGCTCGGCGTGACAGCAGCGGCAAATCCAAAGCGTGGAGCCCAATCACTCAGATTGGGGTTGACCAGCGACTTGCCGAATACGCCGCTGCCGCTATAGGGAGCAATGCAGGGAACGCTGCCGCACATCGGGGAGCTGGCTGTTGTGTAGCCGGGCTCGAGCGTCCACATGGTTCCGGTATTCGGGTTGAAGTTGGAGATGAAGTTGTCGCGCTCCCACCAGGGGGAGCCATACTCCCAGCGCAGGCCGACATTGAGGGTCAACTTTGAGCTGACCTTCCAGTCATCCTGCGCGTAGGCGCTATCCATTTCCTGGTAGACGTGGGTGATGTAGTAGGTGGCCAGCGAATAGGCGCTGCTGGTACCGAAGAGGAAATCGGCCCAGTAGGTGTCACCGACTTTACTGGTGCCGGAGCAGCCCGAGCCGCCCGACGCCGCCGACGTGCAGACGCTGTAGCCGCTGCCGTAGGTGAAGGAGCCGTAAAGCGGGTTCGAGTCCTGAATCTCCTGCCACACCTTCTCCCACTCATAGCCGAACTTGAGCGAGTGACGGCCGTGGACCCAGGAGAAGTTCAGCTTGGGATCGACCAGGGACGGGTTCTGCCATTGCGGGTTGGTGCTTTGACGGCCGAAGGACGAGAAACCGCCGGAGATAGCAATCGAAGGCAATCCCCCGGAGACGCCGGCGATGGTCGGCAAGCCAGGGATGGTGCCAGCCGGAAACGAAGTACTGCCCACCGCGAAGGTCCACTTGCCGGCCCGGGTGCTGGAGATGGCCAGGCGGGCATCCAGGAACTTGTTGGCGCTGAACGCATGGTTATAGCCGAGCGCAACCTGTTCATCGTGGATGAGAATATGGCCGTTGGTCTGCATGTCGATGGGTTCGGGCAGGAGGTTATAGTTCTTGCCGGTTTCCTTGCGGTCGCTGACCTTCAGGAACCAGGAGGTATTCTGGCTCTGCTGGAAGTCGAGACGAAGGTCGCCTTTGTCGGCGTGGTCGGTAAACGGCGCGTTCAAAGGGCAGTTGTTCGTGGCCACGCCGGAAGACGTGCCGGCGCTGGTCACCTGGCACTTGGCCGGCAGCGCCTGCATGTAGAGTTTTGCAATGGTGATGGCAGTCGGATCGAGGTCTTGGATTGCCTGCGACGGCCACGCCGTCAGTCCCGAAGTATTGATGCCGGTAACGGCAGCCAATGCCGGGACGTAACTTTGCGCGGGGATCGCAGTGGTCTTCGGATTCCATGGGTCCTGCACGGGAACCGCCAGCACACCGCTGAGTTCGTCGAGGGTGGGAACGGTATCCACAACCGTCGGCGTAAGCGTCTGCCGGAAGCCTTCATAGTCGAGGAACCAGAAGAACCGGTTCTTGATGATAGGTCCGCCAAAGTTGGCGCCAAACTGGTTGCGGTCGAAGACCGGCTTGAAGAACGGGTACGGATTGCCGGCTGCATTGTAAGTGAGGGGCTTGATATAGCCGAACGCGTTCAGGTCGGTGTTACGAATGAACTCATACAACGTGGTGTGGAACTGGTTGGTACCGCTCTTGGTGGCCACGTTGACGGTGGCGCCGGAGGAGCGGCCGTACTCGGCGCTCTCGTTGTTGGTGATCACTTCAAAGTTCGCGACCGAGTCGGGCGGGGGCTGAATGATCTGGTTATCAAAGCCCTGGTTGCTCTCGTTGTAGGAGTTGTTGTCCATACCGTCGATCATGTAGTCGTTGAACATGCTGCGCTGGCCGTTCACGTTGAAGGAGCCGGCGCGCGTAAACGAGGTGACCGAGGTGACGGTGGCGTCGGCCGGAGCTCCGTGAGCACCCACGACGTAATTCACGAGGTCGGAGTAGTTGCGGCTCACCAGCGGCAGAGACTGCGTTTGATAGTTGGTGATGGTCTGGTCGCGTTGGCTCGATTCGGTTTGCAACTGCAAAGCGACGTCGCTAACCTCGACGGTGGTGGCCTGGGCCGTTCCCACCTTCAAGACCAGATCGATGCGCAGGCGCGCGCCGACGGAGACGCTAATCGACTTGGCTTCGGCGATTGCGAAGCCTGAGGCGCTGGCGGAGATGGTGTAAACACCGACGCGCAGCGACGGAACTTCATAGTCGCCGGACTGGTCCGTCTTGACCACCGTGGCGATGCCGGTGGCGTCATTGGTGACGGTAACGGTCACATTCGGAACCGTGGCGCCGCTGGAGTCGTGAATGGTCCCGACCAAGCTACCCAGGTCGTATTGGGCAAAAGCCTTGCGGGAAGGAAGCATCAACAGAAGCGCGATTGCCAGAAGAATCCATCCGGAACCTCGAATCCCGCATTTCGTCCTCGAGCTTGTTCCGGCTCGTTGCCCCGCATATCGGTTTGTCGAATTCATATTGCCTCCCAATGATTTCGTTTCAACAGCTGTTGAGTGTCCTCCCTGTTCGCCAGGGCTATTGCTTATTTCGAAGATACCGTCATCAGAAAACGCGGTCGTTCATTTGAACCGGATGGGAAAGCCAGGCCCCAGGGACGCGCGTTCGTCCAAGGGTAGGGAGATCCCGACTGCCCGTGGGGGCGGACACAGGGACAAGAGACTCGGGGCTCAAGATAGCGCCGTGAGTCATTAAGTGCGAGATGATTCAATGCCATCCTTGGTCACGTCCGTTAATGTTCGAGGAACATGCCATGAAAAGTCCGCTAAAGACAAAAATCCACCCCAAACACACACAACCTGAACCGGCGCACACTATCACTTTCTTCGGTCCCGGAGAAGCTGTATTTGGCGGTGGATTTCTCTTGGTCTTTTTCCGCGCAAGGAAGCTTACAAATATGCAACGAGCGTGTCAAGAAGAATCTGTCGCAAGCGGACAGCGAGGCGGGAAGGCAACTCCTGGCGTTCGATCAGGCAATTGCGCTTGATGCGGCTTTCCATGCACGGTGCTGGCTTTCAGCCACTCCGCGATACGTGAGCGTTCCCAGCCAGGTGTTTAGCCCTTCAGCCAATCCTGCATCCTGACGCAGCGCTTCGCGCGCACCAAGGTTGGCCAGGCGCAGCAGATAGGGGAATGTGGAATTGGTGAGCGCCAGCGTGGAAGTGTGTGGCACTGCGCCAGGCATGTTGGTGACGCAGTAGTGCACCACGCCGTCGACGACAAAACTGGGTTTGGAGTGCGAGGTGGGCCGCGCCGTCTCAACGCAGCCGCCCTGGTCGATGGCCACATCCACAATGACGGCGCCAATCTTCATTTGGGACACCATGGCGCGCGTGACGAGTTTCGGAGCCGTGGCTCCGGGAATCAGGACTCCGCCAATGACCAGGTCCGCCTCGCGCGTGGCCTGGGCAATGTTGTAGCTGTTTGAGGCGAGTGTGTAGAGGCGCCCACCAAAGATGTCATCGAGTTCGCGCAGCCGGTTTAGGTTCACATCGATGAGAGTGACTTTAGCGCCGAAGCCGAGCGCAACGCGGGCGGCATTAGTGCCCACGATACCTCCGCCTAGGATCGTGACATGCGCCGGCGGCACGCCGGGCACACCGCCCAGCAGAATGCCGCGTCCACCGCGTTCTTTTTCGAGATAGCTCGCGCCGACCTGCACGCTCATGCGGCCTGCGACTTCGCTCATGGGCATGAGGAGGGGCAATGTCCCTTGCCGGTCGCGCACCGTTTCGTAGGCGATGCCGATGACCTTCGATTCGAGGAGTTTGTCAGTGAGCGCAGGCAGCGGCGCCAGATGCAGATACGTGAACAGGACCAAACTTTCGTGGAGATAGACATACTCCGGCTCGATGGGCTCCTTCACTTTGACGACCATTTCGGATTTGCCCCACACAAAGCCCGCGTCACCGACGATTTCCGCGCCAGCATTCTGGTACTCCACATCGGGGAATCCGGACTGCGCGCCGGCAAATGTTTCGACGAGAACTGTGTGGCCGGCCTCAGTGAGCGCCTTAACGCCCGCCGGGGTGACACCGACCCGGGCTTCGTTGTCCTTGATCTCTTTGGGAACGCCGACAATCATGGTTTTCTCTCCGTGCGAGGCGGCCCCCACGCTTATTTGACGCTCTCTGAGGGAGGGCTGCTGGTCGGAAGCCGGCGCGCCGAATGGGAGGGCTTGATCGCGGTGAACGGTTGCCGGGCTTCCGACTTCGAGCAATTCTACGGCGCAAACTGCTTCCAATGTGTGCAAAGTTTGTGGTATACAGGCTGAATGGGAACGAAACGTGATCTAGAATCCATTCTGGAGCAACAATCGCCCGTGGCTGCGGCAAGCGCGGGAATGCCGGCGGGAGCGATGGCGGGATTGGACGAGCTTGATGCCGCGATTTTGCGCTATCTAGCGCGCCAGGGGCGGGCGACAAACTACGAGGTGGGCGAGGCGGTGGGCCTGTCAGCGTCGGCGGCCTCGCGACGCATTCTGGCGCTGGAATCGTCGGGGGCGATCCGCGGCTACCGCGCGATTATCGATGACAGATTGCTGGGCAAGCAGATGACGGTCTACATTCGCGTCACACTTGAGCGCCAGTCTTCCACTGTGCTGAGCGCCTTTGAGGACGCGGTGCGCCACTGCCACGACATCGTGAGCTGCCACCTGCTGGCCGGCCAATACGACTACATCCTAGTGGCTCGTGTGGCTGGAATCGACGACTACAACCGCCTGCACCAGAACGAACTCTCGCGGCTTCCGGGCGTGATCCGGCTGGAGACCAGCTTCGCGCTGAGGGATGTGCTGGAACCGGTCTCATAAACCATCTTTGTCAACTTGCTGGAATCATGGGACCCGCCTTGCTGTTGGGGCCCACACTTGCGCACGACGCTGCAGAGGCATTTATGAGACCGGTTGTAGAGGGGAAGGCCTGAGGCTCTGAATCATCAAGGCTGAGCCCCGCAATCCGGGATGACTACTCCATCGTTTCGCGTGCTCTGCGCCACAAGTCGAGGTCGCCCTCCTGCGCGTAACGGTCGATTTCCTTGAGTTCCGCGGCGGTGAACTTGAGCTTCTTCAGCGCGTCGAGGGAGTCGTCGAGTTGCTCGACGTTGCGCGCGCCGATGAGGGCCGAAGTGACACGCCTGTCGCGCAGCACCCAGGCGATGGCCATTTGCGCGAGGGTCTGGCCGCGGCTGCGGGCAATGTCGTTGAGCGCGCGGACTCGCTTCAGGTTTTTCTCGCTCAAAAACGCTTTCAGCAGCGAAGAGTCTTCCCTTTTGGCGCGCGAGTCTTTGGGCACACCTTTGAGGTATTTGCTGGTGAGCAGGCCCTGAGCGAGCGGCGAGAAGGCGATGCAGCCTGCGCCAATTTCATCGAGCGTCGCGAGAAGGCCTTTCTCGATCCAGCGGTTCAGCATGGAGTAAGAGGGCTGGTGAATGAGCAAAGGCACGCCCATGCTCTTTAGGATCTTCGCGGCTTCGCGCGTGCGGTCTGGCTGATAAGAGGAGATGCCGACATAGAGAGCCTTGCCCTGATGTACGGCGGCGACGAGCGCACCCATCGTCTCTTCGAGGGGACAATCTTTCCAGGGTCGATGCGCGTAGAAGATGTCAACGTAGTCGAGGCCCATGCGCTTGAGGCTGTCGTCGAGCGAGGCGAGCAGGTATTTTCGCGATGCGCCGATGCCGTAAGGACCGGGCCACATATCCCAACCGGCTTTGGTGGAGATGATAAGTTCGTTGCGCAGGCCGCGAAAGTCCTTGCGCAGAATCGTGCCGAAGTTCTCCTCGGCCGAGCCGTAGGGAGGACCATAGTTGTTGGCGAGGTCGAAGTAGGTCACGCCGCGGTCAAAGGCGCGGCGGATGGTGGCGCGGCCGGTTTCAAGGACATCGGCGCCGCCGAAGTTCTGCCAGAGGCCGAGGGTGATGGCCGGCAGGACGAGGCCGGAGCGGCCGCAGCGGCGGAAGGTTGCGTGGTCGTAGCGGGTGGGGGCGGGAAGATAGCTAGTTTCCATCAGTCTCCTCGATGAGAAGCGTTTGGCCCATTAGCCCGTTGCCCGGACCTAAGGGCGCCTGGCCTTACTCCGCATTATCAATCTGCGCCCTTTGCAGTTTGTCGGAATAGTCGACGTAGACGGCTTTCCAGGTGGTGAAGAAGTCGAGGGCGCCGAGGCCTTCGCGGTGGCCGTTGCCGGTTTGCTTGACGCCGCCAAAGGGAAGGTGCACCTCGGCGCCGATGGTGGGGGCGTTGATGTAGGTGATGCCGGCTTCTAAATCGCGAATCGCCGCAAAGGCTCGGTTCACATCGCGCGTGTAGAGCGACGTGGATAGGCCGTAGTCGATGGAGTTGGCAATTTCGACGGCCTCTTCGAAGGTCGAGAATTCCATGAGGCTGACGACGGGGCCGAAGACCTCTTCGCGGGCGATGCGCATTTGGGGGTTAACAGCGGCAAGGACGGTCGGCTCGAAGAATGTGCCGTGGGCGTAAGCGCCCGAAGTGAGCGCATGGCCGCCGCAGAGGAGCTGCGCTCCTTCGTGTAGCGCGATCTCGATGTACTTTTCTGACGTTTCGATTTGAGCGGCGTTGACTTGCGGGCCAACTTCGACCGATTCGTCGAGGCCGTTGCCGATCTTGAGCTTCTTGGTGCGAGCGACGAATTTTTCGGTGAATTGGGCGGCGATTCCCTTCTGGAGCAAGATGCGGCTGGTGGCGGTGCAGCGCTGGCCTGTGGTGCCGAATGCGCCCCAGAGCGCGCCGTCGAGGGCGAGATCGAGATTGGCGTCGTCGAGGACGATCTGCGCGTTCTTGCCGCCCATTTCAAGCGAGACCTGCTTGAACGCGGCGGCGGCGCGCTGCGCGACGTGCGAGCCGACGGTACTGGAACCGGTGAAGCTGATGGCGCGGACGTCGGGGTGTTCGACCAGCGCCGCGCCGGCAGTGGAACCGGTGCCGCAGACGATGTTGACGACGCCCGGCGGAAGACCGGCATCGACGAGAGCCTGGACCAAGTTGTAGACGGACAGCGGCGTGTCGGTGGCGGGCTTGATGACGCAGGTGTTGCCGGCGACGAGCGCGGGAAAGAGCTTCCAACTGGGGATGGCCATGGGGAAGTTCCAGGGGGTGATGAGGCCGACGACGCCCATCGGCATGCGAACGGACATGGCGAATTTGTTCTGGAGCTCCGATGGGGTGGTGATCCCAAAAAGCCTTCTTCCCTCACCCGCAACGTAAAATGCCTCGTCGATGGCTTCCTGGACGTCGCCGCGGGTTTCGGCCAGAACTTTGCCCATCTCGCGGGTCATATCGCGGGCGTATTTTTCCTTGTTTTGGATGAGATTGTTGCCCGCCCGGAGCAGAATCTCGGCGCGCTTGGGCGCGGGAACTAGCCGCCAAGCGGCGAAAGCCTTCTTAGCGGCAGCAACGGCCAGAGCCACGTCCTCGGCGTGCGAGGAGGGAAACGCGCCAATGATGTCGGAGTGGTCGGCGGGGTTCAGGTTGAGGATGGTTTTGCCGCTGGCGGCCGGGAGCCACCGGCCGTCGATCAGGTTTTGGTAAATGGGATGGGTCATAGGGCAGTTCTCAGTTCTCAGTTCTCAGTTCTCAGTTGACAGTTGACAGTCGGCAGCGGTCAGAAGGCAGCCCTGACGGCGCCGGAGCTTATCTCGACCGTAACTGAATCCGCCAATCAGCCTACGCCCGAAGAGAGGGTTCCGGCTAGCCGGGGAAGCTTCGGCGGAATGCCGTTTACTAAGGCGGCACGCCCGAGGCTCGGTTCCTCCTTCGTGTTATGGGCTGATCGCTGCGGCCAAGGGCAAGTGGCCGTACAATAGGCTTTGAGGTTGATTCAATTTTTTCATGTCTTCGAATGGATATCGCTCCCGTTCCTCGCGGTCCCATGGTTTTCGGTCGCTGTTCAGTATGTTTTCCAGCGACCTAGCCATCGATTTGGGTACCGCCAATACTCTGGTGTACGCGGCCGGCAAGGGCATCGTCGTCAATGAGCCGTCGATTGTAGCCATTAACAAAACGACCGGCGAAGTGGAGGCCGTTGGCAAGGAAGCAAAGGAGATGCTGGGGCGGACGCCCGGCAACATCGTGGCCATCAAGCCCATGAAGGACGGCGTGATCGCCGACTTCAAAATCACCGAGAAGATGCTCAACTACTTCATCCAGAAGGCACACAACCGGAAGATGCTGGTGCATCCGCGCATCGTGATCGGCGTGCCTTCTGAGATTACGCAGGTGGAGAAGCGAGCCGTCGAGGACTCAGCCTATCGCGCCAAGGCGAGCGAAGTGTATCTGGTGGAGCAGGCGATGGTGGCGGCGATCGGCGCCGGACTGCCAATCACCGAGCCTTCAGGCAACATGGTGGTGGACATTGGCGGCGGAACCACCGACATCGCGGTGATTTCGCTGAGCGGCATTGTTTATTCGCGCTCCGTGCGCATGGCCGGGAACCAGATGGACGAGGCCATCATCAACTACCTGAAGCGGAAATATAACCTTCTGATCGGCGAGCGCACCGCGGAACAAATCAAGATTGACATCGGCTCCGCTTTCCCGCTGGATAAGCCGCTTACCATGGAGATCAAGGGGCGCAACCTGATTGAGGGAGTGCCCAAGACCATCACCGTGGATGACAGCGAGATTCGCGAGGCGCTGGGCGAGTGTATCGCCGTGATCATGAACGCCATTCGCGTGGCGTTGGAGCGCACGCCACCCGAGCTTTCGGCCGACATCAGCGATCGCGGCATCGTGCTGACCGGCGGAGGCGCTCTCATCAAGAATCTTGATAAGCGCATTCGCGAAGAGACAGGGTTGCCCGTGTCCGTGGCCGACGATCCGCTGGCCTCAGTGGTTCTGGGCACAGGCAAGATGCTCTCGGACTTCCGGCTGCTGCGCAAGATCAAGATCGACTAACGACAGTGGTCAGTGGACAGTTGTCAGTGATCAGTGAAAACCGTTCAAGCCTGCATCTGACCACTGTCCACTGAACACTGATCACTGGCTGTTATGGAATCGTTCATTACTCGCTATCGGAACCTTGTGGTGCTGCTGGCACTGCTGGTGGCGCAACTCGTTGGGCTTGCTGTGCAGGTGCGCCGGACCACAGGCGGCACCAGCACGCTCGACGACACCGACCCGAGGGGCGTGCGGCTGATCCGGCTTTGGGCCAATGCGTTGATTTCGCCCCCGGAGCGGCTGATACACGCGAGCAAGATTGGGATGGCGGCAACGTGGTCCAACTACATCGATCTGGTCCATGTCCGCCAGCAAAACAAGGACCTGGAAAACACCGTCGACCGGTTGCGGCTCGAGGAGGCCGCATTGCTGGAGGATGCACGGCAGGGCGAGCGACTGCGGGCAATGCTCGGCTTCCAGCAAAGGTATATCTACTCCACGCTGGCGGCGCAGGTCTATGGCTCCAGCGGCAGCGACCGCTCGCATGATTTCTTTATTGACAAGGGATGGCGCGACGGCCTGAAGCCGGATATGGCCGTGATCACGGCGGAAGGCATTGTGGGCAAGGTGCGCGATGTTTTTCCGCACACTGCGCAGGTGCTGGCCGTAAACGACACCACTAGCGGCGCGGGCGTGATTCTGGAGACGACGCGCATCCGCGGCGTACTTCGCGGCGATGCTTCGGGACAACTTGAAGTGGTGGGCGTGACTGCCGATCAGCGCATTCAGCCGGGCGAGCACGTACTCACCGCCGGGGGCGACCTGATCTTTCCGCGCGGCCTGCCCGTGGGCGTGGTGAAAAAGGTGGTCCGCGATCCCGATCGCGACGGCCTGGTCGACATTATCCTCACTCCCGCCGCGCCACTGGATCGCCTCGACGAGGTGCTGGTGATTACGTCGACCGAGCCGCGGTTCCCGCCCCAGGATGAGAAAGACCTTGCTGCGAGCGCGACTGAAGAGGGCACGGTACCCGCCGCGATCAAGGATCAGATGAAGGCGTCAGAGATCATGGCGGAGAAGCTGCCGGGATTGATCGACCCCAACCTGCCTCCGGAGCAGCAACCGCTGAACGACAACAGCAATCCGAATCCCGCCGCGCAGCCGCCGCAGCCGCTGCATCCAGACGAGTTTTCACCAAGCGCAAATGACGATTCCAATGCGGGGCCGGGGGCGAACTCCACGCCGAAAACGAAGAATCCTCCGGCCGCTCCGGCCAGCTCTGGTGGCGGGGCCATGCCGGCGCCGAATTCCAAACCGCAAACGACGCCGCGGAGGAATCCGTAGCCATGTCCCTGCTCGGCGCCGAATCCCGGCGCGAAATAGAGATCCACCGCTACCCACTGCTGGTGTACACGCTGGTTCTGCTGGGTTCGCTGGTGTTGCAGGCCTGGCTGCCGCGCATCGTCGGCCGCTACGACTGGTTCGATCTGCCGCTCGTGGCGATCGTCTACTTTGCTTTGGGCCGGCGCAACCCCTTACAAGGCACATTGATGGGCGCCGCGATGGGCCTGTTTGAAGACGCGCTTTCGCATAACGCCATCGGCATCAACGGCATCGCCAAGACCACTGTCGGCTTCCTGGCAGGCTCGGTGGGCGTTCGCATCGACGTGGACAATCACACGATCCGCGTGCTGCTCAATTTCGCGCTGTCTTTGCTCTCCAGCGCGATCTACCTTTTCGTAACCCGTTTCCTGCTCGGTCTGACGGTGGACTGGAACGGGCTGACGGAGTTGCTGCGGGCCGTGGGAAATGGAGTGATTGCGCTTGTGCTGTTTCCGTTGCTCGACCGTCTGCAGATCAGGGATTGAAGAACGAACACATACCGTAGTGCGATCAGGCGAAAAACCAGATTCGCTGTATTCTGAAGACTAGGACCATGGTTTCAAGCATCAGCCGCGACGAAAAGCTCTCCGCAGTCAAACTGACGTTTGTGCAGTACGGCATCCTGTTGATGATGCTCGGCCTGGCTGCGGGCCTGTGGCGTTTGCAAGTGCTGAACGTGGAGAGCTACCGCGTGCTGGCCGAGCAGAACCGCATTCGCAAGGAGCCGATCCTCGCGCCGCGCGGTAAGCTCTTCGACCGCGAGAATCGGCTAGTGGTGGACAACTACCCGTCCGTCACCTGCTTCCTAGTGCGCGAACAAAGCCGCAATGTGGACGCGGATTTGCCATTGATCGCGCAGGGTCTGGATCTCGATCTCGATCAATTGCGGGCCACCCTGCGCCGCTTCCGTTCACAGCCCGGCTATCAGCCCATCCCCATCAAACAGGACGTGACTGCCGACGAGCAGGCCTTTATCGCGGCCCATCGCAACGAGCTGCCGGAGCTGGAGACGATCGACGAGGAGCGCAGGCTCTATCCGCGCGACGGTTTCGCCGCTCATCTAATCGGCTACGTGGGCGAGTTGAGCGAGGACGATTTGAACAATCCGCGCTTTGCCTACTACGAGCCGGGCGACGTAGTGGGCAAGGCAGGCGTGGAAGAGACTTACGACGAACTACTGCGCGGCCAGGACGGCTCGCGAGAGGTGGTCGTGGACAGCCGCGGACGCGAGGTCGGTTATTTCGGAATCCAGCACGCCACGCCTGGGCAGGACCTGAAGCTTACGATCGACAACGATCTTCAGCGCGCTGCCGAACTCGCCATGGGCAGCCGCAACGGCGCTCTTGTTGCCATGGACCCGAGAAACGGCGAGATCCTGGCAATGGTCTCGCGGCCCAGCTTCGACCCGAACGAATTTGCCGTCAAGATCGACCGCTCTGACTGGAACAAGCTGGTCACCGATCCCAACCATCCTTTGTTGAACAAGACCATCCAGGCGCAGCTCGCACCGGGCTCGACCTTCAAAATCCTCATGTCGGTGGCAGGACTTCAAGAAGGCATTGCGCAGAACATGCATATCGTCTGCACGGGCGGGTGGGGCCCGTATGGGTACTATCACCACTGCGACGAGAGGCATGGACCGGTCGACATCTATGACGCCATTCCGTACTCCTGCGACACGTTTTTTTACATGCTCGGCGACAAGCTGGGCATCGATCGGATCGTGAAGTACGCGACGGAGTTCGGCTACGGACAGAAGACCGGGATCGACTTGCCGGGAGAGCAGGCCGGATTGATGCCCTCACCGGATTGGCTGATCAAGAACTTCCATCACCGCTGGTATCCCGACGAGACACTCGACGTGGCCATCGGCCAGGGCGCGGTAGAAGCGACGCCGATTCAACTGGCACGGATCATTGGAGGCATTGCATCGGGAGGGCATCTGGTTCGGCCGCATGTGGTTTTTCCCAACGAACTTTCCAGCGACTTTTATAAGTCGCTCGTGGATAGCTTTCCGGGAACGGGCGAAGCGTATGTTCCAATCGATCCGGCGAACTGGGACATTATTACCAACGGCATGGCGGAGGTGACGCAGCCGGGGTTGTATCACACGGCGGGCTCGGCGCACCTTGAGGGCATCGACATTGCGGGAAAGACGGGTACAGCGCAGCAGATGAGTCACGAGGCGCTGGAAAAAACCAACAAGGGGCGGACCACCTATCCGAATGTGTGGTTTGTGGGCTTGGTGCCGCGGCGCAATCCTGAGCTTGTGGTGGCGGTGCTTTGGGAAAACGGCGAGTTCAGCTACTATCCTGCGCGCATCGGCGCCCAAGTGGTGGCGGCTTTTGTGAATAAGAAGCGGCGCGAAGCGCACAACCTGCCGCCTGGAAAGGCCGCGACGCCAGTTGAGGTGGGAGCGGTGTGGTCTGTGCCGGACTCCAAACCGGGCGCAAAGGGCTCTACGGCTGCGCGGATCCACAGCGGACATTTCTTTGTCGATGGCAATGGGAATGTGGCGGAAGACCCTAAGGTCGCGCCGAAACCCGAGACTGGGCGCACGACTCCGACGGCCATTTCCGCGAAGAATTCGTCGCAAGTGGCCGCGCTGGCGCCCGCGCGCCGAAAGGATCCATAGCCGCGATGCCTCTACGCCGTTTTCTGAGTTTTCGTGACTTCGACTGGACCCTGCTGGGCCTGGTACTCCTGCTTTGCACGATGTCGGTTCTGGAGGTTCACTCGGCTACGGTGCATACGAAGTTCGCCAGCTTCGGAACCAAGCAAATCCTGTTTATCGCAGCGGGCCTTGTGGGCATGTTCGTCCTGGCTAAGATCGACTATCACCGCCTGATCGACTGGTCGCCGTGGCTCTACGGCATTTTTGTTGTCTCGCTGGTCGCTGTGAAGGTCATCGGCCACAAAGCCCTCGGCGCGCGGCGCTGGATCGCCCTCGGACCCATCCAATTCCAACCTTCCGAGTGGGTCAAGCTGGTGCTGATCCTCGCCGTGGCGCGCTACATCGCCAATATTGGAGGCCGCAACCTGACCTGGACGGAAATCTTCAAAGCCTTCGGCATGGTCGGGGTCCCGATGATCCTGGTGCTCATCCAACCGGACCTGGGCACGACGCTCACGTATGCGCCGATTCTGGTCGCGGGCCTGTTCCTGGGCGGTATCAACTTGCGGCAGAGTTTGATCTTGATCACGGTGGGCGCGGTTCTGGTGGGCGGAGTCTGGTCGAGCGGCAAAATTCTCAAGCCTTATCAGAAGGCACGGCTCACAAGCTTCATCAATCCCGGTAACGATCCCCGTGGGTCAGGCTACCAGGTGCTGCAATCGGAGATTGCTGTCGGATCGGGCGGCATCTGGGGCAAAGGCCTGGAAAAGGGAACCCAAACCCAGGGCTACTTCCTGCCCATCCCATATACGGACTTTATCTTTGCTGCATTCAGCGAGGAGCACGGCTTTGTGGGTGCGTTTTTTGTCCTGCTGCTATACTTCCTTATATTGATGCGTTTGATTCAAAACGCTCAAACAGCCGCCGACCTGCCCGGTTCGCTCATAATTATGGGACTGGTGGCTGTGTTGACCTTTCAGATCGCGGTCAACGTTGGCATGGTCATCGGGTTGATGCCCGTCACCGGAATCCCTTTACCTTTAATGAGTTACGGTGGATCTTCGGTGCTGTTTACGTTCCTGGCGCTGGGCGTGGCGATGAATGTCCGCATGCGCCGGTTCGTTAATTGACGCATCTCGATCCGTTTGGTCGAGGTGTCGTCCCAAAGGTTTGGCTCTTGGCTCGGCCTGGAACGCTCCGGAATTTGCTTCTGGGGATTGTTTCAGGCCGCAAGAGAGGAATTTTCAAAGCACTTCGCCGGCATGGTCCCGATGGATCGCGCCCGGCAGGATTGGGTTTATGAGTACGCAGAGACGGGAAGACCACTTGCGGCTCGCTCTTTACAAGGATCGCGCGGGGAATTCGGTAGACAGATTCCACGGTTCGCCGGCGCGAGAATTCTTTGCAAGAGCCGCTGGTCGAACGGCCCCGCCGGAAAGTCCGGCCCGGACGGCCACAAACTCTCTGTCATCGGATCACCGCAACCAGCAGCCCGTTCGGCTTGTTTTCATCGACATCCGCATTGGTTCGCCGCCCTCGGGAAAGACCTCCAGACAGAGGCCCTCCCTTGAGCATCCCCCTGGTTATCCGTTTATCCCTTCCTTGGCCGATCGAGCGCGCCCCATCCGACCTTGCCGCGTGTACCGGCAGCCATAAGCTGCCGGACGGAAAGGTACGATGGCAAAAGAAATTTGCATTTCCAGCACGCCGCATGAGACGCGGCTTGCGATTCTAGAAGACGATCAACTCGCGGAAATCTACTACGAACGCGAAAACGAGTACACCCTCGCGGGTTCCATTTACAACGGACGCGTGACACGCGTTTTGCCCGGCATGCAGTCGGCGTTCGTCGATCTGGGGCTGGAGCGGGACGCGTTTCTTTACGTAACCGACTTCATCGAGCTTGAAGATCAGGAAGAAACCGACGAGTTGGAGAAGGCCGCGGCGAGTGGAGCCGGGCAGGCCCCTCGCGAGATCCGGCATCCGCATGGCGTCGACCAGAATGGTGGACGCCAGGAAGAACGCGGCCAGCGTCCAAATCAAATCAGACAAGGGATCCGCCACGAGCATCGGCAGGCGGAAGTCGCTAAGCCGGAGTTTGCCGGTTCCATGGCCCCGGAAGCACCAGCTACTCAAGGACAGCCAGAGACAGCCCAGGAATCCGATGAAGCGGGAGCACGCCGCTGGCGTGGCCGGCGCCGCCGCCGTGGGGGCCGCGGCCCGGGCGGTCAGTTTGACGCACCGATCGAATCTGAGCCGGTTTCGAGAAGCGCCTCAGAAGAACCTGTCGCGTCCGAGCAGGCACCGGCAATTCAGGCTTCCGAAGCTGGGCCGGCGCCGCGCGGGCATCATGCGCCAGTGCCTTTTGTGCTGCCCGGTGAGTCGCTTTCGAAGTATGGCAGCACTCCCGCCTCCGAAACCCCGAAAACTGCACCGGAACCGGAAGCGCCGCGTCGCCCGGCAAATACATACAAGCCCTCTACGCTCGTCGAAGCTCCGCTCCGGTGGGACGGCAGCGGCCTGCTTCCTGGCGAATCGCTTTCTCTTCGCCGCCGAGAGGCCGAACCTCAGTTGGAAGGCAACCAGGAAGCGCAAGGCGACCTGGCCGCCGCGCCCTTTACAGAATTCGCACCGGAGGAAACAGTCGAGGAGACTGAGGAATCGCCTGTGTCTGCGCTTCATGAAGCAGAATGGAACACTCCCGCGGAAGCTCCTTTTGAATTCGAAGAGGAGGAACTCGCTTCGAACGCTCTCGAATCGCTCACCGATGAAGAAACCTCCGCGCATGAGGGCACAGGGGCATCCGAATCAGAGTCGGCCGTGCCGGGTGAGACTCCAGCGGAGCCCGATGAGGACGCTGACGCTTCTCATCGCATCGATCCGTCGGCTCCAACGGGGTTCAAGCTTTTCGGTTTCGGCAAGAAGAAGAAGGACGGCGAGACGGCCGCTGGCAAGACGACCTCCGCCCCTGCTACGCCGGTTTCGACGTATGCTCCCGGCAACGGTGTGGTTGAAGAAGAAGTGATCGAAGGCGAGGAATTCGATTCCACGCCCCATACGCGCCGGCACAAGCCGGAGGTGCACGACACGGACGACTACGAAGAAGAGACGCTGCCGAGCCATCTCCGCACCGGCGATCTGGGCGAGATGTTTCAGGAGGCCCATCTGGACCATCGGATCCAGAAGAGCTTTGACGAAAAGGGCGTGGAAGAAGACGAAGTTGAGGGGGACGAGGAAGAAGAAGCCTCGCCAGGAGCTCAGCCCACACCAGGCCGCGAACGTCGCGACCGTGGAGGCCGGGGACAGCGCGGCAGAGGGGCGCAGAGCAATCGCCGCGGACCATCGCGCCGCTCGGCTCAGACCTCAGACCTGCCCATCATCTCCGACCTTCTGAAGTCGGGCCAGGAGATTTTGGTGCAGATTGCGAAGGAGCCGATCGCCAAGAAAGGCGCACGGATCACGAGCCACATCGCTCTGCCCGGACGTTTCCTGGTCTTCATGCCGACTGTCACCCACGTTGGCGTGAGCCGGAAGATCGCCTCCGACGAAGAGCGTCATCGTTTGAAACGGATTCTGATTCATGAGCGTGGCGAGGCCCCCGGCGGGTTCATTGTGCGGACCGCAGCGGAAGGCGCCTCGGAAGAAGAGCTGCGCGCCGACCTGCGCTTCCTGATGAACCTATGGAACGACATCAAGCAGCGCTCGGAGTCGTCCAAGTCGCCCGCCTTGATCTACCACGACCTGTCGCTCATCGAGCGCATTCTGCGCGACCAGGTGAGCTCGAACTTCGCCAGCATCTGGGTCGACACCGAGGCCGACTACGAGCGCATTGTACGATTCCTCAATCGCTTTTCGCCGTCGCTGGTGCGGCGCGTGAAGCTCTACACCAAGGAAACACCGCTCTTTGAGCACTTCGGCATTCAGGATGAAATCTCGAAGGCGCTGCGCTCGAAGGTATGGCTCAAGAGCGGCGGGTCGATTGTGATCAACCAGACTGAGGCGCTGGTGGCCATCGACATCAACACCGGAAAATATGTGGGCAAGTCGGCACGGCTTGAAGACACGATTCTGAAGACCAACCTGGACGCTGTGCCGGAGATCGTGCGCCAGATTCGCCTGCGCGACCTGGGCGGCATTATCGTTATTGACTTTATCGACATGGACGAGCGCAAGAATCGCTTCAAAGTGATGGCCGCGCTCGAAGAGGCGCTGAAGAACGACCGCGCTCCGACGAAGGTGCTGCAGTTTAACGATTTCGGCCTGGTGGCGATCACGCGCAAACGTGTGAAGCAGTCGCTGGAACGGACGCTTAGCGTGCCCTGCCCAACCTGCCAGGCTACAGGCATGGTGAAAAGCCCAGTTACGGTGTGCAATGAGATTTACATCGAAATGCGCAAGATGCGGAAGCACTTCGAGAACGCAGATGTGATGTTGCGCGTGAACCCAGAGACGGTGAAGGTTCTGAAGGCGAACGGCAATCGTTGGCTGACCGACTTCGAGGAACTGATTGGAAGAAACGTGCTGGTGAAGAGCGACCCAACTCTGCATCCGGAGCAATTCGACATCCAAGGCTAAGCAGGGCGCAGGAAAGCCCAGGGCCGGAGCGTTGCTCCGGCCTTTTGCTTTGCCGAAGGGCGAGAAGCTGGGAGGGCGGCCTTCCGGGACGAGCAGGACTCCGGTGCCCGGTGTCCGCGAAGGTTCTTTCGAGGCGCTACGCGTCTCATCCAAAGGGAATCTGGCGTAATGTGTAGGCAACCTCTGACGAATTTCGGTGTCTAATTTCAGTGACGGGCATTTCTCTCTCGGAAGTTGAATAAAATTCAGAGCGTGAGGTGGTTGCAATGTCATTTCCTCTTTTGATAACGCCGATGCGGCGCGCCATTTTCGTCGCGGTTGCGCTTCTTTCTGCCGCCAGTTTTGCCGTCGCTCAGTCCGCTTCGTCCCCTGATCAATCCAGCGCCCCCGGGTACTCTTCGAGCCAGGCGGGGCTGAGCGCATCGGGGTTGCAGTTGAGCGAATTCTCGCTACCCAATAAGTCTGAACTGGGCACGCCCGCATCTGACGGAGGCGGCGCCGGCCAATACGGAAACGGCGGAGGATATGGAGGCGGCGAGAAGCACGGGTTGCTTCACAACTGGGCTTTTGAAGCTGGAGGCGGATTCAACGGGCCTGTGGGTAACGACACCCCATACATCACATGGGGCGGGAATTTCACCGTCGGTGCGGGCTTCCATTTCTCCAAGGCACTGTCGGCTCTGCTCGAATATCAATTTATCGACGACAAGCTGCCGGGCGCGTTCATTTCAGCGGTCGGCACTCAGTCGGGCGATGCCCATTTCAACTCGATTACCGGCTCTCCCGTCATCGATCTCACTCCGAAGAGGTCGAACGGCGTCTACCTGGTTGGCGGCTTCGGCTATTACCACAAGTCGACAAACTTCAGCGACTACGAGTGCTGCGACCTCTATGGATACGAGGTGCCGGAAAATGTTCTCACGATTACTTCCAATCAGTGGGGAGGCAATGCCGGTTTAGGGATTTACCACCGCATGGGCGGGACATACGGCGGCGGAACGAGCCAGCTTTTTGCCGAAGCGCGCTACCTGTATGTGCACACTCCCCCCATCTCTCAGAGCAACGGTCTCGGGACTACTGAGCTGATTCCCGTCACGTTGGGGATTCGTTTTTAATCCGTCGGCTTTAGCGGCGTCGACCGTCAATCTTCGGGCAGTTCTTACGCTCGGAGATTTGCGGGGCTTTTCGTCGCCTATTTCCCGAAAGCCCTTGCCGCACGCCGTTACCACGGCAGTTTATCTTGGGTAGGCGTGCCCACTTCGCCGCGCTCAATTCGTTCCAGGAACGCGCGCGCCAGCCTGCGCTCACCGGGATGGCTCTCGCCGTGAATAGAGCACAGATCAAGGAACTCGTCACAAAGTGCGTTCCGCTCCTCGTGCTGGGCCAGAACATTTTGCAGCGCAACCGCCAGTTCACGCAGCCGCGAGGCTTCGGGCCAGGACTTCTCGTCTTCCTCGTCAATCACCTCTGAGAAAAGTCCAGTGCGCCCTCGCGCGCACTCATCGAGACAAGCCAGCAGTTGTTCGCTGAAGACGCGGCTGAGCATCTCGAGCTGCTCGGGAGGCATGGAGTCGCGCGGATCGATATTCATTTTTGCGTTTCGCGATTCATTTTTTGCGATTCACGATTCATTTTGCGCGCATGGCGGCTTCGATTTCGTCGGCGGTATGCGGTAGCGCGGCATCGAGATCGATCAACTTACCGTCGGCGCCAACCAGGAAATCGCACTCGATGCGAACGCCAAGGTTTTCTTCGGGAATGTATATACCCGGTTCGATGGTGAAGACCATTCCGGGCTTGAGCACCGCGGGGTAGTTGGCAGGATCGTGCACATCGATTCCCATCATGTGGCCGAGCCCGTGCAGCCAGTACTGGCCGAGGGACTGGCCGTGAAGGTCTTTTCCGTGGGTATTGATGTAGTTGTAGGCAACGGTGTCGAGCGAGTTCGGGTCATGGCGGTCGCGGTCGTTGATGGTGGATTTACCGGCCACAAAAGCGTCAATGGCCGCTTGCTGCGCGGCCAGCACAATGTTGTAAATCTCGCGCTGGCGAGCAGTGAAATGCCCATTCGCGGGAACGGTGCGGGTGATGTCGGCGGCGTACATGGAGTACTCGCAGGCCGCGTCGACGAGGAGAATGTCGCCGTCCTGCATGGTGCGGCTGTTGGCGGAGTAGTGAAGGACGGTGGAGTTAACGCCCGAGCCGACGATGGGTGAATAGCTGGGCCGCTCGCAGCCGTTCTCCATCCAAACGGCAGTCATGGCTCCGGCAATGGCGCGCTCCGTCATTCCCGGCTTGACCCACCACTGCATCATCACGCGCTGCGCCAGGACCGACGCTGCCGACGCTTTTTTGATGAGCTCGATCTCCCCTTCGTCCTTGACCTGGCGAAGCGGCATCACCTGGCTGGTAACGTCGTGGAGCGCCGGAAGGGCCGATGTTCCCAGCGCGACGCCGGTAAAACCGAGTAGTGCCTTTGCCGCGGCTGAATCCGGTTGCGACCAGAGATTGGCGAAGAGCGAGTGATCGGCGGCGACAAGCTGGTTTAGCTCCGCGGGGAGCTCGGCCATCGGTTCAACATGATCCACGCCCGCGGCCTGCTCCACTCCCGGAGTTACCGCATCCATCTTGACGCCGGTGTACTTTTCCATGCGGAGATTGCGCGTGGGCAGGAACAGAATCTCTTTGTAGGCGCGCGGCGAAGCTGCGTGCGGTGCGTCGCTGACGATCATCAGGGCGGCGCCGGGCTCATTCCAGCCGGTCAGATAGTAAAAATCCGAGTCCTGGCGGTAGGGCATGAAATCGAGTTGAGATTCCTCCGCCGCGAAAAGCACGGCCACGCCACCCTCAAGCCTGGCCGCGAGCGCCACGCGGCGGCCGTGGTACACGTCGGGGGATTGCTTATCAAGTGCGTAGAGACCAGGTAGCGCCGAGCAAAGAACAAGCAGAGCGATGGCGGAGAGACGAAGCCACTTCATTGCGCTATTGTCGCGCCTTGGCTTGGCGGCGTGCAAAGCAAATCTAATGAGTTGGCTACAACTTTGGCCGCGAACAGGCGAGCGCTCGTAACCTGGTTCAGGCAAACGGGAGTAATAGGAGGCCGATACGGTTTATTAACGCCAGTCTGACTGAAATACCGGTGGCCGTGATTTTTCGGCCTAACGGAGATACAAAACGGCCAAACGGCGCGGCGCTTGCCACGGGCAATCTACTTCTTCACCGTGGCTCTGCTCTGTACACCGGGAAGAAGCCGATATGCAGTTCGGACCACGGAACAAAGTTTGTGAGGTGCACTCGAATATGGGCCGCGTCAATCTCTTCAACCTTGCCTCCGCCCGGCGGGCAAAAGCTGACTAGTGACCGCCTGTTGTCATTGGATGGGCGTTCGATGATGAGGGTGAAATCTTCGATCGGGCGTTGCCAAGTGTTCGCGGAGGTCAGGATAAAATCCACCCAGTCGGCCCCGCCTATCTCGTCCCTGAGCCCACTCAACTCAACCCAGACTTTAGACCCCAGTTTCTGCAATAGCGACGCATCCGGGCAAAAACCCATCAAGAGATTCAAATCGTCGCGATCCTCGACATCCAATTTTGCTTCGTATCGGGCGAACTTAGATTCATTCGCAAGTGAGATCACTTCGGGGCTAGGGTCCAAACCCTCAAACCCTTTAACGGGTGTGTATTCGTGCCGGATGTGAACCGTCGAGTGCGCCGGAAAGGTCTGCCGCCAGTGGTACTGCAGATTGACCGTCCAGCTTGCTAACGGGAAACCTTCATCCATGTTGAAGAGTCCCCACGCTTTGAGTTGCTCTTGCTCATTCTTCGGCAATCGGATGAAGTCACGAGTGGGGTAATCCGGGCCTGGAGGATCATCAAAATGGCCGAAGCTCGGGATATCAATCTTGTCGGCGTCCAGAGTGGCAGTCACATCTCGCCCGTCGAGCGTAGCCTTCACCTCTGTCTTGAACGGAACTGGCTTGCCATCTACAAGAAGACGAAAGTTGGAAAACGACTGTTCGGCGACATCCCCCGTCACGAGATCGAGCGTGTACGGCGGTACGGGAAACGCCACCTCGGTCGTTACATCCTGGTTCGTATCGTTTCGAAAGTCATAGTCGACCACAACTTTCTTGTCGCTGATGCGAAGGACTTCTTTCGCCATCACGATGCGGGTCTCCCGCCGCGGCACAAGGCCGCCTGCGGCGATGGAGGCGGCCGAGTCGTCGGCCAACGCTGGGATGGGCGCAGATGTGCATACCCCCACGGCGAAGAACACCACGCAGACGAGCACTTTCGGATTCATGGCGAAAGTATCGCAGGGTTCTTCGAGCTCAGCAACGGCAGAAGCCAGACCTCGCCCAGAATCCAGCCCCCACCGCAGGTGGTTGAATTTCGCAGCAAATTCCGGTATTCTGGCGATGCAGACGAATTTGTCCGCCAGGTTCTTCCGTGTGCGCACCGGCTGGCGGAGAGAGGAGTGGGCTCATTGCCCACTTTTTATTTGCGGCAAATTGCTCCCGGAAATCACCTGAAATCAAGGTGATACGGGGGATGGCTGCCAAGGGGCAGTGGGGATCGATGGCGGTCAGTTTGGACGAGATCAGGAGAGCGGCGGAGCGGGTGGCCGCCTCACACGGGCTCGACGTGGTCGATATCGAGTTCACTGGGACGGCCAGGCACCGCACACTGCGCGTGGCTCTGGAAAAGAACGCCGAGGGGCGGGCGCAACTAAAGGCTGCGGCAGCGGCTGGCGCGGAAGGGCTGCCGGAGAGACTTTTGGAGGGTTCGCTCACAGTGGAGCAGCTTTCCGGTGTGACGCACGAGGATTGTGCGGCGTTTAGCCGCGATTTTGGGGTTTTGCTCGACGTGGAGGACTTGGTTCCCGGCGGAGAATACACGCTGGAGGCCAGTTCTCCCGGCCTGGATCGAAAGCTGAGCCGGCCGGAGGAATTCGAGCGGTTTGCGGGTTGCCTGGTGAAGGTGCGGACCTTTGAGCCGATCCGCAACAACCGGCACTGGCAGGGACGATTGATAGCAGGACCGCAGGCGGCGCAAGGCACGGGAACGATCACGATTGACCTGGCGGCCGTGAAACAGAACAGCAAGAGCCGCAAGGCAGGCGTGAACACGGTGGAGGTCGCCCTCAGCAATATTGAGAAGGCGAATCTGGTGCCGGAAATCTGAAAGGCGAGCTACTAGCATCTAGCTCCTAGCTTCCAGCTTGTGAGTGCGCGGACTGAAAGCTGCTGCTCGCACAAGAAATGCAAGAACAACAGCGCTGCCACGAGGCCAGAATCGGGCCGGGCGGCGCGGAACGAAGAAGAGAGTTCAAAACGAGTATGGCCACCAGCGCTTTGTATCAAAGTATCGAGCTATTGAGCCAGGAGAAAGGCATCGATCCCTCTATCGTTGTGGGCGCGGTCGAAGAGGCTATCGCCCTGGCCACGCGCAAGTTCTACAAGACCCAGGAAAACATGCGTGGGGAATTGAACAAGGATACCGGCGAGATTACGGCCTACATCTATAAGACGGTGGTCGCCGACGAGGATCAGATCGAAGATCCCGTGAACCAGATCACGCTTGCAGAGGCCAATGAGATGGCTCCCGGCGTGGAGGTGGGAAGCGAGATCCGGATTTATCGCGACACCAGCCCGCTGGGGCGCATCGCGGCGCAACTGGCCAAGCAGATCATCTTCCAGAAGGTACGCGAGGCCGAGCGCGACACCGTCTTCCAGGAGTATGCGCACCGCGAAAAGGAAGTGCTGAATGCGACGGTGAAGCGCCTTGAGGGACAGGACATCATCTTCGATCTGGGCAAAGCCGAGGCGCGCTGCCCGAAGCGAGAGCAGTCGCGCCTGGAGCAGTTCAGCGTAGGCGAGCGCGTGCGCGTGGTGCTGATCAAGGTGGACCGCGCAGCCAAGGGGCCGCAAGTGATTGTGAGCCGCGCCGCGCCGGAGCTGGTGTCGAACCTGTTCCAGTCAGAGGTTCCCGAGATCTACGACAACACAGTAGTGATTCGCGCCATTGCGCGCGAGGCCGGCGAGCGGACCAAGATCGCGGTACAAAGCCGCGACAAGGACGTGGACCCCGTGGGCGCATGCGTGGGCATGAAAGGCATGCGCGTGCAGTCGATTATCCGCGAGTTGCGAGGCGAAAAGATCGACATCATCGAATTCAGCGATGAGATCACTACGTTCGCGGAGAAGGCCCTGCAGCCGGCCAAAGTGAGCCGCGTTTCCATCACGGACCTGACTGAGAAGCAGCTGGAAGTGATCGTTGACGACACTCAGCTTTCGCTGGCCATCGGCAAGAAGGGCCAGAACGTGCGCCTAGCGGCGAAGCTGCTGGGCTGGAAGATCGACATCAAGAGCGAAGAGGAGAAGCGCCAGGAGGTGGAGCAGCAGATGCAGGCCCTGGCAGGCGCTCCGACGACGCCGATCGAGCAGGTGACGGAGCTGGGGGATGGCATTATTCAGAAGCTGATTACGGCGGGAATCACGACCGTTGAGGGCCTTGCCGACATGACTCCCGAGCAGCTCGAAGAGATTCCGGGCATCGGCGAAAAGACGCTGGAGAAGATCAGCGTTGCCGTCCGCAACTATTTCAGCCGCTTTGAAGAGGCTGAAGCCGCGCAGGCGGCTGAGGCAGAACAGGCGGCTGAGGCCGGCGAAGGGGAAGCCGTAACTCCGGCGAATCCGGAAGCGGGCGAAACGGCCGCACCTGAGTTAGCACCGGCTGAAAGTACGTTGGAAGCCGCTGAAACCTCAGAGGCCACCGAAGCTACGGAGGAATCCGAGGCGGAAAACTCAGCCGAAGTGATTGAAGAAGCTGAAAGCGTGGAGCAAGTGAAGGCGGACGCTGAATCCGAGGAATCCGATCAAGACGAAATCGATGCTGTTGGCGCCGAAGTGGTTCCAGAGCCTGACGCCGACGAAACTGAAAGCGCAATAGAAGAAAAGCAGCCTGACAAAGAGGACGGCGCGTAAGATGCGCCGCGTTCTGCCAGGCCACGCGCACCACAACGGAACTTTTGAAAGCGGCCAGTGCCATGAGGTAGCCATGAACGACTAAGGGCCTTTTGGCGGCACACACTGAAAAGAGGCGGATGAGTAAGGTTCGTATCAACGATCTCGCGAAAGAGCTGGAAGTAAAGTCTCGAGCGATTCTCGACGTTCTTCCGGAGCTCGGCGTTTCTGGAGGCAAGACGCACTCCAGTTCGCTGGAGCTGGACGAGGCTGAGAAAGTTCGTGCGCACTTTGCGCGGGAAGCGCGGCACACTACGCATCCAGGCGCGACGTCCGGCCGCCACGCCGCGGAAGCCATCGTCCCCAAGATCGATCTTTCGCACATCTCCAAGCCCGGCGATGTGATGAAGGCCCTCCTGGCCAAGAAGAAGGAAGAGGAAGAAGAGGCACGCCACGCGCGAGTGCCGGCGAAGCCGGCGGCATCTGCGCCGAGCAAACCCGCCGCGCCAGTTGCGCAACCAGCCGCCACGACTCCGGTTGCCGCGAAGCCCGCTTCAGCCACCGCGCCGGCCCGGCCGCAACCACGCAAGATCGTTCCGCAGCCGCGCTCCGCGCCTCCAATCGTTGCTCCTCCGCCGGCCACTCCTGCCATTGCATCGCGTCCTCCCGCCGGCGCGATTGTCGCCAAAGCTCCCGCAGGCGCTGCGGCCGCGCGTCCGGTTGTTGTTGTGGCACCGCCACCGGCCGGAGTGACCGTGAAGCTGCCGGCGGCTCCGGCTGCGCGCGAAGAAAAGATTGCCGTGAAGGCGCCGGCCGCTGCTGCTCCTCCGGTTGCCAATGCGACGGCAGCGTCCGCAGGTGTGACGGAGCATGCCGCAATAGCGCCGCATGCTGTAGAGGCTCCGACGAGTGGAGCGCCGGGTGCGGTTCCCGCGATCGCCGCCGAGTCCTCAACCGTTCCCGCGAAGACCGCCAAGATCAACGTGCCCGTACCACGCCGCATGGTGATGCCGCAAACCGGGCCCCGGCCTGTGTACAAGGCGTCCATCGTTGCTCCAACCGTTCCGGCGACAGGAACCGGGCTGCAGCGCGGAAAACCAATTTTCGATCGCAGGCCTGCAGCCGGACCGGCAAGCTCGGGGCAGCGCTTCACTGGCGGAACAGCTGTTCCCGGGCAATACGCAGGAGGCCCTCGCCCCAAACATCCCACGCGCTCCGGGTCGGCCGGATTCGCGGGGCCCGGTGGCGCCACAGCACCCGGCGCACGGCCCGGTTTTGGCGCACGTCCCGGATTCGGAGCGCGCCCCGGATTCGGAGCGCGCCCAGGCCCCGGCGGCGCACCTCCGACCGGTGAAGCCCCACGCCCGCAACGCGCCAGTTCCCGCGGCCGCGGACGAGGCAAGCAGCAGTACCCCAAGACCAAAGAAGGCCCGATGAAGGGCTTTGTGCCGCCGCCGCGCTATGGTGGCGCGCAATACAGCACCGAGCCCGTGCCCATCACCCGCGACATCACAGTCACCGAGGGCATCAGCGTGAAGGATCTGGCCGAGAAGCTCGATGTCCGCGCCAAGGACCTGATCGCGACGCTTTTGATGGGGGGCGTATTTGTCACGGTGAATCAGTCTCTCGACGCGGAGATGGTGAAAGACGTTGCGGCCAAGTTTGGCGCCGCGGCCACCGTGATCAGCTACGAAGAAGAGATCGCCAACCAAGCTATCGAAGAGGTGCTCGAAGCCGAAAATTCCGATGAGCTGGAGGTGCCGCGTCCGCCGGTGGTCACGGTCATGGGCCACGTGGATCACGGCAAGACTTCGCTCCTCGATGCCATTCGCGAAACGCACGTTGCGGCGGGTGAAGCGGGCGGAATTACGCAGCACATCGGCGCATACAAAGTGAAGTTTGCCAAGGAAGGCTCGCCTGCCTCGGGCCGCGAGATCGTTTTCCTCGACACACCGGGCCACGAGGCCTTCACGCGGATGCGCGCACGCGGCGCCAAGGTGACTGACATCGTGGTGATCGTTGTTGCCGCCGATGACGGCGTGATGCCGCAGACTCTTGAGGCCATCGACCACGCCAAGGCTGCCGAAGTTCCGATCATCGTTGCCGTGAACAAGATCGACAAGCCAGAGGCCAATCCCGACCGCGTGAAGAAGCAACTCGCTGACCGCGGCCTGATTCCGGAAGAATGGGCCGGCGCGGGCCAGCAAGGCACGGTGTTTGTCGAGGTCTCCGCGAAGAAGCGCATTAACCTCGATCTGTTGCTTGAAATGATTTGTCTGGTCAGCGACATCAAGGCGCCGAAGGCTACGCCCGGACGCAAGGCAGTGGGCAGCGTTCTCGAGGCCAAGCTGGATCGCGGGCGCGGTGCCGTGGCCACCGTCCTGGTGCAGGATGGAACGCTGCATCTGAACGACAGCTACATTGTGGGCAACACTTTCGGCAAGGTTCGCGCCATGTTCGACGATCGCGGCCGCCCTCTCGAGGAAGCCGGGCCGTCCACGCCGGTGGAAGTGCTGGGGCTTGAAAGCATGCCCGACTCCGGCGACACCTTCCTGGTGGTGGCCGACCGCGACAAGGCCAAGGGAATTGCCCAGTACCGAAAGATGAAGGAGCGTGACTCACAGCTGGCCAAGAGCTCGCGTGTGTCGCTGGAAGGATTGGCGGAGCAGGTTCGCCAGTCGGGCGTCAAGGATCTGCCGCTGATCATCAAGGGCGACGTGACCGGCTCAGTGGAAGTGCTTGCCGATTCTCTCGTGCGCATGTCAACGGAGAAGGTGCGCGTTAAGGTGCTGCACTCCGGCGTCGGCTCCATCACCGAGAGCGACGTGCTGCTGGCAACGGCCTCCAATGCCATCATCATTGGCTTCAACGTGCGCCCGGAGCGCAAGGCGGCCGAGCTGGCGCAACAGGAGAACGTCGAGATTCGCCTGCACTCCATTATTTACGAGCTGCAGGACGAGATTCGCCTGGCCATGTTGGGGTTGCTCGAACCCGCCTTCAAGGAAAACTACGTGGGCCGCGCCGAAGTCATCAATGTTTTCCGCATTCCCAAGGTGGGCACCATCGCCGGCTGCCGCGTGGTGGATGGTGTGATCCGCCGCGACGCGGAGGTGAGGGTGATGCGCGACGGGGCGCAGGTCTTCAAGGGAAAGATCGGCTCGCTCAAGCGCTTCAAGGACGATGCCCGCGAAGTGACCAACGGCATGGAGTGCGGCATCGGCATCGCCAACTTCACCGACGTGAAGGAAGGCGACATCGTGGAGGCCTTCAGCACGGAAAAGCTGGCAGCCGATTTGGGCGCGCTGACGTCAGCCAAGGCATAGAACCTATCCAGCACCAAAAGAAAGCGGCCCACTCCTCACCACGAGATGCGGGCCGTTTCTTTGTCCACCAGCAACGTTCTCGGATACAGCCGTCGTCGAGACGGAATTTTACGCCGACTAGAAGGAGTGGACCGCATTCTAAGGGCGAGATACGAGTCAGGCTGTCGCGCCCCGCAGCCACACAGCGGCATCGAAGGTGTGTGCGCACGTATAACCTTCGTCCTTGTATAGCTGGATGGCTTCGGCGTTGGCCTCGGTCACGGTGAGAGAGATTTCCGTAGCGCCAAGACGCGTGAAGCTGTAGGCGGCCTGCGCAAGCAGCATCCGGGCAAGGCCGCGGCGCCGGAAGGCGGGATGAACGCAAACCTGGGTCAGGTGCCCGCTCTGCCCGCTGATGCGCGAAGCAAGCACGAGCGCGGCAAGCTCGCGGCTGGTGCGCTCCACCACCACGTACGACGCCTGCTGAGAAAAACTGCCACAGCCAGCATAATGCACGATGTTGTTCAAGAAGCGCATGGAACCGTGAACGGAGCGGTATTGGTCGTTGATCAAGCTGTCTGGATGCTCGCGGTAGGCTTCGCAGATGAGCCGCGCGGCCGGCGAAAGGTCTGCCTCGCGCCATGGGCGAAGCTCCAGGTTGGCGGGCAGAATTGTCTGAGGCGGTTTCGAATGTCCCTGTAACGGCTGCACCAGAAAGAGCCTGCGGAAGAGCTCGAATCCGGCGTTGCCGAAAATCGCGCCGTAGGTACCGGAGGAATGCAGAAGCAGCTGTGCTTCGATGCGCTCGACGTGCGGAGAGTTGAGCAGTAATTCGAGGAGATGTTGGAGCAATGTTTCTTCGATCGCCGGAGCTGCTCCCGGCGCTCCACCTGCGCCATTCGGTTCGCATGGCAAAGCGAAGACATCGCCGATGACGGCCTTCGTCTCCTCGTAGACGCAGAAGACGTAGCCCATCACGCGGCCGGACGCGAGCGCCGCGTAGCCGGGAAGCATGTGGTTGTCGAGATACTGCATGAGCAGACGCGCGGAGGCATGGTAGTCCCAGTGGAGGCGCCGCTCCCACAGCTCACCCTCCGCCTCCAGCACAGGCCGCAGGACCGGGGCTGCGAAGTGCCGCAGGTCGAGAATCTCGATGGAACAACCCGAAGTCTGCATTCGCCCCCTAATATGTTGCCCGGTTGCGTTGGCTCAAGACCGTAGCGTGAGTGAGCCGCGCGGTTCGCTCCTGAGAGAATTCGAATCATAGAGGATGTTGAACAAATTCTCACTCAGGGGGCTGTGCGCGCGGAAAGACCCTCACGGCAACTTTGACACGAGTTCGCTTGCCGCCGCAAGTTGACGAATACCTACTTGCTGCCGACGAGGTAAACTTCCAGACCCTGCTCCGGCCAGGCGAAGAGCTGTTCATACTGGCGGCCTTCAAGCAGCTCGCTCAGCGCGAGTTGAGTGTCCAGATCCACGCCGTGGCGGCCCTGGATGCGCGCCACCAGAATGTGCTGTTCATCGGGCACGCCGCTCTCGTCGTAATTCACCACTTCGCGATTGCGATAGAACGAGAGCCCGAACTCCGCGTCGCGGCGTACACGGAACACCGCGACAGTCTCGTTTGCAGGAACGTGCTCGCCGATTTGCTCGGCCAGCGGCCGCGCGGAATAGGAGCGATCGAGCAAGTGAATGACGCGCTTGGTGGAGTCGATGCCCGGAATACCGAAGAACGGGCCGACGCCATACAAGAACAGAACCAGCACAACCAGAATCCAGCACGTTGCTGGGCGGAGCCGGGCCACACCAAAACCTTTGGTGACAACCAGGATGAGGAGGGCGGCCCCAATGGCAGCCAGAGAGGCCGCGGCAATCGCGTGGGCGGGCGGCACGGCTGCGCCATGAACGACAAACCAGGGCAGAAGCAGCGCCGCCATGGTCATGGCGCCACATACCACGGCATGACCGAGGAGAATCCATCGGTTCAATCCCTGCTGCCCGCGTCGATACAGGTAGTCTCCGGTGAGAATGGTGATGGGCGGAATAGCGGGAAGGATGTAGCCGGGCAGCTTGGATTGCGAGAAGGAGAAGAAAACGACGGGAATAAGCGACCATAGCACCAGAAACTCGGGAAATGCATCACCGGGGCGCGTCGGCAACGGCTTGCCAACACGGGAACGGCGCAGGCGCCACTCGGCCACCGATGTGAGAACGCCGTCGATAAGTGCGCGTACCGCGATCACAGTCCACGGCATGAGGCCGAGCACCATGACCACCAGGTAGTACCAGAACGGCTGATTGTGCTGGTAGCGGTCAGTCGCGAAGCGTTGCAGGTTGTGCTCGAGGAAAAATTCCCGGAAGAAAGTTGGATTTTGATGCTGCACTGCAATGAACCAGGGAAGCACCATGGCAAAGTAGAGAACCACGCCTGGCCACCAAAACGAGCGGCGAAGGATGTGCCACTCGCGGCGCAGAAAAGCAAACGCGGCGATGATGAGAAAGGCGAGTAAAGGCGCCACCGGCCCCTTGGCCAGAGTCGCCAGCCCGGTAAAGAAGTAAATGTCGTAAAGCCAGAACTTGGAATTGGTTTCGTACCAGGCATACCAGCCGAGCAACCCGATGGCCAGCGGCGCGGCCATCTGCATGTCAGTAGATGCTCCGCGCGCGAAGGCCATGATGCCGGCGCAGGCCACGGTGATGAGGGCCGCGTCAAGATGGCCGCCGGGCCGGAATCGCTTCATGTGCAGGTAGATGAGCGCCACCATGATGAAGGCGAAGGTGGCCGAGGGCAGGCGAGCTGCCCAATCGTGAACGCCAAAGTCCTGGAAGATGAACATCGCGCGCCAGTAATAGAGCGCGGGTTTCTCCAGCCATGGGCGCCCGAAGAGGTAGGGTGTCACACAGGCGCTCAGCCGGTCTTTGAGCGTGGGCGCGGCGTCGAAGCGCACCAGCATCTCGTGCGCGATCTGCGCATAGCGCGGTTCATCGGCACCCACCAGACCGAGGCCGTCACCGCCCAGTATGGGAGTAACGCCATACACGAGGAAGAAGATGCTGAAGGCGAGAAAGACGGTCGCCTCAGAGATGGTGGCCCAGCGAGGCATGCGCCACGGCCGGCGTGCCGCTCGATCCGGAACCAGCGGTTCTACGGGATTCTCCATCTCCGGCAATACTCCAAAAATCGCGAGGCAAGCAGCCTCGCGCGATACGAAGGCCTTGGTTTCATGCAGGGCGAAGGGCGAATCAGGCCGAGCCTGCCCGCCTTCCGCGCTGCGCAGAGGCGCGGAGATCCTTCAGTGGCGCAATAGGGTCAAGGCTAACAGATTCACTCGGAATCTCAAGGTCGGTCAAGCGGATGCGGCGATGAAACCGGTCAGGGCGCTGCGCAAGTCAACTCCGTTACCCATCGGCACATTCGCCGCTGCATCAACCCGGACATTCGGGAATTACGATTCATTGATTCAGCGAAGCGGTGCTTCCTTCTCCGGGGATGGATTCGCGTCTGCGGGACCCGCTTGCAGTGAGCCGCGATATGGCCCGGCGGACTTGCCCGCTGCAGCGGATTTGCGACCCCGGCTCATCAATTCCTCGATGCGCGCCTGGAAGCGGCCCGACCTGTCAGCGAGGAAACTCAGCTCCGGTACATGACAAACTCCCATCCGCTCCTTCAACTCGCGTCGAATATAACCCTTTGCCGCCTCAAGACCGGCGACGGTCTCCGCTTCGGACCTGGCGATATCCTTCGCCGTGCTGTCCACGGCCACGTACACGCGCGCCGACTTTCCGCCTGGATTCAGCGCCACTTCGCTCACATGGCAGAAATCGATACGCGGATCGGAAAGCTCGCCTTCAATCATTGCGCCGATTTCTATCCTCAGCGTCTCCGCCACCCGGTCCTGATGATGCTTCCTTGCCCTGTGCTCCGGCATGGCCTCTCCTCCATCCCCACGGACGAAGACCTGTTCGTGGGGTCCCATTCCTCGCCCGAGTAAACCAATCAGGATAACAGAGGCGAAACTTGAGCGGGCTGGATTGTCGCCCGTTTTGGCATTGCCTTGTAAGATTCCCGCCGGCCCAGTCGGGCTGATTGGCGGCTAAGCTGAGAAATCCACGGCGACCACTTCATGAAGCCCGATCGGCGGCGTTTCAAGGAAGATGGTGTCGTGCTCCGTGCGGTACGGAACGTCTCTGGAAGCGACAAGCAGATGAACACGGCTGACCCGCCTGCCGGCCGGAATCTGCAACGAGATCCTTTGCCCCGCGACGGGAATGATTTCGCGCACTGGACCTTTCATCATCATGGGATTGGTGAGATTGACGAGGTGCAGAGTCATCGAGTTCTTCTGCTCCCACAGAGCCACATCGAGAATGCCTTTCCCCTCCACCGTTACCGGGGAAGCTTCGTTTGTGGCCCACTCGACCGTGTTGCGCAGCAGCTTGCCGTGGTCGGTGCTGAGCACCTGCCAGAAGGTGCGATCGATGTCACCGGGGAAATAGACCACGCGGCCGTTCCCAACGCGCTGCATGTAGACGCCGGGGCGATGCGTGGCGCCGGGTCGCGTGAACACCGACTCCATAGGCAGATCAGGATAGGATGGCACGATGCGCAGTGGCGTGAACTGCCCGGCATCGGCTGGAGTTACATCCACCTGGTTCACGGCATTAATGATGCGCCCGGAGTCAGAAAATCCGCGAAGGAGTGGATGCATTGAGTTGGTCGAAAGATCCTGCTCCAGGCTCATGTAGGAATTGAGCATGTTGTTCTCGACCTTGCCTGCGTAGGTAGCTCCAAAGAGCGAGGCCAGGCCGAAGTCCTTTCGGTGCACACCCCACTCGTCGTAAAGCGAAGTCTCGTAGGTGGCGACCAAGCCGCCTCCGCGCTCAACGAATCCGCGCAGGCGGGCGCACTGATCGTCGGATAATGCTGCAATGTTCGGAAGGATCAGCGTGCGGAACGGCGCAATATGTTCCTCATCCAGACAGCGATCATGAACCATCTCGAACGGAATGCGCGCCTCGACGAGCGCTTCGTAGAATCCCAGCGCCGGTTCGTCGATCTTCTCGCGCGCCTCGTCTCCACCATAGAACCATGCGCTCTGCTGCGAATAAATGAGACCCACACGCGCCAAGGGCCGAAGATTCTTCAAGTATTTCTCGTTGGCGTATTGCTATTCGAAGATCTCTTTCACTACCGGCATCCACTGTTTGTCGATTGGTTTCGCGTTAAATTTGACGAATCACGGGCGTAGGCCCTGCGCCATGCCGTCAGCAACCCACAGGCGAATTTCATCGCCATTCTGTACCGAGTCCTTCCATCGATGCTCGTCGTCGATGCCCACGCTGAACATGCCCGCGATGGCTTTGCCGCCCATCGTCGCGCGATATTCCTTGCCATTCTTGCCATTGGCCCACGGCGCCATGAGACCTCGCCGGCTTTGGCGGTCGGCAAACAGCGTGGGCGCGATCTCGCCGATGGTCTTCATATCCAGTTCGCTGAGCGCGCCTCCGCCGGCGTTGGCGATGTAGCTTGCACCCGGATTGATGGCACGAATCTTTTCGTTCCACAGGCGCCAGAGATCGAAGAGGCGCTGCTGCCGCCAGACAATGTATTGCTTTCGCGCCGGATCCTGTGGATCGAGGGTGCGCGGCAGGTCAAACCCTGAGGCAGCCTGGAAATCCCGCCGGCAATGCTCGCAATAGCACATGCCGCTGCCCGCCCAGCGGTTGGTGAAGATGCCGTCCGGCTTATACATGCGCATGATCTCTTCATGCACAGCGGTCATGAATTCGAAGTTGTAAGGACCGAGAGCGCAGGTCTCCCAATAGCGCGGATCGGAGGGATGACGCACGGGCTGGCCGCTTGCATCCACCCTGATCCAGTCGGGGTGCGCGTCATACACTTTCTGCCAGCATGCGTGCGAGTCCGTACGCGCCACCACGTTCATGCCCAGTGCGTGGCATCCGGCCAGCAGATCGCCAAAGGGGTCGCGATCGCCGAGCCATGCGCTGCGCTGCTGCAGCGGAATCTGAGTGGGGTAAAACGCGACCACGCCGCCGGCGCTCAGGCAGGCCGCGTCGGCATGAACGCTGCGGAAGTAGTCGAGCCAGAACTGCTGGTCGTAATTGCCGGGATCGTCCTCGACAAACGCAAGCTGCGCCCAGCGCATGGGCCGGTTGTACCAGCCGTCTGCGTCGCCTTGAGGTTGTGCCGCTTCGACCGCCTCGCCCACCGCGTAAATATCCTTCGCCACACCCACGGGCAAAATACATCCTGTTGCCGCAAGTGCCGATCCCTTCACGAATTCCCGCCGGCTGCTCATTCCACGGCCCCCAGTGACTCTGCCATTTCATCACGAGAGGCCGGTTGAGGGAAGCTCGCCAAAAGCGCTCGCGCTGTGACGCAGTGAGCCAGAGGCACATGTCGACGATTTGTAGATTGCACATTGCAAGTCATTTTTGTAGGATGCCTTCGTGGCCAGAGCCTCCACCGAAACCAAATTCCCCGGAAGGAAAACCAAGACGATGAAACTGACAACCTATGTGAACTTCCCCGGCAAGTGTAGAGAAGCTCTCGAGTTTTACGAAAAGCATCTCGGCGCAAAAATCGTGATGATGGGGACCTTCGATTCGATGCCCGACGCGAAGATGATTCCGCCGGGAATGGAAAAGAAGATTCTTCATGCCCGCATCACAATCGGCGACACAGTGTTAATGGCGAGCGACGGCCCGAAGGTGGAGCCGATGCGCAGCGCTTATCTGACCCTTTCTGTCGACAGCGATGCCGAGGCCGAGCGCATCTACGCGGCACTCACTGACGGTGGCGAGGTCTTCATGAAGATGGGCGAGACGTTTTTCGCGCATCGCTTTGGCCAGTTCCGCGACAAATTCGGCGTGAATTGGATGATCATTCACGAAAAGCCGATGCCGCGCCCCGCTTGAGACGCGCTGTCTCGCTGGCAGAATTGAAAAAGAAGGCGACGGGCTGTTACTCTCATCTGTCCCGGTGAAGCGCCGAGACGGCGGGTACGACTATGGCCTTCAAATTCCAGGGTTTTGACTTTCTCTATCTCGATGCAAGCCTGACGGAAGAGGAACTCCTCGTCCGGCGTACTACGCGCGACTTCGTCGATGCAAACCTGATCCCCATCATCGAAGGCTGCTTTCGTGAGGCGCGATTTCCGCGCGAGCTTGTTCCGATCATGGGCGAGCTGGGATTCTACGGCGCCAACCTCGAGGGTTATGGTTGCGCCGGCATGTCGAATGTCGAGTATGGCCTGGTGTTGCAGGAGGTGGAACGCGGTGATTCTGGACTGCGCAGCTTCGTCAGCGTGCAATCGGCGCTGGTGATGTATCCGATCTTCACCTTTGGGTCAGAGGAACAAAAGAACGCGTGGCTTCCGGCTCTGGCCACGGGCGAGAAGCTCGGCTGCTTCGGGTTGACCGAGCCTGGCTTCGGATCGAATCCGGCCGGAATGACTACACGCGCGCGCAAATCGGGCGATGAGTACATCCTGAACGGCGAGAAGATGTGGATCACGTCAGGATCGATCGCCGACGTGGCCATTGTTTGGGCGAAAGTGGAGGACGGCGACAACCAGGTGCGCGGATTTCTCGTCGAAACCGACCGGCCCGGTTTCACGGCGAGCGATATTCACGGCAAATGGTCGCTGCGCGCTTCGGTCACCAGTAGCCTTTCGCTTGAGGACGTGCACGTGCCTGCGGACCACATACTGCCCGGCGCCGACAGCCTCAAGGCAGCGCTGATGTGCCTGAACCAAGCGCGCTACGGCATCAGCTGGGGCGCAATTGGCGCTGCGATGGATTGTTATTCGACGGCACTCAACTACTCCAAAACCAGAAAACAGTTCCACGATCAGCCGATCGCGAGTCATCAGCTTGTGCAGGAGAAGCTGGTGTGGATGGCGAGCGAAATCTCCAAGGCGCAGTTGCTCTCGCTGCACGTGGGCCGGCTGAAGGATTCGGGCAAGGCCGGGCACCAGCACATTTCAATGGCCAAAAGAAATAACGTGTGGATGGCGCTCGAATGTGCGCGGCTGGCCCGCGACATTCTCGGCGCGAATGGAGTCACAGAGGACTATCCAATCATGCGGCACAGCATGAATTTGGAATCGGTGAAGACATACGAGGGCACGCACGACATTCACACGCTGATTCTGGGACAGAACTTGACGGGGATCGGGGCGTACTGAAGCGCGACCACGCGCCGGGCCTGCTGAAGTTCTTCGTCGACAAGCCGGGGCCGGGAGCGGCATAGTCATATCCATGCAGAGATTCGTTACGCAACTTCGTTTGCCTCTCGCTTTCGTAGCGATCAATCTTGTTGTTGTGGGTGTTGGCTCGCCTGCCCAGCAACCGACCACTGCGCCCATCGTGCTGCATGCGGCGCGGCTAATCGAGGTCGATACCGGAAACATTCTCCAGCCCGGCGAGGTTCTGGTCGAGGGCGAACGCATCAAAGCTGTGGGCGTATCGGTCGACCATCCGCAGGGCGCGAAGGTGATCGATCTCGGCGACACGACGCTGCTGCCGGGGCTGATTGATGCGCACGTACATCTGTTTCTCCATCCCGGTTCGGAAGACTTGCAGACGGTCGAGGAGTCCGTGCCCTGGCGCACGATTCTCGCCGAGCAGGCCGCGAAAGCAGACCTGATGGCTGGATTCACGGCCGAGCGCGACATGGGCACCGAGGGCGCAGGCTCAGCCGACACCGCCGTGCGCAATGCAATCAACCAGGGGATCATTCCGGGCCCAAGGCTGCGCATCAGCGGAAATGCGATCGACATTCTGGGCGGGCACGAAGACGCCAATCATTTCAATCCCGCGCAGCAGGTACTGTCGAATGCAGACTACGCCAACAACGCCGAACAACTTGTCGAAGCGATCCGGGAGCAGCACAAAGAAGGCTCGGACTTTGTGAAGATTTACGAGACCGGGCCGGACCAGATGATTGATGGCGTGCTGCGGACGCCGTACCAGTACACAGAGGCGCAACTGGCAGCGGCTGTAGAGGAGGCACGCAGGCTTGGAACGAACGTGGGCGTGCACGCCATGGGAGAGCCGGGAACGCTTTACGCGGCGGCGGCTGGAGTGACTTCCATCGACCACGCGACGCAGTTGAGCGAAGAAACGATGCGGCTGATGAAGGAAAAGGGGATTTTCGCCGTGCCGACCTTCACGATCTTCGACTATTTCGCGCATCATCGCGAGTCGCAAGACCAAGCGGCGAGAGAATCCGCGATGCTCGACTACAAGATTGCGGAATTCAAGAAGCAGATTGCCGCCGGCGTTCCCTTTGCGGTCGGCTCCGACGTGGGACCGTTTCCGCACGGCACGCAGGCGCACGAGCTGACTTTGATGGTGAAGTTTGGCATGACGCCGCTGGCCGTGCTGCAAGCCGACTTGATCAACGGCGCAAAGCTGCTGCGCTGGGACGGGCAGATTGGCGAGTTGAAGCCGGGATTCTACGCAGACGTCATCGCAGTGCCCGGCAATCCGCTCGACGACATCAGCGTGGTGGAACACGTGAGCTTTGTGATGAAGGATGGCGTAGTGGAGATGCAGTAGCTCGCTGGAATTGTTTTGTGCCTTCAGCGCATCTCGTTCGCCAGTCCGCTCGCTATCGCCCACGGGCCACCCCAGAGGCCGATGGCGATGAAGAGACTCGACCACTCGTCGGGGTCAGTGATGGCGCCGGGAATATGGTAGACGCCAAGCGTGCGCGGGATGTGGAGGGTGATGACCCAGATCGCGAACATGAGGCCGATCGCGGCCCAGCTCCAGCGCTCGAGAATTCCGAAACCGATTCCCACGCCGCAGGCAATGAACACGACACCGAAAAATGCAACCCAGAAGACGTGCGATGGGATCCAGCCGGGCAGCAACGAGGCAATGAAGCTGAGACCGAGAAAATGATCGACGCCGAAGACGATCATTGCGACGGCGATGACGACGCGGCAAGCGACGGAGAGCCGCTTCGGCGTGGCTGCCGAGCCCGGCAGCAGGAGTGCGATGCAGGCAAGCGACAGCGGCTCAAATACGACAGTGCGAAGACCCATGTCGCCGGGCAAAGCGATGTATTTCGGCAGGATATGGGCCAGGGTCCAGATGATATAGGTCGTGCCGAGGGTCAATGTGGATGCGCGAAGCCAGCGCTGGGTTAACAGGCCAGCGCCGCAGGCGATCCAGAGGACGCCGAACAGAATCACCAGCCATGGAATCGCAGGCAAAAAAGGGAGAACGGGCATGGAGTGGGAGTTCTGCCCGAGCGACGAAAACGAACCGTGGGCGCAGACGATGTTTTCTGCGCCGAGGACGATGATGGCGAAGGCGAAGATCCAACGGCCGCAACGCAGCAAGGAATTCATCATGTGCGCAATGATGCTCCCGGATTGTCGGAGGCGCGTGTGAAGGGCACGCAACGCCGATCGATTCTCTGGCTGTCTTTCGGGGAAGGGAGGGAAGTTCCCTAAACCAAATCCATGCTACACCGCGACGGTGAAGCTTTCCTCACTGCGAGTAACGGAGCGGTAGAGCGTGTCGCGCTCGATGGGAATGCGGCCTGCCTCGGTGATGAGGCGGCAAAGCTCCTTGCGCGTGAGGCCCTGGGGGGTGGTGGCCCCGGCATCGTGGTAAATCTTTTCCTCGATCACCGTTCCGTCGAGGTCGTCAGCGCCGAAGCGGAGCGCAATCTGCGCAATCTTCGGCGTCATCATCTGCCAGTAGGCCTTGATGTGCGGGAAGGTGTCGAGGAGCAGGCGGCTGACGGCAATCTGGCGAATGTCGGTAAGCCCGGTCGTCACCGGCAGGTGGTCGAGAGGGGTGTTCTCGGGATGAAAGGCCAGTGGAATAAAGGTCTGGAAGCCACCCGTTTCGTCCTGCAGGGCGCGCAGCTTAAGCAAATGGTCCACGCGGTCGGCGTCGTTCTCGATGTGGCCGTACAACATGGTTGCATTCGACTTGAAGCCCAGCTTGTGGGCGGTTCGCGCAGTGTCAAGCCATTCTTCACCGTCGATCTTGTGGTCGCAGATGATGGAGCGGACGCGAGCGGCAAAGATCTCCGCGCCGCCGCCGGGCATGGAGTCGACACCGGCCTCACGGAGCTTCAGCAAAGTCTCTTCGACGCTGAGCTTGGCACGGCGAGCCAGGAACGCGATCTCCACCATAGTGAAGGCCTTGATGTGCACCTTGGGGAAGCGTTTCTTTAACCCTTGGACCAGGTCCAGGAAGAACTCGAGCGGAAGGTCGGGGTGGAGTCCGCCGACGATGTGGAACTCCGTCACCGCTTCGGAATAGCCCGAGGCCGCTGTATCCCAGGCCTCTTCGAGGGCCATGGTGTAGCCGGCGGGGTCACCCTTCTTGCGGCCAAAGGCGCATAACTTGCAGGCTGCAACACACACATTCGTGGGGTTGATGTGGCGATTGACATTGAAGTAGGTGAGGTCGCCGTGCATCCGCTCGCGCACGTGGTTGGCCAGCCAGCCTACTGCCAGCACGTCAGAAGAGGCGTAAAGCGCGAGCCCGTCGTTGGCGCTAAGACGTTGCTGGGCCATTACCTTGGCGGCGACAGGCTCCAGGCGCGGGTCGTAAGTCCGAAAGGCATGGGCCGGAGCGGCTGATTGATCCCGGGTTTTCAGCGTATCGGCATCCATGCATTGATGATACCGAAGTCCGGCTGAGATGGCTCGCCTCTGTCCAGGCGGCCCTGTGGTGTGGTCTGGATCACTTGTTGGGGCCCTTCCGGCGGCGTACACTGCCCCTTCATCGTTGAAACAAAGGCAGAACCATGCCCGTTGAAGAAGAGATTGTGCCCCAGAGCTATGCGCGGGGGCCGGCAAGGCCGCTGCTGGAATTGACGATTGGCGACCTGCTGCAGCGCACGGCAGATCGCTTCCCTGATCGGCTGGCGGTGGCCTCGCGCCACCAGGAAAAGCGGCTAACGTGGGCGGAGCTGAGCGCCGCGGCAGATCGCGTGGCACGCGGGCTGTGGTCGCTGGGCATTCGCCGTGGCGACCGCGTGGGTCTGTGGTCGACGAATTGTATTGAATGGATCATGCTCCACATGGGTTGCGCGCGGGCCGGGGCGGCGCTGGTGAATGTGAATCCCGCTTACCGCTCACATGAGCTGCAATTCACGCTGACACGGTCGCGGATGAAGGCGCTCTTCCTGTGGCACAAGGACAGGCACGCCGACTACGAGGAGATTCTGGGCCGCGCGCGACTCGGACTCAACCTGGCACTGGAACACACGATCTACTTCGACACGCCGGAGTGGCCGGCATTCCTGGACGCCGAAGGCCGCCTGCCCGATAACGTGGCCGTCGACGACGTCGCCAATATTCAGTACACCAGCGGAACCACCGGCCTGCCCAAGGGCGTGATGCTGACGCACCACAACATTGTGAACAACGGCCAGTTTCTCGCCCAGGGCTTCCACTACACCGAGCAGGACAAGATCGTTTTGCCCGTGCCGCTCTTCCACTGCTTCGGATGCGTCATCGGAACCATGAGCGCCGTCAACTCAGGCGCCGCCATCGTGCTGCCCAACTGGACCTTCGACCCGCGCGCAACCCTCAAAGCTGTCCACGACGAGCGCGCGACCTGCGTCTACGGCGTTCCGGCCATGTACGTGGCCGAGTTCCAGTTGCCCGATTTCGCCGACTACGATCTCACCAGCCTGCGCACCGGCATGATGAGCGGCGCTCCCTGCCCCGTCGAACTGATGAACCGCGTCCTGGGCGAAATGCACTGCCGCGAACTGGTCATTGCCTACGGGCAGACCGAGACCTCGCCGGTCGTAACCATGAGCGACGCCGACGACACCATCGAAGTTCGCGTTAAGACGGTCGGACGGGCCATGCCGCAAACCGAGATCAGGATCGCTTCGCTTGAAAATGGCGAGACGCTGCCCATCGGCCAGCAGGGCGAAGTGTGCGTGCGCGGCTATGCGCTGATGAAGGGCTACGACGGCGATCCGGAAGGCACGGCGCAGGTGATCCAAGCCGACGGCTGGCTGCACACCGGAGATTTGGGGGTGATGCGCGAGGATGGATGCATCCACATCACCGGCCGGTCGCGCGACGTGATCATTCGCGGCGGCGAGAACATCTATCCACGCGAGGTGGAGGAGTTCCTTTACACCTGTCCCAAGGTTGGCGAAGTGCAGGTCATTGGCATTCCCAACGAGCGGCTGGGCGAGATTGTGGTGGCGTGGATCCGGCTGCGTCCCGGAGTGGAGGCGACGGAGGAGGAGATCAGGGACTTTTGCCAGGGCCAGATCGCGTATTACAAGATCCCCGAGCACGTCCGCTTCGTTGAGGAGTTCCCGGCCACGCTCTCGGGAAAGATCCAGAAGTACAAGATGCGGGAGTTTGAGATTGAGGCGCGCGGCCTCGAGGACGTGGCGAAGACGGCGACGGCGTAAGGTTGATTCGGCGCGGTAGAGCTGGCGCGGAACTGGCGGCTCGCATCCGAGTTGTGGACGTGTAAGACAGCGGAGTTGGCGGCGTTAGCGGAGCTGGCGGCGTTAGCGAGTCGGCGAGTCAGCAGGTCAGCTAGCTCACAGCGGCCAATTTTCGGCGATTTTCAGAAATCGGTTGTTTTTCAGCGATTCTCAGTGATCGGCTTTGAGCGATCAATTTGCCGCTATTCTTTTCCTTTTGAGTGATTTGGACTTCAATTCAGGGTCTTTTCTTCTGCGCGAGAAAAGTTCACAGTTTCTGTGAAACTGTGGAACAAATCGCTGTAAGGCTTTGATTCAAAAGGCTTCACAGTTTCACAGTTTCACAGTTTCACAAAACGGCATGGGGGGTGGGGTAAGAACAGTAGTCAGTGAACAGTGGTCAGTGGTCAGAAAGACGAGGGAGCGAGTAGCCGGTAGCCAATAGCCAGTAGTCGGTAGCCAGTAGTCAGGGGCTGGAGGGGGAGCGGTTCTGGTCTGGTCGTCGATCATAGAGCCATTGTGCGCCGGAAGGCGGAAATGATCGGCAAAGTTGGCAGGGGAAATTTGGCCGTGTTTTCAAGGGGTTGTGATGTGGTGCAGCGAGACAGCGCTTGACAAAGATGCAGGGAACAAGGGATCGAGGGAGCAAAGGAACGAGGGACCAAGGGACCGAGGGAGCAAGGGAATAGCGGGGGGTTCTTTCGCCCCTTTCAGGGGCTGCGATCGTGAAGGGCTGAATTCCCCAGGCTGGCGCCTGGGGCTCAGCAGTGCTTCCGAGTCGAATTCGAAACGGGAGATCCATGGCCCAATCGAGCCAGAATCTCCCGTTATCGCCGTTAGAGCGTTTTCGAACCGACAGCCTCAAGCCACCATGCTCTTTGCTTGCTCCACCCACTCGTCGTACTGTTTCTTGATCTCGGTCACGCGCGCATCGATCGCGGCTTTGGCATCGCCTCGAGCTTCCTCGGCTTTCTGCTGCAAGGACTGCACCTTGGCTTCAGTCTCATTCTTGATTTGCTCAGAGCGTTGCCGGGCCTGCTGCAACTTCGCCTGTAACCGAGCATTCAGCCCATCGATCTTGGCCTGTAATCTGGCCTTATTCTCCGCTTTTGCGCGAGCATGCTCGGCCTTCAACTGGTCAATCTCGGCTCGCAACTCGGCGACGTCGCGGGCCCGTTGGGCTTCTTCGAAGCTCTTTCTTGCCGTGCGGAAGACAAAGCCATTGAGCGCTTCCATTTTGGTGTCCACTGGAGTCACCCACTCTTCGCTGACATCCGCGACGATCGCGTACTTGCCTGGGGTGAGCACCCTCGAAACTTCGGGCAGGAAATCCGAGTCGACTCCCGCCACGAACAGGTCGGCAAGACTTCCCGCCATCGTGCCGGCCAGCGCCCCGACTGCGAGCCCGGCCGGGCCACCCAGCAGACCGATGAGGCTGCCGATCGCTGTCCCGCTCACCGTTCGAACAGGGAAATCGTCGTTGCCCTGCTTCACAGTGACCGTCCCATCACTGTTTTTGCTGATGACGGCTTTGGCGTGAATCGTGATGCTTCCCTCGAAATCGAGTTCATTGAGCGCTCGCGATCCCTCGTACGCTTTGGTCTCATTGTCAAAAACGACTACAAGCATTTTTTCCATCACATTCTCCTTTTGAAATCCCGCATTGAGCGTGGAAGTTGTTGGGTTAGGTTTAGGCGACCCTCTCGAGTGCGCCCCCGGTGAGTTTGTGGAGGGCCGTAGCAGAACTGATCATCGAGGCCCCGTCGAGGATCAGATCCACGCCAATTGCGAAGCCGATGAACCAGACGCTCGAGATGGGCATTTGCGCCAGCAGCATGATCCCCAGCCCCAGCGAAACAATTCCTGAAAACACGGCCCAGCCCCAGCTCGGGACCTTCAACATTCCTGCCCCGATGGCGCGAAAGAGACCGCCGACAATGAATAAGGAAGCGAGGACCAGAGTGAGTGTGGCTGCCCCAGCGAGCGGATACCGGATCAGCAGATATCCCGCGAAGCCCCGGAACAGTGCGCTGAGCAGAGACAGTAGAAAGCCCTGCCCGTTATGTGTGCGAAAGGCGTGCACCAAACCGAAGATGCCGCTGAACAGCAGCATCCATCCGAAGACCAGAACCGTGGCGAAGGTAGCGCCCACATCACCGATCACGCATACCGCGCCGAGAAGAACAAACAAGATTCCAAGGGCGAGAAACCATCCCCAGGAACTGCGAACTTCCTCAATTCCCGCTGCGAGCGGGTTGTATCCAAACCGCATTTCATTTCTCCTTTTCTGAAAATTGATCTTGAACCCCATCGTTCCTGCCAGACACATGAATCTGGGCTGATTTGTTTCCCTCGTGTTTCATGAGCGCTGGATGCCCCCTTCGAATCCATTCGCGAATAAATAGCGGACAGTTTCGAAGTTCTGTGCCGGCTGCTTCTGCCATGGCGAGGAATCGCACAGCGTCAGCATCCACCAGCGTTACCTCACCGAGTTCAAGAGCAATCGGCGACGGATGAATTTGCATTTGCACCTTCAGCTCCGCAAGATTTTCCGCGTCGATACGCCCACTGACTCGGAGAAGGTGTGAGTCGCGACTTCTTTCAAGTCTCAACATCTGGACCAGAACTCACGAGCAACTACGCCCGCAATGGTTGCAAGTCGGATGCCAATCGCAAATGACTGATATTACTGGGGATGATGAGAGTCTCCTGTGGCGAGATCTCGGGAGTTGCCGGGTTTTCGGCAAGGAGGGCCGTCTTGCTGCTTGCGGAGGGTAGGAATCTGAAAGGTCCGCTAGGAAGACCGAAACCGATATTTGTTAATGTTCAAACTCTTGATTCGCGATTCAAGAGTGGAGCGGGGAATGCCCAGGCGGCCCGCTGCACCCAGGGGGCCGGATACCTGTCCGCGGCTCTGTGTGAGCGCGTTCTCGATCAATTCCTTTTCCTGGTCGGCAAGAGAGGCGAGACCAATTCCACCGGGCGCAGATGCCGGCGAGGCACGCACCACCCAGCTCTCATCCACAGCAAGCGTTGCTCCCTCGCACAGGATGACGGCTCGTTCGACCACATTTTGCAGCTCCCGTACATTCCCAGGCCAATGATAGGTCTGAAACAGCTCCAGGGTTCTCTTATCGATCCCGCTGATCTTTTTTCCCATCTTGCTGGCAAAGCGCTGAGCAAGGTATGCGACGAGCAGAGGAATATCTTCGACGCGCTCGCGCAGCGACGGCATGCGAATCGGGAACACGTTTAACCGATAAAACAAATCGCTGCGGAATGAGCCCGCCTCGACAGCGGCTTCCAAGTCGCGGTTTGTGGCGGCAATCACGCGCACGTCAATTGCCACTGGCTGCGCGCCACCGACTCGCTCCAACTCACGCTCCTGCAGCACTCGCAGCAGAGCGATCTGAGTCTCAGCCGGGAGGTCGCCCACTTCATCCAGGAAAATTGTTCCGCCGTCGGCAAGTTCAAATCGCCCCAACCGCCGTTGCGTAGCGCCTGTGAAGGCTCCTTTTTCATGGCCGAAGAGTTCGGAAGCGATGAGAGAAGAGGGTATGGCAGCACAGTTCACTGCGACAAACGCGTTCCGTTCGCGGCGCGAGCGTTTGTGGATTGCGCGGGCTGCAAGTTCTTTCCCGGTTCCCGTTTCACCCGTGATCAGCACGGTGGAATCGGTTGGTGCAACCTTAAGCAGAAGGACGAGGACCCGCTTGATTGCATCCGATGCCCCCACAATCTCTTCGAACATGGATGTCTGATCAATCTCTTCCTTGAGAGCCAGATTCTCCTTGTAGAGCTGGTCTTTTAGCGTTTGGATTTCGTCAAATGCTTTCTTGAGCGCTTGCTCTGCACGCTTCCGATCGTCGATCTCGATACTCGCTCCATACCACATCACGACGTTCCCTTGATCATCCCGCAGGGGAACGTTGCGATGCAGGAACCAGAGATATTGCCCGTCGGCGCGCAGCACACGGCTTTCGCACTGGAACGCATCTCCGCTGGCAAGGCAAGCACGCCAGCTTGTCATCATTCCTTCTAGGTCTTCAGCGTGAATGAAGGCAGTCCAGGCCCAGCCCTGTAGTTCCCCTTCACTGACGCCGAGGTATTCAAGCCAGCGTTGATTGAAGAAACCGAACCTGCCCTCAGAGTCAGAACTGTGCAGAAACGCAGGGGTCGTGTCGATAACGCGCCGCAGTAAATCTTCGGCGGGAGTTGTTCGCTGAGGCTTGCCTGTCTCGCGTGTCGCCGTATCGGCCTCCGTTTCAGGCGGACTCCTGGCAAGTCATTTTAGGACACGAGGGCCATGGGTCAAGCGAAGCCTAGGTGCTGCGGACCTTTGTGGAGGAGATAAAGACGTTCCCAAAGGGCTAGGAAATCTCTGGACGTACCGTCGGTTTGGATCCCCTTGAGATCAGGGTCAGAGGTGCTGGCGACGCCATACGGAGATCTGTAACGATGATGGGCCAGGGTACAGGAATGGAATGGTCACCGGTGCCCAATTGTTGCGAACAGGGCAAACCGCTCATCGAACCGAACCGGGCCTAATTTCGGGGCTTCGGCCGGATCGTCGCCTATCCGGAAATTGCTTGTTGGTGAACAGCTGCCGCCGTCCGAGCTGGAATGGGTTTGCACGAGAGGGAGCGGCCGTCGGTGGCCGGCGGGCTACTTGACGAGGCCGGCGCGGTGGATGCGCTCGACGGGCTTGTTATAGCGGCCGAGAAGAGCGTTCCAGCGGACGATGGCGATGTCTTGCAACATCCTCGTTCCGTCCCTGAGGTAGCTGATGCGGGTGCGCTCGTCGTGGGCCCAGCTTACGGGGACTTCAACGACGCGGTAGCCGCGCTTGAGAGCGATGAAAAGAATCTCAGGATCGAAGCCCCAGCGCTCGATGGTCTGAAGCTGGAAGACGGTTTGCGCGGCGGCGCGCGTAAAGGCCTTGAATCCGCATTGCGTGTCGGCGAACGGGAGCCGCATGACGGCGCGGGTGACACCGTTGAAACAGCGGCCGAAGAACTGGCGGTAGAGAGGCTGGCGAATGGATTGGCGCGTGCGCTCAAGCCAGCGCGAGCCAATGGCGATGTCGGCGCCGGCGGCGATAGCGGCAAAGAGGCGGTCGGCTTCCTCGATTGGGGCGGAGAGATCGGCGTCGGTAAACATGACCACTTCGCCGAGGGAGTGGAGAATGCCGTTGCGCACGCTGTAGCCCTTGCCACGGTTGCCCGGATTCTGGAGCATGCGGACCTCAGGGGCTTTGGCGGCGAAGGCCTGGACGATCTCGGCAGTCTTGTCGCGGGAGCCATCGTCGACGACGACGACCTCGGCGGACCAGCCGCGCTGGCGGATGCAGGCGACGACCGCTTCAAGTGCGCCACCAATGCGCGCTTCCTCGTTGAACGCAGGAATGACGATGCTGTATTGCGGATAGGCCATTTGCCTGTTGGAGGTCCAACGAACAATGTATCGCATGCTGCCCGCGGGAAGGGAAATTCAGCCCTGGGTGGGCGGATTTGCGGCTGTCGAAGGGGGCCAATGGGGCCGGCAAGGCCTGGGTTGAAGAAGACCTGCAATCGGCCAACTTGCTGATGCACAAAGGATAATTTGGAAAAAGGGGCTTGCATTTTCCTGCGTTCCTCGGCACAATCCGGTTATGCTTGAAGCGGAGGTTAGTGGGAAATGACAAAGGCGGACTTGGTGGAGAAGGTGACCAGCCTGGGCGATTTGACCCGGCGGGACGGCGAAGTGATTGTTGAGACCATCTTCGGATCCGTGATCGGCGCCCTGCAGAGCGGAGACAAGATCGAGATACGCGGCTTCGGATCGTTTCGCATCCGCCAGCGCAAACCCCGCATTGGCCGCAACCCCAAGACCGGCGCGAGAGTCGACGTTCCCGCCAAGAAAGTTCCCTACTTCAAGCCGTCAAAGGAACTTCGCGACCTGGTGAATCCGGGCGAGGCGGTGAAGGTGTAGCTGCTTTGAAGTCGTACCCTGATGCGAATCTCGTTGCGAAGGTTGAAGCCAGATCGTGATTCTTTCGCCCGCTGAAGCGGGCTTGCGGCGAATTTTTTGGGGTTCCGGTCCCCAGGCATGCGGCTGGGGCTACCAGCTGCCGCCCGCTACGCGGGCTTTTTTCCGCCGTCCCTACGGGACTCCGAATTCTTTACTGGGCCTCTTCCCCCGCGTTGAAGCGCGGGGCTAGCAACCGTTGCGCCTACGGCGCGAGTGCGCGGGAACGATAAAGGCGTTCCCAGGGTTCACGTCCGCTGGTGCGGACTTCGCCCTGGGCTATTCTCGAACGCTCTTACGGAGCGGAAGGCTTCAGCGGCGGATGCCGATGACTGCCATCATGCGCCCGGCGTGGCCGTGCGAGGCGCGATGGGAGAAGAAGAGATCGGTGTGGCATTGCGTGCAGCCGCCTACGATTTGAATGGATTGGGGGCTGAGGCCGGCCGAGAGAAGCTGGCGGCGATTGGCTTCGACGAGATCGACGTGAAGGCTGGGCCCTAGGGCCAAATGGCCGGGAGCGCGCTGGGTGAGAAAAAGCATGGGGTACTTCCGGCGCACGGGGTCAGCGTCGTAGACCTCGCGAAAGAGGTCATGTGCATAGGAGAACTGCGACTCGAATTCCGAGAGAACCTCATCACCGACGGCGTAACAGCAGAGGCCAATGCCCGGGCCGATGGCGGCGATAAGATCCTGAGGGCGGGAGCCGAAGGCCAGACGCATGGTGCCGACGCCGGATTCGACAATCCGCTTGAGGGTTCCGCGCCAGCCGGCGTGAAAGGCGGCGACGGCGCGTTGCTTGCGATCGGCGACCAGCACGGGAATGCAATCGGCGGTTTGAATGGCGAGGAGCAGGCCGGGTTCCGCGGTCATTTGTCCGTCGGCCTTGTGCGGATGCCTGCGGGAGGCGTCGGGGCTGACGGCATGAACGATGCGATTGGAATGGAATTGGCGGAGCGCGATGAACGGCGTTGCGGCATTGGATGTGATGGCCTCGGCTAGGAGACGCCGGTTGCGAAGGACGGTTTCGCGATCGTCGGCGGCGGTGAAACCGAGGTTTAGTTCGCCCGCCACGGCGGGCAGGCCCGAGGCGTCGGCGGCGGAGTAGGCGCGGCTGAGGCCGCCCTTGCGCGTGGAGAAGCCTGCCCAGAGCCAGGGAAGATTCCAGCCGGGGATCGGCAGCCACTGGACGCCGTTGGCGGCGCGGCGGGCGGCTGGAGCAGGTGTGATGAGTTCTTCTGGAGTCGTGCGTTCGAAGCGGGGGTTGCGCGCAGGCCGAGACTTGGCGGGGCGCGGGCTTCGGGCGAGTCCAGCGTTGAGGAGGCGGGAATCGACGGTGTTGAGAGCGGACGCGGGTTTTGCTCGTGAGGAAGTGGGCATTGCTGGATTTAATTCTAGCGGTGAAGCGTTTGGATGACTCCCCATTCGTAGTGCCCTGAGTTTGTGGCGCTGGAGAGAAGCTTCTTCGTGTTTTGACAGGAAATGCTGACGGCTAGCGAAAGACAGGTAGAGGAAGTCGCCAGAAAAGAACAACCGCAGATCCTTCGACTCCGTCTCGCTTGGGCGAGACGTCGCTCAGGATGACAGTGCAACATCAAGGGGAGAGAGCATGTGGGCCTACCTTCCGGTAGGCCCGCTCGAGAGGCATATTTGGGAGGGTTACCAGGGGGGATTTTGGGAAGAGGTTCCGAAGAACCCTCAAGAGAGAGTTACAGCCTTTCTTTGGCGGGACAATTGGGGAAGCCTCTGCTAATTACATACATAGATGCACTATTCCAGAAAAGGTTGCAAGGCCTAATTTGACGAATTGGTCCGTCGGACTGTGGAAATGGTTTTTTTTACCGTTGTGGCACCTTATTTGTCCCAAAATGGGCAATCTGCTTGAAACAACAGGGTCAAATTGGGCGCTCTTTGAGATGTGAAGCCTCCGTTAACCCTCGTCTTCGGCATTGTTCTGATCGGGGTAATCGGGTACCTGGTGTATGAGTATCGCGGGGATTTCGAGATGGGCGGGGCCGGAAACGGGCAGGGGAACGGGGCAAACCCGGGCGAGCGCGGCGGGCACGCGGCCTGGCAGACGATCGATCGGAGCGCGGACGGGTTCAAGGTGCAGGTGCCGGCGGCGGCGAGCGAGACCCAGATTCCAGCGTACACAGGCAGCGGCGTGGTGGAACAGGTGGAGATGATCGAGGCGCAGGTTGCCCCTGATACTACTTACGCGGTGGCCTGGGCGGATAACCCGCCGGTGGAGCGGGCGGCCAGCGAAGACCCGGAAAAGACGCTGGATATGGCGCGAGACGGTGCTTTGGGGCGCACCCAGACCAGCCTGATCAGCGAATCGCGCGGCGAAATCGATGGACACGCAAGCCGGGAGTTTCAGGCGCGCAACGCAGGCGGCGGCATTCCAAACGGGCGGCTGATTCTGGCCGGAACCCACCTCTACATGATGATTACGACGTTGCCTGCGACCAGCGCGCGAAGCGAGGAGGACGTGAAAGCCTTTTTCGACTCGTTCAGCCTGACGACTGCTCCCCAGCAATAACCAGCCGAAAACCAGCAGCTAAGAGCGAGCAAGAGAGGCCGCTTTGGCTTTGCGTAGGAATTAGGATTATTGGCCTTATATTTTGAGTAGACGCTGAGTTTTTGGGCAGGATCTCGAATTTTTAGGCAAGAGCCAGAGTTTTGGGCAAGGGCCGAATTCCGGATCTGTCCGAATTGAACCGAGCTGACCGGCGTTTACCAGAGCATAACTTCCGGGTGGGTGACAAACCGCCCAGAGCTCGACGTTCGGCCAGCCGACTTTCACTGCGCACGACGGCGTGTCGCTCGAATAGACCAAGTTCTGGCTTCCTACCGGCTCAACCCCGCCCATTGTCTCAGGTATCCGCTCAAGGCCCCGGGAAGCTGCTTCTGTTGGTCATCTTCAGTCCACTTGCTATTCCATGCCACATAGCCGCCTGGGAGCGTCAGCATCTTTTCTTTGTTGCTTATTGCGCTCATCACCGTCACGCCCCAAGCCCGGCCCTCGAGTTGAAACAAATCTCGCCCCATCGGCGATTCACGCAGATCAGCAATATGCGTCCCTGTATGCGCCATTACTTCGCCCATAGCGTTTCCCTTCGCCCGGTTGCCGTCAATCGCCACGATCAACAAAAGGCCATCAGGCGAGTTGACGCTGCCCTTGGCGCCGTCGTCTGGTCTCAACGAGTTCGCCAAGGCGAACTCTACATCGACCCCGTTATCTTCACCAAGCGCTCCATAAGCAGCGGCCGCCCGCTTGAGGTCATCTGCCGTCAGCCCCAAGCCCACATCTCCATCGCCCAGATCAGCGGGCTTGGAATAATCGATGTCGTTCTCGCTGACGTTGGATACGGACTGGATCACCAGTCGCGCAGGATACCGCGCCAGATTTCCGAATCCCTTCACTACCGTGAACATCGATCCCGTCTTCTCAAGTGAGGCCGCGTCCACTGCGTCAAGCCGCCCGGTCACGGTCGCTGTCACTGTCGAACGCACACACCCGAGGCACGGCCACGGCGTCTTTGCCGACGCCGAAAGGATCGAGTCGAACTTCTTGAAATCCCCGCCCGTGTCGAGCGTCACCGGAATTGCTGAAACCGACACGGCCTGCCCTGGGCTGTTCTTTGCCAACTGAAGCGTGATCACAGCAACTGGCCCCGCCTTTGCCCTCGTGCCAGCAGGGTAGACAAGCCATATATCGTTCACGCTTTGCTTGCAACTGTTGTCCCTGATCATGAACTCGTCAAATCCGGCAATCACGGTTCCAGTGACCCGCACCATCTTGCCGTTGAAGTCATTAGGGTGAGCCAAAATGTCGCATACGTTGGTATCGACAGTTTGCGCGCCTGTCGCCACGGCACCCATCAACAGACACACGATTGCGATGAGAATTCGTTTCATAGAGTCGCTCCTATGAGATGGCGATCCATTCTAACCCCTCACGCAGATTCGGTCATATCGCTTCGACGTCCATCGCTAACTGGCGTGTGACCGGCAACCCGGAAGTTGCTGGTTAAATAATGGTTCCGCACGCCGACGTCGCCGCCGGCCTGCCGTGCCAGGCGTACTTTCCAGGCAAAGCCGCCCGCTTTCGCTCCGATAGGGGATTACTGTTTTGGGCGCGCGAACCTCTCGACGAACCAGGTGATGAGGTTGACGGGCAGGAAGCGGACGAGAAATGAGCGGAGCTTGCCGGTGAGGTTGGTGCTGATGGTGCGCTGACCGCGAGCGAGAGCGCTAATGGCGATGCGCGCGACGTCTTCGGCCGATTGCAGATTGCGGTTCAGGAATTGGCCGGCATGGGCTACCTCGATGAACTCACTCTCCGTCGTTCCGGGACAGAGGGCCGTCACTTTCACGCCGAATCTGGCGACTTCAGCGCCGACACCGAGCGCGAAGAAGCGGTCGAAAGCCTTGGTGGCCGCGTAGGTGGAGAGATAGGTGACCGGCTGAAAGCTGGCCGCGGACGCGACGACGAGCATCCAGCCGCGACGGCGCTCGACCATGCGAGGAAGGAAGAGGCGGGAAAGGCGGACGACAGCTTCGCAGTTGACGCGGACCATGCTGAACAACTGATTGGCATCGCTGTCAACGAAAGCGCCGTACTGGCCAAGGCCGGCGTTGTTGACGAGGACGTCGACAACGAGCCCGGCACCCTCAGTAGCGGCAAAGATCTGTTGCGGCGCGAAAGGATCGTTGAGATCAGCGACGATGACGCGCGTCTCGGAGCCTTTTGCGTTGAGCTCGGCGGCGAGGGCATCAAGGCGATCGCGACGGCGCGCAGTGAGGATGAGTTTTGCGCCGTGCGAAGCAAGCTCACGCGCGAGCGCCACGCCGATGCCGGAGCTAGCCCCGGTGATTAAGGCCCACTTGTTTTGAAAATCAGTCGTCCTCGCCATCGCTCCACGATCATAGAAGATAAGCCAGCCCTATTTGGCTGGAGCTGCCTGCGGTTGCGACTTGGAGAAGGTACGAATGTAGATGATGAGGTTCCAGACCTCAGTGTCGGTGGCGCGACCTGACGACTCTGGAGGCATCTTGTCCTTGCCGTTGCGGATGATGTTGAATAGCTCCCAGTCTTCCCTGCCGGCGAGAGTCTTGGAATCGGTCCAATCGTCGAGTGTTAGCTCCATGCTGGTGGCTATATCGGTCTTGCCGTTTCCGTTGTCCCCGTGGCACATAGCGCAGTCCATTCGATAGAGGGTCCTGGCCTTGGCCTGGGATTCGGCGGTAGGCTTGACGGGATTCTTGACCGCCGCAGGCGGCGCGGGCGTGACTGTCTGTGGGGGAGTGAGGGCGGGCGCAGGAGCGGGAGCAGAAGCAGGCGCCGGAGCGGGAGCGGGCGCTGGCGCCGGCGCAGTTTGCTGCGGACTGCGGCCTTGCAAGGGTAAACAGGCTATGGCGAGCAGGGCCACCGCAAAAAAAAGCAGAAATGACTTCAACATTAAAGCCTCCTCGGAAGATGTCAACGATCGGGCATCTTTTGACTGAAGCGGAATTCTGCGAGGAATTATAGGCCGTTTGGGTGGAAAGGGCTATGCAAGCGGGCACAGGGTGGGGCAGTTTGGAAAAGCGTTCTCTCGGGGGCTAAAGCCCACTCAAATCCTGGGGTGCATCGGCGGCACGGCTGAAGCCGAGGCCTGATACAAAGCCGGAGCGGTTGAAATCCGTGCTTTCCCACCCTTCGCCAGAAAGATGGCGAAGGATGGGGCACCCATTCTTTTCAGTTGGGACGAGGACACGAAAAGCAACTGCAGATCTCTCGACTCGGGATGACAGCGCGCGGGGGGTGAGGGGCGGCGGAGGGTGGGGCGTTAGTGCACGCCACCACCGCCTGCGCCTTCGCCAGGGCGGTTCTTGCTCAGCATGAAGGCAAGGAAGACGAGGATGATCGACGCATAGGAGAGCTCCATGTAGACGTCCTGGTAGCCCTGCATACGCGCCTGATCCTTCATTTGGTTGTAAATCTGGCCTAGCGCCATGGCGCTGCCGTTGGCAACGCCAAATGCGTGGTTGAAGGCCGCGGTGAGGGCTTGCCTATGCTGGTCGAAGGCGATGGTTCCGGGCAGCATGGCCTGCTGCAGGTGCTGCTCGTGCCACATGGCGCGGCTTGTGACCTGGGCGTTGGTGATGGCGATGAGGATGGAACCGCCGATGTTGCGGACGAAGTTGATGAGTCCGGCGACCTGGTTGCTCTGCTCCTTCGGCATGCCCACGTAAGCCGCGTTGGTGATGGAGATGAAACAGAACGGCAGCGGGAACATTTGCACGACGCGCAGCCACGATGCCTCAGCAAAGCTCATCTGCAGATTAGTAACGATTGCCGCATAACGGAAGGTGATGACGAGCATGGTGAAGCCGAATGCGGCGAGGTAGCGCGCGGCAATTCTACCGGTGGCTATTCCGGCCAGGGGCATCATGAAGACGAGCGTGACTCCGCCGGCGGTGAGAGCGAGGCCGGCAGTGGTTGCGTTGTAGCCGAGTAACTGCTGCGTGAATTGCGGCTGGAGCACCGTGTTGGCATTGAGCACGCCGCCGACCAGCATCATGAGGAAGCAGCAGATGGCGAAGTTCCTGAAGCGAAAGAGGCGAAGGTTGATGAGCGGCTCTTTCTGTCCCCACTCCCAGACGAAAAGGCCGATCAGGCCAACGATGAAGAGAATCGCGAAGACGCAGATGAAGGGCGAGGAGAACCAGTCATTCTCTTCACCCTTATCGAGCATGATCTGGAGGCCGCCCATGGCCAACGTGAGAAAGCCGAGGCCAAGATAATCCATGTTGCGCAGGCGGGAAGGATCGGCTTTGATCCAGGGCGGATCTTCGACGAGGCGCGTGACGAGGATGAAGGCGAGAATGCCGACGGGAATGTTGATGAAGAAGATCCAGCGCCAGGAGAAGTTATCGGTGATCCAGCCGCCGAGCGTGGGGCCAATGGACGGCGCGAGCACGGCGACGAGGCCGTAGAGAGCGAAGGCCTGGCCGCGCTTGTGCGGCTCGAATGAGTCAGCCATGATGGCCTGCGCCATGGGCTGCATGCCGCCTCCGCCGGCACCTTGAAGGACGCGGCAGAGCAGGAGGATGGGGAGAGAGGGAGCCGCGCCGCAAAGAAAGCTGGCGATGGTGAAAATGGTGATGCAGACGACGAAAAAGTTGCGGCGGCCCATGAGCGAAGAGGCCCAGCCGCCTAGCGGCAACACGATGGCGTTCGAGACGAGGTAGCTGGTGAGCACCCACGTGGCCTCGTCGGTGCTTGCGCCCAAAGAACCGCCGATATGCGGAAGGGCTACGTTAGCGATGGAAGTGTCGAGGACTTCCATAAACGCGGCAAGTGCCACGGTCATCGCGATCAGCCACGGATTCACCCTCGGCTTCCAGGCCACAGGCAGCGCGAGATTGGGATTCTGAATCTGCGCAGGCGGAGCACCGTTTCCCGATCCGTTGCGCAACCCGGCGGCAGCGGAATCGGAGGGCAGAGCGGGTAATGTGGAGTCGATCGCGGACAACAGTTTTCTCCTGTTTTGCTTGGAGCTTTGTTTTGTATAAGGGCCGGGAAAGTGCGGCGTACGACAAATCGGGCGTACTTCTATCTAGATTCGCATAGGCGCCAAGAGGGTGCATGGAAATGTCGAAAAGGCGAATCGCTCCGGTTCGGAAAAATCCAGGTGGGGCGACGGCGAATGTACCTGTACATTGGGAGGAAGGACATTGCCATGCGCCGTCGAACATTCATTCAGACGCTTCCCGTGGCTGCCGCCGGAACGGCCGCAGCCCTCAAGAGCAACGCAACCGGCCTGAGCCAGAGCGGCTCGGGCGAAACAGCAGAGCTGCCAAAGTTCCAGCCCGCGGGCGCGGAGCAATTCATTCGGCCCGACGTTCACGCCGGCGACCGGCCCTCGGGCGCGAGCTTTGCGACGCGGTCACCGGCGCTGGGCATGAACGGAGCGGCGGGAACTGCACATCCGCTTGCGACGCAGACCGCCATTGCGATGCTGAAGCGCGGAGGGTCAGCAGTGGATGCGGCGGTGGCCGCGAATGCCGTGCTCGGATTCGTTGAGCCCACGAGTAGCGGATTGGGCGGCGACTGCTTTGCGTTTGTTTGGGATCCGGAGGCGGGAAGGCTGCTGGGCATGGCCAGCTCAGGCCGGTCGCCAAAATCGCTTTCGCTGGCCACGGTGCGTTCGCGCGCGATGAATGGGCACATTCCGGCCTTGGGCGCCGTCAGCGTTTCGACTCCGGGCGCGCTGGATGGATGGTGGACGCTGCACCAGCGCTACGGAAGGCTGAAGTGGGCGGAGCTGTTCGAGCCTGCGATCGCTGCTTGCGAAGCTGGCGATCCGACGCCGCAGATCATTGGCTATTACATCAAGCGCAACATGGCGGTCTTTCTTCGTTCCGGCTCGGGTGTGGAGGAGACGGCCAACGCGGCGAAGACTTATATGCCTGGCGGCGTTGCGCCCAATGAATACGACGTGCGGCGGAATCCGGACCTGGCGCGGACCTACCAGATGATTGCGTCAGGAGGCCGCGATGCTTTCTACGACGGACCGATTGCGCAGACGATCGATGCGTACTTCAAGCGCATCGGCGGATGGCTCTCCGCCGACGATCTGCGCGAACACCAGGCGGAGTGGGTGGAGCCGCTGGTGACGAAGTATCGCGGAGTGGATGTGTATGGAATGCCGGCGAACACGCAGGGCCTGGCGACGCTCGAGATGCTCAACATGATCGAGAACTTCGATATGCGCGGCTACGGGTTTCAGTCGGCGCAATCGCTGCAGGTGCAGATTGAGGCGAAGTGGCTGGCCTATGAGGATCGCGCGCGATACTATGCCGATCCGCACTTTGCGACAATTCCGATCGAGTGGCTCAACTCAAAGGAGTACGCGAAGGAGCGGGCGAAGCTGATCCGGCTTGACCAGATCAACGAGCACGTGATGCCGGGGCAGGCGCCGAGCCACGGCGACACGACTTACTTCACGACGGCCGACAAAGACGGGATGATGGTGTCGATGATTCAATCGAACTTCCGCGGCATGGGATCGGGACTTGTGGCCGACGGGCTCGGCTTCATGTTTCAGGATCGCGGCCAGTTGTTTTCGCTCCAGGACGGTCATCCGAACATCTACGCGCCGGGGAAGCGGCCGTTCCAGACAATTATTCCCGGATTCGCGTCGAAGGACGGCGTGCCGTGGCTTTCGTTTGGCGTGATGGGCGGCGACATGCAGCCGCAGGGACAGACGCAGATCATTCTGAACCGCGTGGATTACGGGCTGGATGTGCAGGCGGCGGCCGATAGCCCGCGCTGGCACCACGAAGGCTCGTCGCAGACGATGGGCGAGGACCGGCCCGGCCTGGGGCCACGCGGAATCCTGCGACTCGAAGCGGGCGTTCCTGCGGCAACGCGCAAGGCGCTTGTTGATCTGGGTTGGCCGATGGGCGAGAGCGACGGCGGATTCGGCCGATACGAGTGCATTGAGCTGCGCAAGCAGGGCGCGGATCGCGTTTACGCGGCGGGCAGCGAGATGCGGGCCGATGCGGTGGCGCTGGCGTACTGAGCAGCGCGTTCAGGATTCGACGAACGATTTAAGACGCGCGAGGGCTTGATCCCACTGGCGCGAGACGCGAACGAGGTAATGCTGCATGGCATGAAGCGGGCGCGGATCGAGAACAAACCGGCTCTCGCGACCGGAACGAATGCTGCGGACCACGCCGGCGCGCTCAAGCACGCGCAGGTGCTTTGTGATGGCCTGGCGGGTTAGAGGCGAAGCCGAAGCGAGCTGCGCAATGGAAGCGGGCTTGCCCGAGACAAGCCTGGCCACGAGCGCGAGACGAGTGTTGTCGCCCAACGCCGCGAAAACGACGGCCTGCTGCGGCTGCGGAGCCCGGGCTCGCTTATGGCTTTTGGGCGACATGAGTCTCAATATTTTTCATCTGCTGCGTCCAGCCGCCTTCGTTCATGCGGAAAGCCTGGGCGCGCCGATGTGCTGGAACGTTTTCGAATCCTGACTCAGTGAGCGTGAGCCGCGTGCCGGTTTCGGTCGGCTCGAGACGAAACTCAACCAGGGTCGGCGGTTCCGCGGAATAATCGACAGCGGGGTCGACAGCGTAGGGATGCCAGGTGAAGGAGAAGAGCCGTTCCGGCTCCATCTTCTGGACGTTGGCCTCCCAGGCCAGATGTTCGTAGCCGGGCCATGTGATGTGGCCGTGCGCGGAGTGGCCGGGAACGAACGGTCCCTCCAATGCGACGCGGAACCACTCACCAAATTCGCGGTAATCGGTAAGCGCACGCCAGACGCGAGCGACGGGTGCGTTGAGCTGGATGCGTTTTTCGATTCTGTTTTCCGGCATATGCAACCTCTGGGTTGCATATTAGCAGAGGGTGAGGATAAGAGCAACCCAAAGGTTGCATAATACACGCGCGTCCTGCGTATGATTACCACCTCGAGCTGTGGCGATACAACATAGCGACGCATCGCAACGGCGACCGGAGTGAGCGCCTATTTTGTTGTTGGACAATTCGCAGGATCAGGATCAGTGAGATCAATCGAGGGGTCGGGCTGAGGAACATAGAGCTGAGCGAGATTCCCCTCACTCTTGGTAATGCTGTAATACGAAGTTGTCGGGGTGTCATCGCCCTGCACGGCCGGCCCGAGTTTTGGCTGCTGCAGATCAAAAACTCCGTGGGTGGGATGCTGGGGCTGGCATGGAATGTCGCCGTAAAACTCCGATCCGGAATCGTCGTTGTTATTCATGGCAAAGTACGGAAACTCGGCTCGAATGAACCTGTTTGAATCTTGCTGTTTCATTTGCTCCGGAGCACCGGGGCTGTTCACCAGGTTATAGACATTGGTGCCCAACTCGTACGCCAACGGGATCTGTATTGGTTCAACCAATGGCAAATAATCAGGCTTCCTGCTGTTGCCGGGTTTGCCGAGTGACGAATTGGAATTGTCGGTTGGAGAATCGGAATCATAGTAACCATTCATCAATGCCTGCACCGACATGACGACCTCGTATCCTCCGCCTAAGTTGTCAGGTATTTTGAACGTTACGATAATTTCATCGGCTTTGGGCACCAAGATGGGATTGTCGGGATGCTGGGCGTTGACTGCGTTTTCCGCATTCAAATAGGCCTGCCGGCTCCGTTGTTGAAGGGCCAGAAGCTCAGCGTTGTCTCCATTCACCACAAAGACACACACTTGCTGCCCCTTGGCCGCAATCAGGTTCATTCGGTCTGAGAAGGTGTCTTTTTCCCCGGCGGCGCTGCTTTGCGTGCCTGCCTGGTAGAGCCCCAAGTACTCGTAGTAAAGATTCTGATCCAGGATTTCGGTTGTATAGCTCGTAAAGACGATGTTCAGCTGCGTGCCAGAAGCATTGGCAACCTTGGGGCAGTACACGGGTGGCGCAGGAGGTCCCTGGACTGGGCCGGGCGGCGGCGGAGGTCCCTGCACGGGGCCGGCCGGTGCCGCAGGTCCTTGCGCAATCGTGGGCGGCGCGGTCGGCTGTGGCGCGCTCTGCGACACGACAGGCACCTGGCCGAGAGCCTGCGCGCCTTGCCCCTGCGAGTAGCCGAGCGTGCCCTGCATAATGGCGGCCATCGTGATTTCCTCGTTGGCGAGCGCGGGAGTGACTTGCGGCTCGCCGTACGAGGCGCGGATGAGGCGCGCGCCACCGCGGGTGTTGCTTGCGTTGGCGGTGGGCGGCGGCATGACGCGAATCTGCATGACGTTGTTGGAGGCCATATTGCCGCCGGCGATGAGCGGCTTCATGTAGACCTGGCCCTTAACGCGCTCGGTCCACGGGCCGTTTTCGGCCTTCACGGGCGTGTACAGGCCGCTTTGCTGGCCCTGGAAGAGCGTCTGCTCGCGAAGCTGATCGTTGGTGCCCTGCGCGGTGAGGATGGCACGTTGGCGTTCCGCGCTCAGCGCGAGTTCGCCGGGCTTGCCCAGCTTGGCAAGGATTGTGTCGAGCGGCGGGAGCTTGGCGGTTTTTGCTGCGTTGTTGTAAGTGGTTTCAAGGTTGGAGACGAAGTCGCCGTTGATCTCGCTCTTGTAGTCGGCAATGACCTGGTCAATGATGCCCTGGTAGGTCTTGGGCATTTGGGAATATGTGAGGCCCGACTGGATGGCCCAGGAAACGGCTTGCAGCGAGTTCGGATTGATATGGTATTGCACCGTTCCGCGCCAGATGAGCGCGCCGATGGCGCCCGCGGCTTTGCCCTCGTAGGGGCCGAGCACGTAAGCGACGCCCGCGCCGGGCGCGTGGACGGAATACTCGGAACAGAAGTCGAGCGTGTTGATGGTGTAGTCGCCGGGAGGCAGGGGCTGATTGAGCTCGTCGGCCGTGAGCTTGAGCGGCGTGGGATTGAACGGCCCGCCGGGAAGCGTTGTGACGGTGGGATACACGTCGTTGGCGTTGAGCGTGAGCGGGAGCTGGTCGTTGAGCAGCGTTTCGATGGCCTGCTCGGCGAGTTTTTCCTTGGCGGCGTCTTCGAGGGCGGTAAGGGGATTCTGCGCGGCGAGCCGGAGTGCGGGCGCGGCGAACAGGAAAACGAGCAAGGACAGGAGAGCGCGAATGGGTCGAGTGTTCATCGGCGAATTCCCCTTTGGCGATGCGGCGATTGTGTACTTCGGTTTAAGGAAAGAGCATGGGGCTGCGAAGGGGCACAGGCAGAATGCTCGATGACCTCGCGCGCGTGATCGTTGGCGATGAGGGCGAATGAGGGGAAGCCGCGATAAGGGTCGGGCAAACGCGACCTCAACACAACCCGCGCAGGGTGAACATACTGCAATCGACGGGCGGAGTCAATAAAAAGACGAAGGGAAAAGTCGAAGACGCGGCGCTCAATAGAACAGGTATTTGCGCCAGCGGTCGTCGCTGCGGCCCAGCATGCGCATGATCTGGCGGCTGGTGTGGAGCGAGAAGGGTCGCGGTTCGCGGAGCAGGATCATGTCGTCGATCTCGCTGAGCAGACGGTTGCCCTTGTGGCGGTTGCACTCGTGGCAGCAGGCGACGAGATTTTCCCAGGTGGAGTTGCCGCCGCGCGAGCGCGGGACGACATGGTCGAGGGTGAGCTCGCTGGGCGGCATGGCTTCGCCGCAGTACTGGCAGGTGTTGCGGTCGCGCAGCAGGATGTTCTTGCGCGAGAGGGCGCGCGTCTGGTGGGGGATGCGGCGGTACTCGAGCAGGCGGATGACCGAGGGCATGGCGATGATGGTGCGCTGCGCGTGCAATGAGAGACCGTGCTCCTCCTCAGTACGCGCGATGCCCTTGAGAACAAGAACGAGCGCGCGGCGGGCACCGCAGATGTTGATGGGCTCGTAGGAGGCATTGAGCACAAGAACCGGCATCTGCAGAATGTGCGCGTGGACATGCGTTGCTGCACCGTGGTCGGTGGCCATCACGACGGCCTTGGCAATCGCCTTTTGCTTGCGCGCGTGAATCATGGCTTTTCCCAACGACATCTCTTTCCCCCCGGGTTAAAAAGATGATGGCTGTTTCCGCAAAGTCGATGAATCCGATAAAGCTGCGTGTGGGTCAACTTGCATAGGTGGGCCGGTGAGGATTTCGCCGTCCTCTTCGTTGTCTTCGTCGTGAGCCGAGTTCAAGTGCCGCCCAAATCCCGTCGAGCGCTGCGAGCGCGCCAACGTGGCCACCCAGACGGAAGCAGCCCCGGCATTGAGCAAGGTTTGCGCAGCAGCTCGCGCCGTGGCTCCCGTGGTGAGAATGTCGTCCACCAGCAGAATGTTCCGCGCCGTCACTTTTGACGGATCGGAGACTGAAAATGCGCCCAGCACGTTCAGGCGGCGCTGGTGCGAATTCAGGTCGGCTTGGCTCCCGGTGGCGCGCAGGCGCATGAGCGTGCTGGGAGCGAGGGTAAGCCGCCATTGCGGGTGACTTATGCGCAGGAATTCGAGCGCCGCGGCAGCGAGCGAGCGCGACTGATTGAATCCGCGCTGCGCGTACTTGGAGCGATGCAGCGGCACTGGGACCACGAGCATTTCAGCGGGCGCTTCGCCAGCGAGTTGCGCGATTGCACCGGCCAGCATGCGGCCCAGCTCGCGCGCGGCCGAGTGCAGGCGATCGTATTTGAGCGCGTGAATGGCCTCACGCATGCGGCCCTCGTACACGCCATGCGAGACGGCGCGGACAAAGGGCGGCGGCGCCAGGCGGCAGGTGCGGCAAAGCGTTGAAACCGTGGGCCTTGCAGACGCGGCGATGGCGTCGCCGCAGCGCGCACAGACGGGTCCGCTCTGGACGGGGAACTCCGACCAGCAAACAGGGCAAATTGGAACGGAAGAGAGCTGCGGCAGGGGGGAACCGCAAAGGGCACAGGAGGATGGGAGCAGGGCGC
>JBEKSA010000003.1:0-242546 GCA_049517515.1 Occallatibacter sp.
GAGCCCAGGCTGAGAACGGCCTGAAAAACCTCACCTAGCCCTTGTCGCCGTCCACAAACAACCGCCGCACTTCCCGCAATCAACTCGTTACCGCCAAAAAACAGGGCGTGTGAGAAATACAGGTTAGGCGCCTCCCAAGTCACCGGCTACTGCGCGTGCGCCGCCGCGGCGGCCAGGAAAACATCCACGTTACTCTTGTCCACCAGCGATGTGCCCGTATCGACGAATACAGGGTAGGGCGCGAATGCGTCGACACTATAGTCCTTGTTGAGCTGCGCGGGCGGATCGTGAAAGATCTCGTCGAGCGCCTTCAGACCTACGTAGCCCATGGTGAATGGCTTTTGCACGACGGTCGCATCGATGACTCCGTCCTTGATGCCTTGCAGCGTATCGGGATTCACGTCCCATGCCACCAGCTCGCGGCTCGTGTCACCCGTCCGTTTGATCGCGTCGGCGGCCAACTTGCCTGACGCTGAGTCCAGGCACACAAAGGCGTCGATCTTCTTGGCGCCAGTCTGGGCCAGCAGCGCCTGGGTTCGATCGAAGGCAACATTCGCGTCGCCCTTGATGTCGATCACTTCAACGATGTTGATGCCCGGCTGCATTGCGAAGGCGTCCTTGAATCCCTTCAGCCGCTCTTCCGTATTGGGCTGACCGGCAAGCGTAAAGAAGACTACGTTGCCTTTCCCGCCCAGCTTCGCGATGATCCTCCGACCGCCCAAACGCCCTGCTTCAAGGTTGTTGGTGCCGATGAAGTAGAGCCTGTGGCTGGCCGCGGCGTCGGAGTCGATGGTAATCACCGGAATGCCGGCGCTTACGGCAGCGTCGATCCCCGGCTGCATCACGGCAGCGTCGGAGACCGAAACCAGAATGCCTGCCGGTTTGGCCGCAACCACCTTTTGAAACTCCGCCAGTTCACCCTGAGGATCGTACGTGTCGGGCCCAGCCACCTTGGCTGTCACACCGTATTGCGCCGCAGCCGCCTTGAATCCGGCGATCGCCGTCTCCCAGTAGGGCAGCGAGACGTTGGTTGCAACCAGGTAAAAAACCTCTTTTGGCGAGTGCCTTGCCCCGCAACCCGGGATCAACATCATTGCCAGCGCAGCCAGCGCCAGCGCCATCTGCTTGATCAGCTTCATTGCTACCTCCCCTTGAGGCCCGAAAGACTGTTTTGACTGGCGCACACGATTTGCACTTGCGCCAGCCCCTCAAAAAAATTCCGGCTGGATAGTACTCCCGCGGAATTGGTGTTGTCCATTCGCAGGCATGCGGGTGTCTTTGGAGCGACCACCGCCAGGGCATGGCGATCCCCATCGCAGCAACGCCCTCCCTGCCCCGCACTGCCCCCTTTTGCGGTATAACCAGACGTGAACTGAACGAATTGGAATCTCGCGCGAAAACCGGACCAAACGATGGCTCTCAACACTGCTTTCTGCGCACCGCTGCCCGTTGGAATTGCCGTGAACGGAAGTGCGGACAATCCGCTGTCGCGGAGAGTCCATCCAGAGCCGCCACACGCCTATCGCACTCCGTTTGCGCGCGACGCCGCCCGAATCCTGCACGCACGGGCTTTTCGCCGCCTAGCCGGCAAGACACAGGTCTTCACGCGCCTACCCGCCGAGGGGCTATCTGACCATTTCCGCAGCCGCCTGACGCATACGCTCGAAGTCGCTCAAATCTCGCGCACAGTGGCGGCGGCTCTAGGACTCAATGTGGAACTGGCAGAAGCGCTGGCTTTGGCGCACGACATCGGACATCCGCCCTTTGGCCACGCCGGCGAAAAAGCGCTCGACCGCGCGCTCCGCATTCAGGGACTCAGCTTCGACCACAATCTCCACGCCCTGCGCATCGTCACCTGGTTTGAGGAGCGCTATCCGGCCTTCCGCGGGCTCAACTTAACGCTGGCCGTCCGCGAAGGCATCGTGAAACATTCGCGCGACTACTCTGAGAAAGACCATCCCGAGCTGGCAGAATATTTTCTTGATCGATTTCCACCGCTTGAGGCCCAACTGATCGATCTGGCCGACGAGATCGCCTATCTGACCGCAGATCTCGACGACGGGCTGGACTCCGGCGTCCTTGCGCTCGAGCAGGTTCGCAATGCCGCGCCGCTCTTCCGCAGCTTTCACGACGCCGCGCTCCAAGGTTTTCCCAATGCGCCGGCGCGGCTGGCAGCGTACGAGGCCCTTCGGCGGGTTCTGAACGCATGGGTCACCGACCTGATCGAGGAAGTACGCAGGCGCGTTAACGAGCTCGGAGCCACTACGCTCGATGAGATCCGCAGCGCCCCGCAAAGGCTGGCGGGACTCAGCGCGCAAATGGAATCTGAACGCATCGCCGTCAAGGAATTCCTTTACGCGAACCTATACAACACGCCAGCCCAGGAACAGGAACATGCGCGCGCCGAAGAGGTAGTCATCGAGCTCTTTGAACACCTCATGGCCGAGCCCGGGCTCATGCCCGGGGATCACCAGACACAGATTCCCACTGAGGGCCTGGCCCGAACTGTGGCCGACTACATTGCCGGAATGACCGACAGTTACATTGTGCAGTTGTGGTCGCGGCACGGTGGGCGCTGAGTCACTGGACTTTGCCTTGCGGACGGATTCGACGGAGGTCGAGTGCGCACAGCACGGCATTCTGCGCAATCACGCGCAGATTATCGGCCGCGGCCCACAGCCATAGTCGCGAAGCCAGATTGGAGTTGCGGCCTACGGCTTCCGGCCGCAGCCGAACCAGGATATCGTTTTGTCCGGTCGCGGCGAGGTTTGACGGCGAATCCGTGTCTTCGAGCACCAAATCGACGTGCTCGCCGGTCAACGCATCTTCGAGGGCGCCAATCTCGACCGGCCGTTCCAGTTCCACAGCAATGGAGAATGCGTGGCCGTGGAAGACGGGCGCATGGATCACCTGCACTGCCAGCGAGGGACCGCGCCCGCCGGTTATCACCTGGTAGTGGCGGCGAATGCGCGCTTCCACATCCGGCAGACTCACGGTGGAGCTTTCACCCAGGCCGCTCAGCAGGTTGTACGCTACCTGCGCGTCGTAAATTGCTCGAGGCAAGGACTGGAAGCTGAGCAAGCTCACCGTTTGTTGGTGCAACTCATCCATGGCCGCGCGTCCGAAATCGCTGGCTGGCTCAAGCACGGTAGCAGCGGCGAAACGCACCGGCGCGGCTAGTTGCAGCCGTCGCAGCAGCAGAGCAAGCGTGACGACGGCTGGATGGGCAGGCACCACGGCCGGCGTAAAGAGATCGACGCCCGCCGCGTCCGTCTCCAGCCACGGTGCGCGAACCACAACACCAGCCTCCCGGTCCAGCGCCGCTGAGAGATCCAGGACCGTCGATCCGGCGCGCAAGGCCTGCTGCCAGTAGCGACGCGTCAGGCTCTCGGTGCCGCAGAAGAAAGTGAAGTCGGTATGGTCGAAAGTGTCGGCGCGAATTGCCTGGATGAAGGTGACCTCATCGCCCACCTGGTCCAACTGGCCCTGCGCGTCTTCCTCGTCGAGCAGAACAAAGCTGGCCGAGGCCAGCGGCGACTCTGACAGAACCTCCTTCAACTCCCGGCCTACCAGGCTCGAAGCGCCGGCAATAGCAATTTTGTACACAGGTGTCCTTTGGCTTGCCTTGAATTACGGCTATGGTCTTCCGGCGCCGGGTTCGGCTGCGACCGGCGAGTGAGCGGGCGGATCAAGCGGTTTCTTGCGCCGCCGCCTCGACCAGCCGTATGCCGCGCGCGCCCAAATCCCCGAGAACATGTACGCCAAGGCGACCGGGAACATGACCACATTCGAGTAACGCAGCACGACGTAGGCGATCAACGCCAGCAGAACCAACAACTGGAAGGGATGGCGGCGGGAAAAGTTGATCTCTTTGGCCGACCAGAAGCGCCAGGTGCTGACCATCAAAAATGCCGTCAGCCCGACAAGAATGAGCCAGGGAACAGCGACCCACCACTCCTCGACGGGATAGGCATTGAAGAAGTGGACGGTGGCAGCCAGCAAGCCAGCCGCCGCGGGAATCGGCATTCCGACAAAGTACTTTCTGTCGGCGCGCCCTGGATTCCGCGGCTGCGCATCGGGACTGATGTTGAAGCGCGCCAGCCGCGAAGCTCCGCTGAGAAGAAAGAGAAAGCAGATGAATGCGCCGGCCTGCATCAAGTGCAGTCGCAGTTCTGAGCTCATCGAATCGGGGAGGAAATGGAATCCCCAGACGAACGCCAGCAGGCTTGGCGCCATCCCAAAGGTGATGACATCGGCAAGCGAATCCAGCTCTCTGCCAAAGTCGCTGGCAGTGTTGGTCATGCGGGCGATACGGCCATCGAGCGCGTCAAAGGGAATGGCAAAGAGAATGGCGATCGCTGCCCAGTCCAGGTGCAAGTGTGCCTGGCCGCTTCCATCCAGCGCTCCGATGGTCTGAGTAATGGAAAAATAACCGGCTCCCAGGCTGCCTGCGGTGAATAGCGAGGGGAGCAGGTACATGCCTCGCCGCAGACGCGGATGAGGCTTCCCTTTTGCCCGTTGAAAATCAAAGGAATTCAAGAGCCTTCTCCCCGCGGCATCGAGGCCAGCACACTGGCGCCGCCCTTGACGCGCTCTCCCACCTTCACCTGCAGTACTGCGCTTGATGGAATGACAACATCGACTCTGGAACCGAACTTGATGAGCCCCACGCGCTGCCCACGCTCGACCGACTGCCCCTGATGGCAGCGAAAGACGATGCGCCTCGCCAGCAGCCCGGCAATCTGTTTAAAAGTGACGTCGAAACCCGCATCTGCTCCCTGGCCGCGAACCGTGACGGTGTTCTGCTCGTTGCGCTCGGCCGAGGCCGGATTCATGGCGTTCAGAAACTGGCCCTTGTGATAGCGCACCTGGCTCAGGACGCCGCCAATGGGCGCGCGGTTCACATGGACGTCAAAGACACTCAGAAAGATGCTGATTCGCTGACGGGCCCCTTCGGGAGTCATGATGGAGGTTGTTTCGGTCACCCGGCCATCGCCGGGCGAAACGATCAGGCCCTGACCCATCGGAATTGTGCGTTGAGGATCGCGGAAGAACCACAGGAAAAACGCTGCGAGCAGGGCCGGCGCCAGGCCCCAAACCCAATATCCTGTAAGCCATTTGAGCGCCGCAGCAACCGCCAGCAGACTGATGCCGTAGATGTAACCGTCGCGAACCATCGTTCCCAACGATTATACGGTGATTGAGGGGACGAACCACTGAAACAGCGTGGCGCGGGGACACGCTGAAACACCTCACACTCCCCAGCCCGTACGCTCGGCAAGTGAGCCACAAAAGCCTAATACCTTAGAACTTACGCCACGGCGGGAACGCGGCGTTCCAGCGCGAAGATCAAGTCCTTGGCGTGCAGCTTGAGCTTCTTCAAGCGCACTTCTTCCAGTTGTTCATCTTCGGAAAGGTATGGCTTTTGAAGCAACTCTTCCAAACGCTGAGCGTAGCGGCGATGTTCTGCGTGCAGGCGATCGATCTCTTCGCTCAGCATGGAACCTTGTACTTCATCCATCAAGCACCCCCGGTTTGGCGGTTTGGTTAGGCGATACCTGGCCGCCGTTTTTCTTAGAACATTTACATATATCGCCGTTTCGGGTGAATCGGCAAGCGAGAAAACTACTGAAGATAACATCACCCTGTGAATATCGACGCGAATGTCGGCTGGAGGCCGTGCCAGTCACAGCTCAAGAGAACAGGACCCGCATGAGCACCGCATCTTCAATAGGATCAACGTAGTATGCCCTACGAAGACCGGCCTGGCCAAAGCCGGCGGACCGGTAAAAGGCCAGGGCCGTGTGGTTCGATGCACGCACCTCGAGGACAATCTCAAGCACGCCTGCCGCGCGCAGCTCATTGACGAGGGCCTCAAAGAGCATGCGGCCCAGGCCGCGCTGTTGGCTCCCGGCGGTCACGGCAATCGATTCCAGTTCCGCCTGCGGAGGGAATAAGCTGGCCACGGTAAAGCCCTGGATGTTCTCGGGCCGGGGCCCGGCGGCGACCAGGGCGATGCGGCGGGGCGTCGATTCGGGGTTCAGGGCGTCAAGATACGCCGATTCGGGCCAGTGCGGCACCTCCGGCAAACTCGCCGCAATTTTCATCACTCGAGACACGTCGGCAGCGGTCATGGGCCGGATCTGCACGTTTTCTGGAAGGGGCTTCATGCAGACTATGAGGCAACTACGGCGGGATTGCCCTCGGCTTCAGTGCCAAAGATCTCCGCGTCGGACCGCCGCAGGTAGTGACCGTCGAGAAGAGCCAAATCGGCGAAAACACCGGCAGTAAGACGCGCCTCGCCGAGGCGGAGCGCATCCGCAGCAACCGGAGGCGGCACCGCAATCAGTGGCGCGCTTGGCCACGCAGCCGCCAGCACCGCCGCTGCGCCGCCGTCGCACACGGCCACGCGGACCGGCGCGGGATGGATCGCTGCAAGTTCTGTGGGGCCGGCAAGAACTTCGCTTGGGTTGGCGCCCATGCGTTCCAGCCTCAGGAACACCTCGCCCCGATGCGCATCAAGCGCGGACGACGGCACCCCGGACAACCGCGAAAGGACCTCGAGCCGTGAGAGTGCGACCACTGGAATCTCTGTCCCCTCAGCCAGGCCTTTCACGGCGCTCAGCCCGACACGGACGCCCGTAAAGCTCCCCGGCCCGTTGACGACAACAATCCCGCCCAGTTCCCGGAGTTCCGTACCTGCCGATCGCAGCAACTCGCCCACCGCGGCCACAAGCGTCGTCGAGTACGTCCGCCCGGCCAGCTCGATTTGCCCGAGAATCTCCAGATCGCGGCCTGGCAGCCGTCCCAGAGCGACCGAACCGGAGGGCCCGCAAGTGTCAATCGCGAGAATTAGCCGCGCATCCGGCACAACGCCTCCTCACACCGCGGCGAGCGCCTGATCGAGGTCCGTGATCAGGTCTTCCCTGTCCTCGATGCCGATCGAAAGGCGGATCCGCCCCTCGTTGATTCCCATCGAGCGGCGCACTTCCTCGCTCACCGAGCCGTGCGTCGTAGTGGCCGAGTGCGACGCCAGCGACTCGACCCCGCCCAGCGACTCCGCATTGATGAAGATCTTGATCGCCTTGAGGAACCGCGCCGCTTCTTCGCGCGATTTGAGCTCAAAGCTCATCATCGATCCGAATCCCTTCTGCTGTTTCACCGCCAGATCGTACTGCGGGTGGGTCTTCAGACCCGGATAAGCCAGCTTGCTCACCTTCGGATGCGTGGAGAGGAACTCCGCCACCGCGCGGCCGTTGGCCTCGTGCTGCTGGATGCGCAACGGCAACGTCTTGATGCCGCGCAGCACAAGGAAACATTCGAAGGGAGACATTACGCCGCCAGCCGCCTTCTGGATGAGCAGAAAGCGCTCCTTATGCTCGGGCTTTGACCCGATCAGCGCCCCGCCCAGGCCGTCGGAGTGGCCATTCAGGTATTTCGTGGTCGAATGCATCACGATGTCCGCACCCAACTCCAGCGGGCGCTGCAGTGCGGGCGACAGGAAGGTGTTGTCCACGCTGACTTCAACGCCACGCGCGTGAGCAATCCGGCTGACGGCCGCAATGTCGGTAAGCACCATGAGTGGATTGCTGGGCGTCTCAATGTGCACGAGCCTGGTGTTCGGCTTGATCGCCGCTTCTACGGCGGCCAGGTCGCTCGTATCCACATACTCGATCTGGATGCCGTAGCCGCTCACGATCTGATCGAAGAGGCGCACTGTGCCGGCATACACGTCGCGCGAGCAGACGACATGATCGCCCGCCCGCAGCATCGCCACCAGCGCGGAGATGGCGGCCATCCCCGTGGTGAACGCGTGGCCGCTTGTGCCGCCCTCCAGCGCGGCCAGCGCCGTCTCCAGCCGGTCGCGCGTTGGATTGCCGGCGCGCGAGTAATCCCAGCCGCGGTCGCTGCCGATGCCGGTGAGTTCGAAGGTCGAGGAAAGATAGACGGGCACATTCACAGCTCCGGTGAGGGGATCAGGGTGCTGCCCGGCATGAACGGCAAGGGTTGAGTACTTGTATGGAGACATGACGTTGCTGCTAGCTCCTAGCTTTTAGCTACTAGCTTATCGTGCGGAGCATTGGGGCCAGCCAGCGAAACCATTGGATGACGATATGCACACGCTGAAATGCGTTAATGACCGCCAGACTGCAACCGGCAGGGCGATTCTCGAATCCGGGCCCGCGAGAGACCGCAACAAAAACAACGCAATGATTCATGCAGTTCACCCAATGCCGCTATGTGAACTGGCTGCGGAAGACGGCCTTGATGTGCGCCAGGCGCGCGCTGAGCGCCTCGGATTCTTCCTTGAGGCCGAGCCGGTGGGCGCGCCCGATGGCGTCGTAAAAGCATTCCTTGGCGTCGCTGTAGCAAGCCGTCGCGCCGCTCGACGAGTGCGCTTCGTACATATCGTCGTATGCCTTCTCACCCATCGCCTTGAGATGCGCAAGTTGCTCCAGACCAGCTTTCAGCTCCGCATCGTCGGCCATGTCCAAGCTTGACCTTTCAACCGCCGCTGTCTGCTTTGCTGTGCGCACTACTGGGAAATAGCCGGTGCGGGTGCGGACTGTGAGCTTGCCCGATCCCTTGGACTCGGCGGTCACTTCCACGTGCCTGAAGCCCGGCACAGTCGTCGGCTTCGTCGAGTGATAGCCCAGCGTGTACTGGCTACGGATATCACGCGCCACCTCGGCGGCGATCTGATCGATCTGGTCGATGGATTTGGGGAAGAACGCCATTCCGCCCGTCTCGGTGGAGAGCATTTCCAGTGCGCGCCGCGCGTGGCGCACTTCGGCGCGGCTCATCTCGTCGCCAAAGAGTAGTCCGATCGAGTAAATCACCGGCCCGGAGAGCTGCTGCACGCGATGGATGGTCTGCTCCAGGTTGAGGCTTGATGCATTGTCCTCGCCGTCGGTGATCAGGATGAGAACCTGCTTGGGCCGTTTGGCATCGGCAACGAGCTTGTCCGCTGAGGCTGCCACCGCGTCGTACAGGGCGGTGCCGCCGCGGGAGTCGATGTGCGACAGCCCGTCGCGCAGCTTGCTAATACTCGATGTGAAGTCGCAATCGATGAATGCTTCATCGGAGAAGTTCACTACAAAGGCTTCGTCCTGCAGGTTCGAGGCCTCGATGAGGTCGAGCGCGGACTTGTTTACCGAGGGCCGCTTGCGGTACATCGACCCGGAGTTGTCGACGACCAGTCCCATGGAAACAGGCAGATCGGTGTGCTGAAAGCTGATCAGCGTCTGCTTCACTCCGTCTTCGTAGACCGCGAAATCATCCTTGGTGAGGTTCTCGACCAGGCTGGTGCCGTTGAGCACGGTGGCGTTGAGCACCACCTCTTCCACGTCGGTGTGGAGCAGGTAACCCTCGCCCTCTTTGCGCAGCGCACCGGAGGACGGAGCCGGAGTGACGACGTCTGGCGACCGGACCGGATCGGTATCAACAGTGGGCGGCGGCGCCGGAGTTGCCTGCGCTCCGGCTTGCGGCGTAGGCGCCTGCTGCGCGGACAAAGCGAGCCCTGCGGCGGCAAAAAAGGCGGCCAGAATCGCGTTATTGCAAAGGCGCATAGTAGCCGGTGCGAGCATAGACCGTGAGTGGAGGAAGGCCCGGAGGCGGGTTCACCTTCACTTTCACTTTACGCCACTTGCCATCGCGGGTCAGATCCTTGGGCTTGTAGCCAATCACATACTGATTGCGCAACTCGGTGGAGATCTTTTCGGCGATGTCGCTCATCTCGTCCACGTCGTCGACGCGAAAGAGCCGCCCGCCGGTCGCGGAACTGATGTCGTCGAGAAGCTGCGGGCCTGTGCGCTCTTCAGGAGTGGGCGCGTAGGGATCGAAGATACCGATCGAATAGATCTCCACGTCGGCTTCGCGCACGCCGGCCCGGACCTCGCCCTCGGTGAAGCGGGAGCGGTTGTCGCCGCCGTCGGAAACGACCAGCAATGCCTTCCGCTCGTGATGGGCGTCCTTCATCTTGGCGATGCCGTAGTAGATCGCATCCAGCAACGCGGTACGGTGGCCGGCGTGAACCGTCGCCAGCCGCGCCTGAATGTCCTCAACAGAACTGGTGAAGTCCTCAATCAGCTCCGGCCGGTCGTTGAAGCCTATGACGAAGAATTCGTCCTGCGGATTTGCCGTCTTGATGAACTGTAGAATCGCTTCGCGGGCGCGGACCAGCTTGGATGTCATGGAGCCGGAGAGGTCAAAGATGATTCCGATGGAAACCGGGGCGTCCTCGGAGGCGAAACTGGCGATCCTTTCCTCGCCGTTGTTTTCGTAGACCTGGAAGTCTTCTTTTTCCAAACCCGTGACCAGCCGGTTCAAGGGGTCGGTAACCGTGACCGGGACCAGCACCATGTCCACATTCATGCGGATGAATGAGCCGGGATGGATGTGGAGCGAAGCTGTTCCGGTTTCGGGAGCCGCCTCAGTCCCCTTTGGCTCGCTCACCGGCGCCGAGGAGGCCGACGGCACCTCGACATGCACCTTATTCAGTTGATCTTCCTGTGCGCGCGCCTGCGCCAGGCAAAGGACCGCGGCGAACGCACTCAGGCAGACGCAACGGCAAAGCAAGGCGAGGTTGCCCACCCCGTTTGGAATCGCGTGCTGGGGAAGCGTCCTCATGAGGCACCAAGGAGGGTTGAAGGCGATATTACCACTATCGGCGCGCCTCTGCTGTCAGCAGATTGTCACAGCGGCATCGCGCAGACCAGGATTCACGCAGGCTGTGCGCGTCAAGCGCTGCGATACAATCGAGGCTGGGCCTGCCCTTCGATCTCCAGCAGACATCGCGGCGCAAGTGGGGCTCAAATTCCACCGTATCAACGGGGAGCAAGACCTTTCTCATGGCTCGTATTTATCCTTTTCGCGCCTGGCGTTACAATCCCGCGACGGTTCGCCTGGAAGACGTGGTCACGCAGCCATACGACAAGATCACGCCGGCCATGCAACAGGCGTACTACCAGCGCAGCCCCTTTAACCTCGTCCGGATCATCCTGGGACTGCCTGAGCTATTTGACGCGGAGAAGGGTGAAAACGTCTATACGCGCGCGGCACACGATTTTCGAGCCTGGCGCGAACAGGGTGTGCTGCTCCAGGAAAATGAGCCGTGCGTCTTTGCGTATTCGCAGCGGTTTAAGGTGCCCGGTACCGAAGTCGAAAAGGAACGGCGCGGATTTATAGCCCTGGGCAAGCTCCAGGACTACGGCGACCAGGTGGTCTTCCGGCACGAACAGACGTTGTCGAAGCCCAAGAGCGACCGGCTCAACCTATTGAAAGCCACGCGTGCGCACTTCGGCCAGATCTTCATGCTCTACTCCGACCCTGCCGGCAGCATAGAGAAGATTCTGTACGAAGGCCACGGCGCCGCAGACGCCGAAGTAACCGACGAATACGGCGTCCTGCACAGACTCTGGCGCGTAAACAACCCGGCAGCCATTCGCTTGCTGGTAACCGCCATGGGCGACAAGAAGCTGATCATCGCCGACGGCCACCACCGCTATGAAACCGCACTAAAATACTCCAAAGAACACAAGGGCGGAGCGCGTGCTAAGGGCGCCTCCAGCACGCAGCAGTTGCCGCAACCCGAATTCCCCGAGGCCGCCGCCATGATGACTTTCGTCAACATGGACTCGGATGAACTCATGATTCTGCCTACGCACCGCGTTGTCCACGGGCTTAACGGTTTCTTCGCCACGGCATTCTTCACGGCGGCCGAAGCATACTTCACCGTTCAACCGCTGCCGCCCTTTGATGCCTCTTCATTCATGGATGAGTTGACGCGGGAGACGGGAACGGCATTCGTCGCCGTCACCTGTTCCGGCGCATTCCTGCTGCGCGCCAAGCCGGATGCCATGGCCGATGCCCTGGCCAGCCTGCCCGAGCGCCAGCGGCAGCTCGACCTGACGCAATTGCACTCCGTTGTTTTCGAGCGCCTCATGGGCCTGGACGCCGAAAAGGTGCGCGAGCAGACCAACCTGCGCTATCTGCGCGATGCCCAGGAAGCGGTGGAGCAGGTACGCAGCGGCGAGGCCGATATCGCCTTCCTCACCAAGCCCGTGACCATGGAGCAGTTGAAGGAAGTTGCTTTCGCCGGCGAGGTGATGCCGCAAAAGTCGACTGACTTTTTCCCCAAGCTGCTGAGCGGTCTGGCCATCTATGCGCTGGATTGAAGACATGCTGTGGGAACTGACGAACTCGGACGCGTCCTGTTCTCTCAAGCTGCGGGCCGCCTATTTGGCGCTGCGTACTGACCGCCAGATCACAATGGGACGTCGCATTCGCCGCGGATGGTTTCGGGCGATGGCCGCCCTCCTTTCGATTGCGGCATCTGGCCCGATTTTTGCGCAGGCCCCGCCTGCCGCTCCGCGCTTTGTGGTCGTGCTCGACGCGGCCCATGGCGGCGACGACGCCGGCGCACGCCTCGGCAGCGAGGCTGAGAAATCGTACACATTGGCCCTCAGCATCAGGCTGCGCTCACTCCTCATGGCCCGTGGCTTCGGGGTCGTGACCACGCGCGAATCCGATGCCACGTTGGAGCCCGATTCCCGCGCCCTGATTGCCAACCACGCTAACGCACAAGCCTGCATTAGCCTGCACGCAGCAGAAAGCGGTTCCGGAGTTCACCTCTTCGTCTCTTCGCTGGCTAAGGTCCAGGACACGCGCTTTCTGCCCTGGAAGACCGCACAGGCAGCGTGGATCATGCGCAGCCTTTCTTTTGCCGGAGTGGTCAACTCGGCGCTGTCCCACGCAACCGTGCCCGTCACTCTGGGACGGACTGCACTGCCTGCAATCGACAGCATGAACTGTCCGGCGGTGGCCATTGAGATCGCGCCGGAGCGATCGACGGATGCGCAGGGCGAAGCCAGCCTTGACGATCCGGACTACCAGACGCGCGTGGCGGACGCGCTGGCCGCGGCCCTGGTCGAGTGGCGATCACAAGCGAGGGAGGACCGCGGGCAGTGATCCCTCGCCACCAGACCGTTCTCTTCATTTTCCTGCTCGCCGCCTCCGTCATCATGGGCGTACTGCTGTGGAACCAATTGCGCCGCGCTCACGATCGCCTGCTCCGCGGCGAAGATTCGGCGCCGACTCAGGCGCCACAGGTGGCTCCGGCAGAGCAAGCCACCCTAATGGTGGCCAATGATGCCGACAACTCCGTGCAACCACGCGTCCTCACGCTGCCCTTGCCGCAGAATCCCGAGGCCCGCGCGCGCGCCATCCTGGGGAAGTTGCTCGACCTATACGCGGCTCCCGATGCCGCGCACTCCACGCCCGGCGGGGCAAACTCTATCGAGCAGGTTTTTCTTGTTCCCATCGCAGATGCCAACGGAAGCGCGACGGCCAACGGTCCCCAGCTTGCGGTCGTCAATCTTACCGGAGCCTTTGTCGCCGGTCATCCTTCCGGCCTGGAGACTGAATCGCTCACTGTGCTCTCGATCTGCTCCACGCTCAACGCCAATCTGCCGCGCGTAACGCAAGTGCGTTTCCTGGTCGATGGCCAACCGCGCGCAACTCTCGCCGGCCACGCTGACTTAACCCGCACCTATCTGACCAACGAGAACGCGACCGCAGACACGGGTGCCCATCCGTGACGCGCGCGAGAATAATCTCTGCCTGGACTGCACTGCTCGGATTCGCGTTTGCCCTGCGTATCGGGCTTGCGGTGGGCTCGCCCAACATTTTCTTCCCCGATGAAATCTTTCAGACGCTCGAGCCCGCGCACAGGCTGGCATTCGGATATGGCGTCATCTCCTGGGAATGGAGGCTTGGGATTCGCTCCTGGGTTTTTCCCACGTTCCTTGCCGGAGTGATGCGCGCTACTGCCTGGATGGGCTCGGCCTCGGCTGGATACGTGATCGGAATGGAGATCGTTCTTTCGCTGATTTCCCTCGTCACAGTCTGGTTCGGGTATGCATGGGCAAAGCGCGCCAGCGGTACCCCCGCGGCGATCATCGCGGCCCTCGCATGCTCCTTTTACTTTGGGCTCGTTTACTTTGCGCCAAAGGCGCTGAATGAAGTCGTTGCCGCTCACGTCTTGCTGCCCGGGCTCTATCTGGGCGTCTACGGCGAGAAGCTCGGCGAGCGAAAGCGGCTCATTCTTGCAGGAATGCTTTGTGCGTTGGCCGCCTGTCTTCGCATTCAATTGCTGCCAACACTCGTCTTTGCGATGGTCTACTTTTGTTATCCGCGCTGGCGCGAGAGAGTTCCCGCTGTGGCAGCCGGAGCAACTGTTCCGGTGCTCGTCTTCGGGGCCGTGGATTGGATCACCTGGTCCTATCCGTGGCAATCGTTCGTCCTCTACTACAAAGAGAATGTGGTGAGCGGGCCCGGCAAAGAACTCACACTGGTGCAACCGTGGTACTGGTATTTGCTAATTCTTGTGGTGTTGCTCGGCCCTGCGGTCCTGCTGCTCTTTCACGGCGCCCGGCGAAGCCCCTTCCTCGCCATTTTTTGCGCCATCGTGGTTCTTTCGCATAGCCTGATTCCGCATAAAGAGATCCGCTTCATCTATCCGATTCTCGCCCCCACCATCACTCTGGCTGCGATGGGTATTGTCGATCTCCTGCGTGAGATCAAGCGCGGATTGAGATTCCTCGACAACCCGAGATGGGTTGTGGCCATCGGCGTAGCGTTCCTCGCCCTTTCTTCCACGATGCTCGCGGCACAATGCGCGGACTGGTACAGAACGCGCTGGGGCGACGGCGCATTCGATCGTCTGAGCCGCGAACCGGGAGTTTGTGGCGTGGGAATTTACCACAGGATGTGGTGGGAGTCAGGAGGGTACACACATCTTCATCGCAACGTGCCGATCATTCCGCTGGAAAGCGCAGCACAGCTCGTCAAGGACGCACCATCAATCAACGCGCTGATTGCGCCCGTCAATTCACCCGGCATCCCCTCCGGATTCGGGCAGTCACAGTGCTGGCAGGAAGTCTGTCTGTTCGAGCGCCCGGGAACGTGCACATCGCCGGCCGCGGACGAAGAGCTGAATGCGTACCTGAGAAGGATTGGACAATGAGCGGATTTTCGCCCGGCACGAAGTAGGATGCCGGGACGGACTACGCTCGTAGAGGCTACTCTGAAAGACATGGCCCCAACCATCGGCGTCTTCGATTCCGGCTTCGGCGGATTGACGGTCCTGCGCGCGCTCGTCGAGCGGTTTCCGCATGCGCGCTTCGCCTTCCTCGGAGATACGGCGCGCCTGCCCTACGGCTCAAAATCGCGGCGCACCATCGCCCGCTACGCCGCGCAGAGCGCCCAGTTTCTGGTGAACGAGCAGGGCGCCGAATTCCTCGTGATCGCCTGCAACACCGCCAGCGCACTGGCGCTCGACGCGATTCAGGATGCCGTTTCTGTTCCCGTGCTGGGCGTCATCGAGCCCGGCGCAGCCGCTGCTCGTGCCGCATCGCGCACCGGCGATGTACTGGTCATTGCTACCGAAGCCACGGTGCAGAGCCACGCTTACACTGCCGCTTGTACTTCTCAGGGTCTGCGGGCCATTGAGAAGGCCTGCCCGCTGCTCGTTCCGCTGGTCGAAGAAGGATGGACGGATCACCCCGTTACAGCCGAAGTGATTGAGATCTATCTGAACGAACTTCGGGCCGAAGCTGAATCTCGAAGCATGAATCCCGACACGCTGGTGCTGGGTTGCACACACTACCCGCTGTTGCGGCCGCTCTTTGAAGGAGCGGTGCGACCGGGCGCCAAAGTCATCGATTCGGCGGAGGCGGTGGCGCAGGCTGCCGTTCAACTGCTCAACGGCAGCACCGCTCCGGCCGCACCGGGCGGTGGGCCAGCGACCGAAGTTCGCTGTTTCGCTACCGACTCGGTGGAGAAGTTTGAGCGCCTGGGCTCGAGGTTCCTCGGACGTCCAGTGGGACATGTCGAGTTGATCGATCTTGGCGGGTAAACCACACTCGGCGGCTGAACCACGCTTCGCCCTCCAGGCGAAAATCGCTCTGGTATTCTGAATGGCGGCGGCGACTCTGTCGTTTCCCCTTTTGGATTGGAGATTTGGAGGGTCCAAAGCAGCATGATTAATTTGGCGGGCAAGACAGCCGTGGTCTTCGGGCTGGCCAACAAGCGCTCGATCGCCTGGGGCATCGCCCAGAAACTCCACGAGGCCGGCGCCACCCTGGCCATCTGCTACCAAAATGAACGCATGAAGGCCGAAGCCGAAGACCTGATTAACGATCTCTCCGGCGCCAGCGGTTTCCAGTGCGACGTCTCCAACGATCAGGAGATCGAGTCCCTTTTCGTCGCGCTCAAGGAGAAGTACGGCAAGATCGACATCCTCGTCCACGCCATCGCTTACGCGCCCGCTGAGGAACTGAAGGGCGAGTTCATCAACACCAGCCGCGAGGGCTTTCGCATCGCGCACGACGTGAGCGTCTACTCGCTCATTGCCGTCAGCCGCGGCGCGGTGCCGCTAATGACCGAGGGCGGGAGCATTATCACTCTTACGTATTACGCCGCCGAGAAAGTCGTGCCCCACTACAATGTCATGGCGTTGGCCAAGGCTTCGCTTGAATCGGCGGTACGCTATCTCGCTTTCGAGCTTGGCGCTAAGAACATTCGCGTCAACGCCATCTCTGCCGGCCCTATCAAGACGCTTGCGGCGCGCGGCGTGGGCGCGTTGGGCGACATGCTCAAATCCCACGCTGAGCGTTCTCCGCTGCACCGCAACGTCGATCAGCTCGAGGTCGGCGGCACGGCGCTCTATCTGGCGAGCGACCTGGCCAGCGCCGTTACCGGGGAGACGCTCTACGTCGATTGCGGCTACAACATCATGGGGTACTGAGGCGGTCTACGATCTCGCCAGCCGCACGGCTACATCGCCAGAATCTCTGCCCACACTGCCGGCTCGACCGGCAGGCCCAGCCGCGTGTTTTCCTCTCGAATGTGCAGCGTCTGTTCACCGGGGTAGCGGACTTTGCCGCCTGGCTTCGCCGGCGGGCAGTTGTGCAAGGACGCTATGATCGCGTCGGCAATCTTGTCGGCGTCTGGCGCAGGTCCAAATGCCCCGGGGTTGAGTGCAAGGAACATCTGGGAGATTCCGGTCTCGAGCACTGGGTCCGAGGAGATCTGGCAGGTCGCGTGGCCCAGCGTCATCATGGCAGCGATCATGTCCAGCACAACGGCAAGTCCCGATCCCTTCCAGTACCCAGCCGGCAGCGGCCGCCACGATTCCTCAATGGCTCCGGGGTCGCGCGTCAGGTTTCCACTCGCATCAAAGCCGCCATCCACTGGAAGCATCTCGCCGCGCTTGCGGTGGCTCTCGAGAGCGCCATAGGAGAACTGCGACATCGCCATGTCAAGCACCACCGGCCCGCCTGCGCGCGGCACGGCAATGATCAACGGATTGTTCCCGATGACGCGCTCCGCTCCGCCCCATGGCGGCAAATTGGGCATGGTGTTGGTCCAGCAGATGCCGATCATCCCTGCCTCCGCAGCTTGCCATCCGTAGGTTCCCCCGCGCATCCAGTGATTGGTATTGCCCAGGGCCACGCACCCCACGCCGTGCTCGCGGCCGAGAGCGATTGCACGCTCCATTGCGGCCAGCGCAGCCAGGTTGCCCGGCCCTCTGTGGCCATCCCAACGCTCCAGCGCGCCTAATCGCGCGGTGACTTCAGGCCCGGCGGCGGGAATCACTCGGCCGTTACGAATTGTGACGACGAAACGTGCAAAGCGGTTGATGCCGTGCGTGTACACGCCGTCACGAGTGGTCTCGGCAAAGAGGCGCGCGCAGGTTTCGGCGCGATCGGGAGCGAATCCGAGCTTGCGCAGCACTCCGGCCAGTGTCGCCTGTACTTCTGAAAATGGAATGCGATTCATGAATTCCCCGAGGAACTTGTATCAGGCCATGCGAGGGAAAGAAAAGGGCGCGATGCGTTGAAGAGTTGACACCCAAACAGACGCCGCCCGCGGCTGACCTGCTATTCCTTCAGCGTCACCGTAATCTTCCGCGCGTCGCCGCCCTCCGGGGCGATGACGATCTCTCCCGTGGCTCGTTTCCGAATGCTCTTGAATTTCTCGCCCCACTCGACGACAACGAGCGCATCCGGCGTGAGCAGATCGTCGAGGCCCAGCGTCTCGAGTTGGCGCTCGCTCTCCAGCCGATAGACATCCAGATGGTAGAGCTTCACCGGCTTGCCTTCTCGCGAGCCGTCAAATTCGTGGATCAGCGTGAAGGTGGGACTGGTGACTTCGTCGGGCTCGGCCGCGTCCAGGGCCTGCGCAATGCCCTTTACCAGCGTCGTCTTGCCCGTACCCAGTTCGCCGCGCAACAGCAGGAACTGCGGAGGCTTGAGCAAACCGGCGAGCTTGCGGCCCAAAGCAACCGTGTCCGCGCCGCTTTGCGTGGTGAACTCGTACGTTCTGCCTTCCGCCAGAGTTGCGGCTTCGGTCATCGCTGAACCTCAAGCAGGGCCGCTCGATGCGCTTACAGGCTGCTGCATGCAATGCCCCTGCAACCAAACATACCCGTTTTTACCGTCCGCATCAAAGTCATGCGCGCGGGATTGAAACGCCCGCGCCAATTGTGCAAGGGAATCAGTGGGCAGCAGCGTGTGTTCATCGCCTTCACGCACGGCCAAATCGGCGGCCAGCCCGTGCAGATAAACCGCAGCTTCTACGGCTTGCGCCGGATCGTGAGGGAATTGCGCCAGCAGGCCCGCAATCAGCCCAGTGAGCAGGTCGCCACTACCGCCTTTGGCCATCCCCGGATTGCCTGAAGTGTTCACAGCTACGCGGCCATCCGGATGCGCGATGATCGTCCGCGCGCCCTTGAGCACCAGGGTTACACCCATGCGCTGTGCAAAGTTGCGCGCCGTCCCCAGTCTGTTCGCTTGAACCTCGGCGACGGTCATTTCTGCGAGCCGCGCCATCTCTCCCGGATGGGGCGTCAATACCAGCATGCGCCCTTTGGCCAATTTCTTGATCAGCGCCGGCTTCGCAGCAAGAATATTTAACGCGTCCGCGTCGACGACCGCGGACATCTTCGTCGCGCCAAGAAGTCCTGCGACGAATCTTGCCGTTTCCGCGCCCTGCCCAAGACCCGGCCCAATGGCGAGCACGGTCTTTCCCGCGATCAACGCGCGAACTTGCCTACGCTCAAGATTCTTCGCAGCGATCTGGCCCGCTCTCGTCGCTGCCAAGGGCCAGGTCATGAGTTCCGGTGCGAACGATGCCACCACCGGCAGTGCCGGCGCCGGAACTGCCGCCGTCACCAGCCCCGCACCTGCACACATCGCCGCAAGAGCGGTCATCGCCGGCGCACCAGCCTTGCCTCCCGAGCTTCCAAACGCGCCGCCGACAACCAGCACATGACCGAAGTTGCCTTTATTAGCCGTAGCTTCGCGCGGAGCCTGGGCCAGGGCCAGCGACGAGCCGGCCCAATCGAGGTTGAGCGCCGAAACGATCGCGGCAGCAGGCGAACCAATCGGCGCGACGACGACCGGTTGATCCCACCGACTCGTCAGTTGCCCAAAGACGTGCGCCGGCTTGGGTGCTGTGAAGGTGACGACTGCGTCGGCAGGAAAGACAGGCCCGGCGAATGTTGCGCCCGTTTCATCGGCAGGCCAGCCGGAGGGCAAGTCAAGAGCGAGAATGGGCGCGAGATTTGGCGCTCGTCCGCGTTGGATCCACTCGAGCGCATTGAGCGCCAGGCCCTTCAGCGGCGGCTTGAACCCTGTACCCAGCACGGCGTCCACAATCAGGTCGGTGTTGAGTGCATCGTTGTGCTCGGCCAGCGTCCTGGCATTCGTCACCACGTGGATCTGCCCGCGCGTCGGACTGTTCAATTCGCTCCACGCGATGGCGGCATCACCCGCCAGTTGTTCAGGAGCGCCGAACAACAAGGTGGTCACTTCGAGGCCCGCATCGGCAAGCAGCCGCGCTGCCATCATGCCATCGCCGCCGTTGTTGCCCTTGCCGCACAGCACTGTCACTCGCCGCGCCTGCGGGAACTGCTGGCGGGCAAGGGCCGCGACCGCCGAAGAAGCCGCCCGCATCAATTGAATCGACGGAATTCCAAACCGCTCCGTGGTGGCGCGATCGCAGGCCTGCATCTCGGCTGCGGACAAGACGTGCATCGCATTCATGGTACTACGGCATTTCTCCTTCAATCGTAGCCATTTGAAGCGGCGTGCAAGGTTCCGATTTCTTGAGGAAACCGGAACTTAAGACTCGAGGCTTCGAGACATACCTGAAGGAGAAATGCTTTCGAGAGTTCGGCGGCGCGCGCCTTGGATCGTGGACAAAAGGTAAGTGGCTTAAGGCTCTCTACCTGATCAACCGCGCCTGCAGGGTGGTGCGCGAATTGACGCGGGTCAGGACGCAGGTTCCGGTCTTCTCGCAGCGGAAATGAATGGCGGCGGGAAACACCTGCCATTCGGCCGCACGGTTCCGTAAGCCGCTTACTCCGACTAGAAAGACCCGGCCGCCCTGGGTATCGACGGTTCCCCGCAGAGGATTGTCGCCAACGATCACGTCATCGTCGTCGATTGCGGCGGGCAGGTGCTGGATTTTCGGGGAAAACCCGAAACCACCGTCAGGGGAGCCGGATTTTCGGCCATTTGCGACAGCGTTGAGTTTTTGGTGTTTCAGCCATTCATCCTGTTCGTCGAGCGTGGGAAAGTTGGTGAAAAACTGCCAGGTCGTAAGGCTCTGATACTGCTTCAGCGAACAGGGGAGCCCGCCCGTAACGGTGACCTCCGCGATTTGTCCGTCGGGGCCGGCAATATTCTGCACTGTGTCACCGCTAGTTGTCTGCATCGGCAGCAGCGCCTGCGAAGAGTCTGAAAGTGGCGCGGGGGTGGGAAGCACGACTTCCTTTTGGCAAGCAACGGCGCCGGTGGAATCAAGCAGCCGGATGACGAGGGAAACCGGGTGAGGCGGGTTCACAGTCACGGCTTGAAAGCCGGCGGCCTGCTGTGGATCGACCGGATCGATGTAGAGGTGGTAGGCCGTGGCACCTTCCCACCGCGCGACAAGCCGGGCCCCCAGCCCTGCCGAATCGAACCTGCGGGTTCCCAAATCGACGTAAAGAGGCGGAGCTTTCGACTCGGTCACTTTGGGGATGACGAGAACGGCCAGAGCTCCGAGGACCAGGATCAGAAGGATCGGCAACAGAGCAAGTGCCCGTTTCGACCTGGCCTCTTTCGCTTCTGCTTCGGGATTCTCAACGGGCGTGGGCTCATACATGGCCGCGCGGAAGCCGTAGAGATCCTCCTGGCTCGCACCCCCCGTGGGAGGCACGACCTTATAGACCCGATCCGCCACTCCTGCCTGGGCTTGCGAGCCGGCAGACGTGGCCGTTTCACTTGCCTCGAGTTGGATTACGTCGCCCATCGAGCAGGTCCCAATCCTTTGATTCGAGAGACCAAGCCGCAAGAAGTACTTTCAATTGGACCACGCCCAAAGCAGGCCTGCAATAACCACTCTGTGTGATAGGTCAGAAGGCAACCCAAAGCGGAACAAGCCTCCAAAAGGGCATTCTCGCTCGGCCCGCAAGTCGTCTGTTTGAAAGCTTCTTTGCCCGAGGCCAACTCGCGGGATTGCGCTCGACATGACCTGAGGGGAATTTCGGGAAGATCGGGGAATGCCTGCGAACGTCAGCGTCCCATCGCCGTCTCGACCAGCAGCCACACGTTCAGCGCCGCAATCACTGCCGCGGTGAGCCACGCCAGTCCCTGCAGCCAACGGCCATTGGTAAACTCGCCCATCTTCCGGCGGTCGCCGGTGAACATCACCAGGGGAACTACGGCGAAGCTCAACTGGAAGGAGAGAATCACCTGGCTCAGGATGAGCAGCTTTTCGGTTCCCTGCTCACCCATGAGTGCGACCACGATGATGGTGGGAATGATGGCCAGGGAACGCGTAATCAGCCGGCGCAGCCAGGGGGACAGGCGGATATGAATGAAGCCTTCCATCACCACCTGGCCGGCCAAAGTCCCGGTAATCGAGGAGTTCTGGCCGCTGGCCAGCAGAGCGATGGCAAACAGGGTGCTCGCTCCGGTCACGCCGAGCAGCGGGCTCAGCAGCTTGTAGGCGTCCTGAATGGCGGCAACCTCGAAGTGCCCGCTGCGGTAGAAGACCGCGGCGGCCACGATCAGAATAGCGGCATTGACGAACAGGGCGATGGTGAGCGCCAGGGCCGAGTCAACGTTGGCCAGGTGCACCGCCTCTCGCTTGCCCTCGGGCGTGCGCTTGTAGCGGCGGCTCTGCACGATCGACGAGTGCAGGTAGAGATTGTGCGGCATCACTGTTGCGCCCAGAATGCCGATGGCGATATAGAGCATAGCGGGGTTGGTGACGATCGAAGGCGAGGGCACAACGAGATTGCGGAGGATCGGCCAATAATCCGGCCGGGAAAGGAACATTTGCGCGCCGAAGAGCGCGATGATGGTGCCAATAAGCGCGATGACCAGCGCCTCAATATAGCGGAATCCCCAGCGCTGCAACATCAGGATCAGCAGGACATCAAGCCCGGTGATGAGCACGCCATAGAAGAGCGGAATGTGAAACAGCAGGTTCAGCGCGATGGCCGAACCGATGACTTCGGCAAGATCGCAGGCCGCGATGCCGATTTCCGCCAAAACCCACAGAGCGAAGCTTGCCGCGCGACCGTAGGTCTCGTTGCAAAGCTGGGCCAAGTCGCGCTCCGTGGCCACGCCCAGCTTGAGCGAAAGGCTCTGCAGCAGGATCGCCATCAAGTTTGAGAGCATGATGACGAACAGGAGGGTGTAACCGAAGCGGGAGCCGCCGGCGATGTCGGTGGCCCAGTTGCCGGGGTCCATGTAACCCACGGAGATTAGGAATCCCGGACCCAGAAAGCCCAGCAGCCGCCGCCAGTAGTACGGCGAGCGGGAGATGCGGACGCTCGAATGAACCTCGGGCAAGGAGGGTTCGGTGAGCACGGTTCGGGTTACGACTTCTGTAGACATAGATTTATGGGGAAGAGAGACCGCGAACTCCCTCAACTCCACTATGCCACAGATTCTTAATTATGGTTAATATTTTTGCTTAGATTTAATTACGAAGATCGTTCCGGACGTAACCAGACCGCTTCCGCAGCCGGGCGGCCGAGGATTACATTCCCCGTAGGTAGATCAATTAAAACGGTCTGGTCGTAATTCTGGCTCATGACACGCAGGCTCTTGCCGGGCCCGATGCCAGCGGCGTGGAGGAATTCGAGCAGCTTGGGATCGCGCTCGTGGAGGCTGATGACGGTGTAGCGCTTGCCTGGGGGGGCCTGGGAAAGCTGCAGCTCGCCGCGACGCTTGCGCTCGGTGGGATTGATCGGCAAGACCGCGTTGCCGTGCGGGCAGGCGCCGCCTTCGCCGAGTTTCTCCCTGAGCTTGGCCTCGAAGGCAGGCGAAACCGCGTGCTCCAGCCGCTCCGCTTCCTCGTGAATCTCGTGCCACTCCATTCCGAAGACCTCGCTCAACATGCGCTCGATGAGATGGTGGCGCAGCGCGGTGCGGTAAGCCATTTCGCGCCCGGCCGCAGTGAGGCGCACAATGCCGTCGTCGCCCACCTTTACGCAGCCGTCACGCTTGAGCCGCTTGAGCGCCATGGTGACGGCCGGCGCGGAAACTTCAAGCCAATGCGCGAGCATGGCCGGGATCACCTGACGGCCTTCGGCCTCGGCCTCAAGAATGGCCTTAAGATAGTTCTCTTTCGAAACGTGAATTGCATCTTTCATGGCTGTGCTGGAGTTCAGTCTAAACCGAGCGGCGCTGGAGGCATTGGGCACGATCTCCGTATAGACTTGATCGCCCCGCTTGAGCAGGCCGAAGACGATGGTTTTTCTTCCCGCGCCACGGCCTCTGCGGCCGCGCACGCGGCGCGGACCGAAGTAGGACTCATCGGCTTCCAGCTCGCCGGCGAAGGGAGAATGCAGACGGCATTCGTGGACCAGCCTTTGCCGCAGCCGGAGAAAGATGGGGTTGACGCTGCGCACGGAAATGCCCGTCATCCGGGCTGCCTGTGTGGCCGTCAGATCCAGCGCAAAACAGCGCAACAGGGAGCGAAACCTGGCCTCGGAAATCTTCGAAAAACGAAAATACCGGTTGACTCTCGCCATTTCAGTAGCTTAATCAGCTCTCTGAATGCCGTTTCTTCCTAAGCCCCTAAAGAAAATATTTTCCTATATCCAAAGCGCCAAAATTCAACTTAACTCTTTTGGAATCAACAAAACATGGCCAAAATTCGTTGCGATTTTTGTCGCTTTTTGTCGATTTTTGTTCGGAAATCGACCCCAAATCGACCCAAAACAGCCCCGCGCGGCCTCCGCCACCGGCGGCGATTTTGTCCGGAATACGGTCGCCCTTTCGCGACCGAGGCCTGAGTACAAATCGGCGGAGTAGTCTGGTTGGGGAGAAAACGTGAGCGACGCGGTTTGGTCCGTAGACTGTGGTGCCTGGTGGGCCACGCCTCGCGTCTGGAGTGAACCAATGAACTGGTTTGGGAAACCATTTGGGCATCGATTGAGGACTGCCGGGACCGCAATTCTTGTTCTTCTTGGGATCGGGCTTTTGCCCAGAGTGGGCAACGCTTTGGGCGAAACAAAGTATGTGAGCACATCGCCGGGGCCGGGAGATTTTGTGCTGGCGGCGAATGGACAAGCGACGACGCTGGTCGTGAGCGGCGAGGATTGGCCCGGGGTGGTGAGGGCCATGGGCGACTTGAGCCAGGACGTGGGGCGCGTGACGGGACACAATGCGCCGGTCGTCAAGAATGGGGCGACAGATAAAAGAACTGCGGCCGGCGACGAGGTGGTGTTGATCGGGACCATCGGAAGGAGCCCATTGATTGACTCGTTAGTCAGAAGGCACAAGCTGGATGTGAGCGGGATCGAAGGGCAGTGGGAAGCGGCGGTGACGACCGTGGTGGAGCACCCGATGCCAGGAGTGCGGCGGGCGCTGGTGATTGCAGGCGCGGATAAGCGCGGGACGATCTACGCGATCTACGACCTCTCAGAACAGATTGGAGTTTCGCCGTGGTATTGGTGGGCCGATGTGCGGGTTGCGCACGCGGATGCCTTGTATGTGCAGCCGGGGCGGACTGTGCAGGCAGTTCCGGCGGTGAAGTATCGCGGAATCTTTTTCAACGACGAGGCGCCGGCGCTCTCGGGATGGACGAAAGAGAAGTTCGGCGGGATGAATCACGAGTTCTATACGAAGGTGTTCGAGCTGCTGCTGCGGTTGAAGGCGAATTTTCTTTGGCCGGCGATGTGGAACAACGCGTTTGCGGCGGACGATCCGGAGAACGCCAGGCTGGCGGATGAATACGGGATCGTGATGGGGACCTCGCACGAGGAGCCGATGATGCGCGCGGAGAAAGAATGGACGGCGGGGCATCACGGCGCGTGGGACTACTCGACGAATCAAAAAGAGATCGACGAGTTCTGGCGCGCGGGGATGGAGAGGGACAAGAATTACGAAGAGGTGGTGACGCTGGGGATGCGCGGCGAGGGAGACACGCCGATGTCGGCCAGCGCGAATACGGAACTGCTGGAGCGGATTGTCGCGGACCAGAGAGAGATTTTGAAGGAGACGGTGAACCCGGATTTGAGCAAGGTTCCGCAGGTGTGGGCGCTCTACAAGGAGGTGCAGGGCTACTACGAAAAAGGCATGCGCGTGCCGGACGATGTGACGCTGTTGTGGAGCGACGACAACTGGGGCGATTTGCGGCGGCTGCCGACTGCGGACGAGCGGAAGCGATCGGGCGGAGCGGGGATCTACTACCACTTCGATTATGTGGGCGGACCGAGGTCGTACAAGTGGCTGAACACGAATTACCTCCCGAAAATTCAGGAGCAGATGAATCTGGCGCTCGCGTACGGAGCAGACCGGCTGTGGGTGGTGAACGTGGGCGATGGAAAACCGATGGAGTTTCCGATTGAGTTCTTTCTGGATTACGCGCGAACGCCCGGGCGCTGGGACAAGGACCATCTGGACGAGTTTACGAAGCTGTGGGCGGCGCGGGAGTTTGGGCCGGAACATGCGGACGAGATTGCGGCGGCGATGGAGGATTACACGCGGTACAACGGGCGGCGGAAGCCGGAGCTGATCGATGCGACGACTTTCAGTTTGGCGAATTACGGCGAGGCCGACCGCGTGGAGGCGGAGTGGAAGACGCTGACAGAACGAGTGGACATGCTGGCCGTGAAGCTGCTGGAGGATGAGCGGGCGAGTTACTTTGAGCTGATTCAATATCCGGTGGATGCGTGCGCAAATTTGACGGAGATGTATATTGCGGCGGCGCGGAATGCGGCGGATGCGAAGGTTGGGAATCCGCGGGCGAATGTCGAAGCCGACCAGGTACGCGCGTTGTTCCAAAGGGACGCGGCATTGAGCGACGAGTATAACCATGGCGTGCTGAACGGGAAGTGGGACCACATGATGGACCAGACGCACATCGGCTATACGGCGTGGAACGATCCGCCAGCGAATGTGATGCCTGCGGTGAGCTGGATCCAGGCGCCGGAAACGGGTTCGCTCGGCGTAAGCGCGGAAGATGCGACGTTCACGCGAGCGGGAGGGCGGTTCGGATTTTCGCTGGGGACGATTGATTCGGTGGCTGACCAGACGCGGACGCTGATGCTGTTCGATCGCGGCAAGAGCCCCGTGGAATACACCGTGCAGACGAGCGCGCCGTGGATTGTGGCGAGCGAAGCAGGCGGAACGGTTGGAGCGATAGAGCAGAAGGTTAGGCTGCGGGTGGATTGGAGCAAAGTACCGGCGGATGGAGACAGCGCAGAGGGAACGATCAGGGTGAGCTCGGGCGAGGGGCAGCCAATGGCGTACATGTTGCGCGCGATGCGGTTGCCGGTGACGCGCGCGGATGCGCAGGGCTTTGTAGAGAGCGACGGGAATGTGGCGATAGAAGCGGCGGACACATCGAGGCGCACGGCCGACGGGGAGACGCATTGGGAGGAATTGCCGGGCTACGGCGAGACGAAATCGGCGATGACGGTGTTTCCGGTGACGGCAGAAAGCAACACGGATTCGAAGGCGGTGCTTGAGTACAAGATTTACCTGTACGACTCGGGCGACTTTCAACTGCTGGCGACGCTGGCGCCGACACTGAACTTTGTTCCGGGGCGCGGGCTGCGATTTGAGGTCTCAGTGGATGGGGGCCCAAGGACAGTGGTGGACGAGCTGGAACACAACTCTCAGCAGGACTGGGAGCAGGCGGTGAGCGACGGGGTACGGCGCGTCACGGTGCCGCTGACGATTGCGAAGCCGGGATATCACACGCTGGAGATCTGGGCGGTCGATCCGGGGGTGGTGCTGGAACGAATCGTGGTGAGTTACGGTGCGCTAAAGCCGAGCTATCTGGGACCGCCGGAGAGCGCGCGGTTTCCCGAGTAATCGGTCGCGACGAGCGCTCAGGTCGAGTCAGTCGTGCGATCCCACGTCTCATCCGCCGCGGCGGACGAGGCGTGGGGCACCCAACTCATTGTCGGCTGATTGTCGCCCTCACTTGACACGCACGGCCGGCTCGACGGAGAGACCGGGCCGGAGTTCGTGGTGCGGGTCCTCATTGGCCAGGTCAGTGAAGTCGATGCGCACCGGAATGCGCTGGACGACTTTGACGTAGTTGCCGGTGGCATTCTCGGGCGGAAAGAGCGAGAGCACCGAGCCGGTGGCTCCGCCAATCTGTGTGACGCGGCCACTATAGTTTTTGCCGGTTGAGTCGACGTGAATCTTTACGGACTGGCCTGCCTGCATGTGCTTGAGCTGGGTTTCCTTGAAGTTCGCCGTGATCCACAGATCCTGGAGCGAGACCAGAGTGAGCAGATTCTGGCCGGCGGCGAGGTTCTGATCGATCTCGACGCTCTTGCGGGTGATGATGCCGTCAGCGGGAGCGACGATTTTGGTATAGCTCAAGTTGAGTTTGGCTTGATCGAGCTGCGCCTGAGCCTGCTGGACCTGGGCGTCGGCCTGCTTGGCGCGAGAATCCTGCGCGGCCACTTGTTGCGGGCCGGTTTCGGCATATTTCAGTTGCGCCTGGGCCTGCGACACGCGCTCGTAGGCGACGCGGACTGCATCGGCGGCGGCCTGCTCATTGGCGCGCGCGCTGGCGAGCTGCGCCCGGGCAGCATCGGCGGCGGCGACGGCAGCGTCAAACTGCTGCTCGCTGATGACGTCCTTAGCGACGAGGGGCCTGTAGCGATCGAGGTCGGACTGCGCCTTGGTGTTGTTGGCCTCTGCCTGAGCTACGCCGGCACGCGCAGCATCCAGTTGTTGCTCGGCCTGGGCCACGGTGGCTTGTGAGCCAGAGACATCGGCAGTGGCCGAACGCAGATTGCTGCCGGTGTTGATGGTGATGATCGGCACATTGACGCGTGCGGCCGCGGCATTGGCTTTGGCGCTGGCCAGAGCGGCTTGGGCGTTTTCGACGGCAACCTGATAGTCGCTGGGGTCGAGCTCAACGATGGGGTCGCCCGCTTTCACGATCTGGTTCTCTTCCACATCCACTTTCATGACCTGGCCAGCGACACGCGAGCTGACCTGAATAAGGTGGCCGTTGACCTGGGCGTCGTCGGTATCCTCGCTGAAGGTGGAGTGCCACCAGATGCCGAGGCCGACGAGCGCCACTACCAGGATGGCGACGATGATCAGGCCCCTGCGGCGGGACCGCGGCGCCTCAATCTCTGTCTCTGCCGATTCGTTGGGTTCCGGAGTTGGAGTTGGGGTTGGAGTTGGATCCGGCACGTTCACTTCCCTCCTAAGTATTTCTTGTAGTCCAGCCCGTCTCCGAGGGCGCGGGCCAGGCTGAGCTTGGCTACGTTGTCGCGGTAGAGGCTGGCCACGTATTGGCTGTCGGCCTGCGCGACCGATTGCTGCGCCTGGCTGACGGCAAGATTGTCGCTGACGCCGTTAGCATAGCGCTCCTGCGCCTCTTTGAGAGCTTCGCCGGCCAGATCCGCGCTGGAGCGCGCGACTTCAACTTGTTTTTGCGCCGCCGCGATATCGAGCAGAGCGTCTCGGACGTCCGCTTCGATCTGCGCGTTCTTGTCGCTCAACTGCGCCTTCGCGGTGTCGAGCTGCGCCTGCGCCTGCTCGGCCTGGCCGCGCAAGGCAAATTCGTCAAAGACCGGCACGCTGAGCGAGGCCGTTGCATCGACGGTGCCGTGCGAGTGGGCCAGCGTGGTGCCGATGTCGCCGTAGTCGGCGTCAGTCTCGACGGTGGGAAACCGCGCGGCGGTTGCCGCTTTGCGCTGATCGGCGGCGGCGGCGGTTTCCTCCACCAGCGCGGCCAGATCCTTGCGATTCGCTTTGGCTTGCTGGATGAGCGCGTTCGCGTCGAGCTGGTCAAAGGGCGCGTAGGGCGCGGTGTCGGTGAGAATGAAGCTCTGCGCAAGAGGCAGGCCGATGGTGCGCGCCAAAGCCAGCTTGTCTTTTTCGAGCGAGTCCTGGGCGGCGATCAACTGCTGCTGCAAGGATTGGTAATCGACGCGGGCACGCAACTCGTCTAGCAGCGGCGCCGTGCCGGCCTGGTGATTGTCGACGGCCTGATCGAGCGAGACCTTTGCAGTTGCAACCTGCGCTTGAACGCTGCTGACGTTGGTCTGGTCGGCGAGCACAAGCAGATAGGCGTTGCCGACGGTGAGCACCACCATGTCGCGCGCATCCTGAGCCGACAACTGCGCGGCGGCAAAGTTGTGGCGGGCGGCGAGATAGTTGCGCAGCGATTGAACGTCGATCAGCGACCAGGTAAGCGAGGCGCGGACGTCGGTATACCCAAACGGGCCGATGATCTTGGGGAAGCCCGGGATGCGCAAGCCTTCAGCGGGGAGATCGGTTTGCATGGCTGCTTCCTTGGCGGTGAAGTCGACGGAAGGAAGAAGCGATTGCAACTGGCTGAGGCGCGCGGCGCGGGCTCCGGAGGTTTGCGTGCCGCTGAGAATGATGCCCAAATTCGACTGCAAGCCGCGCTGGATGGCGTCTTCGAGCGAGAGATCGATGGTCTGGCTCGATGCGTTGCCCTTGGTCACGCTGCCCTGAAAATCCATTGCCGTTGGCGGCGAGGGCATGGTGGGCGGCGGAATCACCGAGGATTGCGCGGCGGCGGCGCGGCCAAAAAGGCAAACGCCGAAGGCGAGAGCCGTGGCACAAAAACGGATTGGGTTTTCACTGGAGTGCTTTGACAATTTGGACCTTGCTCATGAACGGGCTCGCTAACGTGCTCAAGAACGGCGAACGCGGCCGCCTCAAAATGGCCATTCCACAAATGGATGCGTCGAGAGCGCAGCGCGGTTCTTAAATCTAGTGTATCGAATGCAGCATCCAGTGGCTGCTTCAACGGCAGTGGGTCGGTTTGGAGGAACCTTCCCTCAGGGCTGAAGCAGGTTGCGGAAAAAGACGCCAAAGGCAAGAAAGCCATCCCTCAGCGGCTAAAGCCGAACTCAATTGCAGCGCTTACGGCACGACTGAAGTCGTGTCCTGACACTTCGTGCTCCTCCAAAGTAGTTTTTCCGCAGCCTGCAAAGCCCTAGCTCTGTTTGGAGGCCTTTTATGACACCCTTCGGCTCCGCTCAGGGCGGGCATTCCACCCCACAGACCAAGACCTGTCCGTAGGGACCCCGGCTTTAAAGCCGTGCCCTTTCAAACCTACCTCCTACCGCTTAAGCTTCGGCAGGCCTCAGTACGTTCCCGGTTGGCGGTAGGGTGAGCCGGCAGCGAAGCGGCGCTCTTCGCCGCGCGGGTCTTGCTCAATGTGCGGGTCAACGTGCGGCGAACTGTCCCAGATCATCGTGTTGCGTGCTTTCAGGTCGTAGGCCGACCAAAGCGGTAGCCCGGGATGATTTGGATTGCCGGTGGCGGCGTAGTGAATGAGCATTCCGGACATGGTGTCGGCAAGGGGTTGAGCGGCAGCCAGGTCTTCAGGCGAAGAGCCGATCTGTCCGGGCGCGGCCAAGAGATTGTCGAACATGAAGGGAATGTCGATGGTGTGCACGGCGCGAGCGCCGGGGGCGTCGCGATGCCAGTTCATCTGGTAGACCCATGTATGAGGCTGGCTGATGGGATTGCCGGCGCGGCGCTCGGCTTCAAGCACCTGTCCGGGCCACGCGCGGAATGCGGTAGCCGCTGCGATCACGACATCAATGGGAGATTTGCTGGGATAAATGGCGCGATATTTCGCGATGACTTCTTCAGCGGAGTAAGGGCCGAGATAAATGGCGACCGAGTTGCGGAGCGCCGCGGGCGCATCGTCCCAGGTGAGCGAGCCGCCGACGGGAACGGCCGTTTCATCGTGCGTGTTGCCGAGGATCATGGGAACGGCGGCGGAGAGCGGTGGCGCGTCAGGGGTGAAGGGATCGCGCGAAAGGACCACGCCGTCGACGACGGGAAGCCAATCGGAGCTGGTTGCGGCTGCTGCTGCCTGAATCTTCTCCCAGGGGATGGTTTTCAGATCGGCGAGACTTGCCGGCGTGACGCCCAGCTTGCCGAGCATGATTTCGGTGCGTTTGGAGGCGATTTCGATCGAAGCGCCTTTGACCTGCTGGCCGCTCATGGTCATCACGCGATGGAAGAGGCCGCGCGCCGAGGGCATGGCCATGAGCGTGGCGCATTTTGCGCCGCCGCCGGATTGGCCGAAGATCAGAATGCGGGAAGGGTCGCCGCCGAATTCGGCGATATTCTCGCGCACCCATTTGAGGGCGAGCACGAGGTCCAGCATGCCGACGTTTCCGGAGTCGGGATAGTGTTTGGGATCGATGGCGCCGAGGTAGAGAAAGCCGAAGGCGTTGAGGCGATGGTTGACGGTGACCACGATCACGTCGCCGCGTGCCACAAGGCGTTTGCCGTCGTAGAGAAGGCTGTTGACGGAGCCGTTGTTGTAGGCACCGCCGTGGAAGTAGACGAGCACCGGGCGCTTGCGGTGATCGCGGAGGGCGGGAGTAAAGACGTTCAGGTGAAGGCAATCCTCGCTTTGCACGCCGCTTTCGGGCGCGATCCGCGGAGGTGCGCCGGCTGGCGTAGAGCCCGCTGAACCCAAGCTTGGCGCGGAATCGATTGCTTGCAGGCCTCGCAGCACTGTGAGCTGCGGAGCGCGCGTGGTGAATGCGTCGCAGACCTTGACGCCGGTCCATGGAGTGGGAGGGAGGGGCGCCTGAAAGCGAACCGGCGCGGTGTCTCGACCGTAAGGAACACTGCGGAAGACTCTGATGCTGTCTTCGAGAGTGCCGCTGATGGAGCCGTAGCGCGTTTTGGCGAGCGGAGTGGAATTATCCGCGACTTCCTGCGATGTGAACTGGCCGGCCAGGGCAAACAGGCGGCGACCGACTGCGGCAGAGGCCGCTGCGGCTCCAGCGGAACGCAAAATGGTACGGCGATTGATGGATTTCATGGGATGGCCTCCACGGGCAAACTGACCGCGGCCGGAGTGGTCAGACCATTTTAATGGCGCTTTGCGCAGGAGGATACGGGCGATGGGTTTTGGTACGGGTCCGGCGCCGGCAGCCGGCGCTTTTCTTCTGGGTTTAACGTGGCGGAAGGGCGGCATCCTGTATGGATGGCATAGTGGGGTTCGTGTGACCCTTGGGGATCCACGTCCCCGCCGTTGTCGAGGTCGATCCCATTCCAGAAACGTTGTGGGCTCGGGAGGCCCGGGTGGGCTGTCGCGGCGTGGCGGAAAGCGGTAGACTGCCAACACAGCGAATTGGACCGGAAAATGGCCAGAAATACCAAAAAAATCAAGCTCTTCAACGGGCGGGACTACTCGTGGATGCAGTTCAATCGGCGTGTGCTCGAGGAGGCCGAAGACTCGGCGAATCCGCTCCTGGAGCGCGTGAAATTCCTGGCCATCACGGGGTCGAATCTCGATGAATACGTCGAGGTGCGGCAGGCCGGGCTGATGCAGCGCATCGAAGACGGCTACCGGGAACCGGGATATGATGGCCTGCGGCCCGAGGAGTCGCTTACGGTTCTGACGGCCGAGATTCACAGCTTTGTGGCCGCGCAATACCACTGCTGGAACAAGCAACTGCTGCCGGAGCTGCGCAAGCAGGGGATCCGGCTGCTGGGGTGGGACGAACTCGGCGAGCACGCCCGCGAGTTCGCTCGCGGATACTTTCAGCGCGAGGTCGACCCGCTGCTGACGCCGATCTCGATCGACCCTGCGCATCCGTTTCCGCGTGTGCTGAACAAGGCGCTCTGCCTGGCATTGCTGCTGCGGGCGAAGCGGCGCAGCTCCGGGCCGCAGGTGTTGGGGGTGGTGACGGTGCCGCGCGCACTGCCGCGCTTTGTGCGGTTGCCAGGCGACCACGGCCACTACGATTACCTGCTGCTGCAGGACCTGATCGAGCAGCATCTGGGCGGCATGTACCGCGGATACGAAGTGCTTGCGTCGGCGTCGTTTCGCGTGACGCGCAACTCCAACCTTTATTTCGAGGAAGAAGAGGCGCGGTCGCTGCTGGAAACGATCCGCGTGGAGCTGCACAACCGGCGCAAGGGCGACGCGGTGCGGCTGGAGATCGAAAGCGATGCCGACACAGAGATCGTGGAGCGCCTGCGGGTGAACTTCGAGTTGGAAGAGGACCAGGTTTTTCGCTGCGAAGGCCCGGTGAATCTTTCGCGACTGATGTTCTTCTACGGCGACGTGCAGCGGCCGGACCTGAAGTTTCAACCCTTCACGCCGAAACCGCTGCTGCTGAGCCGCAAATCAACCGGGATCTTTGATGAGTTGCGCCATCGCGACATCCTGCTGCATCACCCCTACGATGCTTACGACCCCGTGGTGGACTTCATCCAGCAGGGCGCGCAGGACCCGGCGGTGATGACGATGAAGCAGACGCTTTACCGGACCAGCCACGACTCGCCGATGTTTCAGGCGCTGACCGAGGCCGGGGCAAGCAAGGAAGCGACGGTGGTGGTGGAGCTCATGGCGCGCTTCGATGAGGCCTCGAACATCCGCTGGGCGCGCAGCATGGAAGACGCGGGGGTGCAGGTGTTTCACGGCGTTGTGGGCCTGAAGACACACTGCAAGCTGGCCCTGCTGGTGCGTCACGACGAAGATGGCGTGACTCGCCGCTACTGCCACCTGGGCACCGGCAACTACAACCCCGACACCGCGCGCTTCTACACCGACCTGAGCCTGCTGACGAGCGATCCGCAGATTGCCGAGCGCGTGCACATGGTGTTCAACTACCTAACCGCACACGCCGAGGTGGACGACTACAGCCCGTTGCTGGTTGCGCCGCTGACCATGGCGGAGAGTTTTCTGCGGCTCATCCGCCGCGAGCAGGAGCACGCGCAGGCAGGCAGGCCAGCGCACATCGTGGCCAAGATGAACGCGCTGCTGGAACCGTCGATCATTCAGGCGCTCTACCAGGCTTCCAGAGCCGGCGTGGAGATCGATCTGATCATTCGCGGGCTGTCGATTCTGCGGCCGGGCGTGAAAGGACTGTCGGAGCGGATTCGCGTGCGGTCGATCGTGGGGCGATTCCTGGAGCACTCGCGCATCTTTCACTTCGCCAACGGCGGCAGCGACGAAATCTACATCGGCTCGGCCGATTGGATGCCGCGCAATCTCTTCGAGCGGTGTGAGGTGGTGTTTCCTGTCCGCGATCCCGCGGCTCTGGCGCGCATTCGCGGCGAAATCCTGCCGGCATACATGGCCGACACGGTGAAAGCGCGGCTGCAGCAGCCCGACGGCAGCTACCTGCGCGCCAGCAAATTGATGAAGGACGCAGCGCCCTTTTCGGCCCAGGAATTTCTAATGCAGCTCGCGGAGGGGAAGACGGATTTGGACGCGATTCCCGCTCCGGGGGCAAAACGCCGGGCGAGGGCCCCGGAAACCGAAGCCAACGCAGCGGACTGAATGAGGCTTCGCCTTCCGTGGCGAAGGCTACGGCGTCGTCTGCTCCGGAACGACGTTGATCCCGCTCCGCTTGAATTGAAACTCCAAGGTCCAGGTGCTTGGCGCGGCGTTGCCATCAACCTGCGCGGGCCTGAACTTCCAATGCCGGGCGGCTTCGAGCGACTTGCCGGCGAAATACTTGCTTGGCCCCGGCGATTCGAGTGTGGCACCGGTGACGTTGCCGTCCGCATTGACCGCCAGCCGGACCGATACTCTGAGCGTTCCCGAGATGGTCCTCATTGCGCTGGGAATTATGTCGGGCAGAATCTGATTCACCACTGGGTGGTTGACCGTTGCGCTGGTGGGCGCGGAAGTCTGGTCAATTTGGGCTTCGGGCCGGGACGGTAGAGCGGGTGCTGCGACCGGAGTGGAGACCGCGACTGGCGCTGGTGCGGCAGCCGGAGGCGCCGGCGAGGTTCGATTCAGCGAAGCTGGAGCCTGAGCTGAACTCGTGCCAGGGTTCGCAACGGGATTCGCAACGGGGCCGGTGGACACAGCCGGAGCTGCGGCAGGAGCCGGGGCAGGGGCTGCGGCAGGGAGATTCTGAGCTTCAGGCGCGGTGGACGTGGAATGCACGCGATGCGACAGCGCGTACCAGGTTCCGATTCCAACCAGGATCAGAGCAGCGGCGACCAGCAGGATCGCTGCACGACTTTTGCGGGGCGAAGCCGTTGCCGGCTTCTCCTGAGGCCGCGAGGGGAACTTGGCCGGTTCGAGCCGGGCTTTGATTGCCTCAATCGTGATGCGGCGCTCGGGATCCGAGCGCAGACATTTTCGCGCAATGGAGGCGAAGGGCTCCGGCATCGATTCGGGAACAGTGGGATCAGTGGCTCTTTCGCGATTCCAAAGCGGAGGGTATTTGGTAAGAACCTCGACAAGAGTGGCTCCGAGGGACCAAATATCCGAGGCCGGCTCAATCGGCCCGTTTTCCGTCTCCGGCGCATCGCAGACGGTTCGCGGCGGACCGGATATGACGGCTGCGCCCACGGGGCAGACGCTGTAAGTGGAGAGCTTGAGGCTATCGCCGGCCGCCATGATATTCGAGGGATTGAGACGGCCGTGGACGAGCCCTTTGGCGTGCAGATAAGAGAGCGCGTCCAGGGCCGGGCCGAGCATGTCGCGAGTCTCTTGCAGAGTAAGCGGCCGCTCGGAAAGAACGTCGGCGAGAACTTCGTCGGCAAACTCGGTGACCACGTAGAAGCATGGGACATCGTCGATCTGGCAGCGGCCGTGCGTATAGACCTTCATCAGATTCGGATGGGACAGAGCCGTTGCGGTTTCCCATGCGGCGGCGCGGGCGGCTGCGTCTGGGGAATCCGCGGGAATAACTTTGATGACGGCCTTCTGCCCTGGCTCACTCAACTCGGTGAGAAAGACGCCAGCGCTCTCGGAACCGCCAAGCCATTGAAGGAGGGGGAACCGGTCATCGGCGAAGCTCCCGACCCACTCAGGGCGGACTGCTGCTGCACTCATGGTTTCGATCATACGACCCGACCTCATGAAACATCTTAGCCCTGAAGGCGCAGATTCGAGCCGGGTTACCAGGCACTTTAGTAAGGGTATGGAGCCGAGGAGTAACGAAGGCTTTTTGCCGTTTCTTTGCCTGTGCGGGGACAGCAGGGCGTAGAATTGCGCTGGTTTCGTATTCGAATTTCCGGACGATCCAACCATCAGGAATTCGCACACGTGAAGATGAACCAAATCGCAATCCAGCTTTGCCTGCTTGCCTGTTCATCGGGCGCGGCGGTGGCCCAGCAGCCGGCGTCTGCGTTCAAAGAGCAATTTAAGGATCCGGCGCTGCCGATGGAGAAGCGGATCGACAATCTGCTTTCGCTGATGACCATCGACGAGAAGATCGACTGCCTGAGCACGAATACGGGCGTGCCGAGGCTGGGCGTGATGAGCTATGGCGCTTCAGAGGGGATTCACGGCGTAGTGCAGCGCCAGGCAAGGGGTACCCGCCAGCCGATCACGACGACGCAGTTTCCACAACCGCCGGGCATGGGCGCATCGTGGGATCCGGACCTGGTGCGCGAGGCGGCGGGCGTGGAAGGCTACGAGGCGCGCTTCATCACGCAGACAGCCAAATACGATCGCCAGATCCTGATGTTGTGGGGACCGCAGTCGGACCTGGTGCGCGATCCGCGATGGGGCCGCAGCGAAGAGGTGTATGGCGAGGATCCATTTCTGAATGGGACGATGGCTGTCGCGTTCACCAAGGGACTGCAGGGCGACGATCCGAAATACTGGCAAGCCGCAGCGCTGCTGAAGCATTTTTTGGCCAATGAGAATGAGAACAACCGCAACGGCTCATCCTCGAATTTCGATGAGCGGCTGTTTTGGGAGTATTACTCGGTGCCCTTCCGCATGGCTTTTTTGGATGGCGGCGCGAAGGCGGTGATGGCCTCGTACAACGCGTGGAACGGCACGGCGATGGCCGTGAATCCGATTCTCAGGAGCATTGTCCGCGAGCAATGGGGCGTGGACGTGATTTCGAGCGATGGAGGAGCGGTGAAGCTGCTGGTGAATCCGCGCCATCTGTTTCCGGACCAGAAGGCGGCGGTGGTTGCGTGCCTGAAGGCGGGGATAAACCAGTTTCTCGACACCTATAAGGATGAAACCAAGGCGGCGCTGAAGGACGGCGAGATTACGGAGGCGGAGATCGACGGGCTGCTCCGCCCCAAGTTCCGCGTCACGATCCGGCTCGGCTTGCTTGACCCGCCGGAGATGGTGCCCTACACAAAGATCAAAGATTCGCCCGAGCCGTGGAACACGGACAAGGACCGCGACGTTTCGCGGCGTTTGGCGCTCGAGTCAGTTGTATTGTTGAAAAACGAGAACAACATTCTGCCGCTCGACAAAAGCAAGATCAAATCGATTGCGGTTATCGGCCCGCTTGCCGACTCAGTGCATTGGGATTGGTACGGAGGCACACCACCCTATACGGTGACACCGTTGCAGGGGATCAAGGACGTGGTGGGGCCAAACACCAAAGTGAACTACGCAGCCTACAACACGCAGGATGGAGAGGCCGACGCAATGAAGGCTGCGAGCGAGTCGGATGTGGCGGTCGTCGTCATCGGCAACGATCCCACCTGTGGGCCGGACGAGGGACACGAGTGGTACGAGACACCGACAGAGGGCGGCGGCATCACACTTCCCTGCACCGTTTCAAGCGACGGCCGCGAAGGCCGTGACCGGGAGAGCATCGACTTGGCTCAGGAGCAGATCGTGAAGCAGGTCTTCATTAAGAATCCGAAGACCGTTGTGCTGTTGATCTCGAGTTTTCCCTTCGCCATCAACTGGAGCGTGGCGAATGTTCCCGCGATCGTGACCATGGCACACTCTTCGCAGGATGAGGGGACCGCGCTGGCCAAGGTGCTCTTCGGCGAGTACAACCCAGGAGGTCACCTGGTGACGACCTGGCCCAAGTCGGTGGATCAGCTTCCGCCGAGCATGGACTACAACATTCGCGACGGTTACACGTACATGTACTTCAAGGGCGAGCCGCTGTTTCCGTTTGGTTACGGCCTGAGCTACACGACCTTCAAATACTCGAATCTGCGGACCAGCTCTCCGGAACTTGCGAAGGACGGCACGGTCACCGTGAGCGTAGACGTGACGAACACTGGCAGCCGCGCGGGCGACGCAGTGGTGCAGATGTATGTGAAGCACCTGAACTCGAAGGTGGAGCGGCCGCGGGAGGAGCTGGAGGGATTCAAGCGCGTGACGATCCAGCCTGGCGAGACGAAGACCGTCGAGATTCCGCTGAAGGCATCGTCGCTGGCGTGGCGGGACCAGAAGCTGCCCGGGTTCCGCGTGGAAGCGGAGCCGGTTCGCGTGATGGTCGGGAATTCGTCGAGCGATATCGAGGCGAGCACAACGGTGAAGGTCCAGTAGAGATTTCGGAAGACAAATCCGTCTTTCGGCGTTCAGCGCAGAGGCCAGTGGCCAATCGCGGAGCGGAAGTTGCGGCCTTTCGGGCGCAAAAACCGAATATTACAAATCTGTTAAAATGAGGATGCAAGGAGTTCGGCAAGGCCGCGGTATCCCCACCGAATCAACCCAATGATCCTCTATCTGATGCGCCATGCGAATGCCGGCACGATTCGCGAGAACCCCGTTCTCGACCTGAAACGGGGCCTCGTGAAGGAAGGCAAGGAGCAGTGCATGTTGATGGCGCGGGCGATGGGGGCGTTGAAGGTGCAGATTGACGTTATCGTGTCGAGCCCGTTGAAGCGGGCCAGGCAGACGGCTCAGCTGGTGGGAACGGAGCTGGGATATGACTCACAGGTCGAGATAAGCCCCGCCCTGGGATTAAACGCGAGTTTTGCCGATTTCCAGAAGATGCTGGCCAAGTACGCCGATCGCGATGGGGTTCTGGTTGTCGGGCACAACCCCAACATGTTCCAGTTTCTTGGCCGGATGATCACGGGGAACGGAGGCGCCGCTATCCGCATGCGCAAGGGATCGATTGCGCGGGTGGACATGGAGCGGCATCCGCCGCGGCTGCAGTGGCTTCTGGATCCGCGAACGGCGCGGGCTATCTATGCCAGCGTGACGAAGAGCTCGCGCCCGAAGACTTCGCGGAAGTAGCCGACTTCCTTGCGCAGCGACCACAACTCCAATTCCGCGCCGGTGCGCCCAGGGCGCAACTCCAGATAAACCCGCTTGGGGTAGACCCGCGTGCTGACGCGAAGAACGTCAGAGGCGCGGTCCTGATTTAAAGCGACAGCAAGACGCAACAAGACCACCGCGCGTTGCACGTTCTTGTGCTCGTCGGCGGGAATGTTGCGCAGAGCGCGGTCGCCGGGCTGGGGGCGGCTCTTGCCCAAATAGCGCGCGATGGCCGAGACCAGCGTTCGCTGCAGTTGGGTGTAGCCGTAAATCTCTGAGCTGGAGATGATGTATTGCGCGTGCCGGTGATGACCCTGGTGGTTGATGAACTTGCCAGTGTCGCGGAGCATGGCGGCGGCGGCCAGCCAGCTTTCGTACTCGGGCCCGAGCGCGTGCATGGACTTGAGCTCGCGAAAAAGCTGGAGGGTGTGGGCGCGCACTGGGTCAGCCTGACGGGGATCGACGCCGTAACGGCGCGCGGTGGACAGCACGCTTTCCCAGCGCTCATGCTCGAACTCGCGGTGAGCTTTGGCGCGGGCGTCCTGCTCGGCCAGCATTTGCGCCAGAATGCCGTCGCGGAGGCCGAGCGGCGAGTAGCGAAAGCCGCGCAGAGCAAAGGTCTCGAGGATTTCGGCGTAGACCTCGGCGCCGGCGACGATAATCTCCGCGCGGCGCGGGCCGATGCCGGGCACGGCCTCGCGCTCGGGGAGCGACATTTTGGCCAGCTTGCCGGCCAGCTTGCGCACGGCGCGCGCCGGCACCATTCCGGCCAGGAGGGCAGCACGATCTTCGGCGCGGTCAGAACCGAATTTTGCGCCGGATTTGGCGCCGAGCTTGGCCGACTTTTTTGCGCCGGGCTTGCCGTTTTTTGCTCCTAAAGCGCAGGCTGCGGAGAGCGCGGCAGCCGTGCCCGATGTGGCGATGACCAGCGGCGAGCGGCCGGGCTGAATCTTGCGATGAGCGCGGCGCAGATCGCGCGCAATCAACTGCCTCATGCGCGCCAGACCATCGCGCGGCGCGGGATCGTCGGAGAGGAATTGCTCGGTAAGCCGCACCGCGCCGAGCGGGAGGCTGACGGTTTCCTTGATGTGCTTGTGCTCTGAGAGCGTGATCTCGCAGCTACCGCCGCCCAGGTCGAGCAGCAGCACGCGGCCGCCGGCTCCCGGCTCAGCGCCGGTGACGCCGAGATGAATCAGCCGGCCTTCTTCCAGGCCGGAGATGATCTCCATGTTCCAGCCGGTCTCGGCCTTGACCCAGGCCTGAAATGCGGCGGAGTTGCGCGCATCGCGCATGGCCGCAGTGGCCACCACGCGAATGCGGTCAACGCCGCGAGCCTGCACCGCACGCTGAAAGCGCTTGAGCGCGCGCAATGTGGCCGCCATGGCCTCAGGTGAGATGAGGCCGGTGTCGAAGACGCTGCCGCCCAGGCGGGTGACTTCGCGGTCTTCGGCGAGCGTTTTGAGCCGGTGTGCGTGCACCCGGGCGATCTTCAATCTGCAGGAGTTGGAACCGATGTCGATAGCGGCGAAGGTGGGCATGGATTATTGGGGCGCGCTCCCAGGAAGAGAATCGACCCATCGCCAAGATACACGAAGGCGGTGTGCGGTTAGTGCCGTGGGTTCCACAGGGGGCGAAAGCGGCGAGATGCGGGGCTGACGGAATTGACTTCTGCGGCGCAGCGAAAAATCGGCGCATTGCGAGCACGCGAGCCGGGGGTTACGGCTTGATGATGGTGGCGAGGAGGGCGGAGAGGCCGTTCCACGCGATCTGGATGCCGATGCAGAGCAGAATGAAGGCGATGACGCGGAGGATTCCGTGGGCGGTGGAGGGCGGGATTTTCTTGGTGATCTTGGGTGCGTTGGCGTAGCAGAAATAACAAAGAACGCTGAGAACAACGATGGCGAGAAATACGCCAAGGTGGCCCAGGATGTTGCGGGTAAGATTTTTGTCCGAGATGTGCGCGGTGATGGTGAGCAATGCGACGAGCGTGCCCGGGCCTGAGGTGATGGGAAAAGTGAAGGGGTAGAAGACGCTCTCTTCGAGATGCCGCGTGTCGGGCTCGGCGACTTTTCCCGTCTCCTCCTGCTTGTTGCGGGAGTCGGCACCGGCGCTGCGCTCGTTAAGCACGGCCCAACCCATAGCTGCGACGACGATGCCGCCGGAAAGCTGGACGATGGGCAGAGAGATGCCGAAGAAACTAAGGATGATTCCGCCGGCAACTTCAAAAACCCCGAGGAAGACGATGTTGTTGATGGCGATGCGGCGCGCGAGCGAGCGAAGGACCTTGGGCGGAGCGTCACCGACCAGCCCGAGAAAGACCAGCGCGGAACCGAGCGGGTTAATTAGCGGAAGGAGCACGCTGAACGCGACGAGAAAGACTTTCCAAACCGGCAAGAGAGTTCTCCCTTGGTGAATGTTAATGCTTCGCAGGGATCGCGCGGGCGCGGACTTTCATGAACGGCCTGAGAATCACTGGCCGGCAATGCGCCTTGCACTGTGAAACGCGGCACGAACGCGGCTGGTATTCTGAACGCCATGGCCAACATCGCGATGGGTGCAAAATTGAGGACAATCGATCGCCCGCAGGCCGCGCTCTCAACGCGCACGGTGTGGCTGGTTTTTGCGGTCATATGGGCGACGATTTATTTTGCGTCGCTGTTTTCTCCTCCGCTGCTGGACGACGTGGACGCGGCGCACGCGCAGGCGGCGCAGCACATGGCCGAGAGCGGAGACCTGATCACCGCGAAGACCAACGGCATCCGCTACATTGAAAAGCCGCCGCTGCCCTATTGGGTGATCGCAGGGATGTACAAGATCTTCGGCCAGAGCACTTTTTCCACGCACCTGCCGAATGCGCTGGCCATGCTGGGGCTAACGTGGCTGGCGTGGCTGTGGGCGCGGAGAGCGTGGGGCGAGCGCGCGGGGTTCTACGCCGGGCTGGCCGTGCTGACTTCGGCGGGGTGCTTTCTTTTTACGCGATTCATTATTCCGGAGTCGATTCTGGCGCTGTTTCTGCTGATCGCGCTGTACGCGCTGATTGTGAGCCTCGAAGACAACCGGCCGGCGATGATTTATTGGGCGTGGGCCTGTGTGGCGCTGGCGCTGCTGACGAAGGGGCTGATTGCGCCGGTGTTCTTTTTCGGAGCTGCGATTCCGTATCTGTTGCTGACCGGGCAGTGGCGGAGGTGGAAGGCGCTGAAGCCGGTGACTGGAATGCTGCTGTTCCTTGCGATTGCGGCGCCGTGGCACATTGCGTGCGGCATCATCAATCACGACCAGGGGCATCCCATCGGCAATCACCCGACGATCGGCAATGTCCATGGATTTTTTTACCAATACTTCATCAACGAGCACGTGCTGCGCTTCTTCAACCTGCGCTACCCGCACGACTACAACAAAATGCCGGCGGCGTGGTACTGGCTGGGTGAGCTGATCTGGATTTTTCCCTGGAGCCTTTTCCTGGGCGCCGCAGCGGCGCTGGCCTGGAAGACGCGGCGCAGTTGGCTGAAGCACCTGCGGCACGATGCGGGCGACACGGTGGACTTTTACCTCGACAATGCCATGCGCGAGGATGTGGCCAGCTACGTGCGGCGGATCAAGTTCCGCACGAGAACCATCTGGCTGCTGAGCCTGTTCACGGCGTGGACGCTGGTGTTCTTTTCGATTTCGACGAACCAGGAGTACTACACGTTTCCGGTGTGGCCGCCGCTGGCGATGCTGATTGCAGGAGTGGTGGCGGGCACGGAGGAAAGCCGCGGAGCGGAGGGCGGAAAGCCGGCGCTTTCGACGGCCTGGCTGACGGGAGCGCAGGCGGTGTTTGCGGCGATTGGAGTGGCGGGTGCGGCGGTGCTGGCGTGGGGATTGTGGACGTCGCGCAGTTTGCCGTACGTGGCCGACATCGGCACGGTGCTGGCGCATCGCGGCGTGGGCGATTACACGCTGTCGATGTCGCACCTGTTCGACTTGACGGGCGAGTCGTTTGCGGCGCTGCGGCTGCCGGCGGCGATGGCGGCGGTCGCGCTGCTGATTGGGCCGATGGCGGGCTGGCTGCTGCGGCTGAAGCAGAAGCACGTTGCGGCGACGGTGAGCGTGGCGCTGACGATGACGGTCTTCCTTGTGGCCGCGCACATTGCGTTCGCGCGCTTTGAGCCGATGCTGAGCTCGAAGCCGATGGCCGACACGATCATGAAGGAAGGCACGCCGAACGATACGTTCATCATCTACGGCGAGCAGTCGTCGGGGTCATCGGTGATTTTCTACACGCACAACTTCTTCGGTGAGCGGCCGGCGCTGCTGGTGCTGCCGCGCTGCGGGCAACATAGCGAGGGCACCACGCTGCTGTGGGGCTCGTGCTACCCCGACGCGCCGGACATTTACCTGAGCCCCGCGAAGCTGGCGGCGATTTGGGGAACGGGCGAACGCAAGTGGATCTTTGCCGAGGATCCGGACCGGGATAAAGTGGAGACGGTGTTGGCCGGGCGGTTGTATGAAGTGCAGACGCTGGCCGACAAGACGCTGTGGACGGACCGGCCGGCGCCGTAGGGCAGTGGACAGCGATTGGTTGACGGTGGGGAGTCTATCCGTGTCAAGCGGTAAGCCAGGCACATCGCCGATTATTTCCTGGGCAGATTTGTGGGGCTGGGCGAATCCGGACCTGCCACCTTGCGCATGAGGCCGCCTTTTTCGAGGACAAATTGGTCGTCGCGCCAGCCGACTGTTCTGCTGGTGTAACTGGCGGCCCACAGGATCGATCCAAGCAGATCACGCAGAGGATAGAGCCAGCAGTAGCGGTATGCCGCCGGGTCGCCAATGACCCAGCCACCGGCGCAAAGGCACAACAGCATTCGCGAAACGAGCGCCCAGCCGAGCAGGCCGGCGCCTACCAACGGCATATGCATCAGGCTTGCAGAAAGCAGCCCCAGGATCCCGAAGGGCACGGCGAAGGTGAGTCCCGTGCCGAGATGCCCCCAGGGACGGCTGAACCGGGTCGATTTCATCCAGCTCCATTGGTGCGAAATGCTGCGCGAGAAGCCGCTATTGACGATGCAGTGGTCAATGATGTGGCTGGAAAGCACGACGGTCTTTCCAGTAGCCGCGACCATATTGCCGAGCATAAAGTCATCGGCGTAGTAGTAGCCAAGTTTGTCGAAACCGCCGAAGCTCGCCAGCACCCCTTTGCGCACGATCATGCAGGGTCCAAGTGTGAACCGCATTCCCTCGAGCATATCGGCGACAATGACGCCGGCGGTCATTTCCACGCTCATGCCTAATCCTTCCATGAGCGCCCAGAATCCCCTTCCTGTGGCGTCTCCGCGATAGACGCAGGTTGCGGCCCCGACCTCGCTCGAAGCGAAAGGCGCAATCACTCTGCGAAGAAAATCCGGGCGGACTCTTACATCGCTGTCGGTGATAACGAGAATGTCGTGAGCGGCCTGGGGCGCCATCACCGAAAGCGAGTAACAGCGGGCATTCGGCCAGGGCGGCTGGCCGGAAAGGAGAAAGCGCACCGGCCTCTCGGGATGGAGCGCTGCGACTTCACGAGCCAACTGCAAACCCGGATCGGCATCGGCGCGCGCACAAAACAGGATTTCGAATTGGGGATAATCCTGGGCAAAAAAACTTTCAAGATATTCCCGCAACCCCGGTTCGGCGCCATGCAGGGGCTTGAGGAGGCTCACGGGCGGAAGAGACGCCGATTGAAGGCTGTTAGCGGTGGAACGAGCTTTGCGCTTGAAGCGGACTGCGGCCACAATGACGAGGGCCAGAAAGATGGTGGAAGTGAGGGTGCCGAGCAGGGCCACGCCAAATAAAACGCGGATGATCATTCAGTTCCCGAAAGGTTGTGCTGGAGCGGTTGCTCGATCATTTTAACTGAGCCGTGCAGCAAACGGCTACACTGCCTTTCGCGCGCCCCGGGGAACGACGATCGGTTTGCGCAGGGGCACGATGGCGCCGGCGGAGCCCGGCGCCGCAGCTTGAAAGCGCGTGAGCATTTCGGTGCGCACGTACTCAACGAAGCTCTGCATCTGGCGGTTCATCTCTTCCATGCGCTCGCGCATCTGCAGGATGATGGCGATGCCTGCGATGTTGACACCGAGATCGCGGGCAAGGTTGAGGATGAACTCCAGGCGCTCGAGGTCTTCATCGGTGTAGAGGCGCGTGTTGCCCTCGGTGCGCGAGGGCTTGAGCAGGCCTTCGCGCTCGTAGAGGCGCAGAGTTTGGGGATGGATCTCGTACATCTCGGCCACGGCCGAGATCATGTAGGCGCCTTTGGATTTGCGTTTTGTGGCCATGGTACTTTCTCCAATCAGCCTAGCCGATCCATGTTTGGCCTATGGTTGCTTCCGCGTAAATCTTACAACTTGTCGAAGAGCGTTTTGCGCGGGTCGTCGGGGTTGAGGCGGGCGAGCTCGCGCATAATCTCGCGGCTGCGCTCGTCGTTCAAGTGCGGCACGGCGACCTCGACGGTGACGATCTCATCGCCGCGCTGACCAGGATGCGACGCGCTCTCGACACCGCGCTCCCTCATGCGCAGCTTTTGCCCGCTCTGCGTGCCGGGCGGAATCTTCAAATGCGCGCGGCCGTCGATGGTAGGCACTTCGACCTTGGCGCCGAGGGCCGCTTCGGCCACGGTGATGGGGACGGTGAGCTGAATGTCGTCGCCCTGGCGCGTGAAAACCGGGTTGGTGCCGGTGCGCACGATGAGGAAGAGATCGCCCGCGGGACCGCCGTTGATGCCGGCGTTGCCTTTGCCCTGCAGGCGAATGCGCTGGCCGTCGCGCGTGCCGGCCTTGATGCGAAAATCGACGGTTTCAGAACGCGTGACGGTACCCTCACCGTGGCAGGTGGGGCAGTCGTTCGAGACGTGACCAGTGCCGTTGCAGCGCGGGCAGGTGATGTTGAACTTCATGCGGCCGCCCATCTGCGTGACCTGGCCGGTGCCGTGGCACTCAGGGCACTCCGCGCCGCCGGTGCTCGCCTGGCCGTGACAGGTGGGGCAGGTTTCCTGGCGGTTGATTTGGATGCGCGCCTGGCCGCCGCGGATGGCGGTCCAGAAATCGACCGTGGCCTGGTATTCGAGGTCGGTGCCGGGCTGCGGGCCGCGAGGCTGCTGCGGATGCTGCGCACGGGAGAAGATCCCGGAAAAGATGTCTTTGAAGCTGCCCGAGCCGAAGGGACCCGCGCCCGCTTGCGCGCCCTGGTCGCCTGTGAAGCCGGAGAAATCGAAGCCGCCGAAGTCGACGGGGGGCTGGCCACCGGTGCGTTGCTGACGTGCGTAGGCTTCGGCCTGGGCGGGGTCGATCTGATCGGAGTAGAAGCCGACCTGATCGTATACCTTGCGCTTCTTCGCGTCGCTAAGGACGTCGTTGGCTTCGGAGATCTCCTTGAACTTTTCTTCGGCGCGTTTGTCGCCGGGATTGACGTCGGGGTGATACTTGCGCGCGGCTTTGCGGAAGGCCTTGCGAATCTCCTCCGGCGTGGCCGTCTTCTTGACGCCGAGCGTCGCGTAATAGTCTTTTTGGGTTGTGGTGGCCATGAGTGCTTTCTTATGTCAGATGCGCTTCAAATCCGCGTTATGCGTTACGTTGCATGCGTTTTGCCAGCATCCCCAGGTCTTCATCGGCGAAGTCTCAATCGCCTCACCTACGGTACCTGCTTCCAACCTTCATCATAAGAAACCGGGGTGAACGGCATCGTCGCCGCCCACCCCGTTCATCGTTGAGTTTGCCTAGTTCCCTCCCCCACCCTAGCAAAGCCGGGACGGGTCACCCAATTACTTCTTGTCGTCGACGTCGACGTACTCGGCGTCGATTACGCCCTCGTCTTTCTTCTGCTCGCCGGCGGGAGGTGCTCCGGCAGATGCGTCTGGCGCCGGACCCGCTTGCGAGGAGGTGGCTTTGTAGAGCGCCTCGGCCAGCTTGTGGCTGGCCTGGGTGAGCTTCTCGTGCGCCGAACGCATTTCAGAAGTTGAAGGCGAGCCTTCGAGCGTCTTCTTGGCGTCGGCAAGAGCCGCTTCGACCTCGGTCTTGTCCGCGGCCTGCACCTTTTCGCCCGAGTCCTTGAGCATCTTCTCGATGTTGTAGACGAGGCCGTCGAGGGAGTTGCGAGCCTCGATCAACTCGCGCTGCTCCTTGTCCTCTGCGGCGTGGGCGTCGGCTTCCTTCGCCATCTTCTCGACTTCCTCCTTCGAAAGGCCGGAACTCGAGGTGATGGTGATGCGGGTGTCCTTGCCGGTGGCGTTGTCCTTCGCGGTCACATTGAGGATTCCGTTGGCATCGATGTCGAAGGTGACTTCGATCTGCGGAATTCCGCGCGGCGCGGGCATGATGCCGCCGAGCTTGAACTTGCCCAGAGTGCGGTTTTGCCCCGCCATGGGCCGCTCGCCCTGCAGCACGTGCACCTCGACCTCGGTCTGGTTGTCGGCAGCCGTGGAGAAGGTCTCAGTCTTCTTTGTAGGGATGGTGGTGTTGCGCGGAATCATCGGCGTAGCCACGCCGCCCAGCGTCTCAATGGAGAGTGTGAGCGGAGTGACGTCGAGGAGCAGAAGATCCTTGACGTCGCCGGTGAGCACGCCTGCCTGAACGGCGGCTCCGACGGCAACGACCTCATCGGGATTGACGCCCCGATGCGGCTCGCGGCCGAAGAGCTTCTTGACCAGCTCCTGAATGCGCGGCATACGCGTCTGGCCACCGACGAGAACGACCTCGTTGATCTGGCTGATGGTGATGCCGGCATCGGACAGGGCCTTCTTGCAGGGCTCGACAGAGCGCTCAATGAGGTCCTCGACCAACTGCTCCAGCTTGGCGCGCGTGAGCTTGCGGACAAGGTGCTTGGGGCCGGAGGCGTCGGCGGTAATAAACGGCAAATTGATCTCGGTTTCGACGGTGGTCGAGAGCTCGATTTTGGCCTTTTCCGCGGCGTCCTTCAAGCGCTGCAGGGCCATCTCGTTGCCTTTGGAGGTGAGGTCGAGGCCGTGCTCGGTCTTGAATTCGGCAATAAGCCATTCGACGATGCGCTGGTCAAGGTTGTCGCCGCCAAGGTGGGTGTCGCCGTTGGTCGATTTGACCTCGATAACGCCTTCGCCGACCTCGAGGATGGAGATATCGAAAGTGCCGCCGCCGAAGTCGTAGACCGCGATGGTCTCGTCCTTCTTTTTGTCGAGGCCGTAGGCGAGCGCGGCCGCCGTGGGCTCGTTGACGATGCGCTTGACGTCGAGGCCGGCGATTTTGCCCGCGTCCTTGGTGGCTTGGCGCTGGGCGTCGTTGAAGTAGGCCGGAACGGTGATGACAGCCTCAGTGACCGTCTCGCCCAGGTAGGCTTCGGCGCTCTTCTTGAGCTTCTGCAGGATCATGGCGGAGATTTCGGGCGGAGTGTACTCCTTGCCCTGGGCGATGACCCCTACGTGGTCGCCCTGCTGGACCACCTTGAAGGGCACCATCTTCATTTCGTCGGTCACCTCGTTGTAGCGGCGGCCCATAAAACGCTTGATGGAGAAGATGGTGTTTTCAGGGTTAGTAATGGCCTGGCGCTTGGCGACCTGGCCAACCAGACGCTCACCGCTCTTGGTGAAGGCGACGATGGAGGGGGTAGTGCGCGCACCCTCTTCATTTGCAATGACTTTTGGCTCGCCGCCCTCGAGGACGGCGACGCACGAGTTGGTGGTACCGAGGTCGATTCCGATCATTTTAGCCATGGTTTTGTTCCTGCCTTTTGGAGTCAATCTGACGGGATAGCATCTCAGATTGAGTGAGATATTGTCAACTAATATGATGCGATTTCCGTAAGTTGGATGCAGATTTGGGCGGAATTTCGGGGCCGAACAGGCGTTATGGGGGGTGGGAACCGGTGGGGCCGTCCAGGAGGGCCGGAGGCTAGCGGCCGACGGCGGCCAAGGCGGCGGTAAGGACCTCTTCCGGCTCGGGGCGGACGCGGAAGTCGGCATAGGCCTGGGCGTAAAGGACTCGGCGGTCGCGGGCGAGAACGTAGGTGGCCGGCAGGACCAAGCGCCAGCTTTGATCGCCGTTTACAAAGGGGATGTTGACGAGGATGGAGCGGTAGTAATCGCGGTGGTATTGGGGGATGGTATAGGCGAGGCCGAATTGCTCGGCAAGCGCACAGCCGGGGTCGTTGAGGACGGGAAAGGGAAGCGAATGCTGGCCCACCATGAAGTCGCTTTGGCGGCTGGTTTGCGGGCTGATGGCGGCCAGAAGCGCGCCGGATTCGCGGAGGCGCGGGTAGAGGTCGCGCCAGGCCTCAAGCTCGGTGACGCAGTAGGCGCACCAGCGGCCGCGAAAGAAGTTGAGGACGAGCGGCCCAAGGGCGAGAAGGTCGGCTGAATGGACGGGGCGGCCGGTGGCGTCAGGGAGGATGAATTCGGGAGCGGTGGCGCCGACGGGGAGGATTCTTTCCTCAATGCCGGAGGCGAAGAGGTCGGCGACGGCTCGCTCGCTGACGGCCATGCGCTCAGGCTGTACGAGGTTGCGCGTGTTGGCGGTGATCTCGTCGAGTTGGTCCTGGAGGGCGGTCATGGAATTCTCAGGTTAACGCAGGTTCGATCCTGCGAGGGTGATCGAGAGCACGATTCTCTCTTGTTGCGCGGCTTGCAGTTTATCGCCCGAAGCGCTGCTTGCTGCCGAGGCCCATGCCGCTTAGCCCGCCGCGCATCATGCTCTTGGCGAGGCCGCCGCGGCCCACCTGCTTGAACATTTTGGCCATCTGGGCGTATTGGCGGAGGAGCTGGTTGACCTCCTGCACGCTGGTCCCGGAGCCGGCGGCGATGCGCTTGCGGCGCGCGCCGGAGATGATTTCGTGGTTGCGGCGCTCACGGGGCGTCATGGAGTTGATGATGGCCTCGAGGCGGACGAATTGCTTTTCGTCGACCTGGCCGGCGGCCTGTTGCATGCCGCCGAAGGGACCGACCGAGGGCAGCATCTTCAAAATCGATTCCATGGAGCCGAGCTTTTTGATCTGGCGCAACTGGTCGCGGAAGTCTTCGAGCGAGAAGCCGTCGCCGAGGAGGGCTTTCTTGGCCAGCTCCTCGGATTTCTTGCGATCGAGGGTGGATTCGGCTTTCTCGATGAGGGAGAGCATGTCGCCCATGCCGAGGATGCGGCCTACGATGCGATCGGGATGGAAAGGCTCGAAGGCGTCGGGTTTTTCGCCTACGCCGATGAACTTGATGGGCTGGCCCGTGACGTGGCGGATGGAGAGCGCCGCGCCGCCGCGGGCGTCGCCATCCATTTTGGTGAGGACGACGCCGGTGAGCGAGAGGCGGGAGTGAAAATCCTGCGCGGAGTTGACAGCGTCCTGGCCGGTCATGGCGTCGGCGACGAAGAGAATCTCCTGAGGGCTGAGGAGCTTTTTGAGGCTCTCCATCTCGGCCATCAGCTCTTCGTCGATGTGGAGGCGGCCGGCGGTGTCGACGATGAGCGTGTCGCAGCCCATGATGACGGCTTCGCGGCGGGCTTCGCGGGCGAGACGGGTCACAAGATCGGAATTTGCGGGCTCGCCCTTCAGGTCGCCTTCGTAAAGGCGGGTTTCGACTTGCTGGGCGACGACTTTGAGCTGCTCGCGCGCGGCGGGGCGGTAGACGTCGACTGAGACGAGCATGGGACGGTGACCGCCTTTTTTGAGCCATGCGGCGAGCTTGCCCGAAGTGGTGGTCTTGCCTGAGCCTTGCAGGCCCGCCATGAGAATGACCGTTGGCGGTTTGGAGGCAAAGTTGAAGCGGGCGGTGTCTTTGCCGAGGAGGGCGACCAGCTCGTCGCGGACGATCTTGACCACCTGCTCAGAGGGAGAGAGAGCGGTGAGGACTTCAGATCCGACGGCTTTTGCGCGGATGTGCTCGATGAGGTTGGTGACGACCTTGAGGTTGACGTCGGCTTCAAGCAGGGCGATGCGAATCTCGCGCAGGGCATCGGCGATGTTTTCTTCAGTGAGCGTGCCCTGGCCGCGAAGGTTCTTGAAAACGCGCTGCAGTTTGTCAGTTAGGGTTTCGAACATGGGTCCAATTCAAGTTTACCGGAGAGAAGCAGAGAACAGAGATCAGGGGTCAGAGATCAGTTTTTCTTGCTGGCCTGAGGAATGAGCCATCCCGTTTCTAAAAGAGTCGGGGCGCAGGGCTCTCAACAGAAGGCAGAGGAAATGAGGGTAGGAGACCGAGCCGTGTGGCTAGACATTCAGCCGACGATGCGGGCAATGATCGGTCCCCAGAAGGACAGGTCGGGTTTGCGGAAGAGTTGATTGTGGGCGAGGTTGGGAGCGATGAGCAGCTCAACGGGACCGGGGCAACAAGAGGCAAGATCGCGAGCCATCTGAATGGGAAAGAGGCGGTCGTTTTGACCGTGGACGACGAGGACAGGGACGCGGCAGTCGCGGAGGGAGTGCTGCGCTGACCATAAAGGGGGCACCAGAGGGGCAAGGCGCGCAGGAAGGCCGATGGCGTGAAGGGCGTCGCGAAAGGAAGTGAACGCGCCGCAGAGCACCAGGGAGTCGGGCGCAGCGGCATTGACGATTGCGGCGGCGGGGCCGCTACCCAACGAAAAGCCGAGGATGGATATGGGCAGCGGATGGGTGAGGCGCCGTAGCGTTTGGAAGGCGGAGAGGGCATCTAAATCGAACTGCGCACTGTTGGGGCGGCCGGTGCTGCGGCCGTAGCCGGAGTAATCGAAGACGAGGGAAGCAACGCCGTTGGCGGCAAGAAGCCGCTGCACGGGGAACCAGTGCTGGACGGTTTCGCCGATGCCGTGGCAGAGGAGCAGGGCTGCCCGCGCGGGATTTGCAGCTGGCTCGACGAACACGGCGTCGAGAAGATTCTTTCCGCTGGAGATTTTCAGTCGCGCAGTCGACAAACCGGGCGTGTCACGAGAGCCGGGGCCGACCCAGCCAAGAATGCGGTCACGCAGGACGAGAGTGCGGCCGATGCAGGTGAGCGCGACGGTGAAGGAAAGATTGTGGTGTCGCATGGGCTGCGCTACTCTGCGGGCTCGACCAGGTACTGCTCGAGTTTGCCGTCGGGATAGGTATAGGTGGTGAGCCGGAGGCGGCGACCGGGATAGACGATGTCGAAGACGCGAAAAGTCATGCCGCCGCGGAGTTCTTCGTGGGTCTGGCGCAGGCTGAGCGGCTCGCCGAGCGGGCCGAGGCTCGATTCAAAGTCGGTGATTGCCTGGGGCGTGAAGTAGTCGTTCAGATTCGGCGCAAGGAAGCTGCGGTCAATGCGGCCCTGCTGCAAGCCGCGGTAGATTTCAAAAGCTTGCTGCTCCGGAGCGGTGAGCGAGTAGCCGGCGACGAGCGGCGCGGCGAGCTTGGCGATGGTGGCGGCGGCGCCGACCGCGTCCTGGTTGGTGAGGACGGCTACGGCCGCGCCGTCATCGATGAGAACTTCATTGTCGGAGACGAAGCCGGAGACTTCGCCCGAGTGCTCGATGGAGCGATGGCCGTCGCGATCGCGGACATCGACGCCGAGGCCGTATTCGGTGCCCTTTCCGTCTTTCAGCTTGACCTCAGTGAACATCAGTTTGTAGCTCTCCGGTTTCAGAATCGACTGGGCAATGAGGCTCTGGTCCCATAGGGCAAGGTCATGAGCGGTCATGGCGAGCTCGCCTGCGGCGAACATCCAGCCGCGGCCTTCCTCGGGCGCGGGGCGCACCGGACCGAGGGCGTGGCGATAGTAGCCGGTTGGATCGGACTCTGTTAGCTGATTTGTGTCGGAGTTCCGGACAGAGGTCATGCCGAGCGGGCGGAAGATGCGCTCGGTGAGGAAGTCGAAGAGAGGTTGGCCGGCGACGATCTCGACGATGCGGCCGGCGATGACGAAGTTGGTGTTCGAGTATTGCCATTGCGTGCCGGGATCAAAGTCGAGAGGCTTTTTGGCCCAGGTGTCGAGGATTTGCTGCGCAGTGGTGGGCTTGAGGAGCGGCGTCATTACGTAGTCCTCGGGCCAGTAATCCTGGTAGCCGGAAGTGTGGGAGAGAACTTCGCGGATGGTGACTTCATTGCCGCGTGTGAGACCGGGGATGTATTTGCCGACGGGGTCGTCGATCGAGATTTTTTTCTGGTCTTGGAGTAACAAAATGGCTGTAGCAGTGAACTGCTTGGAGATGGAGCCGATGGAGTAGCGCATATCGGGCGTGGCGGGGACGGCGGGAGCCGAGTCCGAGGCGAGGCGCGCGAACCCGTAGGCGTGGGTGTAGACGAGCTTCCCGTGCTGGACGACGGCGATGGAGGCCGAGGGGACGCCGGTGGCTTCGAGGACCTGCGCGGCGATGCGATCAATACGGGAGAAGAGATCGGGGCGGGAGCGGAAGTCGGGCGAGATGGTGTCGACGGATTGGTTCGGGGATTGGGCCGGGGCGTGCGGAGCCACTATAGCCAGCAGCGGAATCGACAAGATTGCGATGCGCGAAGACCTTTGGAAGCGAAGCATTGGATCCGTTTCCTCTTTCCAAGGATAGACGCGCAGGACGTGCCCGCGCGATTTATGCCGCTTGCGTAAAATAGGCTGGGCTGAGGCGGGTGGCGCGCGACTCTCAAAGTGGACGGGTTTGGGTGGGCGATTTCGGCGGAGGCGAGGATGGAGCGGCTGAGCAAAAATGCAAAGGCTGATTGAGGGACATAAGAAGTTCCTGGCCGAGGTGTTTCCGGCAAGGAAGAGCCACTTTCATTTGCTGGCGGAGAGGCAGACGCCGGAGTGGCTGTTCATCACCTGCGCGGATTCGCGCGTGCTGCCTGACCTGATCCTGGGGACGGAGCCGGGGGATTTGTTCATTTCGCGCGGCATCGGAAACGTGGTGCCGATTACCAGCCGGGATGTGGACGGGGTGACGGCCACGATCGAGTACGCGGTGGAGGTGCTGAGGGTGAGGCACGCGATCGTGTGCGGGCACTCGGACTGCGGAGCACTGAAGGCGGCGCTCGACCTGAAGAGCCTGGAGAACCTGCCCAAGGCGCGCCGCTGGCTGGAGCATGTGGAGGCGGCGTTCGCGTACCGGCAGCCGCTGAACCCCGCCGACGGGGAGAGCGCCGAGCTGGCAGCGCTGATCAGGGGCAACGTGGTGGCGCAACTGAAGAACCTGCAGGCCCAGATGCCGGTGCGGCACGCGATGGCGGAGGGCCGGCTGACGGTGCACGGGTGGTATTACGACATTCTGACGGGGCGGATTGAGGAGTACGACGAGGGGCTGAAGAGGTTTGCGGAGCTGGCGGGGTAGGTCGGCGGCGTCATTGCTGGACATTGGACTCGATTCGGAATAAACTAGCTTATAAACTAGTTGGTTGATGGAGGAAACCATGCCGACGATAGATACCCCATACACCGAAATTGGTGCTTTCGACGCCAAGACGAGGCTCTCCGAGATCCTGCGCAAAGTGGAACAGGGTGAGAGATTCACGATCACGAAGCGGGGAAAAGCGATCGCCAACCTGGTGCCGAGTGAACAGCGCGACCAGCGCCGCGTGAAGGAAGCAGTCGAGGCATTGCGAAATTTTCCCCGGATCACCGGCGTTTCGGGCGACGAAGTTCTTCGGTGGATACGGGAAGGCAGAAAGTAAGGCCGGCCTATGGGATTGGTTCTCGACGCTTCCGCCGTCCTCGCGTGGTTTGTGCAGCGGTCGGATCGGCGCGAAGCGGTCATGGCTGAAGAGATCCTCGCGAATGTCGAGCGGGATGAAGCCGTGGTTCCGGCGATGTGGTTCGTCGAAGTGGTTAATGGGCTGCTCGTCGCCGAACGCCTTCGCCGCACCAGCCCTTCAAAAGCTGCGCAATTCCTGGCTGAGCTTGCTGCGCTGCCCATAGCGGAGGATCGCGTCAGGCCGTCCGTTACGCAGCGAGAAGTTCTGGCGCTTGCACGCAGGCACGGGCTTACGGCCTATGATGCTGTCTACATGGAACTCTCGCTGCGAACGGGCAGAGCACTCGCAACTTTCGACAAGCAGCTTGCCAAGGCAATACGCAAGGCCGGCGGGCGGGTGTTTGGGGATCAGCCTTGATATTCACCGAACATCACTTGGGGCTGCAATCCACATTAAAGCCTTCTTTCCGGGCACGTGTGCAGTAGTAATCCTGCATTGCCTCCATGCCAGTGAATTGCTTTGGCGAATGCGGGAAAAATCGCTGCAAGTCCTTCACGCCCTCGTCGTCAATGTTGAGGCATGCATCCCGAATTGAATAGTCAACGATGTAGGGGACCGCTTTACGATAATTGCATTTGCCGAACGCGGAAACAACATCCGGCCAAAAGAGGCAGCCGAGTGGCCTGTCTTTCCTCTCGCTGAGCCATTGGAGCGCATCAGGATCGCACGTCGGAGCCAGGTAGGCTGCGGCCCAAACAAGCTCCTCTTCGCCACCGCGTCTGGCAGCGAGAGCCTTTTGCATGAAATCCTTGACCCCTGCGCGATGTGATCGCGTCAGTGTCAGCAGGATTCCCTCACGAATCGATGTGCTTGGCTCTCGCCAGTACACGTTCATCAGGTCACTGGTATGGCCCCGATGATTCAATTCTTCCGCAATCGCAAATTCATCGGAGCCGCAAATCATCGAATCTCGAAAGCACTCGAGAAGCTCGTGCTCAGAGAATTGCGGCAGTCTCTTCGCAAGTTCGTTTCTGATTGCCTCTTCGTCGCGTGTCCCACAGATCGAACTGTTGTGATAGCAGGAGCGCAGCTGGTCGGAGGTAAATTTGCCCAAATCTGGTCCAACTGAGGGTTGAGGGTATTGGGAGGAGCAAACCGCAACCGCAGCGGCCAATACGATGACACAGAACGCGCGCTTCATGCCGGATTCCTTTGCGGCTGGAATGTTAGCACGAAGTTACCGCCGATGAACGCGCCGCCGTTCTCAGTGCACGCCGGGGGGCGGGGCGGTGTGGCTGGGCGGCTTTGTGAAGAGCCAGGCGCAGGCGGCGCAGATGAGGGCCAGGACGGCGGTCCAGCGGAAGACATCGACGTAGGCAAGCTGGGCGGCCTGCTGCTCCATGAGGCCGTAGATCAGGCCGTAGGAGCCGGGGCGCGCGGCGGCGGGGCCGATGCGATGGCCGAGGTACGCGGCAATCATGGCGGACTTTTGCTGCAGCACGGCGGAGTTGGGAGAGAGGTTCGCGCCGAGGTAGCTCTGGTGCAGGGCGGCGCGGCGAATGATCGCCGTCGTGGCCATGGAGATGCCGATCGATCCGCCGATGTTGCGCAACATGTTAAAGAGGCCGGTGGCGTTGCCCATCTCGCGGTTGGAGATGGTGGCAGTGGACAAAGTGGCCAGCGGCACAAAGACAAAGCTCAATGCGAAGCCTGTGAGGGTGATGGGAATGAGGAGCGTGTAGGGACCGATATCGAGGTTCACCTCGCCGAAGATGAAGGCGCAGACGGCGAAGCCGAGGAAACCGGCGCAGAGGAGCTTGCGGTTGTCGATGCGCGAACCGAGAATGCCGATGATGGGCGAGCCGATGAAGGAGCCGACGCCACGGGGAAAGACAACCAGGCCCGCGGTGAATGCGGTGTAGCCAAGAATCTCCTGATAGTAGAGCGGCAGAATGGCAATGGTGATGTAGATGCACATGCCCAGCATGGCAATCATCAGGCAACCGGTGCGGAAGTTGCGGTCCTTGATAATGTGCAGGTCGACCAGGCCTTTGGGATTGGCCCAGGAGCGCCAGATCCACAGCACAAGCGCGACGACGAGCGCCGCCACCGCCCAGCGCACCCAGATGGCGCCGAACCAATCGTCTTCCTGACCCTTGTCGAGCACGATCTGCAGGCAACCGGTCCAAACGGCGAGCAGGCCGAAGCCGATGTTGTCGAAGGCGCCCACCTTGGCGTTCTTGATGTAAGGCGGGTCGTGCACGAAGCGGCTGATCATGATGACGGCCAGAATGCCAACGGGAATGTTGATGTAAAAGGCGTAGCGCCAGCTCCAGGTGTCGGTGAGCCAGCCGCCCAACGTGGGGCCAAGGACTGGAGCGACGACGATTCCGAGTCCATAGGCGGCCATGGATTTGGAACGGTCCTTGAGGGAGAAGCTTTCAAGCAGGATGGATTGCGACAGTGGCTGGAGAGCGCCGCCACCTGCGCCCTGCAGGACGCGGGCCAGGAGGATGACCGCGAGCGACGGAGCGGCGCCGCAGAAGAACGAGGCGACGGTGAAGAGGGTGACGCAGATGAGCAGGAAGCGCTTGCGGCCGAAGCGCCGGGCAAACCAGTTGGAGGCGGGAAGGATGACCGCGTTGGCGACCAGGTAGCTGGTGAGCACCCAGGTGGCTTCGGAGTTTGAGGCCGAGAGCGAGCCGGCGATGTAAGGCAGGGCCACCGAGGCGATGGCCGTGTCCAGCACCTCCATGAAGGTGGGCAGCATGACCGAAACGGTGACCAGCCACGGATTGACGCCCTGGGTGAGCGGGTAACGAGCTTGAGCGGCGGCCGTGGTCATGCCAGGAGACTCTTATGAGGGTAAACGATGGGCGATGAGGCAGATTGTGATCCGAACCACGGCGAGGCTTCGCATTGCACACGGTTTGCTCAAATTGTGGGCCGGGCCCGGCTGACCCGGCTTGACACAATCGGCCCAGCCCTTGATGCTGTACAGTTCCGGTCTTTAAGGATGTGGCGGCAGGAGGGTCCCCCGTGATGCGGGTTCGCGTCTTCTATCACGACAAGTGTTTTGACGGAGCTTGCTCAGCCTCGCTGTTCACGCGCTTCCATCGCGAGTGCATCACCCGGGACGCGAGCTACGAATATCACGGACTGGTGCATCGCGCCGGAGCGCTGTTCGACGAAAGCGAGTTCACCGGCGACGAGAATGCGATCGTGGACTTCAAGTACTCCGCCTCGCCGCGGATCACCTGGTGGTTCGATCACCACCAATCGGCATTTCTCACGCCGCAGGACCACGAGAACTTTCTGGCTTGCCAGCGCGATCCGAGTTGCGCGTCGCGGAAGTTCTTCGATCCCAACTACACGTCGTGCACCAGCTTTCTGGCACACATCGCGCAATCGCGGTATGGATTCGATACGGCTCCCGTGGCGGAGCTGATTCATTGGGCCGACATCGTGGACGGCGCAAAGTATGAAAGCCCGGAAGCGGCTGTCGAGATGGCGGCGCCGGCGATGAAGCTCACGCTGATCATCGAGGCCACGGAAGATCCGGGGTTTATTCCGCGGCTGATCCCGCTGCTGACCGAGATGCCGCTCGATAAGGTGCTGTGCCAGCCGTTTGTCTCTGGGCTGCTGCCGCCGCTGCTCGAGCGCCATCGGCAGGCGCTGGAGCTGATTCGCAGCCGCGCGGAAGAGCGGGACGGGACGATCTTTTTCGACATCACCGATCATCCGCTGGAAGGATTCAACAAGTTCATCCCGTACTATCTCTATCCGCAGGCGACGTACTCGATCGGATTGTCGAAGTCGAGCTTCAGGACAAAGGTGGCTGTGGGATCGAACCCGTGGACGAAGGCCGACCCCGCAAAGATGGTGAACCTGGCGCAGATTTGCGAGCGCTACGGCGGGGGCGGTCACGCGCGCGTGGGGGCGATCAGCTTTCCGCCGGATAAAGAAGCGGAGGCGCGGGCGGCGGCAAAGGAGATTGTGGCGGAGTTGAGAAAGACAGGGAGTAGGGAGTAGCGAGTAGAAGGGATCCATTGAACGCCGGGAACTGGCCACTGTTCATCATTTGCCGTCGCTCTGTATGATGAGTGCGGCGGGAAGAGGGCTCTAGAGGGATTATGAGGAAATTGCTTTGTGTTTGTGCCGCGATGGCGATGACGCTCAGTGCTGCGACCGCAATGGCCGCCGACGTAACCGGAAGCTGGACAGCAGAGGTAAAGGCCCCGGATGGCAGCAGCTTTCAGATCACCTTCAACTTCAAGCAGGATGGCGCCACGCTGACTGGCACGGTGCAACTGCAGCAAGGCGATCCCATCCCGATCAGCAACGGCAAAGTGGATGGAGATAAGTTCTCTTTTGACGATTCATTCAACGGCGTCACGATCAGCCACCAGTGCACGGTGGACGGCGACTCGATCAAGATGGTGACGAAAACCGACTCGCCGGATTTCCCGGGGATGGAATTGACGTTGACGCGGGTGAAGGATACGGCGCCCGCACAGCCTGCGAGTCCGGCGGCTCCGGCTCAGCCCGCAGCGCCGGCAACGCCAACAACGCCGAATAGGTAGGCGCCACAATAACGCAGGGGACGCGCGGGATAGGGCTTCACAGACCGCGGAAAAAGGCTTGGGTTCGGGCACGACTGAAGTCGTGCCCTGACACTTCGTGCTCCAGCGAAGCAGTTGTTCCGCAGCCTGTAAAGACGGCCCCTCCTACGCTTCAGTTTTACCCGCATCGTCTGAGTCTGCCGCGAGCGCAAGGCCTGGCTCGTCGAATCCCGCTTCTTCGAGTAGTTTCCTGGGGACCTGCTTCTTCCCTTTCGCAGTCACTCCCAGTTCCCGCAGCATCTCCACCTGCCGCACCAGGTTGCCAGGTCCTGTCGAGAGTTGTCTCGCTGCCTCATCATAGGCTTGCCGAGCGTCGGAGAGCGCGACGCCGACGGACTCTAGATTTGTGACAAAGCCGACGAATTTGTCGTAGAGCTCGGCGCCGCGCTTCATCACTTTTTCCACGTTCCGAATCTGCTGTTCCTGACGCCAGAGGTCCTTAACGATGCGAACGACAAAGAGGACAGTCGTGGGCCCTGAAAGGAGTACTCCTTTTTCATACGCGTCATGCCAAATCGATTCGTCATTCTGCAGCGCGAGCAGAAATGCCGGTTCAATGGGCACGAACATCACGACGAAATCGGGCGATTGGAGCCCCGCAAGACCCTGGTAGTTGCGGCCGCATAATTCCGTGCAATGATTGCGCACGCTGAGCAGGTGTTTCTTAATTGCCTCCGCGCGATCCTTCTCGTTGGCGGCATTCACGGAATCGTTGTAGGCGTTGAGCGAAACCTTGGAATCAATGACCAGATGGCGTCCGCCGGGCAGCTTCACGACGACGTCGGTCTGCCGGCGTTGCGCCGGGCCTCCGTTTTCATCCCGCTCAGTAAAGCTTTCCTGATAGCTGTAATGCAGTCCCTCCTGCAATCCCGACTTGTCGAGAATGTTGCGCAAGATCGTCTCGCCCCAGTTTCCCTGCGCCTTTGTGTCGCGGCGCAGAGCGGTGGCAAGATTGTGCGCTTCTTCAGTCAACTCCTTATTGAGGCTGCCAAGCGCGCCAATCAGGGTCTTCAGCTCTGTCACGCCTGTCTTTGAGTCGCCCTGCGCCTGCTCCACTTTTTCGCGGAATTCCTTAATCTGCGCCTTGAGCGGCTCCAACAGCGTGCCCAGCTCCTTTTGGCTGCCTTCAGAAAAGGTTTTTGATTTCGCCTCCAGGATCTCCGCCGCCAATGCCTGAAACTGATCGGAAAGAGCCTTCTTCGCTGTTTCCAACAGCGCCAATTTCTCCGCAAGATTCTGGCGCTCGTTTCTGAGCTCTGCCTCAAGTTCCTTAACACGTGCGGCGAGCATGCGCTCTGACTCTGCCTTGGCCTGCAATTCGTTGCGCAAACCGTCAACCGTCTTCCCGCGCTCGGCAGCTAGAGCTTCAAAGCCCGCCCGGGCGGTCGATTCCGCTTGCGCCTGCGCCAATTCACTCTTTGTTGCAGCCAGGTCGCGTGCCAACTCCGCGCCGCGCTCCTTTGCCGACGCGCTGCGAAGCCAGAAGCCAATGAGAATTCCCGCAATCGCGGCGATGACTCCAACGATCCAAACCGGCATGGTTGTTACGGTCCCTCTTCGCCAAATATACGCCCACGGGTTGTGTATTTTCCGGCGTTCGATCCATTCGCGGTCACGGAATGATTATTCCCTGTTTCTTCAAAGGTTTCCCCACAGCCGGAAGCCTTTACACCCCAAGGCCCTGCCGGTAGACTTGAAGATTCGGGGCCAAGCGCAGGATTTTTTGGCGCGGTGGTTGTCATTGCCCGCCGCGGGCCGGTATGGTAGGTTCGCGGGGCGGGTAGTCTTCTGAAACCCCGAATCGTTTTCCTAAGTTCCCAATATCACGAGGAGAGGTACGCATGGCCGTTGAAGAAAAAGTGAAGCAGATCATCGTCGAGCAGTTGCAGGTGGACGAAGCCGAAGTCACCCCCGGCGCGAGTTTCCAGGAGGATTTGGGCGCCGATTCGCTGGACGTGGTCGAACTGGTGATGCAGTTCGAAGAGGCGTTTGACATGGAGATTCCCGACGAGGACGCCGAGAAGATCAAGACGGTGAAAGACGCCATCGACTACATTGAGAAGAACGCGAAAGGCGGCAAGTAAGCGTTGACCCAGGCAACCAACCGCAGAGTGGTCATCACAGGCCTGGGGCTGATTTGCGGTGTAGGCAACACCGCTCCCGAGGTATGGCGGCAACTGTTGGCCGGCGCCAGCGGCGTTTCGCAGATCAAGGGCTTTGACGCAACCGGATTCCCGGTTACCATTGCCGCCGAAGTAAAGAACTTCGATCCGCTCGAATTCCTGGACAAGAAGGAAGCGCGCAAGATGGGGCGCTTCATCCACTACGCCTTTGGCGCAACCCAGGAGGCGATGGAGCAGTCGGGCCTGAAGGTGACGGCAGAGAACGCCGAACGTGTGGGCGTATTCATCGGCTCGGGGATCGGCGGGTTCGAGGTGATCGAGCGCGAGCACTCGAATTTGCTGCAGGGCGGCCCGCGCAAAATGTCACCCTTCTTCATTCCCGCGGCGATCGTGAACATGGCCGCGGGTCAGATCAGCATCCGCTATGGCGCGCAAGGCCCGATTTCGGCGACGGCCACAGCTTGCGCCACCAGCGCCAATTCCATCGGCGACTCGGTGCGCATGATTCTGCACGGCGATGCGGACGCGATGATCGCGGGCGGAGCCGAGGCGGCAGTAACACCGATGTCGGTGGGCGGATTCGCGGCCATGCGCGCGCTTTCCACGCGCAACGACGATCCCACACACGCCAGCCGGCCCTTCGACAGGGATCGCGACGGATTTGTGATCGGCGAGGGCGCGGGCATCCTGATTCTGGAGGAGCTGGAATTTGCGCGGGCGCGCGGAGCGAAGATTCTGGCCGAGGTGATCGGCTACGGGATGAGCGCCGACGCGTATCACATGACGGCCATCGCGCCCGAGGGCGCGGGCGCGCAGCGCAGCATGCGGGCCGCGCTGAAAGACGCCGGCATCCGGCCGGAAGAGGTGGGCTACGTGAACGCGCATGCGACGAGCACGCCGGCGGGCGACGGCAACGAGTCGCGCGCGATTGAAGGAGTGTTTGGCGAGCACGCACTGAGCCACAGGCTGAAGATCAGCGGGACGAAGTCGATGACTGGACACCTGCTGGGCGGCGCGGGCGGACTGGAAGCCGGCATCTCCGTGCTGGCGCTGGTGAATCAGCAGATACCGCCGACGATGAATCTCGAAAACGTCGATCCCGAGTGCCGGTTGGACTACGTGCCCAACAAGGCCATCGCACATTCGTTCGACATTGCGCTGTCGAATTCATTCGGATTCGGCGGCATCAATGCCACGCTGATCATGCGGCGTTGGATGGAATAAAGCAGGGGCCAAGGGAACAATGGACCAAGTCGTCCAGATATGAAATCCGGGGTAGGGAGCAGGCCTGGCGCAAGCTGGGCCTTTGCACGTTTTGTAGCGAGTGAAGCGAGACGTGCCTTCGTCAACTGAGCGCGAGGGAAGGATCGGCGGTGAGGTCGGGCGGGGCGAAGTTCTGGGCGAGCAGGCGCGGCCAGGCGGCTGCGGCGATCATGGCGGCGTTGTCGGTGGAGAGCGCGAGCGTGGGGAAGGCGATGCGCAGGGCGCGGCGGTCGGCTTCGGCGGCGAAGCGGGCGCGAAGCTCGCGGTTAGCGGCGACTCCGCCGGTGACGAGGATGCGTTTGGCGCCAAGCGACTCGGCCGCGGCGAATGTCTTCTTCATCAGGTCGCCGACGACCGCGTGCTGAAAGCTGGCGATAAGATCGAGCGTGGGCTGGGGGCAAAGTACGAGAGCCTCTTCGCGGGTTTGCGGTGGACGAAAATTGGCCAGCACGCGACTGACGCGGGCTTTGGATTCGGCGCGAAGGCTGTGGAGATCAACGTAGCGCAGCACGGCAGTCTTGATTCCCGAAAACGAGAAGAGAAAGTGCGGGTCGAGGCGCGCGATGGGGGCGGTCCGGGCAGCTTTGGTGCGCGCGGGCTTGCCGCCGAGATGAGCTTTTGTTTTGATTTGCGCGAATGAAAAGGGCACGGCGTGCGGGTTGCCGTATGGAGCGAGCGCGTCGATCCATGGACCGCCGGGATAGCCGAGGCCGAGAAGCTTGGCGACTTTGTCGAAGGCTTCTCCGGCGGCATCGTCTACGGTGCGGCCGATGAGAGTGTAGGACCAGGCGCCGCTGGCAGGGCGCGCGAGAAAGAGGTGGGTGTGGCCGCCGGAGACGACCAGGGCGAGAGCGGAACTGGGCTTGAGGTTTGCGCTATCCCAGATCTCAAAATCGGGACCTCCACCCCAGGGACTTAGACCTGTCCCTAGGGACCCCGGGTCTGGGGCACCCTTGTTCTGTGCATGGGCTGCGGACTCGCGCTCCTGGAGGAGGACGGCGTGAATGTGGCCTTCGAGATGGTTGACGCTGATGAGGGGAAGATTGTTGGCGAAGGCGAGGGCCTTGGCGTAGGTGATGCCAACCAGAAGCGCTCCGGCGAGGCCGGGTCCTGAAGTGACCGCGATCGCATCGAGATCGGCAAGGGTCAGGCGGGCTTCAGCGAGCGCGGCGCGGACGACAGGAACGATGGCGCGAAGATGCTCGCGGCTGGCCAGTTCCGGAACGACGCCGCCATAGCGGGCGTGGGTGGCGATCTGCGAGGCGACGACGGATGAAAGTGTGCGCGCGCCACGTTCGACGACGGCTGCGGCGGTCTCGTCGCAGGAAGTCTCGATGCCGAGAATGAGGCCGGAGCCGGGCATAGTTTTAGTTTAGAGGGCCGAAGAGAGCGGGGCTAGCGGAGTTAGAGGAGCAGGCAAGTCAGCGGGTTGGCTGATCCTATTGGTGTGGGCGAGCGAGAATAGATGAGGCGACGATGGCTGGAAGCGGACAGTTCGAAGCGGCGCTGAAGATTGTGGAGACGCTGCGCGCGCGCGGGTATGAGGCGTACCTTGCCGGTGGTTGCGTGCGCGATCTGCTGCTGGGGCGCGAGCCGGCCGACTACGACGTGGCCACGAGCGCGACGCCGGAGGTGGTGCTGGATCTGTTTCCGCGAACATTTGCCGTGGGCGCGCACTTTGGAGTGGTGCTCGTCGCTCCTGAGGCCGAGGAGGCCGGATTTGTTACCGAGGTTGCGACGTTTCGATCGGACCTGGCGTATTCCGATGGGCGGCATCCCGATGCGGTCGAGTACACAAAGACCGCCGAGGAGGATGTGAAGCGGCGGGACTTTACGATCAATGGATTGCTGATGGATCCACTGCGGCTGCTTTCCGGCGAGAATGTGCTCGAATCCCACCCTAGCCGCAAAAACCAAGACGCGGCGAGGGTGGGGCACCCTGGTTCGAACGAGCGCGTAAACGACGCGAAGCTTCTGCGCGGCGCGGTTCTGGATTATGTCGGCGGGCTGGCGGACCTGGATGCAGGCGTAGTCCGCGCGATCGGGCGGGCGGAGCAGCGGTTTCAAGAAGACCATCTGCGCATGTTGCGCGGGGTGCGGTTCGCGGCGCGATTCGGGTTTGAGCTGGAAGCGGAGACGAAGCGCGCGATTCGGTCACTGGCTTCACGGATTCAAGCCGTGAGCCGTGAGCGGGTGCGCGACGAGTTGACGAAGATGCTGACCGAGGGCCACGCGCAGCGGGCGTTCGAATTGCTGGACGAGACGGGACTGCTGAACGAGGTGCTGCCGGAAGTGGCGCGCATGAAGGGCGTGGAGCAGCCGCCGCAGTTCCATCCCGAGGGCGATGTGTGGGTTCATACGCTGTTGCTGCTGGAGCAATTGGAGCCGGGATGTTCGGCAACACTGGCGTGGGGCGCGCTGCTGCACGACGTGGGCAAGCCGCCGACGTTCAGGCGCGCTCCGGATCGGATCCGCTTCGATGGGCACGTAGAGATCGGCGTGGCGATGGGCGCGGAGATTTGCCGGCGATTTCGATTTTCGAATGAAGAGACGAAGCAGGTGCTGGCGCTGATCGAAAATCACATGCGGTTCATGGATGCGCAGCGCATGAAAGAGTCGACGCTGAAGCGGTTCTTCAGGCTGGAGCGGTTTGAAGAGCACCTGGCGCTGCACAAGATGGATTGCCTGGCCGCGAGCGGCAACCTGGATCATTGGGAGTTTGTGCGCGAGCGTCTTTCCTCGATGCCGGAGGAGGCGGTGAGGCCAACACCCTTGATCACGGGACGGGAGCTGATTGCGGCAGGTTACCCGCCGGGCGCGCGGTTCCGCGAGATGCTGCGCGCGGCCGAGGACGCGCAGTTGGAGGGTACGATCGCGACAGCGGAGGAAGCGCTGAAGCTCGTGAAGGAGCGATTTCCGCTGGGAATTGGTTGATGATGGGCAGTTGCGGCATTGCGGCGGCGCCAAACCACCCAGCGAAATTCCTAGAAGCGCATGCGCAGGCCGATTTCAATCTGCCGCTCGCGGTAGAAATCCGTGGCGTTGATGTTGAGGGGCCGGCCAAAGGCGGCGATCGGAGTTCCTGAGCCGGTGATTGTAGTGGTGCCGCAACTCGCGCTGCCGACGGTATTGATGGTGAGGTAGCAGAGCGTGGGGAGTATGCCTGAAGAACCGCTGTTCTCGATGGAGTAGCCGGTGGTTTCAAGGCCGGTGACGTTCTGGTGGTTGAAGAGATTGAAGGTTTCGGCAATCAGCTCCAATTGGCGCCGCTCACCGATGTTGAAGCGCTTGGCAAGCCGGAGATCGGCTTTCCATGTGTTGGGATAACGGAAGGTATTGCGGCCGATGTTGTAGGTACGGCCGTCGTTCCCGAGTCCGTAGACGCGGTTGTCTCCCCCGGATCCGTTCATGCCGGGGCCCAGACCTGTGATAGCGTTGCCGGTTGTGTCAAACTCCTCGGGCAGCGAGCCGGAAGTGCGCATGGTGTAGGGCAGGCCACTGCGGAACTGCCCGATGCCGGAGAGCATCCAGCCGTTGCCGATGCGGCCGGCAAAGTCTCGCAACTTCCAGGGCGCCTCATAGATGGCCATGATGGAGGCGGAGTGGCGCACATCGAAGTTGCCCGTGCCGTATTCCTGGCTGAAGTTGGCGGGATCGAGTACGTCGCTGCCGGCCACGAGCGTGGTCTCGTTGGGATTCCAATCCATAGCGTGCGCGTAGGTGTAATTTGCATGGAAGCTCAAGCCATTGCGGCCGTAGCGCGCGATCTTGACCATGGCCGTTTCGTAAGTGGAGTTGGCGCGGCTCGTGATCCGGGCGATCTGCTGGTAATCTGCGAAGCGGCGGCCGCACTGACTGGCGGGATTCAACGGTGAGCCGGCGGGACACTCCGCGAAGGGCCAGGAAGCGTAGAAGGGGACGGTGATCTGCGCGGACTTGATGGGTCCGGTGCCGGTTGAGTCTTTCACACTGTAGGTGATGGCGCCGGGATTGACTGCAGGGTTGAAGTTGGTATCGATGGAAATGGGAAGACGGCGGCCGAGCGAGAGCATGGCGCCGGCGGTCAGCATGACGTGGCCGGGCAGCGGCTGTTCGATGGAAGCAATGGCCTGATGGACTTCAGGATTATGGAATTTGGACGCGAAGCCGACCGCACCAGGCGCGACGAGGCTTGTTGGTTGGCCGACGAGGACATAGGGAAACGGCGGCGCACCCCCCGAGCAGTGTTGGCAATCGTCGGAGGGGCGCATGAAAAAGCTCAAGTCGCCTTTGAGCGATCCGGTCTGCGTGAGCGCGGTTTCGATGGTGGCGTTTTCAGTGCGGCCGTAGTAGATGCCGTAGCCAAGGCGCAGCACCGGCCAGTGTTCATGAGCGTTTCCGATAGCGAGGCTGAAGCGAGGCCCCCAGTTGTTGCCGAGGCTGGGAAGATTCGCCGAAAGCGGGGGCTGGGGATTGGTCTGCGTTGCGCTGGTCAGCTCGGGATTGGCAAGCGAGGCGATGGGCGGCGGCATTTGCTCGCGTTCCCAGCGCAGGCCCGCGGAGAGGACGGCCAACTTGCTCAGTTGCCACTGCGCGGTCGCGTAACCGGCGAAATCGTTGGTGCTCAAGTGCCAGTTGGTGGGGCCCATGGTCTGCGAATAGTAGGAATAGCAGGGCTGGCTGCCGAATTTTGTATTGGCGACGCCACAGTTGTGGGGATTCATGGCGTCGAGCGCGTCGCTGAGGCCGAACTTCTGAAAGGCCACGGCGTCCGAGATAAAGCTGGCGACGGTGGAGTAGGAGTAGGTGCCGGTCTGATTGCGGAGCTCAGTGACCGCATCGGAGTTGTGGTCGAGCTCGAAACCGGCCTTGACCAGCAGCTTACCGTGGACCCAGTCGAGCATCTCCTGCCCGTGAAAAAGGCGTTCGTCAGGGTAGCTGCCCTGACCGAAGCGCGAGGGATTGCCGATAGTGAAACCGTACCGCGAGTCGACGACGATTTGCGGCAACTGGTTCCAGGAATTGCCGCCGAGGAACGATTGCTCGAAAGCAGATGGCGCATCGGGCCGGGCGCTGAGAATGGCGCGGCCCGCGGAGCCCTGCATGACCGCGAGCAGATTCGGCGTGAGATACGCTTCCCAACGAGCCAACAGCCACTGCTGGCTGGCCTGGCTGGAGCCAAAACTGTGGCTGCCGTAGGTTTCTGAGACGCGGGTGAGACCGCCGCCGGGAGCGCTCAAGTCCGCGCCGATGCCTTCGAGCGTGAAGTGATGGCGCTCGGCCGCCTGCCAATCGATGCGGGCAAAGCCGACCCATTGCACTGAGGTGCGCGGCGCGGGCCCGAGGAGTGCGGCTAGCTGCTCGAGGCCCGCCGGCGCATAGCCGGATGCGGCGACACCGAGGTAATCGTTCCAGGCCTGATTCTGGCTTTCGCCGAGTTGCGCGCTGAGCAGCGTGACGGAGGCGCTGGTGGGTTCGGGCGGGGTGAAGAACTCGGCAGGATTCCTGACTGTGGAAAGACCGGGGTCGTTGCGCCGGTTGCTGTCAAGCGCGGCGAACCAGAAGAGCTTGTTGCGCCGGATGTCGCTGCCTAAGCCGAGTCCCCAAACAATCTCGTGATCGGGCGGGGTGAAGGGAGCGGTGGTGAAGTTGGGCGCGGACGCGGAGCCAGTGTTCTGCAGCCATTGCGTGAAAGGGTTCCGGGCGCCCCACGTGTTTTGTCGGTCGAAGAGGAAGCCCTGGCCGTGGAGAGCGTTTGTCCCGCTCTCAGTGCGAATGGCGGTGCGGCCGCCCGTGGAGCGCATGCCTTCGGCCTCCACGTTGCCTGCAGCGGTGGTCACCTCGCGGATGGCGGCTTCGCTGACGCCGAGGCCACGACCACCGGACCAGGATCGGTTCCCAGATTGACTCATCGAGCCCTGCGGATCCGTGTCATCGCCTGAGGAGCTTGAGGCTCGCGTGGCGGAACCGGCGGCGACGCCGAAGGCAAGGCTGGTATTGGCGCCGTCAATCGCGACCTCAGCGGATTGATGGGAGCCACGGTAGGAGCCTTGCGACGAGTCAGCCGAGGCGCTGGCAGCAGGCGTGTCGAGCAGGAACTGCTGCCAGCGGCGCCCGCTTGCGGGCAGGGCCTGCAACTGCGTGGCAGTGACGGTGGTGGAGACGGCAGGCGCGACGGGGTCTGAAGGTTGTGGAGCGGCCACGGCCGCTGCGAGGGGAGGCAGATTGAGCAATGCCGCCTGCACGAGGCTCGGCGGCACCGCGGTGGCGGCGAGAGAAGGTGCGGAGCCTGCCTTGAGCGGAAACACCCGCGGAGGCGCGGCAGCGAGCGCGAGTTCCCCGGCGGCGGATTGCGTTTCAAGCGCGGCGCGCATCGGCAGGGCGAGGACGTGAGCCGCGGGTTGAGCGTGCTGTGGCGCGAGTGGTGCGGGCGTCGCAGACGGCAAGGCGATGATGGGGGATTTGGTTGGGGCTGCGGGCGGAAGCTTGACGGGCGGCGCAACTGGCGTTGGAACTGCGGGTTGCGCAGAAGGCCTGATGGCGTCCGCGTCGGTGGAGATTCTTAGAGGAAGGCGACCGAGCGGCTCGTCGGCGATGGACGCGACGAGCTGCGGGCTGGATGTGGTTGGAGCGGGCCGTGGAGCGGGCCGTGGAGCGGCAGGCGGGGTATTCTGCGCGACGGTTGCCGGGCTCGGCGAGGGTGACCGCAGCGGTGTGGGCGGCACGGAGGCTGCCGAGAGGATGGCACCTGGCGGCATCGACGTGGGCACGGTTGGGGAACTTGCAGTCTGCGGCGGCGCGGCGGCATCGAGCAACGCGGGGGCGACAGGCTCGAAGTGAATCGCAGCCTGCACACGGGATTCGATGCCTCCGGTGACGAGAATTCCATCGAGGCGGCCGTGACCGAGCCGGGCCGCGCCGGCATCAAGTACGTACTCGCCCGCATCGAGAGAAGCAAAATGGAAGGCGCCGTTCTTCGCCGTGGTGGTGCGGGCCTCAGCGCCCGTGGCCTGGTTGCGCAGGACGATGGAGACGCCGGCCAATGGGGCCGAATGCAGATCGGTGAGGCGGCCGCCAATGGAACCCGATTGAGGAGATTGAATCTGAACGAAGTTCGGCGGGAGGGAATCGGCTGGACCCGATTGGGCGAGGACCACCGCGTGAGCGCTCAGGCACAGCGCTCCCAACACCAAACACCGAATCCCGTTCCACCTTGTCTCTGCCATTGCCAGCGCTGCCCGGGCAGATGCGGGGAGAAAGGACTGGAAGAAAAACAAACAAGCGAGGCGGTCCGCTCTGGCGGCGGTTAGGGTGCGGGCGGGGCGAAATCTGTAATTGTTCGCTGCCCTGAGTGGGTCTGATCGAAGTTTGGGAGCGATTCTATGCCTCAAAATTGCGGATGAAAAGTAGTCTGCGTCACAAATGCATGTTTTTTCGGCGAAGAGGCTGAGTTTGCAGCGGGCTAATGCGGGCTGATTGGTTCGGTAAACTGAGAAGACGGCGGTTAGGCGATGATCGAGTCCATGTGGGCCAACGTATGAGGCCCGCAGTGGCCGGCGAGAAGCATGTTCATTGATGAAGCCAGAATTCGAGTGAAGGCCGGCGACGGCGGCAACGGCTGCATGGCCTTCCGGCGCGAGAAGTGCGTGCCACGCGGAGGGCCGTCGGGCGGCGACGGCGGGCGTGGCGGCGACGTCGTGATGGAGTCGAGCCAGCGGCATAACACGCTGATTCACTTCCGCTACAACCCGGAGCACAAGGCGCAGCGCGGCGAACACGGCATGGGCTCGAACTGCACGGGGCTGGATGGACGGTCGATCACGCTGCAGGTTCCGGTGGGAACGTCGCTCTACGACGCCGAGACTGGCGAGCTGATTCACGACTTCAAGGAGCCCGACGAGCGCATTGTGATCGCGAAGGGCGGGCGCGGCGGGCGCGGCAACCAGCACTTTGCGACCAGCACACACCAGGCTCCGCGGGAGCACGAGCTGGGAAGGGCGGGCGAGGAGCGAAGCTACCGGCTGGAACTGAAGCTGCTGGCCGACGTGGGATTGGTTGGCCTTCCGAACGCGGGCAAGTCGACTCTCATCTCGCGCATCTCGGCGGCGCGGCCGAAGGTTGCCGATTATCCGTTCACGACGCTCGAGCCGAACCTGGGCGTGGTGACGGTGGGCGAGGAGCCTGATCTCGAATCCTTTGTGGTGGCCGATATGCCGGGGCTGATCGAGGGCGCGCATCTGGGATCGGGGTTGGGCGTTCAGTTTCTTCGCCACATCGAGCGCACGCGGCTGCTGGTTCACCTGGTGGACGTGTCGGACGCATCGGGAAGGCCCGATCCGGTGGAAGATTTCAAGGTGATTAACAACGAGTTGGCCAGCTTTAGCTCGAAGGGACAAGGCGCGGACGAGCACCCGCTGGCCGGGAAGCCGATGATCGTGGTGGCGACGAAGATCGACGCCGCGAATCCCAAGAAGCTGAAGAAGCTGGCCGCGTACGCGAAGAGAAAGAAGCTAGAGTTTCACGCCGTCTCGGCAGTGACGGGCGATGGAATCGAAGAGCTGAAGTGGGCGCTGGCGAAGCGGGTCCGGCCGGAAGAGGCGAGCTGAGACGGAAGTGAGACGCGCCACGGCGCGCAGCGATTACCTTTTTACCTGCGCCGGCAGTTTTTACCCTCTACCAAGCGAGCAGTTTTTACCCGCCTTGCGCTCATGCGGCGGCGAATGTCCTGTGCCTTCAGTCAGTTTAGGTTTGGCCCGCCGGATGCAGACCTTCCTGCACCAGGGCCGAACGGACAGAGCGCACCCTGGCCAATCCAAAACCCCGGAGGTACTTTTCATGCGTTCCGTCAAAAGTGATCTTATTGACTTCTGTGCACTTTGCTCGTTGACACTGGCGTTGGCGCTGGTACTAGGAAGCCCGTTTGTCGCTGCGGGCTCCGCTCTTGCACAGGAGCAGGCACAGCCGCAGCAACCGCGACCCGATCAGAGCCAGGCCAAGACCGCGACCTTTACCGGAACCGTCGTGAAGGACGGCTCGGATTACATGCTTCGTGATTCATCCGGCTCGATCTTCAAGCTGGACGACGCGGAGCGCGCCAAGCCGTTCGAAGGCAAGACGGTGAAGGTGACGGGCGAGCTCGATGAGCAAGCGAAAGTGATTCACGTCGAGAGCATCGAAGGCGCAGAGGCGTGAACGGGCGAGATTAAACGGAGCTTTGCGCAAAGATGAATTAAAGTTGGGAACCAAGCTGGGCGGAGCGAGAGGGAGAATGTGCCTTTCACTTCGCCCGGTGATTTTTTGAGCGGGTTTGCGGAGGCGCGGATGGTCGCGATTGCGGCAACCCCTCCGACTGAGGGCTTTTCGTCTGAGGGCGCGAAGGCAGCTCTCGGGTGCAACCGTAGATTCTGTGCCTACGCGGAAAGGAAGCGGCCGATGAGAGACGCGAGGAGGGCGGGCGCGGTGCGCATGGCCATATGGCCTTGGCCGGGGAGTATTCCGGTTTGAATGCCGGGCAGTGTTTCGGTCAGGGCGCGGGTGGCATCCTTCATAGGGTGCTCGGGGCTCTCGGCGCCGGCAAGCAGCAGGATGGGGCAAGCGATGGCGCGGTAGCGCTCGACGCCGGGGCTGATGGAGTCCATGACCTCGAGCTCGCGCGTCCAGCTTGGGGCCAGGGTGCGCAGGCGGGACCAGGCGCGCGACGCGCGAAGCTTCTCAATCGCGGGCGCGCTCAGGCGAGTGAATCTCTTCAGGCCGATCTCGAGCGCCAGATCCAGGTTGTTCGCCGCGATGGCTTGGGCATAGGGTTCGAGGTACTCGCCGGCGATGGGGCCGCCGACGGGCAGAGGCGGCTCGTAGACGGCCAGCCGGCGTACTGGGATGCGCATGGCGGCTTCGAGAACACAAATGGCGCCGTATGAGTGACCGACGAGGGCGACGCTCGATTCAGCCACCGCTGCTACTGCGGCGATGTCTTCGCACTCGCGGTCAATGGAGTAGGGGGAGTTTCCCAAGCCGCTCTTGCCGCGGCCGCGGCGGTCGATGACGAAGCAAGAAAAGCGGCGAGAGAGAAGCTTTGCGACCGGCATCCAGTCGGTATGCGTGGAGACGCTGCCGTGCACATAGACAACCGCGGGACCCTCTCCGAAGCGCGAAAAACCGATGCGCGTGCCGTCGGCGGAGCGCACCGACGCCGCGGCGATTGCGAGCGCCGCAGGCTCCAACAATGCTGTGGGCATTTGTTTCTATGGTAGCGCCGCGAGGTGAGAGGGAGTATCGGGATGGGGAACGGGGGATAAATGCCTGCTGCCCGGGAGTGGGGGGCTAATTCAGGCTGCCCGGACGGCGATTCGAGCTGAGCGAGAAGGAGGCTTGGTTCGAATGACGATTTCAACGTCCTGACCGAGGACGACGAGGAACCGCATCAGCCGCTCCACGCTGAAGCCTTCGAGCTTGTAATGCAACAAAGCAGAGACTTTGAGCTGGTTGACTCCGAGCGCGGTGGCAACCTGCGCCTGCGTGAGGTGACGCCGCTCGACGATGCGGCAAATGGCGGCGCCGAGACGGGCCTTGGTGTCGAGCTCGGCGGCATCGGGCAGGCCCATATCGGCGAAGACGTTGCCGCTGCCGGGAATTATGCGCTCTCGAGTTTTTCTGGCCATGACGTTCCTTTCCAATTGCCGTCGCGCTGAGGAGGGGCCACTGACCTTGGACCTGCTGACCGCTGATGGTTCCGCCAAGCGAAGATTTCAAGAGCTTTTTCGAGCCTTCTTAGGACTTGTCTTGCTTTTTGATCGGTCCGTCTTGGATTTGGATGATTTCGGTCCAGTGGCCGCCTGCTTCGATTGCGTATTCTTTTCTATGGCATCAATCCGATGCCTAAGTTCTTCGATTTGTCGAACGAGGTGTTTGATCTCGATTTCCATGAGGGTCGCGGCCATCGAAACTGTTGGAGCAAACGTGCCGATATGGAGTATCGATGCGGACAGCTGTTGAGAGTGAAGATGTTCCTCCTGGAGACGGCCCGCGTTATCGATCCTGCGTATCTCCACAGGCCCATCCATTTTTGCGTGCCGCCCTGGGAATCGTCCTCGGATTGCGGCCCACCCCTGCAGAACTAGAGGGATCAATCCGAACAATGACGCAATTGAGCCCGCAATGTACAAGACTTCAAGCCCGGTCTCATGCTCCACTAGGAGAAGCTTCGCTTTTTCGAGCCCCACGATGTATCCGCGACCTTGTAGGTCACCGTCAACTTCCGAGTAATGAATTCCAGCTTCGTGCTGGAGCGTATCGAGAAGATCTCGATAGTCACCGTATGAGCCTACATTTTCGCGGAGTTTCAACGAGACAATTTGATCGGGCCTGACATTCAGATATTGAGCAGCGCTGCTGAATTTGCGCCTAAAGGATTCCTCGCGGTAATCCATCGCGGATCTCCATTCTCGTACCTTAGATCGCTTGAATTATACCTTTGGTGAAGGGTCGGTCTGTTCAGTTTGCGGGCGTGGGCGCCCGCACGACAGCCGGACTGGAGTGCGGCTCTACGCGTAAGTGCGTCGGCAGTGCGACATTCGAAGAAAAACAACCGCAGATCCTTCGACTCCGCTTGCCCCGTATTCGCGATGCAAATACGGGGCTCCGAATGCGCTCCGCTCAGGATGACAGGGTGTCTTGGTGGGTTGAGAGACGTGGTATCCCACCCTAAACGCGAAAAGCGCGTTTAGGATGGGGCACCCGGCACCCGGCACCCGGCACCCGGCTGTGGCGGCGCTGGGTTGAGATGGGAAAAAACAACCGCAGATCCTTCGGCTGCGTCTCGCTCGCGCGAGACTCTGCTCAGGATGACAGCGGTGAGGTGGAGTGTGCGATATCCCGCCCTAAACGGAAAAGCGCGCCGAGGGTGGGGCACCCATGTTAGTTGACCGCGTTAGGGACCGACAGCGCTATTCTTCCTCTTCGTCGATGGGGCGCTTGGCGTTGGCGAGGATTTTTTCGGCGACCAGTTGCGGGACGATGTCGTAGTGGTCGACTTCCATGCGGTAGCTGCCTTTGCCCTGGGTCATGGCAGTGAGCTGGGCGCCGTAGGCGAGCATTTCGGCCATGGGCACTTCGGCGTTGATGATCGTCGTACGGCCCTTGGTCTCCATGCCCTGCACGCGGCCGCGGCGGGAGTTGAGATCGCCCATGAGGGTTCCGGCAAAGTCGTCGGGGGCTTCGATTTCGACCTTCATGACGGGCTCGAGCAGACATGGCTTGGCCTGCTCCATGCATTTGCGAAAGGCGATGCGCCCGGCCATCTTGAAGGAGAGCTCGTTAGAGTCGACTTCGTGGTAGCTGCCGTCGTAAAGGATGACCTTGAAGTCGACCACGGGATAGCCGGCAAGGAAGCCGCGCGCGGCCGACTCGACAATGCCTTTTTCGACCGCCGGGATGTAGTTGCGCGGAATGGCTCCGCCGAAGATGTCGTTGACAAACTCGAAGCCCGCGCCGCGCGGCAGAGGCTCCAACTTGATTTTGCAGTCTCCAAACTGGCCGTGGCCGCCGGTCTGCTTCTTGTGGCGGCCCTGGGCGTCGGCCTTGCCGCGGATGGTTTCGCGGTAGGGGACTTTGGGCGCCTTGAGCGTGACTTCAGCGTGGTAACGCTTTTTGAGGCGGCTAACGATGGCTTCGATGTGAGGCTGGCCAGCGCCTGCAATGAGGAACTCGTTGGTCTGCGGGTCGCGGAAGAAGCGGATGAGCAAATCCTCTTCCATGAGCTTGTGTATGGCGGGCGCGAGCTTGTCCTCGTCCGCGCGTGATTTGGGCTCGATGGCGTAGGTCATGGCGGGCTCGGGAGGAGCGGCCATATCGACCTGGAAGTCGGCGCCCTTCTGGCCGAGGGTGTCGCCGGTGAGGGTGTCGCGGAGCTTGGCTACGGCGCCGAGGTCGCCGGCGTGAAGCTCGGGGACTTCGACGGCCTTGCGGCCCTGCATGACGCTGAGGTGCGAGAGCTTTTCCTGGCCGCGGCGGGTGTAGTTCTCGAGGGTGGCGTCGTTCTTGATGACGCCGCTGATGACCTTGAAGAAGGTGATGCGGCCGGCGAAGGGATCGGACATGGTTTTGAAAACCACTGCACCCGCTGGTCCGGCGTCGTCGATTTTGCGGACGATGGCGGGCGCGTCGGCGGCGGTGCCGGGGGCTTTGCCGGTGATAGGAGCGCGCTCAGTGGGCGCAGGCGTGTAGGCTTTGATGAAGTCGAGGAGATGATCGAGGGCCATGTTGGAGAGGCCGCTGGAAAAGAGCACGGGGAAGATGCGGTCTTCGCGGATGGCTTCGTGGAGCGCGGCGATGAGGTGGTCCTGGGGGATGGTGCCCTTCTCGAAGTACTCTTCCATCAGCTCGTCCTTGCCTTCGGCGACGAGCTCGACGAGAGCTTCGTGGCGCGCCTTGGCGTCGGCAGCGAGCGAGGCGGGAATTTCAGCGGAGACTTTGCCGTGGCCATCGCCGCCGGGCGTGTAGGTGTAAGCCTCCATGGTGACGAGATCGACGACGCCGTGAAAGCCCTGCGCGTCGGAGATGGGCAACTGGACGGGAACACAGTTGCGGCCCCAGCGGTCGTTGAGATCGTCCATGAGGGCGCTCAGGCCGCCGCCGCCGCCGGCTTTGGGGTGGTCCATTTGATTCACGAGAACGATGCGGGGAACGTTGGCCTCTTCAGCAAAGCGCCAGACGCGCTCGGTGACGGGCTCGACGCCGGATTGGGCGTTGATGACGACGATTGCGGATTCGACGGGAAAGAGCGCGGCGCGGGCTTCATGGGTGAACATGTGGAAGCCGGGCGTGTCGACGAGATTGATCTTGATGCCCTGCCACTCGGCAAAGGCGACGGCATTTTGCATGGTGATGCCGCGTGCAACTTCTTCTTCGTCGTAAGCAGTGGCGGCGGTGCCGTCTTCAACGCGGCCCTGGGTGGGAGTCATTTTGGCGGCATGCAGCAGAGCGGCAATGAGGGTGGTTTTGCCGCTGTGAGCATGCCCCACTACAGCGACATTTCGGATCTCACTTCCCTGGTACGTTTTCATGGGCGTCTCCTTCGCAAGGCGCGCTTTCGGCGGGGGTTACGAGTGGATAACCGTGGTCTGGCGTGCGCCTTCTTGTCGAAAGACGGATGCTATCACAGCGAGAGTGTGAACGTCCTGTGACGGGAAGTACAGAGAACAAGAAAACAAGGGAACAAGGGACCGAGGGACCAACGGACCAAGGCGAGCGAGGGAGCAAGTCATCGCCGATCAGGGGTCAGTGGTCGCGGATCATGAGCGACCAGCGGCGTGGATGGAATGGTGATCAGCCGGTGCGCCGCCGAGAGCGGCGGGAGGCGAGAAAGCGCCAGAGGTAGATGCCAAGGTTGAAGGCGCAGACGGTGATGCCAGCGACAGTGATGAGCCAGTCGGGAAGGTTGGGGTAGACGATGGCGTCGAGAGAGTGAGCCAGGAAGCTGCCCTGAAATGAGACGAGGCCGGCGCGGGATTCGAAGTACTGCTCGGCGAGAGTGAGCGGACAGGGCCAGGGGCTGATTTCCACGCCGATTCCCCAGAGCAAGGCGAGTATGTGGAGGGTGGTCCACAGCGGGCGACCACGAGTGAAGAGCGCGCCGAAGATGACCAGCGCGATCCAAAGCAAATGGACGAGCAGGATGAGAATGGCGGCCGTGATCATGATGAGAGCGACCCCTTATTATCGTAAGGTGGATTGCGGTCGATTGCGCGTGAGAGGAAAGGAATCGAAATGAAAGTACGGATTTCGGGTTGCGTGGTTGCGGTGGGAGTTTTGATTTTGGCGGCTGGTGGGCTGAGGGCGCAGGCCGGGAGTGTGGGTGCGAGCGGCGCTCCGGCGGCTGCGCCAGCGCCCGCGCCCACGCAAGCGCCTCCGGCCATGCCGGGATGGATGATGCCGGCTCCGCACGAGAACGCGCCGCTGGGGAAATTCGAGCGCTTCCCGGGCGATGGCGATGGCGCGTACAAGACGGGCCACTATCGCGATCTGTTTGCCGAGCTGGGACACATGCCGGAAGAGACGCACGCCAAGATCGAGAAGGCATTCCAGCAGCTGTTTCATGGCGATGGGCAGGAGGAGCGGATCTACTTTGAGACGGGAGCCAACGAGAACGGCACACTGGCTTACGTGACCGACTGGGCGAACAACGACGCGCGCACCGAAGGCATGAGCTACGGGATGATGATCTGCGTGGAGCTCGGCAAGAAGCGCGAGTTCGACGCGATTTGGAATTGGGCGCATACGTATATGTTGATCACCGACCCAAAGGATCCGTCGGTGGGGTACTTTGCGTGGTCGATGAACACGGATGGAACGCCGCGATCGACGGGGGCGGCGCCGGATGGGGAAGAGTACTTCACCACGGCGCTTTATTTTGCCGCGCATCGCTGGGGCAATGGCAAGGGGATTTACAACTACCAGGCGGAGGCGGAAAAGATTCTGCGCGGCATGCGGCATCATCCGGTGCTGACGGGGACTGGGCCGTTCCGGATTCATCCCGACGATCCGCCGTTCGTGCAGCCGGATCATCCGTGGCCGAGCATCTCCAGCCGCAGGATGGAGGAGGAAGCGAAGGCGGCTGGAAGGCCGTGGCCACCAGTTTTCCGGTTTCCGCGCGGGCCGCAACAGGAAAGCATCGGGCCGATGGTGGACGAGAGCCACAACATGATCAAGTTTGTGCCCAACTGGCCGGGAGGGACGACGGATGCGTCGTATCACCTGCCGGCGTTCTACGAGTTGTGGGCGCGGTGGGGCCCGGTGGAGGATCGCGTGTTTTGGGCGACGGCGGCAGATGTGAGCCGCGACCTGTTCAACCGCGTGACGGGACCGGAGACGGGATTGACACCGGACCGTAGCAACTTTGACGGGACTCCAGTGACGGGACGCGATGGGACGCCGGTGCCGTTCATGGCCGACTCGTGGCGCAGCGTGAGCAATTGGAGCGTCGACTACTCGTGGTGGCACAAGGATCCGCGCGAGACGGTGCTGAGCGATCGCGTGCAGAAATTTTTGTCGAGCCAGGGCATCGATACGTTTGTGAACCGCTACACGCTGGACGGGAAGCCGTTGTCGACGACGCACTCGACTGGGATGTTGGCGACGGCGGCGGTGGGCAGCCTGGCGGCGACGGATGGACCCACGGCGAAGGCGTTTGTGGATGCGCTGTGGAACACGCCGGTGCCGAGCGGCGAAGCGCGGTACTACGACGGGATGCTCTATCTGATGAGCATGATGCACTGCAGCGGGGAGTTCAGGATTATTGAGAAGCCAGCTACCAGCCGCTAGCTGCTAGCTACCAGCAGGCCGCTGAGCAAGTCGCTCAAGGACGGAACTTTCTCCCGGGAAGCCTCGTACTTTGCCTGAGGCGGGGTCCTTTTCGTCACAATTCTGCTCCGCCGGAGGCCGATTACCATGGACACGCATATCTCAAGTGTTCCGACGGCTGGCGCCTCGTCTGGCCGGCTAGGGTGCTGGTTGGAGTCTTTGATCTTAGGTCTTGGGATCCCTGCTGCGATTTGGATTGTTTCTAAGCTCATTTCATTGTCCTTTTCCGCGGCGGTACATGGTTCTGCTGAGCAACGCTTCTTATTTTGGATTCTTGGAGGCGGGATCGTCGAGTGGGGCTTTGTAGCCGTGGTTTGGTTTGTACTACGAACCCGCGGATCCTCATTCAAAGGCATCGGCGTTTGGCGCTTAGGAAGATGGCCCGGCTGGGTCATGGCACTCCTATTTGCAGCTCTTTCGATCGGCAGCAATCTCCGATTCCTGCCCCGAATGCATATTCCTATCTCATATGCGTTCATGCCGCCTGGATTTCATCTTGTTGCCGCACTTCTTATGGGAATCACCGCTGGATTCTGTGAAGAGGTCCTGTTTCGCGCCTTTCTGATGACCGAATTCGCTAACGCCGGCTACGGCAATGTCATGCAGGTCCTTATGCCCGGCGTTGCGTTTGGGCTTGCGCACGCGGGCTATCTAAATCAGGGCCTTCTCACCTGGCTCGGCATCATGCTTCCCACCGCGTTTCTCGGTATGATGTGGGGAGTTGCGTACCTCCTTGGTCGTCGCGGATTACTTCCTGTAATGGTCGCCCACTTCCTGAATGACGCAACAGCGCTTCCCTGGATCGCATTCTTTATGACAGCGGGCTCGTTGGGTCGAACCTAGATTAGGAAGTCTGGGACCGACCAGCTTCAACAAGAGCCGCGACCGGACGGCGGCTCACAAAAGCTACTCCACGCCATCCAGTTGGGGTGCCCATAATGTTGAAGATGCCTCGTTCCACGGGTCCCGTGCGGGCTGTGGTACATTGTGCTCACGGTTTTCCTTTCTTCATTCCCCTATTTTTCTTGCTGAAAATTGCGATTCGCACGAGGTGAGCGCCCATGGCCGCTGCCGGTTCCGCGCACGAGGTGTATGCGACGACGGGAGTGCCGGCGGATGAGGCGGCGCGCTTGAACCGGATTGGCGAATCGGCAATGCGGAAGGCGAGCCTGCGGTTGCTCCCGGTGATTGCGGTCGGCTACGGGCTGGCCTACATGGACCGCATCAACATCAGCTTCGCCTCCTTGCAGATGAACCGGGACCTGCACTTCAGTGCGTCGGTTTACGGGTTTGGCGCGGGACTGTTCTTTATCGGGTATGCGCTGTGCGAGGTACCGTCGAACCTGCTGCTGCTGCGTTTCGGCGCCAAGCGCTGGCTGGCGCGGATCATGTTCACCTGGGGATTGCTGGCGACGACGACGATGTTCGTGCGGACGCCTCTCGAATTCAACGTGTTGCGGTTCCTGCTGGGCATGGCGGAGGCCGGGTTCTATCCCGGGGTGATTTATTACCTGACGCTGTGGTTTCCGGCGCGCATGAGGGCGCGCGCGGTGAGCCGGTTCTATGTTTCGCTGCCGCTGAGCTCGGTGGTGATGGGCTCGGTGGCCGGGTGGTTGATGGGACTTGGCGGAAAGCTCGGGCTTTCGGGCTGGCAATGGCTATTCCTGGTAGAGGGTTTGCCGACGGCGATCTTCAGCCTGGTGATTCTGAGGATGCTTCCGGACAATCCGGCCAAAGCAGCGTGGCTGACCACGGACGAAAAGGCGTGGCTTGAGGGCCAACTCAAGGCCGACGGCGAAACGGCGCACCTGGGGCATAGCGCCGGAGTGATGCAGGCGCTGCTTGAGCCGAAGGTGTGGATGATCGGCGCCTATTTCTTTTTCGCGCTGATCACCAGTTACGCATACAGTTTTTCCGCGCCGGCGATTTTAGAGGGAGTGACCGGCTGGAGTGTCAAGAATGTCGGGTTCCTGGTGGCGTCGATTGGATTGGCGGGAGCGGCGGGAATGCTGTTGAACAGCGCGCACTCCGATCGCAAAGGCGAGCGGGCACTGCATTGCATTGTTCCCTGCGTGGTGATGGCTGCCGGCTTTTTGACCGCGAGTTATGCGAAGGAGCCGTGGCTGGTGGTGGCTGCGCTGGCCGCAAGTTTCACCGCGTTCATGTCGATGCTGGGACCGGCCAATGCGGTTCCCATGCAGTTTCTGGCGGGGCGCGCGGCGGCCGCAGGCATCGCGGCCATGAATACGATCACCATGTTCGCCGGATTCATAGGACCGTATTGGATGGGCGTGATGAAGGACTATACGGGAAACTATGAAGCGGGATTGAGAGGACTGGTGTTGCCGAGTCTACTGGCGGCGGGAACGATGTACGTGCTGACGCGAAGCCTGGCGCGGCGGCCGGTGGTTGGTGCGGAGCTGGCGGAAGAAGCCGTGTGACGCTTTTACATAATGAGCTGGTCCCAGGACAGCCTGACTGCGGTGTTCGTGCGAGGGGCCCCGGGGAGTGCGATGATACTTGACGGTATGACACTGTCCGGTATGGCACTTTTAGTAACATGAAGAACCCTTCCAGTTTGGAAGGGAGCTTCGAGCTCTGCGGCCAAGCCCCTTCCGTCAGTCCTACGCGCCTACGAGAGCTTCGATAGGAACGAAGTCAGGTTCGAGTGCATCAGGCTCAGCTACGCCCGAAAAGTTCTCCGAGTTGACAAAGATTGGCTCCGGAAAACCGTCGTACGTTCTCCCATCAAGTACTCTTCCCGCTACACCTTTTCTCTTGCCGCCCCACTGCTTAAAGAAAAACGGCACCGCGTCTCTTTCACACTGGCTCTGTATCGACCTGACCCACTCAATCTCCATCAGGCGTGCACCCGGACCACTTTCGCCCCCGACGATTGCCCATGCGATTCCCTTCAGATCAATTTTGCCAAGGTCTTCCAAGAGAGGTTCAATGGAGAGGAATCGAACAGCAACATGCGTTTGTTGGAGTCGGCGGAGTCTTGGAAGTCCGTGTTTTCTATTCTCGACGCTAACGCCCCACCATATGTGCGGCATCATTGCGAAAGAACGCAGTGGTCCGCTGAGGAGCCTCGACATCCGATCATGGCGCTTCGTGAGGATCTGGAAGATATGCCAGTCGGCCGCTTCCATGACCTTGCAGACACTGGCGATGTAGTCGTCCGGGATGTCATCGTGAAAAAGGTCGCTCATGGAGTTAACGAAGATTTTCCGTGGACTCTTCCAGCGAAGTGGGTCGGGCAGCTTCTCAGGTACGAGCCGAACATCGAAGCCTTGTTCAAATGGGTGACCGGGAACACCGCGAAAACGCTCTGCAAATCTTTCAGCATAGCAGTGCTTGCATCCTGGACTGACTTTTGAACATCCGCGGACGGGATTCCACGTTGCGTCCGTCCATTCGATCGATGTGCCAAGCGACATATTGACCTCCTAGTCGAATAGTCCGCGTTGCGGGGTAGCGTACTTCAAAACTTGGTCCCAGTACTTGAAAGCCGTTGGATGCTTCGAGAAGAGTGCGAGGTAGTAAAGTGGCACGTGCTTTCTTTTGATCACTCTCATGTCTGCAAGCTCCGTGGGTCTGTATCCCAGGCGCTCCATTGAGCCCGCGAACTCTATCGCTAAGAACCTTGCAAGATCCGTGCCTGTCACTTGTTCTTGCGTCCATCGATCGCGCCAATCAGAATTGCCGAGCATCAAATCTAATTTTCGATTCTCGGGGCTCTGGTAATGGGCGATTGCGCGCTTCGTGTCCATTTGGAACGCGAGAAGGCAGAGGAAATCTACTCCGCGGGCGGATCTAGAGAGTCTCTTCAAGGTTTCATGATGGAGGCCGCAGTCATCGGGATCAACAAAGCATAAGACCAGATCATCTTCGGGTATCAGATCGCAAAGATGCTCGATTTGTTCGTTGCAATCGCCGTCAATCCAGTGGACGTCTTGTTCTGGGTGCATCCGTTTGACCCGCTCCTTGAGCGCAGTCATGCAATTTGGGTCATTTTCACAGAAAATGTACCGGTCAAACCTCGCCTCGACAGACAATGCGATCAGGGGTGACCCGAGAAGAACCCTGCGAGTCCCTTCAATGCGGCAAAGCCCACTCCCCGCATAAAGATCCACGTAGACGCGTTTACCCTTCCACTTGTATCGCATGCCGTTTGAAAACAGATCACAGTAGAGCCTGATTAGAGCGTATTTGTCTTCCGTGTATGATCCGCGTTCCGGCATCTCGAACCCATCGGGCTCGCCAAGGAGAGTCTCGTTCTTCATGGCTCGAATCATACGCCACATAAGAGCGAATATAAAGCGAAAAACGTCAGGTGCACACAGTCAGGCACTTTCATATCTCGCAGTCCTAAATACTTTTATTCCAAGAGGTTATAGCGCCGCGCCAGCGGGAAGAATGTCTTCGACGTCGACCCACTGCGTGGGGTAGTTGCCGGTGTAGCAGGCGGTGCAGTAGCCGGTTTTGTGTTCGTCGCGCACGGAGGCCAGCAACCCTTCGAGCGACAGATACGCGAGCGAGTCAGCCTCGATAAATTGGCGAATCCCTTCGACAGAGTGATTGGCGGCGATGAGCTCGCGCTTGGACGGCGTGTCAACGCCGTAAAAGCAGGGCGAAATGGTGGGCGGACAACTGATGCGGAGATGAACTTCGGTGGCGCCTGCGCCGCGCACCATGCGGACGATTTTGCGGCTGGTTGTGCCGCGGATGATGGAGTCGTCGATGAGGATGACGCGCTTGCCGGCGAGGAGATTGTGCACGGGGTTGAGCTTGAGGCGGACGCCGAAGTCGCGCACGCGCTGCTCGGGTTCGATAAAAGTACGGCCGACGTAGTGGTTGCGGATGAGGCCGAAGCGGAAAGGCAGGCCCGCTTCTTCCGCGTAGCCGAGCGCCGCGGTGACGCCGGAGTCGGGGACGGGCACGACGACGTCGGCGGGGACGCCGGACTCGCGCGCGAGCTGACGGCCCATCTGATCACGCGACTCCTGCACCCAGCGGCCGAAGATGCGCGAATCGGGGCGCGCAAAGTAGACGTGCTCAAAGACGCAGCTCGATTGCGGCATGCCGCTCGCATACTGGCGGCTGGTGACTCCGTCTTGAGAAACCATGACCAGCTCGCCGGGAAGAACGTCGCGGATGAATTCAGCACGGAGCAGATCGAAGGCGCAGGATTCGCTGGCGAAAACGATCGCGTCGTGGCCTTCGGAAGTTTTCATCCGGCCCATGGAGAGCGGACGAAAGCCGCGCGGATCGCGGGCGGCGAAGATGCGGTCGCGCGTCATCATGACGATGGAGAACGCGCCCTCGACCTGGGAAAGCGAGTCGGCGATAGCGTCGACGAGCGTGCCGGCGCGCGAGTGAGCGATGAGCTGGACGATGATTTCGGAGTCGGAGGTGGTCTGGAAGTAGGCGCCGTCGCGCTCGAGGCTCGCGCGGAGATTGCCGAGGTTGACGAGGTTGCCGTTGTGCGCGATGGCGATGAGGCCCTTGGTGGAGTCGACGCGAATGGGCTGGGCGTTGAGAAGCGCGGAGTCGCCGGTGGTGGAGTAGCGCGTGTGGCCGATGGCCAAATGGCCGGGGAGCTTCAAGAGAACGTCGTCTGTAAAGATTTCGGAGACCAGGCCCATGCCCTTGATGTTGGCAAGATGCTGGCCGTCGGCGGTGGCGATGCCGGCGGATTCCTGGCCGCGGTGCTGAAGGGCGTAAAGGCCGAGATAGGCTTCGCGCGCGGCGTGCGGATGGCCGTAGATGGCGACGACGCCGCATTCTTCGCGAAGCTTCGGGTCTGTGCTATCCCAGGTCTCAAAATCGAGACCTAGGGCACCCGTCATTTTCGGATGGACAAAGTTACAAGCAAAATCGGCGGAATTGTCGGAGATGCCGGGGATGCCCTGGTAGAGGCGATGCGTCATGCCGTGACCTCGCCTCGGAGATTGGCTTCCAGGGCGCAGGCCCAGAGGGTGCGAAGCTCGGCGAGTGGCGCGGAGATAAAGGACTCGCCGTCGACGGAGATTTCGAGGCGGCTGCCGCCAGTGGCGCCGATTCGCGCAGAGAAGAAATTGTGCTGGCCTGCGATGGCGTCGATCTCAGAAAGATTTTTGGGATCGGTGGTGACGAGGACGGTGGAAGCGGGCTCGGCGAAGAGACCGAAGAGCGGGTGAGCGAGGAGCGACGAGTCCTGCTCGACGGTTGCGCCGATGCCTTTGGTGAATGCGGCCTGCGCGAGAGCAACGGCGATGCCGCCGTCGGAGATGTCGCGCGCCGAGCGGATGAGCTTGCGCCAGGCGAGGATGGCGAGAAGGTCGTGCAGGCTGGCCTCGGCATCGAGGTCAAGCGCGGGCGGAGTGCCCCAAAGGCTGCCGAGAATAACTTTGGCAAATTCAGAGGAGCCGAAAGCTGCGAGATTTGCCGCGACTTCGGCGTCGGATGCGTCGGCCTGCTCGCGGTCTCTGGGTTCGCGCTCAAGCACGGGCAGCGGATATTGGCTGATAGGCGGTGGATTGAGCGGAACCTTGAGTCCTGGGTTCGGCTCCTCGCCGCGGGGAATGGGCCACAGCAGAACGATGGCGTCCTTCTCGCGCTGGAAGTGGGCGGGGACGGCCTTGGTGACGTCGTCGAGAATGCCGACGATGCCGAGGACGGGCGTGGGGTAAATGCCCTCGCCGCGCGTCTCGTTATAGAGAGACACGTTTCCGCCGGTGATGGGTGTGCCCAGCGCGGTGCAGGCTTCAGCGATGCCGTCGATGGCGGCGGAGAGTTGCGCCATAATCTCGGGCTTCTCGGGGTTGCCGAAGTTGAGGCAGTTGGTAGCGGCGACGGGCGTTGCGCCGGTCATCGCCACTTTGCGGGCGGCTTCGGCGACGGCATGCATGGCGCCGAGCTTAGGATCGAGCCAGGCCCAGCGGCCATTGCCGTCGAGGGCCATGGCGAGGCCGATCTCGTGCCCCGGCTCGCCGGTTCCCTTGATGCGCATCACGCCGGCTTCGCCGCCGGGGCCTTGCGCGGTGTTGGTCTGCACCATGGAGTCGTACTGCTCGTGGACCCAGCGCTTGGAGCAGACGTTCGAACTTGCAAGGAGCTTTTTAAGGTCGGCGGTGTAGTCGCGGTCTTTGGCTAGCTCGGCGAGAGCGTCGGCGGGAGGGTCGAGCGGGACGGGAGCTTTCCACGTGCCGACGGGGCGATGGTAGAGCGGCGCATCGTCGGTGAGCGATTGGTTGGGTATGTCGGCGACGAGCCCACCGTGATGGCGGATGCGCAGGCGCGGCTCCGGCTCGACCGTGCCGACGATGACCGCGTCGAGACCCCACTTCGCGAAGACGCGCAGCACTTCGTCTTCGCGGCCTTTTTCGGCGACGAGCAACATGCGCTCCTGGCTCTCGGAGAGCATGATCTCGTAGGCGCTCATGCCGGTTTCGCGCTGAGGCACGCGGTCGAGCTCGACGTCGAGGCCGACACCGCCGCGTGCGCCCATCTCGCAGGTGGAGCAGGTGAGGCCGGCTGCGCCCATGTCCTGAATGCCGACGATTGCGCCGGTCTGCATGGCCTCGAGGCAGGCTTCGAGAAGGAGTTTCTCCATGAACGGGTCGCCGACCTGGACGTTGGGGCGCTTTTGTTCGGAGCCTTCCTTAAATTCCTCGCTGGCCATGGTGGCGCCGTGGATGCCGTCGCGGCCCGTCTTGGCGCCGACGTAGATGACCGGATTGCCGGTGCCGCTGGCCTTGGCGTAAAAGATTTCATCTTTGCGAACAAGGCCGAGAGCGAATGCGTTGACGAGCGGGTTGCCCGAATAGCAGGGCTCGAATTTGGTTTCGCCGCCCAGGTTGGGCACTCCGAAGCAGTTGCCGTAACTGGCAATGCCGCTGACGACGCCTTCGAGAATGGAGTGATTCTTATGGGTGGTTTCGCGGTCGGCTTCGCCAGGCTCGATGGGACCGAAGCGGAGGGAGTCCATGACGGCGAGCGGGCGCGCGCCCATGGTGAAGATGTCGCGCAAGATGCCGCCGACGCCGGTGGCCGCGCCCTGATGGGGCTCGATGTAGCTGGGGTGGTTGTGCGATTCGATTTTGAAGGCGCAGGCCCAGCCGTCACCCACGTCAATGATGCCGGCGTTTTCGCCGGGCCCCTGGACGACGCGATCGCTTTTGGTGGGCAGGCGCTTGAGGTGGACGCGGCTGGATTTGTAGGAGCAGTGCTCGCTCCACATCACGCTGTAGATGCCGAGCTCAGTGAGCGAGGGCGTGCGGCCGAGCGCTGCGAGAATGCGGTCGTACTCCTCCGCGGTGATGCCGTGTGCGCCGAGCATCTGCGGAGTGACGGTAATTGGCTCAGGAACGACGGCAGAGGAGGAGCTGGTCATCGTTGATGCCTTCATTCTCGCACAGGGGTTGCCGCCGGCCTGGGCGACTGGTGTGGAAACCACCTGCGATGGGGCGGATGCCTTCGGCCGGGCCGCGCCAGAATGAAGGCGCGGCGCTGGGCTAATGGGGAATTCTTCTGCGGTGCGGTATGCGCTGTGGTTGTGGCGAATTTGGCAAAGGCTATGCGATACTTTGGGAGCGGACGCCCACCCGAGGCCGGGATGGCGGAATTGGCAGACGCAGCAGACTCAAAATCTGCCGGCCCTTGTGGTCATGGGGGTTCGACCCCCCCTCCCGGCACCAAACAATCCACTTAAAATCTATCGTTCCATCTTTTTGCGAGTGCTGGCGGTGACAGCCGCGTCCGTTTTTCGCGTCGTCCCTAAGTGCAATTGATCTTTCCGTCTAGTGTGCTCGGCCGGGAAGGACGAAGTGGTCGGCGCATCGCGGCTCGTAGGAGTCGCCCGGGACCTTGATGGGGCTGTCGAACGGCGCGGGCTTGCCGTCGATGAGGCGCTGCGAGTAGAGAGCGCGGGCTCCGCAACTGCAGTAGGCCATACACTCGGTGATGCTGCCGCCGTAGGCGTTCACCAGCCAGGTGAGATTGAGCATCTCGCCGAAGGGCATCGCGCGGAAGTCGAGATCGAGGCCGGCGACGAGAACGTCGTGACCCGCGTCGAGCAGGTACTTGACGAAGAGAAAAAGCTGATCGACAAACTGGCCTTCGTCGATGGCGATGCACTCCACGCGCTTGCCAATCTTCTGCTCCGTGTCGCGGATGGAGCGGAGCACCTCCCACGGGTCAGTGGCTTGGAATTCAACGGCGCTCATTTTGCCGCCGCCGTTGGGATTGCGGCTTTCGACCACGCCCGGCCCGCCTTTGGTGTCGTCATTGGGCTTGAGTACTAAGACGTGTTGCTTGGCGTACTGGCGGCGCATATCCGCGCGGCGCAGCAGTTCCGCGGTTTTGTTGCTGCGCATGGGTCCCATCATGAGTTCGAGCTTTCCTTGCACGTGCGGTTCTCCTTCGTTGAGCCAAAAGCGGCTTCAGAACTCAAAAGCGCGGAGCGCCTTCCGGCTTTTCATCATAACGCGGCGGAGAGAGCGAATGCGGCGGCGGGACGGCGTGGTTTGGGGCGGATTTTCCACTCATTCTGGAAAATGGGCCGCGACTTGCGGACGATTGGCTGTACTCGGAATTATTTCTGAATGGCTCTCAATTCGGCATCCACCGCGGCCTTCATCACGCCGCACTCGCCGAAGAAACGAACGAGATCGCCCGAGAGGGATGGGGGTTCGCCGGATGGGGCAGCCGTTCGCTCTGCGGAGGGAAGCGAAAAGGTTGGGGAGACAGTCCGCGGCGGAACGGAGGTCATGCGTATTGCGCCGCCGCCCTGGGCATCGAGGATGAGGGCAGTGAGCTTGCGCGCCAGCGGCAGCGGGAAACTCTCCGAGACGAAGACCAGCTTGCCGCGAGTGGTGATCACGACCGGGCCTTCGTCGGTGGAGAAGACCTGTTCGACCGAACCGTCATCGGCAGGAGCGGAGCGATCGGCGGAGGTCTGCAACTGAACGTTGGAGTACTTGCGGCCCAGGTTTTTCGAATAGAGCTTGGTGAAGACCTGGGCGGAGTCGGCGCTCTTCCAGACTGAAAGATAAAACAGGCCGATGGATTTGGTGCTGGCCTGCTCGGCGGGCGTGGTGGCGCTGCGCAATTGGCCGGCCCAGTAGAGGCCGCCATCCCATGCCGGGGTCAGGTCGCGGGATGCGTTGTCGCCGCCGAAGAGCTCGGTAATGATGTGCACGTCGAGCTCGCCGATCTGGCCGATGTCGTAGGGCGTGTACAGCGAATCAACGAGAGGATGAATGTTGGGCAGCAGGGGAATGGCCGGAATTTTTTTCTGCTCATAGACGCGCGGATTGATGATCTCCCAGCTCGAGGAGGGCGGGCGGTCGAGCGCGCCGGCAAATGCCGCGGTTTGGCCCTGGTCCATCCAGATGTCCTGCTCGAAGCTGAGGCCCTCGCGGTAGGGGAAGAGCATCGACTCCGAAAGCAGTAGGGGCGCTCTGGCCATCACCGGAGAGTCTTCGGTCGAGTTCATCTGCGACCGGACGACGTCGAGCACCTCGGGATCCTTGACGAGGCTCTTGCCGAGCGGCTTGAGGATGTAGTCCATCATGACGGCGGTGGCCTGGCCCTCCGCCACGGCGTCGCGCGCGGTGTCCATCTCGTCGCGGGCCAGGTGATCCTGATCGCCCGCCGCGTCGTGCGAGACGTCGTCGGGAGTCTGATCGTCCCATTTTTCCAGGTCAGCGTGCTGATCCTGGAGCGCGTGGGTCAGCTCGTGGGCCATCACCGGCTTTTGCTCTTCAGGATCGACCCAATCGAGCAGGTTGACGGTCTTGGTCTTCGAGTCGTAGTAGGCCTCGATTTGTTCTTTCAAGAGCGCAAGCAGAAACGGCTTGAGCTCGAAGTCGCGGTCGAGCAGGCCGAATTTCTTGAGCACGATCTCGTCGCGCTGCAGGCGCTTGGCGCCCTCGTCTTCGTTGAACTTCTCTTCGAGGTAACTTTCTACGGCAGTCCGGGTGATGAGGGTGCGCTTGACGGTGCTTTTGACGGGCAGGCCGGTCTCGTCGGAGGAGAATTTAATGAGCTCGTCGACAAGGGCGAAGAGTTGTTGGGCCTGCTCGGGCGTGATCTTTGTCGCGGATTTTGCGTTTTGATTGTTCGCGGACGGCTTTGTTGCGGTGGCGGGCGGAGCCGGCTGAGGCGCGGGAGCGGACTGCTGCGACCAGGCTGCCGTCGCCAGGCAGAGCAGGAGGGCCGGGACTGCAGAGCGTCCGATGTGGAACGATTTCGCTTGCTGATTCCTCATCCATTCTCCCTTTGGGATTCAGTGCGATTCCGGGTTCCCCGGCCAGAATTCCAGCTTCTCTCTTCAAGGCTATAATCAGGATGCGGTTTGACGCCAAGTTTAGAGAGAAAATCCTGCGCCAGACCGCGGAAAAGCTTCCCATGCCTGAGACCGATCTTGCCCAAAACCTGCAAGCCAGCGCGCTGGCCGCCATGCTTGAGTCCGCGCGCACACCGCACGAACTCTCCGTTTACCGGGGGGTGCTGACCCCTCAAGAGTTGGACGCGCCGGAGGTGGAAACGGCGGCGCTGGCCTTCGGGGCTGCCATCCACGATCTGGGCTGGATGCGCCGAGTGGCCGTGCGCGGAGCGGACCGCTTTCGCTGGCTGAGCGGGATGGTGACCAACACTGTCAACGACCTCTTTCCCAACACCGGCGCCTGGAATCTGGCGCTGAACGCGCAAGGCCACATCCAGGGCGATTTGACTGTATGGCGAGGCGGCGAGGAGGCCTCTCCGCAGCGGCGAAGCCCTGCGGGACCAGAGTCCCTGAGCGGCGACCGCTTGTTGGGAACGCCGTTTGCGGGCGAGTCGGAGCTGGAGTTGGAGATCGCAGCCGATCAATTTGAGAAGCTGCTGGCCCACCTGAACAAGTTCATCATCATGGACGACGTGGAGCTGGTTCCGCTCGGGGAAGAGCAGGTTGGAGAGACAGGCTCGGAGACCGCGATCGGGTTGACCGGACCGCAGGCCGGCGAAGTGCTGGAGCGTGTGGGCCTGCCGGTGGTCGTGAGCGCGATGGCGGGAACGAGCGTGGAGTGGAACGGCTGGAACCTGAGAATTCTGCGCGGCTATGGCGTGCTGGCGCAGCACTATGAGTTCTGGCTGCCGACCGCGGGGCTGCCGAAGCTGTGGTCGTGCCTGCGGACGGGTGGAGCTACGCCGGTTGGCTGCGCATCGCTTGAAGCGTTTCGCATCACCGAGGGGATTCCGGCATATGGGATTGACATCGTGGAGCGGGACCTGCCGCAGGAGACTTCGCAGATGCGGGCGCTGCATTTTGCCAAAGGCTGCTACCTGGGCCAGGAGATCGTGGAGCGGATCCGGTCGCGCGGCAATGTGCACCGGCATCTGCGTCCGCTGGAGCTTTTGGGTCCTGTGCCCCGGAGTGGCGCGGAGTTGACGATCAAAGATGGGGCTGCCGCCGGGGATGAAGCTGCGGCCGGGGACGGAGCGGCTGCCGGGCAGATCACCAGCGCGGCCGAGTTGGCGCTTCCCTCGGGACGCCGCATTTTTGCGCTGGGCATGTTGCGCTCGGAGGCAGAGGCGCGCGGCCAGGTCTTCGGTTACAAGGCGGGAGATCTCGAAGGAACGGCGCGCATTCTGGAAGCTCCACCAAGGCTGGGCCAGAAACGCCAAAACTGAGGAGCCCGGAGCGGGGATGAGAAACTGAAGGTATGAGCGATACGCCAAAGTTCGAAGTGATCGACCGCCGCAAGATCAAGGCGGAAGAAGAGAAGGAGAGCGCGCGTCCGGCGCCTGCGGAGCCGGCACAAACGGCTCCGGCAGCGACGGCAGAGCCATCGCCCGGCCCGCGCCTGGTGGTGAATGAAGCGCGGCGCGAGGAGTCAAAGGAAGCTGCACTTCAAGCGGAAGAGCCGGGGCTAATCGACGCATTGCCTCCAGCGCCGACCGCCGAGGAGAGCCATGAGCAGAAGGCCGCGTACGATGCGTCAGCGCAACGGCTGGAGGACTTGATTCGCGCCCAGAATCCCGCCGCCGGCCCGCAGCCGCCGATGGGATTCGAGCACCTGGTGCAACAGTTCTACGTGACGGCAATGCTGCAGATGGGAGCCGGCACTCAGGAGGGCCAACGCCCGCATGTGGACATCATGGGTGCGCGAACAACCATCGATTTGCTGGGGATTTTGGCGGAAAAGACGAAGGGCAACCTGACTCCTGCCGAAGATCGCATGCTGCAAACCGTGCTCTTCGAGGCGCGCATGGCCTTTTTGGAGCTGACCAGCATGATGAGCGCGCCCAGCGTGCCGCCCCCGCCACCGGCGAAGAAGTGAGAGAAACAGCTTCCAGCTTCTAGCTTCTATCTTCTAGCTGGCAATCGCTGGATGGCGTTTGTGTTTTCTTCCGAACCAAATGCGAATCGGAGAGTTCTCGATCTATCCAGGGCCTCCGGCAAAAAATCAAGACGCAGACTACCGCGGATCAGTTTGCAACGGCCTTCAGCGAACGGCTAGAGGCTAGGAGCTAGAAGCTAGCAGCTTGAAATGCAAGGTACGCTCACATTTCTGGGAACGGGAACCTCGATGGGGGTTCCGACGCTGGCCTGCGAGTGCGCGGTGTGCACATCGCCCGATCCGCACGACCGCAGGCTGCGGCCCTCGGTGCTGCTGCGCTGGACAGAGCCGGCGGCCGGAACCGAGCGGGACAACGAGCGCGTTGTCGTCATCGATACCGGCCCGGACTTCCGCCAGCAGGCGCTGCGCGCGAGGCTGACGCATGTGGACGCCGTGTTCTATACGCACGCTCACGCCGATCATATTCTGGGGATGGACGATCTGCGCCCGTTGAGCTTTATTGCCGCAAAGAGGGGCGGACCGATTCCGCTCTATGCCGATCGGGAAGTGACGGCTGTGCTTGAGCGAACCTTTGCCTACACATTTTCGCCGGATTCCACTTATCCGACGCGTGCGCGCGTGGAACTTATTCCGCTTGCCGGGCACAATCCAGTCCACGGCGTCGATTTCGTGCGCATTCCGCTGTTGCACGGCGAACAACCAATCTCGGGTTATCGCATTGGCAACGCAGCTTACATGACCGACGTGAGCGCGATTCCAGAGGCCAGCTTTGCCCTGCTCGAGGGTGTTGAGGTACTGGCGATCTCGGCGCTTCGCCACGCGCCCCACCCGAGCCACTCCACCGTTGAGCAGTCGCTTGAATGGTCGCGGCGCATTGGCGCAAAGCAAACGTGGTTCACGCATATCGCGCACGAGCTGGGCCATGAGGAAACCAACCGCACTCTGCCTGCGAACGTGAGGCTGGCATACGACGGGCTGAGCGTGCCCGTGATGCTATGAGGCCGAAGCGAGTTCCTGCCGCAAGGCGGGCGCAGGCGGGCAGCGGCGCATTTGCGGTGTTTCGTTCGCTCGATGAGATACCGGCCGGGTTTGGTCCCACGGTAGCGGCGGTGGGCAACTTCGATGGCGTGCATAAAGGGCATCGCGCGATACTTGCCGCCGCAGCAGCCGAGGCGCTGGAGACGGGCGCGCGGGCGATGGCCATCACCTTCGATCCGCACCCGGAGCGGTTTCTGCGTCCCGCGCAGGCGCCAAAGCTGATCACACCTATGCCGGAGCGGCTGCGGCTGCTGGCTGAAACCGGCATCGGCGCGGTGCTTGTACTCAGGTTCGACCGAGAGCTGGCCAGCCTGTCGGCACGCGAATTTGCGCAGCGAATCCTGATTGCTGCACTCGGCGTGAGCAGCATTCACGAGGGGCAGAACTTCCGCTTTGGACACGGCGCGACGGCCGGCGTGAACGAATTGGCCGCGATGGGCAGGAAGTTTGGCTTTGCCGTGCACGTCCACGGCGCAGTGCGCGTGCGCGGGCTGGAGGTTTCGAGCTCGGCTGTTCGCGCGCTGGTTTCCGCCGGCGACGTGCGGCGGGCGCAATGGATGCTGGGGCGGCCCTTTGCAGTGCTCTCCACGCCGGCGTCGGGGCGCGGCATCGGCACACGATTGCTGGTGCCCACGGTGAATCTTGCGCCATACGACGGGCTCCTGCCCGGCTTTGGCGTTTACGTGACGCGGCTCAAAGCGGGTGGACGCGCGTTTCAAGCGGTGACGAATGTGGGCAACCGGCCGACCTTTGGCGAGGCGTCGTTCGCCGTCGAGTCGCACATTCTCGATTTCGAGCCGATTGACCTCGGCGAAGACACTCCCATCGAGCTTGAGTTTCTGCTGCGGCTGCGCGGCGAGCGTGAGTGGCCGTCGCCAGAGGCACTGAAGACACAGATCTTCAAGGATGTCGCGCGGGCGAAGCGGTACTTTGCGCTTTTGAGCGCTTGTTGAGCAGGTCTGCCCCCGTTCTCGTTTCAGTGGCCGTCGCGAAGCCTGGGCTCCGGACAGAAGCGCGGGACGTAGCAGGCGAGTCGATCGCGGCATGATCATCCGCGGCATCCGCCTCGTCGCCGGGGAATTGCTCGTCGTCCTTGCCGGCGATGGCGGCGCGCATAAAGTTGATCCAGATGGGCAGCGCGGTTACCGCTCCTGTTTCCTTGTCGCCCAGCGACTCGCGGCTGTCGTTGCCCACCCACACTCCGCAGGTGACGGAGGGCGAAAAGCCGAGAAACCAGGCGTCGGTGAAGTCGCTGGTGGTTCCCGTCTTGCCCCCGAGCGGATGGTTCAACTGAGCCGCGGCGGCGCCGGTGCCGTGCGCGGTCACGCCGCGCAGCAGCGTCATCATGGTGCGGGCGGTTTGCTGGTCAAGCACCTCGTCGACCGCGGGCGCCTCCTGCCAGAGGTTGATTCCGTCGGCGTTGGAAACTTTGCGGATCAGATGCGGAGCCACGCGAACGCCATCGTTGGGGAAGACGGCGTAGGAGGCCACCTGCTCCTGGAGCGTGATCTCCACCGCGCCCAGAGCCACTGGCAGGTACGGCGGAATGTTCGAGGTGACGCCGAAGCGATGGGCGACGTCGATGACCTTGCGAATGCCCACGCGCGCGGCCAGCTTGAGCGCGGGAATATTGCGCGACTCAGCAAAGGCGTTGGCAACGGTCATCGCACCCTTGTAGTCGTTCTCGTAGTTGTGTGGCACATAGTCGCCGAAGCGCACCGGCCCATCGACGATGATGTCGGTGGGCTTGACGCCGTCCTCGACAGCCGCGGTGTAGACGTAAGGCTTGAAGCTCGAGCCGGTCTGCCTTTCAGCTTGAGTCGCGCGGTTGAAGACCGAGAGCGCGTAGTCGCGTCCGCCCACCATGGCCAGCACGTCGCCGCTGGTGTTGTCGATGGCCAGCAGCGCGCCCTGCGTACCGGAATCCTGCTCGAGCGAAGCGCGGCGCTCGCCGCTCTCCGTAGCCGCCGTCATGCGGACGTAAATGATGTCGCCGGGCTTGGCCAGCGTATCGCCGTAGCGCACGCCGGTCCACTGCCAGTCGGCGGGCAGCAACACGATTTCGGAACCGGGCTGACCGGGCGGGCCGATGCGCGCATGAACCTCAAGGGGAAGCACGCGCGTCACGAGGGCATGAACGTAGTCGCCGGGACCGGCCTCGACCGCCCAGTCCGGGTGACGGTAGTTGTCGAGCGTTACGTCGCCGGCAGGAACATTTTCCAGTTTGTTGCGCCATCCGCGACGGCGCTCGTACGCGGCGACGCCATCAACCACGGCGCGATTGGCTATGTTCTGCAAATCCAGATCGAGCGTGGTATCGACGCGCAGGCCGGCTTCATGCACTTCTTCCGTGCCGAATCGCTTATCCAGTTCTTCACGAACCGCGTCCTGGAACCACGGCGCCGCCAGGCCCACGGGGCGCGCCATCTTCAGGCCGAGCGGGGCGTCGCGCGCCGCTGCAGCTTGCGCGTGGGTGATTGCGCCATCCGACTCCATCTCGCTGAGCACCAGGTTGCGGCGGCGCAGCGCGCGGTCAGGATTAAGCAACGGCGAAAACGCCACCGGGCCTTTGGGCAGCCCGGCCAGCAGCGCTGCTTCGGTAAGGGTCAGGTCCTTGGCGTGTTTCGAAAAGAAGTACTCCGATGCGGCTTCGAAGCCATAGTTTCCGCTGCCCAGGTAAATCTGGTTGCCGTAGAGCGTGAAGATCTGCTCCTTGGTGAAGGCGCGCTCGATCTGGATGGCGAGGTACGCTTCCTGCACTTTGCGCATGGCGGTACGGTCGGAGGATAGAAAGAGATTGCGCGCCAACTGCATGGTGAGCGTGGAGGCGCCTTGCGCGCGCCCGTGACTGCGAATGTCGTGCCAGGCGGCGCCGGCGACACGAAAAACGCTGATGCCCCAGTGCGACTCGAAGTTTTTGTCTTCAATGGAAATCACGGCCTGGCGCAGGATGGGCGCGAAGCCGTCGTAGCCAACTACCTCGCGGCGTTCCAGCGCGAAGGAGCCGATGATGCGCCCCTTGCGGTCGTAAAGGTCGGTGATCGTGGACGGCTGGTAATGCTCCAGGTCCTGAATTTGCGGAAGATTAACGGAGTAGACCAGCGTGAGGCCGGCCAGCGAACCGGTGATCGCGGAAAGCAACACCAACGCAACGATGGCGGAACGTCCGGCCAACTTGCGGCGACTGCGCGCCGGAAGGGGCACTCTGATATGGCGGCGCGACCGGTTCGACGCGCGCGGATCGAGGCGCTCTCCGGGGGGCAGGTTGGACGTAGCAGCCAAGGCAGGACTGGCCTCACGGGCAGACCTCCGGCTTGCGAGGTAGGAGGAGTGCCTCAGTCTTAGGCTAGCACTGGATCGATAAGGTGCAAGTTACGCAGGTTTTTTGGCGCACCTAGCCGGGCAAGAGCGGGAAACCGCGCCTAAAAACGGAAGAAATCGATTACGAGAGGATTACCCATCAACCGTTTTTCGCCTTCAACAACGACAATGCCTGATTCAGTGGTGCGTCGCCGTTCGAAGGCGGCATCGGCTCGCCATCATCCTGAGGCGAGGCGACAACGACGTTGGGAGTGACGGCGTCATCCTCAATCTTCTTGCCGTTGGGATCCTCATACTTGGCCACCGTCAGCATAAGGCCGGCGCCGTCGGGCAGGTCGATGGTCTTTTGCACCGTGCCTTCGCCGAAGGTGCGTTCTCCCACTACGTCGCCGCGCTTAAGATCCTCAATGGCGGCAGCGGTGAGCTCAGGCGCGCCGTAGGTGCCGCGATTCACCAGAACGGCCACTGGCGCGTCGGTCAGGAAGAGTGAAGGATCGGCGCTGAAAGTCTGCAACGGATACTTCTGACCCTCGAGCGACGCCAGGGTCCCCTGCTTGATGAAGAAGTTGGCCAGGCGCACACCCTGTTTTGGGTCGTCGCCAGTGGTGTCGCGGAGGTCGAGAAGGATCTTGCGGCTTTTTCCCGCGCCTTTGATCCTGGCAGCGATGTCGTCCACTCGTGCAGCGGTCAGGACGCCAGGCTTGAGATAAAGGATGGTTGCATTCTCGTAGAACTGCTCGCCGAGCGGCGGCGCAGTGAGCACAGTGCGCGTGAGCGTTACCTTGTCCGGATCGGGCTTGAAGGGCCTGACCAGCGAAAGCGTGACCGTGGTGCCGGGCTTGCCGGTAAGCATGAAGCGGATGATGGCCAGCGGCAGATCGTGGGTTGACTGGCCGTCAATCAGGTCGATGACATCGCCGTCGTGCATGTGCTCCTGGTCGGCGGGCGAACCGGGCAGCACATTGACCACCGTGGCGTAGCCAAAGCGCTTGGAGATGGTAAGACCCTCTTGCGCATTATCCGTCGCGGGGCGGTCCTTATAGATTTTGTACTCGGCTGGCGTCAAATAGCTGGAATCCGGATCGAGCGAGTCGAGAAGGCCGTGCAACGCGCCGGTTGTCACGGCGGGGATGTCGGGCGAGGTTACGTAGTAGTTCTGAATCTTGCGCAGAACCTCGGCGTAGACGCGCATCTGCTTGTAAGCCGCGCCCTGTTCGTCGCCGGCATGAACGCCGATCCATCCGAATTCGCCCAGTACATAACTGAGGCCGAGCCCGGCAAAGATCACCACCGAAACCGCAAACACAAGACGCTGAAAGAATCGGGACACACACACCACCGGAGCAGCCCTAAGGGGAAGCCGGCCGCTCACACTCTATAGACGCAATGATAACGCAAGTAGCACTCGGACTAAGGTCTGGAGCCTCGATCGCCTGGAAACCAAAGTGTTAGCGGATAGGCGCGGGGACAAGCCGGGCCGAAGAATCACCCAGGCAGGACGAAGCCGATGGTCAGGCGATTTCCGCCGGCGAGGCGCTTATAGGCGAGAAAGCCGGCGAATTTGCGCAGAAGGAGAATGCCGCGGCCTCCGGGGCGAAGGTAATCCTCAGGCGATGGCGCGGCCGGCTCCTCAATCAGCGAAGCGGCGAGGGGATCGAACGGCGGAGCCTGATCCTCAATGGTGAATACGACATGATGCGCTTTCGGCGAGGCACAATCGACAGTCACTGTGTGGTTCGGCTGGCTGCGATATCCGTGCCGGATGACGTTTGAAATCGCTTCCTCGAGGCAAAGGTGGACAGCGAATGCCGTGTCGGCCGGGATTGAGTATTCGGCGACCAGCGCCTCGACCCATGGCCAGAGCAAAGCCAAATCGTCGAGCTGACTTTTCAGGATCAGCCGGGGCGCGGGCTTAGCTGTGTCTTCTGCGGGCATAGTTGCCGCCGGACAAAAAGTCAGAGTCGTTGCAACGCAGCCATCGCCGCGGCCAGATTGTGGTGAATCGGCAAAAGCGAGTCGATGCCACTCGCCTTCAGAACCCCTTCCACCATCTCGTTGGGCGCGAAAAGGACAACCTTGCCGCCGCGGCTCATCACCGCCCGGGCGGGAAGCACAATCGATCGCAAACCCATAGAACCAAGGAACGTGATCTTTTGCAGGTCGATCAGGAGTTTCTTTGCGCTGCCTGCGATCAGATTCATCTTGAGATCGACAACCGCGGCGCCGGCGATGTCCATGCGCCCATCCAGTTCTACTTTGGTGACGCCACCATCCAAATCCTGCGTGGAGAGTTCCATTTCCATCGCCCTTTTCTTTTGTAAGAGTTTGCAGAATCTACGACCCAGATCGTACGGGACGATTGTGACAATCCTGTTACAAACGCGAAGGATCAGAAGATATCGCTGAGGCTGCTGGAGAAGGAGATAGTGAGTTGCGCATCCTTAGTGATTGGCAGGGTAATCTTCGACTCCGCCTTGCCGTTCTCCAACAATTGAACCTTGAGGGTCTTGGTCTTTTTTGCCTTGAAATCGCTGCTCACAGGCTTTGTGTCCCACTCCTGGCCGGCGCTTTTGAAGGAGACACGGAACTCCTGCATGCCGGGCGGAACATACAAATTGTCGAGGCTGCTGCCGTCACCGGTGATGAAGTGAATATAGGGCTGCTTATTCATCAAGATGGTGAAAGGAAGGCCCTTGGGGAATTTGCTGACGTCGATCTTTAACTTACCGTTCTTGTTTGGGTCGGCCTTCCGGGGATCGAATGCCGCCGGGGCGGCCGGGGCGGGCGTCTGGGGATTGGCCGGTGCAGGGTTGGCGGAGGCAGGAGGCGCCGATGCCACCACTGGCTTGGACGGGACCGGAGACGGTTGAGCCGGAGACGGTTTCGCCGGAACCGGCTTGGCGGCGGAAGGCTTTGCCGGAGTGGGTGACGTGGGCGGCGGCGCGGCGGCCGAAGACTTGCCCGGCGCCGAAGCGACTGGCGGCGGTGGAACCGTGCCCGCCGGCTGAACGACTGGAGGGGTCGGTTGCGGCTGTGGAACGGGAACCGTGACCGCTTGAGGTGGCGGCGGAGCCGGCTGTTTGCGATGCGCATACCAATACCAGCCTCCGGCGATTGCCGCTCCTGCACCCGCCACACAAAGCAGCGTGACGGCAAAGATGGATTCAAACTGGGCAGGCTTTGAGGGCTTTTTCTGCGCCGGCATTTGACCGGGTTGCGTCGCGGCTTTTGCGGCGGCTGGAGGAATGGATGAGGCGACAGATCCCGGAGCGAGCGTGACATCGGAGCCCGCAATGGCAAGCAGGGGCGCCCCTGTCTGCGTCACCACAGACCCCGCATTGGTGCGCACGGCCGCCAAGTCCCGCGCCAACTCCTCGCCGGTCTGGTAGCGGTCGGCCGGACTCTTTGCCAGGCACTTCAGGATCACCGCTTCAAGCCCGGCCGGGATGGCGGGATTGAGTTTAGCCGGCGGAATAGGATCCGTGTAAACGACCTTGTAGGAGACGGCGGTCATGGTCTCGCCGGGGAACGGCTGCTCGCCGGTCGCCAGCGAGTAGAGAATTACGCCCAGTGAAAAGAGGTCGGCGCGGCCGTCAATGGGCGAGCCGGTGAACTGCTCAGGCGGCATGAAGGATGGGGTGCCCAGCAACTGCCCGGTGGACGTGATTTCGCTGGCTGCCAGCTTGGCAATGCCGAAGTCGGTAATGCGGGGCCGCTCGCTGCCGTAGACCGCGCGCGAGGTCATCAGAATATTCGCGGGCTTGATGTCGCGGTGAATCACGCCCTGCCGGTGCGCGTAGCCGAGCGCATCGGCGAGCTGCTGGCCGATCTCGCAGACGCGATCGAGCGTGTAGCGCTCGCCATTCTTCATGGCGTCAGCCAGCGTCCTGCCCTCGACGAACTCCATCACCAGGAACGGCGCGCCCGCATCCTCGCCCACGTCGAAGACGGGCACGATTCCGGGATGCGCCAGCACGCCTGACGCCCTGGCCTCGCGATAGAATCGCGCACGATACTCCTCGCTTTGAGCGCCTTCAAGCGCCGCGGTATGGATGGTCTTAAGGGCGACGATGCGGCCTACGGCAGGGTCGCGGGCCTTGAAAACGCTTCCCATCGCGCCGCGGCCCAATTCCTCGACAATCTCATACCTTCCAATGACTTTGGGGACGCCCATGGTGAGGATTGTACCAATCCAATGCGACGATTTTCCGGCGACTGCGCATTCAAAATGAGGCTTGGCTGCCGCACGCCCGGACGGCTGCGGTACAGGCCCTACGCCGCCTGCCGGTAGCGCACGACCAGCAGCGTAATGTCATCCGACTGCTCGGCGCCCTTCGTGAAATCGCGCACTGCGTCGAGAACCGACTGCTGCAGCTCTTCAACGGGCACGTCCTTCTGGCCGGCCAGGACCTGGCTCAAACCGGTGACCTCAAACAGCGCGTGAGCGGAGTTCTCCGCTTCCGTTACCCCATCGCTGAAAAGCACCAGGGTGTCTTCCGGTTCCAACTGTAGGCGCGCCGAAGTGTATTCCGCTTCGGGAATGAGGCCGACGGGGAACGATCCCTCGGTGTAAAGTTCGCTCACATTACCCTGCCGCAACAGCAACGGCGATGGATGCCCGGCCTTGATGTACTCGAGCATTCCGTCCTGGCTCAGAAGCCCGATGAACATGGTGGCATAGCGGCCAACTTCCGCGTGGCGGCAGAGAAAGCGATTGATGTGGTTGAAGACCTTTACCGGCTCGGCGCCCATGGTCAGTCCCGACAACGCGCCTTGCAGCATGGTCGTCAGCAGCGCCGCGCCCAGGCCTTTGCCGCTGACGTCGGCGATAAGAACTGCGGTTCGGTCTTCGCTGACCTGAACAACATCGAAGTAGTCGCCGCCCACTTCGTGGCAGGGATAGTGAACGCCGGTGACGGCGAGGTGCGGAAAATCGGTGAGCCCGTGGGGCAGCAGCGCTTGCTGGATGGTGCGCGCGATCGACAGCTCCTGCTCCAGCCGCTGCCGCTCGCGTTCGCGCTCCACCAGCCGCGCATTGTCCATAATGCTGGCCGCCTGCACCGCGAGCGCATCAAGAATCTGGCGGTCGAGCGCCGAGAACGCGGCGATTCGACGCGAGTCAAGATAGAGCACGCCCAGCAGTTGACCGCGCTCCTGCTCGGCCCCTGTGTCGGCGGTGGAGCGCGACGAGGCGTACAGCGGAATGGCGACCACCGCGCGCAGCCCCTGCACTACGATGCTCGCCGCGCCCTTTAAATCCAATCCCGCCAGGTTCAGGTCCTCCGTAATCACGCTCGACTGTTTGCTGATTGCCTGGTTGATCGCGGTCTGGCTTGGGTTCAGCGTCTCCGGCGCCAGGTCCTCGCCTTTGTTGCTGCGGGCCTGGTGGACACGCAGCGCACCCGAGGCGCCGGGCTCGATGAGCAACCCGCGGTCGGCATGAGTGACGGAGATGGCGTGATCGAGCATCGTGCCCAACACGGAATCGAGAGGAAGCTGCGAGTGGAGGAGCGAGGTTGCCTCCAGAAGCAGATTCAGCTTGTTCAATCCACCGGAACCCGTCGTCGTGCTGGCGAAGTCGGAAATGGAACCGATGCGCGTCAGCAGGTTGGCCACCGAGTCCTGCCGCGGGGGCGGAGCCGCGGCAGCCGATGCCGAGTGGAAGACGATCCGATAACTGTCTTCGATGCCGAAGGTGATTACGTCGCCGTCGCGCAACAGGTGCTGCTGAACCTTGGCGCCATTGACGAAGACGCCGGAGCGATTGCCCCGGTCCTGCAAACGGTAGCCGGCGCTGTCGGCCACAATCGTCGCGCAGCGGCGGGAGATGCGCCCGTCGTCAAGCTGCAAAACGTTGTCGACCTCGCCGCCGCGCCCGATGTTGAAGGGCTCATGGGTCAGGGCGACCTTCTCTCGCGAGTTGTCAGGGGCGATGATTTCGAGTACGGCTTCGGTTTGCGGGGAATGATCGTTCATGGGATTCGACGTGGGCAAATTGTAACATGCAGCATCGACAAGACTTGGAGGAATGGAGGGATGCCGGAGGACGCTGGTAAGGCTGGTGGCGGAGGGCAGGATCGAACTTGAGCCGTTTTGCGGGCGTCCGAGCCCGCAGGCGAAATCCTGAGTCCGCCGCGGCGGACGAAGGATCGTGTTGCCCATGCATTACCGGGAAGTCATGGTGGCGGAGGGCAGGATCGAACTGCCGACCTACGGGTTATGAATCCGTCGCTCTTACCATCTGAGCTACTCCGCCGGGAGGAGCGCTGGCCGGTCAACGCGCAGCAGCGCCAAATTCGATGATAAGGGGGCGAGAATGGCAGGTCAAACGACGCGCGCCGGCTCTTCCTGCGACAATTTCTCTCGAACCCAGGCATCATTCCGGAGCACTCTTATGGCGACACTTCTACATATCGATTCCAGCCCCCGCGCCGCATCTATTTCGAGCCAGCTCGCCGCCGCCTTCGTGGCAAAGTGGAAGCAGCAAAACCCCTCGGGCATTGTGGTGCACCGCAACACATCGCTGGATGGGATTTCTTATCTCGACGAGGCAACTGTCGATGCATTCTTCACGCCGCCAGCCGAGCTGACGGCGGAACAGAAGCGGACGCTTGAATATTCTGACCGCCTCGTCGACGAGCTTCTCGCCGCCGATGTTCTCGTTCTCGGCGTGCCCATGTGGAACCTGTCGATTCCGGCATCGCTGAAGGCATGGATCGACATGATCGTTCGCGAGGGGCGGACGTTTGCATTTACTGATGCAGGCGTGGCGCCGCTGGTGCCGCCGGGCAAGAGGGTCTTCGTATTTTCCGCGCGAGGCGGCGCGTATCCAGCAGGATCGCCGCTCCATGCTCTCGATCATCAGGAGCCCTACCTGCGCGCGATTCTTGGCGTCGTTGGCCTCACTGACGTCGAGTTCATCCACGCCGAGCGCCAAAGCGAGAGCGCTGAGGCTGCGGCCGAAGGCCTGGCTTGCGCCGAACGGGCACTGGGGCAACTCGTCACATAACAGCGTGGTTAGCCCATCCCTTCGCTGCTACTGGCGAAAAGGCAGGACGCCGCGCCACTACTCCCTACTCCCTACTCCCTGCTCCCTATTCCCTGTTCCCTGCATTTACACTCGTCTCCATGAGTCCACTCCGCATCGCGGCCGTGATTCCTGCGCGGCTTGGTTCAACGCGCATGCCGCGCAAGGTGCTGCGCCCCATTGCAGGGCGGCTCATGGTGGAGTGGGTGTGGCGCGCGGCGAGTGCGAGTGGCCTGATGGATCCGGTGGTTGTGGCTACGGATGCGGAAGAAGTCGCCGAAGCTTGTCATGCACGGGCGATTCCGGTCGTGATGACTTCGTCTGATTGCCCCAGCGGATCGGACCGCGTGAGGGAGGTGGCCCGCCAGATCGACGCCGACATCTACGTCAATATTCAGGGCGATGAGCCGACCCTCACGCCTGATTTCTTTCCGCCGCTCCTCGATCTCTTCGCAAGGCCCGAGGTTGAGGTCTCCACGCTAGCGGTGCGCTGCCCGCCGCACGAGTTCACCAATCCCAACGCGGTGAAGGTCGTCACGGCGCTCGACGGACGCGCGCTCTATTTCTCTCGCGCGACGATTCCCTTTGACCGCAACGCGACCGGCTTCTCTGGCTATCGCAAGCATCTGGGCATCTATGCCTATCGCAAGGCCGCCCTGGAGCGCTTCGCCGCGCTGCCAACTTCGCCGCTCGAAAAACTCGAGCGCCTCGAACAATTGCGCCTGCTCGAAAACGGAATCGCCATTTATGTGGCCGATGCACCGCGGGACACAATCGGCGTGGACACGGAAGAAGACCTAATTCGAGCGGAGGCGATGCTTAAAGAGAATCCGGGAGATTAGTGTCCGTTTTGATCCCAATCGAGACATCGAAGGCACGAGCTAATGGCAGCCCGAATGGGAGTCAGCAGGCAAGATTTGCATTTCTCCAGACTCGTCTGCGAGAACCAGAGACGTAATCGTCCAGACGCCGTCTCGCTTCTCCGCCAACATCTCAAGGCTTCCCTTACCCTTCGGACCGCGTACGGGGATGTTCAGGTTTGCAGAGCCGCTCTCACTGCTTTCCTCAGTGCCGCCTGTGACCATCCAGCCCGGGGTCAATGGGGATCCAAGCTCGGCGGCAACGCAGGGCGAGGCCTCTGCCCCCTTTAAGCTCATTTTGTAAATGTCAAAGGACTTGAGTTCGCCCTCGATAGCGAACAGGAGGGCACCGCAATAAAGGACAAACGTTGCCACGAGGGCAGACGCGAGCCAGACTTTCCCCACCTTCGAAAGGCCCGGCGGCTGTTCCGTCGCCGACGTCCCATCCCGAGAAGTCGGCCAAGCTCCGAAAGCGAAACGGACGCGCGGCCGTTGGGCATACCAAGCCATCCAGAGGAATGGGGGAACTGTTCCTGCGAGGACTGCCAACGCCAAGATTCCGGGTCGAACAAAAATCGCCGCAACTAAAAGACTGGCGGCAGCTCCGATCAGGTTAATTACAAAAACCGCTGTACGCGCCCAAGAGCGGAGCTTCCAGAGGCCGAGCCCGATAATTGCGTACGCTATGTAAACCAGATACCACAGAGTTTCAAGCAGATAAAGAGTGATTCTGAGCCACGCCTCGGAGTGAATGACCTTTTCTGCAAAATCATCCCAGGGCGTCGTGAACACGTCCGAACCCGCAATAAACGGGAAGACAACAGCTCCGCCGAAACCAATCCAAAGGAATACCAGCGCAAGAATCGTTACGCCAACTGGTCTTTTCATTGTGGATGGCATGTTGAGCAGAAGGATACACCTTTCGAAACGAAGCGGTGAGAAGAGATAATCCGAATTGCGCGCAAGAATCGGAGTGCGGCTGCGGCGCTGATCGGCGACGATCAAGTCCATGATCAGCAACCCGCAAATCGCACCCATCGATGCTCGCGAAGACTTAATTCGCGAAGATTTGGCCGGCGACATCTTTGCCGGCGACGTATTGACGATGACTCCGCTCACCAACTCACGCACAGCCCCGGCCCCGACACTCGACCCCGAAGCCGCCTGGCAACAGCTCGCGGCCCGCGATCCTCAGGCACGTTTCTTCTACGGCGTGACGACCACGGGCGTATTCTGCCGTCCGGGTTGCGCCAGCCGCAGACCGCTGCGCGAGAACGTGCGCTTTTTCCGGACGGTCGCGGAAGCGCAGGCCGCAGGCTTTCGCCCGTGCCAGCGCTGCCGTCCCACCACTGCGTGGAGCAGACCTTTGGATGAGATTCGTGCGTATCTTGAGAAGAATCTCGACCGCACTGTGCTCCTTAAAGAACTTGGCCGCGTCGCCAGCTTGAGTCCGTTCACCGTGCAGCGCCTCTTCAAGCGCGAGATGGGCGTGAGCCCGCTCGAATACCAGCGGGCATTGCGCGCCAGCCGGCTGCGCGGCGCGCTCAAGCAGGGCGAAAGCGTCACCGATGCCATCTATGCCGCCGGCTTCGGCTCGTCGAGCCGCGCCTACGAAGGGAACCAACTGGGCATGACGCCGTCGCGCTTTGCTCAGGGCGGCAAAGGCGAGCAGATTGGATTTGCCTCAGAGCGCACGCCCTTCGGCTGGATGATCGTGGGCGCCACGGAACGAGGCCTTTGCTGGCTCTCGCTGGCGGCCAGCAAGGCGGAGGCCGAGGCTAGCCTGCGAAGCGAGTTTCCCGCAGCCGCGATGCGCCGCGATCCATCGCTCTCGCGGCTGGTGGATGCCGCGCTTGAAAACGTGCGCGAGGGGAATGACCTGACAGAAAACCGGGGCCGGACAGACACTCTGGATTTGCGCGGCACCGTCTTCCAGTTGCGCGTGTGGCAGGCGCTTCGCAAAATTCCGCGCGGCGAAACGCGCAGCTACTCGCAGTTGGCGCGCGAGCTGGGAAATCCCAAAGCCACGCGTGCCGTGGCCCGCGCCTGCGTCACCAATCGCGTGGCGCTGGTGGTGCCGTGCCATCGCGTGGTGGGCGCCGACGGCTCGCTCACCGGCTACCGCTGGGGCGTCGAGCGCAAACGCAAGTTACTGGAAATGGAGGGAGCGCGCTGACGCGGAGAGGAGCGATCTTCCAGAGGTACCAGCGATACGCCGGGGAGAGCAAAAACCCTTCAGAAGACCGCAGGATGAAAAGGGCGGGCTCGATGCCCGCCCCCTCACAGCAATCTCGGTTCGTTCAATCCAATCAAACGGAATCGCGATCGAGCCTAGTGGCAGCCGCCAACCAGTTTTCCTCCCGCCTGATCAGGGGTCTTGAGCAGGTCCGGAATCTTGCTGGTCAGCGTGGGCGGCTCATAGTTAAAGAAGACTCCCGAGCACGCGACATTGCCATTTAGATGGAACAGCGAATACGTTCCCACGGCTCCGCCGCTGTAACTGGTCTTCGTGCCGGTTATGGCGTTCCCGGACTTCAGCAGAGTCCCGCCAGATTCCAGCGCCGTGAGCGAGAGCACATACCAGATGCCGTTTGCTCCGGAGCGGGCGTCGGGCGAAGCCGCGTCAAGTTCCTGCGCCAGGCCGTCTGCTCTGAGCACGGCGTTCAGATGCGAGATCACCGGCGCTTGCGCAACAGGCGGAGCGCCTGGCGGTGGCTTGGGCACGTCAAAGACATCGGGCTCAGTGAGTGACTTCAGGAATGCGTCGATGGCATCCGTGATTGCCTTCTTGTCAGCCTCCGCATGTGCATCTGCTTCTCCGGTTCCGGCTGCGCCAGGTTCGGCGGCCGGCGCCGCGCCGGCATTTCCCTTCGGAGCAACGCATTCGCGCGCTTTGATGAGCGCAACGTACTTGGTCAGAAACGGGGAATGGTTTGCGTCGATCGCGGTCAGCGAATACGGCATATAGTTGTCCGGGATCACCACATCAACCCCCAGCGCTCTCAGGTGACCCGCCACGTCATCGACGAGTGTGCGATCCAGGATGTTGCCTTCGAGTGGAGAGGTTTCCGCAGTGGCGCTGAGGAGCGAGGCCGCAAATTCAGCAACCTGGCTCTCCGGGAACATCGACAGAATCGTTCCGCCCAGAGTCGTGGCTGCTCTTGTAGCCGCACCTTGAGCGCAATAATGATTGGCGCGCAGAGTGAGCATGTCCATGGTGGAAATGTCCGTGCGCCAGAGCTGGAATTCAGAGAGCGCACTGGAATCCCCGGAGACGACGACCACGCCTACCGGCGGACCAGTGATCGCCTGCGGGTTGCACCCGGCATCGGCCGCGCCCACGTTGCGCCCGATGCCGCAGGCAAGCGCCGTGCCTTCGGAATCCAGTGCGGTATAGGTCAGCATCTCCGACTCGATGGCGAATCCTTCTGGATTCGCGGCACTGGCGTTACCTTGCGGCGCTGTGGTAGAGCCCGACGCCGCCCCCGATCCCTTCGAGGACTGTGCGGAACCCTTCTTGGACACGCCAAAGGCCGCCGCACCCAACATCAAGACCGCGCAGAAGACAACGACTGGGCCCCGCATGGGCCCCAAAAAACTGAGTAGCGTACGCATTTCGTACCTCCGTTTTCTTTTGGGGGGGACCTGATCTTTGGATGGAGCCTGAACGACGTGATGCTGATCTCTATGCCGTTGTCCGGGGAGTCCGCTGATCGAACCCGATGATAGCATTCTTCCGCTGACGGATAGAGAAGAATCTGGCGCGCGGCACAATCCTCATTTGCAGATGACGCTGGATGCCCAGCTTAAGTTTCATGCCGCCGATGAGCACGACCGCCTCGGCGAATTGCCGCAACGGCCCGCACCGCGTATCGGGCGCTGAGGATCGCTTCCCGGTCTTAATTCTTCTTGTCTCCCACAACCAGCAGCGTTTGAAACTGCGGAGTCTCGGGCTCCTTGTCGACGACTGTAGCTTCGACGTTGACGAAACCTGCATTCTGCAGCATGGATTCGAGATCCGCTTCGCCGAAGCCGAGCCACTCGTCAGCGTAAAGCTCGCGCGCCTCCTCGAAGCGGTGACGAACGAGATCGAGGATGACGATGCGGCCGCCGGCGGCAAGAATCCGCGCCGCCTCAGCCAGCGCGCGCTCGGGGTGCAGGGCGTGGTGCAGCGATTGCGAGAAGAACACCAGATCAACTTCGCCATCACCGATGGGAATCTCTTCCATGTCGCCGAGCCGGTAGTCGACGTTTTTCACACCGTGGCGGAGAGCCTGTTCGCGGCCCACCTCGATCATCCTGGCCGAGCTGTCAACAGCGATGACCTTCTTTGCCCGCTGCGCGAGCAGCAATGCGGAGGCGCCCTCGCCCGCGCCGAGATCGGCGACAACCAGCGGGGGCATCAGACGCAGCAGAGCCTCGGCCAGGCTCTTCCACGATTTGCCGGGAACGTAATCCTTGCCCAGGCGGCCCGCCACGCTGTCAAAGAATGCGCGCGTTTTGTCCTGGCGTTTGCGCAGCACGCGGCGCATCGCGGCCTGGTCCTGAGCGGCCTCGGGGATCTCGTTTCCTGCCTGCCCGATCAACTCATCCAAAAGCCCGCCCCGCGCAGCGGGAGAGCCGAGGCGGTAGAGATTGCTCTTCCCGGTGCGGCGATCCTCCACCAATTCCGCTTGCTTGAGCTGCGAAAGGTGGGTGGAGATGGTGCTCTGGCCCATCCCCAAAATCTCCTGGAGCTCGGCCACGGAAAGCTCTTCTCCCTTTAGAAGCAATAGGATACGCAACCGATTGGGGTCGGCCAGTACCTTTAACGTTTTGACGATTGACGGCATCGGAGAATTCTGCTACACATCAACATATCACGATACGACGATAAAAAGGAGAACTGAATGGGAACCGCAACCCTCGAAGGAACGAAAATCGGCAAGATCGAGCCCGAATACAAAGTGGCTGACCTGGGCCTGGCCGATTGGGGCCGCAAGGAAATCGTCATTGCCGAGCAGGAGATGCCGGGGTTGATGGCGATCCGGAACAAATATGCGGCCGAAAAGCCGCTCAACGGCGTGCGCATTACCGGCTCGCTGCACATGACCATTCAGACGGCGGTGCTGATCGAGACTCTGGTGAGCCTGGGCGCGGAAGTGCGCTGGGCGAGCTGCAACATTTTCTCCACACAGGATCACGCGGCGGCGGCGATTGCGGCAGCGGGCGTTCCGGTTTTCGCATGGAAGGGCGAGTCGCTGGAAGACTACTGGGAGTGCACGTATCGCGCGCTCACGCACAAGGGCGGCAAGGGGCCGCAGCTCATTGTCGACGACGGCGGCGATGCAACGCTGCTCATCCATAAGGGCTATGAGCTGGAAAACGGCGACAAGTGGGTTGACACGCCTTCAGGCAACCACGAGGAGCAGGTGATCAAGGACCTGCTGAAGACGGTTTTTTCCTCCGATCCCCAACATTGGCACAAAGTCGTCGCTGATTGGCGAGGTGTGAGTGAAGAGACGACGACGGGCGTGCACCGGCTCTACAAGATGATGGAGCAGGGCAAACTGCTGGTGCCGGCCATCAACGTGAATGACTCGGTGACGAAATCGAAGTTCGACAATCTCTACGGCTGCCGCGAGTCTTTAGCCGACGGCATCAAGCGTGCGACAGATGTGATGGTGGCGGGCAAGGTCGCAGTCATCTGCGGCTACGGCGACGTGGGCAAGGGCTCGTCGCACTCGCTGCGTGGCATGGGCGCGCGTGTGGTCGTCACGGAGATCGATCCGATCAACGCGCTGCAGGCGGCGATGGAAGGTTTCGAGGTTGCGACCGTGGAAGATACGCTTGGCCGCGGCGATATTTACGTCTCCTGCACGGGCAACACTGACATCATCACGCTCGAGCACATGGAGAAGATGAAGGACCAGGCGATCGTCTGCAACATCGGCCACTTCGACAACGAGATTCAGATCGACCGGCTGAACGCGGCGCCGGGCGTAACCAAAATCAACATCAAGCCGCAGGTGGACAAGTACACGTTCCCCGACGGGCACTCGATCTTCATCCTGGCCGAAGGGCGCCTGGTGAATCTGGGCTGTGCGACGGGCCACCCGAGCTTTGTGATGTCGAACAGCTTCGCCAACCAGACGCTGGCGCAGATCGACTTGTGGAAGAACCGCGACACCTACAAGGTGAACGTGTACACGCTGCCCAAGAAGCTGGACGAGGAAGTGGCGCGGCTGCATCTGGAGAAGATCGGCGTGAAGCTGACTAAGCTGAGCAAGAAGCAGGCCGACTACATCGGCGTGCCGGTGGAAGGGCCTTACAAGGCGGAGAACTACAGATACTAGCGGTCAGTGATCAGTGGTCAGTGGTCAGAACGATCTCACCGCCCCATCCTTTTTCGCGCACGATGTGAAAGAGGATGGGGCTTCACTTTCATGGCTGCAAAGAACCGGTGATGCCCCTATGAAATTGCCCCTCAGTTTCTCGTTCGAGTTGTTTCCGCCGCGGACGCCCGAGGCGCAAGCCAAGCTGCCGGCAACAATCGCGCAACTGGCCGCGGTGCGGCCGGATTATTTTTCGATCACTCACGGCGCAGGCGGCTCCGATCAGGAAGGCACCTACGAGACGCTGCTGGCGGTGGTGGAGCACTCCGGCGTAGAGGCCGCTCCGCATCTGACCTGTGTTGGGTCGACGCGCGCAGCTGTGGCGGCACACCTCCAACGCTATCGCGAGGCGGGCGTGAAGCGCATTGTGGCGTTGCGCGGCGATCTGCCGGCGACGGCGATGAGCGCTGCCGCGCCGGGCGAGTTTCACTACGCCAACGAGCTGGTGAGCTTCATCCGCAAAGAGCACGGCGACGCATTCAAGATTGAAGTGGCCGCATATCCCGAGATGCATCCGCAAGCCAACCGGCCGAGCGAGGACTTCGATCACTTCCGGCGCAAGGTGGAGGCGGGCGCAGATGCCGCGCTGACCCAGCTCTTTTACAACGCCGATGCGTACTTCCACTTCGTTGAACGTTGCGACAAGGTGGGCATCAAGATCCCCATCGTTCCCGGCATCATGCCCATCACCGGCTATGCCAACACCATGCGCTTCTGCTCGGGCTGCGGCGCCGACCTGCCGCGCTGGGTGCGCTTGGGGCTGGAAGAGCTTCAGGACGACAGGCCCGCTCTGCACGAATTCGGGTTGAGCGTGGTTACGCGGCTGTCTAAGACACTGCTCGCCAATGGCGCTCCCGGATTGCACTTCTACACTATCAACCAGGCCGGCCCTACGCTCCGGCTGTGGGAGAATTTGCGATTGCAGGCGCGCGCGTAACGATGCAGGTGCGTCGCGTGCCGGAAGCCAGAGCACAGCGCCCCGATCCACTTTAACCTTGGCTTGGGAGGCAATCGACCGCATGCCGCATCATTGGATGTCCCTTATTGCGCAGTACAGCAGTGTTGTCGGATTCATGATTGGGCTGCCTATCATGGCGGGCACGTACTATGAGTCGCTCAAGGTTCGGCAAGAGGCACGGCGAGCGCGCGAGGGAACACTGCACAGCGCCAACTGCCTGGAGTTCATAGCCGGGGATGGCACGTGCATCAATCTGGTGCCGCTGGAGACGCTGCACTCGTTGCCCCGCGAGGGCGATGTGCTCCTGCTGCCGGGCGACGGCGTGGGAGCTACCTCGGTCTTTTTGCCAGGAGCCTACCTGGTCGAGTCAATCGAACATATCTATACGCCGGCCGAGCCGAAGGGCGCGCGGCCGCACGAGGCGCGGCTGACCAAGGCCGTGGCGCGCGTGACGTCGCTCAATCCGGCGATGACGGCTGACGCGTCCACCGTGGCCTAGCGGCTTTTGCGCCGGGCGAACCGCTGCCAGAACCGCGAAAACGCATTGTGCAGCAGGCGTGTCTGCTCGGCCTTGAGGGCTTGGTAGGAACGCTCGACGTATCCATCGAAATCAGCCGGCCAGCCAATCATCGAGCGCCGCTCTGTGTAATCGCCTTCGGCCCACTTTGAGAGCAGAGCTTTGTAGCCCACCACGTGGGTCACAAAGTCGAGAAGGCATTTCGGCATCTGCTCTTCCACAATCAGATGGGCGTTATCGATGATGATCTTCTCGCGAACGTCATTGAGCGGCATAAAAATAGTGGTCATCCAAAGAACCCACTCCTTCAAATCCTCGTCGCGGATGGGATGGCACTGCGTCTTGCCCTGCTTCGCGAGCAGCGAGTTGTAGGCGATGTTGCCCGCCACCGTGGCCACATAAAGCGGACCGTAGAACTCGTTGAGGCGCTGGTTCACCAGCCGCAGCCGGTCGGCGCGGCGGGCCATCATGCGGTTGCTCAGGAAGGTGACGAAATAGCCGGCAAATGCCAGCACGATGGTGAAGACCGCGGCATTCTGCAAGGAGCTCGGGATAAAGAGTGCGGACGGATCCATGGCGGAATTCCACTACCTCGCCGGAAAGTATACGCGCGCGGCAGGCGACGGGACGGTGATGGCGGCTAGGCCGCCAGCGGGGAGTTCCAATTTGTTCCTTCGATCGGTTCGTGGGAATGCAGAAACTCAGTTCGCTGGTCCCGCGTCGCCGGCCATGGACACCTGGACGGGGGGGTGCTGGTCAACTGTGTGTCCATGATGAGCGCCGTGCGAACCTCGCCGCCAATAAGGGTGATCAGCGTAGAGGTGTACTGCGGCTTGGTGAGGCCGGCGGGCGTAATGACCATGGTGACGGGCTGCGAGTTCTCCATCCGCCGGTTTCCGTTGGTCCTTATGGCGCGCATCTTCGCGTGGGTCACGAACCTCCCACTCATACTACAGGGAGCGAATGAGTTGAGTTTGCGACTTTTTGGCTACGCCGGATGAGATTGGGCGCAGGGCGTAATTAGGACGCCGCCGCTCTCAGATCCCGCCGTGAAGGCGGCCGAAGGTGCGAGCCAGCATCACCGACATAAGCAGAAAGCCTGCGCTCAGCGTGAGCACCTGAGGAATGTCGTGAAGGCCGAAGCTGCCCACGCGCAGCACAAGCAAGTAGGCCACAGCAAGGTTGAAGAATCCCCAAAGAACGTTCACCGTCGAGGATGACAGGCCTTTGCCCGGCGGCTTTGCGAACGGACTCTGAAACGAGCGGCCCGAGATTCCATTGATGAGATGGGGCAGGGAGTTGGAGAGAAATGCGCCGCCGAAGAAATAGGCGAGATAGTGATACCAATGCATGGCTGCTCCTTTCCGATGATCGGTCAACATCGTAGCAGGTTCTAGCTCGCGCCTAAGTAGATGAAGCGGGCCAGGAAAAGGGCCGCGAGAAGGTAGAGCAGCCAATCCTGGCGCCGAGCCTTTCCTGCGAACAGGTGCAGGACAGCCCAGGCAATGATCCCGAAGCCGAGGCCGTTGGCGATGGAGTAGGTGAAGGGAATGAGGATGAGGGTGAGAAACGCGGGAACGGCGACTAGGGGCTCGTGCCAGTGAATCTCGGTAATGGAAGCCAACATGAGCGAGCCCACCAGAATGAGCGCCGGGGCCGTAGCTGCCGGAGGGACGATGCCGATAAACGGCGCAGCGGCGATCGCTCCGAGGAAAAGCAAACCAGTGACAATGGCGGTGACGCCGGAGCGGCCTCCCGCAGCCACACCTGCGGTGGACTCCACGTAGCTGGTCACGGTGGAGGTTCCGGCCAACGAGCCGAAAACGGTCGCGGTCGCGTCGGCAAAAAGAATTCGGTTGAGCCTGGGAATGGAGTGGTTGGGTGCGATGAGGCCGGCGCGCTTGGTGACGGCAACCAGCGTGCCCAGGTTGTCAAAGAGGTCAACGAAGAAGAAGACGAAGATGATCTCGAGCAGCCCTTTGTTGACCGCGCCCATGATGTTGAGCTTGAACGCCGTCTGGGTGAGCGCGCCGATGCCTCCCGTCGACGGTGTCCATTGGACCATGTGAAAGGCCCATGCAATGCCGGTGACGGTGAGCACGCCGATGAGGATGGAGCCCTTCACCTTCCGGATTTCGAGGGCAACCATAAGAATCAAGCCGAGAAGCGTGAGATAGGCTGTGGGATTGCGGATGCTGCCCATGCCGACGAGCGTGTTGGGGTCGCGCACCACGAGGCCCGCGTGCTGGAAGCCTATAAATGCGATGAAGAGGCCGATGCCGCCCGCCACCGCGGCGTAAAGCTGGTGAGGAATGGCGCGCAGAATCATTTGCCGGATGCCAACCGCAGTGATGGCGAGGAAGATGACGCCGGAAAGAAACACCGCGCCCAGCGCCGTCTGCCAGGGCACATGCATCTTGAGGCAAACCGTGTAGGTGAAGTAGGCGTTCAGACCCATACCAGGCGCCAGCGCAATGGGATAGCGCGCGACGATTCCCATCAAAATGGAGCCGAAAGCGGCCGATAAACAGGTGGCGGCGGTGACCGCGGGCAACGGCACGCCGGCATCGGCCAGCACTGCCGGGTTTACCAGCACGATGTAGGCCATGGTCAGGAACGTCGTGACGCCGGCCAGAATCTCGGTGCGCCAGTTGGTCTCCAGACGGGCAAATTCGAAGTAGGCTTCGAGTTGCTTGCGCATAGGCGGGTTCTAGCTAGAAAAACACAGTGCGGCGCGGATACAAAGTGAATTGTGAACGCGAGCCTGTCAGGCGCCGATGGATGAAGGGAATTCCCGAGAGGCAGTGCGGCGACCGAAGATTGCCAGCTTCATGCGAGCAATTTCGCCGCTTCCTTGGCGAAGTAAGACACGATGAAGTCGGCGCCGGCGCGGCGCAGGCCCAGTAGAGACTCCATGATCGCGCGATCCCGATCGAGCCAGCCCTTCTCAAACGCGGCCTGAAGCATGGAGTATTCGCCCGAAACCTGGTACGCGCCGATGGGTACGTCCACGCGCTCGCGCGCCGCGCGAACCACATCGAGGTGAGGCATGGCAGGCTTCATCAGGATCATGTCCGCACCCTCTTCAATGTCGAGATCGATCTCACGCAGGGCCTCGCGCAGGTTGGCGCCGTCCATCTGATAGGTCTTGCGGTCGCCGAACTGCGGCGCGGAATCGGCAGCCTCGCGAAAGGGTCCGTAAAAAGCTGAAGCGAACTTCGATGCGTAGCTGAGGATGGGCGTTTGTGCGTAGCCCTCGGCGTCGAGCGCGCTGCGGATGGCGGCCACGCGTCCGTCCATCATGTCGCTGGGAGCCACAACGTCAGCGCCTGCCTTGGCCTGGCTCACTGCCGTGCGCGCCAGCAGCTCCAGCGTGGGATCGTTGTCTACTTCGAAGCTGTCGCCCGACTTGACCACCACGCCGCAGTGGCCATGGCTGGTGTACTCGCACAGGCAAACGTCGGCGATCAACACCAGCTTTTTTGCCGCTTCCGACTGTTTCAGCGCGCGCAGCGCCTGCTGCACGATGCCGTTGTCGTCCCAGGCGCCAGTGCCCTGCTCGTCTTTTGTCTCGGGCAAGCCAAAAAGCAGCAATCCACCGAGACCCAGGCGCGCGGCCTCCTCAGCCTCACGCACCGCTTGATCCACCGACAGATTGAAGACGCCGGGCATGGAGCCTACGGGCGAGCGCACGCCCTTTCCGGGGCAAACGAACAGCGGATAGATCAGGTCGCCGGGATCGAGCACAGTCTCACGCACCAGCGCGCGCAACGGCTCGCTGCGCCGCATCCGCCGCATCCGGTTGGCTGGGAAGGTCATGAAGTGATTGTAAGACAGCGAACCGTGAAGAGGGCACAGTGGACAGCGAATCGAAGTCGATCAGCCGGAGCCGGAGATCGGAGGCTCCGGGTGCTCAATCGATCGTCTTCACAACTCGTCGTAGAGCATCCAGTTCCGCGCTCCGATCAGAATGATCAGTGTGGCGATGCCGAGTGCTGTGCCAAGAGGAATGCGAATGAGGCACAGGATGGCGGCCACGATGGCGACGATCCGCCCCCACTGCGTGCGCTCCAGCAGACCCCAACCGGCCACGGCTGCCAAAACGGCCCGGCCCAGCAGGAACACCCACGCGAAGCGTAGAAGCCCCGGGAAGAACCACATCTGCGGCGCGTGCCCGTGCATCCACGGGGCAAAGCCGCCCGACAAGAACGCATGCGCGAAAGCCAGTCCGACAATGCCGAAGATCAGAGTGATTCCGGCGTAAATCAGCCACAAGATGCCGAGCACTCTGATTTTGCTGGCGTAGCTTGCCAAAACAAACTCGAAGCCGGGCACAGGAGGCACCTGGGGCGCCACCGGCCGGTTGCATTGCGGGCAAACAATCTGCCCCTGTTCCAACGATCGGCCACAACCACTGCAAAACATGTTGCCTCCTCGCTCTCGAAGGATCAATACGCAACCTTGACCTGGAATGTTCCAGCCAGCTCAAGCGTGTCCGCCGGCCATCGGCGAGCTGCGTTACTTGCTGCCTGCCCCGAGCTTCACCCAGTGCTCCTCATGACGGTTGTCCTGGAGGACATAGCCGGTGACGTGCCCACTCAAATCGTATTCGAAGGTCAATTGGACGTTGTGCGCACCGGTCGGATCAACGGGACGGAAGAAGGTATCGGCCGACTCCGCCTCCAGCCCGACGACATCGCCGCCGGGACTCTTTTCAAAAAGCTGGTCTCCCTGGCGGAAGATGTTTACGATTTCATGTCCGTTGGCCTCGCGGTATTCGCCGGCCAGGCTGTCGAGCTCGGCCCAGGAAAGGTTGATCGTTGGTGGGCGCAGCGGAACGACAATGCGCTCAGCCAGGACCTCAGGAGTCTGGGGAAGGTGGTGGGCCAAGAGCCAATGCGGTAGCTCCGGCTCATCGTAGGCGCGGGTCCAGCAATCGTGCTTGAGCCCTTGGTAAATCCAAAGGCGAATGTCTCCGCCCGCGGCTTTGAAGGCGTCGTACATCAGCTCGCTCTGCCGCGGCACGACCGAGGTGTCGAGACTGCCGTGGAAGAGCCACACGGGTGTGCGGCCCACGGCACGAGCATATTCGGCGGGCAGGATGGAGACCTGCTGCCAGCGGTCCGGTTCGTAGCTCCAGAAGACGCCTCCCGCGGCAATCGCGATCGCGGCCCAGCGATGGGGATGAAGACGCGCCAGATCCCAGGCGCCGTAGCCGCCCATCGATAGCCCGGTAAGATAAGTGCGCGAAGGGTCGCCATGAAACTCGGAGGCCTCTTGATCGAGCGCGGCCATTGCCAGATCGAGCATGGCCGGATCGGTCCAGTGGGCGGTTTGCGGGCACTGCGGCATCACGACGACGAATGGCCAGCGGTCGGGATGGTTGCGCACCGCCTCAGCGAGGCCGACCTGCGTTTGCCACATGCCCTCGGCGCCGCGTTCTCCGCGGCCATGCAGGAAGAGGATGACGGGCCAGTGTTTGCCGTCGTCGCGCCGCCACTCCTCAGGCAGGTAGACCTGGAAACGGTACGTCGTCCCATTGAGCACGATGCGCCGGTTCAGGAATCCCGTATCCTGCGGCGGCTGCGGCCTGGATGAATTGGACTCGGCTGCATTTGCGGCGGCAACCGCGGGCCAGGTTGCGCAGGCCAACCCCAGGCAGGCCGCGCAGATGCGAAATAAACGGGACATCGTGACCTTCATCATAGTGATTCCCGGCGGGGTCGTCTGAAGTTTTTGATTACACTCCCAAACCGCGAAAAGTCAGCCGTTTGAGGTCCGGGTCGACCGTCAAGAGTGTCCCAATTCGCCCCCTTTCGCTGCGCTTGAAGGCTTCGCCGATCCTTGCGATTTTCTTACAAATTGCATGCAACAATCGAACCTGCGATGCTGACTGAAGTCATGACGAAACTGGAAGCCGGAGAGACGCTGGACCACTACCGTCTGGACGCAGAGGTTGCGCGCAGCGGAATGTCCACGCTCTACCGGGCTACCGATCTGCGCAACGGCCGGCAGGTCGCTGTGAAGGTTCCTCATCCGGAGATGGAAGCCGACCCTGTTCTTCTCGAGCGCTTCCGGCGCGAGGAGGAGATCGGCCAGGAAATTGACCATCCCGGAGTTGTGAAGACCTTCGACGGCGAGGAGCGCAGCCGCCGTTACATGGTCATCGAGTGGGTGGAAGGCCGCCTGCTGCGCGCGATTCTGAACGAGGAACGGAAGCTGCTCATCGATCGGGCCGTTGCTCTCACGATTGCCGTCTGTGACGCTCTCGACAACCTGCACAAGCACGGCGTGGTGCATCGCGATCTGAAGCCGGAAAACATCATGGTGTGCGACGGCGACCGCATCAAGATCATCGACTTCGGAATTGCCTTGAAGGAGGACGCGCGGCGCATTACGCAGGTAGGGCTTACCCCGGCGCTGGGCACGCCAGACTACATCTCTCCTGAGCAGGTAATGGGCCAGCGCGGCGATCAGCGCAGCGACGTTTACGCGCTGGGCGCGATGCTTTACGAAATGCTGACCGGCCAGCCGCCCTTCACAGGGCCGAGCCCCCTGGCGGTGATGAACGAGCGCCTGGTGACCGATCCTGCGCCGGTACGCGAGCTGAACCCGGAGATCTCGCCCGAAATCGAAGAGATCCTCTTCCGCGCGCTTGCGCGTGACCCTCGCCGCCGCTATGCCACCGCCGCCGAGATGGCCTGGGAGTTAGAGCACCAGGAGCTTGTTGGAGTCGAGAGTGGCAAACACCGGCCGGTTATGTTGGGGCGATTTGCGATCAACCGCCGCAAATTGGCGATCTACGCGGCTCTGGCGCTGGTTCCATTGGCGCTGTTCCTCGCCATGTTGCTGCTTGCGAAGCGCTAGCTCGATCCGGAATCGCGTCTCACGCCGGAAGTTGCTTCAGCAGCGCGCTGGCGCGGCGAAACCAGGGACGCTCGCGGCGGCGCAGATAGCCGGGCATCGTGGGCCGCTTATCCAGCACTTTTTGCGCCCACTCGCGTGCCTCGGCATTGCGTCCCTGCGAAGCGAGAAAATCGGCGTAGTTCAGATAGGTCTCCGACAACGTCGACCGCTCCACGGCCTGGCGGAAACACGCTTCGGCTTTTTCGTTTTGCCCCGTCTGCGCGTAGGCGTGGGCGAGAAGCCCAACAGCGCGATAGAAGTCGTGGCCGGAATCGCGACGCACGGCTAATTCCAGGTCCGGCACAGCGGCTGCGGCGTCGCCCAGCAGGACCGCGCACACGCCGCGGTGGTAAAAGCAGTCCGGAGTATCGGAGCGGACTGCAATCGCTTTGTTGAAGGCATCGCGAGCCAACTGCAGCTTGCCCTCATCCATATAAAGATCGCCGAGCTCCTCCCAGTTCCCCGGGGATGGATTGTCGTGAATCTCGAAGAGCAGTTGGGAGATGCGCTTGCGCCGGGGGAAAGTTTTGAAAGATTGCCGCAGAAGGCCAAGATCGGGCAGGACCTCGACGAATATGTAGATGAGCGCGCCTAGCCAGCCGAGGAACAGGATGATGAAAATCCAATAGGTGTCGGGCCGGCGGCGGATGAAGTGGACGATAGCCGCTGCCTGCAGCAGTAAGCCCCACGGGTAGAACAGCGAACCAAAGAACCCCATGCGCATTCCATCGTAACTCTCGATACCGTCAGCCGGCGCTCACGGGCCGTCCTGTTCTTCAGTGAGCGCCGCGACCTCCCGGATCAGGACAGGCAGCTTGAACTGCACGATCTCCCACACAATACGATCGTCAATTTGGGCATAGTCGTGGATAAGAATATTTCGAAAAGCAATGATGGTCCGGAAATCGGTAATCGTGGCCGCGATTGTGGAATCCACGCGGGCAAGCCACGTCAGAGCTTCGCCGATGATGCCAAAGGCACGTTCGACGGCATATCGAAGCAGGGGGCTCCGTTGATATTCCGCGAAGTTGACACCAGCGGTAAAACTGGCCATATTTCTGGCGGCTTCTTGTATGTCGTAAAGATATTTCCGTGCTTCAAGCTGCATAAAGGAGGGCCTTGCTCTTTTCAATGCTCTGCCGGAAGTAAGGATTTCGGATGGCCGAAGGAATGACTAGATCCACGGGTAGTCCGAAAAGGCCCTCAAGCGCGTCCTTGAACCCGAAGAAAGTGTCAGCATACCCGCCCGCCGGAAGCGTCTCGAATTCCACCAGGAAATCGAGGTCGCTGCGGTCGGGATTGAATCCGCCGCCCATGGCTGAACCGAACAGCTCCAGCCGCTCAACGTGGAATTTGCGGCATAGCTGGTCCAATTCGGATTGGTACCCGCGAATTACGGGCAGGCAGCCGGCTGCGCGGGTTTCCGGAATGCGGATCGGAGCCATAGTTAAGATGATACCCCGATCCCGACCTGCTACCGATAGGACTCGTCGCGGTGGATGACAAACTCGGGATAAGCTCCGCCGCCAAGCTCGTGCAAATCCATCCCCATCCGCTCGCCGTCCGGGTCGACGCGGAACGGAATAATGCGGTTGAGCAGGGAAAGCAGCAGATAGATGAGCGGAAAGACGAAGCCAAGGAGCGCGGCGATGCCGACGAGTTGGGCGAGAAACTGGCCCGCTTGCGGCGCAAAGACGCCCGCTGCAACTAATCCCCACAGCCCCGCCGCACCATGGACGGTGATAGCGCCGGTGGGATCGTCGATGGAGAGCGCGAGTTCGAGCACCTCCACCAGCAGCGGGGTGAAGATGCCGGCCACAGCTCCGACAAAGAGGGATTCGACCGGGTAAGCAAAGGCCGCGCATGCGCTGGAGGCGACAAGACCGGCCAGCCAGCCGTTGGCGCAGAGGCTGGCGTCGGGTTTGCCAAAGCGGAATCGCGTGACGGAATAAGTGGCGGCCAGCGCGCCCGAAGCAGAGAGCAGCGTGTTGATCGCCGTGCCCGGAATCGCGCTGAGCGGAGCGTGCAACCAGAGGATCGCGCCAGCGGCGTTCCAGGCCAGCCAGCCCACCAGCGCGAGCAGGCAGCCGAAGAGCACATAGGTGGCGTCGTGGCCGGGCATGGCGGTGGAGAGGCCCTCTTTGGGGAATTTTCCGCGGCGTGGCCCGGCAATCCAGACCAAACACAGCGCGGTCAGGCCGCCGATCACATGCACAGTGGCCGCGCCTCCGCCGTCAAGGAAGCCTGCACCAAGCGAGAAATTCGCGCCCATCGACGCGAGCCATCCGCCGGCCCAGATCCAATGCGCAGTCAGAGGAAAGACAATCGCCGCCAGAACCGCTGCGGTTGCGCAACCGGCCGACAGCCTCCAGCGATCCGCGCCTGAGCCCCAGGGAAGCAGCACCGTCATGGCGACGGCCAAAAACTCAAACAGGACCGCGAGCTGGGCCTGTGGCGCAGCAGCGCCAAGACCGCGGAGAAGAAACGGTCCAAGGCCGAGTACGCTCCAGGGCTTGCCGGCCGCATGCAGAACGACTTCTTTCGATCCCAGCGACCCCACAAAAGACGCTCCGATGAAAGCGAACGCAATGACGGCAACAGCGATCAGGGCCAGATTGCCCAGCATCGCCTGTGCCGCCGAGCGCGACCGGCCCAGGCCGGTATTGATGAGCGCTACGCCGGCGATCGCCATGGGCGCAAGCAACAGCAGCCCGAGCGTTAGCGCAAAAGCAGCGTCGCTCATTGCAGGAACCGGCGCAGGAATCATCGGCGGGATCGGGTTCATGGGCGGCTCGCCCCGCGCGGCAGCATGTGGCCGCGCACCGCGACAACCAGTCCCATGCCCTCGACTGCCAAACCGCATAGCACAAATACCGCGCGCCGTCCCGGGTCAGGAAACAGCGCCAGCGCGGCTAGCGCGAGAAAGAATCCGGCGGGCATCACCAGCAGTCCGGCGTACTTCATATGCACTTCCCTTTACATTCGTTCACGGGCCGTTTGCGGGAAGTCATTCGGCAGTCATCGATGGAACTGTCTCCACGGAGCCGGGCCGATGAGTCCCGCGTATTGAGATCTTGTTGAGAGCGGTTGTTACGTCCTTATGAATTCTAAACGATCCAATTGTTAGCATCGGCTCACGCGGATTGCTGCGGCGCCGCGAGAGGACCTTGGCGTCTCGTTGGGGGAATCGAAACCTATGTACGCGCGTCTTAGCCGAAGCAAGAGACTGGTTCCTGCCATCCTCGGCACCGTCACGCTTGCCGGCGTCGCAGTCTTGTTGTCCTGGGACGCCGCTCCGAGGCTCTTCCCTGCCGGAAGTCATCATCTCCTCGCGGCTTTTTCGTTGGCCACGATCGCGCTTGCATACCTCGTTTACCAGATTGCGCATCGACCGGCCGCCATGGAATTCCTGAAGGCGATCATGCTGGCTGTCGCCTTTCTTTTCTGGGCCGCCAATCAGTTTTGGCCGAGCCTTCCCCAGGCGACACTCTTCAATGACATTGCGATCGCTCTCTTTGTCCTCGACGTGTTTCTGGTGATTGTGGGCCGGCCGAAAACGTCGCCGGACGGCGCCTTCGGCGAAACCTGTTCAGGGTCGTGTGCTCGATGCTGCGCGGCGCCGGGCAGCGGCGAGGAATGTTGCTCAGGCCGGGCAAATTGAGCGAACTTGCCAAGCTGCGGGTTCGGCATGATATTTCTTTCTTGAACATCCCAACTTCTGGTACGCAAGGCGCCAGGAGAACGGTGGTGGTTTCCCCGCAATCGCGCTTGTCACAAAGGATTTTCTTTTCAAGCGATTGCAATTCGGATTCCCACAAAAATTTTTCGCGATGTGGCACGCTGCGCTTGATGCGCAAGGGCCTTCGGCTGCTATATTGAAATTTCGGGCAACCCCGCCCGTTCCCTGAAGTTTTATCGTTGAGCATTTCTTGTACATGAACTATGTGACCGCCAGCACACGCGGCGCATGACAACGAAAGTCAAACCGGGATTCGTTCATGGCACAAATCTTCGACCGCAGCTCCAATGCACTGGCACGCATGAGCCTGGTGTTGACGGGGTTGATCGTCATTGCCCTGGGAGTCACCCTGGATGAGTTGCAGCGCTCGCCGTGGGTCACGCGGCAGGGCCAGCGCGCGGATCAGCCGGTCCCCTTCAGCCACAAGCATCACGTCCAGGGGCTCGGATTGCAGTGCCAGTATTGCCACACCTCGGTCGAGAAATCGAGCTACGCCGGCATTCCTCCTACGCGCACCTGCATGAACTGCCACGCGCAGATCTGGACCAATGCGCAATTGCTTGAGCCCGTGCGGCAGAGCTGGTACACCGGACAGTCGATTCCCTGGATCAAGGTGCACGACCTTCCCGACTTCGTCTACTTCAGCCACGAAATTCACGTGAACAAGGGCATCGGCTGCGAGAGCTGTCACGGCCGCGTGGACGAGATGCCGCTGATGTACGCGCAGAACACGCTGCAGATGGAGTGGTGCCTGGACTGCCATCGAAATCCGGCCAAAAATCTGCGGCCGACGAGCCAGATCTACAACATGGATTGGCAAGAGCCGAGCGAGGACAAGCCGGTGTGGTGCGCCGTGGGAGATGAGATAAGCGGTATGCCGACGGCTGAGAGCGTGCGCTGCACACAGACTCCAGACCCGTTGACAGGGATGAGGATGCCCTCGTTAACCGCAGCGAGCCTACCAACGTTTCGCGCTTTTACTGTTGCGAAGTTCACCAGCCAGGACGAGCTTGGTCATTTCCTTGAAGTTCACTACAAAATTCGCACGCCGAAGGACCTGACCAGTTGCGAGGTGTGCCACCGATGAGCGCAAAGAGAAAGAACTCGCCCGCGGTGGAGCAGCCAATGGGAAAAGCTGTCAACGGCGCGCAGCAACCCGCGAGCTCCGAGCCCATGGCTGTCGAGCGTGCGACGCCTGAGCCCATGACGCTTGAGTCCGTTCGCCGGGAGCTGAAAGGCACTAAGGGCAAGAAATACTGGCGTTCGCTCGATGAGCTGGCCAACACACCCGAATTTCAGGCCGCGGTGGAGCGCGAATTTCCCTCGGCGGCGCAGGAGTGGGTCGATCCGGTTTCCCGGCGCGGCTTCCTCAAATTAATGGGCGCGTCGATGGCGCTGGCAGGCCTTGCCGGTTGCACCAAGCAGCCCGATGAGCCGATTTATCCCTACATCAAAGCGCCTGAAGACCTGATTCTCGGCAAGCCGATGTACTTTGCCACGGCGCACCCGTTCGCGACCGGCGCGGTGCCGCTGCTAGTCAAGAGCGACGAGTTCCGCCCCATCAAGATCGATGGCAACCCCGAGCACGCCTACAACAAGGGCGGCTCCGATCCGTATTCGCAGGGCACGCTGCTCGATCTCTACGATCCCGACCGTTCGCAGCACGTCACCTATCGCGGCGAGAGCCGCGAGTGGGGAGAGTTCGCCGAGGCGCTGCGCGACAAAGTCACTTCGACCAAAGATGGCACCGGAATCTACTTCCTGAGTTCGACCATCACTTCCCCGACGCTTGCGCGGCAGTGGAAGGAAGTGCAGACGGCGTGGCCTAAGGCGAAGCTGGTGCAGTACGATCCCGCGCTGGCGGGAACGTTTCTGGCCCAGGGCGTGAACATTCAATATGGCCTGAGCGGTGCCGATGTGATCGTTTCGCTCGATGCGAACTTCCTTTCTGGCGCGGACTACCCGGGCTTCCATCGCCTCGTGCGCGATTACACCTCCCGGCGTAAGCAGCCGGAGAATGGAATGAACCGGCTCTACGCGGTGGAGAGTACGACGACCACCACCGGCATGAAGGCCGAGCACAGGCTGGGCCTGCGCGCGAGCGAGGTTCCGGCGTTTGCGGCAGAGCTTGCGAAGGCAGTTGGCCTTCCCGGAGTCAATCCTCCCGCTTACACGTGGACCGACGAGCAGCAGAAGTTTCTCGCCGCGCTCGCGAAGGACCTGAAAGCCAACGCGGGCAAAAGCGCGGTGCTGCCAGGGTTGTATCAGGATCCGTCGGTTGCTGCGCTGGCAATCGCGATCAATGGCGCGCTCGGCAACTTGGGCAAAACGGTTTTTGTCGCGTCCAATCCGGCGATTCCGATTCCCAGCGACCAGCTTGGCGACTTCAAGGCGCTTGTCGCCGACCTGAACGCGGGCAAGGTGGATTGGCTGGTGATTCTCAACGCCAACCCCATCTACGACGCGCCCGCTGATCTTAACTTCGCCGATGCATTCAACAAGGCCAACATCGTGGCCCATCTTGGCTCGCATTACGACGAGACGGGTCACCAAGCGCACTGGTACGTTCCTGCCGCGCACTATCTCGAATCCTGGTCCGACGCGCGCGCCTACGACGGCACGGTTTCCATCGTGCAGCCGATGATCGATCCGCTCTATGGCGGACACACAGCGCATCACGTCTTCCAGGCGCTGCTCAACGATCCCATGGTGAGCCCTTACGACGCGGTGCGCGAGACCTGGAAGCCGGTCATTAAGGGCGACTTCGAAGCCGGCTGGCGCAAAGCGCTGCACGACGGCTGGATTGCGGATACAGCCTACGCCAAAGGCTCGGCAACTGGCGCCGCAAAGAGCGCCAGCAGTGTTCCCGCTCCCACGCCCAAGAATTCCATCGAGATCATCTTCCGCCCCGACCCGAACATCTACGACGGCCGCTGGAACAACGTGGGATGGCTGCAGGAGCTGCCCAAGCCGGTCACGAGCCTGAGCTGGGACAACGCCGCGATCGTCTCCGGCGCGACGCTCACACGGCTGGGGCTTGAAGAAGACGACATCGTAGAGTTGTCCGTGGGCAACGGCCGCGTTAAAGCGCCGGTGATCGTGGCTCCCGGCCATCCCGACAATTCCGTCACGGTTTATCTCGGTTACGGGCGCGAGTTCGCCGGGCGCGTGGGATCGGGCCAGGGGTTCAATGCGTACCTGATCCGCAACACGTGGGCGCCGTTCGCCGCCACGGGCTCCATCCGCAAGCTCGATGGCAAGTGGGGCACGGCCATCACCAAGAGCCACTTCCAGGATCAGCGCGGCAAAACTTTCGGCGAGCAGGGTCAGGGCAACAACTCTCTCGAAGCCGATGAAGCGCTCGGTCCGCGCGGCATTATCCGCTACGCAACGCTTGACGAGTTCAAGGCGAATCCAAATTTTGCGCACGAGGGCGATGGCCGCGACACGCCGCCCCGCGACACCTCGCTCTTCCCCAACTGGGAGTACAACGAGGCCAACGCCTGGGCCATGTCGATCGACATGAACAGTTGCACGGGCTGCAATGCGTGCATCGTGAGCTGTTACGCCGAGAACAACATCGCCGTCGTCGGCAAGCAGCAGGTGCGCATTGGCCGCAACATGCAATGGCTGCGCATCGACAGCTATTTCGAGGGCGACTTATCGGCGCCGCGCGCGCACTTTCAGCCCATGGCCTGCCAGCACTGCGAGAATGCGCCGTGTGAGCAGGTTTGCCCGGTGGGCGCCACGGTGCATACCCCGGAAGGCTTGAACACAATGGTCTACAACCGCTGCGTGGGCACGCGCTACTGCTCGAACAATTGCCCATACAAGGTGCGGCGGTTCAACTTCCTGCTTTACTCCGACTACGAAACCGAGAGCCTGAAGCTGATGCGCAACCCCGACGTGAGCGTGCGCTCGCGCGGCGTAATGGAAAAATGCAGCTACTGCGTGCAGCGCATCAATGCGGCCAAAATCGAGGCCGATAAGGATAACCGCGGCATCCGCGACGGCGAAATCGTGACCGCGTGCCAGCAGGCGTGCCCGGCCGAGGCGATCGTGTTTGGCAACATCAACGATCCCAACAGCCGCGTGTCGAAACTCAGGGCCCAGCAGCGCAGCTATCAGGTGATTGCCGACCAGAATGCGCGTCCGCGGACGCAGTATCTGGCTGAAGTGTTGAACGTGAACCAGGAACTCGAAGTGACGCCGACGGAAATTGCGCCGGCAAAGGGTTGAAGCGGCGATGGCAACCAGGGAAGTAAAACCCGACGATCCCATGATCGATCCGGCAACCGGAGAATTCCGGGTTATTGCGCCGGGACAGACTTTCCGGTCGATCACCGAGAAGATCGCGCGGATTGTGCTCACGCCGCACACGCCGATGGGCTGGTTTGCGCTCTTCACGTTTGCCGGCGGCGGGGCCACCGTACTGTTGGTGGCGGTGACGTGGCTGTTCCTCAAGGGCGTGGGCATCTGGGCCATCACGCAGCCGGTTGCCTGGGGATTCGCCATCATCAACTTCGTCTGGTGGATCGGCATTGGCCACGCCGGCACGCTCATCTCCGCCATTCTGCTGTTGTTCAAGCAGGGCTGGCGCAATGCCATCAGCCGCTTCGCCGAGGCCATGACCATCTTTGCCGTGGCCTGCGCGGCGATGTTCCCGGTCATTCACATGGGCCGTCCCTGGCTGGGTTACTGGCTCTTCCCGCTTCCGTTCACCATGACGGTGTGGCCGCAATTCCGCTCGCCTCTCGTGTGGGACGTCTTCGCGGTCTCGACGTACGCAACGATTTCGGTCGTGTTCTGGTACATCGGTATGGTGCCCGACTTCGGCACCATGCGCGACCGCGCGCAGTCCAGGATCGCGCAGTATTTTTATGGGCTGCTGAGCGTGGGCTGGCGCGGCTCGGTGCGACACTGGATGCGCTACGAGACCGCATCCCTGCTGCTGGCGGGCCTGGCCACGCCGCTGGTGCTCTCGGTTCACACAGTCATCAGCTTCGATTTCGCCGTGGCCGTTCTGCCGGGATGGCACACCACCATCTTTCCGCCTTACTTTGTCGCCGGCGCCATCTATTCCGGCTTCGCCATGGTGCTCACGCTGGCCATTCCGCTGCGCAAGTTCTATCACCTGGAGTCGCTGGTCACCGAACGCCATATCGACAACATGGGCAAAGTAATGCTCGCCACCGGATTCATCGTGGCCTACGGCTACGCCATGGAAGCCTTCATGTCGTGGTATTCAGCCAACCACTGGGAGGCCTTCACCTTCTGGAATCGCGCCTTCGGTCCCATGGGCTGGTCCTACTGGGTGCTGATCGCCTGCAACCTGGTCATTCCGCTCACGACTTTGTGGTCGCGCAAGCTGCGCACCTCCATCCCTTTCATGTTCTTCATCTCCATCGTGGTGAACACAGGCATGTGGTTTGAGCGCTTCGTCATCGTTGTCACCAGCCTGTACCGCGACTTTCTGCCCTCGGCGTGGGGCACGTACCGCGCCACCAAGTGGGACTACATGACCTTCGTGGGCACGCTGGGATTCTTCACCTTCCTGTTCCTGCTGTTTGTCCGCTTCCTGCCCATGATTCCGATGAACGAAATTCGCATGTTGCTGCCGGGGGCCAAGATCAAGCCCAAGGTGGCGGAGGCTGCTGACTAATATGCCCGCACGCGAAGGAACCTACGGCCTGCTGGCCGAATTCGATACGCCGGGCGACCTGGTGAGGGCTGCGCGGCAGGCGCGCGAAGACGGCTGGCGGCGCATGGACTGCTATACGCCCTATCCAGTGGAAGAAGCGGCCGAGGCCATCGGCTTCCATCGCAACAAGGTGCCGCTCGTCACGCTCATCGGCGGCCTGATGGGCGGAGCGGCCATCTTCGCGCTGGAGACCTGGATCTCCGTGCTGGCCTATCCGCTCAATATCGGGGGGCGCCCCCCATACTCCTGGCCGGCCTTTATTGTGCCCGCCTACGAGTGGACGATTCTCTGGGCCGGCCTCTCGGCTGCCTTCGGAATGCTCGCGCTCAACGGATTGCCGGCGCTCTATCATCCGCTGTTCAACGCGCCCAACTTCCGCGATGGCGCCACGACCGACAAGTTCTTTCTGTGTCTTGAGGCGCTCGATCCGAAGTTCGATCTGGCCGAGACCAAGGCCTACCTGCAGCAGTTCCAGCCGAACTCAGTGGTGGAGGTGGAGTACTAATGGGCAGGGAACAGGGAACAAGGATCAGGGATCAGGCCGGACGCCCCGCCCTTTCGCGGTTTGCGCGAAAGGGTGGCAGGCCACTTGCCCTTGCCGGGATCACCTGCCTTCTGCTCATTGCCGGCTGCCGCCAGGACATGCAGAACCAGCCCAAGATGGTTCCTCAGCGCGGGTCGGACTTCTTTGCCGACATGCGCGGCGCGCGGCCGCAGGTGCTCGACACCGTGGCCCGCGGCCAGCTCCACGAAGACAGCTACTTCTACACCGGCGTGGTGCAGGGGCCGAACGGCTACCGCCAGGAACTGGACGAAATGCCCTTCCCGGTGACGATGGAAGTGCTCGAGCGCGGGCAGGAGCGATTCAACATCTACTGCACGCCGTGCCACTCGCGTGTGGGCAACGGGCTGGGCGAGATTGTGCAGCGCGGCTTCAAGCCGGCGGCCAACTTCCACGACCAGGTGCGCATGTCACAGCCGCTCTCGCACTACTTTTACGTGATGACGCATGGTTACGGCGCCATGCCGGACTACTCGGCGCAACTGCCGCCGGCAGACCGCTGGGCGGTGGCGGCTTACATCCGCGCCCTGCAGCTCAGCCAGGCGGCGAATGTAAAGGATGTTCCGGCAGGCGTGCACATCGCGAACCTCAAAGATCTGGCCGCGCAGGAAGGTCATCCCGAATACGCGCAGCCGTGGCCCATGCCGTCGACCGCAGTGCAGGCGTACAAACCGATCGCCAGCGAAGGAACGCCGGGCATGGCGCCGGCTTATCCTGCCGATCCGAAGATTTCGATTCCACCCAGCAAACCGGCCCGGGCGGCCCAGAAGTAAGGAAGCAGAGGAATGGCTCACGACGCAATCTCGCACGCCAAGCAACTCCCAGCGGATCTCGCCGCACCCGCGTTTGTTGACGGATGGAAGAGCCGCGCGCTGACCGTGGGCGCCATCTTCTCGGTCATCGCCGTGATTCTGGCGCTTCTCGGGCAGGCGCAGGATGGTTTGGGCTGGGATCACCTGTTGCGCGCATGGACACTCGGCACGATGGTAACGTGGGGGCTCTGCGTTGGCGGTCTCGCCATGTTGATGGTGCAGTACTGTTCTGGCGGAAAGTGGGGCCTGCTCCTGCGGCGTCCGTTTGAAGCGATGAGCCGCACGCTGCCGCTGATCCTTGTGTACTGGGCTGTTGTGGCGATTTTCATGAAGAAGATCTACCTGTGGGCGAACTACACCACAGTGAGCGACACGGCGGCCGGATTGAAGGCGGGCCTGATTACGGAATTCCAGGCGCACTGCCTCAGCTTCAAGCGGCCCATGCTGAACCCGGTTTCGTTTGTGGGTGTGAGCCTGCTCTGCTTCGCCATCTGGGGCTTCTACGCGTGGCGTCTCAACACGCTCGGCTTGAAGCGCGATTCCCAGGGCCTGGAGACCACGCCGTACTGGATCAAGAAGCTCGAAAACATCAGCGGCCCCGGCATCGTGGTCTATGCGATCACCATGACCGCGGCGGCCATCTACTGGGTCATGTCGATGGATCCGACGTGGTTCTCGACGGTGTATGGCCTGCTGTTCCTTGTGGGACAGGGGTACGCCGTGCTGGCATTCGGGATCATCGTCGCCATCGCGCTTTCAAAAGCGGAGCCATTCAAAACGATCCTGCGCCAGACGGAGCAGCATGACCTCGGCAAGCTCACGTTTGCATTCGTGATGCTCAACATCTACCTGGCCTTCGGACAGTTCCTGATCATCTGGTCGGGCAACCTGCCCGACGAGATTAACTGGTATCTCGATCGGATTCGTGGTGGCTGGGGCGTCATCATCACGCTCGATTTCATCTTCCACTGGGTGATTCCGTTCACCATGCTCCTGTCGCGCGACCTGAAGCGCAATAAGAAGCGCCTGACGCGCGTGTGCCAGTGGATGGTATTTGCCCGCGCCTTCGACATGTTCTGGCTGATCGAGCCCAACTTCAAAGACGCCGCGCGCAACCTGCACTTCAGTTGGGGAATTCTCGAGTACATTGCCGTGCCCGTGGCGTTGTTCAGCTTCTGGGTGGCTTATTTCTGCACGCGGCTGAAGGCGCGGCCGCTGGTGCAGGTGAACGATCCGCATTTGGCAGAGATTCTGGAGCCTGAGCATGCCCACGCATAATCATCCCGATCCCGGCCACGATCCGGAAAAGCACGAAGTCGACGCGTCGGCGGGCTACGAGCGCAGTGACGCGAATGTGACGGGTATCGTGGTCTTTCTCACCTCGCTGGGCATCTTTGTCGCGGTAATTGGACTGCTCTGCTACGGAATCGGCGCCTGGTTTAACGCCCGCATGAACCGGGAAGACGGCCCCAACAGCAAGTGGACCAAGACGGTGGATGTGCGGCAACTGGGCAACATGCCTTCCAGTCCCGAGCTGCAGAACAAGATGGCTGAGATCACGCAGACTTTTCCCACTCCGCGCGTCCAGACCGACGACGGCAATCAGGACGTGGCCGATCTGCATGCGCGCGAGGATCTGCTGCTCTCGAACTACAGCTGGGTCGATCAATCGAAGGGCACGGTCAGAATTCCCATCGAGCAGGCCATGCAGTTGATTGCGCAACGCGGGCTGCCGGTGGCGCCGGCGGTCCAAACCCAGCAGCCGATGACCGGCGACAGCACGCTAACCGTCACCGTGCCGCTGACCAACGGATTTGCGCGTACCAGCTATGAGCAGGAAGAAGCGGAGCAAGCAGCCGTCAGGCAGCAACAGGGAGAGCAAAAATAGCAATGCAATCGGGACGCACAATCCGAAGACATTGGCGCAGCACGGCGGCGGCCGCCGCGGGCGCGATTGTGCTTTCGCTTGCCGCGCCACTACTCACCGCGCAGGTCTCCAGTTACGGCGACAAAGAAACGGATCCGGCAAACGACAGGCCGCCCGCATTGCTCAATGGTGTCGGCATCGATCAGCACCTCAACACGCAGTTGCCGCTCAACCTTGCCTTCACTGACGACGCGGGCAAGCAAATCACGCTGGCCAGCTACTTTGGCAAGCGCCCTGCGATTCTGGCGCTGGTTTACTATCGCTGCCCCATGCTCTGCTCTGAAGAGCTTGACGGCCTGACCAGCGCACTCGAAATGGTTCGCTACGTACCCGGCAAAGACTTCAACATCATTGTGGTCAGCATCGATCCCACCGAGGGCACGGACCTGGCCGCTGCGAAGAAGCGTGAATATCTGAAGCGATACGGCCGTCCCGAGACAGCCGACGGATGGCACTTCCTTACCGGCACGCAACCGAATATCGATGCGCTTACCCAGGCGGTCGGCTTCCGCTACGTCAAGCTCACGGTGCCGGGCAGCAGCCTGATGCAGTACGCGCACGCCAGCTCGATTCAGATCGTCACTCCGGAGGGCAAGCTGGCCCAGTACTACATGGGAGTCGAGTACTCGCCCAAGGACATGCTGCTGGGCCTCGACGAAGCTTCGTCAAATCGCATCGGATCGCCGGTAGACAACATTCTTACCTACTGCTATCACTACGATCCCACCACCAACACGCACGACCTGATCATTGCGCGCGTGATCCAGTTGGGAGGGTTCCTCACGCTGGTGCTTTTAGGCGGATTCATGATGGTGATGTTCCGCCGCGATTTGAAACACGATCACCCGGCGGGAACAGGGACTCAGGGTACGGCAAAGAAAGTGAACGGATAAAGGAATGGACCACATCAGCCCAGTATTGTGGCAGTTTCTCGTCAAATGGTTGACGCACTTCGCGCTCTTTCCGCCCGAAGCATCCAAGATTGCGCCCGAAATGGATGCGCTCTATTTCTTCATGGTCCTGGTCAGCCTGGTCGGGCTGACGATCGTGGTTCTGCTGATTGTCGGGTTCTCAATCCTCTACAGCAAGACGCGCCATCCGCATGCGGTGCAGATCGAAGGCTCCACAATTCTCGAAGCCACCTGGACCATCATTCCACTGGGCCTGTTCCTGATCATGTTTGTGTGGGGCGCGCTTCTCTACTTCCGCATTTACACGCCTCCGGCCAACGCCATGAACATCTACGTGGTGGGCAAGCAGTGGATGTGGAAGGCCGAGCATCCCGGTGGCCAGCACGAGATCAATGCGCTGCACGTGCCGATGGGCCGGCCGATCCAGATCACGCTGATTTCGCAGGACGTGTTCCACAGCTTTTCTATTCCGGCCTTTCGAGTGAAGCGCGAGGCCATTCCGGGCCGCTACACCACGGTCTGGTTCGAGGCCACCACGCCCGGCACCTATCACCTTTTCTGCACCCAATACTGCGGCACCAACCACTCGCAGATGATCGGCGACGTAGTGGTGATGACGCCCGACGACTTCAAGAAGTGGCTGGAAGGCTCGACCAGCGGCAATTCGCTGGCCCAGGATGGCGAGCGGCTTTTCGCCAGCCTGAGCTGCAGTTCGTGCCACAACACACGGCCCGACGCCCGCGGTCCGAGCCTGGCAAACGTCTACGACTCCAGGCTCACGCTCTCCACCGGCGAGACAATCACCGCCGACGACGCCTATCTGCGCCAGGCCATTCTGAACCCCTCGCAGCACATTACCCAGGGCTATGCGCCCATCATGCCCACCTACCAGGGCCAGGTAAGCGAGGAAGGCGTGATCGCGCTGGTGGAATACATCAAGAATCTCGATTCGGATTACCGCGTCCAGCAGACCCTCAACACCACCGATCTGGTTCCTGAGAGCCAGGCCGGTAAACCAGCGAAGGCAGGCCAGCCGCCCGCGGCGCAGAAGGAGGTCAAACCATGAGCGCTGCCACCATCGTCAGTCTTCCCGATCAGTCCACGGCCAGAATCCCCAGGATGAACTTCCTGACCAAAGAAAACGGTCTGCTCAGTTGGCTGCTGACCGGCGACCACAAGCGGATCGCCACGCTCTACCTGATCTCGATTACGTTTTTCTTCTTTATCGGAGGGGCCCTTGCCGGCCTCATTCGCCTGGAACTACTCACGCCGCAGACTGCCCTGATGGCCGCCGACACCTACAACAAGGTGTTCACCATGCACGGCGTCATCATGGTCTTCTTCTTCCTGGTGCCTTCAGTGCCCGCTACGATCGGAAATTTCTTCATTCCCATGATGATCGGAGCCAAGGACCTGGCGTTGCCCAAAATCAACCTGCTCAGTTGGTATCTCTATGTCATCGCCGGCATCATGGCCATCTACACCATGGCCGCCGGCGGCGTTGACACAGGCTGGACCTTTACCACTCCGCTCTCCACACACTATCTGAACACGCACGTCATCTCCACCGGCCTGGCCATCTTCGTGGCCGGCTTTAGCTCCATCTTTACCGGCCTCAACTTCATCGTCACCATCCACAAGATGCGCTGCCCGGGCATGACCTGGTTCCGGTTGCCGCTCTTCGTCTGGGCAAACTACGCAGCCAGCATCCTCATGGTGCTGGGCACTCCCGTTCTGGCCATCACCCTGGTGCTGGTCGTCCTCGAACGCCTCTTCCACATCGGCGTATTCGATCCTGCTTATGGCGGCGACCCGATTCTCTTCCAGCATTTGTTCTGGTTCTACTCGCACCCCGCCGTTTACATCATGATTCTGCCCGGCATGGGCGTGATCTCCGAGGTGATCTCCACCTTCAGCCGCAAGCGTGTCTTCGGCTATACGGCGGTTGCGTTCTCTTCTGTGGCCATCGCCGTCTTCGGATTCTTTGTCTGGGCGCACCACATGTTCATCATGGGCATCTCCAATTATGCGGCGCTTGTCTTTTCGCTGCTCACCATGCTCGTCGCCGTACCCTCGGCTATCAAGATTTTCAATTGGGCCTTCACGCTCTACAAGGGGTCCATCACCTTTGAGACGCCTATACTCTACGCCTTCGGTTTCATGGGCCTGTTCACCATCGGTGGCATGACGGGCGTCTTCCTCGGCTCGACCGGCACCGACATTCACCTCACGGAGACCTACTTCATCGTGGCCCACTTCCATTTCGTCATGGTCGGCGGAATGCTGATGGCCTTTCTGTCAGGCATTCACTTCTGGTGGCCCAAGTGGACCGGGCGCATGTATCCGGAGAAGATCTCGCAGTTTGCTGCGATCGTCACCTTTATCGGATTCAACTTCACGTTCTTCCCGCAGTTCATTTTGGGCACGCTGGGCATGCCGCGGCGCTATGCCGCTTACCCGCCGGAGTTTCAGGCGCTGAACGTCTTCTCAACAGCGGGCGCTACCATCCTCGGGATCGGCTACCTGCTGCCGATTCTTTACCTCACCTGGTCGCTGAAGTACGGAGCCATCGCGGGCAACAACCCCTGGCAGGCAACGGGCCTGGAGTGGCAAACGCAGTCGCCGCCATTGACCGAGAACTTCCCTGAGATCCCCATCATGGATCACGAAGCCTACGACTACGAGTGGCTGGAACGGCAGCAAGAGAAAGAGGTGGCGAGTGTCGGATAGCACGGCAATCTCTCACAGCGCTGCCGCGGAGGTTCATCACGAGCATCCGCCCTATCAGCGCCACCACTTCGAGACCGTCGAGCAGCAGGCAGACACAACAAACTTCGCCATGTGGCTCTTCCTGCTCACGGAGGTCATGTTCTTCGGCGGGTTGTTTACTGCCTACTTGATCATGCGCAACTGGTATTACCCGGCGTTCGTGGAGGGTTCGCACCAGTTGAGCATCTTCTGGGGCACTGCCAACACAGCGGTCCTCATTGCCTCCAGCTTCACGATGGCCATGAGCGTGTGGTCGGCGGAGAAGCGGCGCAAGGGCTCCTTGCTGCTCTATCTGTGCCTCACGCTCGTGTTCGGGTTCACATTCCTTGGGATCAAGGGCATCGAGTGGCACGAGAAATGGGAGAAGCATCATATTCCGGGCCCCAGTTTCAGCGTGCAGTCGTTCGTCAATCCCGCGTCGGACCCCGAAGTTTACAAGGAGTATCACGACCAGCCGCTGGCGCCCGACATGGCGCAAAAAACCGAGGAGTATTTCTTCCTCTACTTCGCCATGACCGGCATGCACGCGCTGCACATGGTGATTGGCGTCGGCATCCTGATCTTCATGATCTTTCGCGCCAGGAGTGGGGCCTACACCACAGGGCACGTCACGTTTGTTGAGAATTTCGGGCTGTACTGGCACTTTGTCGACATTATCTGGATCTATCTCTTCGCCCTGCTGTATTTGATCAGCAGGCACTAAGAGGCTTGAGCGCATGAGCGAACAGAATCAGCAACACGAGCAGGAACACCACATCGTCAGCCCGGGGATTTACGTCGTCATTCTTCTGGCGTTGCTGGTTGGCACCGCGGCCACAGTGGCCGCCTCTTACATCGACCTCGGCGAGTGGCATATCGCCCCGGGCCTCACGCTCTTCTGGAATCCGGTGGTCGCCCTGGCCATCGCCACCACCAAGATGCTGCTCGTCGTGCTGTTCTTCATGCACGTCAAGTACAGTACCAAGCTGACCAAGCTCACCGTGGTCTCGGGCGCCTTCATGTTCCTCGTGCTGATCGGAATGACGCTGGCCGACTACTTCACGCGCGCCTGGGGACGGTGGTAGTTAGACAGTTGTCAGGGGTCAGTTGTCAGTGATCAGCATAGGGCCGCCTGCGCGCGGCCCTTTTCGTTCCGCTGATTGCATGCCTACAGCGTCGGCTTGGGCGGCTTCACCACCGTCCACGCATTGGCCCCGGTCACCTTCACCGGCCGCCGATAGAGTTTGCCGTTCTCCGCAACGTAAAGCCAGCTCGCATCGCCCGTGCCCGCAAAAGTGATTGCTGTAATCGGCGCGCCCGGCACGGGCGGATTCAGGATCTCCGCCACGCGGCCGTTTTGCATCGCGATCTGAATGCCCAGCGGCGTCACAAAATACACCATGCCGTTCACGTCCTCGACCGCGCCTCGCGTTCCGCTTTGCCAGCTCATCACCGTGGTCTCCGGCAGCTCCAGCCGGTAAAACGGCTCACCGTTTTCGAGCGTGCCGTCCGCCGCGATCTGAAACGACCAGCTATAGCGCGAGACCGTGTCGGTCACCACGAGCATTGATTGATCCGGCGAAAGCGCCAGCCCCCTGGGAGCAGCCATCTTGCCTCCAAGTTCGGTCCAGTGGAGTGCTACTCGCGACTGGCCCGAAGAATCGATGACACCGATGGTGGCCGCCGACCCGTCTAGAAAGTAGATCGTACTGGTCTCCGTAACCACGAAGTCGACAACGGCCGCCATGTTCCTGGCAATGGTCTTTTGGTCGCTGGCTGTGCCGGTTGCAACGTTCGAAGAGACGATGTCTCCCGTAGAAGGCGAGTAAGTGTATAGGCGATCGTTCGCGCCCACGCGCAGGATCGATGTGTCGTTTGGCGGCTCGGCGAATTGCGTGATCTTGCCGTTTGCATCAACGCGTTCGATGTTTCCCGCGTTGGAGTCGGCAAAGTAGACGTTGCCCTCGCGGTCGCTCGTCAGGCTCGAAATGGAACCGTAGTCGCCGCCAACCTGTTGCCACGGCATGTCGACAAAGATCGTCGAGAAGACCGTCGCGGAAGGATCCCATCCCGGCTTTTGCGCGGCCGCAGGCTCGTGCACCACGATCGGCGGCGGATAATCGCGCCACAGCCAGCGCAGCGCATCGGGCAGGATCGCGCCGCCATGCTTCAGGTTGTGGCCTTCCGTGCCCATCACCAACTTGGCGTCGTAGCCGGCAAACTCCAGCGCTTCATACATCACCTGGTTGTTGATGGGCCAGCTCCCGGCAAACGATGTTCCGTAGGGCTCGGCGAGAACGATGTGATCCGCCGTCCCGTCCTGCATGAAGATGCGAATCGGCTTGGGCTCCGTCTTGCGCACCAGCGCAGGCAGCGCGTCCGCGCCCTTCATCGAAACGTACGTGCCGATGAGGCTCAACACGCGGTGAAACTGGTCGGGCCGGTTCCACGCCGCCATGAATGCGCCCACCGCGCCCGTGCTCACGCCGCTCAGGGCGCGATCGTCGGGATTCTTTGACAGGTTGTAGTGTTTCGCCACCTCGGGGATCAGCTCGTTGACGAGAAAATCCGAAAAGCGCGGCGTCAGCGAATCATATTCATAAATTCGGTTGTAGCGGTTCTGGGCGATATCCGCGTGCGATGGATCCGAGACCACAGGTAAAATGCCGGGATCGACGAAGATCGCAATCATCGGCGGCAAATCGTGTTTGGCGATCAGGTTATCCAGGACCACCGGCACGCGCATGCTGTCGCCGAGCGCCTGGCTGCCGTCAAGAAAGATCATGAACGGCGTCGGCTTGCCCGGGTCGTATTGCGCAGGCACATAGACTGCGCAGTTATGCGGCGTGCCGGGATAGTCTTTGCCCGGCGCCAGCGTGAATTTGGTCACCGTGCCTTTGGGCACGCCGTCTTGCGGCTGCGAATCGGGGCCAAGCATATAGTCCTCGGCCTGGGGGACGGCACATGCAGAAACCAGCAGCAAAGCGAGCAGAATTCGTCTCATCAAAATCCCCAGGCATAAAGATCAACGGCATGGAAACGAGGAGGGCCTTGCACAGCTCGAGCGCAATCACCTCATCCTAATTGGCGCACCCCGGCATTAGCATGAAGTTTTTGCCAATAGTGTGCCGCAGCGGTTTGGGTGGCGCTTGCAACAGGTTTAGGGAGATATCGTGGGTGGATTCCATGCGCGTGGACCATAAGATTCCTGTCGAGCTGGCTCGTTTGACTGAGCAGCCGCGCGTTTTGGTGCGCCGCGCCGGCACTCCGCGCAAGGCCGCGCGCTCGGTCGTTTACTGGATGCAACGCGCCGTTCGTATTGAGGACAACCCTGCCCTCGATGTAGCCGTCGAGGCGGCCAACATTCTCGATCTTCCCGTTGTTGTTTACTTCGGTGTCATTGCCAACGATCCCAACGCCACGTTGCGCCATTACCATTTCCTGCAGCAGGGATTGCGCGACGCAGCTCAGGACGCGGCAGAGCGGGGCGTGGGTTTCGTTGTTCGCCGGCCGCCGGAAGCTTCGCTGGAGGTATTTCTTGAAGAGGTCCAGGCTGCGCTCCTCATCGGCGATGAAAATCCGTGCCGCGAGCCCGAGCATTGGCGCAAAGCTCTCGCTCGCCGCCTCAGAATTCCCTACTGGACGGTCGATGCCGATGTCGTGGTTCCTTCGCGCGTTTTCAGCCGCAGCTTTGCGCTGCTACACCACTTTCGCCCGCGCCTTAAGGCTGAATTACCCAATTTCCTCGTTGCTCCAAAGAAGAATGAGCCTCTTCATCGCTGGCAGCCACGCAAGGCTATAGCAACATTCGCGCTTTCCGGGGACATCACCGCTGGATTCGCGAAGTTTGACAGATCCGTGGGCCCCGTCGACACATTCACTGGCGGCACGCACGCGGCGCTCCAGCGGCTGCGGTCGTTTATCAGGAACGATCTGACCGCCTACGATCAAACGCGCAACCACCCTGAAGTGGCCGGCACCAGCCGCTTGTCGCCCTATCTCCACTTCGGCAACATCGGCCCGTTAACCGTCGCGCTGGCGGTGCAGAAGGCAGCGAACGAACGCCGTCTTGCGCCTGAAGTGAGCGAGCGATTCCGGGAGCAGCTCATTGGCTGGAGAGAACTGGCACTGTTGTTCGTCCGCAACGAGCCAAACTATGACAACTGGGAGTGCGCCGCGCCGTGGGCGCGCGCAACGCTTCTAGAGCACGCCTCCGACCCGCGCCCATACCGATACACTCTGCGGCAATTGGAGCTGGCCGAAACTCACGATGAACTCTGGAACGCCGCCCAGCGCGAAATGGTCGTGACAGGGTGGATGCACAACTACATGCGGATGTATTGGGCGAAAAAAATTCTGGAATGGGCGCCAGACCCGGCCACAGCCTTCGATTGGGCAGTGATCCTGAACGACCGCTACGAACTCGACGGGCGCGATCCGAGCGGTTATGCGGGGATTGCCTGGGCCATCGTCGGCAAGCTCGACCGGCCATGGTTCAATCGACCGGTCTTCGGGCTGGTGCGGCCGATGACGGGTACATCGATTTCCCGCAAATTCGACTCCGGTGCCTACATCCGCAAGTGCCGCGATCTCCGTTAGTCTGCTCGCAGATTCTGCAACGCCATGTATCCGGCATCACATTTGGCCGCAGTGAAAGCTGTCCTATAATGGGCCACATTCTCATTCCCGGAAATTGCGTGTTTCGTTGAGCGTTATCGGATGGATTTTGTGCTCATCCCCATTGGAAAGTTTTCAGAATAGGGGAAGCCGGAATCGAAGTCCGGATACGCGAGACGAATCCAATGTTCGATCCGAAGAGCATGGGCCCGGTCCGTGGCGGCGGGGCATGGAAGCGAGCCAGGCGGCCTGGGCAACATTCAACCCTTGGCGCATGGGCGGGCGCGGCCTTGACCGCGTGCCTCCTGGCGCTTCTCTCGCCTGGCCCGGCGGCTCAAGCGCAGACACCGAACGCGCAAGCCGATCCTGCTCCACAACAATCTCCTCAATCCACACGCATCCCTCCCCGCGTTGTTGAGGCAAAGCGTTTTCTCGCCCAGCGCGGCTTTGCGCCCGGCCATCGAGTGCCGCCCAGGTCGAGCGCCCTCCGCCGCTTGGGCGGGATCAACCTCGGCGCTCCATTCAGCACTCCGGCAGTCCAGATCCAAAGCGCTGGCAGCGCCGCGTCCGCAAACTCCTGGCAACCCCTGGGCCCCACAGCCGTTCAAACGGCGGACTTTGGCCTCGTCACGGGCCGCGTTGCCGCAATCGCCCTCGATCCCTCCGATGCCACCGGCAACCGCCTGTACATCGGCACGACGGGCGGCGGTGTGTGGGTCGCCAACAATGCCGGTGTTGCTGTGCCTGCCTCCATCGTGTTCGCTCCGCTCACCGATAATGTCCCTGCTCTCAGCGGAGTCAATGACGCATCCATCAGCATTGGCGCTCTTACGGTGCAGCCGGGCGAAACCGGCGTCATTCTTGCCGGCACTGGAGACCCCAACGACGTGCTCGACTCCTACTACGGCGCCGGCATCCTGCGCTCCACCGACGGCGGCAACACCTGGAGCCTGATCCCGCAAACCGTGGACGAGGAGCAGAACCTCAGCGCCAAGGACGCCAGCTTCGTCGGGCAGGGCTTTGCCGGCTTTGCCTGGAGTACCGCCAATCCGCAGCTTGTGGTGGCCGCGGTCTCACAGGCCTATGAAGGCACGCTGGTGGGCGCCGATTGGCCGGACAACACCTTCGAGGGCCTCTTCTATTCCACGGATAGTGGAGCTACCTGGCACCTGGCTACCATCACCGACGGCGTTGGCGAAATCCTTCAGGGTCCGCTCACTCCTCTCACATCGCAGGGCAACGCCGCCACTGCGGTGGTTTGGAATCCTGTACGGCAGTTGTTTGTGGCCGCAGTGCGCGATCACGGCTATTACCAGTCGCCGGACGGCATCACCTGGACGCGCATGGCTGCGCAGCCCGGCGCCGGACTCACAACGCAGATGTGCCCCACTAACACTGGGCAGATCGGCTCGATCGCCTGTCCCATTTATCGCGGCGCGCTGGCTGTGAATCCCCAAACCGGCGACACGTTTGCATGGACCGTCGACTTGAATAACCAGGACCAGGGACTTTGGCAGGATCAGTGCGACCTCAGTGGCGGCGTGTGCAGCAATCCAACCATCACCTTCGCCAAACAGTGGAACACGGCGGCGCTTGAGACCAGCACGCTCCAGGGCGCAGCCACCATCCTCGATGGCGACTACAACCTCACTCTGTCCGCGGTTCCATCGCAGCAGGACACGCTCGTGCTGGCCGGGGCCAACGACCTCTGGAAGTGCAGCCTGGCCATGGGATGCGTGTGGCGCAATACCACCAACTCAACCACCTGCATGAGCGCGCAAGTGGCTGAATACCAGCATGCGCTGGCCTGGAACGCCGCCAATCCACTGGAGATGTTTCTGGGCAACGATAGCGGTCTCTGGCGTTCGACGGACGCCATCGGTGAGACCGGATCGCCCTACGCCGCAACGGACTCCACGCATTTCCAGAACCTGAATGGCAGCCTGGGCTCGCTGGCCGAAGTTGTCAGCCTGTCTCCGGTCGTAAAGTCGCAGTACAACTTGATGGCTGGTCTGGGCGTGAACGGAACCGCGGGCGTGAAAAGTTCATCCGCAACTGCGGACTGGCCGCAGATTCTCTCCGGCTACGGCGGCCCTGTGGCCATCGATCCCAGCCAAAGCACCAATTGGTACGTGAACAACCAAGCAGGAGTCGCCATTTATCTGTGCTCGCAGCCAGATCCCTGCACGTCCGCCTCGTTCGGCACAAGCCCGGTGGTCACGGACGCGGACGTTGGCGGCGACGGTGACACCATGCCCACGCCGGCGCCGTTCCTGGTCGACCCTGTCGTCAGCGATCAGTTGCTCATCGGTACCTGCCGCGTGTGGCGCGGCCCGGCCAACGGCGCGGGCTGGACCGCAGGCAACGCGATCAGCCCCATCCTGGATAGCGGAGCCACCGGCGTTCCCTGCAATGGTGACGGACTCATCCGAGCCATGGCCGCCATGCTGCTCCCCTCCGGCAGCGAGGTCATCTATGTGGGCATGTATGGCGCCGCCAGCAATGGCGCCAACTTGCCCGGCCATATTCTGAGCGCGACCTTTGTTCCCTCCTCCAGCGCTGTGCCCGTGTGGCAGGATCTCACGCTGAATCCCGTCGTCAACGACACCCGCACGTTCAACTCCCAAAACTTCGATATCTCCAGCGTCACCATCGATGCTCACGATCTAACCGGCGACACGGTGTACCTGACTGTGGCAGGCATGGACAGCTCCTCTGCAAAAATCCAGGTCGTATACCGCTCGACCAACGGAGGCGCAACCTGGACCGGCATCTCGGCCAACCTGCCTCTCGCGCCCGCCAACAGTCTTGCCATCGACCCGCAAAATGCGAATACGGTCTACGTGGCCACGGATCAAGGCGTGTACTTCACCACGCAGGTTGCTAACTGCGCGCAATCGACCTCCAACTGCTGGTCGGTCTTTGGCTCCGGATTGCCCGCCGCTCCGGCCGTGGCCCTCAGCGCCGCTCCCGGCTTGTCTTCCGCGCCGGTGCTGGTTGCGGGCACTTACGGGCGGGGAATCTGGCAGACTCCGCTATGGAGCGCGGGGACGGGCCTGACCGCTGCCGCCGCTACCCCTTCGTCGCTTGCCTTTCCCAGCCAGGTCTTCAATACCCCCAGCAGTTCGCTCACCGTCACTCTCGCAAACACCGGCAGCCTCGCGCTCACACCCACGTCCATCGCGATGAACGGGAGCTTCAGCGAGACCGACAACTGCGTGAATGCGACCGTCGCTGCGGGCGCAAGCTGCGCCATCCAGGTGACGTTCACGCCGCAAGCCACGGGGCCGCTGAGCAGCGAAATGACCATCTACGCCAACCTCTACGGCGGGCAACTGACAGTCGACCTCACCGGAACCGGCGCCCCGGCGGGCGTGGTGATTCTGACCCCGGCCACTGTTACCTTCGGCCAGGTGGAGGTGGGAACCACGTCTGCACCACTCTCGGTGACCGCAGCCAGCAGTAGTGCAGTGGCAGTGCCCATTAGCAGTGTCGTCATCACGCCTCCGTTTGTCCTCTCCAGCAACTCCTGCGGAACACTTAGCCTGGCGCCGAACTCCGATTGCCAGTTGGCGGTGGAATTCGCGCCCACCGCAGCCGGTCCGGCCTCCGGCCTACTCACCTTTGCCGATGGGGCGGGTACGCAATCCGTGGAACTCGCCGGGACGGGCGCTTCTGCGCCCACTGACGTTCTCAATCCCGCATCGCTCTCCTTCCCATCGACGCCGGAAGGCCAGCTTTCTTCCGCCCAGTCCGTCACAATCACAAACTCCGGCGGCCTGCCGCTGACTTCGATCTCCATTTCAGCGAGCGCGCAGTTCCAGGAGTCGAACGCGTGCGGAACGCAACTGGCAGCCGGTGCAGCCTGTACCATCAGCGTGATCTTCGCTCCTACTCAAACGGGCGCGGTCCCCGGCACGCTCAGCATCGCCGACGCTTTGCGCACGCAGACCGTTGCGTTAAGCGGGACGGGACTTGCGCCTCCGGCCTTGAGCATCAATCCCACCAGCCTGGCCTTCACCAACCAGCAGCCCGGCGTGCCCAGCGCGCCGCAAACGGTCACCGTCAGCAACACAGGCGGATCGCCCATGGCGAACATCGGCTTTTCGATCACTGGCGCCGCCGCCTCCAGCTACTCCATTGCCGCCACAACCTGCGGGGCGCTGCTCGCGAACGGAAGCAGTTGCACGGTGCAGATTGTCTTTACGCCCGGCGCGACCGGCGCCATCGCGGCTTCGCTCGCGGTTTCTTCGTCAACCTCCGGCGTCGCCCCGATTTCGGTGCCGCTCAATGGTTCGGGAATCCTCGCCTCCGGCTTGGCCACCAACCCGGCCCAGATCGCATTTCCTGTCGTGGCAGCAGGCCAGTCCAGCATCGCGCAACCGTTGACTGTCACAAACTCTTCCAGCTACGCCATCAGCGCGGTTTCTCTAGCCGCCGCCGTGCCGTTCAGCGTTACGCAGAACACTTGTACCGGAACCCTGGCTGCGGGCGCCAACTGCAGCGCCTCGGTCGTCTTTCAGCCCAGCGCCGGCGGCTCCGCAACTGGAGCGCTCACAGTGACCTCTTCCGCCGTTGCCACGCCGGCCACCGTACCGCTCTCGGGCACCGGATTCGATTTCGCCGTGAGCATGACCGGCCCAACGAGCCAGACCGTCGCCAGTGGCCAGCAAGCCAGCTTCACCATGATCGTCGCGCCAGTCGGCTCCGGCGGCGCTTTTGCATTCTCCTGCGGCACGCTACCCACAAATGCGCTCTGCCTCTTCAACCCCGCCACGCAGACGCTCAACGCCGGCGTTCAGGGCACCGTCCTCATCGAAATCTCCACAGGCAACGGATCGACCGTTCGGCTCGAGAAACCGGATTTTGCCAAACCAAATCTCGACGGGCCGAGTTCCGGCCGTATGGCACTCCCGCGCGCCCTGCCTCTGGCCTGCGGGCTGCTTCTCGTGCCGCTCGCATTTTTCAAGCGCCGCAAGCTCTTTCTGCTGATGGTTCTTTTCGCAGTTTTTGTGGGTGGCTTCTCCAGTTGCACCAGCTCTGGCGGAGGCACAGGTGGCGGAGGTTCCGGAGGCAACGGTGGTGGCTCCAGGACTCCGGCGGGAACGTACACGATTCCCGTCAGCGTGACCTCCATGGGCATCACGCATTCGTTGAACGTGACCCTGACGGTCGATTAATCACCGGGCGCTTTGCGATCCGATTTGCGATCGTGTAGCGGCTATACTTGAGCTTCGAGACTGGGACCAGAATGGCTGCCAAAGTAACCGTCGAAGATGTGGAGCGCGTAGCCGAATTGGCGCATCTGGGGCTGGCGCCTGAGGAGGTGGGGCCCATGTTGCGCGACCTGAACGCGATCCTTGACTACGTCGCCGAGCTGAATGAATTGGACACATCGAACGTCGTGCCACTGGCCCAGATGAGCGAACTGGAGGGCGGCGCCGTCGCCGCTCTTCGCGCCGACCAGGTGCAGCCTTCACTGGAGCGTGACTCCGTCATGTCCCAGGCCCCGGAGACCGACAAGGTCTTCTTCAAGGTTCCGAAAGTGATTGAGCGATAAAGAATTTTCCGGCCGGAGCGAAAGAACAAAAGACCCGAAGAGGAAGATCGATTGTCAGCCGAAACCATGACCGCTGAACGCTACGTCGAAAAGCCCGGAACTCTTGCCGCTTTGCGTGAGGAGATCGCGTCGGGACGCACCAAAGCCGCTGACCTCGCAGCCGCCTACTACGAGCGCATTGAGAAGCTCAACCCCCGGCTGAATATCTTCCTGAGCCTCACCAAAGAGCGCGCCCTCGCGCAAGCCGCGCGCATCGATGCCATCGCCGCCAAAGGCGACCCGCTCCCACCGCTGGCCGGAATTCCTGTCGGCATCAAAGACGTGCTCGTTACCGAGGGCGCGCCGTCCACCGCTGGCTCCAAAATCCTTCAAGGCTACCGTCCGCCCTACGACTGCACGGCCGTCGCCCGGCTCGAGGCTGCGGGCGCGGTGATCCTGGGCAAGCTCAACTGCGACGAGTTCGCCATGGGTTCCTCGAATGAGAACTCGGCTTATGGTCCTGTGCGCAATCCCGTCGATTCGGAGCGCGTTCCCGGCGGCTCCAGCGGCGGCTCGGCCGCGGCCGTTGCCTCCAACCTGGCCGTGGCTACGCTCGGCACAGACACCGGCGGCTCCATTCGCCAGCCGGCCAGCTTCTGCGGCGTGGTCGGCGTGCTGCCCACCTACGGCCGCGTCTCGCGCTACGGCCTCATCGCCTTTGCCTCCTCGCTCGACCGCATCGGCCCCCTCGCTGCAAACGTCCGCGACGCCGCCACGATGCTCGGCGTCATCGCCGGCCACGACCCGAGTGACGCCACCAGTTCCCAGGCTCCCGTACCCGACTATGCCGCCGAAAGCGATCAGCCAGCCGCGGGCCTGCACATCGGCGTGCCCGCCGAATATTTTGCTGACGGCCTCGATCCCGAAGTGCGCGCGGCCGTCGAAAAAGGAATCGTGGCGCTCCAAGCTGCAGGCTGCTCCATCAAGCCGGTTTCGCTGCCGCACACCAAGTACGCCGTTCCCACCTACTATCTGGTGGCCACTGCCGAGGCCAGCGCCAACCTCGCCCGCTTTGACGGTGTGCGCTACGGCTACCGCTCGCCCTCGTCCGCCACGCTCTCCGACATGTACTCGCACTCGCGCGACGAGGGCTTTGGCGCCGAGGTCAAGCGCCGCATCTTCCTCGGCACCTACGCGCTCTCGGCTGGCTACTACGACGCCTACTACCTCAAAGCGCAGCAGGTTCGCCGCCTTCTGGCCGACGAGTTCCTCCGCGCCTTTGCTGAAGTTGACGCCATCGTTACGCCCACTTCGCCCTTCCCCGCGTTCAAGCTCGGCGAAAAGACCGGCGATCCGCTGGCCATGTATCTCGCCGATATCTACACCGTCACCGCCAGCCTGGCCGGCATCTGCGGCGTTTCGGTTCCTTGCGGAGCCACCAAGGCTGGCCTGCCTGTGGGAATGCAGGTTCTTGCCCGCCACTTTGGCGAAAGCACGGCCTTCCGCGTCGCGCGCGCCGTGGAGGCAGCGGGAATCTAGGAGCAAGAGCCATGAGCAAGTCTGCATTTTTCGCGGTTTTGGCGATGGCGGCAACAATGGGTGCGGGACCCTCGGCCCACGCCGCTCCACGCAAGCCCCACAGCGTCGTCCTCGGCGCGGTCAAGCACGTGCCTTACTCCAAAACAGGCGACCCCTCCGGCGCAGCCACCGGCGAGGACGCACTCAAAGTCCGCGCCCTCCTGGTCGACGGCGTTCTCAAGGAATGGACCACGGGCGACGCGCACGACGTCACCGATCGCAGCTTTGTCGTCCGGCGCGTCATCCGGCTCAACGACGCACTGCCCACTGACAAGCCTGGCCCCAGTGACAAAGCGAGCCACTGGGTGTGGCAGCGCGGGCCGTGGCTGCTGGTCGACCGCGTCACCGGCCGCGTGACCGCGCTCCGCCTGCCCGACTACGTTCCTGGCGTGAGCCAGGTGAGCTGGTTCCGCGACTATGCTGCCTACTGCGGCCTCACAGCGAGCGGCAAGAGCCTCTATGCCGTTGTGGCGCAAATCGCCGCGCGCAAGCCCGTTCTCGCCAAGAAGCTCGCGGCCTTCGACGCGGAAAATCACCCCGACCCGGCCTGTGCGCCGCCCGATTGGCAGCGCGAGCCGCTGCGCATCGCATTTCATCCCGCGGGCAGCGATGCGGTAAGCTACGACATCGTCCCCGGCTCGGCGGTCATGGTTGAAGACTCGGGCGACGAAGATGCGACGCCCGAAGCCGGCCCCGCGAAGTAGCACGTCAGCAAGCAGGCACGTCGGCAAGTCGCTACAACGGTATGGAATCGATCGACGAACTTTTGCGGCAGGCTGAAGCCGCGCACGGGCACCTGTGCGCCGGGCAGGTTCTCGGCGTGCGCATGGCTTTGTTGGGTCTTGAACGGCTCGGCATTGCCGATCCGCGCGGCGCTGACCGCAAGCGTCTCGTCACCTACGTCGAAATCGATCGCTGCGCCACCGACGCCATTGCGCTCGTCACCGGCTGCCGCCTGGGTAAGCGCGCGTTAAAGTTTCGAGACTGGGGCAAGCTGGCAGCAACTTTCGTCGATCTCAGCTCAGGCCGCGCGGTCCGCATCGTCGCTCTCGAAGATTCCCGCGAACTGGCCCGCAAGCTCTACCCGCACGAAGAGAACAAGAGCCGCCGCCAGTTGCAGGCCTATCGCGAATTGCCGGATGCGCAGCTCTTCCGTGAACAATCGGTGCGCGTCACCATCGATCCGGCCGATCTGCCCGGTCACTCGGGCGAGCGCATCATTTGCCCGCGTTGCGGCGAGGGAGTGAGCTTCGGGCGGGTTGTGCTTATCAATGGAGAGTCGCTTTGCCTCCCCTGTGCGCGCCCGGAACTTCGATACTGGAAGGCTTCCGCGCCGGAAGAATAATTCCGGTTTCCGTCATTTGGGCGCCGCTCTTCCCGCCACCAGTTCAAAAGCACCCAGATCATAAAACTGACGGCAAGACCTACGGGAATCAGCCAGAGAGTCTGCTCATGAATTTCCAGCGTCATGGAGACGATTTCCCTTTCCGGCCTCGAGTGCGCCGCGCGGAATTCGTCAAGCGCTTACCCGGAGGACCTCGTACATCCAGATGACGCCCATTTCTGTAAAGAACGAGTAGCCAATTTGTAAGGGGTTTGTTAAGGCAGAACGGCTGTCATCTGGGCCTCGCCGGTGTCTGACCTCCTTGACACCGAACCCACCGCGCATTTCTTATCTCTCTAGGTATTCTTTTGGCATTCCGGGCGGGACGAACGTGGCACAAACCTCCTTCCTTGCGCCTGGATGCCAGCAGGGATGCTGTGTCGAACAGGAAGTATGCGGCAGCTGGGTTTCGTGATGCGTGCGGGCAGGACGGGAATCCCGTTTCGGCCCCCGTTACCGGACCCTCCTTCCAAAGCCCGGGCCGGAGAAGACCGAGGCCAGGGAACCTTTCCCGGAGACAAATCTGTTGTCAGGCGCCGGCGGCAAGGTCCGGGTAAGCCTGCGCCCTGAAGCCAGCCAACGCCGGCCGTAAGAGCGAGTAAGGAAAGCAAGCCAACGATGAATGTAGCCACGAGTTTCGCGTTTTGGGCGGCTGCGCCCGCCCCGGGAGCAGGCGGCGGCCTATCCATGCTGCTGCCCATCTTGCTCTTTATTCCGCTGCTTTATTTGCTGATGATCCGCCCGCAACAGAAAAAGCAAAAGCTGTGGCAGCAGATGCTCGCCAACATTAAATCCGGCGACCGGATCACAACCGCGGGAGGAATTCGCGGTACCATCCTCTCCATCAAGGACGATTCCATTGTGATTCGTGTCCCCCCCGACAACCTCAAGCTTGAAGTGGCCAAAAGCGCGATTGCCTCGGTCACTCAAGAGGACGCTTCAAATTCCTAAGACCCACCGGGGCTCTTAAGGCCCTCCGGGCTTTCACCTTTTGGACTAGAGAAACGAATGAAGAAGGATCTCAAAAGCAAAATTGCCCTGATCGTCGCGGTTCTTCTGATCTGCCTCTACGGCATCTTCGGAATTCCATCGGGAATCAGCGGAAAGGCGCTAATGAGCGCCATTTCCAGCCGCATTCATCTCGGCCTCGATCTACAGGGCGGGGCGCACCTGATCCTGCAAGTGCAGGTGTCGGAGGCGGTGAATGCCGAGACCGACAACTCCGCGCAGGAGATCCAGCAGGATTTGAAGAAAGCCAACCTGACCTTTTCCCAGGTGTACAAACCCGATCCCAACAAGCCGGATGTCATTCGCATCGAGGGCACGTCTCCTGCGCAGACCGACGCTGTCAGCTCGTTGCTCGGCACCGCCAAGTACGCCAACGAATACGATCTCTCCGGCGGTTCCGACAACAACTGGACCCTGACCATGAAGCCGCTCTTCGAGAGCGATCTTGACAAGCGTACGGTCGACGAGGCCATTGAGACGATTCGCGACCGCGTGGATGCGCTGGGCGTGAGCGAACCGCTGATCCAGGAATACGGCCTCGGCGCCTACCAGATCCTGGTGGAATTGCCCGGCGTAAGCGATCTGGACCAGGTCAAAGGCATCATCCGGTCCACAGCCCGCCTTGAGATTCATGCCGTCGACGGCGGCCCGTTTCCCAGCGAAGACGCGGCCCTGCAAAGCGTGAACGGCGCCCTCCCGCCCAATGATGAGATTCTGCCCTTTTCGGGCGATCTGGGCGGTTCGAACGGCACTTCTTATTACGTCATCGAGCGTTCCTCCATCGTGGCCGGCAGCGATTTCCGCTCCGCCGATCCGGGCGTGAATTCAAATACCGGGCAAAGAACGGTGAACTTCACCCTCACCAACGAAGCCGGTGACAAGTTCTGGGACTACACCAGCGCAAACGTCGGCAAGGACATGGCGGTGGTGATGGGCGGCACGGTGCGCGAGGTAGCAGTCATCAAGCAGCCTATTCGCGATCAGGGGCTCATCGAGGGCGGCTTCACCCAGAACGAAGTGATGGAGCTCTCCAAGCTGCTGCGCACGGGTGCGCTGCCGGCTTCGATGAACTACATCTCGGCCAGCACCGTGGGCGCCACGCTGGGCGCAGATTCCATCCGCGAGGGCGTCACGGCCGCCATTGTCGGCATCGTCGTCGTCATGGCCTTCATGCTCATTTACTACAAGGGCTCGGGCATTAATGCCGACCTTGCTTTGATCTTTAACCTGGTCATTCTGCTGGGCATTATGGGACTCTCTGCCGCGATTTCCAGCGCCTCCGGCGGCGGAGGTCTGGTGCTCACCCTCACCCTGCCCGGCATTGCCGGAGTCATCCTCACCATCGGTATGGGCGTGGATTCAAACGTGCTGATCTTCGAGCGCATCCGCGAAGAGATTCGCGCCGGCAAGGCGCCTTCGGCGGCCGTGGACCAGGGCTTCGCCCGCGCCTGGGTCACCATTGTTGATACCCACGTCACCACCATCGTCTCGGCGGCGATCCTGTTTATCTTTGGCACCGGTCCGGTGAAAGGCTTTGCCACCACACTGACCGTCGGTCTTGCGGCCAATCTTTTCACGGCCGTCTTTGTCTCGCGAGTCATCTTTGAGGCGCATTTGAACAAGTTGAAAGCCGGCGAGATGGTTTCGATTTAGAGCCAGTGATTCGGCACCAGGAGAAATCAAGAAGTGGAATTCTTTCGTAATGTAAATGTGAATTGGCTGGGATGGAAGTGGTACTTCCTCGCCTTTTCCATGATCTTCAGCGTGGCTGGCATCGTGAAGATGAGCTGGAACTGGTCGCACATCAGCAGCCCGGTTCCTCTGGGTGTGGATTTTCGCGGCGGCACGCAGGTGGATGTGCAGTTTACCAATTCCCCGGACATCGATGCCATACGACGCGCAATTGAAGCGGCAGGCGTGAAGGACGCGGTCATTACTAGCTTCGGACCGGTAGCGGACCATCAGGTGCTCATCAGCCTGCCGGAAGAAACCAATGAGGCTGCTCTCGATACAGGCCGCCAGCAGATTGAATCGGCCCTGCAAGCCCATTACAACAACTACTTCAACCCCAATACAGGCGTGAAGGTGGACATTGTCGGCCCCACAGTGGGACATCAGTTGGAAAAGCAGGCCACGCTGGCCACGCTCTACTCCATGCTCGGCATGCTCATCTATCTCTGGTTCCGCTTCCAACTGATTTACGGAGTGGCCGCAGTGGTGGCCTGCTTCCACGACACGCTGATCACCGTCGGCGCCTTTGCTCTCACCGGCCGCGAGATCAGCCTCACCGTGATTGCCGCCATCCTCACCCTGGTCGGCTATTCCATGAACGACACCATCGTCGTCTTCGACCGCATCCGCGAGAATCTTCGCCTCAGCCGGCGCGAAAGCCTTACCGACCTGGTGAATCGCAGCATCAACCAGACCCTGAGCCGGACCGTGCTCACCTCCGGCCTGACTTTTCTCACCGTGCTCTCGCTGTTTATCTTTGGCGGCGAGGTGCTGAACGGATTCTCCTTCGCCTTGGTGGTGGGCATCCTCATCGGAACTTACTCATCCATCGCAATTGCCGCCCCCATGCTGGTGGCCTGGCAGGAATACCGCGCCGGAAAAGGCAGAGCCGCCTCCCTGCCGGCAGCGAGAAGGTCAAAAGGTTAGAATCCATGGCCGCAAAGCTCGATTTGTGCACCCATTCTCAAGGGGGAATCACTCCTGATGGAGGTTCACCGCGGCGGCCTGCGGGCGCTTTCAGGGGGTACTTCGGGCACTTGAAGGTTGCACCAGTTTTGCGGCACTCTTGGCAGCAGGAGTGCACTTCTGATAAGGTTTACTCGCTCGTTTGCGAGTTTTTTCCCGGCGGGAACAATTCCCCCTCCCGTGGTGTCTAAAATAGGAGTAAGATACCTGATCTCCGAGGCTGGCCATGTTTGAAGACTCCACATTCGAATCTGCGAACAGGATCAAGACAAAGAGCGGCCGTTGGATGTTATTCACCGGCGGCATCAATGCCGCGATCCTCGTTTTGCTCATCCTGATTCCGCTCATCTATCCCGAGGCGCTCCCCAACGCGTTGATGGCGACGATTTTGACCGTGCCGCCGCCACCTCCACCGCCGCCTCCGCCGCCTCCGCCGCCTGAAGTGCGCGTGGTGCACGTGCAGTCGGAGATGATGAACAACCAGCTCACGGCGCCCACCAAGATTCCGCACAACATCACAATGGTGACTGAGAAGGAAGCTCCGGCTTCGAACTTCGGCGTAGCCGGCATGGAAGGCATGGGCAGCAGCTCCGGCGTTATGGGCAGCCTATTTGGCAGCGGCAACGCTCCCAAGGTGCAGGCCGCGGCTCCCAAGAAGGTGAACATCTCGGCCGGTGTCGCGGTGGGCATGTTGATTCAAAAAACCATACCCACTTATCCGCCTATCGCCAAGGCGGCCCGCGTACAGGGCACAGTCGTATTGCAGGCCGTGATCTCCAAGCAGGGGACCATCGAAAACCTGAAGGTCGTCAGCGGGCCCGCCATGTTGCAACAGGCGGCGCTGGATGCGGTGAGGCAATGGCGCTACAGGCCCTACCTGCTCAACAATGAGCCGGTCGAAGTCGAAACGACCGTCAACGTGATCTTCACCCTGGGTGGGTGATGTACTTTCCGCTCCCTGCCGCACCTTTGGCAGGGAGCATCGCTTTCAGCTCGAATGCGTATTCCCAATGGGCCGCATTCCTTGGAACTCAACCTCCCGCCGCGTCGGGTTCAATGCAGTCCAAAAGAATCTCCTTAGGAGGAACGATTCAGTGATTCTCGCTCAGCTCGCACATTTCGCTTCGCACGCGGTCAACAGTCTTGCCTTCCTTCAGGATGAAGGCCAGACCGTTGGCTTCAGCCCCCTGCAACTCTGGGGTCACATGGCATGGATGGCCCGCACCGTGGCCATCATCCTCTTCGTCGAGTCGGTCTGGTCGCTGGCCGTCATGATCGACCGTTACCTCTACTTCTCCGCCGCCCGCAAGCAGTCGCGCGAGTTCGCGCCGAAGGTCGCCGGCGCGCTCAAGGAGAGCAAGCTCGAAGAAGCCATCAAGATCGCCGACCGCAACAAGAAGTCCCACCTGGCCGAAGTTGTTACGGCTGGTTTGCAGGAGTTCCGCGCCTCGTCCGGCACTGCGACCGATGAAACCATCGCCAGCGCAGGCCGCGCCCTCGAGAGGGCTGAGGCCATCGTGCACGCCAAGCTCAAGAGGGGCCTCTCGGTTCTGGCCACCATCGGCGCCACCGCTCCGTTCGTTGGGCTGTTCGGCACCGTCGTCGGCATTCTGCACGCATTCGACGCCATCGCCACCCAGAAGATCGCCGGCATCGGCGCCGTCGCGGGCGGCATCTCTGAAGCTCTGGTCACCACAGCGTTCGGCCTGCTCGTGGCCGTCCCTGCCGTCATGGCCTTCAACTACTTCACCGGCCGCGTCGAGGCTTTTGACGTGGAGATGGACAACTCCTCCAGCGAGCTGGTGGACTACTTCATCAAGCAGAGCCACAAGCGCTAAGAGCGAAGTGGCTTGGCTCGAGCGAGCATCTTGCCGGGCGGAGGACCTGAATCTCTTCCGCCCAGCCCTTTGATCCTCGCGCGGGTTGCTTGACTTCGAGCACTGCCGGACCGCATCCGGCATCAATTTCAAACGCACGGAGCCCCACAATGGGAATTTCGGTTCGCAACGAAGGCAGCAAGGTTAATGGCAACATCAATGTCACCCCCATGTGCGACGTGATGCTGGTGCTGCTCATCATCTTCATGGTCATCACCCCCATGCTGCAGAACAAGGTGGCCATCAACCTGGCCACGGTGGAAAATCCCACCAACATGCCCGACGCCGACAAGGAAGACGCTGTCGTTGTCGCTGTCACCCGCGACGGTGCGGTGTATCTGGGGCAGAACAAGGTCGACCCCTCGCAGCTTGGCAGCCTGGTGCGCGATAAGCTCCAGGACAAGACCGACAAGATGATCTATATCCGCGCCGATGAGCGCGCGCAGTACAAAGTGGTTGAAGACGCCATCGACGATGTGCGCACGGCGGGCGTTGAAGAAGTCGGCCTGTTGACGCAAAGACGGGAAGGCAATCAGCGGATCGGCGGCGAGTGACGCTGAAGCGGGATTGTCTCTTTAACGATTTTGAGGAAACGAGGAGTTTAAGCCATGGCAATGTCTATGGGCGGGGCCGGCGGCAGCATGTCTGACATCAATATCACCCCGATGATTGACATTCTGTTGGTGTTGTTGATCATCTTCATGGTCATCGTGCCGGTAACCCCCAAAGGTCTGGATGCGCTGGTGCCCCAGCCGCCTAAGAATCCGCAACAGCAGCAGCAGCAGCCGAACGACCGCACCATCGTGGTTCAGGTTCTCTATCGCCCCGGCCAGGCCCCGGCGTACAAGATCAACGAAACCGATGTTCTGCACTCCGATCTGCTGGCGAAGCTGACTGATATTTATGCCAACCGCGCCGAGCGTGTGATGTTTGTGAAGGGCGACGACGACGTGAACTTTGCTTATATCGCCGACGTCATCGATATCGGCAAGGCCGCTAACGTGGACCATATCGGGCTGATGACGCCCAAGATCCAGGAAGGCCAATAGGCTGGCTGTGTCCGGTGACACTTGATCCGGACGCGTGGAAGAGTACAATTTTTTTGCCCTGGATGCGGCAGGTTTTAGCCGCATCTGGCTGCTAAAGCGGTTCCACAATTGCTATACTCAGGACCGCAACCGCCAAGTGGCTTTTTCATCAAGAAAAGGCCACCCTGCAAGACGCCGAAAAGGGCACGTGAATTGTGGAACCGCTCGAAGTTTCCAGGCACGGCCTGCAGGCCCAAGCCTGAAGGAGAAGGATACGAACATGATTGGATCCGCACGTTTCTGGGCACTCGCGGTGACTCTAACCGGAATGGTCATTGGCATGAGCGGCTGCAACCAGCTCCTGGCCCGCGATCAGTTGAACAAGGGATGCGACGCCTACAAAGCCGGTCACTACGATGAGGCAATCGAGCACTTCCAGAAGGCCACCGAGCTCGATCCCAAGCTGCCTATGGCGAAGACCTACCTGGCCACCGCTCTTGAGCAGGATGTAGCCCCGGGAGTCACGACACCAGACAATCTGAAGATCGCCAACCAGGCCATCGACATGTTCAAAGAGGTTCTGGCCGAGAAGCCCAACGATGTCGACAGCATGAAAAAAATCGCGGGCATCTATTTCAGTATTAACGACATGGAGGACGCCGAGTCCTGGCAGAAAAAGGTTCTTGACGTCGATCCTAACGATCCCGATGCTGCCTATACCATTGGCGTCATTGACTGGAAAAAGGCGCACCAGAACAAGCTGAATGCGCTGCAGGCCGCAGGCCTCAACGATGACGGCAAAGGCAATGTGAAAGCTCCGAAGAAGGTGATGGAGCCGCTGGCCCAGGAGAATGCGCCGCTGGTCGACGAAGGCCTGAAGTACCTCACGATGGCCGTAAACGATCGTCCCAATTATGACGATGCCATGCAGTACCTGAACCTCATCTACCGCAACAAGGCGGACGTGGACTACGGCAACGCCGGCGCCGTCACCGAAGATCTGGCGATGGCTGACCAGTGGACCGCAAAGGCCATGGACACGCGCAAGGCCAATGAGGCGAAGAAGAACCAGGGCCCCGGCGGCATCACCATCGATAACAGCGGCCAGATGCACTAGCCGTTACGATTTCATGCGGCAACCACACCACACGGCCTCTGCTTTCCGCGGAGGCCGTTTTTCTTGGCGCCGAATCTCACCAGTTCCGAGGTGTTCCATTGACCCGAGCTTCCCGCATTACGCAAATCATTGCGCTCCTGGCTGTTTGCTTCGTGCTTTCCGTTGTGTCCTCGCCTGCCCAGGCGGCTCCCGGAGAAGTGCCTCATCCTTCCGCGATGCATGCGGTCCAGTCATCCGGCGGCTTCGTCGCGGCCGACGATCGCGAAACGCTTGAAATCACGGTTTGCGGGGATTCCCTGATCCACGTTACGGCGCGGCCCGTGGGCGCGCCGCCGGCTGCGGAATTCCAGCCGTGGATGCTTGCGCCGGCTGAAACCTGCCCCGGCACCCCCTTCCAGTTCGGCGAATCCAACGGCTCCGCCAGCCTCTCTACAGCTCGCCTCACGGTTTCCCTGTCGGAGGATGGCGGCAACCTGAGCGTTCGAACTGCCCAGGGCCTGGAACTTTTGCATGAGCGAGCGAACCTGCCGCGCACCTATCGCCCCTCTGAGGCGACGGGCCTTCTCCATGTTGAGGACCGCTTTGGCCCCGATGCCACCGAGGCGCTCTACGGGCTCGGCCAGCATCAGAACGGGATGTTCAACTACCGCGGCAGCGTCGTTGAGCTCGGCCAGAACAATACCGACGTAGCCATCCCGCTCGTCGTCTCCAGCAAGGGATACGCCATCCTGTGGAACACGGCCTCGTTCAGCTACTTCGACAACCGCTTCCCGCTGGAATTGAATCTGGAATCGATGGCCGCGCCCCAGGTCGACTACTACATCCTTTACGGCCCGCAGATGGACTCGATCGTGCACCTGTACCGGTCCATGACTGGCCACGTCCCGCTCTTCCCTGAGTGGGCTTACGGCTTATTCCAGTCCAAGGACCGTTACAAGACGCAAGCCGAGATTCTGTCCATTGCGGCTGAATACCGTTCGCGCCACATTCCCCTCGACGCCATCGTGCAGGATTGGTTCTGGTGGAACAACGGCGGCAAGGGTGACCCGGTCTACAACTCCGGTTACACCGATGTTCCCGCCGAATTGAAGACCCTCCACGACGAGCACGTTCACGCCATGATCTCGGCCTGGGCCTTGATGGACTCCACCGCCGAGAACTATAAGCAGATCGTCCAGAAGGGCTTCGACATTCCCCTGACGCAGGCTTACGATCCCACCAACCCCGCCGCCAGAGACTTCTTCTGGAACCAGTTTGTGGGCAAGCTCTTTGCCCAGGGTTGGGACGCCTTCTGGCTCGACAGCTCCGAACCAGAGGAAGCCTGGCCGCACATTGGCGATGCCATTCTCCGCGACAAGCAGCTCCACATCGGCAGCGGCCTGGAGTACACAAACGTCTTTCCCCTGGAGCACACGGCAGGCGTCGAGGCGCATTGGCTGCAGACAAACCCTGACAAGCGCGTCTTTCTTCTCACGCGCTCGGCGTTCATGGGCCAACAGCGCGTCGGCGCCGCGGTCTGGTCCGGCGACGTCTACAGCAGTTGGTGGGCGCTGCGCCGCCAGGTGCCTGCGGGCCTCAATTTCGCGCTCTCCGGCAACCCTTACTGGACCACCGACATCGGCGGCTACCATCCGCTGAACTACGCGCAAACTCTGCCGCCGGGCTATCAGGAGCTCTACGCGCGCTGGTTCGAGTTCGGCGCTTTCTGTCCCGTCTTCCGCACCCACGGTCATCGCGACCACAACGAGCTCTGGACCTACGATCAAGTCTTTCCCACGCTGGTTGCCGTCGATCGCCTGCGCTACCGGCTATTGCCCTACATCTACTCATTGGCCTGGAAGGTCACCAGCGACGACTACACCATTCAGCGCCCGCTGGTGATGGACTTCCGCGAAGATCCCGCGACTTTCGAGATCGGCGACCAGTTCATGTTCGGGCCTGACCTTCTCGTCAGCCCGGTCCTCACCGAGCACGCCACTTCCCGCTCGCTTTATCTGCCGGCCGCAACCGAGTGGTATGACTTCTGGACCGGCGAACGCACCTCGGGCGGCTCGTCGATCGTGGCGCCGGCGCCGCTCGACCGTATTCCTCTCGATGTGCGCGCGGGATCGATCCTGCCCCTCGGCCCGGTCATCGAATACGCCGGCCAGGCCACCGATCCCATCGAACTGCGCGTCTACCCCGGCGCCGATGGCAACTTCACGCTCTACGAAGACGAGGGCGACAGCGACCGTTACGAGAAAGGCGCTCACGCCACCATCCCCATCCATTGGGACGATGCCACGCGCACTCTTTCGATCGGCGCTCGCCAGGGAAGCTATCCCGGCATGCCTCCGGAACACACCTTCAATGTGGTGATTGTGTCTTCAGGTCACGGAGTTGGACCGGACGCGACGGCCACGCCCGACAAGGCGATCCATTACACCGGTTCCGGGACCGAGGCAAAGTTCTAGTCGAAGGAAAGGCGTGCGGCCTATTGCCCGCTCTGTTTCAGGATCTGCTCGGCGAGGTAGTTGCGAACCTTGGCGCCGTCCGTCAGCGTCTCAAGGTATGCAGTTTGGAGCAGTTGCTTTTGGCTGTCGTGGAGTGACTGGTGAATGGCCTGGTGCACCCGCGGATCGTTCAGCTCCCGCTGCCCCGCGGGCTCGCGCGAAATCAGCTTGTAAATCGCGTAACCGGCGATTTTGTGTCCGGGACTTGAGTCGTAAACTGGAATCACATCGGTGAACTGATCCGGTTTGAGCTTGCCGATTGCATCATAAAGCGCAGGGTCAGTCTTGAGTTGCGATTCAGGCGCAAAGCCCATGTCGCCGCCGTTCGATGCCGTATTCGGATCCTCTGAAATGTTCATCGCTACGGTCGCGAAATCCACGCCGCTCTCCAGTTGGCTGTACGCAGCCTCGATCTTCCTCTTGGCGTCAGCCTCGCCCGATGGTGCATTGCCCTGAAGATTGCCTTGCTGCTGCGCAGGCGCGGTCGTAACCACAATTCGCGCCAGATGATACTGTGGCTCGATCCAGTTGAAGTCCGCCTTGTGCGCCGCGTAGAAAGCGGCAATCTGAGCGTCGGTGATGTTGATCTTCGACTCGATCTCCTTGTTCATCAGCTTGGTTTCAGTCAACCCACGCCGAATGTCGCGCTTGAAGTCTTCGAGTGACAGGCTGCGCTGCTTCAGCATCTCGTTGAACTGCTCGTCCGTGTAGGGCGCCTTGATCTCCGTTAGCTTTGCGTTCACGTCCTCGTCGCTGGCCGTCAGGTTCAGCTTCGCGGCTTGCTGCTCGAGAATCTCGTCCTGGATCATCTGGTGCAGCACGCTCAACCGCCGGATATCGGCTTCCTGAGACGACGGTTTTTGCGGGCTGTCTCCCAGGCTGATCTGGTAATTCCTCTCGAGGTCGGCGCGCAAAATCTCCTTGCCATTCACCGTAGCCACCACCTCGGCGGAGGGCGATCGGTGGCAGCCTGCCAGGGCGAATAAAAGGACGCCGCTGATGATTGCAACGGCGGCAAAACTGGCGCGAATTCTGAAACTCGATGCGACTTGCAAGCTGATCTCTCCTAGGGGGTTTCGCAATGCCCCCGGCAATCAAGGATATATCCCGGTAGTGGTGCGCGGATAGTCCTCGAATGCGTCATTTGCTGGCGCCGGCCGCCGCTGGGGCCGCGGGAGCCTGCGTTGGTGCCGGCGCCGGGGCCGGCGGAGGTTGCTCGCCCGTTGCGCGCAATGCCCGGTCGATCACCATCCATACTTCATCCTCGGGGACAGCACCGCCATTCACTTTTTCGCCATTTACATAAGTTGCCGGCGTTCCTTCAATCCCCAGCTCCTCGGCAAGCTTGGCTGAAGCCAGAATCTGCGTTTGATCCTGTTTGGCAATGCAGGCGTTCAGAGTGGTCTCGTCGAGTTTGGCCAGCGTGGCCTCCTGCCGTGCAATGCGGTCCAGTGCGGCAAAACTCTTTGTCAAATCGCGGTCGCTGCCCGTGATCTCGTCTCCGTGGGCATGAAGGTAATCCACGTAGGTCCAGTAAACAGCGCCGCTCTGTGCCGCCAGGCAATTGGCGTCCACGGCCGCATGCATCGCCCACGGGTGTATTTCCGTCAGCGGATCGTCCTTGTAGACGAACCGCACCAGGCCCTTGTAATGCTCGAATGTGGCCGGAAACAGCTCCTCGTGCAGGCGCGCGCAGTAGCCGCATTCCAGATCGTCAAAGTTGACCACCGTCACCTTGGCGGCGGGATTGCCCCGAATGGGACGGCCCGCGATTGGAATGGCGTCGGCGGGATCCTTGGTCAGATCGAATGTATCCAGGTGGACTAATTTTGTGTTGTCGCTGGAGATCAGGAAGTTGACCACCTGAGACTTGGAGTCGCGGGTGATCGTGACCGGGAGCGTCTCATAACCCGTGAATTGACTCGGGGTTCGGGCGCCGAGGGTGATCGTCACGTCCGCTGGCATTTCGTATTGAGAGCGGACCAAAATCTCAATGCGGCGGTCGAGGGCGGGGTCCGGCGCTGAAGGAGCGGCGCTCTGGGCCTTACAGCCCGCGGTCAGACCAAGGACAAGCAATCCGGCCAAAAAACGAAAGCGTAACAATAGCTATTCCTCTCAGGAAAGGATACTCCAGCAGGGCTCCCGCGACCTCACTAAGCTCACTCTCCCCGGCAGCAAAGGATGGACGCACAGTGCGGTGAAAAGCAACCGTAATCGTGAAGTCGGCAATCGATTCCCGCGCCCGCTTCCGCAGCCCGGCCACTGACCACTGATCACTGATCACTGACAACTGTGTCTAGTACGCCGGCGGCAGCGTGGGATCGCGGAACACCGAGTTGGAACGCCGGATGTCGCCTACAGCGCCGAAGTTGGCCAGCGTGAAGCTATAAAGCCACTGCGTTTCGTCTCGGCTGGTTGAGCCTATCGTTCCCAGCTCGAAGCGCCGGTAACCGACGGTCAAGCCGCAGCAGTTCCAGTTGTAGTCCGCCTGCACGCCGGCGTATTGCACTTCGTGCTGCACAAAGTCGTAGCCGCCATTCACCGCCAGGTTGAATCCGTTGCCGCTCGGCTTGCCAATCTCCAGAAAGGGCTGCAGCTGCTGGCTCTTGATCACCGACGCCGCGCCGCTGCTGGCTCGTTCGTCTACGGCATTCAACAGAGCATGGCCGATTCCCAGCGTCGTCCGGCCAAAACTATATCCGGCAAAGAGGTTGTTCGCGGCGATGCGCCCGACTATGGAGTCGTAATCCAGATCCCATTGGACGCGCAGGTTATCGATCGCTTCAAATCGTATGCGCGAAACGACGGGCGCGATGTTGCGTGGCGAAGTGAGAAACGTCGGCGCCATCAAATCCAGCGTTGCATTGAAGACGTTTCGCCGCCCGGAGATGAGCGCGCCCCCGAAGTTGGGGTCGATGAAGTACTCCTGCGCAATCTGCCAGGACGCCCACTCGCGCTGAGTATTCGCGCACGGCTTCTCGGCCCCGCTGTCGTCCGCGGCCTTTTCATCGTCGGTTTTGCAGGGTTGCTTGTCTGTCGGCCGCAGGTAGAACCGCTGCGTGAGCGAGAAGCCGGCTTCGTTCACGTCGGTGGCGATGTCGGTGGTGTCGAAGAGAAGCACATCGCGGGCTTTCGCTCCAATTCCGCCGACGTAATTGTAGGTCAGCTCGGGCTCGATCACGTGGCGAAGCACCCGATGCCAATGGGAAAGCTCGAAGTCGCGCTCCAGCGCCGGCGCACGGATATCCGCCGACGCCTCAAGGTCCGTGCGGTTGAGCGCGCTATGACTGATCTGCGGAACAACGAACGGACCAGTCAGAGTGGGAGTCTGGCTAATGGTGTAAGCCGTGTCGCGAAGCGCAACCTCGGGAACAAAGCTCCATCCTCCGGTTGTGAACGGCATGGAAAGATGGGGGTAGAAGTCCAGCCGCCCCACGTTGCGAGAGTGAAAGAACGGCTCGGATCGGTTCAAGTAACCCAGCGACGATCCCAGTCCCCAATAGAGCGGCGAGCCTCCCAGCGGACGGTCCAGCACATCATAACGCAGCATCGGCAGGCGCAGAATCTTCACCTCGTTGCCGTTCGTAGTGCTGGCAAAGGATTGGAAGCGGTCCAGCCAGACTGTCGGCATCCTGCCATCGTGATTGTGCGTAAATACCACTTCGCTCGACACCTCGGAGCTGATGGCCTGCGAGTAGTTGTCGTCGAAGACCAGCCGGTAGACATAGCTCGACAAATACTCGACGCCGCCGGCAACGCGCGTCGCAGGCGACAAATCCTTGCGTCCCAACAAGCTCACATCCACTCCGCCCTGGTTGACGAGCTCATAGCCGACCGGGCCTGCGAGTCGGTCGAAGGGCGCGGCCGCCGAGCTGGCCAGAGTGTTGCCCACTTCTTCTTTGATACCGCGGTCGAGCAGAGCATTCCAGCGCGCGGTCAGGTGGTCGAGTCCCGGACCCCTGTAGCGAAAATCGCCATTCGGAGCCCATCCGCGCTTGCTGTAGTACTCCGCGCCCACCACCATGTCCATGCTGCGGTTGATTACCCAGTACGCCTGTTCGCCAAGGGTGAAGCCGCGGATTGAGGATCCGACGCTGACCACCGGCGTCAGCAATCCGCTCGACCGTCCTGTCTCGCTGGCCGGATGATCCAGATAGGGCAGGTAGAAAACGGGCACGCCGAGAAACTCAAAAAACGCATTCGACGTCGAGGCCTTGTCGTTGTCCAGGGCGATGTTGTGCGCGATGATCCGCCAGTCCGGATGAGGAAGCCGGCAGTTCGTGATCGAGCCATCGATCACCTTGAAGTTGCCCTCGCCCGTCTGGAGCAGCACGCGGCCCGAGAAGAGCAGCGGATTTGGCGTCGAGTACACCACCGTGTGTCCCATCGTACGCACACCCTGCGATCCGCTCACGTCGTAGAAGCGCGCCGTATGCATGTTCAGCCGCATGTCGCCATGGGTGGCGTTGATGAGCACATCGCCGGGCCCGCCGGAAAGCTGCAGGTTGCCATCCGCTTCCAGCTCGGTCGTCTTCCGGTTATACACAACGCTGTCGGCGTGAAGAATGTAGTCGCGGTAGTGAACCACCACATCGCCGGTCAGAGTCAATGTATCTCCGGCCCACTCCTGGCGTTTTGCCTCCCACTCGACCGGCGTTCCGGTTGCGGGGGCTGGCTCCGGCTTGGCCAGCGGCACCAATTCCTGGCTCGGATCGTCGGGCAGCGCATCGGAAGACGAAGCCGCGGAGTTCGCAGCGGCGCTGCTCGTCTCACTTTGCGGCGAAGGGACCGCATTGGTCAACACTTGAGTGGTCTGTGCGCCCAGTTGCAGGTGACAGACGGCCAGCAGCGTGATAAATACTAAGTTACGAGGACACATCCAAGTCCATGACCGGTGCAAGGCTCAGCATAGCAAAGCCGGCTGCATGGATTGAGATGGGAGCCGCGCCGCTCTGGTAACTTATAAAACTCGGATCGATCGCACGCAGGCGGGTTCATCGCCCGTAGTGACATCTGTCTTTATCCGCAATGTCCTTTCCTTGGTTCACAAAAACGGCACGCGCAATGCTTCGATCGCAGATCGGGCATCCGCGCGAGTGCCAGGATTGTCGAAACCGGCAGTGAAGCCGTGCCCATCGGAGAAGGGACAAAAAGAGCTTTGAGCACATCGGTCAACACAGCAACTCTCTTTCCGGAATGGAAACAGGAGATCAACCGGCGCGTTGCCGCTCATATGAGTCACAAAACGTCGTCTACGAGCAAAGCCAGGGTGATCGACGATGGCCGCCCCGCCCACACAAGCCGTGCTGCGCAGGCCGCAGCGCGCGTAGCCGAGCGGTATGCGCAGGCCCCCAGCTACAGCGCGATGCTGGCCGATGAGGCACGCGCCGCGGTGCGTGCTGCTGAGGCAGCGTCGAAGGCGGCGCAGGAAGCGCAGGCCGCCGTTCAGTACATGCTCGAAGGTCTCGAGGCTGCCTCAACGCCGGAACTTGTCCGGCAGTCCGACGCCGTGGCTGCAACGGCGCCCGCGCCGCTCGAGACTCTCGAACACCGCATCTTTGACGAAAGCCCGATGTCTTCTTCCGCCATTCGGCCGGAGCAAAGCGCCGAGGTAGGCGACGAACTTCGCGGCGCTGACCAGCCGATCTACGCCAATCTCATTCAGTTCCCGCGCGAGATGGTTGCCACGCGCAAAATGCGGCCACGGCGCGCCGAGGGCCCCCTTGCCGCCGCGCCGCCCCAAGCCCAGTTGAGCATCTTCGAAGTAGACCCGGGGAGCATCTCGACGCTGCCCGCGCCCGCAATCGACGAACCTGCCGCGCCGGTATGGATGCGTGCGGAGTTCGCGACGATAGAAGTCGAGCCGCAGACGGACGAGGATCTTCTCGACGAACCCCTGCCTCAGGACCAGCCGCCGAATCCCATCCAACTTGCGCCCTTGGGCCGCCGCTTAATGGCTCTTGTTGTCGACGCGAGCCTCGTTCTCGCGGTATTCCTGACAGCTGCCGTGCTGCTTGCCTCGCACGCGAAGCAGATGCCCGGCCTCCGTGCCGTCGAGCTGGGCGCTGCGCTTGCCGTCTTCGCCATCGGCGCCGCTTATCAAACGCTGTTCCTCGCGCTGGCCAGGGCCACACCGGGTATGAGGTACGCCGGCATCGCGCTGAGCACCTTTGACGGCGACAGCCCCAGCCGCGCGCAGCGGTTCGGGCGCGTTATGGCGCTGCTACTGTCTGTTCTTCCGCTTGGCCTGGGCCTGGCCTGGGCTCTGTTCGATGACGATCACCTCATGGGCCACGATCGCCTGTCGAAAACCTACCTGCGCAAGCGCTGACGCATCACCCAGCCAGCGCCCGCAGAGCGCTCACGCCCGCGCCGATCAGCGCCGTTTCATCGTCCGGTGGCAGAATCTCAAGCGAGAAGCTCTGCAGCGCGCTCATTCGCACCATGGTTTCCAGGTGGCTGCGCAGCCGTTCCAAATCAAGGAATCCGACGTTGCTTCCCGTGAAGTAGAAGCGCCCCGGCCCCGCGAGGTGAATGAACGACGCGGTCGCCGCGGCCAAAGCGCGATGCCAAAGGTCGACAAACTCGCGGCAGCGCGCATCGCCCTGCTTCGCGTTGGCAAACACCTCTTCCGGCTCCAGGTCGAGGAAACGCAGGCGCATGGCGCGGTGGCCCATGATGCCCTCCAGGTGACCCGCGCCGCCGCAGCCGCAGTAACGCTCTTTGGCGTCGAGAGTGACGGTAATGTGTCCGCCCTCCCAAACACCATCCGCGTAAGGCCAGCGCCCATAGCCGATGCCTTTGCCGATGGTCCATACGCGCGTAAGCTTGTCCAGCCTTCCCCGCGTGGCAGCCACGCCGGCTGCGATTGCGTCCGCATCGTTGGCAATGTGCACTGGCGCCGCGATTCCATGTTCCTCCAATGCCCTGGCCAGCTCCTCTGCAAGGCGCATGCCTTTCAGTTGTTTCAGATTCGGCGACTCCTCAATCACGCCTGATCGCACAATTCCCGGAACCGCAACGCCGATCGCATCGGCCTTGCCCGCTCCGCCGGCCGTCGCGCCCGCAAGAGCGCCAATGTGTTCAGCGAGAATCTCGACGAGTTCGCTGCCGGGAATTGCGTCGAGCTCATTCGTCGCTTCAGGGTCGCTGGGATAACGCAGCAACTTGCCCGTCAGTCGCTGATCTTCCAGCCTGCCGGTCACGATATGGCTGGTCATCACGACACCGATTGCCGTGGTCATTGCGCCCTCCTTGGGAAAGGGAGAGAAGTTTTCGGTTCTTGCCAAACAACAATCGGCGATTAGCTCTCATTCGAGAAATCCAAAGGTCTTCATATCGCGAAAAAGAGGCTAAGAGCTAATGGCTGAAAGCTTGTTTTACCCCGTCTGGTACTTGTGCAGCCGGCCCAGGCCATTGAACGCCGCCACCTTGTAACACTCCGCCAAGGTCGGGTAGTTGAATACGGTATCAATGAAGTAGTCCACCGTGCCGTCCAGAGTCATCACTGCCTGGCCGATGTGTACCAGCTCGCTGGCCTCCTCGCCGATAATGTGTACGCCCAGCACCTTGCGCGTGTCGCGATGGAAAATCAGTTTGAGCCTTCCCGTTGTATCGCCGCGAATCTGTCCGCGAGCCACCTCGCGATAGTAGGCCATTCCTACTTCGTATGGCACATCCTCGCCGGTCAACTGCTCCTCGGTCTTGCCGATGAAGCTGATCTCGGGAATGGTGTAGATCCCATAGGGGTAAAAGCTGGGGTTGGAGCTCGCCTTCGTGTCGCCGAAGGCGCGCACCGCCGCGATCCGTCCCTGTTCCATCGATACGGAGGCCAGCGAGGGGAAGCCCACTACGTCACCCACCGCATAAATGTGTTCGACCTTGGTCTGGAAGTGCTCGTCCACGGCGATGCGGCCGCGCTTGTCCGCTTCCAGGCCGGCCGCGGCCAGGTTCAGGTCGTCCACATTGCCCTGCCGGCCCACCGCATACAGCAGCGCATCGCCCGAAACCTTTTTCTTGCTTTCGAGGTTAGCGACGACCGTCCCGGGAGACGGCTCCTCTACGCTTTCCACCTCCTCGCCCAGCCGCATGGTCACTCGCGCGTCGCGCAAGTGGTAGCTGAGCGCCTCAATGATCTCCTGGTCGGCGAACTCAAGCAGCCGGTTGCGTTTTTCGATCAGCGTGACGCGCACCCCCAGCACCGCGAACATGCAGGTGTATTCCACGCCGATGACGCCGCCGCCCACTACGACGAGCGTTTTGGGCAGCACTTCCAGGCCTAGAATCTGGTCGCTGTTCACGATGGTCTTGCCGTTGACCGGCACTTTGTCCGACGCGGCGGGTTTGGTGCCCACGGCGATGATGATCTGGCCGGCTGCGAGCGTCGTGTCTCCCTGCGGCCCCTCCACGCGAACCTGGTGAGGATCGAGAAAGCGGGCGATGCCGTGCACCACGTCGATGCCGTTGCGCGAAAGCTGCGCTTCGGTCACGTCCACCTCGGTCTTGATCACCGCCTGGACGCGAAACGCCAAATCCGCCATGGTGATCTTTTCCTTCACCCGGTAGTTCACGCCATAGATCGACCGGTAGTTATAGCCGGAAAGGTGCAGCACCGCCTCGCGCATGGTCTTGGAGGGGATGGTGCCGGTGTTGATGCACACGCCCCCAACCACGGAGCGAGCCTCAACCACGACCACACGCTTGCCCATCTTGGCAGCAGCCACGGCGGCGCGTTGCCCCGCAGGCCCGGAACCGATCACGACCAAGTCATACTCTTGCGCGCTCATGCCAAATCTCTCCGGTTGGGTACTGTCTAAGGGTTTATCGCAACGATGGGCCGAGGCTCCGCGGCCTGCCGGCTCTCATTCCAGAATAACTGTACACGGAGGACGCATAAGGGAGACGAAAACTCCGGCGCTCGAAAGTGACAGGGAGCGGAAGCTGGAGTTGCGCTATTTTGGGGCGGCGGGAAGCTCCGGCGAACAACTTGCGCTCACTCGCCGGAGCCGCAGATTGGGGCTCCCGCCGGCTCAATCCCGGTTAGGTCCGGTACAACCGGCATCGCTTGTACCCGGCTAGAAAGGCGCAAACTTACTCGCAAGCGAGCGGCGCGATTCCTGCTCCGGACACTCTCATCTTTTTCGAATGATGTCATTCACACTATCGGCGGAATTCGGCTTGGCTTGAGTGTCAAGCCGACGTGTAAGGACCAAGGGAATGATCCCATTGGGGCAAGAAGGCGGCCGCTCTCCGGCCCTTCTTCGTTGGTTATTCCGGCGGTCACTCCCCGGCAGGCTCAAAATGCTTTACGCTCATACCATGGAATTCAAAGTCATCGAACTCGAGCGTGAGCCGGTCGAATTCGACCTGGAGCTCAGGCCAGGCGCAATCGATTTCGGCGACGAGGCCGAGCAGATGGGCGAGCTGGCGACCTCCGGCCGCGCCGAAGTGATTCACGAGCACCGCGGACCCAAAGAAATCGTCCCCGACATTCGCCTCCGGGGCCGTTTCGCGGGCCAATTTCGGGTGCCCTGCGCCCGCTGCATTGAGCCGGTCGAAATTCCCCTGGCTGCCGACTTCGACCTCATCTTCCGCCCCATCGGCGCCGACTCCGAACCCCCCGAGCGCTCCATAACTGCGTCGGAGACCGAAATCGGGTATTATCAAAAGGACAGTCTGTTGCTTGAAGATGTGCTGCGCGAGCAGGTGCTTTTGGCCCTGCCGGTCAGGACGCTGTGCAAGCCCGACTGCAAGGGACTTTGCCCGCGCTGCGGAGCCAATCGTAACACCCAGCCCTGTTCCTGCGAAGTGGGTCCGAACGACCCCCGCTGGGAGGCGTTGACCGGGTTGCGGAGCCGGATTAAGCCCTGAAAAATCAGCCCTTTGGAGCAGAACGCGTCTTCGGTCGCCGAGGGATTTTGACGCGCTCCCATTCAAGCGCCTGCTAGCCAGGATACCGGGCCAGAATCGAAAGGAATTGCATCATGCCGAATCCGAAGAGGCGCCATTCCACGCGCCGCACCGCCAACCGCCGTGCTCACGACTTTCTGACCTCTACGGGGCTCTCTGAGTGCCCAAATTGCCACGAAAAGAAGCTGCCCCATCAGGCCTGCCCCAAGTGCGGAGCTTATAAAGGCCGCGCCGTGCTCGAAGTGAAGGAAGAGAAGTAAATCGCAACCCCGATGCTCACCGACATCGCGCTTGACGCCGTTGGTACCGATAAGGCTCCCGAGCCGGAGATCCGGGGAGCCATCCTTGCCTGCCGCACTCTCCCCGTGCGAGTCCATTTGATCGGGCCCGAGCCGGAGCTCCGCGACCTGCTCGACGAGCATCTCGAAGACGAAGACGAAGACCTGCCCATCGTCATCCACCACGCCTCTGAGCGCATCGCGATGGACGAGAAGGCAGCACACGCAGTGCGCACCAAGCGAGACAGCTCGCTGCGCGTGGGCCTCAAGCTGGTGCGCGAGGGCAAGGCGGCGGGCTTTGTCACCGCGGGCAACACTGGCGCGGCCATGGCCACCGCCAAGATGGTGCTGGGCGGACTCCCCGGCGTCGACCGTCCCGCTCTGGCCACGCCCATGCCCACTTCCAAGGGAAACCCCTGCGTGCTTCTCGACGTCGGCGCCAACGTCGACTGCAAAGCGCAGAACCTCGAGCAATTTGCCGTCATGGGCGAGATGTATGCCCGCAGCGTGCTCAAGATCGCGCGGCCACGCGTGGGTCTTCTCTCTATCGGCGAGGAAGAATCCAAGGGCAACGAGCTCACCCGCGAAGCCTTCCCGCTCCTCAAATCCCTGCCCATCAACTTCATCGGCAACGTGGAGGGCCGCGACATCTTCAATGGCCAGGCCGATGTGATCGTCTGCGACGGCTTTGTGGGCAACGTAGCGCTCAAAGCCAGCGAAGGCATCGGCCGGTTTGTGCGCGACGTGCTGCGCGCCTCCCTCACCCGCACCGTCACCGCGCAGGTGGGCGCGCTCTTGTCGCGCCGCGCCTTCAACGAATTTCGCCGCCGGCTCGACTATACCGAATACGGCGGCGCGCCGCTGCTCGGCGTGCGCGGAGTTTGCATCATCGGCCACGGATCTTCAAACGATGTCGCTATTTATAACGGCATCCGCGTCGCCCACGAGTTCTCGCGCTCCGGCGCCAACGAGCGCATCGAGCAGGCCTTTGCCGGTCGCCCCAAGCCGCGCCCCGATCACGGCGCCGGCGCTACCATCCAGTAATCGGTGAATTGTGGCTGCCAGGGCTGACAAACCGGCGCATCCTCCCACGTTCGACCCGGCTGTTCTTGCGCAATTGGCCTGCCCGGCCTGCTATGGCGATTTGCAGTTTGATGGCGCGCGTATCGTCTGCATCGCCTGCCGCCGCACCTACCCTGTCGTCGATGGCATTCCCGTCCTGATCATCGAGCGCGCGGAATGCACCGGCGTGGAAGGCTGAGATCGGGCCTTATTCCGCCGGCCTAGTGCTGGCTGTGCCGCCAGTCCCAATAGGCCTTCTTATCAGCGTCGCTGCGCTTGTTGAAATCCATGTGGTCCCGGTGAGTGTCGTGCTCCCACTGGGCGTAAAAGGTGGTTTCACCTGCCCACGCGTGATAGTCGTGGTAATAAGGATCGTAAACGCGCACATGCGCCGCACAGCCTGTGCTGAGCACCGGCGCCGCCAAAACTGCTGCAAACAAGAGTGGAGCGAAAGCTCTCATCAAACGCCTCTTTCTGGTGAGACTTGTCGATAGATGCTGTGTTCAGGACGTCCGGTTGCCCGCATTCCCGAGAAAGATCCTCGAAACAACGATCTTCATTCCATTAGCGCCGCAGATAGAAAGGCCGCACGATCAGCGCAGCGAGGCCGATGGCCAATGCCAACGCCAGTGCGATCAGGCTAAAGAGAAGGGTTAGATTTGGTCCCGTGCCCGGTTCGCCGTCTTTGCCGCCGGCTTTCCGCTGTTCCTCATCGCTCATATTTCGTCACTCATACTTCAGCGACTCCACTGGGTCCAGTTGCGCGGCGCGCGTCGCCGGAACGGTTCCGAAGATTACGCCGACCAGTGTTGCCGCAGTCAGGGCGATCACCACCGACAACCACGAAATGGGAAAGTCGTAGCCGCTGAAAACGCGGATGGAAAACGGAATCGCGAGGCCGACGAGGCTGCCCACAATGCCGCCAGTGATCGAGATGAGGACAGCCTCGGTGAGGAACTGCAGTTTGATCTCGCGGTATGTGGCTCCAAGCGCCTTGCGGATGCCGATCTCGCGGATGCGCGAGCGCACGTTGGCCAGCATGATGTTCATGATGCCCACGCCGCCCACGGCCAGCGTTACCGCCGCCACCATCACCAGAACCGCCGTCAGGGCGTCCGCGATCTTCGCCGCCGTCACCAGCAGATCGCTGAGCGTTTGTGCCTTGTAGATTGAGTCCGGCCGGTGCTGCGAACTAGAGCTGATTACGTGCACAATCTCTCTCGCGGCTTCGGGCACTTCGTTCATGCTCTGCAGGGAAAAATAGATCTGGTTCACTCGGTCGGTTCCGGTAAAGTAGCGCGCTACCGAATAGGGAACCAGCACGGTCTCGTCCTGGATTTCGGACTGCCCGAAGTCGCTTACGCTTTCCTTGAAAACGCCGATGATGGTGAAGGGAATTGCCAGAATATGGAAGGTCTGGCCAATGGCCAGATCGTCGCTGCCATATTGTTCCTTGGCAAATTGCTGTGTCACGACTGCGCACTTGATGTGAGCCGAGTCGTCTGTTTCATCGAAAAACCGGCCCTGGGTGACGATCAGGTTGCGGATCTGCTGGTATTGCGGCGAGACACCCAATACGATAGTGTCCTTCTGGATTCCGCCGGGAAAACTGATCCGGTTGTGCATCGTCAGCACCGGCGAGGAGTACATCACGCCGGGTACCTGCTGGTCCACGGCCTTCTCGTCCTCTCGGGTCAGAAAGTCGTTGTAACGCCCGCGCTCCGCCGCCGTTGCGCCCCCACCCGCATACTCCACTTCCACTGAGTTGGTGCCGATCTTCTGGATCAATTCGAGGATGTATTGCTTGCCCGTCATTCCGATGGTCACGACCAGGATCACCGACGCCGTGCCGATCACCATGCCCAGAGCGGTCAGCGCAAAGCGCGCCTTGCTGGCGCGGAAGCTGTCTCCGGCCAGCTTCAGAATCTCGCTCATCAGCATGGTGCGGCGGGCGCTTATTAGCGTCTCTTGAAACTTCTCCTGGCGCTCCGTTTGAATGGTCGGGTTCATTGCTTCCTCAACAATTAGACTCTCGATGGCGTCCCGCGGGTTCCGGAATTGCGCCGCAAGGCAGGTCGAGGCCTGATTCCTGCTCCCACTCTTTCATAGCTTACGCGCACTCTCGTGGGCAAGGAACCGCCGCAGCCGGCAACCGGTTACCGTTCCTCCAGTTTGCGCCAAAGCAACGCCAACCCGTCGACCGGCACTGCCTCTGCGCGCATTCGTTGGTCGATCCCCGCGGCGGCCAGTGCGGCAGCCGCGGCATCGGGCGCCACTCCGGCGGCACGCAGGTTGTTCATAAGAGTTTTGCGCTTCTGCGCAAAGATCTTGCGGACAAAACGGAGAAAACCGGTCTCGTTAACACCCAACTCGGCGAAGCGTGGCGCGAATCGCCAGCGAAAAACCGTCGAATGAACCTTCGGCGGCGGCGAAAAGGCCGACGGCGGCAATGTGAACAACTGCTCCATCGGCCCGTACATCTGCATCGTTACGGAGAGCGAGCCATAGTCGCGCGTGCTCGGCGTCGCAGTCACGCGCTCTGCCACTTCGCGCTGCACCATCAGCACGGCCAACTCAAGTGCGGCATGGCTCGCCGCCAGCTTCAGCACGATGGGCGAAGTGATCGCATAAGGCAGATTGCCGGCCACGCGCAGCCTTTCGCCGGCCTCGGCCGCTGCCGCGCCAAAGTCGAACCGCAGCACGTCTTGCTCGACCACCGTTACGCGCGTCGGATCGAAGCGCTTCCGCAAATCCGCGGCAAGCTCGCGGTCGAGTTCAACGGCCACAACATGCTTGGCTCGCCCCGCCAGCATTTCGGTGATGGCGCCCCGCCCGGGGCCGATCTCCACTACCGTGCGGCCGGCAATCTCTCCCAGCGCCGCCACAATCCGCTGGGCGGCCTGGCCGTCGACGAGAAAATTCTGCCCGAGCTTGGGTTTCGCTCGCATCTGCTGCTCCGATGGTAGACGAGCGACCGCGCGCTCGGCTTATGCTGCGCGCCTTTCCGCCCTCCACTCCTGCTGCACTAAACTGGACCATGCTGACACCGAGCCACTTCATGCGACCCGCGAGGCAGAATTGCTGATCGACTCCCACGCCCACTTGGACAGCCCGCGCTACGCAGCCGATCGCGAAGCGATGCTTATCCGCGCGCGGCAAGCGGGCGTTGGCCTCGTGCTTTCCATCGGCATTGGCGAGGGACCGGCCGAAATGCATCAGGCGCTCGGCCTTTGCCGCGAATTCAACGGGCGACGGCAGAATGGGGCCAACCTTCCCACGCTCTACGCCAGCGCAGGAATCTATCCCCACAACACAACCGAAGCCGATGAAGATGTGCTGGCCAAACTCGACGCCCTCCTGGCCGAGCCTGAGGTGATCGCCTGCGGCGAAATCGGCCTCGACTACTATCACGAGGGCGCCCCGCACGAAGTGCAGCACGCTGTCCTCATCCGCCAGCTCGAGATTGCCGCGGCGCGCAAACGGCCCATCCTCATCCATTGCCGCGGCACGAACGAGTCCACCGACGCCTGGAGCGATCTTTTCCTGGTTTTGGAGGAGCGCTGGCGGCCAACCGGCCTTGGTGGCATCATGCACTGCTTCGGCGCTGGCTGGGAGCAGGCGCGGCGCTCGCTGGACCTCGGTTTCCTGGTCTCCTTTGCCGGCAACTTAACCTATCCCAAGGCGCAGCCGCTCCGCGATGTTGCCGCCCGCATGCCGCTCGACGGAATCCTCGTTGAAACCGACGCGCCCTGGCTCGCTCCCGCCCCCCATCGCGGCCAGCGCAACGAGCCCGCGATGGTGGTCGAAACGGCTGATGTTCTTGCCGGCCTCCTCAGCGTTACGCCTGATGAAATTTCCGCCGCGACCACCACAAATTTCTTCCGCCTGTTTCCCCTCCAGCAAGACGTGGGAAACTGATACAGGCACATCCGGCGGCAGCCCGCCGAGCATTTTGAGGACGAGACAGCCATGGCACAGGACAATTCATTCGACATCGTTAGCAAAGTGGACATCCAGGAGGTCCGCAACGCCATCGATCAGGCGATGAAAGAGATTCGCCAGCGCTTCGACCTCAAGGACACCCACTCCGAGGTCAACCTGGAGGGCCACGACGCAATCCAGTTGGCCTCAAGCAACGAATACAAGCTCGAGGCGGTCAAGGACATTCTGGCGCAGAAGCTGGTTAAGCGCGGCGTCTCACTCAAGAATCTGACCTACGGCAAGGTTGAGCCCTCATCCGGCCAGAGCGTGCGGCAGAAGATCAGCCTGCAGCAGGGCATCCCCGTAGAGAAGGCGAAAGAAATCGTGCGCCTCGTGAAAGACTCGAAAAAGAAGGCGCAGGCCAGCATCCAGGGCGACACCGTAAGAATCTCAAGTAAGGACCGGGACGAGTTGCAGGCCATCATTGCCATGCTGCGCGCCCGGGACCTGGGCCTGGAGTTGCAGTTCACCAACTATCGCACCAATTGACCGGAGCGCAGTTGCCGTCCCGGTCTTAACAATCCGCCGCAGCGATTACGAGCGACCCGCTGGGCAAAACATGTCGCCATTCCCCCTGTCGATGCTTTAGAATCGGAGCACTTTGAGCACAGTCACCATACCCACGGCGCGGGAGGTCTTTGAGCTGCTGCGGGAGGACCTTGTCGCGGTGGAGCAGGAACTGGGCCGCGACGCCGCCTCCAGCGTCAGCACCATCACTGAGATCGCCGAGTACCTGCGCGAAGGCGGCGGCAAGCGCATTCGGCCTTCGCTCCTGCTGCTTGCCGCGCATCAGCTCGATTTCTTTGGTCACAGTGCCATCCGCCTCGGCGCGGTCGTCGAAATGGTGCACACCGCCACGCTGGTCCACGACGACATCATCGACGGCGCCGACACCCGCCGCGGCCGCCCATCCGCCAACACCACCTGGGGCAACGAAAAGTGCGTCCTGGCCGGCGACTGGCTTTACATGCAGGCCTTCAGGGTGGCGCTTGAAGAGCGGAACCTGCGTATTCTCGATCTGCTCATCAGCCTTACCCAACAGATGGTCGAGGGCGAGCTCCTGCAGATTCAAAAGCTCGGCAAGATGGTTTCCGAGGCTGAATACTACGACCTTATTTTCCGCAAGACCGCCTGCCTCTTCTCGGTCTCGATGCGACTGGGATCGGTCCTGGCCGGCGCTACCGAAGCGGAGGAGTCCGCCCTGGGCGCATTCGGCCGCACCGTGGGCCTGGCCTTCCAGATCGTCGACGACGTCCTCGACCTGACGGCCACCGAAGAGGTTCTGGGCAAGCCTGTGGCCAGCGACCTGCGCGAAGGCAAAGCCACGCTGGCCGTCGTCCATGCCGCTGACCACGGTACCGCCTCCGACCGCAAAGCCATCCGGCGCGTTCTAGACGACCGCAGCTTTGAGAATGTCAGCCGCCAGCAGATCCGCGAAATTCTGGTGCGCAACGGATCAGTCGAATACGCCATGGCCGCTGCCGACCGCTACGCCGAGCAGTCGCGCCAGGCTCTCGCTCCGCTCGCCGACTCCGAATTCAAGCGCGCGCTCCTTTGGGTACCCGATTTTGTCGTGGCGCGGGAGAAGTAGATGCCGCGGAAAGCCGCCGGAAAGCCGTTGTGGGCCTCGATCGACCGCTACTTCGGCGATCTTCTCGCCCCCTCCGACGAAAAGCTCGAAGCTGCCGTCAAGGCCAATCGCAAGGCGCGTCTTCCGGCCATCGATGTTTCCCCGCTCCAGGGCAAATTCCTCCAGGTGCTCATAAAGATGACGCAGGCCAGGCGCGTGCTGGAGATCGGCACCCTCGGCGGCTACTCAACCATTTGGATGGCCCGCGCGTTGCCCAAACGCGGGCGCATTATTTCGCTCGAATTCAGCCCCCGGCACGCTGAGGTAGCTCGCGCCAATCTGCACTGCGCCGGCCTGCTCAGCCGTGTCGACATTCGCGTCCGCCCCGCCCTTGAAAGCCTTCCCGTCTTGAAAGCATCGGGCGCCGGTCCGTTCGACTTGATCTTCATCGACGCCGACAAGGAAAACAACCCGCAATATCTCCAATGGGCGCTGAAGCTCTCGCGCCGCGGGACGGTGATCGTTGTCGATAACATCGCTCGTCATGGCAGCGTCATTGAGGCCAAAAGCTCCAAGCCCGACATTGTCGGCACGCGCCGCTGCCTTGAAATGATGGCCGCCGAGCCGCGCCTGTGCGCCGTCGCCCTGCAGACCGTAGGCGTCAAGGGCCTCGACGGCTTCGCACTCGCCGTCGTCCTGCGCTGATCCTGCCCTAATCCTGTGCTGACCGGCCCGTTAGCCGTCCTGCACAATCGTCCCCTGGTGGTAAACGATCTGCCAGCCGCTCTTGCCTCTCTGCCAGATCGTTGTCCGCCGCGTCAGCCGTTGCTTGTCCTGCAACAGCGTGTACGTGAGCAAGTAGACGTCGTCGGCCAACTTGCAGCAATTGAAATCCCGCGTCTCCCACACGTCGTTATGCGGCGCGGAATACCGCCGCTCCAGCTCATCCAGCACAAACTCCCGGGAGTATCGCCGTCCGCTGGCGCCGGTCTCCCAAAAGTCCTCCACGGTCATTCGCTCAAAGTCCGCCCGCGATGTTCCGAATTCGGGACGGTGAAAGATCGGTTCGCGCGCGGAGAGCTCCGCAAGCACGTCCTCGAGCTCTGGCGAAGTGGAAAGCTGAGGTTCCATCATGGGAATCTCCATGGCGAATAGCATAGCCGCTCCGCGCCCGAAGACTGCCGGGCCCCGCAAAGAACACGGGCCGCACCCTTCATTTTGAGCGTAAAATTCTTCCAGTGAATCAGCGGCCAACATGAACCAGAGAATCGAAAAGATACGCCAGCTCCTGAATGAGCTTGAGTCGGAGCCCAATGCGCAGCCCGCGCGAGATCGCGACTTCTCCGCCCAGGAATTGCGGCTTATCATTCAGCAGATCGTCGACGACTTGCAACCGCAGCTCTCCCCTTACGATGCCGCGTTTTACTGGTTTCTCTTCCGGCACTCCATCGCCAAGGACGGCGATCCTCATCTTCGCGTGAGCACGCGCCAGTTGCGCACGGCCGTCGTGAAATCCTCCTACTCGCAATTGGATGAGAACCCGGTCTCGCTGGGAAAGGTGCAGGAGACGCTGCGCGCTCTCGAGACCATCGGCGCCATCCGCAAGGAAGGCGAACCCAACCGCGACGGAACGCTTTATCGCGTCCTGATTCCGGATGAGATCGAAGCCTGCCGGAAATTCCGCGCGGAGCGCATGGCGTCGGACCAGAAATTCAAATTTCCCTCCGCCGGAATTGAGATCGGCTAACGCGGAGCGGGATACGCCGGGCAGAATCTAGCGGAGCCAATTATGCGGTGCCCTCTTCCATCAGCGCCCGCAGCGCCGCCGCATACCTCTCGGGCAGAGGCTTCCGCTTCAATTGATCGTCGCACACCACGTGCACCGTCTCGCCTTCGGCCAAAAGCGTCTTCTTTTCGCCCTCGGCGGCTTTGCGCAGAATTCGATAGGCAAACTTGAGCACCGATCCGCGCATCATCGCCGGCCGCGTCTCGATCAGGATTTCGTCGTCGTAGCGCGCCGGCGCGCGATAGCGGCACCGCGCTTCGATCACCGGCAAAATGCATCCGTGATCGGTCTCCAGGCGGCTGTACGCAAGCCCCAGCGAGCGCAACAGCTCTACGCGGCCCAGCTCAAACCAGACCAGGTAGTTGGCATAGTAGACAATGCCCATCTGATCGGTCTCGGCATACCGCACCCGCACTTCGGTTGTAACCGGCATTCTCGCTCCAGGTTTCATGTGTCATTTGCCAGGTCTCAGAGACAATCCGCGCGCGGCCGCAGCAACTGACCCCTGACCCCTGGAACCTGATCCCTGCTTTTATGGCTTGACGTGCGTAAACAGTTGCAGTTTGCTCACGTCGTTAAAGATGGTGAAGGCGATGAAGGCCATCAGCACCACAAATGCCGCCTGGTAGATTCGCTCCTTGATGGTCACGCTGATGTCCTGGCGCAGCGCGCTCTCAATCAGCAGAAGCAGAATCATGCCTCCATCGAGAATCGGAAAGGGAAGCAGATTCAGGATCCCCAGTTGCAGGCTGATTTCGCTGGCCAGTCCGAACTTCGGATACCAGCCGTCCATCTGGGCGGCCTCGCCGGCAGCCTTGGCAATTCCCACCGGCCCCATCATCTGCGTTACCGAAAGCCGATGCGTGAACAGCCGGTTCAGCACTTCGCCCACAAGCAGCGAATTGTTCTTGAAGAAGCCCAGTGACTTCCCGGCGGCCGACACCAGCGACAAGGGCTCGTCGCGAATGGGAATCTGATTCGTCGAAAAGCCCAGCATCCATCTCGTGTCGAGCTTTGTCGGCGTGGCCACAATCTGCAGCGTGGCGCCGTTGCGCAGCACGGTAAGGGTCAGCGGCTTGCCCTTCCCTGCTTGCATGTACGCGAGAAGCGTATTCACGGAATGAAACGCCTGGGCGTCGACGGCCTCTATCGCATCGCCTCCGCGCAGCCCAGCTTCCTCCGCGGGCATGCCCGGCTGCACCTCCGCCACCGCAATCGGCCCCGGGAGATACTGCGGTGAAATTCCCGCGTCGGTCAAATCAAAATCGTCGCTCTTGGCGCTGGCCGGCACGCGCAGGCTGAGCTGAAGGGTATTTCCCCCACGCTCTACCGCCATGGGCACCGTCTGATTGGCATTCAACCGGATGTGGTCATACACCATCTCCCAGTCCGGATTCTTGATGTTGTCGAAGCTCACGATCACATCGCCGGCCTCGAGCCCAGCCGTCGCAGCTGCCGAGTCCGGAGTAACCCACTCCACGTTTGTAGTCTTTACGGTCGCCGCCGGCACTTCGTTGATGAAGGCGAAATAAAACCACATCAACGACAGCGTCAGCAAAATGTTGAAGGTTGGGCCGGCAAGTCCGATCAACATGCGTTGCCAGCGCGGGTGGGCCGTGAATGCCCCCGGGTCGTCGACCGGCTCCTGGCCGTCGGAGGGACTGCCGGTGAGCCCGGACTCGGTTTCTCCGGTCATCTTCACAAAGCCACCCAGCGGCAGCAGGCAGACCTTGTACTCCGTCTCACCGATCTTGAAGCCGAAGAGGCGCGGTCCGAAGCCAATGGAGAATGCCTCGACGCGAACCTTGCAGAGCTTGGCTACAATGAAGTGTCCACCCTCGTGCACCACGATGATCGCGCCGACAAGGACGATAAATGCAGCGGCAGATACCAGAAAATCATGCATCGTTGTGCGAGTGTTTCCTTCGGCTAAGCGCAGCCAGCCGGCATGCGCTTATTGAGATTACGCGAGCAGTGCCCGAGCTCGTTCTCGCGCTTCCTGGTCAGCGGCGAGCACCTCCGCAATGGTTGCCGGGTGGGCCTCCGGGGTTGCCGCGAGTACTTTTCTAATTGTACGCGGGATGCCCGTAAACGGAATACGACGTTCGAGGAAAGCCCCAACGGCCACTTCGTCGGCTGCATTCAGCGCAATACAGTGCGCTCCCCCCTTTTCGGCCGCTTCAAAGGCCAGCCGCAGGCACGGGAAGCGCTCGAAGTCCGGCTCCTCGAAATCCAGCCGCCGCAGCGCGGCCAGGTCGAAGGTCAGCGTGGATTTGGGCCGCTCCGGCCAAGCCAGCGCATACAGAATGGGCAGCCGCATATCGGTCACTGAAATCTGTGCCAGGATGGACCCGTCCACGTATTCCACCATCGAATGCACGGTGGATTGGGGATGGATGGTCACCCTCACCTGGGCTGGCGTCACGTCGAACAGCCGGCAGGCCTCGATGACCTCGAGCCCCTTGTTCAGCATCGTCGCCGAGTCGATGGTGATGCGCCTGCCCATCACCCATGTGGGGTGCTTCAGCGCCTGCTCGGGCGTGATGCTCGCGAACTGGTCCAGAGGGAGCTGGCGGAATGGCCCTCCTGAAGCCGTTAGCCAGATCGTCTTCACCTCGTTATGCGCGCCCACGCGCAGGCACTGGTGCACGGCGTTGTGTTCGCTGTCGATGGGCAGAATGGGCACCTTGCGCTCGCGTGCTGCCGCGGTTAGGATCTCGCCGGCCGCCACCATGCACTCCTTGTTGGCCAGCCCTACCGGCTTTCCCGCCAGGATGGCCGCATGCGTCGCCTCGAGGCCCGCCACGCCCACAATCGCCGACACCACAAAATCGGCTTCGCCCAGCGTCGCGCAGGTGATTGTGCCCGCGGTCCCATGCACCGCCTCGATTCCCGTCACGCCTGCCTGGCGCAGCCGCGTGGTCAGTTCGCCTGCCAACTCGGCCGTAGCCAGCGACACCACGCGCGGCCTCCAGCGCACCGCCTGTGCAAAGGCTTCGTCCACGTTGCGCCCCGCCGCCAGCGCGGCCACTTGGTAGCGCTCAGGAAACTGCTCAACAATCGAAAGGGTGCTCTGCCCGATGGAGCCGGTCGATCCGAGAATGGCGAGTCGCTTCAAAAAACAGCCTCTAGCTTCTAGCTTTTAGCCTCTAGCCATTTCGAGTCAGTGCAATCGCCTTGTGTCGCGACTCGCACATGCCCATCGGGGAATCGGGCGGCCCCGAGAACTCATGAATAAAGCCCGACCGTTCACAATTCCAGGAACGAGCTAGAGGCTAGAAGCTAGCAGCTAGCAGCTATTTTAAAACCTCTGGTGAATCACCTGCGCGTACCAGAGCACCGGACCCGCGAGCAGCAACGCATCGATCCTGTCCAAAACTCCTCCGTGCCCCGGCAACAGGCTGCCTGAATCCTTCACCCCGGCCGACCGTTTCAGCGCCGACTCAGCCAGATCGCCTACCTGCCCAGCAACATTGATCACTGCGGCCAGTCCCACCCAATACCAGATCTCGTCGGGATAGGCCAGCACAGCCGAGGGAAAAACGCGCTCCAGCCAGGAAACGATGGCCGAGTTCGAAGGTTCCTGCATCACCGTCGCCAGGCTCACAAGCACCGCGGCAATCACCACGCTTCCGGCGACCGATGCAATGGCTCCCTCCCAGGTCTTGCCCGGGCTGAGCGACGGCGCCATCTTGTGCCGGCCCCACGCGCGGCCCGCGTAATAAGCCGCCGTGTCTCCCGCCCATACCACGAAAAGCAAAAACGCCACCAGCGAGGGCCCATTGGCTTGTTCGCGCAGCGTCGGCAGGGCGATCAGCGTAAGGCCCGTGTACAGCAGGCAGAAGATGGATGCCGAAGCGTCCGCAATCGTTTCCTCAACCGGCTTGAAGAAGGTGCAGTAGACCAGCAGACCCAGGCCAAGAATTCCAAACAGGGCCGGGGTCAGGTCAGGCCACTCAAAGTCGACGGCAAACAGCGCCAGCAGAGCCAGCATGGTCGCAATCCGCGGCGGGTTCGCTCCGCAGCGCCGGCTCAGGTCCATGTACTCCCAACCTGCAAGCGCCGCCACCGCTGCCACCGCCAGCGTAAACAACCACTGCCAGCGGGGCCCAAGAAACACCAGAACGAGGACAATTGGAATCAGAACTGCAGCGGTAAGAATGCGTTTCATTCAGCGTTGAGAATACACCGCCGGCCCCCAAACAAAGGCCTAAGGCATACGGCCAGAGAATGCGGAAAGGAAATAGACAAAATGTCTATCTCTATTGACATTTTGGCTATCTATTGGTATTGTTTTTTAAGCTCCAAATAAGGCACTTCTAGCCAGGAGCAGAAGAGAGGGGTTCGAATGAATTATGGCTTGAGCGATCAAGTGCGTTCTGTGGCGACAGACAAATACGTTCAGCCAGCTATCCGCGCGGGTAAGTTGAGATTCTCCGTCGCGGTTCGGGACCTTATGCAGCATTTAGAGCCTTTGGGTTTCCCAGCTAGGAATTGGCCTCAGATCTGTTCGGCAATCCAAGCCGAGAAATTCCTGCGTGCTCATGGGATCGAGATCGAAGCAGTCGAAGGGCCGCCCAAGAAACAGAGCTCGACAGTCGTCGTTAGGTATCGTTTTGCAAATCCCCAAGCGCAGCCCGGGTCAGCGGCGCCTCCAATCCAAGATAAGCCTGAGGCTACGGGCGGCGAGACCCCGGAAGAATGGGCGCACCGCATGACGGGAAAGCTATTCGGTTTGATGAAGGACGAGTTCGCTGCTGTTGGGGGCGGAGAGGCGTTCCTGCGCTGGGTCCGGTCGGAAGACGAGGATGAAGCATGAGCCGGGTCTGCTGGGACACCATGCTCCTCATCTATCTGCTCGAAGGCGATCCCGTCTTTCGGCCAAGAGCCGATGCTCTTTTGGCACGGTCTCGCAGGCGAGGCGATTCTCTCTTTGCCAGCTGTTTGGCGGTGGGCGAACTGATGGCAGGAACGGAACGATTCGACCAGCCGATCAAGGCAGCGGCTGTGCGGGAAACTCTGGATGAAATGGGCTTTCGATTTTTGCCATTTGACGCGCGCGCGGTGCGGCCGTTCAGTCTCTTGCGCGGAAAGGAGAAGCTCAAGATAGCCGACGCAATTCACTTGGCTTGCGCAGCCTCGGCCGGAATTGATCTCTATCTCACTGGTGACACGCAATTGTTCAAACTGGATGTACCGGGTATCCAGTTCATCGCCGATTTCAATTCACCAATTCTCTGAATTCCGAATAGAAAAGCCACAGCCCCTCAGCTCACCGCAATCCTGATGCGGTCCGGATCCTCTTCCACTTCGCCGCCGTCCTCGCCGATCGCGCCGTAGCGGCGCTCCCGGCGCTGGTAGTCGGCGATGGCCTCAAGCAGATGGATCCCACTGAAGTCCGGCCAGTACCGCTCCGTGACGAAGATCTCGGTGTAGGCGATCTGCCACAAGAGGAAGTTCGAGATGCGCTGTTCGCCGGAGGTGCGGATGAGTAGATCGGGATCGGGCATGTGAGCCGTGTAGAGATGCCGGTGAATGTCCTCTTCCGTCACGTCGTCAGGGCTTTTGTGCTTGTGTTTCAACTCCGCCGCCAGAGCGCGGAAGGCGTCGACCAGCTCGGAGCGCGAGCTGTAGTTGAGGGCCAGCGTGAGCGTGGTGCCGGCGTTCCGCGCCGTTTCCTGCTCGACGTGGAGCAGCTTCTCCTGCACCTCGGGCGGCAGTTCGTGGGTGTGGCCGATGGTGCGGAAGCGGATGTTGTTCTGGGTCATGCGCTCGAGATTGTTGTCGAGGTAGGTCTTCAGCAGGCGCATCAGGAAGCTGACTTCGGCGCGAGGACGGCGAAGATTGTTTTCGAGAGAAAACGCGTAGAGCGTCAGCCAGGGCAGGCCGATGCGGGCGGCGGTTTCCATGACAAACTGCACCATTTTGGCGCCCTGCTGATGGCCGACAAACCGCTTCAGCGACCGGCGACCGGCCCAACGCCCATTTCCATCCATGATGATGGCTACATGCCGCGGCAGGCGCTCTGGCTTCAGCGTCGCATAGACGGCGCGCTCCTCTGGGCTCAGCTCATCGATGCGCAATGGGAGTGATGAAGACAAGGAATCGACTGTCGATCGCATTTGTGCTTTCCACGCGGAGGCCCGGACAGCAACCCGAAGTGGCGCCAACGGAGTTCACGCACGGTGCAGGATAGAGGCCGCTCAATCCGTGAACGAACCTACGGCCGGCACGCGACACGCCTTCGGCCGAATCCGAGGAGTCACACCATCGACCGTAAAGCATTTTGGTGAATTCTGCAATGCGGCGCCACGGTGGCGCCGGGCCCGCTGATCGCAACAGTCCAGGGCCTTGCCAAAATGGCACTCCAGGTGAAGTTCACCGATGAGCGTGCCCGTTCCCGCCCGGCGGCGGAAGCGCGCGCGCGAAACTCCCTTGCGCGATAAGCGCCCCCGCCGCCGGCTCTACGCGGTGCGGCGCCGGCCTGTCGCTGCGTCCCTCACGGCGCCGAAGAATAGTGTCCGGTGCAGCGAGTCCAGATGCGGCAACAGTTCGGCCACTTCGGCCAGGAATGGGTCGCTGAGGATTGATTCCACTTCTTCGTCGCGGCGGCTGCGCTCATCGCGAACCAGTTGACGCATTTCCACGCCAAGGGCCGTGGCCAGCCGCTCCAGCGAGCCCAACGTGGGAATCGCCTTGCCGTTCTCGATTTTCGAGATGTAGGTCCGCGGCACCTGCATCCGTCCCGCCAGTTGCCGCTGGCTCAGGTGGTGCGCCCGGCGCATCTCGCGCACCTGCGTGGCCACCTGCATGCCGGCGCCACCACTAACCGGCACAGGCTGGCTGATCACCAGCCGTGGGGCCAGATACACGGGCTCCTCGATATCCAGGGGCCTGTGGCATTTTCGGCATAGGGAGTTGGTGGTCCTATACTGCATCAGTCTGCAGTATTCACACCGCACCACTTCGCGTGTCTCCACGCTAACGATAGAAGTTGCCATTTCGGGATGCGCGGAGTGCCAGAGCGTGGAACTCCAAGTGCATCGCTGCACTGTGATTGGTGCTACTTTCAACGAATGAACCATAATTGTCAAGTAGAAATTCAGGGTCAAACCGAAAAAAGCCCCACGAGACCCCTCAAAACCAGACAAAACGCGAACCACAGTAATTAACAGGAGGCCTGAATGGCCGCGAATTCGACCTTTGGCCGAGAGCAGGCCTGGCAACTGCTTACCGAGTGGACCCAGAGCGAAAATCTGCGCAAGCACGCGTTGGCCGTGGAAGCCTGCGTTGTGGCCTATGGCGAGCAGGAAGCCGCCCGCCTCGCGCTCGAGGGCGATACGCGCGCCGCACTCATCCAGCTCTACTCAGCCACCGCCCTGCTCCACGACTTCGACTACGAGCGCCATCCCACGGCCGAAGAGCACCCTTTCGTCGGCGTCCGCGAACTGGAGCGGCTTGGCTGGCCCGAGGAACTCCGCACCGCAATTCTTGGCCACGCCCAATACTCCGGCGTGCCGCGCTCTTCGCACCTCGCCAAAGCCCTCTTCGCCTGCGACGAGCTGGCGGGCTTCCTTACCGCCTGTGCTCTGGTCAAGCCCAGCAAATCCATCGCCGACGTTGAGGTTTCGAGCGTGAAGAAAAAGATGAAAGACAAGGCCTTCGCCCGCGGCGTTCACCGCGAGGACATCGTGCAGGGCGCGGCCGAACTCGGCGTCGACCTCGACGCCCACATCGCATTTTGCATTGAGGCGATGAAAAAGCGCGCGGGGGAGCTGGGCCTGTGAGCTCAGAGCAGTTGCATCGACGGATTTGCCCAATCCCTGGCGTCGTCTCATCGCGCCACGGGTGGAGTACCACGAGCTCAAACCTGACTCAGATAAAGCTAGCGGCTAGAAGCTAGAAGCTGCTTTATCCCCCACGTTCCGCTCTCGACTCGGTCCGTCTCCCGCGGCCTCCGGTTGTACCGGTAAAACCAGCATTCCACCATCCCGCCAGTCTTCAACTCCACCGCCTGCCGCTCGCGAATATACTCGCTCGTCTCCGGCGTCTCCGGATCGAACCCCTCATAGGCGTCGAGCCGCGCAAGCACGCCTTCATCCTCCGGCAGCTCCATCACCGTCCCCATAATCCTGCCCTTCGCACCTGGATCAGCCACAGCGCCGGGGTAGCCGCCCAGATCGTAGAGCACGCCGCGCACAAATCCCTCGCCCACGAGCCGCAGCTTCGCCGCCACGCGCGCAATCTTCGTCGGCGCGAGACCCGGCTGCAGCGTCCCGTACGCAAAAAGGTATTGGCTCATTTTGCTGATTCGGCAAATGCCGCGTTTCCCCGCGTCCGTCAGCCCCGGAGCCTGTCCTGAGCGAAGTCGAAGGATCCCCACATCCCTGCTCTTCTTTTCCCTTTTCCCTGTTCCCTAGGTTCCTTGGTCCCTTGGTCCCTGCACTTCCGCAAACGCCTCCCGCATCCGCTTCCAGGTGGTCTCCAGATCTTCAGGAAGAATGCGTGTCTCGCTCACGGTGGTCGTGAAGCTCGTGTCTCCAATCCAGCGTGGCATGGCATGCAGATGCAAATGTCCCGCCACCCCCGCACCCGCGGCCTGGCCGATATTCATTCCAAAATTGAAGCCGTGCGGCGTGTAGAGCCGGTCCAGCACGCGCTCAGTCCGTTGCGTCAGGTCCATCAGCTCGTGCGCGGTCTCGGTGGTCAGCGCCGCCAGCCGGTCCAGGTGCGCGAAGGGCATCACCAGCACATGCCCTGACGTGTACGGAAATGCATTCAGGCAAATGAAACAGCTCTTCGCGCGCAGAACCAGCCCGCCGGCGGCCTCGGCCTTCTCGCGATCCATTCCGTTCGCAATGGCGTAGTCGATCGCCGCCATCAGGTTGCAGAACACGCAGCCCAGGTCACCGGGCCACGCATCCAGCGCCGCAGGCACGCCGCGCCGCACCGCGCTCTCCGTCGAGGTGACGTAAACAAAGCGCCAGGGAGTCCAAAGGTGATCCATCGCAATCCGATTCACTCAGTTCGATCCAGTATAGAAGGGTTCTTGCGCCCCGTTTTTTAGGTGACCCGCATGATGGATTTCGCGGCCGCCAATCCACCGCGCGCGCCTGCCCAGATTCCGCCGCTCAAGGTCCCGCGTGTTGACCGCGCCCTGCACTCCCCCGCACCGCCCCGAACCCGTTTGCCCCTAACTCATTTGCCTAAGTCTTTTACTTTGACCAACTCGATTGACGCTCGATTGCAGAGGTTGCTACACTCAAAGGCGTAGCTTCCTGCGCGGATTCCAGCAGTGAGTTGCGGCCGCCCTCCCAGCATGCCGTTGCCTGCCGGCGTTTCCCAAGGAAACCCGCCGTGTTTTACCCCAGTGCAACACCTTGGGGACGGCCTTTCCTGTGGAAGACAGAACCGGCGCGTCACGCGGCGCGAGGGCAAGTCAAGGGACCGAAGGCGACCGGAACGACCGCCGCGGCGGTCGGCGTGGGAGCCACCCAGCGGTTGGAGCAATCCATCGCCGGAGCACAGTCCCGGAGCAGCCTGTAATGGCAAACGTCCTCAATCCCGAAACCGAGAGCATAACCCTGAACACCGAATTGGAAACCCCAACGCTTGACCCTGCGACGGAGCTGGAACCTCTACCGAGCATTGACCAGCCGTCGCCCGAATCCACGTCCAACCTTTCCACGTCGAATATTGACAACTCAGCAGTTGTCAGTGCATCCCCACTGGACGCCGATGCCCTAACCGAGCCTGTCGCTCAGGCCGCAACACTCGAACTCCCAACCCCCACGGAAACTCCGGCCGCGCCCGCAGCAGTTGTCGAAACGCCTGAACCGGTCGTCAAGACTCCCGCGCCAGTCGTCGAAACGCCTGCGCCAGTCGTCGAAACGCCTGCGCCAGTTGCCGAAACGCCTGCGCCAGTCGCCGTGACTCCAGCGCCAGTCGTCGAAACGCCTGCGCCAGTCGCCGTGACTCCAGCGCCAGTTGTCGAAACGCCTGCGCCATTAGCGCCGGCTCCAGCCGTTGCAACTCATGCCGCTGAGCCCGCTCACGCGCCCGAGCCGCCCGCCGCAACCGTTGCGCCGCCGGCAGCGTTGTCTGCACCGTCTCACTCCGCCGAGTCCGCTACCCCTGCAGTTGCGCCTCGTGCTGCTACGACCACCGAGCCGGCCGACGATTTCTCCCAGGCCCTGGCCGCCTTTGAGCGCGAGCAGGCCGCTGAAGCCGCCGCCGTCGAGGCTTATGGAGACAAGATCGTCTCAGGCAAGGTCGAAAAGCAGACAGAAAAGTATTTGGTCGTCGATGTCGGCCTCAAGTCCGAAGGCCTCGTGCCTCTCGAGCAGGTTGTCGACCACACCGGCACCGTCAAGTTCCAGCCCGGCGACATCATTGACGTCGTCATCGAGCGCGAAGAGGCGGAAGGCGGCTACCTCGTCAGCTACGAGCGCGCCCAGCGCCTCCGCGTCTGGGACACCATCGAGAAAGCAGCCAACGACAAGACGCCCATAACCGGCACAGTCGTCAGCCGCGTCAAGGGCGGGCTCACCGTCGACATCGGCATGAAAGCTTTCCTGCCCGGCTCGCAGCTTGAGATTCGCCCTGTGCGCAATCTCGACACCTACCTCGGCCAGCAGATCGAAGTCCGCGTCATCAAGCTCAATAAAAAGCGCGGCAACGTCGTGGTCAGCCGCAAGGAAATCCTAGAGGAAGAGCAGAGCTCCAAGCGCTCGGCCACCATGGAGCACCTCGAAGAGGGCGCGATCCTCACCGGCACCGTCAAGAACCTCACCGACTACGGCGCGTTCGTCGACCTCGGCGGCATCGACGGCCTTCTCCACATCACCGACATGAGCTGGGGACGCCTCACCCATCCCCGCGACCTGGTCAACGTCGGCGACGAAATTCAGGTCAAGGTGCTCAAATTCGACAAGGATAAGCAGCGCGTCTCGCTCGGCTTCAAGCAGTTGACGCCCGACCCCTGGCTCGACGCCACCGAGCGTTATCCCGTCGGCGCCAAGGTTCACGGCCGCGTCCTTTCGGTCACCGACTACGGCGCGTTTGTTGAGCTCGAGCAAGGCATCGAAGGCCTGGTTCACCTCTCTGAGATGACCTGGTCCAAACGCCTCAAGCATCCCTCCAAGCTCGTCAAGCCCGGCGACGAGGTCGACACCGTTGTTCTCAGCGTCAATCCCGCCGACCGCCGCATCTCCCTCGGCATGAAGCAGCTCCTCGAGAACCCCTGGGAAAGCCTCAGCGACAAGTACCCCGTCGGCGCAATCGTCGAGGGCCGCGTCCGCAATCTCACTGACTTCGGCGCCTTCATCGAAATCGAGGATGGCATCGACGGCCTCGTCCACGTCTCCAACCTGAGCTGGACCAAGCGCGTCAAGCACCCCTCTGAAATCGTCAAGAAGGGCGAGAAGGTCAAGGCAGTTGTTCTCGGCGTCGAGCCGCAGAACCGCCGCCTCTCGCTGGGCATCAAGCAGTTGCAGCCCGATGTCTGGGAGAGCTTCTTCGCCACGCACCGCGTCGGCGACGTCGTTCACGGCAAGATTCTGCGCACCGCGCAATTCGGCGCCTTTGTCGAAATTGCCGAGGGCGTTGAGGGTCTCTGCCACATCTCCGAAGCCGGCGATCCTGTCGACGGCCACTCCCCACTCGAGCAGGGCCTGGAGCACGACTTCAAGATCATCAAAATTAACGTCGAGGAGAAGAAGGTCGGCCTCAGCCTGCGCACCACCGGCAGTCACGAAGCAGATCGCTCTGTCCGCGAAAGCTCCAGCCCCAGGCAAGACTCCAGGAATGAGCAGCCGCACAAGCACCCCGTCTCCAGCTCCACCACGACTCTCGGAGACTTGGTCAACTGGCGCAAAGGCGAACGCTAGAAACAGTGGTCAGTTGTCAGTGATCGGTTGTCAGTAGAATGGCCACTCTTCGGGGTGGCCGTTTTGCGTTCGGCGGCAGCAAGGCCTCACGTCGCTGAAATCGCGCGCAAAAAACACCGCTTGACCCTGACCCTGCGTCAGGCCCGACTATGGTTTCCGGAGCGATGAGAAGCAGTTGCCAGCCGCCCCTCCGGCGTACACTTTTCTCATCCCTCAAATCTCGTCCCTCAAACTGAGGCGCCTATGTCCTATCCGCAACGTTCCATCCTCGCCGCCCTCACGCTCTTCTTCCTCGCGCCCTTCGTCGCCGAATATCTCCTCGGCGATTTTCCTGTTACGTTTTTCTGGCCGTACATCGTCCTCGCGCCCTTGTACGGCGGCGGCGCGCTCCTCATCCGCGAGCTCGCACGCCGTTCCCACCGCGGCTGGCCCACCATCCTTCTCCTCGGCGTCGCCTACGCAATCATCGAGGAGGCCTTCACTACCCAATCGCTCTTCAATCCCGACATCTTCAGCCTGCACGCGCACCTCCTCTCCCACGGCTGGATTCCCGCTCTCGGCATCGGCGCCTGGTGGACCCTCTTCATGCTCAACGTCCACCCCTTCTGGAGCATCGGTGTCTCCATCGCGCTGGCTGAAGGCCTCTTTCCTTCGCGCGCCCGCGCGCCTTGGCTGGGCAATGTTGGCGTCTCAGTCGCCGCCGTCCTCTTCGCCATCGGCATCTACTACAACACCGCTTACTCGCTCCGTCACGACCCGTTCCGCGCCTCGACCGCGCAGTTCATCGTGTCCGCTCTGCTCGTCGTCGTTTTCGCCGCCGCTGCCTTCCTCATCCCGCGCGCTTCTCGTGACAAGTCCGCCACGCTCCCGGCGTCCGCTGTCACCCGCGAGCCTTTGCCCGCACCCCCTGCTTTGATCACCGGCGTCGCCGCATTCCTTCTTGGCGCAGCCGTCATGCTCTCGCCGATTCTGTGGAACTGGGGCGCTGTCGTCCTCATCCTCGGCGTCGATCTGGTTTTTCTCATTGGGTTGTGGCTGTTCTCTCATCGCAGCGCATGGACGCCGCTGCACACCCTCAGCGTCGGCGCCGGCGGAGCACTCCTATATGGTGCGCACGCCTTCATGCAGGGCCCGGTTGTTCCCTGCCCCAAGTCGATCGCCCTCGCCAGCCACGCGCTCTTTCTGGTCCTCGCAATCGCCGTCGTCGCAATCGCCGTCAGCCGCACGCTTTCGGCCCAGCTCCTCAGCCCCCAGGAACAATCTCCCGCCCAGCCTCTCTAGTCGCCTTGGGGAGCTTTCGAAAAAAGAATGAGTGCCCCATCCTTCGCCTTTTTCCTGGCGAAGGGTCGGATGGCACGAACCAACGCTTAAGAACTGGCTGTCATCCTGAGCGGAGCGTGCTCGGAGCCTCGTGATCGCAGCGCGATCGTGGGGTCAGCGGCTGAGGCCGCTGGGGGGAGCCGAGGGACCTGCTTTTGCTCTTTTTTCCACGTCGGAGGGAGCAGGAGCCTTTAAGCTCCTGAATCCCCGCGAAAAAATCATTCGGCCTTCAGGCCCGGAGCTTTGTATCAGGGCACGAGTTTACTCGTGCCGCAAACCGCCCCAAAAAGTGACTGGGCTTCCGCCCCCGCCGGCGTTCGTCGCGGCGAACTAGCGCGCCGAACGGAGTCAAAAGCCCGCCCTACCCGCTCACGAGATCGCAGGACCCTTGCCGACGCAGCAACGCACCTCTTCTACCCCAATTCATGGTGTACAAGTCCAAGTCCCGAGAGTCTATTGTTAGCATTCCCAGCATCGGACTTAGACGACTGTGATTTAGTTCACGTCGGTGAAGTCCGAGAAGCGTAACTGCTTGTAAACAACCTATCAGCTCCCTTGAATCATGTGTTTGGTGAGAACCTGCGAGTCTCCTATTTGCGACTAGAGTGCCGGCGCGGCGGCCCTGAAGCTGAAGCCAGCTAAACGAGTTGGCTGAAATGAGTCCTGGTAAACGCCCCAGGGTCCGGAAATGGGGTAGCTCCCGGGTTGTCGCCGACTCTTTCCCGGCCCTCTCGTTGCCTGCCGGCGGCTCTGTGAATGTCCAACGCTGGGTTGAGGACGAGTTGGGGGTCAACTTGCCTTTCTGCCTTTCGTAATGCGCACCTGGTGGTACGCCGGGGATTTCATCCATGACTCAGAGGTGCCGGGTTCAGGCCCCCTTTCAGAGCCAAAAGACGCGCCAGAATGCCGCAGGAGCCACCGCCAGCGGTCGCGGCATCCTTGACGACTTGGCTTCCCACCAATCGGGTGCGCCTACAATGGAAGGCGCTTGATCCTCTCGGTGAACCGGGTTGAGGAGCACCCACAGACATGAAAGACTTGGCTCTGTCGAAGGTCTACCAGTTGCTCGAACCGGGTCCAGTGGTCCTGCTGACCACCGCCCGCAAGGGCAGGGCCAACATCATGACGTTGTCCTGGCACATGATGGTCGAGTTTGAGCCGCCGTTGATTGCATGTGTCGTCAGCAATGCGAATTACAGTTTTGCCGCACTTCGGGCAACGAAGGAGTGTGTGATTGCAATCCCAGCGCTGAAACTGGCTCCGAAAGTCGTGGGAGTCGGCAACTGCTCGGGCCGAGATGTGGATAAATTCAAGAGGTTCCGCCTGACGCCGGCGCCAGGCGAGCGCGTGGCGCCGCCTCTGGTGGCTGAGTGCTTCGCTAACTTTGAGTGCAAGGTGGTCGATACCCGGCTCGTCAACGAGTTCAACCTCTTCATCCTCGAAGTACTCAAAGCCTGGACTGATCCGGCGCAGAAGCATCCGAAGACCATCCACCATCACGGGTACGGAAGGTTCGCTGTGGATGGAGAGATAATCAAGCTGAAGTCGAGGAAACCATAAGGGTACTCGTCTGGAACCCTGATTCTGCACCTCGCGGGAGACGGACGGCTCGAAGGCCCAATCTCCAACGTCCTTTGCTCGACCGAATCCTCCATGAGAGATGGGAAGCGGAACAGTTTACACTCGAAGATTGCGGAGATACTCGGCGTCGATGCGCAGCGCCTGCATGGGATCGATGTCAAACTCTTCCTGCTCGATGAAGTACTGCTTGAGCCCGGTGGCAGCCCGCAGGATAGGCGCGTAGTCAATCTGGCCGCGCCCCATTTCAGTGGAGTGAAAGTGTCCGTTGGCGCCCGGGATCATATCCTTCACATGCATCAACGGGAAGCGCTCCGGAGTCTTGCTCAGGAAGTCGACTGGGTTGTGCCCTGACGCGTAGACCCAGCCGCAGTCCATTTCGAAGGCGACCAGCTTGGGATCGGTAAGCCGCAGCAGTTCGCCGTACACCAGCACGCCATCGATCACGGCAAACTCAGGCACATGGTTGTGCACGCCAAGAGTCATTCCCGCTGTCTTCACTTTTTCGCCGATCCGGTTAAGCTCGCCCGCAATCCAGCGCCAATCGTCGAGCGTTGGCGGCCCTTTCGCCGCTGGATCGCGATGCATGCCTCCTGACGACGAGCAGACAATGTACTCGAGCCCTAAGGTGTGGCCGTAGTCAAGCCACTGGTCGAGTTGCGTCTCAAGCACGTTGAGTGGATGGTGGGTGCTGACGCAGCGCAGGCCGGCCGCATCCATGGCATGGCGAAAATCCGCGGCCGAGCGATCGTAGTAGCCCGCTGCTTCAACCACCGTGTACCCTGCAGAGCGCACCTGTGCCAACGTGCCGGCAAAATCCTTGGGCAGTTGGTCGCGCACGCTATAGAGTTGAAGGCCGATGGGCAGCCGCAGCCGCTCAGCCTCGAGGCGCGAGGCGGCGGCACATGCCGCAACCGCTCCAGTTGCTTTCAGGAAACTTCTGCGTGACGTCGTGCTCATGTGCAGTCTCCCCGTGAGAATCGAGGCTCAGCCCGTGATGGTTTTGGTGTCAGAGTCCCAGGTTGCCGCGCTGCGATGGAAGTAAGAGTAATTGGCCATGTGGCAGGCGATGGCTGCATGGTTCCCGAAGATTTCGTTTTCCACCACCGGTTCGCGCGTGTCCACGGCGCTGAAGAAGTTTGCGAGATGGTCAGCGGTGTCGTCATAGCCCGGCGTCGCCGAATACATTTCGACCTCAGCGAGAGCGGGCGGCGGCGCTGGATGCGCGTCATTCCACTCGTCCAGATACTGTTTCTTCGCCGCAGCGGTCCATCCGTTCAACGAATAGCCCTCCGGTTGCGGACGTGTATCCTGCGGCGCGACGGTGAGCGTGTTGCCACTGATGGTCATGGTGGCTTCCTTGCCGTAGAAGATGATCGGCTCGCCCTGCGCGTTGTTCTGGTTGCAGTGCAGGTTCACGGTCATGCCGTCGTATTCGTAGAGCGTCGCCAGCAGATCAGGGAAGTCGCGCCCATCCTTGAAATATGTGAGGCTGCCGAGTGACTGCGCGTGCTTTGGCGCTGCGTTGATCCCGCTTACGCACTGGATTCCCGACAGCAAATGCACAAAAAGATCACCGGCCATGCCCTCGCCGTAATCAGCGAAACACCGCCAGCGGAAGAACTGCACCGCGTCGAATGGACGCTCCGGAGCATCTCGCAGGAAAGCCTTCCAATCGATGTTCCGCTCGCTCGCGTCAGGCGGAATGGGATAGACCCATGCGCCTGAGGGCGAGTTGCGGTCGGAATGACCTTCGATGTAGGTGACCTGGCCCAGCCGGCCCGACGCGTAAATCTCCTGCGCTTTCCTGTAGACGATGTTGCTTACGCGCTGACTGCCCGCTTGAAAGATGCGCTTGTTTGCCTTCACTGCTTCTACCATGGCAAACCCGTCGGCCACGTTGTGCGACATCGGTTTCTCGCAATAGACATCCTTGCCAGCCGCGAGGCAGTCCACAACGATGGCCCTGTGCAGATGATCTGAGACCGCGACGATCACGGCGTCAACATCTTTGCGATCGAGGAGTGGGCGGTAGTCGCCGGTGGTCGGCACGTCTGCGCCGTATGCCTCAAGTCCGGCTTTCCGGTGCATTTCATAGAGGTCGGCCGTGGCCACCAGTTCGCAAGTGGGCACCTTGCGCGCGGAGCGCAGCAGGTCGCATCCGCGAATCCCGGTCCCGATCGACGCAAAGCGAATCTTCCGCCCGTCCGTTGCTGTCTGCGCCGCCAACACCGCCGGCTCCAGCAGCGTCGATTTCACCGCCGCTCCCACCACCGCCGCGCCTGTACCCAGACGCACAAAATCGCGTCTTGTTATTGAAGGTGTTTTCATTCGGAATCTCCTTTTTCGGCACCGATTCCCTCAAATTGTACGGCTCCCACGATCGGTCCAACACCCTAAGTCCGCAAAGCAGAATAGCCCGCACTCCACTCGACTGCCTGAAAGCAGGGCTATCGGCACAACCTAGTCTTCGCTTTCGAGTCGTCCCACGGCCAGTGCCAACGCCTGATTGAAGGCGGCAGCGTCACGAGAATAATGTGGCCGGCGATGGCAATTCGCGCTGATTATCTCCACCATCCATCAGCGGTACGGCCGGAACCTATGACCATCATTCTCTCGATCGTCGGCTCGGCACTTTGCTTGGGAATCCGTCTGATGGCGATACTGCGCGGGTGGCATCTTCCCTTGGCACAGCCGTCGCAGTGACCACCATCAGATCAGGGCGAATCTCCGGAGGCGCTTCCAGCCTTGCGGCACGGACTCATGATTATTGAAACTGGAACATTCCAATAATCTGGCTGGCAGACTGTGTGCGCGGCCTCTCGCGGCGGCGAGTCTAGTCCTCGGGCAGATCCACATAATCCATTGGGTTGTTCTGAAGGTAGCCCCACTTTACGGCGCGCCTGAAGATCAACCGCATGAGCGAACCGACGCCGCGCACAGTCTTCGGCGCTAGCTTCCCGGATTCGCATAGATCTGCAAGCCAGGCGTCCATCGCCGATCGCAACTGCGGCTTTGCGAGGTCAGTAATGAAATACTTGTCCCAACGCGGGCAAATCCATCTGCGAATGACCGCACACCCGGAACCCCGAGATCCGGAGCGGCAGATTGAAGCAGCCGCAGCTGACTGGGCTACGAACGCCCTCTGCCGATTCCCTTGGCGTTCATTGAAGTTGTAGAGCACAGACCGCTGAACCCGCCGATGCGCATCACCATTCGGTCGCGGCGACTAGGACAGGTGGTCCGGCTTTGCCGTCGATCACTTGCGTCTTCAGGACCATCTCAATATTTTTGTTCTCCCAGCCCGAGGGCAGTTGCCTGGCAAGCTGCTCCAGATCCTGAGGAGTGGCGACAAAGGCGCCCGCGGCTTCAGTGCCGAAGGGCCCAAGGCCAGCCATGACCACGACGGGCCCCTCAGTGGTTGGATCGCGATAGCGCGCCACGATGGCGTAGTCGGTGGAGATAGAAGCGTACGGCTTGAGGAAGTCAACGCTCCAATCGGTGTTCTGGAGGTTGTTCGCATCCTGAACCTCGGCTTTTGGACCGGGCAGAAAACGAAATCTGAGAGGGCTCACCAGGCGCATCGTCCACGCATTGTTGGTAGCTCCGATCAAAATGATGGTGCGCGAGTGCATGTCTGTCAGGCTGGTTTCGTTGTCTTCCTTGATCTCGAATGCAGTGCCATGCTGGCGCAGCACGCCTGCAACATCCGCCAGAGTGGTCGCGGTAGCCACGGAGACATGGTGATAGGGGCCTGTCATGCGATCGAAAAATGTGGTCTCAGCCAATTCCGGCGACATCTGATTGGCGTTGTGGCCCGTTCCCACGACGACGAGAACCGGGTCAGACGATTTGGTGATCGGCCCCCAAAGTTTGTCGATGTCAGTGCTTCGGGCCAAAGTCGCTTTACGGTAAGTGTAGGCGCCAAATGCACCCGCTACCGCGAGAATGGCGATTGCGGCCAGGGCAGCAATAAGGTATCGGCGCGAGCCTTTATGTGGCTGGTCTTCAGTGGAGACGGGCTTCTCAATGTCATGGCCGGATTGGTTATGACCCGTTTGCGCTTCATGCACTTCCGGCTCTCGTAGCAGGAACTCCGGCGCATAGGAGCCGACCGGCAATTCGATCTCCAGCTTCGCGCCATGTCCGTGCTCGTGATAGAACTGCGCGATCCGCTTGCGCACCTCACCGGCGCTGATGCGAACGACGGGATCGGCATTAGTGTCGTAATCGGGATCGCGGCCAAAAACTTCCACTCCCAGTGTGCGTTCTTTCAGGTCGGAGGCGCGCCCGTCGATCGCCGCACTGACCACGTACCTGAGCATCGCCGGGTAGCGTTTGCTGCCGCGAAAATGGTTGCTGGAAACGATCGCGTCCAGTTCTTTGCGAACCAGCTCGCGCTCCTCCTCCGAAGTTGGAAACCATGGGGACACGGTCTAACGTCTTCCTCGGCCTTTGGAACTCCACAAAAGGCCCATTTTTCGTGAAGAATACACCCGCGTTGCAACGCTTGTCACGAGCGAGCATCATGGAATCGCAGGCCTGACACTGCGGTCGCGCTGTTTTCGAAAGCAGCTATAACTCATCTATTTTCAGTCGATCACGAGCCGGCTCATCGCATGAATGGTACGTAACATACGGTAACAGCCTTTTGCGTCCCAGGTTGAGGCGCGAGAATCCCCAGCGATTGATAGCCCCCTGCTCGAGATGACCTGAATTGCGCGGGTTCGCGTGATTCGAGGAGGTTGTCTGGCGTTCGGGATTCGCGTGCGCGTTCGGAAACGAGTGGGGTTTTGCAATTCACGCAGTAAAAAACCGACGTCACAACATCTGGCAGGCGCAAAGAGCTGCCTGGACTTGCTCAATAAATGAAGGATGAATCGAAGAGTGAGGGCCTACTGGCTTCGTCCTAAATTCGAGGTGGATTCATTGTCTTCGGCCCGAGCATGTGCGGCCGCCGGGCCTGTTACGCAAGCAAACTCGCTAGGCAAACCGAGACCGAATGATTTTGGAGGCAGTATGAACATACGCAGTCTGGCAGGAAGCGCGAGCGCGCGAGTGGTTGTGGCGCTCGTCTTTATCCTCACGGGCAGCTTCGCCGCGTTTGGACAGCAGATCACCGGAACCATCGTGGGCACCGTGAAGGATCCACAGGGCGCGGTGGTCAACTCGGCCACCGTGAAGGCAACAAACGTCGATACCGGGTTCTCCCGTTCGGCGCCGGCAAACGGCTATGGGGAGTACCGCATCGATTATCTTCCCGTAGGCAGGTACACCGTCGAGGCGACGGCTCCCAGCTTTGAACGCTTTTTGCAACAGAATGTCGCCCTCGACGTGGACCAGGAGCTGACGGTTGATATCACGCTGTCCGTGGGCGCGCAGACCCAGACCGTCACGGTCACTGAGGCTCCCCCGCTGATCAATACGTCTGACGCGGTAATAGGCAGGACAATTGAGGCGGACGAGATCATCGCGCTCCCCCTGGTCAATCGCAATATATACACCGAAATTTCCATCACGCCGGGCGTGATGGCCAATAACCAAGGCTCCACCGCGAACCCCACCGGCTCGCCCAATATGACCGTTGGAATTGCGTCCACTGATGTCCAGATCAACGGCGGGCTCGACGCCGGCAACGGAACCGTCGGCTTTTATCTGGATGGCGGCAACAACATTACCGGTATGCGCAACTACGGCAACCCGGCGCCCAACCCCGACGCAATCGAAGAGTTCCGCGTAGAGACCAGCGCATTCTCGGCGCAATACGGCCAATTCTCCGCCGCTGTGGTCTCGGTGATCACAAAGTCGGGAACAAATAAGTTCCATGGCTCGTTGTTTGAGTTCAACCGCAACACCGACTTCAATGCCTGGCAGTGGGGTGCGCCGAACCTTGCTGCGGGCAAGGCGCCTTACCACCGCAACCAATTTGGCGGAACCGTCGGCGGCCCCATCAAGCACGACAAGGCCTTCTTCTTCTTCAGCTATGCCGGTCTGCGCCAGGTCGCCGGAGCGGCGGTGACTGGTGCTATCGTGCCCTCGGCTAACGAGCGTCTGGGCGACTTTACCGCGGACACATCGCTCAAGGTTTACAACCCGAAACCGGCCGGCGTGTCCGCGGCCGTCTGGGACGTCCCCGCGAATCAGGTAAAGGGAACAAACAGTAGCCCCAATTGCCAGGTTGCCACTTTGAATTGCATGTACACCACCGCAATCCCAAACCCCGCTAACCCTGGCTTCGATTACGCTTACCTGGACCCGACCGCTGCAAATATCTTGAACGTAAAGAACACAATCGGCGTTTCCGTTCCGTTGCCCAACAACGGCCTGCTTACAACCGGAGGCGGGAATTGGGTCGGCGTATACGTCACTCCGACAGTCTCAGACGAATATCTGGGCAAGTTTGACGAGAACCTCGGCAGCAAGGACCATGTGGGAGTAACCTACTTCCATATCACTACCGCGTCAACTCCCAGCGGAGGCGGCAACGTCAATTGGACCGGAGATCAGTCCAAAACGGTTCAGACGAATGCCAACATCAGCGAGGTTCACACCTTCAGCGCCAGCACGGCCAATCAGGCCTGGCTAACGCTCACGCGGGCCATAGGCGGACGCATTCTCATTCCTGTGACCGGCCCAGGCAACCAAACCCTCGCCAGTTTCGGCTCGAACTTCCTCATCCAGGGACCGGCCAACCTGCCCTATCTAACCATCAGTGGTGACTTCAACACGGGGAACCCGAATGCCGGCCCGACCACGGGTTCCAACAACTATGAGTTACGCGACGTAGTCAGCATGACCAAGGGCAAACACAACCTTTCCCTTGGCGGTGAGTTCGCTCTCGACCAGACCATGTTTGTCGCCGATCTGAATAATTATGGCGACGTTGGCTTCGCTAGCTCCGCGCCCACCAGCACGGGTAATGCGCTTGCGGACTTTGTCGCCGGCCAAACCAGCTCATTTGAGCAGGACACGCCTTATGTCACGCATCTGAGCACGTGGCACACCGCGGTGTTTGCGCAGGATAACTACCGCATCACGCCCCGTTTCACGGCCAACCTTGGACTCCGGTGGGACATCGATACGCCTCCCGTCGATGCCCATAACCGGACGGCGTCGTTTGTGCCTAACCAGCAATCCACTATCACTCCGTCAGCGCCGAAGGGCTTGTTGTTCGTGGGAGACGCTGGCGTCGGTCGCGGCATCATCTCCACGTCGTTCACACACATTTCGCCTCGTCTCGGTTTTGCATGGGATCCGTTTGGGGACGGCAAGACCTCGGTTCGCGCCGCAGCGGGCATCTTCTACGGAATTCCCGGCGGCAATGAGTGGAACCAGCCCGGCAACGGCGCGCCGTTCGCCTTACGCGAAAGCTTTGGCCCCACTCCATCCCTCACAAATATGTACGGTGGCGTCGCTTACGGTTTCCTCAACACCAGTCCCGGTGGAGGCATCTTCCCGTACACCTATACACCGGCCCATCCGATCTTTATCCCGTTCGCCGGCCCTGAGGCCATCGCAACGTATATGAAGTATCCTTCCGTTTACCAGTTCAACCTCAGCGTGCAGCAGGAATTGCCTGCCAGGATAACCCTGACGACAGCTTATGTAGGCACCCTTGGCCGTAACCTGGCAACCTTCGTCGACGAGAACTACGCGCCGTATTCGACCGCTTTCGGTACGCCAAGCACTTCGGCGGCCAGCGTCGACGCCCGTCGTCAATACGATTCCGGCATCCCCGGTGCGGCCGGCACCCTGAGCGGGATTACCTACCTGATCCCAGGCCAGACCACCAATTTTAACTCGCTTCAAGTCTCGGCGACCAAGACGATGTCACGCGGTTTCACAGTCAGCGGTTTCTATGTCTGGAGCCGCGCGCTGGAAAGCGCAAACTTCGTGGAGAATGGATTGCAGGGCGCGCAGGATTTCGGCGTCGCGGGCAAGCCCTTCACCTCGACCAACAACTCCCTGGGCGCCGTCGGCGGCGGCCTTCAGGAAGAAAGAGGCCTTATGCCTGTCAACCATGACAGCAATGCGGCCATCTCCGGCATGTGGAACATCGATTACGTCCACGGGAACAAGATCATGGAGGAAGTGGCCAACGGCTGGTCGATCACATCGGTCGCCCTTTTTACCAGCGGCGCGCCGTTTTCGATGTCCACGGGATCCGACAATAACTTTGACAGTGCGAACGCAAACCGCCCCAACGCAGTTCCTGGCGTTAGCCCCATACTCAGCCCGCACCGCTGCCGTGTATGCGCTGCTTCTGCTAATGGCGTAACGACGGCGTGGTTCAACAAAGCGGCTTTCACGCCCAACGGGCCTGGTGCCGCCGGGGGCATCGGCCCTGGCGGCGCAGACGGCAACGTGGGACCATTCTCCCTGAACGGACCGGGCCTCAAGGATATGGATGCGGGCCTGTTACGCAACATTACATTCGAGCGGGGAGTGGTGTTCCAGTTCCGCGCCGAAATCACCAACGTCATGAACTGGGTGAATCTCTCCGGCCCGACATCGTCTCTCTCGTCGGGCAACGACGGCAAGATCACCGGTGCGACGGCCACCCAACGCGTCATTCAGTTGGGCGGGCGTTTGACTTTCTAGTCCTCCACTAGGTTGTACCACTTTCAATTTGCGCCTGCTCCTCGCGAGCAGGCGCAAACTTGCTCAAATACTGCCGCGCCGATGTCGACGAACGATAAGAAACGGAAAGCACGATGAAAGAACTGTCGAGAAGAGAATTTTGTTCCATGAGCGCTGCGCTCGGCGCAATCGCACTCAGCGTACCGCGCAAGTTGATGGCACAGCCGTCCACTCTAGAGGTTGAGCTGAACATCGACTCTGCGACGAATCTTGGCAAAGTGCCCCTCGATTACATGGGCTTGAGCTATGAGAGCGGGCAATTGGCTTATCCGGATTTCTTTTTGCCCCGGAACACGGCACTGATTCAGATGTTCCGCACACTGAACCCAGCGGGCGTTCTGCGCCTGGGTGGCAATCTGAGCGAGTTTACGCTTTGGTCCGAAACGGAACCGGTAACGCCGCCGGACGCCGGCGGATTAGTGGGACCCGATCCCGGCCATCGCGACCCGCGCACTTTTATCATCACACCGCGCTCTATCCGCAACTTGCAGGGCTTTCTGAGCGCGACCGACTGGCGATGCATCTATGGCCTGAACCTTGGCGGAGGCACGTTGGAGCAGGCGCTTGCCGAAGGCGGATTTGTTGCCAAGACGCTGGGACGGCAACTGATCGCAGTGCAGTTCGGAAACGAGCCCGATCTTTTCAAGCATCGGGATCAAGGGAACAAGCCGTGGACATTCGACGAGTACCTGACTCGTTGGAAGATGTTTCGTGCGGCATTTCATGAAAAGCTCCCGCACGTTGCGGTGGCCGGACCAGACACAGCCTCAAACCAGGCCTGGGTGAAGCACTTCACCGAGGATGTCCCGAAGGAAATTGAATTTGCAACGAGCCACTACTATCCGCTGGGTCCGCCAACCGATCCAACCATGACGATTGATCGGCTCTTGCACCCAGGAGCCCAATTTGACTCCTCCTGCCGGCAAGCGCTGGATTCGGCAAGGACTGCCGGCCTGCCGTTTCGCATGACAGAAGGAAACTCCTGCTATAACGCAGGCAAGCTGGGAGTGAGCGATACATTTGCATCCGCACTGTGGGCGGGAGATTTTTGCCTGCAGATGGCGACCCTTGGCTGCGTAGGAGTGAATCTGCATGGAGGGGCCAACGGCTTTTATTCACCGATCGTAGGCTCCATCGAGAGCAGCTTTGCTGCCCGGCCGGAGTACTACGGCCTGATGCTGGCGCAACAGTTTGCAGGGCGCACCTTGAAAAGGACGATGCTTGAAGCGCAGGGAGGGAATGTTACGGCCTTTGCAGCCGGTGGAGGAGCCGCGACGCGTCTGGTTGCCGTTTTTAACAAGGACGGCCGCGATGCGGAAGTTACGATCACCGACCCTGCAGTTGGATTCGCACGAGCTTCGGTCACGCGCCTCGAGGCCTCAACAATCGATGCCAAGGACGGGGTCACGTTTCAGGGAAGCGTTGTGCGCGGCGATGGACAATTCCATCCGCGGGGCGGCGAGCCGCTGAAGTCAAACTCCGGCAAGATACGCGTAGGCGTGCCCCGTTACTCCGCAGCATTGATTCGTCTGGGATAGGAGGCGTTTGAGACGCACCGGTCGTGCGGCGCCAGGTTGCCGATCCATTGAATCCGACGAGCCTTTCGCAAGTCGCTGCGAATCTTGAGTTCAAGCCGCCAATCAGTTCGTTGGCATTCGTGTTTCCCAACCCATACCCTTTTGGAGCGGATCAGGCAAGGAGATTTGGCCTTTGATTCTGTGGGTCGTTGCGATGGACCGTTGGAACCATTTCGTAACGGGACTGGTAGCCTTCGTCTCAGAATCCGTAACTGCGGTTCGACAGGTCGGATGTGAACATCATTCTTTTTTAGGACGGGTGGATTGCCGAATAGCAAGGCGCGGCCAGTGACCGCAAACAAGCACTCTAGCTGAGTTTGCTGATCACTTGTCGATCGTCTTCGCAAACGCCGCAGGGTCCGGGAATGGAGTAGCGCCCGGTTTGTCGCCTGTTCGTCAGTTATAGTCTAGCCAGTACCCTATAAGCATATAGTTGCGGCGGCCAATGCGAGCGCCAGACGGGGACCATTCAATCCTCAGCGAAGCGGCCAGGATCGGTAACGGAAAACGCCGTTTCTGCCCTCAACTCATCTTAATGATCGAACACCCCGAGAACGCACCGGTCCCGGAGCCTGTCCTTGCTGGCTCGCTTACCTGCTGACTCGCTGACTCACTCTTATTTCCTCTGCAGTTCTTTCAGCACGATCACGATTCCCAGCGCCATCACCACACTGATGAGCGCAAACAGGAACACGCTCGCGTAGCCGTAGAATCCAATGATCGCGCCGGCGATCGGGCCGACGAGGAAGAACGACACATCGGAGAACGCGGTATAAACGCCGAGCGCGGTCCCACGGCTGAATTCGGGAACGCGTTTCACCGCCTCAACGCCGATAGCGGGAAAGATGAGCGAGAAACCCAAACCGCCGAGTCCAGCTCCGGCCAGCGCCATCCACGCCGACGAGGCCTGCCAGAGCAGAACCATGCCGACGCAGACCACCAGGAGCGATGCAATCGCCACCGGAAATCCGCCGTAACGGCTGATGGTTTTGATGAACAGCAGGCGCACGGCGATGAACCCGATCCCGAATGACGTAAGGCAAAGCGCAGCGCCGGTCCAGTGCCGATTCGCATAAAACAGCGTGACGAACGTAGCCAGAACGCTGTAGCTCACGCCAGCCAGCGCCAGCCCCATGCCGTGCGGAGCCACGCGGCCGAGCACGTGCGTGAACGGCATGTGCTCGCCCGGTTCCACCGGCACAGGATCTTTGCGCCAGGCCATGACAAAGCTCACCGCGCCAATCAGGATCGTCAACAACCCGATCGAGCCGAGGCCCCACTGCTGATCCAGGATCACCCCGAGCGGCGCGGCCAGCGCCATTCCGCCATACGTGCTGATCCCGTTCAGCCCGATCACCTTTGCGGTGTGCTCGTGTCCCGCGCTGGTAATGCCCCACAGCGTTGCCCCGGTCGAGCCCAGGCTCTCGCCCACTCCCAGCGCCAGCCGGCTCAGGATCAGCACCGTAAAGCTGAGCCAATGCACCTCGTGCAACGCCGCCGCGCCCACCAGCAGCGCGCCGCTCGCCGTGCACCCGGCCATGCCCCACAGCACCGAGACCTTGGCTCCCATGTGATCGGAGATGCGCCCCGCCCAGGGACGGCTGAGCAGCGTGGCAATGTACTGGATGCTGATGGCCAGCCCCGCCAGCACCGCGCTGTAGCCCATGCGCAGATGCACGAACGGCGGCAGAACCGCCAGCGGCAAGCCTATGGAAACATAGCAGATAAAAGTGAAGTAAACGTATCCGGCAAGACGCCACGTCCGGCCCCGCACGGCAGGCCGGACAGAAACCGGAACATAGGCAGTCGAGGAGTACAACATAGGATCAAACGAGTGCGCTGAATGATTGTTCTCTTCCAGTATACCGGAGAATCGCTTTACTGAGCCGCAAGCCACGCTCGGGCCCGAGAGACGCAAACGGCATCCCGCAGGCCACCAAGCTCTAAACTGAGTCAGATGCCTGGCTTTCACATCGAGCACTTCGGCTGCCGCGCGGCGCGCGCCGACGGCGAGGCCATCGCCGGCCACCTGCGTGCATTCGCCGAACGCCAACCCTTCGCCGCAGACGTGGTGGTGGTGAATACCTGCAGCGTGACCGCCGAAGCCGATCGCGCGGCTCGCGCCTTTATCCGCCGCACGCATCGCAGCAACCCCGCGGCCAAAATCGTCGTAACCGGCTGCTACGCGCAGCGCGCGCCCGAGGAACTCGCGGCCATGCCCGGCGTGGCCGCCGTTGTCGGCAACAGCCATAAGGCCTTTGCGCCGGAGATTGTCTTCCATTTGGCGCAAGGCGCAAGCGAACCCTCAACCCTCCTGCGCTCCCTTGTCCCCGTATCCTCGCTCCTCTCTGCGAGCGCGCCGCAAACTGCCCCCATCTGGGCTGACGACCGCTTCGCCCACTCCTTTCTCGAGGAAGCACAGCTCGGGCCAAGCGTGCAGACTCGTCCCAACCTGAAAATTCAGGAAGGATGCGGCAATCGCTGCACTTTTTGCGTCATTCCTCTTACTCGTGGTCCGTCCAAAAGTCTGCCCCACGCAGTGGTCCTTCGCCGGGTTGATGAATTCGTCGCCTCTGGCGGCAACGAACTGGTGCTTTCGGGAATCAACCTCGGCCAGTGGGGCCGCGATTGTTCTTCTGGCCTCGGACGAGAGTCGCTTGCAGGCCCCAGACGAGAGTCGCTGTCAGACTTGATCCGCGCCATCCTCACACGAACCGCTCTGCCCCGCCTGCGCCTCAGTTCGATTGAGCCCATGGACTGGAATGACGAGCTGATCGGGCTGCTGCGCGAATTCGGAGGCCAGCACCAGGCGGGGTGCCAATCGGGTGGCCGTCTCGCTCGCCACGCCCACCTTCCCCTGCAGTCTGGCTCCGACGCAGTGCTGCGCCGCATGCACCGCCGTTACCGGCCCTGGCACTACGCGGACAAAGTCTCCGCGCTCCTCGGTGCTGCCGGCCCCGATCTCACCCTCGGCGCAGATGTCATGGCCGGCTTCCCCGGCGAGACCGATCGCGAGTTTGAGGAGACGCTCTCCTTCGTGCGCACGCTGCCTTTCGGCTATCTTCACTTGTTTCCCTTTTCGCCGCGGCCGGGCACACCCGGCTGGGCGCTTCATGCCGCATCGCCCGTACCGCCAGCCACCGTTGAAGAACGCATGGCCGCGCTCCGCGCCCTCGCCGCCGAGAAGATGCGCGTCCACCGCAGCCGCTTCATCGGCCGCGAGCTTGCCGCCATCACGCTGCATTCACCCCACTCGCGCGCCTCCCGCGGCTTCACCGCCGCCCTGTCTGAGAACTTCCTTCCCATCAACCTCGGCGGCCAGTTCCCATCGAATCAACTCCTTCAGGTCCGCATCACTGCTCTTGGTTTCGATGGCCAGCTGACGGCCCTTCAAGCCCACTAACCTCTTTCATCAGAGGAGCCAAGCCAATGCTATACTCAGTTTGCGTTCGCTTCGCGGCGGCCCATGGGGCGCCCTGCCCCGGCCCGCTCGGCACGCTTTCGGAGGAGTACCATCGCATTCGATAAACGCTCTGCCAAGTCCTTCATCCGCATCAATGACAGAATTCGTGCGCGCGAAGTCCGCGTCATCGACGAAAACGGCGAACAGCTTGGCATCCTCCAGCCCTTCGAGGCCCTCCGCATCGCCCGCGAACGTGGCCTCGACCTGGTCGAAGTTTCGCCCAATGCCGTCCCACCCGTTTGCCGAATCCAGGACTACGGTCGTTTTCTCTACGAGAAGGAAAAAAGCGAGCGCGCCGCGCGCAAGCGCCAGAAGGTCATCACCGTCAAGGAAGTCAAGTTCTCCGTCACCGTCGACGAGCATGACTACCAGACCAAGAAGAATCAGGCCGTCCGCTTCCTCACAGACGGCGACAAGGTCAAAGCAAGTCTTCGCTTCCGCGGTCGCCAAATGGCCCATCGCGACCTCGGCTACAAGATCATTAACCGCCTGATCCAGGACATCGGCGGCGCTGGCGTGGTCGAATTCATGCCGCGCATGGAGGGCACCATTCTCCACGCCATCCTCGCCCCGGGGCGCAAGGAAGTGCCCAAGTCCAAGGGGGATTCCGCTCCAGCCGCGCAAGTTTAGCTGTCGGCCGAAGGCAACCCAAATTTGGGTTCCTGCATCAAACTAGTTTGGGTGGTTGTGCCGATTCGCTGCGTGTATTCGGGGCAATCATTGCCAGGTAATCAGATCGCGGGGAAAGGCCCTGCCGACGAGGTCGCGCGGAATTTGTATGTGACCTGAACGAAAGGGGAATCATTATGGGCGCGGGAACTTGAAGTTGTCCTGATTCGAAAGTTGTATTTCTTTCAAAGATACCTTGATCCGAAAGTTACATTTCTTTCGGGGTACAATTCAGGCGATTCTGTAAACTCCGACGGCATGATTGCCGTCTACCCATTTTTAGATGGTTGTTTGAGTTCAGTGCCGGATCCCAGCTCGTTTGGTCTCCGGCCGAAGCTTCCATCAGATTCTGGAGTTGCCCGTGAGCCACACGAAACTGCTGCACATTTTTCCGGTTGTCTTGATTCTTGTGGGCGCCGCTTTAGTGTTTGAGCGACCTGCCTACGCCTACGCCGATCCAGGCACTGGCCTCTTGGCCGTTCAGGCCGCTGGATCCGCGCTGGTGGCCACCGGATGGTACCTGCGGCGGAAGATCTTTTCGCTCTTCCACTCAGACGAGGTTCCCAGTTCAGAACCGGTAGAGCGTTCCGTTGCCACGGATGGCGAGGACTCGCCAAATCCGTGAATGGGACGCCGGACTTTTCTCGCCAGGATTCGGGTATCCCCTCCCGAGACAAAGAATTGGAATTGACCTTCCGCGATCCAGCGGGAGAACTCCGGCTTACCGCTGGCTGCGCCTTGCGGCGGATTCGCCCCTCTGCGGCGGAAGAAACGCGAGCGTTCCTTGCGTCTCCGTTGCGGAGGTCTCTCGAGCAAAGCGCTGACCTGATTCCCAGCCGGATTGCCGAACCCGGTTCCCATCCGTCGATTGCATCCGGCGAGTTGTGGCTCGAACATCCACGCCTCGATCCCATCAGCTATCCATGGGAGTGGACCACCGCTCAGTGGCGCGCCGCCGCCGAACTCACGCTGCGTGTCGCCAGCCAGGCTATCGACGCCGGGTGGACCCTGAAGGATGCGACGCCGCTCAACATACTCTTCGCAGGTCCGCGCCCCATCCTCGTGGATGTTCTATCCTTCGAGCGCCGCGATCCGCACTCGACTGTTTGGCTGGCCTACGGCCAATTCGTGCGCACATTCCTTCTGCCGCTTATAGCCGCCCGGCATTTGAACTGGCCGCTCCGCGCAACTCTCTTTGAGCGCGACGGCTATGAGCCGCGCCAAATCTACGATGCCCTGCCGCGCTGGCGCCGGCTGAACCCCGATCTGCTCGATGTAGTTACCTTGGCCACACTTTTCGAGCGGCCGGCCCCAAGGCGTGCCGGCTCCAGGCAGACATCATCAACGAAGGACCCATCACTCGCGACACACCTCCTGAAAAAGCGCATTGCGCGACTCGGCAGGCAGATTGGCCGTGCAGCCGGCCAGCGGGGCCACAGCCAATGGAGCCGATACGAACAATCCGCCCGGCACTATCAGCCCGCCGATGTTGAAGAAAAGCAGCAATTCGTCAAGAGCGTATTCGCGCGATGTCGACCCGAACACGTTCTTGATATCGGCGCTAATACGGGGACCTATTCGCTGCTGGCTGCTGACGCCGGGGCCAAGGTCGTCGCCCTCGACAGCGACTCCACCGCTCTTGAGGAGCTGTGGCGAACTGCGGCAACGCAGAACAAGCCCATCACGGTTCTGGTCGCAAACATCGCCCGTCCCACGCCCGCGGCAGGATGGTGCAATCGCGAACACTTTTCTCTGCTCGACCGCCTCAATGGCGGATTCGACCTGGTTCTTATGCTCGCGGTCATTCATCACCTGATCCTGCGCGAGCAGCTGCCGCTGGCGCACATCGCTGGTCTTTGCGCCGGCCTGACACGGCGCTGGCTGCTGCTGGAATGGGTTCCGCCCTCCGACCCCATGTTTCAGGACTGGCTGCGCGGTCGTGACGATCTCTACGGTCATTTGACCGAAGACGATCTGACGCATGCATTTGCGCCGCACTTTGCCGTCGTTGAACGTGCTCAGTTGGGCAACGGGCGGGTTCTCCTGCTTTTCGATAGAATTTGACTCAAGGACTGCACAACTGGCATCGCTGAACTGCAGGCGCTAAGGGAGAGCCATGGCATGATGAAACGAATCGCCCAGGCCTGGGGCTTCGCCGCCATTCTCCTTCTTCCCGGCTACGTTGACCTGACTTCCTCGTTGGGAGATGAGCGCATGCACGTCCCCTGGCCGCTCACCCGCCTGGTTCTGGCGCAGCTTGTCGATCTTGCGATTGTGGGGCTGATTTTCGCGGGCTTGCTGGCGATCCTCCGCGGCTTGAAGGTCTGGGCGCGAATCCGGTGGTTCGCCCTTGCCTTCCTTCCAATCTACCTGCTCGTCTGTAATCTCAGAATTTTCCCGTTTCGAGTTCCGTACGCCGGCGTTGCGATCGTCGCTCTTGCGTGGGTCGCTATTCTCGCGTTTCTGATTTTCCGCGCTCCCAATATCGCGTCAAAACTCTATCGCCTTGGTGGCGCCGTGCTCACCGGCGCCGTAGTATTTGCATTCGTCATGACCGTTCAACTCGTAAGCGCCGCCTTCTGGCGTCCCGGCATTCAGGCATTTGCGGGCCCCATTCCCGCCCAGCCCGCCGCCAAACCGCGCCTGGTATGGATTGTCTTCGACGAGTTGGCATATAAGCCGGTATTTGAAGCTCGCGATCGCTCACTCGATCTTCCAAACTTTGATCGGCTGCGCTTGCAAAGCACGACGTACAACAACGTGACGCCAATTGGCTACCACACCAACTTGGTTGTGCCGAGTTTGCTCCTGGGCCGCATTGTAACGGGTTCTACTTTTACCGCGAAAAACCAACTCATCGTTCGCACCGCTGACGATCCTAATTGGGAACCTTTTGACTCTGACGCATCGTTGTTCGGCATGGCCAGGCAGCGCGGTATCTCGACTTCGATTGTCGGTTGGTACCTGCCTTACTGCCCGATCTTTGCGGGCACGGCCACCGAGTGCTATTGGAGCAACGACGACACTGAAGACGGCGCCTCTCCGTCAATCAATGCCAGTTTCGCTGATGACGTCTGGTTCCCCCTGCGCATCGTGGCCGAACAACTCGTTGCGCCTCGCGTCGCTGTAGCCGATGTCGCCCACTGGGAATCTCTAAGCCACGTGGCGACCGTGAAGGACATGAGCCAGCACGCCCTCACCGCGCTTGCCAACAGCCAGGCCGACATCATCTACCTGCACCTGCCCGTACCCCATCCGCCTGGTTTTTGGGATCGCCACTCACATAACTACGGCGTGGGCGGATCCTATCTCGATTCGCTGGATTATTCCGATCGCTTCCTCGGGCAAATACTCGACGTCCTTGAGACGCAGCCGCGCTGGCCGGAAACGACCCTGATCATCCAGGGAGATCACTCCTGGCGCACCAGAATATGGCGCACAACTCCCGGCTGGAGCGCCGAGGATGAGCGCGTCTCCCACGGCGGCCAATGGGACCCGCGCCCCTTGCTCCTTATTCATGCAGCAGGGCAAACCAACGCGGCAATCGTGGCGTCTCCCACCAGCCTGATGTTTGTCCATGATTTTGTCGCGTCGCAAATTCAGGCTCTCGGCCAATAACGTCTTCGAAGTCAAGCCGTCTCCTCGCCCGGTTTCACCTCGGCAGCGCCACCGTCCCCGAAATATGGATAGTCGCCGCCGGCGTTCCGGCTTCCGGCTGGCCGCCCGAAACGTAAATTGCATAGTCCCCCGGCAACACAGCCCGATTTCCTCTCTCATCCACCTCGCTTAATTGCCGCGGTGATAACGTGAACTGGACGCGCCTCATTTCGCCGGCCCGCAAATGAACTCTCCTGAACCCTTCAAGTTCAACGCTGGGCGACACAGCCGTCTGTCGAGGCTTTACGTAAAGTTCAGCCACTTCGTCGCCATCGCGCGTACTTGTGTTGCGCACGGTGGCCGTCACAACAACCGAAGCGCCGGCGTTGATCTCCTTCGAACTCACTTCCGGCGTCCGATAGCTGAACCGCGAATAGCTCAAGCCGTATCCAAACGGATAAAGAACCTCGCCCTGGTAATAGCGGTAAGTCCTGTTCTTCATCGAGTAGTCGGTAAACGCGGGTAAATCGCTGGTCGACGCGTAGAACGTGACAGGCAGGCGTCCCGCGGGATTGTTCTTCCCCCTCAACGTCTCCGCAATCGCATCGCCCCCCTTCTCGCCTGGGTACCACGCCTCGAGTAGAGCGTCTGCATGCTCCTTAGCCCACGGAACCGCCAGCGCACTGCCCGAAGTCAGCACAACGATCAGCGGCTTGCGGGTCTCGCCCAGCGCCTCAAGCAGTTTCTGCTGCGCCGCAGGGAGTTCGATCCGCGTCCGGTCTCCGCCCTCGAATCCCTCCACGTGAACATTCATCTCCTCGCCCTCAAGGTTCGGAGAAAGCCCCACGAACGCGACAATCGCGTCGGACTTCTTCGCCGCATCGATCGCCTGGCCAAGCAAGCTGTTGGCGGGCGGCACCCAATCGAGGTCGACATTGCGATCGTTGGGAAGATGCACATACTCCACGCGAATCGCGTGGGGATTCGAGTCGGAAAAACTAACCCGCGCTTCGGCCGGGTTGCTGTGGCTGTCCATCACCAGCTTGCCGTCGATGAAGAGCTTGACGCGATTCGGCGTCTCTCCGGCCGGCCGTGGCGCTCCAGTCGCACTGCCGCCGGCGAAGAACGGCACGAATGCTCGTGGCCCGCGCACGCTCAGCACATAATCTCCAGGCGTGGGCGGCAGCAGTTCGCCAGTCCATCGCACCGCAAATGTCTTGCTCCCAAAATCCGCCGCGGGCGCTACGCGATTCCAGTCGAAGTTGATCTTCGCGTCCACGCGCACCATCTTCGGCGTGCCTTTCAGATCCGTATTGTCGAAATACTCGCCTTTCAGCCCGGCCGTCTTCAGCGAAGCATCCGTGCGCAAATAGGCCGAAGGAATCGGCGCCGGCAACCCATCGGCAAGAATCGATCCGGGAGCGTAAGTTACATTCTCGCTCCCGAATTCCTTCCTCAATCCATTAAGCGGCGAAACGGGATCCGGCGCGGTTCCGTTGTAGTTGCCCTCAATGGTCTCCAGCAGGTCGGCGGTTGGGCCAACGACCGCAATCTTCCGGATCATCGGTTTCAACGGGAGAATGCTGTTGCCGTTCTTCAGGAGCACAATCGATTCGCGCGCCGCTTGCAACGCAAGCTCGCGATGCGCCGCCGAATTCACCTCGGAGTACGGAATCGCGTTGAACAGTACCGCCGCCGGAGGATCGAACATCCCCAGCCGCATGCGGGCCGTGAACAGCCGGACAACGGCCGTATCGATGTCGGCCTCCGTCAAGAAGTGCTCATCCACTGCTTTGATCAGTGCACCATACGTCCGGCCACAATCCAGGTCCGTGCCCGCCTTCACCGCCAAAGCAGCCGCCTCATCCGGGCTCGCCGCAAAGTGATGCCCGCTCGCAATGTCGCCGACCGCATCGCAATCGGAAACCGTGTACCCCTTGAAGCCCCAGTCGTCGCGCAGGTGCTTTTCCAGCAGCATCGTATTCGCGCACGCGGGCGCCCCGTCGATCGCGTTGTACGCGCACATGATCGAGTCGGCGTGTCCGTCAACGATCGTTGCGCGGAACGCCGGCAGATACGTGTCCTCTAAATCGTGATCCGAAACCTCTACGTCAAAGCCGTGCCGCAATGGTTCAGGCCCGCTGTGCACCGCATAGTGTTTCGGCGTCGATACAAGCTCGAGATATTTCGCATTGTCGCCCTGTAGTCCTTTGACGAACTCCACTCCCAGGCTGGCGGTCAGGAACGGATCCTCGCCGAAGGTTTCCATTCCCCGTCCCCAGCGCGGATCGCGATCGATATTGATGTTCGGCGACCAGAATGTAAGTCCTGCGAACCGGCTGTGATCGTCTTCGCGAATTGCCTCGTTGTACTTGGCGCGCCCCTCGACGGCGATCACGTCTGCAATCCGGCGCATCAGCGCCGTATCCCACGTTGCCGCCATTCCGATCGATTGCGGAAAATTGGATGCGAATCCGTTGCGCGCCACGCCGTGCAGCGCCTCGTTCCACCAGTTGTATGCGGGAATGCCCAGCCTCGGAATCGCTGGTGCAACGTCCTGCATCTGGCTTACCTTCTCGTCCAGCGTCATTCGGCTCACGAGATCTTTCGCGCGCTCATCCGGCGCCAGCGCGGGATTCAGAAACGGACACGCCGCCGCGCCGCAGGAAGGCTGCTTCTCGTCCGCTGCTTGTTGTGCCCCTAAAACTGCCGAAGCCAGGCTGAAGGCGCCGAATGTCGCAAGAAGAATCGTTTGGATTTTCATGGGGGTCCGTTTCAGGAATTCTCGCTGGCGAAAGACTATCACGCCGGCGGCGAGACAGGCACTCCGCGCGATCACGCAATTTTGTGAGCCCGCGTTCCTGGCCGCAGCTCCGCCGCAGTTCCGCTCAGCAGGTTCCGAACGGAAGAGCGAGCTCGTCAAATTAGCTTCTACCAGGAGCGTTCGCGGCAGGCACTGCGCCTCTCGGCGCTTCGGCTCATCCTATTTGCTCTTCCATTTCCAGTTCCGAATCTCTGGCAGGTCCATTCCGTTCTTCCTGATGTATTGTCCGTGCTCGACCAGCTTGTCTTTGAGTGTCTGTTTCAGGAACGCGCCCTTCTCCGTAATACGCGGAATCCGGTCGATAGTGTCCATCGCAAGGTGGAAGCGGTCCAATTCGTTCATCACCGTCATGTCAAACGGCGTGGTGATGGTTCCCTCCTCCTTGTAGCCGCGGACGTGAATGTTGTCATGGTTGGTGCGGCGGTAGGTGAGGCGATGAATCAGCCATGGATAGGCGTGAAAGGCGAAGATGACCGGCTTGTCCTTGGTGAAGAGCGTGTCGAAGTCCGCGTCGCTGAGACCGTGCGGATGCTCCGATTGCGGCTGCAGCTTCATCAGATCGACGACATTCACCACCCGCAGTTTCAATTCCGGCAAATGTTCGCGCAATATGCTCACCGCGGCCAGCGTCTCCAGCGTCGGCACGTCGCCGCAACAGGCCATCACCGCGTCGGGCGAGTCGCCCTGGTCGTTGCTCGCCCATTGCCAGATGCTAATGCCTTCCGTGCAGTGCTTGATGGCTGCGTCCATCGTCAGCCACTGCGGCGCGGGATGCTTGCCCGCAACCACTACGTTGACATATTGGCGGCTGCGCAGGCAGTGATCCATCACAGAAAGTAAGCAATTGGCGTCAGGCGGAAGATAGACGCGCACAACCTCGGCTTTCTTATTCACTACGTGATCGATAAATCCCGGGTCCTGGTGCGTGAAGCCGTTGTGGTCCTGCCTCCAGACGTGCGACGCCAGTAGGTAGTTGAGCGAAGAGATCTTTTGTCTCCACGGCAGGCCATTTGTGACTTTCAACCATTTGGCGTGCTGGTTGAACATCGAATCGACGATGTGAATGAAAGCCTCATAGCAGTTGAACAACCCGTGCCGACCGGTGAGGAGGTAACCTTCCAGCCAGCCTTCGCATTGATGCTCGCTTAGCATCTCCACCACGCGTCCCTGGGGAGCGAGAAACTCGTCGTTGGCTACTGTCTCTGCATCCCACTGCCGTTTGGTCACTTCGAATACGGCGGTCAGGCCGTTGGAGATGGTCTCGTCAGGTCCAAAGATTCGGAAATTCCTCCGCTCCGCGTTCAGCTTGATCACATCGCGCAGAAACGGCGCCAGCACTCTCGTGTCCCCGATACCTGGCGCTCCCGGCACAGGCACGCTTGCGGCGTAGTCCCGAAAATCGGGCATCCTCAAATCGCGCAGAAGAATGCCGCCGTTGGCGTGCGGATTTGCTCCCATGCGCCGGTTCCCCGCAGGCGCAAGCTCGGCCAGTTCGGGCCGCAGGCGGCCCTTTTCGTCGAACAGTTCGTCCGCCCGGTAGCTCTTCAGCCATTCTTCCAATTGCTTCAGGTGCTCCGGATTTGCCCTGGGATCGGAGAGCGGCACCTGATGCGATCGGAACGTGCCTTCCACCTGCAGACCATCGACGACCTTTGGCCCCGTCCAGCCCTTGGGAGAGTTGAGAACAATCATCGGCCAGCGTGGACGAGCTGTCTTCCCGTTGACGCGGGCGTCTCGCTGAATACTCTTGATTTCTTCCACCGCGCGGTCAAGCGTCGCCGCCATGGCCTCGTGCATCAGATCCGGCTCGTGCCCCTCCACGAAATAAGGCGTCCAACCACAGCCGCGCAGGAGTTGCTCCAGTTCCTCATGCGTGATGCGCGCCAGGACGGTGGGATTCGAGATCTTGTAGCCGTTGAGATGCAGAATGGGCAGCACAGCGCCGTCGGTCGCCGCATCGATAAACTTGTTCGAGTGCCATGCAGTGGCCAGCGGCCCAGTCTCCGCTTCCCCGTCGCCCACCACGCATGCCACGACCAAGTCGGGGTTATCCATAACAGCTCCGAAGGAATGGCTGAGCGAATAGCCCAACTCCCCACCCTCGTGGATCGAACCCGGAGTCTCCGGCGATGCGTGGCTAGGAATGCCTCCAGGAAATGAAAACTGGATGAATAACTTCCGCAACCCCTCTTCATCCTGACTTATATTCGGATATATTTCGCTGTAGGTTCCCTCTAAGTAGGTATGGCTGACCACCGCTGGGCCCCCGTGCCCGGGGCCGGAAACATAAATCATGTCGAGATCGTATTTCTTGATCGCCCGGTTCAAGTGCGTATAGATGAAGTTCTGCCCCGGGGTCGTTCCCCAATGCCCCAGGAGCATGTGCTTTATATCTTCGATCTCGAGCGGGCGCTTGAGCAGCGGATTGTCGTAAAGATAAATCTGGCCGACGGAGAGATAGTTTGAGGCTCTCCAGTAAGCATCCAGCTTCCGCAACAAGTCTGGCGACAACGTTTTTTCCATCATTCATCTCCTCTTGCTTGCGTTCTGACTGTCCGCGTCGCAGCGAATGCGGATTGACCGGCGGCGCCAGCTCGGTGAGCATCCGCCCCTTGACTATAGTCTAGTTCTGTTTGCGCGCGTGTTATGGCTTGCTGGATTATCCCTTCCGGAGGCAAAACCCCGCCCTCCCTCCTGGCCTGTTAGCATTTCTTCTGTTGCGGTCGAGCTGGCTGCCGCGTTTTAGTGGGCGCTCCTTACGCAAAATCCGCCTTGCGCCTCAGACAGCAGCTTCAAGGAATCAGAAGCAGCGCAGTGGAAACGGAGATTGACAATGAATTACCTCCAGAAATTCAAGGTCGAACCGGGAAGCAAGGTCGAGCTCAAGAAAATCGACCCTTCGTTCGATGATGGCCGCAAGAGCCACAAGGCCGCCGACGACGAAATCGAACACTATCAGGAAAAGCTACGACAGCTGCAGGACCTGCTCTACGCAGAGCACCGGCATTCGCTCCTCATCTGCCTTCAGGCCGTCGACACCGGCGGCAAAGACGGCGTGATCAACCACGTTCTGGGCGCCATGAACCCACAGGGCTGCCGTGTCGCGCCTTTCAAACAACCCTCCGCGGGAGAGGCGGCTCACGACTTTCTGTGGCGCGCGCACAATTCCGCGCCCGCCTGCGGCGAAGTCGTCATTTTCAACCGTTCCCACTACGAAGACGTCCTTGTCGTCCGCGTCCATAATCTCGTGTCTAAAGAAATCTGGTCCCGCCGCTACGACCTGATCAACGACTTCGAGAAGAACCTCGTTGATCACAACACCCACATCCTCAAGTTCTATCTGCACATTTCAAAAGAAGAACAACTGAAGCGCTTTAAGGAGCGCCTCGACGACCCCACCAAGCACTGGAAGATCAGCGAAGCCGATTACAGGGAGCGCGCCTTCTGGAAGGACTACGTGGCCGGGTACGAAGACGCTCTCTCCCGATGCAGCACAGAGCACGCGCCATGGTTCATCATTCCATCCAACCACAAATGGTTCCGCAATCTGGCCATTGCGCGCATCGTCGTCGAGCAGCTGGAATCGCTGCACATGAAATACCCCAAGCCCACTGTCAACCTTGAAAAGATTCGCCGCGAATACCACGCCGCCGAGCACGCCTAGCACCGTGCAGAGCCAAGGAAACCTTGCATGGGACATTCTTATGAAAAAGCCTCTGCTGTGTGCCTTGTTGCTGTTTGTAGCCTCTTCGTTCGCTTCAGCCTCATCCGTCTTTACCACGCGGCTTGACGATCCCAAAGCGGTCTATCTCACCGCGCAGGAATTCGGCGTACACGGCGATGGCGTCGGCGATGACACCGCGGCGATCCAGGCCGCCATTGACAAGGCGGAAGGCGGCGTTCGCGAGGGAATTGTGTTTGTGCCCTCGGGCCGCTACCGGCTCACGCGCACCGTCTATCTCTGGCCGGGCGTGCGTCTCATCGGCTATGGCAACATGCGCCCAGTCTTGCTGCTGGCTGACAACACGCCTGGTTTTCAAACAGGCGTGGGCGACATGGTCATTTTCACGGGTGCGAGTCCTGCCGCCATTCTCCGATCCGGCAAGCGCGTCCCGTTTCCGCCCCCAGGCAGCGTGCCACCGAACGACAATGTTGCGGACGCCGATGAAGACACGTTCTATTCGGCAATGAGCAACATCGATTTCGAGATCGGCGCCGGCAACCCGGCGGCCATCGCCATCCGCTTCCATGTCGCCCAGCACGCCTATCTCAGCCACATGGATTTCCATATCGGCTCGGGCCTGGCCGCTCTCACCGAGGTCGGAAACGAGGCCGAGGATCTTCGTTTCTATGGCGGGCGCTACGGCATCCTCACCGACAAGACCGCGCCAGCCTGGCAGTTCACCCTCATCGATTCGGTCTTCGAGGGCCAGCGCGACGCTGCGGTGCGTGAGCATGAGGTGGGTCTTACGCTCATCCGCGACACGTTCCGGAATGTTCCGGTTGCTATCGACATCGATCCGCACTATTCCGACGAGTTGTGGGTCAAAGATTGCCGCTTCGAACAGGTTTCGAAAGCCGCCGTCATCATCAGCAACGAGGAGAGCCCCCTCACCGAAGTCGGCTTCGAGAATGCGGTTCTTAAGGATGTGCCAACCTTCGCCCTCTTCCGTGAAAGCGGCAAGACTGTCCCCGGCAAGGGCGCGATCTACCGGGTTGCGAATTTCAACTTCGGGCTCATCGTGCCCGGTGAAGGAATGACTGGCGCCATCGGCACGCGCTACGATGCTGCCGCGCTGACCGCCCTGACCGCTCCGCTTCCGCCGGCCATCCCCGCGCTGCCGCCCACTGCAGACTGGGTGAATGTCCGCACTCTCGGCGTTGTGGGAGATGGAAGTGTCGACGACACCTCCGCAATCCAGAACGCCATCAACACGCACCGCGTGCTCTATTTTCCCAGCGGCCATTACCGCGTCAGCGACACGCTCGCTTTGAAGCCCAGCACGATTCTGATCGGGCTGCATCCGACGCTGACCCAGTTCGACCTCGAGGATTCCACGCCGGGATTCCAGGGTGTGGGCGCGCCCAGGCCCGTGATCGCAGCGCCCGCTGGCGGCTCGAACATCATCAGCGGTTTCGGAATTTACACCGGAGGCATCAATCAGCGCGCCGTGGGGGTACTGTGGCAGTCGCGCGAAGGCTCGCTCATCGACGATGTGCGCTTTCTCGGCGGCCATGGAACCGGCTTCAATCCCTACAACAATAACCACACGGCCGATTCCATTCTCAGCAAGCGTTGGGACGGTCAATATCCCAGCGTCTGGGTCACCCACGGTGGCGGCGGCACCTTCGCGGACATCTGGACTCCCGACACTTTTGCCCAGGCGGGATTCTATGTCTCAGACACGACAACTCCGGGTCACGTCTATGAGCTTTCCAACGAACACCACGTTCGCAACGAGATCATTTTCGACCACGTCGAGAATTGGGACATCAATGCGCCGCAGACCGAAGAGGAGGCCGGCGAAAGTCCGGAATCGCTGTCGCTCGAATTCGACTGGTCGCGGAACATCACCGTCGCCAATTATCACGGCTATCGCGTCACACGTTCCCGCGCACCCTTCCCTGCCGCGGTTCGCCTCTACCACTCCGGGAACATACATTTCCGCAACGTGCATATTAATGCCGAGAGCGGCTACCCCATCTGCGATGACAACGGATGCGGCACATTTCTCCGTGCCAGCAAATTTCCTTACGAGAATGCCATCCAGGACGTGACTCACGATCTTGAAGTCCGCGAGCGGGAATTCGCCGTGCTCGACATTCCGGAGAATCCGCCCACGCCCGCGCCCGGCAATGCGTCTGCCGTGCTGGCGCCAGGCACAAAAGTCGAAAAACTGGAAGACGGCTTCTTCTCTATCTCCGGCGCCGCGGTGGATGCTTCCGGCAAACTCTATTTCGTCGACCGTCATCAGCAGCGCATCTACGGCTGGTCGGCTGCTGAAGGGTTGACCATTGAGCGCGACAATCCGCTCGATCCAGTCAATCTCGCATTCGACAAGGCCGGTGACCTCGTGGTGGTCTCCTCCACTGGCCCGGAGGGAAACGTCTATTCCTTCCACCCTGGATCGCCGGAGGATCAGATCACGGTGCTCGCGCCGCAACCCGCGTCGCCGCATCCGGGAGCGACAGTGCTTCTCCCGGTCAATTACTGGAACAACGGCGAATTCCGAAGCCAACTCGACTTCAACACCTTCACTTACAAGACGCTGGCCGAGATGTTTGCCGACGACGTGTCGAGCCCCAAGGCGAAGGAGTACGTCTCGCCCGACGGCAGCGTTTTCTTGCCCGCTGGACGCGTCTTCCAGCAAGGCCCTCCGGACTCTACCGGCTGGCGTTTCTCCGACAATCTCGACACCTACGGTTTCATCAGCGCGCTTCCCGGCGAGCGGGTCTATGTCAGCAGCTCATCGGAAGATCGCACCTATAGCGCGCGAGTCGCTGCCGACGGAACGCTGCGCGCTCTCCAGCCCTTTGCGGAGCGCGGCGGTGAAAGCGTCGCCGTCGATCGCAAAGGCAATGTGTTTGTTGCTAACGGGCAAATCTTCGTCTACGACCCAGCGGGGAAACTGATCGGCCAGATCGACGTGCCCGAGCGTCCGCTCGATATCGTCTTCGGCGGCGTCGACCGTCGCACGCTGTTCATTCTCGCCCACCACGCGCTCTTCGCAGTAAGAGTGAGAAGTTCGGACTGATCTGAAGACCGGCACTCCCATCGGTCCAGGAATTCAGGGCCGATCACGGGAATGTCAGCGAAATCCCCAAACGGCGCCTGCAATGCCTTGATTACCTGCCGGAATGGTTGTGCGAGCCAACTCCCGCGTCCAACCGCCGCGGCCGGTGCAGCGGATGCTGCAGATGCTCGATGGTGCGGGTCATCTCGACAAGAAGCTCCTCAGCCATTTTGCGCGTAAAGCCGTGACGGATAAGGATGCGTTGGATGACGAGGTCCTCGCGGTTGGGGGGCATGGAATAGGCAGGAACCAGCCAGCCGCGCTCGCGCAGCCGGTCCGCCACGTCATAGAGCGTGAACGGAGAAAATGCGCCGTCCTTCAGCTTCCAGCAAAGTCCCGGGATGCCGCCGATTCCGTCATAGACGATCTCGAATGGGCCGAGTTCAGCGATCTTGCCGGCGAGATACCTTCCAATCGCAGCGCACTCCGCCTGAATCTTGCCATAACCCTCCTTCCCAAGGCGCAGGAAATTGTAGTACTGGCAGATGATTTCACCGCCCGGCCGCGAAAAGGTGAGCGCAAAGGTAGGCATGTTTCCGCCCAGATAGTTGACTTCGAAGATCAGTTCTTCAGGTAGATCGTGCTTCTCGCGCCACAGCGCCCAGCCGACGCCCAGTGGCGCAAGACCGAACTTGTGACCGGAGGCATTGATGGATTTGACGCGCGGAAGACGAAAATCCCAGAGCAAGGCAGGCTGGAGAAATGGCGCAAGGAATGCGCCGCTCGCGCCGTCCACGTGGATGGGGATGTCGAGCCCCGTCTCTGCCTGAAGGTTGTCGAGGGCATTGCTGATCTCGTCGACCGGCTCGAATTGCATTGTGAAGGTCACCCCCAGGGTCACAACCACGCCAATGGTGTTTTCATCGCAGCGCTTCAGCACTTCCTCCGGCGTCAGCAGCAGGCGGTCGCCTTCCATCGGGACCTCGCGAATCTCTACATCGAAGTAGCGGCAGAACTTGTGCCAGCACACCTGAACCGGGCCCATCACCAGGTTGGGCGAATCGGTGGGTTTGCCCTGGGCGCGTCGCCGTTTGCGCCAGTTCCATTTCAGCGCCAACCCCCCAAGCATTGCTGCTTCGCTCGAGCCTGTCGTGGAACAGCCCATGGTGCTCGCTGCCTCGGGCGAGTTCCAAAGATTGGCCAGCATGTGCACGCAGCGCTCTTCGATGGCCGCGGTCTGCGGGTATTCGTCCTTGTCGATCATGTTCTTGTCGGCAGACTCGTCCATGAGTTGCTTCACTTCGGGCTCGATCCAGGTGGTGCAGAAAGTCGCCAGATTGTGCTGGGAGTTCCCGTCGAGGACGAGCTGGTCGTGGATGGTCCGGCAGACGGTTTCGGGCTCGCGCGAGACTTCCGGGAATACATAGGTCTGGGCATCGCTATCCAGAACGTCCGACTCAATAGCGCTCGTCGGTTTGGCATTCAGTTTTCGGGTGTTGTGCAGGGCCATTTGCTCTCCTGTTCGGGTATCTCGACCCGTTCAGTATAAGGATGCATGGTTAATGATTGCCCTTCACTCTTGCCTGGCGACACGTAAGATCAGGTGCTTCAAAATGGGTTCTTCTCCGCCTGATTCAGGCATAGCCGCAACCTCTTGGGTGAGATCACGGCGCAAGCAACCTGCAGAATTTGTAGCGATCGCGGCCCTGACGATCGTCTTAATGGCCGGTAACAACGTCGGATCAATAGAAAGACGCAGTCATTTCAACATGCGTCCCGCCAGAAGTTTGCAATTCACGAATCCCCGCGCCCAGTGGTACCTTTCAGGTATTGCGAGGATTCGTGACACGGAGGAACGAAAATGGCTGGAGCCCCGGTCCCATCGCCCGGAGTATCAGGTTCATTTCCCATGACCGAGCGGGAATGGGATAAGCTCACCAATCTCGTCCTGGAGCGCTGCGTGGTTCCGGTGATCGGCCCGGAGCTGCTGACTTGGCAGGAGGACGGCAAGGAACAGTCACTTTATTCAGCTTGCGGAAGAAAGCTCGCGGAGCAGGCAGGAGTGCCTTTCCCCGACGACCGTGCTCATCATGCTCTCTACGATGTCGCTAATTTGTTGAGCCTCAAACTGAATTCCGGCGACCTGGCGTTCGACATCGACGATGTGATGCGGCGCAGCCCCTGGCCGATTCCCGATGTGCTGCGGAAATTGGCGGAAATATCGAGCTTTTCTCTTTATGTCACGACCACAATCGACCATCTTTTCGAGAAAGCCCTGCAAGACGCGCGCGGACCCGGTGAGGAAATTGAAAACATCGTCTTCACGCCGCGTGGGGTCAAGAGCAGGATCGATCTGCCAAACAACTTCGGCCCCACCTCGGCTACTGTGTTGTATCACTTGTTTGGCGCCAGCAGCGCGGTAAGCGACACGTTCGCCAAGACCGAAGACGATTTAATTGAATTCAGTTGGTCGTTGCTGGATCAGCAGTATTCACCCGACAATCTTTATGACTATTTGCAAAAGAAGACCGTTCTCCTGCTTGGGTGCAGCTTCCCTGACTGGCTGGCGCGATTCTTTATCCACGCTCTGAATGGCCGCAGGCATGAAGAGACGATCAATATCTACTATGTGAGCCCAAACTGCGAGGCAGGGTTGGCCGATTTCCTGATGCGGCGCCGGGCCAAGGTCATCACAACAGAATCGCCTGTCGAATTCGTCGCGAAATTGCATGCGCTGTGTCGCGAACGCAGCGCCAATCGGGACGTGGCTCAGCGCCCGGCGCAGGAGTTACAGACAGACTTCAAGTCTGGCGCAGTGTTTCTCAGTTATGCCAGCGAGGATCGCGCGCGGGTGAGGGAAATTCGGGCGCAGCTCGAGGCCGCCAACATCGACACATGGATGGATGAGCGGGCTCTTCAGCCGGGAGAAGAGTTCGAGCAGAGCATCCGTGAGAATATTCGGCGCGCCGCGTATTTCCTCGCCATCATCTCTCGATCTCTGGATCAGCCCCCAAGGGCCCTGGGAGGCTACGTTCTGAAGGAATGGAAATGGGCCGAAGATGCCGCTTTGGAAAGGCACAAAGAGGACGCCTTTCTCCAGCCAATCGTGATTGACGATACGCCGTCAGGCGCGCGCTTTGTCGATTCGCCCTATCGAGACCTGCACTGGACACGGCTTCGTGACGGGCGGTTGCCCCCGGAATTCATCGATCTTCTGAGTCGCGGAATTCGCAAATACCGGAGGGCAAAATGAGCACCGATGTCACCGCGATGCCGGTCGCGCCCCAGAATCCGTGGCCGGGGCTGGCACCTTATACGGAACAGCAACATGAGCTGTTCTTCGGCAGGGAATTGGAGATCGAGGAAATCCTGCGCCTTATCCAGAGAGAAACACTGACCGTACTGTTCGGCCGATCCGGCTCGGGTAAGTCGTCCTTGCTGCACGCCGGGGTCTTTCCTCGTCTGCGTTCCGGCATGTATTTTCCGGTGTTGCTGAGGCTCAACTTTGCCGATCCCGATGTGGACCCCGTGGAACAGGTAAAGGCGATCACCCTCGCCACCGCTCAGAAAGGCGGATTCGACGTTGAAAGCCGCAGCAGCGAAGGTTTCACGCCGACGCTCTGGGAATTCTTTCACGACACCGATTTTTGGGGTCCGCGAAACGATCGCGTCACGCCACTCCTGGTCTTCGATCAGTTTGAAGAGGCGTTCACCATCGGGAAGGACCAAAGACAAGCATCGGACTTTCTCGGGCAACTGGCGGACCTTGCCGAGAATCGCGTTCCCCTCGTCGTCGAGCAGCGGGTAACGCAGTCCACTGAGCGGGTCGCAGTCGACGCTGGCGCCCCAACGTACAAGATCGTGCTTTCCCTGCGCGAGGACTTTGTCTCCCGGCTCGATCAACTGCGTCCGATTCTGCCGGCCATCATGCGCAACCGAATGGGGCTGCTTCCCCTCGATGGAGCGCGCGCTCTCGAAGTGATCGTCAACTCCGGCAAGCCTTGGGTGAGTGAAGCGGTAGCCCAGGACATCGTCGCGGCATTGGCCGGGGAAACTGGCGCCACACAAAGCGCCGTCGCGCAAGCCGAGATAGAACCCGCTTATCTGAGCGTGATGTGCCATGAGCTGTTCCGGCGCATGGTCGAGTTAGGCCACGAGACGATTACCAGCGAGTTGGTTGCCAAAGAACGAGGCGAGATTCTGGAGGCCATGTATGAGCGGAGCTTCGAGGGCCTGGCGGAACCCGTGCGCTTGTTCGTGGAAGATCGCCTACTCACTGCGTCGGGATTCCGCGGCACGCTTCCTCTTTCAGAAGCCCTTGCCGAAGGTGTCAGTCCGCTCGACCTGGAAACTCTGGTGGATCGGCGGTTGCTACGCTTCGAAGATCGCCTGGGAACGCGCCATGTCGAGCTGTCGCACGACCTGCTGACCGGCGTGGTGAAAAAGAGCCGGGAATTCCGCGCCGCCCGCGTCGCACGCGAGGAGGAAGAGCGTAAGCAGCAGGAGCTGCGGCACGCCTTGGCGCGCGCGCGCAGGCGTGCGGCCGTTGCGGCGGGTACCGCAATATTGGCTTTGGCAGGAGTGGCATACTCCGTGTACTACTGGCTGGCCTATATCCACCCAACCAGCGCCTATTACCGGACATTTTCGAATCAACTTGGAACCATCGTGCCGTACGGGAAGATCAATATCCAAACGGTGCATCACCGCAGAATCTCATTCGAAGTGACTCGCAAGGGATTTAGCGGCGAGATCCTTAGCCTGGAAGCAGTCGATAGAAACGGTAAACCTACCATGCAAAATGGCCTTTCGACTCTTCTTAATTCTGACCGTCCCTCTGGCGACCAGGACCCCAGCAGCAGGTTTTGCCGTATGGAGTTTCAATATGACAAGGACAAGAACGGAAAAACGGTATACGAAACCGCCTGGGACCAGAATCACCGCATGGTCTGGGGCTTCGTGTATCTTCCGTCGCAGGCGCAAGGCAACTCGCAGCAGACGATGAATGCCACTTATTTCGGACCCGACGGACTGCCCAAGCCGCAACGAGCTGGAAGCGAAGCGGAAATCATCCAGATTGAACATGGCACCAACGGTCACGAGATTCTGCGCTACCTGTCATGGGATGCCCACCCGGTTCCAGGGCCAAATAACGCCTACGGCACGGAGTATGTATATGACGGTCAAGGCCGGGAAATCAGCGAGACGTCGCTCGATGTGAACGGGCACCCGATGAACGACTCGTCCGGCAACGCTACCGAGGAGATTGAATACGACAACGACGACAATCCTGTTCTTTACAAAGCTTCCGACGCCATGGGCCGTCCCACTTTGCTTACCAGCACTGGGTATTCCTTTGTTCGCCTCAAATACGACCAATGGGGAAACACGACAGAAAGGGCATTTTTCGACGTGGACGGTTCTCCGATCGTCAGCCAGGCAGACGGCGCGCATATTGTCCGTGCCAAGTTCGATGACCGCGGAAACGTCATAGAGCAGACCTATTTTGATGTCTACGGCAACCCGATGGACAAGCAGGGGGATCCGAGTTATCAACGGGTTGCCTTCGAGTATGATGCCCAGGACCGGCTCACGCGCGAAACTTTCTTCGATAGTGCCGGAAAACCTGCGAAAGGCGATCGCGGAGCATACGACCTTCGCCTGGCATACGATGCGAATAGCAATATATCTGAAATCAGCATGTTCGATGACAAGGGGCAACCCGCTAACGACAGCTCCGGGGTCTACACCTTGCGGCGGACCAATGCCGATAACGGTCAAATACTGGAAGAATCCTATTTCGGGATCGATTCCAAGCCTGTCAACCTCAAAGACGGATATCAACTGGTAAAGATCCACTACGACGCAAGTGGCCGAAGGGACAGATGGAACTATTACGACGTTGCAGGCAATCCTCCCAAAACTCTTGGGTACTCCCAGTCTCAGGTAAGTTTCGACCGGTGGGGAAACATAACAGAAACCCGGTACACCGTAACATCAACGGCCATTTTCCCCTATGAGATCAGCGACGTCACCTACGACAAATTCGCCGATCCTTTGAGAAACTGTTATCTAAACGCCGATCGTACTCCGGCAGTCAATGCCGATGGCGTTTCCTGCGTTGAGGGCGTGTATGACGACCGTGGTCTCGAAACCGAGGATACCAACCATGGCAAGGACGGCAAGCTCATGGCCGATAAAAACGGTCTCGCCCGGAGCGAATACGCATACAACGAAAAGCGCCAGATGACCAGAATGGAATACTTCGGCGTCAGTGGCCCGGCAAACGGACCCGGAACCTTACCCCACCTGGGGGTGATAGAGTACGATGCGGCCGGACATAGGACCCAGGTCACCAAGGTCGATGTATCGGGGAACACGACCATTGATCGATACGATGTACACGGAGAGCTGTTAGAAGAGTCCTACTACAATGCGCAGGGCAAGCGCCTGGCTGCGAAGGGGGACACATTTGCCACCGTGCGCTACGATCGGAGCGATCAAGACAAGCAACTCGTTACGAGTTATTTCGGCCCAGACGGGGAACCGATTCTTGCGAAAGACGGGTGCGCGATCATGCGCGACGATCTGGATGCCAAAGGCCAAATGCTCAAACGGGCCTGTTTCGATGTGAATGACCGCCCGATGGCATCGAAAAACACTCTGGGTGCTGCGGTGTTGACCTACGTTCGCGATGCCAGCGAGAAAATCATAGAAATGGCCGGTTTCGATCAAGCCGGCAAGCCGGTTGAGATAACCTCGGGGTTCGCCCGCGTAAAAATCACTGAGGATAGTGCGGGAAATGAAACACAAAGGGATTTCTTTGACCGCTTTGGCGTTTTGATTCTTCGCCGGACGCCGGAGAAGCCATGCGATATCGGCAAGGGAAACGGTGACTTGTCGAAAGCCGATTGCATTCTCGCTGACGCTTCACGCACATTTCTCCGGTCGGGCCCGAAGAAATCGGTCATCGCCTTATCATGGATCGATGACAACGGCATTGCCATGAAAGCTCAGTTGCATGTCGGAGATGTCCTTCTGGAGAATGACGGGATCAGTTCGATGAAGGAATTGTGGAGCCGGTTTACATCGGGCCCGGATCATTCAAGGACGTTGGTAATCCTTCGCAACGGCAAGCAAGTCAGTGTCGAAATCCCAAAGGGACCGTTAGGCGCAACCGTTGGCGCCACGCCTTCAAGTGAATAACGAAGCTGTAATCGGATGACTTTTTCAGTCTCAAAAGTTGGGTAATCCTCATTTCTCTCGTCGATCATCTGCTCAACAGGTTGAGAACGAGTCCCAGGAATCTCCATGACCGGGCCGAACACCACCAGGCAGGAAGCCTCTACCCGAGAACTCGCTGTAGAGCCGCAGTAAGAACCGGACCTCCGATGCACCGACCAGAGAAAACGTCTGTTCTCGCGCCGGATTCCGGCAGCAACTGGAAATCTCAGGTGGAAGAAGCTGGGCGAAATAGCCCAATCGGCGGGGTTTTCCTCTATATAAGCTAAGCAGAGCCAGACTGCCCTGACTACATGGCGGTGAATGGAGTCTCTAGCGAACCGTTCTCTGGGGCCGAACTCCCTGCTAACAGGGAAGAATACAGGGAATTTCGCGAATTTTGCCCCAAAATCTTGCCGGCCGAGTGCTCTATTGACCTGCCCCCGGAAAACTCTACCAGTTGAAGCTGGAGTTCTCTCATAATTGACCCGCCCCGAAAAACTGAGCCGAAGTAGGTTGGAGATTTCGACCTGCGTGGTTCGGTTTGTGCCCGATTTGCGAGCATGTTTTCGGTTACTGTAACTCAAGTGACGACCTCCAGCAAGGGGAACTGTTGACGCAGCGTGAATTCAGGGGTAGATTCATTGCGTACGGGGAAGGAGGCCGATCCAAAAGATGCAGAGAGAGTCTTCCAACGGTACAGCACACGAGGTGACTGTGGCCTAGGGCACCGCGTTCCAGACCCCAAGGTTGCCCCTGCGGCGAGAATTGAACCGCATGGGACGCTACCGCATCCCTTCACGTAGCGATGTTTCCCTCGACCCGATCTGCAGGCTGGCGATTCTTCCAATGGAGCGGCGGCTCTGTCGCCCAAGGGGAGCCGGTCTAACCGGTAGCGCTATCGAGCGATCGCGGCTTGGGAGCATGAGTGAAAATGCTCGGGCACTCGCGGCAGCGCGATAACCCTAGCCGAATACCCACAGTTCACCCGACGGCCTAGGCTATAGCCTAGGCCGTCGTCGTTTGGAGAGAACGAAGGTAATGGAGGTCCTTGCTTTCAACTTCAAATTGACAGGTGACACGCACGGAAAACACCGGTCCACAAGGGCCCCACAACGTCCATTCGTAAATCACCTGTTTCCGGATGCCAGCTCCTTCGAATTCAATGGGTCCGCTGGGAGCGAGCTGCGGACCTCCAAGTGATCCCCTATCGCCATTGATAAGGATCGTATTCACTTGCGGCAGCGGTGGGTGAAGGCCGGCGGCAGTTGGCATAGCATGCTGGCTACTGCTGACTAATGCTTGCGGGAGGCCCTCTGATGCAAGCACGATTCGCGGCGATGTTACATAGGATCGCGCTGTTGCCAATTCGAGCTGAATAATCGACTGACGGCAAAGTCTGTAATGTGAACCCCAGAGGACAAAGTAGGTGGGACCGGCGTCGGAAACATCAACGAGGGAGGCTCTCGATTACCCAGGCCAAGACGGCAAGTAATCGGGGTTTTCCACCGCAATTGCCGCATTGATTATGCACAGCCCCTCAGACGCGGTACAATTCAAGCGCCTCGGACCCAGAAAGAGAAGATTTCTGTCTGGAACTGTTGTTTCGATACTGCAAAGGAGAGAATCATGGGGATACTCGAAGAATTGGCTGGAGCTGCGGTCGCGGTTGAAGGCGCCAAGAAACTGGATCCAAATGCAGGAATAGTCACCGAAGGCATTGCCGCTGTCGTCGGCTTCGAAGGCACAGAAGCGGTAACTAACCTTATCGACAAAAAGGAAGAGGAGAAAAAAGATCAACAAGGCTGAAGCCTCTGTAGGAAGCTTCAAACTCCATCCGGTGCTGCTGCATACGTCACGATTCTTCAAGCCTGCCCGGACCCTTGAACCAGTGTTTCGTGAGCGGTCTGCGTAGTGTGCGGATGGGTGCATTTGTGTGCGCAGAGAAAAGCGAATAGTATGGTGTTCAATTTCTTGTCAGATTCCTAGCGCGTTTCGGAGTCGACCAGTTTGAAGTTCGAACTGGCGATGATTTGCATATTCAAAAAAGCTAGCGGGCCTGGCTCTGTTCGCGAAAGTGCTGGATGCGCCCTCGCTCAGACACTCCAAGGTCTGCGGTAACCTGAAAGGGCCAAATGACTGAACTGAGAAGTAAGTTGGCAGATTGGTGGAATTCTGAACTCGACGAAAATTGGAAGGCAAATCGAATGCCACCTTTGGAACGCGGTGCCTTATTGAGGATCACATAATACACTGACATTTCTAAAATTCTGCGCTATCGTGCTGGCATGGGATTTCTGGCGGGAGTACGGCGCGATTTTGAAGCTCTGGAGCGGAGGCGGTTGCAGGCTGCCGATCTGCTCAAGCGGGGACTGAGCCAGTCGGAGGTGGCGCGGCGAGTGGGTGCGCACCGGCAGTCGGTCAGCGAGTGGGCGGAGATCTTGCGCACGAAAGGGCGCAAGGGACTGAAGAAGGCGGGCCATGCGGGCCGCAAGCCGCGTCTGTGTACCGAGGACATGCGGCGCATCGAGCGCGGCCTCAAGCGCGGGCCGGAGGCTCTGGGGTACGGCATTAGCCTGTGGACCTCGGCGCGTGTAGCCCACCTGATCGAGCAGGAATGCGGGATTCGTTATGCCGCCGGGCACGCCTGGCGCATCCTGCGGCAGTTGGGCTGGAGTTGCCAGCGGCCGGTGGGCCGAGCACTGGAGCGGGATGAGGACAAGATTCGGCAGTGGAAGCAGAAGCGCTGGCCGGAGATTAAAAAAAAGCCCAAAACGAAGGCCGGGCAATCGTTTTCATCGATGAAAGCGGACTAAGCGAGCGGCCCCACTGCTACCGCACCTGGGCACCGCGCGGACAGACCCCGGTGCTGCAATATCACTTCAACTGGAAGACGCTTTCGGCAATGGCGGGAGTGACCTGGTGGAACTTCTACTTTCGGCTGTTTCCCGGCGCGATCCGCTCGCCGCAGATTATCCTCTTCCTGGCCCATCCGCTGCGGCACATTCCCAGCAGGCTGCTGATCGTTTGGGACGGCCTGCCCGCTCACCACAGCCGCGCGGTGTGGGAGTTTGTGCGGCAACAACGGGGCCGACTATGGCTGGAGTTCCTTCCGGCCTACGCGCCGGAGCTGAATCCGGTCGAGTACCTGTGGTCCTATTGGAAGCAGCACGAGCTGCCCAACTTCTGTCCGGCGACGTTCGGGGCAGTTGAGCGAGCACGCACGCCAGGCGTTGCATCGTATGCGCCGCCGCCCCACCCTGGTCTCCGCCTTTTGGGAGCAGGCGGAACTGTTTCCGTTGTAACTATTATGTGACGCTCAATAGTTCCGCGTCCATGGTTATCGTCGGCTATTACTTCTTAAGAAACTCAACGACCTTCGTGTCAACGACAGCAGCTCCGGGGCCCGCTATCATGTGACTCCAGGTTGGCGCCTCCCATAGCTCGGATCCAGCAATATTCGCATGGGAATACTCCGCTACCGCAAATGGGATCACCGCGTCACCCCGACTGTGCACAATCAGGGTTGGCGCTTTAATCGAGTTCAGTACTGCATCCTCCGCGGCATGTTCCATATCGTTGGAAGCCGCTTGACCCCAGGAAGCTTGCCACCGAAGGTAGAAGCTGCATATCCCGTCAATATCTGCCTTGCTCATCCGTTTCACAGCCTCATCCGGATCATGCGTTCCGAAGATACTCATCGTGACACGCGCCAGGGATCTTGGCGCCACCCTCGCAAGGATTTTCAAAATATGTCTCATGTAGCCATATTGCGAATCGTAGAAGTTCTTTCGGGTTTCAAAGCCTTTTGGATCTACATCCTTCATGTATTTCGAGACGGCCTCTTCTAGGACCAATTTGCGAACCCGCTCAGGATGTCGGGCTGCCAGATAGATCGCTGTTAGCCCTCCGGAGGATTCCGCAATCACGTCTGCGTTCGAAATGCCCAATCTGTCCATGAGAGCGGCCATCGCGTCCGCAGCTTCCGGAGCGGACCTTCCCACCGATAACGGAGTTTGCCCATAGCCTGGCCGGGAGGGTGTGAGGATCGAAAAACCTGCCGCCCACAAGGCTTCATTTCCGCCGGAGGATTCGCAGTCATCCATCGAGCCAGTAAGTCTCAGGACTACTGGACCTTGCCCCAGAAGCGTATATTCAATCGGACCTGCCTTGGTCTGTGCGACGTTCCTTGGGTACTTGTCTGCGACTGGCCACACGGCGCACACAAAAAGCACAACGAGCATGGCAGCAACAGTCCCTATTATTGTTACCAAAACCTTAGCTTTCATTGTCAACCGCCTTGGGTACGGGTCCTGAATGGCTGTATGACTAGCGAGTAATAGTATTTTTGGGCAGCGGGGATAGCAATTTGTATGCGCTCGATGCATCCACGGGCGCATTGCGCTGGAAGCCGCTGCCTTCTTCCCCCCATAGCGCGATCGGGAAGCTCGCATTGCCACAACTCCATCATCTTCTGCTTACGCAAAAGAATGCCGAAAGGTTCTAACAGAAAGCGAATCTTTTCAATGTGACGTCCCAATTTGGAAAAGCCTGGATCGATGCATTGTGGTTACATTGCAAACATGCACTCCCGGGATTGCTCGACCTGTCTACAGCTGCAGGGTTCAGACTTGTGTCTGTCCCGAAAGCTTTTCTCCAGGAGGAAGTCGTGAATCGGGACCAATCTTACGGAACCAAAATTGTCAGCTAAGTTGCGTGCCTTCGCGAGCAATTTTCGAGGCGAAGGCCAAGGGAGCCGGTTGGGGCAGCGGGTAGTAGCCGCGCCGTACTCCCGCCGGAAATCCGATGCCAGCACGATAGCGCAGAATTTTAGAAATGTCAGTATATTATGTGATACTCAGTAGATGGATTCTTGATTTTATCCTTCGGTTATTTTCTATGCGCGCTTTTCTATCTCGTGAATAAGCTAACGCAGTAACTACCCTTCGAGCACAGCCGTTTGCCGCGTCTGCAACCACCGATTCACCATCATCTGCGGTGGAACACCCCACGCAAAAGCTCCCTAGTGCCAGAAGAAACCTAAATTGAAGCCGGGCTTTCCTGTCATCTGCGTTTTTTGTGCCAGGGAGCACCCCTCTTGAGCAGTCAACTTCCTCGCGTGGCCAGTGACTGAGGAAAAGACGAAAAAAGCTCTTTATGTTGTGACTGGGATCACAACTGCACAGAATCGCGCGGCTGACACGAGATGCAGGTTGGCGCCGCAATGGCGCAGCAGGGCGGCACAATTAGAACAAAACAATGCTTGAAAAAATCTTTCAATATAGGACTGGACATGTTTCCGAGTCGCGGAGTAGCATTCGGGCCGTTCGTTGGCCGGACTCGTTCGGCGTCGATAGGAGGAACGATGAAGTCAGTGATTCGCCTTTTACCCCTCATAGCTGTGCTTTTTGTTTCGCAACTTTGCATGGCGCAGGCCCCTGCCGGTTCACCCGCCGGCACAACCGGCCTTTGCAATGATGGGACGTACTTCAAGGGATCGGTCAAGGTGGGTGCCTGCACTGGTCATAAGGGGCTCAAAACCTGGTGGGGAGCCGCCAAAGCGACTACGACCACTCCTGCAAAGACCGCTACACCCGCGAAGGGCGCTCCAGCCCCGGCCGCGAAGACAACTCCGGCCCCTGCTGCCGCATCAACTCCTGCCCCAGCGGCCAAGCCCGCTGCACCGGCGCCTACATCGAAACCAGCAACTACCACGACCGCGGCTGCGCCTGGCGGCGGACCGGGTATGGTCTGGTTGAATACCGCGTCCAACGTCTATCACTGCCCCGGCTCGACTTACTACGGCAAGACCAAAGCCGGCGCGTACATGACTGAGGATCAGGCGAAGGCTAAAGGCGCCCACGCAAATGGAGGCAAGCCCTGCAGCAAGTGATTCTCTGACTATGAGTTACTTGTGAAGAGATTGGGCTGGGCTGCAGGCGGCCCAGCCCAGGCGGTCGTGGAGCGTACAGGAGCCTTTGACAGTAAAGAACATCTTCTCCAATCATCGAGGACAGCTTCCCGGCAGGGTAGTAAGTCTTTGCAGAGGAATCACGCGAAGTCGGAAACGAATCATTGGAGGAAGACATGCTGAAAGGGTTTCGAGATTTTATCCTGCGTGGCAACGTTGTAGACCTGGCTGTCGCCGTCATTTTGGGCGTGGCCTTCAATGCCATCGTCGCGTCGCTGGTTGGCGATGTACTGAATCCACTGATCGCCGCGATCTTCGGCAAGCCTGACTTTAGCCAACTGATCCTGGATGTCAACGGCGGGCAGATTAAGATCGGTAACTTTCTGAATGCCGCTGTATCTTTCCTCATCGTGGCTGCCGTTGTTTACTTTGCCATCGTGTTGCCATTGAACCATCTCATGGCCCGATTGAAGAAGCCCGAATCGGAGGCTCCGCCGTCCATTAAAACCTGTCCTGAATGCTTGAGCGAGATTCCGCTCGCGGCCAAGCGCTGCGCCCACTGCGCCCAACCTGTGGCATAGAAACTTGTCGGCAAGCAGTCGACAAACCCCATCTTTCTGAGAAGTTTCGATAGAGGGGTTATGGGAAGCCGAAAACAAAGCCCCAAGGCGTCCGTTCTGCGACAGAGTCTGCCCCAAATGTGTTTTCCAGCAAGGGAGTTCTGGTCATGAATCTGCGCTTTCGGTTGTGTTCCATCGCTACATACTTAGCTGCGCTTCTTGTGTGCCTCGCCGTCCCAGCTCTCCACGCCGACACGGTGGTGATGAAGAATGGTGACCGGCTGACCGGAACAGCCATCAAGCTCGAAGCCGGCAAGCTGACCTTCAAGGCCGCATACGCGGACCCCATCGTCCTCGCCTGGGACCAGGTTGCCAGCCTCACCTTGAGCCAAGCTCTGGTCTTGACCACGCCAAAAGGAACGCTGAGCGTAACCTCTGTCGAGCGCTCCGCGAGTGGCCTGATTGTCACTACGCCTTCCGGTCCAGCCACGCTGGACCCCGCTGCCGTCACGGTTATGCGTTCGCCTGCCGATCAGAAGGCCTATGAAGCCTCCTTGAATCCGAACTGGGGACACGCCTGGGCCGGCGCCGTGAATGTAAGCCTCGCCCTGGCCCGCGGGAATTCGGATACCGCCACCTTCGGCGCCGGATTCACTGCGGCACGGCAAACTCGCACTGACAAAACCTCACTCTACGCCAATACTCTTTACAGCGAAAACGCGCACGCCGTCCCCTCCACCAGCGCCAACGCCACCGGCGGCGGACTGCGCTACGACCACAACCTGAACCCCAGACTATTTGCCTTCGGCTCCGGCGATTTCTCAGCGAATGCCCTGCAGAACCTGGACCTGCGCTCCATCATAGGCGGTGGCTTTGGATGGCACGCCAGCAAAACTCCCAAACAGACGTTTGATGTGATGGTCGGGCTGGTGTGGACCCACGAAAACTATGCAGCTTTTTACACCACGAATGCCACGCCCCCTCCGGCTGAGATCCTCACACCCGCCGTCGTCAACAGCTTCCCCGCCCTCGACATAGGTGAGCAGTACACGCGCAAGTTGGGCGCCGGGAGCCTGCTTACCGAGCAGGCCTACATCTACCCCGACCTGAGCACCTTGAGTCAGTTCCAGTTCACCCTCAATTCCACCTTCAGCACCAAGCTCGGCAAGATGTTCAACTGGGTGACCACCTTCAGCGACAGTTACACCTCGTTTCCACCGGCGGGAACTCTGGACAACGACATCATCCTCACCACTGGCCTCGGGATCACTCTGGCACGTCCTTGAAGTACGTGTTGGCGGCAGTATTTTTCATCAGAACGATTATGGGAAGTTGGAAACGAAGACGAAATGAAACAACTGGAGGAAACATGAAGAAATACGTAGCAGAACTGGTTGGCACTTTTATTTTGGTGCTCTTTGGCTGCGGAACGGCCGTGGTCGCCGGTGATAAGGTGGGCATCCTGGGCATTGCGTTTGCCTTCGGGCTGGCGCAGGTCGCAGCGATTTACGGAATCGGCCCCATTTCGGGCGGCCACGTCAACCCGGCGGTGAGCCTGGGTGTTTGTGTCGCCGGGCGAATGTCCGTGAAGGACATGGTCGGCTATTGGATTAGTCAGTTTGTGGGCGCCATTCTCGCGGCCTTGGTGCTATTGGCCATTGCTGTGGGCAACTCGGGATACAGCATCGCAGCCAACGGGCTGGGCCAGGATGGTTGGGGACCCGGTTATCAAGGCGGGTACAACATCGAATCCGCCATTCTGTTTGAATTCTTCGCCACACTGATCTTCGTCATTGTGATCCTGGGGTCGACGCAAAAGAGCGCGCCTGCCGGGTTTGCGGGACTGGCGATTGGCATCACGCTGCTGGTGATTCACATCTTCGGCATTCACATTACAGGGGTCAGCGTGAACCCTGCGCGCAGCCTGGGACCGGCTTTGCTGGTGGGCGGCCAAGCGCTGGCGCAGGTGTGGCTCTTCCTCTTAATTCCGAGCATCGCCGGGATTGTTGCCGGCTTGTGCTTCCGGACCAAGGCGCTGGAAGCGGATTGAGTGACTGACCGCATGGAAAACCAGCTGGGCAACTGCCATTTTGGCGAACCGTTCAGCCGATTGCAAGCTCTCGGCAGAGGTATTGTGGGAAAGCGAAAACAAACCATCGTAACTCAGACAATCCACCGCAGCGCGTGCGGGCGGTGGACACCAATTGCCCTCCCCCGCACCCTAACCGAAGAATTCACACAAAGGATGAGGAACCGATTATGAGCGTGATTGCCGATTTACTGCAACAGAAGGTAGGACTGAGCCCAGACCAGGCCCAGCAAGCGGAACAAGTTGTTACTCAATACATCATGTCCAAAGTTCCGTCAGAGTTTCAAGGGATGTTGGGCTCTGTGCTCGGCACGGGCGCGGACGCTTCTCAACCGGCGGCTGCCGAATCCGGTGGGCTCGGTAGCCTGCTCGGCGCGGCCACCAGCTTGTTTGGGGGTAATAAGAGCTAAGGCGCTGAGAATTGCCAAGCGCCTCCTCAAAAATCAAGAGTGCCGATGTCATTTCCCTTGACTAGGAATTCGGCATCGGCGCGGCACCTACGGTTGTTTAACCTGCAAGACTTGATGTCAAAACGCACAAGGAGATAGGCATGAAAGTAACCCGTATCACATCGGCCCTCGTAGCCCTGGCCGCCTGCGCCCTGTTCGGAGTTCTTCCGGCCGTTGTCGCGCAAACCAAGCCCGCCCCGAAGCCCGCGGCTCAAGCGGCGCCCGCCGCGCTGGTGGACCTCAACACCGCCACCAAAGCTCAACTCGAGGCCCTTCCCGGCGTCGGCGACGTATATGCCCAGAAGATCATCGCCGGGCGTCCTTACGCCAACAAAACGCAATTGAAGACCAAGAACATCGTTCCTGTCGCCACCTACAACAAGATTTCTAAGCTGGTCATCGCTAACCAACCAGCCAAACCAGGTAAGTAACAGGGTCGACGCGCGGCCTCAACCGGATCCGCAGCGCCTTGGACGATCGCACTGCCAAATGTGGTACAGGCTCCGGCCTCGCATCCCTTTTGTGCCCTTCTTCAGGCTTCCCGCAGCAAGGCTGCGGGAAGTCAGAAACAGAATAACTGAGCGTCGAAACACGCTCAAAAGGAGCACGACCAAATGAAGCGAATCAGCGTTATCGGCGCAACGATTCTGTTTTTGCTCTTCGGAGCCACAGCCATTGCCAATGCCCAGCACGATCAGCAGGGTAATGGCCAGAACAGATCGAACCAACCACAGCAACATCAACAGGCGCAACCGGCACAGCAAACGCATCAACAGCAGGCTGCCAGGCCAGCGCAAAGTCAGACAAAACCGCAACAGAGCTATGGCGGCGCTTATCACGGTGGCGTGCAAGCCAACAGTCCTACGAACGGTGGAGTCCACCCCAGCGGCGTTCCGCAGCACCAAGGACAGGTGCGCAATGGATTTACTCAGTCTCGCGCCGGTTCATGGCAAAACGAGCATCAAAGCTGGACCCAGCGCGGAGGCTATAACGGATACCGGATTCCCGACAACCGCTTCAGGCAATACTTCGGCCGCGATCACTTCTTCCGCATCTCCGCTCTTCCTCTGGTCTTCGTGGGCGGAATGCCGCGCTTCCAGTATGACGGATACTGGGTCACGCTCATGGATCCGTGGCCAGAGACCTGGGGGCCGAACTGGTACGAAACCGACGATGTGTATCTTGACTACACCGGCGATGGGTACTATCTGTATGACCGTTTGTACCCTGGGTTTCCGATTGCCGTCACAGTTACGTTTTAGCCGAGCCTGAGGTTTGATCCTTTAGCTGGCTGAATCGTCAGAGGTATGGCTGGTGTGCCCGGTAACCCGAGATGATACAGATCCGGGTTGAGCCAATCGAGACCGGCCCACGTGCAGTGCAACTGAACGAATGAGGAGTGAAAAACGAAATTCTGGTTAATAGCTCTGAGTAGAGCTAGTATGTGTGGTCTCAAATCTGTTCCATCGGGGGCTTGTATCCAAGCCCATTAAGGAGAAAAATCACATGGGTCATGGAATTATTGCGTGGATCATCATCGGCATACTCGCCGGCTGGATCACCGGAAAACTGATGAAGGGGTCTGGCTTTGGCTTCATCATGGACATGGTTGTTGGCCTCGCCGGCGCGCTCATCGGCGGGTTCTTGTCCAGCTTTCTCGGATTCGGGGGAATCGGACAGCACGGTCTGATCATCAGCATCGTGATTGCCGTGATTGGAGCGGTGCTTCTCACCTGGGTTGTGCGCCTCATTTCTCGTAATCGCAACGCCAATCTCTAACGGGGCCCCGCCTTTACATAGGGAAATCCGGTCCGACCGAAGGCAGTTCCCAGCGCTTGATGCTGCATCGCAAAAGGCCATGCGGGAGAGCTATGGCCTTTTGAATATCATTGCTGGCGATCACCGAGTCTCGCGCACAGTCGCCCGGCAGTACCATCGGCCCAGGGAGGCTTAATTCCCGTGTTCAGGCACGCCAATGGGTGATCCCTCAGTTCACCCATTTCGTTAGATTGCGATATCGTGAAGCGATTCTCTAAACCCGTAGCGCGCTGCTCGAACACAAAGGCATCCGGGGGTAAGCGATACTCCCGCTGCCCTGCAGCCACACACTCGGCCCCAGAGATTCCCGCATCAAGGCAAACCCCTGCGCAAAGCAAACCGCGGGCAGGCCGGCGCGTGCTGGAACGCTCCTTTCTGATCGCTGCGCAACAGGGATTTGATGTCAACGCGCCAAACAGTCCCCCGTTAGAAATCTCCAGTTTGTGTTCAAAATTGCTCATCGCCGCGACGAATTCAACGGCATACTTATCCCGGTGTCTGCAGCAGACATGATGCAAGATGGAGGTGGGGCATGCCTGAAACGAAGGCGAGCCTTCTCATCGTGGACGATGAGCCTTCAATCCGAGAGTCGTTGTCGTTCGTACTTACCGAGGTTGGCTACTCCGTTCGAGCGACCGAAGACGGGTTTTCCGCGTTGATCGAAATTCAGAAAGAGATTCCGGATATTATCCTCTCCGATCTCAACATGCCGGGCATGTCTGGATTTGAGCTCCTTTCGGTGGTTCGTCGCAGATTTCCTGCGATCCCGATGATCGCCATGAGCGGCGCGTTCTCCGGCGATGAGGTGCCTTCCGGAGTTGTCGCGGATGCGTTCTACCAAAAGGGCAGCAGTCTGGGTGCCCTGCTGATGATCATGGGAGCGCTGCCTCGAATGGGGCGGCATCCTTTCCGCCTTTCGGCAGCGCAATGCCAGTGCTGAAACCGGCAAAGGTCTTATCCCCCAAGTTCGCAGACAAGGACCCAATAACAGTCGTACGAAGGGCGCTGATTCAATTCGTTTTTCACACAGCGCCATGTGCTCGCTGAGAGCCGGTGTTCAAGGTAGTTGTCCGGTTCCCCCAACATGCGGAAAGACGCATCGGTCGTGAAACTTGGGAATCTTCCAAACCCAAAGGGGTATTCCAAGTGCATTGATTGTTGAAAGGAAAAGATCATGCAAGTTCGAGCAAGTTTAGTGTACGCTGCCGTTTTTGCGGCTTTATCGGCGGTGTGCGTGGTTTCTCCAGTTCTAGCACAGGACGGTAAGCTCAAGGTTCAAGCCGTACCTCCTCAGGCCTATGTGTTCGTTGACGGGCAGGCCATGCACGAGGCAAGCCGCGGCGCTTTCAATCTCAGCCCCGGCAGTCACACCATTGACATCTACAACTACGGTTACAAACCGGCGACCCAAAAGGTCGACATCACTGCCAAACAAACCAACGTCCTTAAGGTTACTCTCGATCCTATCCCGGGTATGGTCTCCGGCCCCTGGGGCTGTATGACCATTGAAGGCGCCGATCGGGATGCTGTGCTCCTCAATGGAAAGACGCCGGTCTTTTTTGTCGGCCACGGCGATGAGTTCAATAATGAGTTCATGATGAAGCAGGAACTCATTGTTCCGCCTGGCAAAAACCTGTTAACTATTCTCTCGGGAGATAAAGAAGTCTGGTCTGGCACCGTCGACGTTCCCGCCAACCAGCGTGTTGTCATTGATATTCCGAAAGGCGTCCGGAAAACCGTCCCCTGGTCGCGCGGAGAGCAGCTTCAGTCTTTGCCGCGCTTTAAGGCCGGTGTGGCGAGTGCCGCTGTTGCGGTTGCCAAACCCACGGCGCAGCTCACTGCCAGCAAAGGGCAGATCAATGCCGGCGAGACAACACAGCTTAACTGGACGACCACCGACGCCGCTACTGTAGACATCTCCGGCATTGGCCAAGTCTCCGCATCCGGCGAAAAGGCGGTGCCGTTGTGCGGAAGCACTACCTACAACCTGACTGCTTCCGGGCCCGGCGGGACTGCCACTTCTTCCGTCTCGGTTGACGTGAATTCTGCCATGCAGGCAACACTCAAGGCATCGCCAGCGGAGGCACGCTACCGGCGCATCGGCGACAGAGTGGTTGAGCAGCCCACGATAACCCTGGATTGGTCGACCGCGAACGTCTCCTCGGTTTCTCTGGATCCGCTGGGTTCTGTGGACCCCTCGGGCAGCCGTACCTTGAACCTTGTTCCCCGAAAAACAGATCTTGGGCCGATAGACGAAACGCTGACTTACACCCTCAAGGCCACCAATTGTTCAGACGCTTCCGAGGTTCGCACGGCCACGGTTCATCTGACCGGCTCCATCGAACCCTCCGAAGAGGTGGGGAAACTCGAGAATCGCCTGGCACTTCACAGTATCTTTTTCCCTACCAACCGACCCAAAACCGAAAATCCCAATGGCGGCCTGGTGGCCAGCCAGCAAGAAACTCTGACCACCCTCGCGGCTGACTTCAACAAGTACCGCGAGTTCAAACCGGATGCCCACCTGATCCTGAGCGGACATACGGACGTGCGCGGATCAGTCGAGTACAACCAGGCGCTATCCGAACGCCGTGTCGCTAGCACAAAACAGTTCCTGATTGGACAGGGTGTTCCCGAAGGCAGCATTGAAACGCGCGGCCTCGGTAAAGAGCAAGAGCTCACCGCCGCCGAGGTGAAAGAGATGCTCGAACAGAATCCTGACCTGAGCGCCGCGGAGCGCCAGAAGGCTCTACATGAACTGCCCGTCATTGTCTTGGCTCAAAACCGCCGTGTAGACGTCGTCCTGAGCACTACGGGCGAACAATCGGTGCGCCAGTTCCCGTTCAACGCTGCCGATGCCATGACTCTTCTCGACAAGAAGACTCCGACGCACGCAACAGCCAAGGCAAAAGGCAAGACACAGTAAGCCAGCCGCAGTCCGTTCGCGTAGCTCGTCTGGTGTAGTATCTCGGTCGGGAGCGGCACAGAAAACCTGAGCGGGATCTCCTGAGGAGATCCCGCGCCAGCAGTAGGACCGCTCCTCGCGAACCTAGCTTTAAGTTCAGTCGTGGCTTTTTGCCAACTTTTGAATGAACAAACTGGTCCCGGATTGCACGATTTGAGCTGCACGAATGTTGTTGGGTAGGGCGATGGCGCGGACCGGGATTCAAATGATGCCGACGTTTCCATCGTCCCCCAATATTCCGTACGGCGGGTTTTCCTCAGCACCGCTTCAAGGTTGGCCTGTCGGGAGGCGCCTTCGCGCGAGTGAAGTCCACGGATGGCGCTCTCGTGGTTTACATCCCTCTTTCGCGCTCGCCGCTTCACGCAGACCAGCTCGGCATAACGTTTGGAATGTTGCCCACTGCTTGAAGCTGCCGCACGCACCGAAGAACTTCTCCAACTCTTCCGGTGTATTGGTAATGACACGCTTCTTCCTGACGGTCTTCGGCGCGTCCTTCCAGCCGACCTTCTCCACCTTGTCACCGTTGACCTTGGTGAGCACGACACCCCGACTCTTCAGAAACTGCACCATCCGAAGGAAGTGGTTGCGGCCTGTCTCACGCGAGAGTGTCGGACTGGTTTCGATAACGTAAGCGGCGTACTCGGTGAGATGTTCGGGAGTGATGTCGTTTAGGTACTTCACGTCCTTTGCGAACCCACTGAACCGCTCGAGGGTGTTCGCCATCAGCGTACGTGAACCCGGGCGCTTGTTCTTCGCTCGAATCGCAAGGCCAATTTCGGCAAGGTAGGCGTTGATGGCCTCTTGTAGGGGCGTTTTAGATTTCTTGCTGTCTACTTTAGGTTCGGGGAGTGTACCGTGCGTCCTATGGTACTCATACTCGCTGAGCCGCTTCGCCTTGAGCTTTGCGGCCTCCAGAGCGTCGTCCCCAGCCGGAAGCCACCGGCCATCGTTGTACAGGTAGTAGGAGCCCTCACGGTGAGCCTCTTCTTTGCCATCCACGATGACGATGTTGGGCTTGATTTTGCCGTTGGGGTACCACGCGGCCCTACAGTACCTCTAGAGCATTTTAGGAAATGCTGTAGACTGCATTGCAGAGCCTGAACCACGCCCTGGCGTTGTCCGGTGTGATCCTTTTGAGGGCATCGGCAATGGCTTGTTCGAGAGTTTCCCGGGTTCGGGC
>JBEKSA010000004.1:0-197387 GCA_049517515.1 Occallatibacter sp.
GCGCCGGCGTTACGCACGATCCGCCGCGCAAAACCATCTGCCCGCTCATGAATTTGCCGTTGTACTCGCCCAGCGCGCCCTCCAGCGGCTTGAAGCCGGGATAGCCCAGGTAGGCGCTGCTCGTCCACACCCAACAGTCCCCATACCACTTCGTGGCGTTCTGGTTTTGGATGGGATTTGTGGAAGGCATCAGCCGCCCGTAATCGAGCAGATTTCCCTCGACCGGCTGGCCCTCCGCCGCGGTCTCCCACTCAAACTCCGCGGGCAGCCGGCGGCCGGCCCAATGTGCGTAAGCGTCTGCCTCATAAAAACTTACCTGGCTCACGGGAGCTTCCGCCAGCTCCTCGAGCGGGAGTTCTCCGCGCAGCGTAAACACCGTCCATGCTCGGTCTCGTTGGGCTCCGTCTTTCTTGGCGCCGTCTCTTTCGGTCCAGTAGAGCGGGGCTCGCCAGCCATTCGCTTTCACCGCATCCCATCCCGCCGAAAGCCACAATTCCGGCTTGCGGTAGCCGCCGTCGGCCATAAACTCCGCATACTCGCCGCAGGTTACAAGCCGGTTGGCCAGTGAAAAAGGCTCCAGCCAAACACGATGCCGCGGCAGCTCGTTGTCGAAGCAGAAACCGCCGGCGTTCCCCGCCTCCTTGAGCCCACCTTCGAACTGCGTGAAGCCGAGCGGCCCTGCTTGGTCCCTCGTTCCCTTAGTGGCTTGGTCCCTGCTTTTCTGGTCCCTGATCCCTGTTCCCTGTTCCCTGTATCTGGGTTTCAGCGGATTCGTAAAGAACGCATTCAAAATGTCGGTCAGCAGCAGCTCCTGGTGCTGCTCCTCGTGATTTGCGCCCAGCTCAATCCTTCGCAGAGCCTCCGGCTCCGGCTCCCGCTCGAACAGCCGCTCCATGGCAGCGTCTACGTGCTCGCGATAGCCCAAGACCTCTGTGAGCGCCGGCCGCGAAAACGAGGCCCGCAGCCGCTTCTCAGGAAACGCCGAAAAACTTTCGTAATAACTGTTGAAGAGCCACGAAAAATCCGCGTTGAAGACCCTGTAGCCGGGCAGAAACTCCCGCAACACAAACGACTCGAAGAACCAGGTTGTGTGCGCCAGGTGCCACTTGGCTGGCGAGGCCTCAGGGCACGACTGCACCATCATGTCTTCCGCCGAAAGCGGCTCGCAAAGGGCGAGGGTGCGGCGCCGCACCTCGTTGAAACGGGTCAAAATGGCCGAGGCAGGGATCGCCGAGCCGGGGCCAGAAATTGTGGTTGTACTCAAGGGGCGCCCCTCCCGCATGGGCTGAGTGTAGATCATTTGGATGCTGTTTCCTGCCGTTTTGACACCTTAAATTGCGGCAGCCGACCAGCCTAAAAACACCAAAATGAGCGCCATCCGTCAGATCACCGTGGGACGGGTCGCATGCAACCGAGGTTACGCTATCCGCCGACCGTCCGGATTTACCCATGTAACGGTTACGATGCTAGGCCTGGCACTGGTATTTGACTTTGAATGGTGGTTTAATTCCAGCCAGAGATTTGAAAGATTTCTCGCCCCCTGGCGCTATGGCAGGAGGGAGTATGCGAACGTTAAAGCCAATCCGCTGGATGCTATCCACAGCGCTGGTCACTGTCTCGCTGGCGACCCCGCGAATTCTGCCGGCCCAGGCAAACGACCAGTCGCCGGCTCCGGCACCCACCCCGCCAGCCACCCAGGCCGCTGCTCCCGCTCATACGCAGCCGACCGCCGAGCAGGAGGGTGACTCGCTCTCGGCCCACCAGCATTACCAGGCCGCGATTGCAGCCTATTCCAAGGCGCCCCAGATGACGGTCGACATCTGGAACAAGATGGGCATCGCTTACCAGATGATGTTCAACTCAAAGGACGCGACTCGCTGTTACAAGGAATCGCTCCAGATCGATCCGCGCAACCCTGAGGTCTTCAACAATCTGGGGACGGTTTATGCCTCGCTCAAGGAGTACGGCCAGGCAGACCGGCTGTACCGCAAGGCGCTGAAATACAACCCTCACTCCGCGCTCACCCTCAAGAATCTCGGCACCAACCTTTTGGCGGAACACAGGTACAACAAGGGTTGGGAAGCTTACCAGCAGGCTTTGGCGATCGATCCGCAGATCTTTGCCGATCGCGGCACTCCGTCCGTTCAGGATCCCTCTTCAGTGCAGGAGCGCGGCGCGATGAACTACTACATGGCAGCGGGTTGCGCTCGGGCCGGCGAAGCCGAATGCGCCCTCCAGTATCTCCGCTTGGCGCTTGATGAGGGCTTTACCACGCGCAAGAAAGTGGCAAACGACATCGAGTTCGCCAGCCTGCGCGACAACCCGGCCTTCAAACAATTGCTCGCCGAGCAGCAGCGCAGCCAGTAAGTCGCGACCAGCACGCGCTTTGAGCGAATCGTCGTCTCCCGCCGCGCCTCGCGCGTCTATCTGATAGGCCGTCTTTTCCGCCGCCCGGGAGATTCCGATGAACATCCGTCTTTTGTCCTCCATTGTGATTGCTATTGCTTTCACCACCGCAGCCTGCGCGCAGGACTCCGGCTCCGCACCGCCAGCCGGCCAGAACGGTGGCCAAAATGCGACCCCTGGCCCAGGCGGCGGCAATGGGCAGCGCGGTGCCCGCGGCGGATACGGCGGCGGCATGGGCGGGGGCGCGGGAATGATGATGAGCCGCGGCCTCGTGGGTACGGTCACCGAGGTTGCCGCCGATCACTACACCATCAAGACCGACTCGGGCGACATCTACACCGTCCACTTCGCCGCGGACACGCGCATCTTCAAGCAGGTAGCCGGAGGAATGCGTGGCCCGGGCGAAGGCGCGGGTTCGGGCGGCGGCCAGGGCGGCGGAATGAACCGCGGCTACGGCGGCAATCCTCCCCAGGAGATCAAGTCGTCAGACATCAAGGCCGGCGATGCCATTGCCGTGATGGGCAATATCGATGCCACAGCCAAATCGGCGGCCGCCACGCGGATTGCGCAACTCGATCCCGCAGTCGTGCAGCAGATCCGTGCCATGCAAGCTGACTTTGGCAAGACCTGGCTGATGGGCAAGGTAACCGCGATCGACGGCACAAAGATCACGCTCACCGGCGCGCTCGACAACGCCGCTCACACCTTTGTCGCTGATGAAAACACGGAGTTTCGCAAGCGACGCAATCCGATCACCCTGGCCGATATCCAGGTTGGCGACACCGTACGCGCGGAAGGCGCTGTGAAGGATGGAGTGTTTACCGCAACCAGCGTGAATGTCTTCGGAATGGGAGGCGGCGAGATGCCTACGGTTCCGCGCGGCGAGACGCCGTCACAGGTTCCGCGTAGCGCGCCGCCCCAATAAGCGAGCTTTATTCGATTGACTGCAGCGTCCAGGCGCCATTGGTCAGCACAAACGTGGCCTGCCGCAGCGAGCTCAGTTTGTTGCCGGGATTGTGCGCGATATCCTGCAGCGGCTGCGGAACTCCATCCAAATTCACGTCTTCGGTGAACGAAGCGATCCTCGAATCTCCCACCGACTGGATCTGGCCGACGTCGCGCGCTTTCAGATGATTGGTTGCCAGGGTCTGGATGACAACGACAAAGTTCAGATCGTTTGGGTTGTCGGGCCGCCATTGAATCACATCCCCGCCACTCGCCAGCTTCAGTACCTTTTTGCCGTCCGGCGTCACCGTAAAGTCGCCCCAATATCCGTTGGGATATCTCTTGGTCTCGAACCAGTACTTGGCCGTCACTCCCTGCACCATGCCCCTGGTGTTCACAGTAATGCTGACCGGCTCCGCGGGAGTCTGGTCGTACTTGGCCTGAATCATCGTCAAAGCCTGGGCTTCGGTCAGATCCGGCGCCGATTTGCAGCCGGCAATCCATAACCCAGCTCCGAGCAAAACCAAGACTCCCAAAATCTGCAACTTGACCGCGTTTTTCACGTTTCCTCCCTGAACCACATGACTAGATCTCATTGAACGGCGCGAATTCTTTCGCCACGCCATTTTTCATCTACTTTCCTCCGCTGTCAATGCAGTTGGAAGTGACCCTGCTCACACTTGAACGTGCAAGGGAAAAACGCCCGGGTCCGGACCATCAAATGTTCTTTGTTTATTGCTCGCCAGAGAGCCTGGACGAAACCGCGTAAAAGCTCATTGCCGCATCGCCTTGTTCGAGCAGGCGGGTCCGTTCCAGGTTGCCGTACCGCTCGTCGAGCTGCTGTTTGCGCCGGTGTTCGGCTATAACGACCGCCCCCTGCGCCAGAATTCCCTGAGCCGTGCCGCCCAGCAGTTCCAGCGTGATCGCATACTCCTGCGCCGCGTCGTAGGGAGGATCGAGAAACACTACTTCGTTTTTTTCTGGTCTTGGATTAGATCGGGTGGCCGAACGGAGAAACGCGCTGACGCTCTTCGCGTAAACACGAACTCCACTGCCGATTCCGAGCCTCTCCAGATTGCCGTTCAGCACCTTCAGGGCGGCCGGCGCGCGTTCGACAAATGCGACGCGTGCAGCACCGCGGCTGAGCGCCTCCAGGCCCACCGCGCCGGAACCGGCATACAAATCGAGAAACGCCGCACCCCCAATGCGCGGCGCGAGCACGTTGAAGAGCGTCTCGCGCAGGCGGTCACTCGTGGGTCGGGTGCTCATTCCCGGCGGGGCCGTAAGCGTGCGCGAGCGATACGTTCCTGCAATGATGCGCATCGCCAACCAGCATATCGGAACCGCCCATGGCGACTGCTCGTCCACGCGAACCACGGATCAGCCCCCGAACGAAAAGCTGATGGCTGCTTTTCGAGTCGCCTGCTACCGGGGCCCCCAACGGCAGGTCGAAGCCGTTGGGGTGGACTGCTACTACAATCGGTGTATGCGTGGCTGGTCAATCCCGCTGGGCCGATGGATGGGTGTGGAGATGCGCGTCCACATCTTCTTCCCTCTGCTGGTGCTGGTGCTGTTCGCCATCAGCGGCGCAGACGGATGGCCTCGCGCGCTGGCTCTCTTTCTTCTTCTGGTGGCGGCTGTGGCCGTGCGCGAAACCGCGCGTCTCATTGTGGCGGCGTGGCTGGGTCTTCGCCTCCGCGCCATCCTGCTTTTGCCCATCGGCGGTCTGTTTGCCTACGCCAATCCTGAGAGCCAGGAAACCGCCAATCATGGCAGCGGGCAGTTTGTGCTGGCGCTTGCCGGTCCTCTCGCGAATATCGGCGCCGCGGTCACTGCTGCTGGCATCGTCCTCGGCGCCAGCGGCGATGTGCGGCTCTTCGAGCATCCGTACATCACTTCTGCCCATCTGCTGCGCAGCTTGGTCTGGATGCAGGCGTCTCTGGGCATTTTGCACTTCTGCCCCGCCTATCCTCTCGATTGCGGCCGCCTCATCCGCAATAACTTTGCGCGCACGCACGGCTCTGCCCCCGCGGGACGCGCCGCTGCCGGCGTGGGCCAGGTGCTTGCGCTGGCTGCAATCCTCGGCGGCATGCTGGCGCAGGAGCCCTGGCTCATTCTCGCCGGCTTCTTCATCATGATCGGCGCGCAGGTTGAGGATCAGGGCGTGTTCTTCCAGTCGGTTGTTGATACCGTGCGCATGCGCGAGGTCATGCTCACAGACTTTGCCACGCTCTCGCCCTCTGACACGCTTGCCGACGCGCTCTACCGCTGCGTGCATTCGCTGCAGGAGGATTTCCCCGTCGTGCGCGGCCCGCAACTGGTGGGCATCGTCTCCCGCCAGCGCATTCTTGAGGCCTTGCGCAGCGATGGCAACGGCTACGTGCAATCCGTCATGTCGCGCGCCTTCCAAGTGGCGCGGCCTGAGGACACGCTCGGCACCACCATTCGCCGCCTCACCGCCGGCCACGGGCTGGCGCTCATCCCCATCACTGAAAGCGGCCGCGTCGTGGGCATTGTCAGCGTGCAAAACCTCATGAGCTCCATGTCCCTGCTCGCCGAGCAGCGCCGCATCGAACGCCAGGAAGCAGAGAACTAGAGGCTCCGATGGCGCGCGAGGAAGATGCGGCCCACACGACGAATCTCGAAGCGAATCTTGGGGCGAATCTGGCCCCCGGCCTCTACCTCGTCGCCACTCCCATCGGCAACCTGGGCGACATCACGCTGCGCGCGCTTGAAGTTCTGCGCAATGTCGACCGCATCGCCTGCGAAGACACACGCCAGACGCAAAAGCTCCTCAACCATTTCGAGATTGCCAAACCCACCGTCAGTTGCCACGAGCACAACGAGCGCACCCGTGCCACGGAACTGATCCAAAACATAAAGGCCGGGAAGGCCATCGCTCTCGTCTCCGATGCAGGGACACCTGGTGTGAGCGACCCCGGCTCGTGGCTGGTGCACGAGGCCATCGCTGCCGGCGTTCCCGTCTTTCCCATTCCCGGCGCCAATGCCGCCATCAGCGCATTGATCGCCTCTGGACTGCCCGCCGACGAATTTGAGTTTCTTGGATTCCTTCCCGAAAAAACCGGCGCACGCCGCACGAAACTCGAAAATCTTGCTGCCGAGCCGCGCGAAACCTCTCGCACCTTGATCTTCTATGAGGCACCGCACCGCCTGCTCGATACGCTCACCGATCTGGAATCGGTTTTTGGGCCGCAGCTTCGCATCGCCGTGGCCCGAGAGCTTACCAAGATCCACGAAGAGTTTCTTCGCGGAACCGTTGCCGAGGCGCGCCGCGAACTCGCCAGCCGCGATCGCATTCGCGGCGAAATTACGTTGCTCATCGAAGCGCCCGCGCAAAATGCCTCGTCGGCCGGAAAGTCGGGGGTCGGAGCATCGGGCGCGGCAAACGCGCACGAATCGATCGCCGCCCGCGTTGCCCGCATGACAACCGAAAGCGGAATCGACGAGAAAGAGGCGCTCAAGCGGCTGGCCCGTGAGCTGGGTCAGTCAAAGAGTGAGGTTTATCGCGAACTTCAGCGCGAGCGCGCGAGAAAATCCTGAGAGCTCCGAATGCCACGAAAAATGACCACATTGGAATTCATCGAAAAGGCAAGGAAGATACATGGCGACAAGTATGGATACGAAAGAGCGATATATCTCGGCAGCAACTCTAAGATCGCTATTACCTGTCCCGGACATGGTGATTTTCTCCAGATTCCAGCAACTCATCTGAGCGGCAGCGGCTGCCCGAAATGCGGCTACCGCTGGTTTACTCTCAAGGATTTCCTTGCAAAGGCAAGGATCGTGCACGGAGAGAAATACGGGTACGCCAATACCGATTATCAGAACTCGAAAACCAAAGTCGCTATCACTTGTCCAGAGCATGGGCACGGCGACTTCATGCAAGCCCCGCAGTGTCATCTGAGCGGTCGCGGCTGCCCAAAATGCGGCTATGGCTCGCTAACTCACGAAGAGTTCATCCAGCATGCCACCGCGAAGCACAGGGGTAAATATACCTACGCGCACATGTTGTACGGAGGAAGTAACGCCAAGGTTGCAATCACCTGTCCTCTGCCAGGACATGGCGACTTCCAGCAAAAAGCAATCAGCCACTTGCGGGGAGCGGGATGTCCTCTGTGCGGTCAGATTTCTTGCCACAACAAGCAGCGGAAAAACACCGCAGACTTTGTGGAAAGAGCCAACAGCGTGCATGCCGGCAAGTACTCATACGCCAATGTCAAATACACGGGAGCCCTTAGAAAGGTGGCAATCACGTGTAACGTGCCTGGACATGGTGACTTCATGCAGACGCCCCACGATCACCTGCGTGGCTTTGGTTGTCCGACGTGCGGTGGCAATACAAGACTCACAACTGAAGATTTCGTCAAGCGAGCGTCGGAGAAGCACGCCGGTAAGTACTCCTACGCAAAGGTCGTGTACAAAAGCGGCCATTCCAAGGTTACGATCACCTGTCCAGCGCCAGGGCATGGCGACTTTAGACAGTTGCCTGCTGATCATTTGAGGGGGGTTGGTTGCCCGAAATGCGCCCGTGTTGCGCCACTCACGCTTGAGGAGTTTATCGAGCGCGCAACGGCGCTGCATGGCGGAAAATACAGCTACGCTCATGCTGTATACCAAAACAACCATACTAAAGTCGTGATTTCATGTCCCCTACCAGGGCACGGGGATTTTCAGCAAACTCCTGGCAATCACCTGACCGGCGCAGGGTGCCCTAAGTGCTCCGAGTCAAGAGGGGAGCACATGATTGACCAGATCCTTAGAAATCTTGGTAAGGAGTTTGTTCGGGAATACAGAATCGGTGCATGTCGGTACAAGAGGCCGTTGCCATTTGATTTTGCAATTCTGGAAAATGACGTTCTCGTTGCTCTCATCGAATTTCATGGGGAACAGCATTACGAAACTGAGCGCTTCTTTGGAATGTCAGGAAGCATCAACAAAGCCTTTGCTGTCGTTCAGAAGCGAGACGCCATAAAACGTCAGTACTGTGAAGAATACGGAATTCCTCTACTGATCGTCCCATTCGCGAGGAAGGACGAAGCACATTCGATGATTACGGATTTTCTGACCCGTTTGTAGAGTCAGGCGCGCGCCACGCCCCAGCTCGCCTCAGCGGGCGAAAGAAACTTGACTTCCGCCGTTGTCGGTTGGAGATGTCAAGTCCTCGCGGCCGAAATAAATCCGTCCGGCTTCTCATAAGTCATTGTTTTTCTGATCCCTGACCCCTGATCTCTGATCTCTATCAACTTTGCCGATAATTTCCGGCCTTTGTTGCACAATGGATCCATGATTGCGAGCAGACAAAAACGGCCTTCGCACCCCCAACCTCGTCGCAGTGTCAGATATGTCCCCGGCTCAATCTGTCAGGTATGTCCCCGGTCCGTACCCCCTGCTTTTGACCCACCCCCCTACCCGTTTTGTGAAACTGTGAAACTGTGGAGCCTTTGGAATCAAAGCCTTACAGCGATTTGCTCCACAGTTTCACAGTTTTGTTTTTGATCGGTTGTGGTCTTTTTTAAGCTCGCCATTTCGCAATTTCTTTTGAATCTCCGGGCAAGACAGCGTGTCGCTAAACCTTCGCCACTTCCACCAGCGTCGAGTAAAAAGTCGCTCCGCCGCCAATGTCGGTGAGCCGCTCACTAGTCAGCGCGTTGATGTTCGTCCCGTCCGCATGCAGCTTGGCCCAGTCGAGCCGCGCCGCAACCACGCCGGAAGGCAGGCTCGCGTTCAGCATCGCCGTCAGCTCCAGCGAGCCACGGTCGTTGAAGACGCGCACGCGCTCGCCATCGGCAACGCCGCGCCGCTGCGCGTCGGCTGGGTGCATTTCGATCCGCTGGCTCGTCCGCGCTTCCATCTTGCGATGACCTGGGAGATTGGCGAAGGTCGAGTTCATGTAGTTGTCGTTCTTGCGCCCCAGCAGCTCGAGGGGATATTTTTTCGCCGCGTCGTCCCATCGCGACTCGGTTGGCGGAATGAATGCCGGAAGACCGTCGGCCCCCGTGGCGACCAGTGTCTCCGAAAAGAATTCAATTTTGCCGGAAGGCGTTGGCGCCGAGCCGGAAGTGTACGGCAGAAACGGACGCGTCTCCGGATCGGAATGAAACGCGAGCGGAATGTGCCCTTCGCGTTCTAAATCTTCAAAGGTAATGTGCTCCATGTTGGCGTTCTTCGAGTGGCCGTCGGCGCCGATCGAAAGCGCCTGCCGGATCATCTCCTCCGGCGTGTCGCGGAAGCAGGCTTCAGTGAATCCCATGCGCTGCGCGAGTTGTCCGAAGAGCCACACGTTCGGCCGCGCTTCGCCGGGCGGGTCAATCGCTTGTTTGGAAAGCTGCACAAAGTAGTGGCCGTATGCGCCCTGCACGTCGGTGTGTTCCAGAAACGTTGTCGCCGGAAGAATGAAGTCGGCGTAGTCGGTTGTGTCGGTGAAGAACTGCTCATGGACGACCGTGAACAGATCGTCGCGCATCAATCCACGGCAAACCGCGTTGTGGTTGGGAGCTACTGCGCCCGGATTCGAGTTGTACACAAACAGCGCGTGAACCGCCGGGCCGTCTTGCTCCCTCGCTCCCTCGCTTCCTTGCTCCCTGGCTTGTCCAGGCTCGGTGAGAGCGCGGCCAAGCTCCGACATGTTCACGACGCGCGCAAGCCTGCCGAGAGGCGAAGCGAGCGCCAGATCGGGCCGCTCGAGAGCCTGCTTGTTCCACTGAAACGCGCCCGAAGTCGAAAGCTGGCCGCCGCCTCCTCGATGCTTCCACGCGCCGGTAAGCGCCGGCAGCATCGCGATGGCGCGCACTGCTGTGCCGCCGTTCTCGCATCGCTGCACGCCGTAGTTCAGACGCAGCATGGCAGGACGCGTGGTGGCGTATTCGCGCGCAAGCTGTTCGATCTCGGCCGCAGCCATGCCAGTCCACGCGGCCACGCGCTCCGGCGTGTACTCGCGCACGCGCTCCGCCAGCCGCTCGAAGCCATGCGTCATATCTGCAATGTACGCGCGGTCCTCAAGGCCCTCGTTCAGGATCACGTGCATCATGCCGAGCGCCAGCGCCGCGTCAGTGCCGGGACGAATAGCGATGTGCCAGTCGGCCACCGCCGCGGTGCGCGTGCGATAAGGATCGATGACGATCAGCCGCGCTCCGTTGCGCCGTGCCTCCTCAACGAACGGCCACAGATGAATGTTGTTGCCATGGATGTTCGCGCCCCACGCAAGGATGAGCTTCGACAGCCGCACGTCTTCGGTCGGCGTGCCGAACTTCTTGCCATAGACCAGGTTCCACGCCTGCCCGCCGGCCTCGGAGCAAATCGTACGATCAAGCTGGCTCGCGCCGAGGCGATGAAAGAAGCGGCGATCCATCGATCCGTAGCCGAGCACGCCGATGGTGCCGGCGTAGCTGTAAGGCAGGATCGATTCGGGCCCGTACCGATCGCCGATCTCCTTGAGACGCGCGGCGATTGCATCGAGCGCCTCATCCCAGCTCACGCGCTCGAAGGATTCGTGCTCGCGCCCGCGGGGCCGTGGGCCCTTTTGCGTTCCCAGTTTTCGTTTCAAGGGATAGAGAATCCGGTCCGGCGCATAGACGCGGTCGAGATACTTGGCCACCTTGCCGCACAGGAAGCCCTGCGTCACCGGCTGCGATGGGTCGCCCTCCACCTTCACTGCGCGGCCTTGCTCGTTCACCGTCACCAGCACCGCGCACGAGTCAGGACAGTCGTGCGAGCAGACCGTGTGCACGATGCGGAAGGGCGGGGAAGCAGCCATGGCGTCATTGTAAGCTGAACTCGGCTGTCGAGCGCACAAGCTCCATTTACACTGGACACGCCATGAGTTGCCTCTTCTGCAAGATTGCGTCCCGCGAAATCCCATCCACCGCCGTCTACGAGGACGAGCTCGCCTACGCATTCGCCGACATTAATCCTAAAGCGCCTGTGCACGTCCTCATCATTCCGCGCGAGCACATTGATTCGCTCGCCGAGGCGGGCACGGAAAAAAGTGCTCTGCTCGGCCACTTGTTGTGCGTGGCGGCGGAGATTGCTGGCAAGAAAGGCCTCGCGAAGGGCTACCGCATCGTGGTGAACACGGGCGATGACGGTGGCCAGACCGTGGACCACCTGCATTTGCACTTGTTGGGCGGCCGGCAGATGACGTGGCCACCGGGATAAAGGCACGGACCAGGGGAACAAGGGACCGAGGGAACAAGAGTCACGCAAAACAAAAAGGGCACGCCAAAGCGGCGCGCCCTTCTGTTTTCCGGTGGCTCAGCGTTCCCGTTACATCGGTTGCTGCGAGACTTCCTCTTCCTCGTCCACGCCGTAGCGGCGCAGCAGGACGGGCAGGCTCTGCGAGAAGGCCGAGCGCGGCATCACCGAGTCGCATCCCGCCTCGACGGCCTTCATCTTCAGGTCCCCCTGCAGATGATTCAGGAAGCCGATGATCGAGACGGCCTTTTTGAACTTGGACTTGAATTTGGGAATCAGCGTCATGGGCTTGGCGTTCAGGTTGTTCAGGTCGAAGACAATGAGGGCGGGCTTTTCGTTCTCCGGCGCCTCGTAGATGCGCGTGATGGCATCCTTGTTCTCGCCTTTCACAAACTCCACTTTCACGCCAAGTTTGCGCGCTGTCTCCTGAATCTTGGCCAGGAAGAAGAGATCCTCAATGAAGCAGACGATGCGCGTGGGTGCGTCTTCGCGAATGGGAGCGGGGGGCTGCGCCGCATAAACGTCGGGATAGTACCCGCTGCTATGGCCGTTACCGGCCGTGGGGATGGTGGAGGGCGGGCCATCGGCGACGTTGCCGTTCACCGCGCGATAGCTGTGGTCCATGGGACCGACGAACGTGCGCGGACCCTTCTGCCGTCCTCTGCGTTTGCCCTGCGGCGGACCGGAAATGCTGTTCCCGGGCTGCAATTGAGGAGCCGAGCTCTTCTGGAAGAATTTCTTCTTTTTGCGGCTCTGGTGCTGGTGGACAGGCTTGTGCTGTGCGGGTTGCAAAGGATGCGGCGCCTGCGTATGCGGCTGCTCCTGCATCGACCCCTGCGGCTGCTGAGGTTGCATCCCGGCCTGTTGGCTGGACTTGTTCTTGCGGCGGCGGCGACGGCGCCGATGCCCATGCGACTGCGCCTGACCGTTGTCAGGAGCTGGCCCCTGTTCAGACTGGGGCTGCGTCGGTTCTGTTGTCATGATGCGTATACTTCCTGGTACTTTGCTTTCTGGTTTATTGAATTGCGCGTTTAACCCCGGACTGAGCCGTTCATGACCCAGCGTAAGTGCTCTCCGGATTCCTCCGGAAAGCAGTGCAGATCAATCAACGAACTTCTCAATGCTTAAGCTGGCGCAGACCGTTTTCTATCCTGCGAGGAAGTACAGCGCGCACGGTCTTAGAGCATTTTCGATTCACTCATTGCCGTCTGGAGACCGTGCAAGGTGGCTTCTACTTCCACCCTACAGACCAAGACCCGTCTGCGGGGTCCCCGGATGAGGAAAAAACCACTGAGCCTCCAGCTCTCCGTCAAGACCAGAATCGAAAGTGCTGTAAAAACCGGCCGCCGTGCCTCAACTTCTGTGGTTCCAAACCATTGAGCCTCTTTGAGAATGCGATTGCCGCTTCAATACGCGGGAGCCTTCAATCAACTCCATCCGACCGCCGCAGTTTTCCCGGCGCAGCCTCTGCTTTTCTCGGAGAATGCCCTTTCCTATGTGAGCCTTCGCCGCGCACAGCTTGATCGCAATCAGACTGCCGGGCGATGATATCTTTGCTCCGCGGCGAGCTTGCTCTACCCATGCCTGGGTGGCCTGCGTCAGCCGCTTGATAGGCAACTCCGATACTACAGGGAAGGTCTCCCTCTGGCAAGTGCAGGTTTTAGGAGGAACCGCCTTTGGTAATAAGGCCGGCAAACTCCAGGAATGCCAAAGTGATCACGGCGAGTGCCCACCGAAAAAGGCGCCCAGACGCACGAAACGCCACCCCTCAGGAGTGGCGTTTCAATATCGGCGGGGGGCCCTGAGCTGGTCACTGGCCTCCCAGTGAATTGAAGAGCGGTGGCAGTCACCTTCGCTCCGATTGCAGGCTCCCCGGCTGGCTTATCCCTTTTTGAGGGCCGCTCGTTGGCGGTTGCTCTACCGGGTACCCGGTGTTGCACAGGCTCGCTGGACATGTCCCCAAACGGCCCAACATCACTGGCGTTCATACATGAAGCAATCCGTGTTCCGTTCGCAACATTGTTTATTTGCAATCACTTATGCGGACGGCAGACACCGATTTGTCTGGATTCTGGAAGCCAAAGGGCGAAAATTCTTCAAAAAAGCATAGAGGGAGTGCGCTTGGACACCTTTCACTGGGCGATCAGCGCTGGCACTTGGGGCAGTAATGGGTTCCGCGCCCGGCCACCACTATTCGGCGAATCGGCGTTTGACAGCGGCGGCAAGGCTGGCCGGTGCGCAGGTAAACACAGTGCTCAAGCTGGAAAAACCCACGCGCGCCATCGGCATCCACGTAATCGGAGACTGACGAGCCGCCGAGTCGAATTGCGTGCGTCAGGACCTCGCGCAATGCAATTCGCAGCCGGTCGAGCTCGGCGCGGGTAACGCGGTTGGCACGCCGCCGCGGGCGGATGCCGGCATGAAAGAGGCTTTCGTCGGCGTAGATATTGCCCACGCCGGCAAGAAGCGTCTGGTTCAGCAGCGCTGCCTTGATGCACAAACGCCGCCCGCGAAAGAGTGTGGCGAATTCGCTGGCGCCAATCGTGAGCGGTTCGTCGCCTGGCGCACCGAATGCAGGCTCTCGACGGAGATCGCGAAACTCAAGCCGGCCAAATCGCCGCGGATCGACAAAGCGCACCTCGCGGCCGCTTGCCAGGGTGAGCCGCGCATGTGTATGAAGAGCAACAAGGCTCTCGGGCGTGGTCACCAGGAGCCGCCCCGTCATGCCGAGATGAACGATCCATTGTGCGTCGGGCTTGAGTGCATCGGGCGTGGACCCAGACGAACTCAGTTCAAAGACGATGTGTTTGCCGGTGCGGTGAACCGCGAGGATGGAGCGGCCGGTAAGTCCCCTAGCCTGGCGCGAACGGGGTGTCTTGAAGGGTTGAGGATGACGGTCAAACCAGACCTGGACGATGCGATCGCCGCGAATGCGTTTGTCGACGCCGCGAGCAATCGTCTCCACCTCGGGCAGTTCCGGCATCGGCTTATTGTAGAGGATCGCGTTGCACAAGATCGCGAATCGGAAGCCGCACTGCGCGAGTTTACCGGTGATTCTCGACCAACTCGGATTCTTCTTCCGACGCTCGAGATTGCATGGCTCCCCATTGCTACAGATACACCACTCCAAGCGCGAGGCCGACCATAAAGACTCCCACGGATGAGAATTCAATCAGATTGAGATCGCGGTTCTCGGCCGGGGGTTTGATACACCGTGGTGCCATGAATGCCGCGCGGGACCACGCGATTCACCTCCGGCGCAGGCCATCTTGGCATGGTGTCAAGGTAGTGCGTGGAGATCATCGCGGAGACGATGAGGCCCGCCAGGCCGGGTATGAGAAACAGCAGCGCGAAGAACTTGAGCGTGGCTAGCCGGGCAGCTTTCATCGCTATTACCTCAAGTCGGTCGAGATTTGCGGGGCCGGAACAGAGGAGAACGCTGGGGTTGCAGTTCTCGTCTAGAGTCTAGGCCAGATTCCACGGCACTCGCCACAAACATCTCCGGGACTCACGCGCGAAATCATCTTGCGCGTTCAAGAAAGGAATAGCTGTTAGGCAACTCTAATCCACTGATCGTGTTGCGATACTCTCTAGCGCACGAGACACTACACTGAGTGAAACCCATGGCCGCGCCCGACGCTGCAACGGATACAATCGCCGCGATCTCCACGCCACCCGGGCGGGGTGGCATCGGAATCGTGCGCCTGAGTGGGCCGCAAGCCGCGTCGATTGCCTCGCATCTCGTGAAGCCTCATCAACCCCTCGAGCACGCTCATGCCCGTTTGGCCGACGTGATTGATATGCAGGAGGCGGCAGACGCTGAAGGTGCGCGCGCCAATTCCGCGAGTATCGATGAGGCGCTTGTTACGTTCTTCGCCGCGCCCAATTCGTATACATCGGAAGACCTTGTCGAGATTGCCGCGCACGGCTCGCCCGTGGTGCTCGAGCTTCTGTTGCGGCGCGCGCTTGAGCTCGGTGCGCGCCTGGCCGAGCCGGGCGAGTTTACGCAGCGCGCTTTTCTGGCCGGGCGGCTCGATCTAACGCAAGCTGAAGCGGTTCGCGACCTGATCGATGCGCAGACACTCACGCAGGCGCGCCAGGCCGCCAGCCAAATGGGCGGCGCGCTCAGCCGCCGCGCAGCGCCCGCCAAGCAATCGCTTGTGGAGCTGATCGCTCTGCTCGAGGCCGGCATCGACTTTGCGGAAGACGACATCGACGTGACGCCGCAGGCCGAAATTGCACGCCGCATCGAAGAGATCACCCCGACGCTTGCCGCGCTAGAGGCCACCTTTGCGCGCGGCCGCATCGTGCACGACGGCTTGACGCTGGCCATTGTGGGCCGCCCCAACGTTGGCAAGAGCTCGCTGTTCAACCGCCTCGTCGAGCGCGACCGCGCTATTGTGACCGCGTCGCCCGGCACCACGCGCGATCTGGTCACCGAACGCATCTCTCTCGGCGGCATTCCCATTGAGCTTGTGGACACGGCGGGTTTCCGCGAGGGCGCACGCGAACTTCTCGAGGAAGCTGAGCAGCTCGGAATCCGCCGCAGCCACGAAGCGCTGGCCGATGCAGCTCTCGTGCTCATCGTTCTTGATGCGACCCAGCCGCTCAACGACGAGGATCACCGGCTGCTTGCCGCGGTCGAGGGAAGGCCGGCGATTGTTGCGCTCAATAAGAGCGACCTGCTTGCGGGCGAATCGGAGTCTGCTCTTCCAGCTCAGCCCGCGCTCGCAGCGCTCCCCGCGGTCCAAACCTCGGCCCTCACCGGCGACGGTATCGCCAAGCTGCGCGAGCGCATTCTGTCGCTCGCGACCGGAGGCGCCGCAGCCGAGCCCGGTATGCTGACGAATCTACGCCAGCACCAGGCCGTCGCGACCGCACTTGCCGCACTCGCTGACGCCGCAACGGCCAACTCCGGCGGCATTCCTCACGAGATGATTCTGATTGACCTCTACCGCGCGCTGTGGGCGCTCGACTCGCTCACCGGCCAAACGACGTCCGACGACATATTGAATCTGATCTTTTCAACTTTCTGCATCGGAAAATAGGCCCTGCTTCCAAGGCCGCCCAATAGGATGTGGGAATCTGCGCAATACCCTTGCAATTGCGTTACCGCATTCGTGGCCGGAAGCCGACGCGACATACTATTAGCGAAGCGACAGATGGAACTTGAGGTGGCGGATGCAAGCAGTCACTCTGGAAAAGAGATCCATTTCTCGAATAGCGCTTCCGGCGATCTTGATTGCAATCCCGGTCGTTCTTTTCACCGGCGCCGCGCTGCGCTGTGTAGAAAACATACCCTTTTGGGACGATTACCCGACGCTGCTTCAGTTCACCAACACTATCGTCCAGAGCCATGGGATCGCGGCGAAGTTCTTGTATTTTCTTGCTGCGCAGGACAACGAGTACAAGCTGTTTTTCGCTCACGGCGTGACTTGGGCTGAGGTAGCGTTGACCGGCCGAGTAAATTTCGCGTACATCAGCCTGCTTGGAGATAGCGCGGTCTTGCCAATGGCATTGATTCTGTGGTCCAGATTTCTTCCCAAGGAGAAAGACCTCGCCCGGCGCCTGGCTTTCTTCGTGCCGATACCATGGCTACTCTTCCAATTGCAATACTGGGAGGCGATTGACTGGCCTGTGGACGCGCTACAAAATCTGTGGGTCATTGTGTTTGTGATGGGGGCGATTGGCTGCTTGCTGCGCCCCTCGCGAAAATCATTTGCCGGCGCGCTTATTCTCTACGTGCTGGCGATTGGCGCCATGGGAAATGGCCTTCTTCTTTTGCCTCTGGGCCTTTTGATTCTGGTGAGACGGCGCCAGTTCGTTCGTACCGCGGCTTGGATTGCTGTTTCAGCAATCTGTCTTGCCGCCTATGCATACCAGTACAACATCATGTCTTCGCAGGCTCCCCCCCATGGCTCGGCGCTCGCTGTCTTTTTGCGGGTACACCCCGTCTATGCCCTGGCCTTTGTGGGGAATGCCGGCGCAATTGCCGGCGAGTCGCGCCCCAGTGTGGTTATTTCCCTGGTGTTGGCCATGTTGCTTCTTGCACTGTTTGGTTGGCTACTGCGCCGGGGATACGCCAAACGGAATCCGTTCGTTTCTTATTGCGTGCTCTTCATTTTGCTGACGGCGCTGGGTGTGGCCAGTATGCGCTCCGGTCTAGGACTGAAAACGAGTGTGACTTCACGCTACACCATCTTCGGCGTGATTTTGCTGATCCAGGCCTGGGCTGCCATTTGCGAAGAGTTCTTACACGAGCGACATGAGACGCTGCTCAGGAACACACCGCTGTGGGCTGTGATTATCGTTTCTATGGCGTTCTCACTTTCCATGGATTTGCAGGGATATCGAGAGATGTCAAGGCGGAAGGACTCGATCGTTCAGGGTATGGCTGCGTTTGAGCACTCGCCAGCGGGCAGGTTCGATGGCCCGGTTCAGGCCTCAGCGAATGAACCCGAATCCGCGACCGCACTGCGCGCTTTTTTTCGCGACGTTTTGTGTGAGTCCATCCGGCTCGGCGTATACGAGCCGCCGAAATTCTGACTTGATCAGCGTGGTTGCTGATCTTTTGAATTTTTGCGCGGACCTCGGTCAGGACCAGATTGCAGCTCCATTCACAGTTACCGCACACTGCCCAAATCCGATGGGCGGCAGTCCCGGAACTCTCTGTGATCAAGGCGGCTTACTATTCGCCATTTCGCCGCCAAACACCCACAATCGATTTTCCTAGAGCGTTGAATAAGCACTTGTCAAGAACGCGAGAGACAGGAATTACCCAGCGGTCCCAGATCGCCAGTTGCGTCCTGGTCGGCATCGAGTGGCGCAAGAGAAGCTTGTTTGCCATGGAAAGAGCGAGACCGGCAGAATCCAAATAAAAGAGCCGCTCCGGCGCAAGCTCACGCGGAGTGATGCTGCGCAAACTCGTGCGGTTGTAACGCCGGAAATGTCCGATTGCGGCATCGAAGGGCGTAAACAGCCACTGGTGCGCAGGCGAAAGCGCAATGATTCGCCCGCCCGGGCGAAGCAGCTTAGCGGCGTTCTCAAGTTCTTCCCGGTCGCTCTCAATGTGCTCGAGAACGTCGATGTAGATCAGGGTGTCGAACTGCCGGACCGCATCCAGGTCCTTAATGGAGCCGGTCGCGGTTTCGTACGCGTGCCGGTTCCGAATTTGCGCAAGATTTTCCGCCAACCTTCCGGCAAGCTCCGCGTCGGGTTCGAGAGCGACCCATCGCCCATGGCCGCCTGAATCGAGATATCGGGTGTTGGATCCGATTCCGGCGCCCACCTCGAGAACGTCACCTTGAATGAAGGGCTGGAGGGATTGCGACCAATAGGTTTTCCAATTGTGAACCTCGGCGAACAAATCCAGCTCGGCGCCCGCATATTTAAAATCAGCCATTGCGGCAAACGTCCCAGAACCCTTCGACTAGTGCTCCGCAGTCGCGGAGCGGCACAAAATTGAAGTTGATTCGATTGGAGAGGAAGGTAAATGTGAAACTTGACGCCATGATTACAAACTGGATGAGGATGATCACCAACGCTCCAGCAGTGTAGGTGGCCCAGCCGGGAATCGCCAGGCTGGTGAACACGCGAATCCAGATCACCGCGACGATGCCGGCAAAAGCCATGACTGCACCGGCCATCGATGCAATCAGCAGCCGCACGCCGACCACATCACCAAAAACTGAAATCGCGCTCATGCCGTGCGTGGTCAAAGAGACGAAATTCATCTTGGATTTTCCCGCGATCCTGTGCCCTCGCGGGATCGGCGTCGTGGTGAATGGCAAACCGGAACGAAAGACCGCGGCGGCATAGTGATTCCATAATTCCGGCATCACTACAAGTGTATGAAGGTGGCTTGGGGGCAGAATGCTGAAGTTTCCAACCTGCACGCGGACGCCAGTGAACACGCGATGCAACAACTTGTACGCCTGGTAGAACACGCGAAAAACAATTGACTCCGTTCGCCGGCTCCGCTTTGCAAACACTGCCGCCTTACCGGAAAAAACGTTGAGCAACTGCAAGGCCCCCTGTGGTGTGTCTTCTCCGTCGCCATCCATCACAAGAACCGCATCGCATGGCATTTGTGTTTCAACATGCACGAGTCCAATCGCAATTGCCCGCTGGTGGCCAAGATTGCGGCGCAAACGCAGGATCCGAATGCTCCGAAATGCGGCAAATTGCGATGGGGTTTCCGCAAAGCGAAAGCTCTCAACTGAGCAATCGTCTACCAGCAAAACATCGATCACATAGGGATTGTAGGGAACTGCCTGGCCGAGGCGGCGAAGGAGTTCCATTACCGAAACCCAGTCGTCGCGAACGGGTATGAGAATGACCACATTGAGTGGAGAAACCAGAGTCGATCCGCTGGCCATTGCGTGCGCTCCCCTATTCTCGACCAATGTATCTTCGGATTATAGTGGCCTTCGGGCGGACCTCTGCCGGCCTTGGCTCCAGGATGCGGCCGCGCCTTGAGAACGCTTTGCCTCCGCGTAGAATCGGGCGAGTCGGCCATTCGCGGATTATTCGCCGTAGGGCACCCAGATGTTTTTCACCTGCGTGGCGTGCTGCAGGAACCAGCGGCCTTCGGCATGCGCGGGATTGAACCAGTCGTACTCGTGGCCGTCGTTGGTCCACACCTGCTTCATGTTGCCGATGGAAGCGGCGCGGACCGCGTCGGCTTCCTCGTTGCTGCGGAAGCACCAGATGGCCTCGATGCCGTCGTGCTCGGCAAGAGTCTTGGCCAGCTCCACGGGACGGCCGGCAACGAGATTCACAACACCGGCGGGCACGTCACTCGTGTCGAGTAATTGATATAGGTCGCCGATGATGAGCGGATAGCGGTCAGAAGGCACGGCGACCACGGTGTTGCCGACGGCGATGGCCGGGAGGACCAGCGAGAGCAGGCCCAGCAGCGGAGCCTCAGACGGCGCGAGAATCCCGATGGCGCCCACGGCTTCAGGCATGGCAATGGTGATGTTGCGGCCCGGCGGATGATGAACGACACCTTCGTATTTGTCGGCCCAGGCGGCATAGGTGAAGATGCGCTCGATGGAGAGATCGACTTCAACGCCGGCCTGGACTTCGCTCGGGACGTTACTCGGGTGCGGGCCGACGACGCGAGCAAGCCGATGCGCAATTTCGTCGCGGCGCTGGATCATATTTTCGGCGAGGAAGTAGAGCACCTGAGCGCGATTGTGCGCGGATGTTTTCGCCCAGCCGGCGGCGTTGCGCGCGGCTTCGACCGCGTTGCGAATGTCTTTGCGGTTGCCGAGCGGAGCTTCGCCCAGCAGCTCACCCTCGCGCCCGTAGACCGGGAACGAGTAGCCGGAATCGGGCCGCGCCTGCTTGCCGCCGATGTACTGCTTGACGGTGCGGTCGATACTCGATCCCGGGGCCGATCCTGTTGGCGCGAATCCGTCTTCTTCGTCGGGCGCGTGAGTTTCCGGAGCATTGGGGTCCTGAGCATTGGGGCGAGCCGCTTTCGCCGGCGACGGCGGCAGCGTGTGCAGCCACCTTGGCGTGAGGTACTCGAGCATGCCCTCGCGGCCGCCTTCGCGTCCGTAGCCGGATTCGCGATAGCCGCCGAATCCGCAGGCTGCGTCGAATTGGTTGGTGCAGTTGACCCACACGACTCCGGCCTTTACCTGCGAGGCAAGGTCGAGCGCGACGTTGATGTTCTCGCTCCAGATGCTCGCTGCGAGGCCGTAGATGGTGTTGTTGGCCAGCTCGGCTGCTTCGGCCGGCGTGCGGAACGTCATGGCGACGAGGACTGGACCGAAGATTTCTTCCTGGACGACTGTCGACCCGGGATGAACGTCGGTGAGCAGAGTGGGCGGGAAAAAGCAGCCCTTCTCAGGCAGAGGATTGCTCGGCTGCCAGCAGCGCGCGCCCTCGGCCACACCTGCATCGACCATTTTGCGGATGGATTCAAGCTGCACCGGCGAGACAATTGCGCCGATGTCGATGGCTTTGTCGAGCGGAGGTCCAACGCGCAGCGATTCCATGCGCGCGCGAACCTTGGTGTATAGCGTTTCGGCCACGCGCTCCTGAACCAGCAGACGCGAGCCTGCGCAGCACACCTGGCCCTGGTTGAACCAGATGGCGTCGACCAGACCTTCGACAGCGGAGTCGAGATCGGCGTCATCGAAGACGACGAAGGGCGATTTGCCGCCGAGTTCGAGCGAGAGCTTCTTTGTCGAGTTGGCCGTGGCTTTGCGGATCGTCCGGCCCACTTCCGTCGAGCCGGTGAATGCGACCTTGTCGATGCCGGGATGTTCGATGAGCGCCTGACCTGTCTTGGCGTCGCAGGTGAGCACATTGAGCACACCCGGAGGCAGACCCACTTCCATAGCGAGCTCAGCGAAGGCGAGCGCGGTGAGCGGCGTATATTTCGCGGGCTTGATGACGACCGTATTGCCGGCGGCAAGAGCCGGAGCCACCTTCCACGCGAACATCAGCAGCGGAAAGTTCCACGGAATGATTTGGCCGACAACGCCGCAGGCCGTGTAGCTGGGAAATTCGGATTCAAGAAGCTGCGCCCAGCCCGCATGATGGTAGAAGTGGCGCGCGACGAGCGGAATGTCGATGTCGCGGCTTTCGCGGATGGGCTTGCCGTTGTCCATGGTCTCGAGAACAGCGAGGCGGCGCGAGTGCTTCTGCACCTGACGAGCGAGAGCGTAGAGATAGCGCGCACGCTCGTGTCCGCTGAGCGCAGTCCAAGCGGGAAGAGCCTTGCGCGCGGCGGAGACGGCGGCTTCGACGTCGTCAGTGTTGCCCTTGGCCACCTCGGCGAGGGTCTCACCGGTGGAAGGATCGCTGGTGGTTTGATACTCGCCGCTTGCGGGCGCAACCCACGCGCCGCCGATGAATTCCTGAAACCGGCGGTGGTGCCGCTCGAGCCATTGCACGGCTTCTTTGGGGTCTTCCGGCGCGGCGCCGTACTCCATAGTGTAGAACTTTTCCGCTATGCTCACAGCGTCTCCTTGTGCCCTCTATGCAATGGGATGACGGTACGTGGCCGAGTAGCGCCCAGTTAAATGATGCTCCAGTTGGCGCTCGATATCGCCTAACATTCCGCTGGCGCCGAACCGAAAGAGTGACGGCTCAAGCCATGGACGGCCCAGCTCATCCTTCATCAACGCCAGCCAATCTGTCGCCTGCTTTGCCGTGCGAATGCCGCCCGCCGGCTTGAATCCGACCGCGCTGCCCGTGCGCTCGGCGTAGTCGCGAATGCAGCGCACCATCACCAGCGAAACCGGAAGCGTAGCGTTGACGCTCTCTTTGCCTGTTGACGTTTTGATGAAGTCCGCTCCGGCCATCATCGCTACCCAACTGGCGCGTGCAACGTTGCGCAAAGTCATCAGATCGCCTGTGCCCAGGATAGCTTTCATGTGTGCAGGTCCCGCGGCCTGCCTGAAGGCCGCAACCTCGTCGTAGAGCGCCTGCCACTCGCCGTCGAAGACGTGCGCGCGCGTGATGACAATGTCGATCTCCTGCGCGCCGGCTTCCACGCTGCGGCGAATCTCTTCCACGCGCTCGGCAAGGGGCGAAAGCCCTGCGGGAAATCCGGCCGAGACCGCGGCAACGGGAATGCCCGACCCTTCGAGCGCCTTCACTGCCGTCTCAACAAACGCGTGATAGACGCATACCGCTCCGACCGTGAGATGCAGATCCTCAATGCCGAGGCCCTCAACGATGTGGCGCTGCAGTGGGTTGCGCGCCTTGGCGCAGAGGCGCCGCACGCGGTCGGCCGAGTCGTCCCCGCTCAGCGTGGTCAGGTCCATGCACGCAATGGCGCGCAGCAGCCATGCAGCCTGCGTTTCCTTCTTCACGGTACGCCGCGCAACTTGGGTCGCCGCGCGCCGCTCCACCGCGCTGGTGTTCACGCGCACGCCCTCAACCCAATCAAGGTTGAGCGGAATGCGCCGGTTAGCTTCAAGAGTGCGTCCATTGAGGACGACTGGGATGGATCGAACAGTGTGGGACGCGCTGTTATTTGAGGTTACGGGTTGGAGGGCCATGGAAGTGACTCCGCAAAAGGACTCAAGAGCTGAATTCAGAGAAAAAAGACGGGCTCCTCCGCATCATTTGGAGGAGCCGCGATTAGAAGTGAAGGATAAATCTCTCGCAGCCGCAAAGCAACTGTCGAATTGCCTGTTGGGCACCTCGGTAATTGAGCCGCGGGCCGCTCACCACTTGATGTGCAGCAGAGAAACGGCCTGGCGAGGAAGGGCCGTTTCGACGGTCACGGTGCCGTCGTGGGCGTCGAGCCACTCGGGAGAGGTAAGGAGCTCGAGTTGACCGGCCGCCTTGAGGTCGGCGTATTGCTCAGGCGTCGGCGACTGGGGTGAGCCCATGTTTTTCCACGCGGTGAAGGCGTTGCTGTGCTTCTCGTCGATCCGGTAGTGCTCGAGCAACACTCTTTTGACGCCAGCGGGTATTCCCATGACGGTAACGCGCACCTCCGCGTCTGGCGCGGGAAGATCATCGTCGTGATAATTCCAGACCATGACAGCCGCTTCACGATCGGCTTTCGTGGCAAACGCGTCCACGTCCGGCGCCTGGCGCACGCCCGTTGCGACAAGATCGCCGAGCGGAACCTCGCCTGTGCTGGTGGTCCTAACGCGCTCGCCGGACATCAGGCCGGCCATGCGGAAGAGGTTGAGGATGGGCTTGTCGACGCCGTTGGTCGCGAGCGTTCGAAATCCCTCGAAGTAGTTCTTGTTTTCGAACTCGAACGACCAGGAAAGCATGGCGATCAGGTTCACCTTCGCTTCGTCCTGGAGTTCGAAAAGTGCCTTCATTGCCGTTGCGGTATAGCTGGCGTAAAGCGGCTTGTTGCGATAGGCGTTGGCTGGATTGTCCTTGATGGAGCAGGCGGCGCAGCCCTCGGGATCGGCTTCGCTCAAGATGATCGGCAGGCGGCGAAACCGCGGGTATTTCGCGACGACCTGGAATCCCGTTTGCGCAGCCTCGAGCTCGTTCGAGAGGCCCATCCGCACGTGGCCGTCGACCAGGGCGGTGTGGCCCTTGGGATGAAACGAGATGAAGTCGAGCGGAATTGGATTGCCGTCGGCCGCACTTTTGTCGTGCAGGCAATGCTCGAGAAAGCGTTCGAGGAAGGCGGTCGCCTTTGCATTGGCGGGTCCCGTGGTCGCCGGTCCGCCGACGATTGCGTTGGGCAGTGCGGCCCTCACTCCCGCGACAGCATAGTCGTAGAGCTTGAAATACTCTTCCGGCGTGCCATGCCAATAGGCAATGTCTGGCTCATTCCAGACTTCGAAGTACCAAGTGCTGACCTGCTGGCGGCCGTAGCGCTCGACGAGATGCTCGGTGTACTTGCGCACCAGCTCGCCCCACATTTTGTAATCCCTGGGCGGATTATTCGATGCGCCGCCCATTGTCGGCCTGGGATAGTGGAGCTGGTAATCGGCGATGCCCGGAACCGCTGCGGCCAAGTCCCTGGGCATGAATCCCAGTTCCACCATCGGCCTCCCTTCGGCCTTCTGGAGCGCGTCGAATGTCTGGTCGGTGATGGTGAAGTCGTAGACCGGTTTCCCATCGTTGTCGAGGCTGAAGACGTTCGACGAACTCCACTTGAGCTCGGGCACGCCGTTGCCTGAAGTCAAAAGATGGTGAGTGCGAATGTAGACAGGCGCCGGGCTCAGATCGTGCAACTCGCCGAGCAATTGCTTGCCGTATTTCATGGTGGTGTAGTTGGACTCGTCGTAGCCAAACCAACTGGAGATCGGTTTGTAGCTGCCCACCGGTTTGGCGAGGTCGACATTGATCGAGATCGGATTTGACGGCGATGGCGTCTGGCCCGCGCCGATGCCTGCGGTGATTGCGGCACAGATCAGCAGCGCTGACGCCTTCATCATCCGGTTTTGCCCCTTCATTCGAACACCCACTACGGCTTGAGCACCGTCAGTCCGGGGACGGCTGCGAAACGCTTCGTGTTGAAGGTGACGATCGCGGCACCGGATTCCTTGGCGGTTGCCGCGAGCATCAGGTCGTGCGGGCTCATTCTCTGGCTTGCTCCCTCAACGTCGGCCCACAGGCGCGCATGTTCAACGGCCGCTTTCTCGGTGTACGGAGCGACCTCAAATACAGTCAGCACGCTTTGCAGAAACTTTTGCCGCTGCGCGCGATGAATGCCACTGGCGCGCTCCACACTTCGCCATAATTCAGCCACAGTGATGGCGGCGAGCTTGATCTCCTCATCGGGATGCGAACGAAGCCATGCATCGAGGTCGAATGCCTTTCGCTCCGCCTGAATGATCACATCGGCATCGATCAGAAACGCCACGGCCTCACCTGCGGCTGCAGCGATCCGCGCGCCTGTTCCAGATCGTGAAGCCATGCGGTGGCTTCTTCCGCGCCGACGTGGACGCCTTCCACTGCCTTCTCGAGCGCCGCGGCCAATTCACGCCCTTTTTTCACCTGCGCTTCTGCCGGCTCGATGCGCGCCACTGGCGTGCGGCCCCTCAGCAGGATAAAGCTTGTCCCCTGATAGCGCGCCCGGTTCACGCAGTCGGCAAAGTTTCGCGAAGCTTCAGTCACGCTGATCGAAACGGGGTCCATGGGGTCAGATTATCAGATTTTCCGATGCCGCCAGCGATTCCAGCCTCCGACCACTTCATCCGACCACTTCACTCGACCGCAAACCGCTCCATTAACGCGTCGAAGTCCTCAAGGCGCGCGTATTCAATGATCACTTTGCCGCGGCCATTGTGGTCTTCGATTGTGACTTTGAGGCCGAGAGCGCGCTGCAGTTGCTCCTGAGCATCGCGAACATTGGGATCAACTTGGGGCGCAGGTTTGGTTCCTTTCTTCGCTTTGCGGCTCGGGTCGATGAGCTCCTGGACATAGCTTTCTGTTTGGCGAACAGAAAGCGAACGATCCGCGATTCGCTGCGCCGCCTTCTCCATCTCGTCGGGTTCCTGAAGTGCGAGGAGGGCGCGCGCGTGGCCGAAAGTGAGCTGGCCGGACTCGACGCGGGCCTGGACCGATGACGGCAACTTCAACAAACGTAAGAAGTTGGCTACGGTCGCGCGATCCTTTCCGGTGCGCTGCGCCATCTGCTCCTGGGTCATGTGGAACTCGCGCGAGAGCCGTTCGAAGGCCCTCGCCTGCTCCATCGGGTTCAGGTCCGCGCGTTGCAAATTCTCGACGATGGTGATTTCCATCGCCTGCTCGTCTGAGACCTGACGCAAAATGGCCGGGACGGTGGTTTTGCCGGCGATCTGCGACGCGCGCCAACGGCGCTCGCCGGCGATGAGTTGAAAGCGGCCGCCTGCGAGGGGGCGAACAAGCACCGGTTGCACCACCCCGTTGGCGGCAATGGAGGCAGCCAGCTCGGCCAACTGTTCCTCATTCACCTTCGAGCGCGTCTGGAAAGGATTGTGGTCGATCAGATCGAGAGGAATCTCGCGTGGCCTTCCTCCCTCGGTTTCGGGAGCTGGAGAGGCCTGTGCTCGCGGCAGCAAAGAGTCAAGGCCTTTGCCGAGTGCGCGGCGCTTGGGGTCGATGGCGGCTGTAGTCATGGAGCTGAAACCTCAAGGGATAGTGAATGAAACAAAGCGATTGAACTCCGGATTTGATTGCCTGATTGGATCGCTGACGATCGGTCACGTATAGGGCCAGAACGTGCCCCGGGCCCTGGGGCGGTCTTCTGCTGCGGCCTTGCGTTCCGCAGCGCGCGGGCTTTCAATCTGGTTGCGGGCCAAGAACTCCCAAGTCATTTCGAAGTATGCCTCTGCGCCCCGTGATCGTGGGTCATATAGGGCGATCGGCTTGCCGTGGCTGGGCGCCTCTGCCAGGCGGACGTTGCGGGGAATGACGGTCCGATAAATGATCTCGCGAAAGTGCTCACGGAGGGTTTCCGTCACTTGCTGTGCAAGGTTAGTGCGGTCATCGTACATGGTCAACAGCACGCCCTCGATGGCAAGGTCTGGATTGTAGGCGGAGCGCACGCGCTCAAGCGTCGAGATCAGCTCCGAGATCCCCTCGAGCGCGAAGTATTCGGCCTGCATGGGCACGATGAGGGATTCCGCGGCAGAGAGGACGTTCAATGTGAGCAAATCGAGGGCGGGCGGGCAATCGAGAAAGATGAGCTCGTAGCTGTCCTTGATGGGCTCGAGACCGGTACGAAGGCGGAGGGCTCGATCTTCCGCGCCTGCAAGCTCGATATTTGCGCCGGTGAGGTTTTTCGAGCCGGGCAGCAGTGAAAGCCCATCAACCTCTGTGGGCAAAATGACTTGTTCCGCGAGACTGTCGCCCATGAGGACGTCGTAGACGGAGTGGCGGCTGTCGTCGCGTTGAAGGCCGAGGCCCGAGCTGGCGTTGGCCTGGGGATCGCAATCGACGAGGAGGATTTTGAGGCCTTCGAGCGCCAGGCAGGCAGCAAGATTGATGGCCGTGGTGGTTTTTCCCACACCTCCCTTTTGATTCACGAGACCGACGATCTTGCCCATGGCATTCCAGAGTAAAACGACAGTAGGTTCGCGGGTTGCGCTTGCATTGTGGGAAACGGGGCGAAGTTGTGGAAAGCGGCTGTGAGGCGTCTGCGGCGTTGGGGAGCAACTCATTGGGGTGGAAGAGGTTTGGGGAAGGCTGCCCGTTGAGGGCCGAAGGGGTAGAAAAAAGGGCGTGTGGTGGAAAACTGCCCGTGGGCGGAGCACTTTTTGTGAGGGCGAATGGGTGTGTTCCATTTTGGTTCTTAGCCCGATTTGGGCCTACAGGGAGGAGATGTTCCACGTGAAACAATTGCTGTTTCGACTGCTACCCCTGGTCCTGGGCTCTGGCATGTTCCACGTGGAACACACCGGGGAGGGTGAGACGAAGGGAACCGCTCTATGGGCTTGCCCAAGCAGAGATCACTTCAAGAACCGTGAGGACCGCACCCAGAGGGTGCCCCGGCGAACTTGTGATTTTGATTGCATCGACTGACTCCGATCGTGCCAGGAATCACCGCGCATCCTGCGCCGTGCGCGCAATATGGGTCTGCGATCAATCTGAACTCTGGAGTCCGCACGTGAAAGCCTCGCCTTCCACCCGCGCCCCCTATTCCATTCTTGACGGCAATATCGGCATCATCACCATGAATCACGGCAAGGTCAATGCACTCAGCAAAGTCCTTCTCGATGACATCGTTCTCGCCCTCGACGCCCTCCAGGCAGTTCCCGTCCGCGTGATCGTCCTCCGCGCCGCGAAAGGCGTCAACGTCTTCTCCGCCGGCCACGATGTTCGCGAACTGTTCACCAATGGCCGCGATCCGCTCACCTACAACGATCCTCTGCGCCTGGTCACGCGCAAAATTGACCATAGCCCCCATCCCGTCATCGCCATGGTTGAAGGCTCCGTCTGGGGCGGCGCCTGCGAGCTGGTTTTCGGATGCGACGTCATTGTCGCCGCGGAAGACTCCACGTTCGCCATCACACCCGCCCAACTCGGTGTCCCCTACGACATTTACGGAACCCTCAATCTCATCAAGGTCGCAGGCATCCACCTGCTCAAAGAGCTGCTCTTCACCGCCGAGCCCGTCTCCGTCACCCGCCTCGTCGCCTCCGGCGTCATCAATCACGCCGTCCCGCGCGATGAACTCGAGGAATTCACGCTCAACCTCGCCCGCCGGATGGCCCGCACTTCACCTCTCGTCCTCAGCGTGATGCAAGAAGAAATGCGTGCCCTCGCCAACGCCCATCCTCTCAACGCCGAATCCTTTGAGCGCCTCCAGGCCCTCCGCCGCGACGTTTATGACAGCCACGATTACCAGGAAGGCATCCGCGCCTTCCTTGAGAAACGTGCGCCCGTCTTTCACGGGAACTGACTCTGCAATTGCAACTCTCAACGCTGCCCACCTCCAACCGAATCCAGAAAGAGGGCACAAATGGACCTCCCAAACGCCTTTATAGGCAAGATAGCCCCTCCCTCAGAAAGAGATGTAGCCGCCAAGCTCGGGCCTGCCTCGGCAACCTGGAAGGAGCTGATCACCTGGCTCAACGAAAAGGGAATCGCCCGCGGGGAATGGAAGTCGGTTTCTCCGAAGAAGTACGGCTGGGTTCTCCGCCCAGCGGTCAAGAAGCGTACCATCCTCTACCTCGGTCCATGTGACGGTTGTTTCCGCGTTAGCTTTGCTCTCGGCGATAAGGCTGTAGCCGCAGCCCGCACGAGCGGTCTGCCGAAGAGTCTGTTGAAGGAGATCTCGGAGGCCAGGCGCTACGCGGAGGGAACCGCCGTTCGGCTCATGATTGGGAAACCTGAAGACCTGGCTTCGGTCCGTAAGCTCGTCGATATCAAGCTGGCGAATTGATTCTACGGCCCAGAGCGAGAATTCGGGACTCACTCCCCGGCAGACGAATCGGATTTTCCCATCGGAACTGCTCCCCTGCGGCTGCCTGAAGCTCTGCGAGTTGAGAATCCGTAGTCATGAGCGCAAGCCAACCGTTGGGCGCAACGAGCTTGACTGCGGCGGCAACCGCCTGGGGCATTCGTTCAACCGCCCGCAAAACTACGCAGTCAAAAACTGTACGGAGCGCTTCTGCGCGATCCGCATGGACCTTCGCCGCGATTCCCAGGACGCGCACTGCTTCCTGCAGAAATGCAGCCTTCTTGCCTTGCGACTCGGCCAACGTGACGGCGATTCGCGGCCGGCAGAGCGCGATGGGAATTCCTGGCAAGCCGCCGCCGGAACCAAAATCGAGCAATGTGGCGATCTCTTGCGGCAATGAGCGCGCAACGGCAATAGATTCAATGATATGGCGCGATAGAATGGCTTCTTCGTCGCGAACAGAACTGAGGTTGATGCGCTTGTTCCAGCGAACAAAGAGCGAAAGATAGGTTTCGAATTGGCCGGCCGTCTGGTCGTCCGCCGGCTCCTGGCCCGCCTTTTGCAGCAACTCATTGAGCCGGGAGCCTGCGCCTTCCGCTGTCATCCGTCAATTTTCGCTTTCTAGGGTTCCGCTTTCGGGAGCGTCCACCCGTGGCGTTTGCCACGCGCCGGCTGCACGGACAAACGTGGAAAAAATCGCGCGAGAAAATTCGCTTTGCTCGCAGGTGCGCTCCGGATGCCACTGCACGCCCACGACAAAATGATCCGGGCTGTCGAGCTCGACGGCTTCGACGACGCTGTCGTTTGGAGAAAATGCGGTCACGCGCAGATCCTTCCCGACCTCGCGAATTGCCTGGTGATGGCTCGAATTCACCTGCGCATTCGACTCGCCGGCGTGAGCCAGAATTGCCGTCAATCGCGAGCCTCGTGCAAGCTGGACCGGATGCGCCTCGACCACATCGCGGCCGGGCCGGTGATTCACTGGAGTTTTCAAATCCTGAATCAGCGATCCGCCGCGCCACACGTTCAGCGTTTGCGCGCCGTGGCAAATTGCGAGGATCGGCTTGCGAAGGTTGAATGCGTCCTGCAGGAGCAGTTCGTCGGCCGCAGCGCGAACGGGATCGTCATCTGCGCACTCCGGAGCTCGCGCTTCGCCATAGCGCGCGGGATCCACGTCGTGGCCGCTGCCCGGCAGCAGAATGCCCTGCGCGGACGCGAGCAGTTTGGCGATGCGGTCCCGAGTCTCGTGCAGCGGAACCACGACCGGCTCGGCGCCAGCGGCTTCGACCGCGGCAACGTACTGCGGCAACGCGCGCTGGTTGTATTCCGGATCGTCGCTTGTGGGCTCGGGAATGGCGATGCGCGGGGCCATGGAGACAGTGTAAGGCGTGTCGTGGAATTCGCGCGGCCCTACCGGGCAGGCGACAACACGATCAATCGGGTAGATTTATTACCTCGATGCCCTTGTCATCGAACCAAACGTCACCCGCGCCCAGCATCACCATCAGGCTTGAGCTTTCGCCCAGCATGTCATGTGGCAAGTCTTTCTTGATTCGCAAGAGGTATACCGGAGTGAATATGTCATCCCATTGACTGAAGAGCTCGGCGGAGGTACGGATCGTCCTGTGTTTGCGGCGCGCGTTCACGCGCAAAGGAAAATGCGTGCGCTTGGCTGCTTCTTTGCGGTTGCCCGAAAGCACTGCTAAACGCCACTCGCGCACTATCGACTCAAACTCCGAGTCGCTCAGATCCGTAGTGAAGGCATAGCGACGGCCCTCCGACGACGGTTGACCCATTGTAAGGAAACCTAAATCTATCTTTTCAACCTTCCCATTGCTTAGGCGGGTTCCGATAAGGCCCACTGAGTTGTCGAAATTCAACGTTTTGCCATGTTCGCTACCGTTGCCCTTGAAACGAAGGTCGAACGACGAGCCGTCCGCGCCGGAAATGACGATCCGTCCGCTTTGTATGTTGCCAGTGATCGGAATATCACGAAGGTCGTTGGCAACGAAGTAGTGGCCACCCGTGATTTTATTCTGCTGAACCTCAATGGTCATACCTGCTTTCGTTGTCCCTAATGCGCCCTCGGACTGAACTTCAAGAACATCCCCTGGCGCCTGCGCGTCCAATGACATTCCGGGCGCAGCCACGACGAGGCACGGCAACGTGAGGCAGACGATGAAGAATAAGCATCGTTTCTTCATGGTTGCCATATTAATTGTTCAACTCATCCCCCGTTCAGGAACTTCGTCGGTTCAGTCCGTCACGAATGTCTTTCGGTGTATCGCTGCCAATTGAGATGTTCGGGGAGCTTGGTCGCAGTTTCACGCGATGGGCGCGGACGATTCGGCGTGAGCCTGCGCGGGCTGGCTGAGCATCTCTTCAATCGCCGCACGAAGCCGCTCGGTCAATTCGCCGTTCTGGCGCACGGTCATGCCCTTGGTTTCGATGGGTTCGCCGACATGCACGGTGAGTTTGCAGGGATAGAAGTGCTTGGTGTGAATGGGCAGCAGATCGAAGACGCCACTGAGCGCGATGGGGACGAGAGGCACCTGAGCACGGATGGCGAGGTAGGCTGCGCCGGGGAGGAACGGCCGCAATGCGCCGGTCGAGGTGCGGCCGCCCTCAGGAAAAACGAAGAGGGGCATGCCCGCGCGCAAAGCCTTGACAGCGCCGCCGAGGCTGGAGAGCGTCGCATGGGGATTTTCGAGGTCGATGGGCATTTGGCCGGAGCGGCCGAGATACCAGCCGATCATTGGCCACTGCCAGAGATCTTTCTTAGCCAGGATTCGGAACTGGAAGGGCAGCGCGCCGAAGATAACGGGAGTGTCCATGTAGGAGGTGTGGTTGGAGACGTAGACCGCGACGGGGTACTTGTGGAAGTTCTCCGCGCCTTCAATTCGCAGCCTCGAAAGCGAAAGGCGCACCATGTTGCGTCCCCAGAAATGCGCGATGCGATGCTGCATGCGGCCCTTCCTGTCCACAACAGAGACGAGAAACGCGGTGGATGCGCAAACCGCAGTGAGCACCAGCATGAGCGGTCCCTGCAATCCGTAGCTGAGCCAGACGTAGAAGCGAGGCAGCGGGTTGGGGCGCGGGCTCATGACGATTCGCTTTTCCCAGGGAACAATTTGCCACGCGCCTCGCCCACAAGGTAGACCGATCCAGAGACGACGGCCACGCCGCCGGCTGCTCGCTCTTCGGCGATGCGCAGAGCGTCGGCCACGGAGTCCGCGGCTATCGCCGGCGTTCCTGTTGCCGCGGCTGCAGCCAGCAGATCGTCGAGGGCGGCGGCACGCGCCGTGTGGATGGGCGCAACGATCACCTCGTCGAAAAGAGGAAAGAGAATCTGGGCCATTTCGTCGAGAGGCTTGTCGCGCAGGCAACTGAAGACAAGCACGCGTGGCCTGTGAACTTCGAGGATGTCGCGAATACCCGCACGCAACGCCCATGCACCGGCCGGGTTGTGCGCAACGTCGAGGATCCACTCGACGCGCTTCTTTGTGATTCGGTCGAGTTTGGAAATACGTTCTAGCCGTCCTGGCCAACGCGTGCGGCGAATCCCATTCTCAATTGCAGCAGGCGCGATTGGAAAACCGTGGTGGGCAGCAAGCTCGACCGCCGCAGCGATGGCGAGGGCGACGTTGCGCTGCTGATGAGCTCCTGCCAGCGGCGAATCCACCTGGATCGCCACTCCCAATGCCTCGACCGAGTATGAGCCGCTCGTCCCTGCTGCCGGCACATAGGGAACCGCGCTGATCCCGCGAACCGCCAACTCTGTGGCGACTTCGCCAAGGACCTGGTTCGCCCCGGGATGCTGCGGCAGCGTGATCATGGTTCCACCGCTGCGCAGGATTCCGGCCTTTTCGCGCGCGATGGCAGAGATGGTGGGGCCAAGCCACTCCATGTGGTCGAGAGAAATGTCGGTGATGATCGAGAGCAGTGGGTTGACTACGTTAGTGGCGTCGAGGCGACCGCCCATACCCACCTCGAGAACGGCGACGTCGATTTTGTTCTCGGCAAAAAAGAGGAACGCCAAAGCAGTGAGGATCTCAAAGTAGCTGGGCAGTTGCGGGAGTTGTCCAGAAAGAAGCAACTGCTGGCCTGCATCGTGCACGCGGAAGTAGAGGCGGGCGAAATCGGCGTCGGCGATCTCCTGGTGGCCAATGCGGATGCGTTCATTGGGCCTCTCCAGGTGCGGCGAGGTATAGAGCCCTGTTCGCCGGCCCGACTCCGCGAGAATCGATGCGAGTGTTGAGGCCGTCGAGCCTTTGCCGTTAGTGCCCGCGATCAGCACAGCGGGGAACTGCGTCTGCGGGTCGCCGAGTGCGCCGAGCAGTTCTCGAACCTCACCTAACGAGAACCGGCGCCGCGGCTGCCCTGGGCGCGCGTAGAGCTCTGGCGCGAGAGAATTCAGTTGGTCTATAGCTGCTGTGTAGGACATGGCTGCCGCGTGGGACATGAAAGGTTAAGTATAAGAGGCGAATCGGAGGCCCGTCCCGCAGTTGGCCCACCGCCGATCCAAAGGTGGTCGCTGTGCAAGACAGGCTCATCGCAAACTGCTGCACCGTTTCGCCTTTGTCGCGGCTTTCACACAACCCCAACACGTTCCACAGGCGATTTCGAGGCTGCTGTGGGAGAAGTGGGAAACATGCGCGCTATCGAGCTTGCGGCCGCCTGTTTTGCGGCTTGTTCGATGTAGCACACCGCGATTTAGGAAACTCGCGCACCACTCAACTCGCTTCCCCTACGCAACATTGCGCAGATTCCCACTTTTCCGAACCGAACTACGGGTACTACTGGTTTATCTATATCTTTTCTTCTCACCTACCCGCCAGAGCCGAACAGCGAGGAATTCAGCATACGGAATGCGGCGGGCTAAGGCCACGCTCGGCGACTTCCTAAACGGCAGCCAAGTCGCAGAATTCACAAAATCAGCCCGGTTTTCCACGCGCACGCATCTTAAGAGATGACTACAATCGGGATGGAGAAAAAGCAGCCGCTTCCGATGACTCGCAAGTTGTTATAGAGTGAGGGCATAGGGCGCGGCTCTGCAAGCAGAGGTGGGGTATGCCGAGTGCCGAAGCTGAAGTTGACAAGCCAGCCGGGCGATCAGCGGTCGAGGGGGCAGCGATGGAGATTACAGTAAGCCGCCAGGATCTGGTGAAGGAACTTACAGCGACGCAGAGCGTGGTAGAGCGCAAAACCACGATCCCGATTCTCTCCAACTTTCTGCTGGAGGCCGACCAGGATCGCCTGAATATTACTGCCACCGACCTGGATCAGGCTATCCGCACCAGCACGGCAGTAAAAGTGAAGAAAGCGGGCGCGTGTACCATCCCCGCGCGCAAGCTTTACGACTACATCAAGCTGCTGCCCGACGGCGATATCTCGATCAAGCTGCTTGAGAATCACTGGGTGCAGATCAGGAGCGGCCGATCAAATACCAAGATGGTCGGGATGGCGCGTGCGAACTATCCGCAGGTGCCCGAGTTTCCGACTGTCGCCTCGACCAGCATTTCTCTCGTCTCGTTGCGCACGCTAATTGCACGCACCATCTTCGCCATCTCAAACGAGGAGTCGCGTTACACGCTCAACGGAGCGCTGCTGGTCCTGAAGGCCGAGTCTCTCGCGATGGTCGCGACGGATGGCCACCGGCTTGCGTTTGTCGAGAAACCAGGCGAGACCCTCGAGGGCATCAGCGGCGAAAAGCGCGTGCTCATTCCGCGCAAGGCGCTGCACGAGCTGTTGCAACTACTCGCAACAGCTGAGGCTGATAGAGACGCGGAGCAGAAGACCGCTCCTAAGACAACATTCCCGCCTCTCGTCGTGGAGTTTGCCGACGACGAACACACGCTCTTCTTCCGCGTGGGTCATCGCACGCTGAGCAGCCGGAAGCTGACCGGACAGTTCCCGAACTTTGAGGCTGTGATGCCACGCGACAACACGAAGTTTGCGGTGGTGCGCTCGAGTGAACTTTCGGCTGCGATTCAGCGCGTGGCGCAGTTCGCCGACGAGCGTTCCGGCGCCATTCGCATGAAGCTCGAGGACAACGAGCTCAAGGTCAGCGCGAATTCGACGGAGTCAGGCGAGAGCGAAGACACCATTGACACGCCGTACTCATCGGAGCCCATCACGGTGGGCTTCAACTCCGGCTACATTCTCGACTTCCTCAAGGCCCTCGACAACGCCGGCGAGGTTCGCCTGGAATTCAAGGACGCACAGTCGGCCGGCCAGATGCGGCCCGAAGATCCGGACGCCGAATACAAGTACCGCTACGTGCTGATGCCGATGCGCATTTGAAGTGATCCGTTTGCGGGAGTGCTTCCTTCGAATCTATCCATGACCTCTCGTCTCTGCTTGCTGCTTGCGATGCTGTGCATAGGCGCGGGTGCTCGCGCACAGACCGAGGCGGCGTCTCAGCCTCACACGCGCTTTCAGCTTTACGGCGGCTACGCTTTACTTTCCAACTCGTTCAATGGGCTGCCGGGAGCACGCCATCCGCTGAATGGATGGGATTCATCGATCGCCTTCCCGCTCTGGCACAACCTGCGCTTCAAGATCGACGCTGCAGGATACCTGGGTACGAACACAGGCGCTTCGCAAAGATCGTTGTTCGTCGCGGCGGGAGGACAATTCTTCCACCGTTTCGGCAGGGAATCGGCCTTTTTGGAGGGACTGATCGCGCCGAACTCGGGCGATCTGGGGAGATACTGGGGACCAAACGGAGCGCCTGGTGAGACGGCAACATTTGCCGCGATTCTCGGAGGCGGCATCGACACGCCCATCTCGCCGCGATTTGCGATTCGCGTCAGTGGCGCTTACCAGTGGACCAATTTGAAGCTGATCAACAACGTGGAGCAGATCGAGCCGATTCAGACTCCAGGGCTGCCCAACAACTTCGCACGCGTATCGAGCGGGTTGGTGTGGAATTTCTGAGCCGATCCTCAACTGTGAGACCGGCCGGGTCAGATAGGATGGATGGAACCCCTCCCCTCATGGCTTTTCATGACCTCTCGTCTCTTCTTGCCGATCGCGTTGCTGTGGATGGTCGCCGCTATCCACGCCCAGACCGAGGCGCCGTCGCGGAAGCCCGCACGCCATCAGCTCTACGGCGGCTATACCTTCCTTTCCAACTCCTTCAATGGGCTCGCGGGAGCGCATTATCCGCTAAGCGGATGGGATTCATCGTTCGTCGCTTTCCCGCCCTGGCACAACTTGTGCTTCAAGATTGACGTTTTCGGGTACCTCGGGACGAACCAGGGCGCTTCGCAGAAATCGGTATTCGTCTTGAGCGGCCCACAATACTTCCACCGCTTCGGCAGAGAGTCCGCTTTTATTGAAGCGCTCGCAGGCGATGGCAGGTTGTCAAGATACTGGGGACCAAACGGAGCGCCTGGCGAGACCGCCTCATTCGCAACAGTGACTGGCGGCGGCCTCGATACGCCCATCTCGAAGCGCTTCGCCATTCGGATCGAGGGCGGCTACCAGTGGTCGCATTTCGGGCTGATCAAAAGCATCGTGGATCAAGAGCCCGTTTACGGCACGCCCCTGCCCAGATCCTTTGGGCGCATCTCGAGCGGGCTGGTGTGGAACTTCTAGAGCGAAGGCGAGCGCCTCAGAGGCGATTCGGCTGAACGGCAATCCAGGTTGAAGTAGCGAATGCGCTCTTACGCAGCCGCCGGCGCCTGGAGGAAGTGCAGGGCGCGGATCAGGTAGGCCTTTAGAGCGTGGCGATGCACGACTGCGTCGAGAAATCCCTTTTCTAGCAGGAACTCCGAGCGCTGGAAACCTTCGGGCAGCTTTTGCCGGATGGTCTGCTCGATGACGCGCGGGCCGGCGAAGCCGATCAGAGCGCCGGGTTCCGCGATATTCAGGTCGCCCAGCATGGCGAAGCTGGCAGTGACGCCGCCGGTGGTGGGGTCGGTGAGCACGCAGATATACGGCACGCGCGCGTCGTCCAGTTGCGCCAGGGCGGTGGAGATTTTGGCCATCTGCATCAGGCTCACCACGCCCTCCATCATGCGCGCTCCGCCTGAAGCGGCCACAACAATCAGCGGCTTGCGCGTTTCTCTCGCGCGGTCAACGGCGCGTGCGATGGTCTCGCCCACGACCGCCCCCATCGACCCGCCGATGAATGCGTATTCCATGGCGCTGAGCACGACTTCATGAGGGCCCATCTGGCCTATGGCGTTCAGAATCGCATCATCGAGGCCGGTGTCCTGGCGGGCCTTGCGCAGACGCTGCTTGTAGGGCTTTACGTCGGTGAAGTTGAGCGGATCGGTAGAGCGCAGGCCGGTATCAACCAGCGTGTAGCCGGGCTCGAGGAGCGTGTCGATGCGCTCGCGCGCCGAGAGCTTAAAGTGATGCTGGCACTTGGGGCAGACCAGAAGATTGACTTCAAGGTCCTGCTTATAGATGGGTTGTCGGCAGCCGGGGCATTTCACCCACAGGCCCTCGGTGCGCACGTTTTTCGCGCCCGCTTCAGGCCCGTTGTCCGGTCCGGGCCCACCGGCACCGGAAGAATACTCGCCGTCCTCGCGCTTAAACCACGACATACCGAACCCAATTGTAAATGGATGGAGCGATAGCAACCGCTTAACTTTTTGGGGGCGAAGAAGTGGCTCCCCCGCGCAGATAGGCGTCATCGCCGTTGATCCAGTCCTGCCGCGGCGGATTGAAGATGTCGAGCGCTACCGAGTCCTCGAGCGCGACGACTTCGTGCGGCACGTCTGGCGGGATCGAGAGAATTTCGCCCGCGCGCACGATGACCTCCTTGCTGTCGACCGTGAATTTCAACGCTCCTTCAACCACATGGCTGATCTGCTCGTGAATGTGGTGATGCATGGGCACGTGCGCGCCCTTCTTCAGCACGATGCGCGCCAGCATGACGTTCGTTCCTACGACGTACTGCCGCGTGATCAGCGCGTTCAACGGCTCCGGTTTGATGTTGACCCAGCGATGGTGCTTGCTTTCCTGCATGGCGCCTCCTTCGTCGGTCAGTACTCGATCCCGCGCTAGTCAATACTCGATGCCACGCTGCGCGAGGATGCCTTTCTGGTAAGCGTGCTTCACTTCGCGCATCTCCGTGACAGTATCGGCCAACTCCACGAGCAGGGGGTGGGCGTTGCGCCCGGTCAGGATCACGTGCACCATCTCCGGCCTTCCCTTCAGCGCCTCGGCGACCACTCCCGCATCCAGCATCCCGTAGCTGATGGCGTAGTTAATCTCGTCAAGCACCACAAGATCCCATTCACCGGAGTCGATCGCCGCGTGTGCTTCCTCCCATGCTGCCTGCACGAGGCGAATGTCTTCGGGATCGGCTTCAGCGCCGCCAACCTTCACAAAGCCGCGCCCCATTTGCTTAAGAACGAAGTTCGAGCCGAAGGCCTCGACCGCATCCAACTCGCCGTAACGCCAGGAGCCCTTGATGAACTGCAGCACGAGTACCTTCATGCCGCATCCCACAGCGCGCAAGGCCGTGCCCAGCGCCGCGGTGGTCTTGCCTTTGCCGGGGCCGGTGTTGATCAGAATCAGTCCGCGTCGAGTCTCTGCCAATGCTCAATGCCCCTTGTGATACGGATGACCCGTGAGAATTGTACATGCGCGATAGAGCTGCTCTGCCATCACCAGGCGGGCCAGTGGGTGAGCCAGCGTCATGGGTCCCAGCGAGAGCAGCCCGCCGCGGCGTTTCGCCTCGGCTCGCGCCTCCTCTGACCACCCATCCGGCGGTCCGATGGCGAAGACGACATGCTGCGCGCCATCATTGCGGCGCGCGCCGAGCCAATCTGCCAAAGCCTCGGAGCTCATCTGCCGGCCGCGTCCATCCAGAAGTAGGACCACCGGCGCCGTACGCCCCTTTTGCCGGCTAAGCCAATCGAAAAAAGCCGTTTCGTTCCGGAAGGCTTGACTTCCGCAGCGCGCAACTCCAACACAACGCTTGAGATAGTCACGAACCTGCCCCTCGTAGGGATCCCGCGACCGCGACGGAGCGCCGAAATGAGCGAGGGTAACCTGCATCGTGAGGAGAATACCTCAGAACGCTGGCTGGCGAGCGTTATTCTCACGCCACCATCTCTCTCAAAATCTGAAACTTGGGTTGAATTTTTGGATGAATTGAAGGCTAATGTATGGAAATTCATAGGGGCAAATCCGGGGTTCGAGGCCGGCTTGCGCGGCTTACACAAAAATGGGATAGGCAACCCCTTTGTTTTCTATTAATAAGCTGTAAAGGGGTTCCACGGTCAGATTGGCCCACCGCGTGCATGATTATTGAAAGGTGAGGATTTGTTTTCGGTTTGCATTTCGGCGCTTGAACCTGGATTCGAAGCGTCGGGAACATTTGATCTAGCCCTCACTTCTCAACATTTATTTGATTTGCTTTCGGGCATTCGGTAAGGCGAGTGGCCGTTTCGCAGTGAAGAAGAAGTCAGCAAGCTCACGCGACTTCCCGATTGAGAGGAAAACGTTTCAGCTCACAGTGGAGGATTCAAGATGCGGATTCTGCGGTTTCATTCTGCAATGTTGGCGCTCACCCTTTTGGTGATCGTTGGTTCTCTCGCGTTTGTGAAGGCCCCGGTTGCCATGGCCCAGGTCACCACCGCTGCGATTCACGGCACGGTCACCGATCCCAGCGGAGCCGTGGTTCCCGACGCCAAAATCAGGGCGCTCAATACGGCTACTGGAATCACCACGGAAACAACCTCTAACAAGAGCGGCTTCTTTGTCTTTCCGGCGCTGCAAATTGGGGGTCCGTACACATTGACGATCGAAGTCTCCGGCTTCCGGAAGGTTGAGAAGACGGGCATCATGCTGACCGTAAACGCGGACCTGGAAGAGAGCGCCGCGCTAAGGGTGGGAACCGAGGCGCAGACGGTGACGGTGAGTTCGTCGGCGGTGCAGGTGGAGACCAGCAACACGCAGTTAGAACAGGAAGTTCCGGCAAGCCAGCTTGAGAATCTACCCATGCTGGGCAGCGATGCCGCGGCGATGGAAAGGCTGGCGCCCGGCGTTGTGGAATCCTCTGACCGCTTCGGCTCTTACTCCGTGAATGGCAATCAGACGCAAAGCAACGCGTTTGTCCTTGAGGGGATCGATAACAACGACGGCCCGCTGCAGGATGAAGGCTTCGTCATCAACCCGGATGCGCTGGCGGAGGAAAACATCGTCTCCAGTACCATCAATCCCGAGTTTGGCCGCAACAGCGGTTCGGTGATCAACGAAGTCGTCAAGCCGGGAACAAACCAGATCCACGGCAGCGGGTTTGAGTACTACCGTGACACGTTCATGAACCTTCCCGGCTACTTTGCGCTTCCCGGCGAGCGGGTTCCGTACCACCAGAATGTCTACGGCGGCACTCTCGGCGCGCCCGTCATCAAGAACCGGCTCTTCGGCTTCGTAGCCTACCAGGGAGGACGTGCCAGAACGGGAGCGATTGTCCAGACCGCAGTCTTTCAGAACGGCATCCTGCCCAGCGGATCCAATCCCGGTGGAAATTTCAGTAACGAGCAAAACGTGGCCAACGGCGATACCAATATGAACGCCGGACTGACGGACAGTGACATTCCATTCGACATTACGACTGGCACGGGAGCGAAGATCGGCTCGGGAGTCACATGCGGACCGGGAACGGATTACCTAGCCTGGACCGACTGTTTTCCAGTCGGGACGGCGGTTGACATTAATCCCACGAGTTTCAATCCGGTTGCCCTAAAGCTCGCGCAAAAGTATGTTCCCGCGGGCAACGCCGGCACTGCGCTGGCCCCGTTATATAACTTTCCCACAGCTAACACGGGGGCGCAGGATCAGGGCGTTCTCCGTGCCGACTTCCACATCAGCGATAAGGATTCGATCTTCGGTACGGGTATCTTTCAATCGAGTCCCTCGACTCGCACGCTGCCCTTTGGCGGCGCAGACCTGCCAGGCTTCGGCATGATCAATGCGGAACACTTCAAGCTCTTTGCGGCACAGGAGACCCACACATTCAATTCCAATACGTTGAACGTGCTGCGCGCGGGCTACTATCGCCTGAACTATGCGTCGGTTGAACCGGCCTCGGTGGTCAGCCCGGCAAGCCTGGGCTTTAACATCCACCCGCAGAATCCACAATCGGGCATACCCAACATGGCCTTGACCGGGCTGTTCACACTGGGCTTCAGCTATGAGGGCCCGCAACCACGCAAGGATACGAATCTGACGTACAGCGACAACTTCAGCCATCTCGTGGGCAATCACGATCTGAAGTTCGGCGTGAACATCGAGCAATTCCGTGTGAGCAACCCTTACTCCGCCGATAACAACGGCGACTTTGGATACTCTGGATCAGGCACCTATAGTTCCGGCGACCCTGGCATCGACTTTCTGCTCGGCATCCCGGACACCTATGCTCAGACCTCAGGCGGCTTCATCGATACCAGCGCCTGGGAGGACTACGTGTTCGCCCAGGATAGCTGGCATGCGAGCAACGACTTGACCATCAATTATGGAATCGCATGGGATGTAGAGACGCCGAACACTAATCTGCAGTTCGACGGTCTCGGAATCACCTGTTTTGTCCTGAGCAGCCAAACGTCCAAGGTTTTCCCGGGCGGTTTTCCGGGGATGCTCTTCCCGGGCGATCCGGGTTGCAACAAGGCCGGAGGCGCGACAACCAAATATACCCACTTTGGGCCGCGGTTTGGTTTCGCATGGTCGCCCAGCGAAGGCCCGTCCGCTTTGATCGGCGGGTCGGGCGAGCATAAGTTCTCCATTCGCGGCGGAATCGGACTTTACTACAACCGCGACGCACAAGAAGGCCAGTTGCAGAACCTCGGCGACATACCCAATTTCCTCGAATCGCACGGCGCCGCGGATTTTGTGGGGAGTCCGGGCTATCAAGATCCATTTACCGATGTAACTGGCTGCACCGGCTGCTCGGAGCCCAACCCGTTCCCGTACGTACGCCCCAAAGCCGGCACCGCTCTCGATTGGCCGAGCTATCTTGGACTGGACACGAGTTCTATCGACCCCGGTTACACAGCGCCGTCCGTGTATAACTTCAACCTCAATATCCAGAGGCAACTGTCCGGCAACATGGTGTTGCAAATCGGCTATGTCGGCTCGGTGGGCCACCATCTCGCGACCACCTACGATGCCGATCCCATCACGGCGGCCGGCCGCGCGGCCTGCCTGACCAACACGGGCGCGGAAGCAGGTTGCACCAGCGTCGGTGGCCGTTCACAGCAACATTTGTACTTTCCGCAGAACACCTCGCAGCCCGCGACGGAATTCGGCATCCCGGACTACCTGGATGTTGGCGCCCTTGCAACCAAGGGGGCCTCGAACTATAACTCCCTGCAGGCTAGCCTTGTGAACAACACTTGGCACGGACTGTACTTTACCTTTGCCTACACGTACAGCCACGGCCTGGACAACGCGTCGGGACTCGAAAGCTCCGGTTTCAATGGCAGAGGAATGAACAATGTTCCAGGGTTCCAGTACCTCAACTATGGCGACTCCGACTACGATGCCCGCCAGCGCATGGTCGCTTCGTATGACTACAAGGTGCCTCTGCTGCAATCGATGAACGAGAACTTCGCCATCAAGGAGATTCTCGGCGATTGGCATGTGGCGGGACTGACAGTTCTCCAATCCGGATTCCCAGTCACGATCCTCGATGAGGGCACGTATAACTCCTTGTGGTGCGACGGGTGGGTTTACTACGGCTGCCCGGACGAACCGAACACGAGCAGTTTTCACATAATGAGTCCCAATCCTAGAACCTTGAATACGGCGGGCCTCAACTCAGGTTTCAGCCCATCAACCTTCACTCAAGAGAAACTTGGTACATTCGGCAATGTGAAGCGCAACTTCTTCCATGGGCCGGGCTTCAACTACACCGACATGAGCCTGTATAAGAACATCCCATTCGGCAAGGAATCGGGCCGCGGAGTTCAGATCATGTTGCAGGCTGCGAACGTCTTCAACCATGCCAATTTTGACAGTCCGGACGGAAACTACACTGACGGTCCGTATTTTGGATCCATCACTTCGGTAGACGTGTCCGCGGATTACAACCACGATCCGTCACCGGGCCGCACGGCGCGGATCGTGGGGAAGGTCACCTTCTGACGACCCTGCTTTTGGCCTATTGCGAACAAAAGGGCGTCCCGGATGGGGCGCCCTTTCTATTGCTCACAAGAATGCCGGATCACGCCGATCCTGCTTGGCAGCTTGAAGATGTGCCGACTGTGGCAGAGACCGACAGGATCGGCGCGGTCCTGGAATGCCATGAGCGACATGGGACGACGGTTCGACGCGCCCTTAGATCCCATTTTCGCAAGATTGTGGTCGCGTACTACTGATTTTCATATTTGATTAACACTTTCGGGGGAGCTCGCAGACTGCAATGTCATTTCTTTTCAATTTGTTAAGCATTTGTCTCTCGTTTGATTTAAATGGCACATCAATTGCCTTAAAAGACTTAGAGATTTCCTGCCATGTTACTGGAGCCGCATCCAGCGAGCTATGGTTTGCTCGGTGATGCACAGGAGTCTTTTTCTGATTTTTTGCCTTCTGCTTGTTTTGACCAACCTGCGGGATCGGAGTTGCTCAGCGGAGCCACCGAAAGCGCACAACCTGGATGGCAAGGCCTTACCCAGGGCTTTTCGATTCAGATCGAGTTTGGAGGATTTTTATGAAGCTGTTTGCGTTGCATTCCGGGTCGAGTCTTCAGGCCGCTTCATCTCGCAGGTCCTTTGATCGCTTGAAATTACTTACCTTCATCATTTTGGGTCTCTTCGCTGTCCTGTCAGTCGGCGGCGTGATGGCCTCGGCGCAGGTCGAGACCGGCCAGATCGCCGGAACCGTATTGGACCAGTCGGGGGCGGCTATCCCGGGAGCATCCGTAGCGGTCAAGAACCTCGGCACGAACTCCGTGCGCAATACCATTTCCTCTTCCACGGGCGCTTATCAGGTCTCTGGGCTGGAACCGGCCATCTACCAGGTCACGGTCAACTCAGGCAGCTTCAAGCCCTATGTCGCAGAGGTTGAGGTAACGGTGGGTAGCCATGTGACCGTTGACGCCAAGCTCTCCGTCAGCGCCACCGTGACTGAAGTGCAGGTGGTGGGCGAAGGCGGCGCCCAGGTCAACACGCAGAGTCAGGAACTCTCACAGATTGTCGATACTCAGCAACTCGCCGCCCTGCCCAGCCTGACGCGCAATCCGTACGACTTCGTCTCGATCTCGGGCAACGTTTCCAGTGGCGACAACACGACCAACAGCTCCAATAGCGGCCAGAACCTTTCCAACCGCGGCGTCGGCTACGCCATCAACGGCCAGCGCGAGTCTGGAACGGAGATTCTGCTGGATGGCGCCGAGAACGTTTCCATCTTCAGCGTCGCCGTGGGTGAAAACATCCCCATGGACTCGGTGCAGGAATACAGCGTCCTGACCAACAACTACTCGGCGGAATACGGCCGCGCTTCCGGCGGTGTTGTGAACGTGACCACCAAGGCCGGCACCAATTCCATCCACGGTTCCGCGTGGGGGTATAACCGCCTCTCCGCTTACACCGCCAACACTTACGCCAATGACGCGGCGAACACGACTTTCCTCGCGGGCGGAGGAACAGGGGCTCTTCCGGACCCCAAAGGCATTTACACCCGCAACCAGTTTGGCTATGCCGCGGGCGGTCCCATCATCAAGAACAAGCTCTTCATCTTTGAGAGCACGGAGTGGACACGCGTTCGTTCGGCGGCCACCGAGAGCGAGGAAATCTTCGATCCCGGCTTCATTGCATATCTGCCGGCCAATATTCAGGCTTACTACAAGAGCTACGGCCAAACGACGCTCAAGTCCTCCGGCGCAGCCGCTACGGTGGGAGACATCGTAAACACATGTGAATTCGGTTCGGCGTCCACGAAGGCTTGTGTGGACCCAACCCCGTTCCCCCTCGTCAATGGCAAGACGGCGATTCCGACAACGCAAGCGGTGTTCGACACGGTAAACTTTTCCGCCCCCTTCGATGCGGGCGGCGGCATCCCGGAAAATGCCTACGACCTGGTTGGCCGCGTCGACTTTAACCCCACCGACAAGACCCAGATGTTCTTCCGTGGCGGCCGTGAGAGCGAAAACCAATTCGTCGGCTCGGCCGACTACTCCGCCTACCCGCAATACGACGTGGGCACGGCCTACGCGAATCAGAGTTATCTTTTTTCGCTGTCTCACACCTTCAGCCCGAGCGTGTTTCTCTCTGCGAAGGCGAGCTACACCCGTTTCAGCGATGTGAATTCGTTCGATACGTCGCTGACCGACACGCCCAACCTGATGTTCGTTTCACCCACTGATCCGGTGACCGGCAATGTGATTCAAATGCCTGGTTTGCAGAACTTCAGCGAACCCGGCGAAGGTGGTCTACCCTATGGTGGACCCCAGAACACCATTCAATACGAGCCCGATCTCTCCTGGACCAAGGGCAAGCACTCTATGCGCTTTGGCTTTCTCGGAACCTACATCCAGATGAATATCGCCTACGGTGCTTACGCTCAGGCCGTGGAGCAGCTCGGAGCTGACTTTGTCGACAGTATGAGCGACATGGTAAACGCCATGCCGTGCATAGCATCAACGCCCGCAGAAGATTGCAACAGTGCCGGCTATATCATCGGCGGCGATCCCGTCGGAGCAACGCTGGTCAGTTTCCAGGCTCGCGTCGACCCCCAGGGCAAGCTCCCCTGTGCCGTGGATATCTACGGAAACGAGCCCAGCCCTATTCCCTCTTCCTGCCTAGTCCAGCCGCCCCTTCACTCTGCTTCATACGCACGCAGCTATCGTTACAAGGATTGGTCGGGCTATGGGCAGGATAGCTACAAGCTGACACCCAGGTTGAACCTCGATATCGGCTTGCGTTACGAACACTACGGCGTGCAGCACAACAATAATCAGGCTCTGGACTCGAACTTCTACTTTGGCTCCGGTAATGGGGTCGAGGAGCAGGTTGCCAGCGGAGGCGTCTTCACCACCCAGAACAGCCCCATCGGCGCGTTCTGGAAACCGCGCTGGGGCACGCTTGCGCCACGCGTCGGTTTTGCCTATGACCTGTTCGGCAACGGGCGCGACAGCCTTCGCGGCGGCTACGGCATCAGCTACGAGCGCAACTTCGGCAACGTGACCTTTAACGCCAGCTTCAACCCGCCAGCCAGCGGCGTTCTCAGCGATGTGTGCTCGGCAGGGGACGCAAGCTGCGCCTACGGAGTGACCAATGCCGACCTGGGCCCCCTTGCCGTTGCCGGCCCGGCAGCCGCTATGCCTCCGGTTGAGCTTCGCCATCTTGACCAGAATATCCAAACCGCGCAAACCCAGTTCTGGAGCTTGGCCCTCGAGCATCAGCTCACGCACGGCACAGTGGTCGAGGTCAGCTACGGCGGCGCAAAAGGAGACCACCTCTACGATCTGGCCAACGTGAATCAGGCCGGCGCCGCTCAGGTTTATCTTGGCGCGCCGCTGGTTGAAGGCACTCAATGCTCCAATTCCGGTTACGTGGATAACAACACTGGAGAGGACGAGTGCCTGACCCGCCCAACGCAGCAATTTACCAACATCAACATGCGCGGCAGCTTCGCAGGCAGCAATTACAGCGCCCTGAACGTCAAGTTCCAGACGCAAAACCTCCGCTCGACGGGCCTGAGCATCGTAGGGAACTACACCTGGTCGCGTTCTCATGACGACCTGAGCTCGACCTTCGGCGATAGTCTGCAGGGCGGCTCCGGCTATATCGGTTCATTGGGTTACACCTCTCTGGCGGATCCAAAACTCGATTGGGGCCCTTCCGATTTCGATCAGCCGCAACGCATCGCGTTGGCACCCATCTGGGCGACTCCCTGGTTCAAGCACGGCACCAGCATCGAGCGCGAGGCGCTGGGAGGCTGGAACATTTCCGGCATCTTTACTGCACGCAGCGGTGTCCCGTTCTCCGTCTTTGACTACTCGAACGACGAAACTTACTACACGGTGCCTCGCCTGACGCCTGCCACACCTTTCACCAGCCACAACGTCAGCAAGAGTCCCAAGGTGGTAGGCCCCAACCTGTTCAATGGCCTGAACATTCCGCTTCCAGTGCCCGGTGCTTCTCTCAGCCCGACGCTGGGTATTTCGGACTTCGGGCCGTTCCCAGCGAACATGATGCACCGAAACGAGCTTCGCGGACCTGGCGGATGGAATGCGGACGCGGCGGTGCAGAAGGACTTTCCGATCACGGAGCGAGTCGGCCTGCAGTTCCGCGCCGAGGGCTTCGACTTTCTCAACCATCATGACTATTTCGTGAACACCACGACGCTGGCTTACTTCTCGGCCAACGCCGCAGCCCTTTACGTGAATGAAGAGAAGGGCGGTCTCGGTACGCTCGCTACCGGCGGCAACCACGACCAGCGCCGTTTCGGGCAGTTCGCGCTGAAAATCACCTTCTAACCCGTTACACAAAAGCTGAAACACCGAGGGCGCCTTTTAGAGGCGCCCTCGGTGTTTGGGGATGGCTATTCGGCGTGGGCCTTAGTGCTTCTTCCTGGTCTTCGCTTTGGGAGCGGGCTTCCGGGCGCGCGCTTTTGGGGCCGGGGTCTTTCCGGCCTTCGCGGGCCGCGTCTTCTTTGCGGCGGCGGGCTTTTTCGCCGTTGCCCTTGCGGCCTTTTTCCTGCGCACGGCGCGCGTCTTCTCAGACAGGGCTATTGTTAGCTCGGCGTCGAACTCCTCCGGCGTAAGGGGCCGCGCGGACTTGCGCAGCCGCTCGATGTCGTAGAAGGCGCGGCGCTCGGCGAGAAACACGTGAATCACGAAGTCCACGTAGTCGAGCAGAATCCACTCACCGTTGCGGCGCCCCTCGACGGAGTTTGGGTAAACGCCGAAGTTGCGCTTGAGCCGCAGCTCGATCTCATCGGCGATGGCGACGGCCTGCCGCTCGTTGGTGGCTGAGGTGACGAGGAAAAAGTCAGAGAGGCCAGAGTCGACAGGATCGAGCTCGAGGATGCGGGTGTGCTGGCCCTTCTTTTCTTCACAAACCGCGGCTGCGGCTTGTACCAGGATGCGCGTCTGTTTCTGCGCCGGCGATGTTTTCATTCTTCGGGAGGCTTCTCCAAACCCATCGTAGCCTGTCGATTCGGCATGGAGCAAGTTTGGGAAGGGCGTGAATCGTGGACCGTGGGCCGTGGACGGCAGGCGGCCGGGGCGATGCGGACCGTTAGCGATAGAGGCCATTCACGCGAATGTACTCGGCGACCGCGGCGGGGAGCATCGTTTGGACTGCCTCGGAACCAGGCTGCGCACCCGTCGACGCCCCCCGGCCGGCCTTGCGGATCGCTTCGCGAACCTCCGACGCGCTGATCTCCACATCCAGCCCGGGCAGCACGTAGAACGGCGCTCGTTTTCCAGCGGGATTCACGATAAAGAAGGCGCGGACGGCAACGTCGGAATGGTTGGCGCCGGCTTCGTTCCGGTCAGAATCGTTCCGAGCGGGGTCCGGCGCAGGTTCAAGCGTGAGCCCACGCGGGAGCGCAGACTTCAATCCGGCCAAAGGCTGACCCGGGCGAGAGGCGACGATCAGGGCCGCCGCGTAGGGAATCTCCGCGGCGCGATGCCAACGCCGCAGGCCGAAAAACGAGTCCGCTCCCATCAGGCAATAAAGCGCACAGTCAGGCTTGAAATCGGAGCGGAGGCCCTCGAGCGTGTCGATGGTGTAGTTCGGCTTCAGGCCGCGGCCGTCAGGAGATTTGGGCGCGTCGGCAAGCGAAACCGCAAACCCCGGCTGGCCTTCAATCGCCAGCCGCGTCATGGCTAAACGGTGCTCAAAGCTTACGGACGACCCTTCAGGCTTGAGCGGCTGCGCGCCCACCGGAGCGAAGAGCACCGTGTCCAGGTGGAACGCATCGCGTGCGGCGCGCGCCACGGCCAGATGGCCCAGGTGCGGCGGGTCAAAACTGCCGCCGAAGAACGCGACACGACGGCCGATTGGCGCTGCGGTCATGGGTCCATCGTAATCTCTAGAGCGGCTTTGCGACCCGGCCGGTCCGCGAGGCGCATCCGATAGAATTGTTTTGCGTTGTTCAGGGCCTATGCGTCCGATACTCATTTTGCTCGCCCTCGCAGGTCTTTGCGTCTCCACGCTTGCGCTCCGTGTTCACTACGACACGGGCACGGAGCCATGCTCGATCAACGATCGCTGGGATTGCGGCATTGTCAACCATAGCTCGTACGCTGTGATTTTTCACGTCCCTGTGGCGGCCATCGGCATCGCGGGCTACCTGTTGCTGGGCGTGCTCGCGCTGGCGCGGTGCCGCATCCTGCTGCTCGCCGCCGCTCTCATCGGACTGTGCTTCGCGCTGCATCTCTCCGAAATCGAGCACAACGTTCTTCAGGTCTGGTGCCTCTATTGCGTCATCTCGCAGGGAATCATCGCTCTCATTACGGTGCTGAGCGCCAGCTGGCTCATCGCGGCGCAAATCGCGAAGTCGCGCGCGGGCCGAGCAGCATCGGCGTAGGGTTCGTTCCTGCTGCTGGGCCCGATCTTCCGCATCTCGCGCTGGTAAAATTGAAGCAGATTCATGCTGACTGGCTGGTATGCACGCAAGATGTACGCGTGGGAGACGCGGCTAAGCACACGCGACGAGAACCGCGTGGTGCGCCCGTTGGAGTGGGGCTTCGAATGGATTGCACCGTTTCTTGAGGCGCACGGCTTTGGTGCCGCCGTGCCAGATCCCGATATTGTTCGCGACCCCGCGGCTGCTGAAGCTGCGATGCTCCGCATCAACGAGTTGCTCATCCACCACAGCGACGTCTTTTTCGGCTATGAGCGCCCCACGGACTTCCGCCTGGAAGAGCGCCATCCGGAGCTGTTCCCTACAAACGTGCGTCCTGAGACTCTGGCCAAGGACGCTGCGCTGAAGCAGCAGGCGGCTGAGGGCAAGCTGCCTAAAGTCCAGTATCTGCGCTTTACCTCGCCGGAACGCACGCCATACCCAGAGAACGACCTGGTAAACGCGCGCTGGTTTCCGGCCCCCGCGCACAAAGATCCAGCGCGGCCCCAACAGGCCATTGTGGTGATGCCACAATGGAACGCAGACGGCTTCAGCCACAACTCACTGTGCACGCTCTTCAATCGCATGGGCATCTCCGCGCTGCGACTCTCCAAGCCGTACCACGACATTCGCCGCCCCTCGGAGCTGGAGCGGTCTGACTACGCCGTGAGCGCCAATGTCGGCCGCACCATTTCCGCCTGCCGCCAGGCGGTGGTCGATATCCGCTGCTGCATCGACTGGCTCGAGGAGCAAGGCTATGAGCATTTCGGCGTACTCGGAACGAGCCTCGGCTCTTGCTACGGCTTTCTGGCCAGCGCGCACGATCCCCGGCTGCGCGTGAACGCGTTCAACCACGCGTCCACGGCGTTTGGCGACGTCGTCTGGGCAGGGCAAAGCACGCGCCACATCCGCGCGGGCGTCGAAGCGGCGGGCCTCACGCAGGATCGGCTGCGTGCTTTGTGGGCGCCCGTCAGCCCGATCAGCTACTACCAAAAATTTGCCAGCGCTGAAGCCGGGGGGCCCCAGAAGCGCGTTCTGATGGTCTACGCAAAGTACGACCTCACGTTTCCGCTGGAGTACTCGCTCAAGGTGGTTGAAGCAGCTCGCCACTCCGGATTGAACTACGAAGTCCGCGTGCTGCCGTGCGGCCACTACACAACCGGCGAAACGCCCTACAAATTTATCGACGGATGGTACATGGGGTGGTTCGTCTACCGCGCCTTCAAAGCCCTGCGCGACGAGAAGGCGTCGAGCTCGCTCGCAGCGAACCGTGCTTCCCAGAAAGCCGAAGAAGAAGCTCTCTCGCGCTAGCGAACGCCAGACAGATCCATCCGCAGCAGTTTCGCGGGGTCGAGGTATGCATTTTGCCAGCGCACTGCCCAGTGCAGGTGCGGTCCGGTGACGCGGCCGGTCGCTCCGCTCAATCCGATGCGCTGGCCCTGAGTCACATGGTCGCCTTCGTGCACGTCGATACGGCTCAGGTGCATCGAAATCGTGAAGAGACCCAGGCCGTGGTCGATCACCACGCAGTTGCCTTCATAGTAGAGCGGCCGCGCCAGCACCACCTCGCCGTTGTTGCCTGCGCGCACCGGCGTTCCCGTGGCGGCGCGAAAATCCATCCCCTCGTGAATGCTGGCGAGCTCTCCGTTGAAGGTGCGCCGCGTGCCGAAGCTGTCGGTCGGCGCGGCAAGCACCGGCGCGCGAAAGTCGCCGGACCACAGGGGCTGGGCAGCGCTCGCCGCAAACACTTTGCTCTTCAGCTCGACTTCTACTTTGATCCGCGAAAGTTCGTCGGGCCCCGGCTCAACAAACTTCGGCGCGACAGTGAGAGTACTCGTCCGATAGTGCGCGGGAAGGATCTGAACCATGCGGGTCAGGTCAATCGTTGCGCCCGCCGACGCTCGCGCCGAGATTTGCAAATTGGATGGGCCGGGCTGCGCTTTGACATCGACGCCGGCCAGCGCATACCACACCTGCCCGTCGCGTCCGCGAAAGAACTGGAGCTTTTGGTCCAGCCACGCGCCTTCCAGAGTGTCGCCCGCCGGCAAGCGCACGCGGATCAACTCGGGCGAGCCGGCCACGACCACAGCCGGAGTGAGCGTAACTTCATCGGCCGGAATCGCCGACTGGGCTCTGGCACGCGCTGCCGAAATCGCCGCCGCCAACATCAGCGCGCCAGAAACGCACCAAAATGCAAACCGCAGAATGCGCACGCTGGTCATGCAATCAGCATACCGGGCGTGTTCCACGGTGCGATGCTCACCTGGTTGTTTCCGGCCGGGGATGCGCGGCCTTCCACGCCGCCACACGATCCTCGACATCGGCCAACTCATCGGCGGTAATGCGTTCGCCGATCATCTGCCGGTTTGCCGCAAACTTCTCCTGGTTTGGCCCTTTGACTGAGGCAGCAAGGTCGAACCAGAAATAGGCCTCCACATCGTCACGCGGCACGCCCTGGCCCATCGAGTAGAGCACTCCCAGCGTTCCCTGCGCTCCCACGTCGCCCTGTTCAGCTGCCTTGGTGTACCACGCCGCAGCCTGCGCCATGTCCCGCGGAAAGCCGCTGCCCCCATCGCGGTAGAGCGCGGCCAAATGGAGCTCAGCGTCAATGGATTTCTGCCCGGCAGCCTTCCGGTACCAATCGGCTGCCAGCTGATATTCCCCGGCGCTCCGATCACGGTTATGTTCGGTCGCCGCCGCCTTTGCATAGTGCTCGCCCACTTCGACTTGCGCAGCCGCATCGCCGGCATTCGCCTTGGCAAGCTGGTCCGCGTCAATGCTCGATTGGGCTGCCGCCGGGCTCGCCGTCTGGGCTGCCGCCAGATGCCAGGAGAATGCACAGAGCAATATCCCAATCAGTTGGACCCAAGTAAGTTGCGTGCCTCGGCCTTCCACTGAATCCTCGATCGCGATGAAAGTCAGTGCCGAATTCAGTTTACGGGATTTGCACTTCAAGGATGGGGCGATCGACCTATTCTCACAGGGGAGAACAAGCTAAAATTCCAAGTATGACGGACCGCATGTCTCTCACACTCGCTCAGGTCGACCCCGAGGTCGCCGCCGCTATTGACCAGGAAACTCTCCGCCAGCACGAGGGGTTGGAGATGATTGCCAGCGAAAACTTTGTCTCCGAAGCGGTGCTGGAGGCGGCCGGCTCGGTCTTCACCAATAAATACGCCGAGGGCTATCCCGGGCGCCGCTACTACGGTGGCTGCGAGTACGCCGACATTGTGGAGAACCTCGCCCGCGACCGCGCGCGCCAGCTCTTCGGCGGCGAGCACATCAATGTGCAGCCGCACTCCGGTTCGCAAGCCAATGCCTCCGCCTACGCCGCCGTTTTGCAGCCGGGCGATACGATTCTCGGCCTCGACCTTTCGCACGGCGGCCACCTGACTCACGGCCATCGCCTCAGCTTCAGCGGGAAGCTTTACCGGCCTACCTTCTATCACGTGCGCCGGGACACCGAAACCATCGACTACGACGAGATGGAGGCGGTCGCTATCCAGGAAAAACCCAAGGTCATCATTGGCGGCGCCAGCGCGTATCCGCGGCTATGGGACTTCGCACGCATGCGCCAGATCGCCGATAAAGTGGGCGCGGTTTACATCTTCGATATGGCACACATAGCCGGCCTGGTCGCGGGCGGCGTGCATCCATCGCCTGTGCCTCACGCGCAAATCACCACCACCACCACGCATAAGACCCTGCGCGGCCCGCGCGCCGGCCTCATTATCAGCACGCAGGATCTGGCGACAGCGATCGACAAATCAGTCTTTCCCGGCCAGCAGGGCGGCCCACTGGTGCACATTGTTGCAGCCAAGGCTGTGGCGTTCGCTGAGGCGCTGCGCCCCGAGTTTCGCGACTACGCCGCGCAGATCGTCTCTAACGCCAAAGCTCTTGCGGAGGCACTGCGTGCGGCAGGCTTTCGGTTGATTTCTGGTGGAACAGACAATCACCTCCTGCTCGTCGACGTCTTTGAGAAAGGCATTCTTGGTTCCGACGCCGAGCTGGCGCTGGGCAAGGCCGGCATTACGGTCAACAAGAATTCCATCCCGTGGGATACAAATCCGCCGCTCAAACCATCGGGGATACGCGTGGGCACGCCCGCGCTAACCACTCGCGGGATGAAGGAGCCGGAGATGCGCCAGATTGCCGCATGGATCGCCAAGGCTCTTGAGCAGCGCAACGACGATGCGGCGCTTGCGCGCATCCGCGGCGAGGTGGCGGAGATGGCCAATCAATTCCCGCTTTACGCCTGGCGGCGCGCGCCGGTGGCAGTGACAGCGTAGGCCGCCGGCTGCCGCACAAGTTGCCCCCACTTTTTCAAAGCGTTCGGCACAAAGAATTTGCGTGCCGGGCAGTGCCGGTATATGCAAGAATGCCGGTGAGCAACCAAGGTTTTGTCGATAACCATCGAATGAAACCCGTAACGGGTGGCTCGGCTCCCCAGACAGTCATCAGGAGGAATCGATGAAGTCCATTCAGATCGCGTTCGCAGCTTTGCTCGTTTTCGCAGTGCCGGCATTTGCGCAGCATCCGAGCCAGGGCAGCCATCAAGTTCCGCCGGCGCACGGGCCGTCGGCATATCATGGCACGCCGAAAGCCCCCGCTACCCACCCTAACTCTGCCGAGCAGCCGGGCCATCCAGGTACTCCGCACGTGGAGGGAAAAAAGTGGGTTGGGCATGATACGGGCCCCAACGATCCGAACTACCATCTCGACCAACCCTGGCAACACGGCCACTTCACCGGCGGCTTTGGCCCCAGTCACGTATGGCGGATTGCCGGCGGCGGACCTGACAGGTTCTGGTTCAACGGCTGGTACTGGTCGGTCGCGGCGGCCGATTTGGCATTCTGCACAGACTGGCTCTGGGACTCGGATGAGATCGTCATCTACGCAGATCCGGACCACATCGGCTGGTATCTTGCCTATAATGTGCGCCTCGGCACCTATGTGCACGTGATGTATCTCGGCGCGTAAGTCCGAAGTTTCCGTATTGACATCGCAAAGAGGTAAAGTAACTCGGCGGGACGGACCCAAAGCCTTTCCCGCCGAGTCCGTTTTAGCTGCGTCTGCAGCGGCTGTGGCCTTTTCCGGACCGGTGTAGTTCCATCGAATCCACTCGTAGCCCTTGTGCCGGCGTAAGTCACCCTAAGAAAGTTACTTTATCGATTCTAAGGAACTGCTAAGTGGAAAAAATGTCTTGCGCAAAACGACGAAAATATGAATTTCGTCATTTATCCTGTCAGCATGGCGATTGAAAATATTCTTACCCAATTAGACTCCGAGATTGCACGGCTCAAGCAGGCACGTGCATTGCTGGCCACAATCGGGACCGCATCCACAATATCCGTACGCAAAGCCGGAAAAACGACTGCGAAAGGCAAACCCAGAAAGAAGCGTGTTCTGAGTGCCGACGCGCGCAAGCGGATAGCCGATGCACAGCGCAAGCGCTGGGCTGCAGTGCGAGCCAAGGCCAAGCAAAAGGGATAGCCGGTCTCTAACTTGAGAATTCGCGCGGATTATGGGTCGGCGGCGATTCCGATCTAGCCCAGCGACGCCATCACCAGCATGCGCGGCTCGGTCATTTCATCAATGGCCCAGCGAATGCCCTCGCGGCCCAGGCCGGAGTCCTTGACTCCGCCATAGGGCATGGGGTCGAGGCGCCAGTTGGGTGTGTCGCCCACGATCAGCGCGCCTACTTCCAGCTCGCGATATGCGGTGAGGATGCGGCCGGAGTCGCGCGTGAGCAGCCCTGCCTGCAATCCATATTTCGAGTGGTTCACCTGCGCCAGCGCCTCCTCGAAATCGTCATACGGCTCGATCAGCAGCACCGGCCCGAAGATCTCCTCATCGCGAACTTTCATGCCGGTTTTAGTTCCGGTCAGAATGGCCGGCGTGATCATCGATCCCTTGCGCTCGCCACCGACCACCAGCTTGGCTCCGCTCGCCGCCGCTTCCTTTATCCACGCTTCAACGCGCTCTGCTTCGCTCTGGCGAACCATCGGTCCCACTTCAGTTGCTTCGTTCGAAGGGTCGCCGATCACCAGCTTCTCCGCAACCTCCACCACCTTCCAAAGGAACGTCTGGAAGATGCTGCGCTCGACAAACACGCGCTGCACGCTGATGCACGACTGGCCCGCAAAACCGAAGGCCCCATGCGCGGTGCGCAACGCCGCATCGTCCAGGTTCTTCCAATCGCTGTGCACCACGAGCGCTGCGTTCCCGCCCAGCTCCAGCAAGACGCGCTTGCGTCCCGAGTGTGCCTTCAACTCCCAGCCCACCTTGGCCGACCCGGTAAAGCTCACCAGCTTGATGCGATCCTCTTTTTCCGCGAGCCATGCGGTGTCGGCGTCTTCGAGCGTCAGCACGGCCAGCGCCTCCTCAGGCCAACCGGCCTTGAGAATCACTTCGCCCAGCGCCAATGCAGTGAACGGCGTCTGCGGCGCGGGTTTCACCAGCACCGGGCAGCCCGCGGCGATGGCCGGCGCAACCTTGTGCGCCACCAGGTTCAACGGAAAATTGAATGGTGTGATGGCCAGAACCGGCCCCACGCCAAAGCGCTGCACCAGTCCCCAGCGGCCTTCATTGCCTTCAGTCAAGTCCAGAGGAATGCTCTCGCCGCCCAACCGCACAGCTTCTTCGGCGGCCGTCTTGAAGGTGAGCACGGCGCGATCCACTTCCGTCCGCGCCATGCGCACCGGCTTGCCCGCCTCGGCCACGATCAATTGCGCGAAGCGCTCTTTTTGCTCAATCAGAGCGGCGGCCACGTCTTCGAGAATCTCGCGGCGCTTCCATCGCGGCAAAGCACGCGTGCGGCGCAGGCTTGCTACGGCATGACTCAAGGCCTGGCGCGCATCGGCTCGCGTCGCCACAGTGACTCGGCCCACCAGCCCCTGGTCCCACGGCGACCGCACTTCAAGCGCCTCTCCGTCAATCCATTCCTTGCCGCACAACAGAAAACCGGTTTGCGTTCCCGGCCGCATTTTCATGGTGGAGCTCCTGGGTCTACCTATAGATGGTAAAGCGGACGGGCTCAGATTGTCCGCCGCAGCTCGACTGCGTGGGACCGTCGAATTGCGAATCGGGAATGAATTCCGCGTTAAGGGTTCGGCGCGCCCATCTGTCGCGATAGAAATCGGTTACCCAAAGAGCATTGGATGAGGTATAGTGGCTGGGTCCCCAAACGGCCCCCGCGCAAATTCAGAAGAATGACGCTTCACAAAGAGGAAATCACCATGTCCGATTCCACAAGCAGTCAAGTCCCGCCGCCCGGTTCATTTCAGCCGGTCCCGCCGCCTGTTGGCGCGCCTCCACCCAAGTCAGGTTCCAGCGCGCTCAAAATCATCCTCATCATCCTGGCAGTCTTTGTCGGCCTGGGCATCATCGGCGCCGGCATCGTTGCCTACGGCGTCTATCGCGTCGCCCATTCCATCCACAAGGATGCAAACGGGAACATCACCGTCAGTACACCGAAGGGCACCATTTCCGCCAATTCATCGGAGACCTTCACGGAGAGCGATCTGGGAATTGCCATCTACCCCGGCGCTACGCAGGGCAAGGGCGGCCTGCGCATGACCATTGCCGGAAAAACCATGGTCACCGCAAACTTCCTCACGCCCGACTCCCCGGACAAGGTCATCGCTTTCTACAAGGACAAGGCAGGCCCCAATGCGCAGGTCATGACGACCGGCGCCGGGGGGATGATCACGATGCAGAATGGCTCCAACTCAGTCACCGTGACGGTCTCGCAGTCGGCAAGCGAAAACAACGGCGAGACGCAAATCACGATCGTGAATAGCTCGGGCAGTTGATCGAGTCTGCCGAACTAGAGGCCTCCCAGGTGGCGCAACCGCGGGAGGCCTTTTACATCGTCCGCTGGTCATTCGGCTCACTGGCCGCGCCGCGCTCCTGCGTTACACTCCATCCATGATTCACGACGGCCGCAGCCGCAAACTTCCCTTCAATCCCGCCAAGGCAGTGGCGCACTTGCGGGCCAGCGATCCCAAGCTTGCTGTGCTCATCGACCGCGCCGGCCCCTTCACCCTCCGCCTCGATCACACTACCTCGCCCTTCGAGTCCCTGCTCGAATCGATCCTTTACCAGCAATTGCACGGCAAGGCCGCGGCCACCATTCACCGCCGCGTGCGCGAATACTTCGGCGGCGATCCCACACCGCAGCTCCTGCTCGACACACCCGACGAGCCGCTGCGCGCCGCAGGCGTCTCCGGCAACAAAATCACGGCGCTCCGCGATCTGGCCGCCCGCACCATCGACGGCACTGTCCCCTCGCACGCCGCCATCCTCAAAATGTCCGACGCCGACATCGTGGAGCGTCTCACAGAAGTGCGCGGAATCGGTTCCTGGACCGTTGAAATGCTTCTCATCTTCCGCCTCGGCAGGCCAGACGTGCTGCCCGTGACCGATTACGGCGTGCGCAAGGGCTTCGCGCTCACTTTTCAGCGCGTCCCCAAATCACGCCCGCTTGAAGCCGCCGATCTTCCCAAACCCGACGTTGTCCTTCACCGCGGCCAGCGCTGGGCGCCCTACCGCTCCGTCGCGAGCTGGTACCTGTGGCGAGCGTGCGACCTGGCCCGGAAGACCGCTCCCGCGGGACGCTCGGCTCGATAGCGCGAGCGCTGTAGCCGTAAAATAGCTTGAGTGGGCGGCATCGAGCGCCCGCACTGCATCGGATCATTCATGCCGCCTGGAAAGCGCTTTGTTTGCATTCACGGACATTTTTACCAGCCGCCGCGGGAAAACCCCTGGCTGGAGACGGTGGAGACCCAGGACTCGGCCGCTCCCTACCACGACTGGAACGAGCGCATCTGCGCGGAGTGCTACGCGCCGAACGGCGCTGCCCGCGTGGTGAACAACAAGAACCAGATCACGCGCATCGTGAACAACTACGCGCGCATCAGCTTCAACTTCGGCCCCACGCTTCTCAGTTGGCTCAAGGAGAATGCACCGCGCACAGTCCGCATGATCCTCGACGGCGAGAACCGCAGCCGGCAGCGTTATCGCGGGCACAGCTCGGCCATGGCGCAGGCTTACAACCACATGATTATGCCGCTGGCCAATGCGCGCGACCGAAATACGCAAATTCGTTGGGGAATTGCCGATTACGAGAAAAGCTTTGGCTCGCCGCCAAAGGGCATGTGGCTACCCGAGACCGCGGCCGACACGGCCACCCTTGAGGCGCTCGCTACGAACGGCATCAAATTCACCGTGCTTGCGCCGCACCAGTGCAAACACATTCGTCCGCTGAAAGGCGAAGCCGAGTGGACCGACACGCCGAACGCCAGCGTGGACACCACTCATCCCTATCTGGTGCGCTTCCCATCAGGCGCATCGATTTCCGTCTTCTTCTACGACGGCCCGGATTCGCGCGCCGTCGCTTTTGAGGGGCTGCTCGACTCCGGCGACAATCTTGTCGCGCGCCTCAAAGCGGGGTTCAAAGACTCGTCCCAGCCGCAGTTGGTCCATGTCGCCACCGATGGCGAGTCCTACGGTCATCATCACAAATACGGCGAGATGGCGCTTGCCTACGCGCTGCGGCTCATCGAACAGGACAAGACGGTCAAGCTGACCAACTACGCCAGCTTTCTTGGGCAGTTTCCGCCGGAGTTCGAGTGCGAGATTGTCGACAACACATCATGGAGCTGCGTGCACGGCATCGAGCGCTGGCGCTCCAACTGCGGCTGCAACGGCGGCAAGCCCGGGTGGAACCAGGCGTGGCGCGCGCCTCTACGCCAGGCCTTCGACGAGCTGCGCGACGCATTGGTCCCACTGACCGAGCGCGAGGGCGGCAAGCTCTTTAAAGATGTGTGGGCCGCACGCGACGCCTACATTCAGGTCTTGCTCGACCGCAGCACGGAGACGGTGGACCGCTTTTTCGCGGCGCAGCAGACGCATGCGCTCTCTGATCCCGAGCGCGTACGCGCTCTGGAGCTCATGGAGATGCAGCGCCACGCGCAGTTGATGTACACGAGTTGCGGCTGGTTCTTCGATGACATCTCGGGCATTGAGACCGTGCAGGTGATTGCCTACGCCGCGCGCGTGCTGCAGCTTGCGCAGCAGTTCTTTGGCGAACAAGTCGCGCCGCTGGAGCCTGCGTTTCTCGCCCGCCTCTCTGAAGCGCGCTCCAACGTACCCGATGCCGGCGACGGGGCCCGCATCTACAAGAAGAGCGTCGCGACCATGGAGCTGCACCTGGAGCAGGTGGCCGCGCACTATGCCATCAGCTCGGTATTCTCGTCGTTCGCCGATGAGACGGACCTCTTTTGCTTTCGCATCAGCCGCATCTCCAACGAGATTTTCACTTCCGGGCGCGGCCGTCTCTCCGTGGGCCGCGCGCATGTGTTCAGCACCATTACCCGCCACGCGCAGAGCTTTTCCTTCGCCGTTCTCCATTTTGGCGACCAGAACATAACTGCCGCGGTGAAACCTTATGACGACTCGGGCGCCGCAGCCTTCGAGGCTTTCGCCGCCGAGGCCGCCGGCCATGTGCAGCGCGCCGACTTTCCCGAGGTCATTCGGCTGATCGATCGCTTCTACGGCCACGCCGATTATTCGCTGACCTCGTTGTTCAGGGACGAGCAGCGCCGCATCATCGGGATCATTCTCAACTCTACCCTCTCCGACATTGAGAGTTCGCTCACCACCATTTATCGGGATCACGCCAGCCTGCTGCACTATCTTTCGCAGGCGGGGCTGCCCAAGCCGCCCGCGCTCGCTCTCGCCGCAGGATTCGCCATCAACGCCGGATTGCGCCGCACGCTCGAGGGAGAACCCATCGATGTCGCGCGGATGCGATCTTTCCTCTCGCTGGCCAAGGCGGACCAAGTTCAGCTTGAAACCGCAACTCTCTCCTACAACGCCGACCAGCGCATGAAGCGCGCCATGGTCGAGCTGCAAATGTCGTCCGGCTCTCTTGAGAAACTTGACCGCGCACTTGTGCTTGCGCGCACGCTCACTGAGCTGCCTTTCGACCTGAATCTCTGGCAAGCGCAGAACATCTGGTACGAGATTCTGCGCACTTCAGGCTACGCGCTCACCGCGCTTCCCGCTGACGACCGTCCGCGCTTGGAGAAAGACTTCAACGAACTCGGCGCGTGCCTCACCATTGACACAGCAGCCATGCGCGCCGGCGAGGAAGCCGACGCGCTCGCCGCGGCAGACTAGAGCAGCTCCAGAGTTCGCGTGCCACCTTCAGACCCTGGCGAGCTTTCCATCTTTGAGCACGAATCGCTCCCCGCGCCACACGATCGTGTCTCCTGCAAAGCCCGCAACCCACAAGCCCATCGCGATGGCATCGCGCAGCGGCAGCAGCCAAAGATTCGCAAGCACTTCGTGATCTCCGAGCACCCCGGCTCCCACGGTCATCGCCTGAGCCAGACGCAGGAAGAAACTCAACCCCAGCAGCCACAGGCTCAATGGACTCAATCCGCTCGCCAGCACGTTCACGATTGCCCAACCGAAACCGTGGGTGAAGATCAGACCCGCATAGCCGCCTGGGCGCGCCGAGCGCACCGTCCGCAGCCAGCGCAGTTGATGATCGAAGAATCCGCGCCAGCTATACGCGGGGACTGAGGTCTCGACGACCTCGGCGCTCACCTCCACGCGATAGCCCGCGTGCGCAATGCGCGCGCCGAGCTCGTAATCGTCGGCCAGGTAATCGACGATGGACAGCAGACCCCCGGCCTTCTCCAGCGTCTCGCGCTGCATTGCAAGCGTCGAGCCCAGCCCGTAGTGCAATCCGCTTTCGATCAGCTTTGAGAGCAGCACGCCGGGCATAAACTCCGCGGCAATCCCCAGCGCCTCAAGCCGCGAAGGAAGTGTGTTGTGCGCTCTGCCGCGATAGAGCGCCGTCACCAGTCCCACCGGCGGTTTGCCCGCGTCGTGCGACGCCGGTGCGAAGCGGCACATCACGCGCTCCAGATAGCGGGGACTCACTGTAATATCGGAATCGTTGATGAGCAGAAAATCGTTCTGCGCGTGCGTTACGAGCTGAGCGAGCGTGCTCACTTTGCCATTCGTGCCCAGCCGCTCGGGGCACTCCACAAGCCCGATCGCCCGATCCGGAAATTCGGCCTGCAGCTCCTTCACCGCGGTAGCCGCGGGATCGTCCAGCGAAGCCACGCCGAAGAGCAATTCGAACTCGCCCGCGTAGCTCTGCCGGCAGTGGCTGCGAAAAGCGTCCAATATACCGGGGTCGAGCCCCTTGAGAGATTTCAGGATGCTCACGCCGGGCCCCCACCCCACGGACGAAGACCCGTCTGTGGGGGCTCCGGGCGCGAACTCAGCCCGCGGCATGCGCTGCTCGTGCAAAAACACGCGCGCCGCCACGATCACCGCCAGAAAGTAACCCATTCCGGCCACGGCCAGCGCCATCGTCACGATCTCCACGGCCTGCGCCAGAGCGTGCGGCATCACAACGGCTAGATTACAGCTTCTAGCTGCTAGCTTCTAGCCGCTAGCTCTTCGTGCGCGCATCAACAGATTCTGTTTTTGAAAGGATCGCCGACTCGCGATACGGGTTTTTCGTACCGAAGATTGAGTGCCAAAGGTCAGGGCTAGAGGCTAGAGGCTAGAGGCTAGAGGCTAGAGGCTAGAAGCTGCGTTATTCGTAGCGCAGCGCTTCAATCGGGTCCAGGCTCGCCGCCTTCCAGGCCGGATAGATGCCGAAGACCAATCCAATGACGCACGCAACAAGAAAGGCGATAATCACCCAGGTGAACGAAAGTGCCGCGTGCAAAAAGGACACGGCAAAGTGCAGAATGAGCGTGAACAGCGCCCCGGCAAAAATGCCAAGCAGCCCGCCGACCATGCAGAGCGTCACCGCCTCCAGCGTAAATTGCAGCAGAATGTTTTTCCTGGTTGCGCCGATTGCTTTGCGCACGCCAATCTCTCGCGTGCGTTCCGTGACGCTGACCAGCATGATATTCATTACGCCCACCCCGCCCACCATCAGACCGACGGAAGAGACGGCAACCATGAATGAAAACAGCCCGATCGTCAGCTGATTCCAAAGCCGAGTGAGCGAATCGGGGCTGAAGATGGCGAAGTTGTCGTCCTGCTGCACGTGCAACTTTCGCCGCACGCGGAGCAACTCGCGGATCTCCTCGGTGACCAGAGCTTTGTTGGCTGGGTTGTCGTATCGCGCCACAATCCAGTAGTCGAGGATCTCCGGATGAATCTTTCTGAAAGTCCCCAGCGGAAAATAGGCTGAATTGTCCGCAGTGTTTCGCCCGCTGCCGAACGGTTGCGGTTGCGGATCAAGCACGCCGATGACGGTGAAGACATCGCCTTCGCACTCCACGTCCTGTCCCAGCGGCGACTTGTCCGGGAAGAGATTCTCGGCGGAATCGTGACCGAGAACGACCACATTGTTACTGTGCTCCGCCTCCGATTCCGTCCACATGCGGCCTTCCTTCAAGTTCACGCTGACCACTTGCGTCACGGCCTCGGTGCTGCCATAGATGATCGTATTTTGGATTTTGTGCGTGCCGGCCTTCATGGCAACGCTACCCAGGCCCGTCTGAAAGTTCTGGTAAGTCAGCTCCGGATCGACAGCGATCACATGCGGCAGGCTGCGCATTGCCACGCCGTCTTCGTAAGTGAGCTTTTTGCGATTCAGCTCCTCGGTCGTGGGCCGGTGGCCAAACGGCTCAAACTGGAAGATCCACAAATCGTTGGTGCCCAGCGTGCTCACAAAATGATCGATGTTGGAGTTCAGGCCGTTAATTGCGGAAGAGATCAGGATCACAGTCGAAATCCCGATGGAGATGCCGAGGATGGTGAGCCCGGAGCGCAGCTTGTTCTTTCGCAGCGTGTCCAGTGCGAGTTTGACTGCTTCTCCGGATTGGCCAATGGCTCGCATAAGGCAGTTCTTAGTTCACAGTTATTCGGATTCCTGTTTGTCGAGCAAGTCGAGGATGCATTTACATCTCCGCGCGAAGCGCAGTGATCGGGTCAAGAGCGCTGGCTTTGTACGCAGGATAAACTCCGAAGAATAATCCCACGGCGGTGGCCACAAAAAGCGCGACCAGGATGGACCAGAGCGCCACAACCGACGGGAAGGCAATGACCAGGGTAACGAGCTTGGCCCCGGAGATACCGATCACGACGCCGATGATTCCGCCCAGCGCAGCAATGACCGCCGATTCGATAAGGAACTGGAGCAGGATGTCGCGGCGCCGCGCGCCCAGCGCTTTGCGCACGCCAATCTCCCGCGTCCGTTCCGTCACGCTCACCAGCATGATGTTCATGATCACAATGCCGCTGATGACCAGCGCAACCGCGGCGATGGCAACGACTACGGCGCCAAAATTGTTCAAAATACTCACTAGCAGATTCCCGAAGGTCGCGCTGGAATCGATGGAGAATGCGTCGGCAGTGCCTGGTGCGAGATGACGCCGCGTGCGAAGAATAACGCGCAGCTCGTCGCTGACCGCCTCCATCACGGCTCCTCCTCCGCCCGAATTCACGAGAATCTGCAGGCTCTGGTTGGACCCGTATGCCTCAAGAAAAGTCGTGAGGGGAATCGCCACCCAGTTGTCCATGCTGCGGCCAAACATCTTGCCCTGGCTCTCACCCACGCCAATCACGGTGTACGGCGCGCCGTCGACGCGAATCTCTTTGCCGAGCGGATCGCCGGCGCCGAGCACGTTGTCCACAATGTCGGAGCCGACGATGGCTACATGCGCCGAGTGCTGATCCTCCATCTCGGTAAACGACCGGCCCAATACAATGTTGAGATTCGAAATCGGCGGCATGGTCCAGGTCCAGCCGCGAATGTCCGTGTCCGTCGTGGACTGCGTTCCGCGCACAACTTTGCCGGTAGTGTCGCGCTGCGCGCCCACCGAAGCGCAGGAGCGGCACTCGTCGAGAATCGCGCGATAGTCGTCGTAGGTGACGTCCTTGCGCTTCTGAAATTCGACGTACTCCTCAATGGTCATGAACGTCTCAGGCATCTTGCTGACCGTGATGACGGCCGCGCCATAAGTGTTGATCTTCGACGTGACAAACTGCTTGGCCCCGTTGGTGAGCGTGATCACCATGATCACCGAAGACACAGCGATGATCACACAAATCAAGGTAAGAATGGTGCGCATCTTGTTTGCCCACAGCGATTGCAACGCGAGTTTGAAGGCCTCACCGAATGGCATGATCTGCTTTCATGATACGCAAACGCCCGATTCGGGGTTCCGGCGCGAGAAATCAGCGGCCGGTGCTGCCAAAACCCTTTGCCGCGCGCACAGACACTTCCAGTGTTTCGACTTCTTGGACGAGACCAGTGAGAACGGGCACCGGAACCATCTGCGCGATCTTCTCCCCCGCGTGTAATTCGACGGCCGCATCGCCGAGGTTGGTCATCACCACCAGAATTTCGCCACGGTAGCCCGAGTCGATCACGCCGCCGGTCGTAGCGATCCCCCGCGCCGCCATCGACGAGCGGTCGCGCACCAGCAGCCCCAGTGGAGCGCCCGTCTGGGGATCGCGCGCCTCCACGGCAATTCCCGTCCGCACCTTGACCGTGGCTCGAGCCCCGAGCACGATGCCCTCCAGCGCAAACAGGTCATAGCCCAGGTCCTCGCCCGGATGCGCCACTACAGGCGCCCGCGCACCAACTTCCAAACGCTTCACGCGCAACATAAGTCTGATGCTAGCAGCGGAACGGGGATAGGCCCCTTCAGAAGGCAGAACCCAGAGCAGGCTTAAGAGTTTGTGAGTCTTTCGGGGCTTTCGGATAACCCTTTCGTCGCATTGATGCATCATGATGGGTGCCCTAGACTTGGTTCGAACCAGTTTTTCCCAAGCGTCTGTTTCCCGGTACTGAAACCTTGCAAGGCATGCTAGAGCCGGTCGGCGAGCCAAAAGGTTAAAGGGCCCCAAACCAACAATCAAGAATCCTTTGGCCAGCGGCTTCGGCGAAAGCATCATTCTCCTTGCTCAGGATGGACATGGATGAAGATTATTGTCTTTGCCGAACAGTTCAAGAATGGTGTTTGGGACGTCTGGGAACACACGTGCAGCTCCAAAGAGGCTCATGCGGTCGTCGATTCAGCCCTCTCGTTAGCCCAAGGCCACACGCCGAATGGACGCCCGGTTCACAAGGACTTTCTTGAGAGTGCCCGCAAAATGTTCAATGTTGTGCGCGGCACGCCGGCCGGCCCGAAAGAAGGGGATATTCAGGTCTACTGTGTCTGCGTTGACCAGACGGTAATCGGGGTCGGCGAAAAAATTCGCCAATACTCCGAGAGGATCATCGAAACCCATCAGTTCGCTGAGGTCGCGCTCGGGAAATCTGCCTGACTACTCAAGAGACGCCGCACTGCCGCAATGGCTCGACTGGCCGTCGCTGCTCCAGCCGCTACCCGAAGCCTTGGTACGCCTACGTGTGCCGCCGTGCCCACAAAATGGCCAGCCCCGGCCGGGCTTGGACCCAACCGGGGCTGTCGTCAGGCTACCCCAACGACGAAGACCTGTCGTCGGGGACCCCAGCATTCGGCAAAAGGACTCGTAAGCCGAATTCTGTTCTATGCGGTCATTCCTCTAGGCGCCGCGTTGCCGCGAACGCTCATCAGCGACCTACCCGGAGGTTCCGGCGATTGCTCGAGCTGCCTTGCCGCATCGGGCCGATGCGCAACCGGCGCCTGGCTCTTGGCCCCGGTTTCCCTCCCTATTTGGTCTTGCTCCGTGTGGGGTTTACCCTGCCTCCGCCATTACTGACGGAGCGGTGCGCTCTTACCGCACCTTTTCACCCTTACCCGGACTGGCCGTCGAGGCCTAAGCCCTTCCGGCCAATCGTCCGTGTCGAAGCGCGAACGACCGGGCGGTATGTTTTCTGTGGCACTAGCCGTCCACGGACCTTAAAGCCCGCGTCCCGGACGTTATCCGGCACACTGCCCTGCGGAGTTCGGACTTTCCTCTCCCGGCAACCCCTGCTTGCGCAAGGACTTCCGGCAGCGACCGCCCGGTCCTCCTGCCAGCCTCTAGTGTACCCCGAATCGGGATTCCCTTCACCGTTACGTTGGTTCAACCGGGACCGGCTCCGGCGCATCTGCTATAAAGATTCCCGGACGACTCACCTCGCAAACCCATCGCTCAAAGGATTCCCACGAGAATGGCCGCATCGCTTCCTATCGCCTCCGCCCTTATCGCGCTTCTTTTCATTGCAGGCTCGTTCACCGGGCGCGCGCAGCAGCCCGCCCCCGATTCGGGCTCAGCTCCGGCCCCGGCTCCGAAGATCGACATGACCCCCGTTAAGCCCGAGTCAGTTGGCTTTTCTTCTGAGCGATTGGACCGTCTCCACGCGGTCATCCAGGAGGAGATCGATCAGAAGCATCTGGCCGGCGCCGTCACCCTCCTCGCGCGCCACGGCAAGATCGTGGACTACCGCACCTACGGCATGCGCGACATGTCCACGGCAACGCCGATGACCAAGGACACAATCTTCCGCGACTACTCGATGACGAAGCCCGTGACCGGGGTCGCGATGATGATCCTTTACGAAGAGGGCAAGTGGCTGCCGTCGGACCCAATCTCGAAGTACATCCCCGAGTTCGCGCACCTCAAGGTCTTCAACGGCTTCGACGCCAATGGCAAGATGCTCCTGGCCGACCCCGACCACGCGCCGACCATGCACGAGCTGATGACGCACACCGCCGGCTTCACGTATGGCGACAACGACACGCCTGTCGACAAGATGGTCCACGACCTGAAGCTGGATGGCGCGAAGGACCTTCAGGAGCGGATCGAACGCCTGGCGCAGGCTCCGCTGCTCTATCAACCCGGCACGCATTGGGTCTACAGCCCGTCGATGGATATCCAGGGCTACATCGTTGAAAAGCTCTCCGGGCAGTCGCTTCCCGACTTCATGCGCGACCACATCTTTATGCCGCTGGGAATGACGGACGCGGGCTTCTTTGTCCCGGCCGATAAACGCCCGCGCTTTGCTGCCGGCTACCGCGAGGCAAACGGCGAGCTGGTCGCCGAAGCCACGACCAATGGAATCCCCGACGACTATGCCACCCAGCCCACCAATCCATCGGGCGGCGGCGGCCTCGTTTCGACTACCGAGGATTACTACCGCTTCGCGCAGATGCTCCTGAATGGCGGCCAGTTGGGCGGTACACGCATCCTCGCGCCGGCCACGGTCAAGCTGATGACTTCCAACCATCTGCCAGCAGCGCTGCTCACCGGCCAGTTCGGCATCGGCCAGCACATCATGCGTCCCGGCTTCGGCTACGGCTACGACTGCGCGGTCGTTTACGATCCGCCGCTGGCCGATCTCTCCGACGGCAAGGGCACATTCTTCTGGGACGGCGCTGCTGGCACCTGGTTCTGGGCCGATCCCGCAAACGACATCGTCTTCGTCGGCATGATCCAGCGCCGGACCAGCCGGCACAATCACGACCTGCTCTACCGCGTGCATGCGCTTGTCGACCAGGCGCTCGTTGATCCGATGAAGTAGCGCGATCCGCGCCTCGCCGCCTCGCTACAATCGCAGTAAGGGATGATCCAGTACATCTATCTCGGCCGCGTGGAGTACGGCGAGGCGCTTCGCCTGCAGCAAGAGCTTGTCTCGTTGCGCACCGTGAGCCGCATCGGCAACGTGCTTCTGCTCCTCGAGCATCCGCCCGTGCTGACATTGGGCCGCAATGCCAAGCGAGCCAATATTCTAGCGTCGGACGAACTCTTGGCCACACGCGGAGTCACGCTGCACGAGATCAACCGCGGTGGCGACGTCACCTACCACGGCCCCGGCCAGCTCATCGGCTACCCCATTTTCGATCTGCGCAGCCTGCGCAACCCTAGCGGCCGCAATCGGCTCGGGCCGGTCGACTTCGTTCGCCTCATTGAAGAAGCGCTCATCCGCCTTTGCGGCGAGTTTGGCGTGAGTGCCGGACGCATCTGCGGATTAACAGGCGTGTGGTGCGGGCTTCCCTCCGGCCCCGCGGAGGGAAGCCAAACGTGCGATTCGCCACAACTCTCTTCTAAAACGCTGCCGCCCGCGGGACGAGAACGCAAGATCGCCGCCATCGGCATTCACGTCGCCCGCGGTGTCACTTCCCACGGCTTCGCGTTCAACGTCACCACCGATCTGCGCGACTTTACCCTCATCAATCCCTGCGGCATCACCGACCGCCCCGTGACGAGTCTCGAAAGGGAAGTCGCCGATGCGAAAAGCCTGCCCAACCTCGAATCCCTCGCCCACTTGGCTGCTCGCGAGTTCGGCCTCGTCTTCGATGAACCGGTCGCGCCAGTCGAAAGCCTCGACGCCCTTCGCGCGCTGGCCGACGCCGCACCTGATTCACCCGCGCGCCAATTTCCCGCAGAAGATACGCCGCTCCAGATTCCGCCCGAGATTGAGCGTTTGCGCCACAACAAAGGCCGTCCGATTTCTGCCTGAGCGCGCCCGTCGGTTTCATAGCGCCCGCGATTTATAATCCGGCAGGAGACTGACGCGGCGCGCCCAGGAAATTTTGGCGCCCACCGGACCGCGAAGAGAGGAATGCATGCCGACGGAAATCATCATGCCCCAGATGGGCGAGTCGATCTTCGAGGGCACGATCACGAAATGGCTCAAGGCTGTCGGAGACACCGTCGCAATTGATGAGCCGCTCTTCGAGATCTCCACTGATAAGGTGGACGCCGAGATTCCGTCATCAGTCGCCGGAGTGCTGGCTGAGATCCGCTTTCCGGAAGGCGCTACTGTCGAGGTCAATACTGTCGTCGCGGTGATTGGCGAAGCCGGCTCAAAGATTGCCGCGCCTGCACCGGCGGCGAAATCCATCATTCCGCAGGCGCCGCCGAAAGCGCAGGTTGCCGCGCCCGCAGCTGACACGGCCGTGGTCCCCGCTCTTTCGGTCGCGGCGGGTCGTCGCATCCGGTCTTCGCCGCTCGCCCGCCGCATCGCCAAGGAGCACGGCCTCGAACTCGGTCGCATCGCAGGCACGGGCTCGGAAGGCCGCATTACGAAGGAAGACGTCTTACGCGCCGCGAGCTCTCCATCGGCACAACAGCCAGTCCAAAGGTCTGCCGCAACGCAGTTGCCACCGCAGGTGGCGCAGGTGGCGCCGCCCGATCTTGCAACACTACCGGCCGATCCCGTGCCTCTCACCCGCATGAGGGCCATCATCGCCGAACGCATGGTGGAGAGCCGACGCATCAGCCCTCACGTCCACACCGTCTACAAGGTCGACATGACACGCATCGCGCGGCTGCGCGAGCAGCACAAGGCTACCTTCGAGCATCGCCACCACATCAAGCTCACCTTCATGCCCTTCATCGCCGCCGCAGCAGTTGCCGCGCTGCGCCGCTGCCCCATCGTCAACGCTTCGCTTGAAAGCACCGCCCAGGGGCTGGCCATTCGCTACCACCGGTCTATTGATCTTGGTATCGCCGTGGCTCTCGACTGGGGGCTCATCGTGCCCGTCATTCGCCACGCAGAGCAGCGCAGCTTCGCCGATCTCGCGCGCTCCATCGCGGATCTCGCCCTCCGCGCCCGCTCCAAAAAACTCTTGCCCGATGAGGTCGGCGGATCGACATTCACCCTTACGAACGCGGGCGCATTCGGCGGCGAGTACGGCATGCCCATCATCAACCAGCCCGAAGCCGCGATCCTCGCCGTCGGCGGCCTGCGCAAGGAACCGGCTGTCCTGACCGACGCCGAAGGCAACGACTCGATTGCGATTCGGTCGACGCAATACTTCTGCCTCGGCTTCGATCATCGCCTTATCGACGGTGCCGATGGCGGCAAGTTCATGCTCGAGTTCAAGAAGACGCTGGAAAGCTGGAGCCAGGAGATCGGCTGACGGGCTGAGATCAAGCGACTGCCCGGTTGGGACGAATCGCGATGTATCTGCAGAATCCCAATCGCGCCCTCAGGCTTCCGACGGCTTCGCCGACGCTTCAAACGCCGCGATTGCATCGTGCAGCCGGTTGAATAGCCAGCCCGGCCCGATCGCCTCCGTCACGTGATGCCGATCGAAGTCGGATTTCAGGTCCCATGGCACGCGCGCGAACGCCAGCTCCACTCCAGCTTCCGTGAGGCTCTTCTTCAACACCTGCAAGATGCGCGCAGCGGTGTAATCCAGGTGCGTCATCGCCTCCGCATCGACCACCACCCACTTCACGGCTGAGGGCATCGGCTGCACAACTTGCGTAATCTCTTCGAGAAATCGCCCGGCATTCGCATAGAAAAGCTCGGCGCCAAACCGGTAGAGCACCAGCCCGGGCTCGGTGACCACATGCGGCGCGGCCGGCGCGAGATTCCAGCTTCCGTCCGGGTTTGCCTGCAGCACGCCGCTATGCGGGTGATAATCGTGCCGGACGACGCGGAGAAGTGATACCACCATCGCCAGCACGATTCCTTCTTCCACTCCCACCAGAACCACGACCACCGCCGTCATCACTGCCAGCGCGTATTCCTGAGGGCTCTCCGCCAGGATTTTCCGCAGCTCACCCAAATCGATGAGCCGAAGCGCGACCAGGAACACCAGCACGCCCAGTACACATGTGGGCAAATGCTGCAGAGGCCCGGTGAGAAACAGCAGCACCACACCCACTACGACCGCCGTCGCCACCTGCGCCATCTGGCTCTTCCCGCCGGCGTCTTCCATCATCGCCGTCTGCGTGGGGCTTCCATTCACCACAAACCCGCCGCTCAGCGCCGCCGCGGCATTCGCAGCCGAAAGCCCATACAGATCGATATTCTCGTCCACTTTCTCGTAATGTTTCGCTGCATAAATCCGTGCGGTCGCCGCGCTCTGCGTAAGAATCATCACGGCGCACGAGGCCGACACTGTGAGCAGCAACTCCACTTCCTTACGGTTCATTTCGCGCAGGCTGAGCAGCGCCATCAATCCCAGGTGCGGTAGACCGCCAACCACGGGCCCAATGGTCGCAATCCCGTGTCCCGCAAAATTCCACGCCGCGCTCGCCGCAATCGCGGCCACAACGGCCACCAGCGCTCCCGGCACCTTCGGGGCGAAGCGCCGCAGCAGCAGAACAAACGTCAGCACTGAGGCGGAAAGTACAACCGTGGGCGGATTCGCGCGCGGCAATCCGCGAACCACCTCCCAAATCTGCACCACCGGCCGGTGCGAATCCACGGCCACACCAAACATTTCGCTCAGCACGGAGATTCCCACTTGAAAGCCGACGCCGGTAAGAAAACCTGCCAGAACGGTCCGCGAAAGAAAATCCGCGATAAACCCCAAGCGCAGCAATCGCGCCAGCAGCAGAATTGCCGCGGTCAGCACCGCGACAATCGCCGCCAGAGCGATATAACGCGCCCCGGCCGGCGTTGCCGTGCCCGACACTCCATCAGCAAAAATTGCCGCCGTTGCCGAGTCCGCCGCCACCACCAGGTAGCGCGATGAGCCGAAGGCTGCAAACGCCACCAGCGGCAGCAGCAGCGAATAAAGTCCCGTCACCACGGGCATTCCCGCAATCTTGCTGTATCCCAGCACCTGCGGGATGTCCATCGCCGCCATCGCGACGCCGGCGAGCGCATCGCGTAGAGCGCCTGTGCGCTGGAGCGGCCGTAAGCCTCGAAACAGATTCACAACCCTAAAACTCCTAACCAACGATCGGAACAAATTTGCATCAACACACGTTCGCAGCCGGATTCATCGAGACTACTGCGCGGTCGAGACTTCTACGCGGTCCATGCCTTGGCTCGCTCGACGGCCTTCTGCCAGCGTCCGCGCCGCTCGGATCGTTCAGTCGCGTCCATCTTCGGCTCAAAGCGCACGTCGCCCTTGCGCTCGGCGCGCAGCGCATCGGGACTGGCCCAAAAGCCCGTTGCGAGTCCGGCCAAATAGGCCGCGCCCAGCGCCGTCGTCTCCGTCACGCGCGGACGTACTACCGGAACGCCCAGCACATCGGCCTGGAACTGCATCAGAAGATCGTTGACCGCTGCGCCGCCGTCGACTCTCAGAGCTTGCAGCGGCGCACCCGTCTCGCTGTGCACTGCCTCCAGTACGTCAGCCACCTGGAACGCGATGGCCTCAAGCGCCGCACGCGCAATCTGCCCCGGCCCGGTGTCGCGCCTGAGGCCGATCAGCATGCCCGCCGCGTGCGCGTCCCAGTGCGGCGCGCCGAGGCCCACAAACGCCGGCACAAAGACCACTCCGCCTGTGTCCGGCACGCTCGCAGCGAGCGCCTCTACATCCGCCGAGGTCGCAATCAATTTCAAATTGTCGCGCAGCCACTGTACCACCGCGCCGCCAATGAAAATGCTGCCTTCGAACGCGTACTCAAGCCGCTTCTGCGCGCTCGCCGCCACTGTCGTAATCAGCTTGTGCTTCGACCGCATGAACTCCGTGCCGATGTTCTGCAGCAAAAAGCATCCTGTTCCGTAGGTGTTCTTGGCCTCGCCCGCGCTCCAGCACAATTGGCCGAAGAGCGCCGCCTGCTGATCGCCGGCAATGCCCGCAATCGCCACGCCGACAAGATCCGGAGCGGGGCCCAGTGTCGTCGTCACCTCGCCCACGCGCTCCGAGGACCACACAACTTCAGGCAACATGCTTTCGGGAATTCCGAAGAGCTTCAGCAGTTCCTGGTCCCACTCACCCTTTACAACATTGAAAAGCAGCGTGCGCGAGGCGTTGGTCACATCGGTCACGTGCTTGTGGCCGCTGGTCAGGCGCCACACGAGCCAACTGTCAACGGTTCCGAAGGCCAGCTCGCCGCGCTCAGCACGCGCGCGCGCGCCGTCTACGTTGTCGAGGATCCACTTCACCTTAGTCGCGGAGAAATAGGGATCAAGCACGAGGCCGGTTTTAGACGAGACCATTTCTCCGGCTCCGCTGTCTTCGAGCGCCTTGCACTGCGCCGCTGTGCGACGGTCCTGCCAAACGATCGCCGGATGAATTGCCTTCCCCGTCGCGCGATCCCAGACAATGACAGTTTCGCGCTGGTTAGTGATGCCGATCGCCGCCACATCGCGAGGCCGCGCACTCACTTTGCCCAGCGCTTCCATTTGCGCAAGAACTTCTCGGGCGCAGGAGAGCTGGCTGGTGAGGATCTCCGCCGGATCGTGCTCCACCCACCCCGCCTGCGGGTAGAACTGCTGGAGTTCCTTCTGCGCTACGGCCGCAATCGCGCCGGCCGCATCGAACAGGATCGCCCGCGAGCTCGTAGTTCCCTGGTCCAACGCAAGAACGTATGCCATAAGCGCCGCTCACCTTCCGGCAACCAGTCAAACACGCAGGGCAGAGCGAAGGCAATGACGGTCATGACCGAATTGGAACCCACATTCCCACATTTGCCCTAGGGTTCATCCGCGGCCTTTTCCTTTGACTCTGCTATTGCGGCGCTGCTAGATTCGCTCATAGCGATGTATACAGCGTTGGACTTTTTCGCCGGAAGCGGCCTTGTTGGACTGGGGCTGGAACCCGAGTTTGAAACGCTCTGGGCGAACGACAACTGCGCGAAAAAGCAGGAAATCTATGAAGCGAATCACTCTGGAGGCAATTTCCGTCTCGGGAATATCGAGATTGTGAAAGGGAGGAACCTTCCAGCGGTTGACTTGGCTTGGGCCTCGTTTCCCTGCCAGGATCTCTCTCTTGCTGGCAACCTTGAAGGAATGCATTCTGGGACAAGATCGGGCCTTTTCTGGGAATGGGTGCGTGTCCTGAAGGAGTTGGATGGAAGTGGCAAGCGCCCCTCCGTTCTTGTCGCAGAAAATGTCGTCGGCTTCATAGTGGCCGACCAGGGCAAGCATTTTCGACTCGCCTACAGGGCGCTTCGCGACCTCGGCTACCGATTGGGTGCGGTTGTTATCGATGCCAAGGATTTCGTGCCGCAGAGCCGGCCGAGAGCATTCATAATCGCCGCGTCCGAGGAGCTTCCGCTTGATGGACTGACCCAGCAGTTCCCTTCAGCACCATTTCACCCTGCCGGCCTCGTTCGGGCTGCCTTTACAGTGAACGACCCCAATTGGATTTGGTGGTCTGTTCCCCAACAAAACCGGAGGAGACGGGCATTCGGTGACCTTTGTGAGCGCGACGTTCCTTGCGACCCACCTGTCAAGACCAAGGAACTTTGCACTATGCTCTCACTCGTAAACAAAAGAAAGCTCGAAGCGGCCAAAAGGGCAAAGACGTTTTTCGCAGGCACCGCCTATCGCCGAACGAGGCCTGACGAAAACGGCAACCCGATCCAGCGCTTGGAAATTCGTTTCGATGGTGTTGCTGGATGCTTACGGACCCCGAACGGCGGCAGCAGCCGGCAGACAGTGATTCTCGTTGATAACGGAACAGTTCGTTCACGACTAATGACAGTTAGGGAGTGCGCGAGACTAATGGGAGCTCCGGACACCTACCGACTGATTGGCTCTTATAACGACGGCTACCGTGCGATGGGAGATGCTGTCGTTGTGCCCGTTACCCGATGGCTCGCGCGCTACCTTCTAGCGCCGCTTGCCGCACGATCGAGAAGCATCGACTTACCAGATTCTGCATCAAGAAGCGCGGCATAGTGGTTGGACACGTTAAGAAATCGATGCCAGAATTGCCTCAATTCGGAGCCCCTCCGACGAATCTCGACTTCGAAAAATCCTTAATGTTCTTCCATGCGTATATGTATGGCCCGCTTCAAGGCAAGCTCCGGCTCTATGGAGCTCGCAGGATTCCGCCGGGGTCCATCGCGATGTCATCCGACTGGGAAGTATTTGCTTCCATGCTGGTGAAGGACCTGGGGCGTAAGTTCGGAGCGGGAATTGATCTTGCGAACTATGAGGTCAAATCGGCCAAGCAAGGCGCGAGCTATGAGTACCAATATCACAGGAATACGGGGCTCGATAAGTTGGCAAAGGATGCCAAGGTCGGCCACCTTTTCTTCGAGTATTTTGAAAATCTGAAAGAGGTACACCTCCGCTATCTACACGGTTCAAAGATGAGGGAGTTCTTCGAGAAATGGAGAGAGCAATATCCTGATCCCTACCCGCAGCGGTACCGGAAGAATGTCCCCTATGGTTTTGTAAAGGAGAACGGAACACTTCTGATGACCCTTATTGACGGGGAGGTGGCCTTCCCCGATCTGGCCACTAACAATGCCGACCCACAAAAGGGTTAGTTGAGTATGCCCTACCGCCCAACGCGGGGATTGGAGACTAGATGGCGGACTCACTTACTGCGGAACAACGCAGCGCATGTATGCGTTCCGTCGGCGGGAAGAACACAGCGCCGGAGATGATCGTCAGAAAGCTAGCCCACTCCATGGGTTACCGTTACGCCCTACACTTGAAGACGCTGCCGGGAAAGCCGGACCTCGTTTTTGCCTCGCGCCGCAAGATAATCTTTGTTCACGGCTGCTTTTGGCATTCACACAGCTGCCTCCATGGACGCATCTCACCTGTCACAAACGTCCAATATTGGAACCACAAACGCGAAAGAAACGTTCAGAGAGACCGCGAGCACATTAGCGCCCTTCGAATGGACGGGTGGAAGGTTCTTGTCGTTTGGGAGTGCTGGACCCGCAAGCCAAGTTATATCCGCGAAAGGCTTGCGGCGTTTCTCCGCTGACTTGGAGCCAAGCCATGCGCTTAACGAGGCAGTTCAGCATTACCCTCAATCACAAGATGGCCGAGTTGGTCCGCACCAAGGTCGAATCGGGCGAGTATGCCTCGGAAAGCGAAGTGATCCGAGATGGGCTGCGGGCGCTCCAACTCCATAAGCGGGCACTCAACGATTGGCTGCGCGAACAGGTGGCGCCTGCTTACAAAGCCATGAAGGCCAACCCCACGCGCGCCGTATCCGCCGCTAAGGTGCGAGCGTCGCTGGCCGCCGCGCACAAGACCTCTCACAGAGCAAGATGAGTCCCCGGATCTATCCAGTCCACGGGTTGTGCGTTTTCACCGGAATTCCTTCCACATCGCGCGTATTCCGAGTGACAAAGATCAGTCCGTGTTCGACAGCGGTCGCGGCGAGCAGCGTATCGACAACCGGTCGCGGACGATCGCCCGACCAGTCGCCCCACCGCCGCGCGGTGGCCGCGTCGATGCCGAGAATGCGGTCGGCAAAGCCGAATTCCAGCCCCTCGACCCACGCCGACAGGCTTTTCGCGGCGGCCGGGTCGGCGCGCATTCTGGCAGCGACGCCCTTGCGCAGCTCGCCAATCGTCAGCACGCTCATAAAAAGCGAATCGGAGTCGGCCGCTTCGAGAAAGGCCATTACTCCCGGGTCGGCCCTTTTCTTGCGCGTTTCGCTCAGGACATTGGTGTCGAGCAGGTAGGCAGGCGCCGGGCTCACAGCGCGATCTCGCGGCCCGTATCGCGGTCGGACTCAATCTCAAAATCGTCCACCTTTGGCCCGCTCAACAGGTACTCCTTCAGCCCGGGCTTGTGCGCCGTCAAGGCACGGAAGTCGCCGATCGACAAGACCACGGCCCGCTCGGCGCCATGCCGCGTGATGATCTGGGGCCCCTTGCTGTGAGCCTGCTGGATCACTTCGCTCAGCCGCGTCTTCGCCTCCTGCACCTGCCAGCTAGCCATCTCTACTTCCTCCGCCAATTCAGACTAGAATTATAGTCGATATAACCATAATTGTCTAGTTTTCCTTTCCTTTGTGGCACTTACTGGACTTTTCCCGCTGCACTCTCCAGCACCACTTTCGACAGCACTGCCGTGTCCACCGTCTCCGGCTGGTGCGAGCAGAACCCGATGCCGACATAAAACGGCGCGTCCAGGTGCAGCTTGATCGGCGGACCGAACTGGTGCATCGGCTCTCCATCGAGGCTTAGCCAGATGGAAAACTCGTCGCCGCGCTTTTCGATCCCGATGCGTTTGGCGCCGATCGTCACAAGGCTGTCAGGACTTGCGCCACCCGGTCGGCCGCGCCCCCCGATTCGAAACTCCATGTCGGTGACGCGCGCGTCGCGCTCCGGCCGCCACGCCAGGTGCACCATTCCCGCGCCGTGTTCGGCCACCATCGCTGCCTTCGAATCGTCGTCGAGGTTTTGCCGGATCATGAGCACGACCTTGCGATCGCCATAGCCCTTCGGATCGGGGAAGTTGACATCCGCTGCCAGCGATGCATCGCCCGACATGCGCTTCCACAGGAAGCGGAATTCGTCGCGCGTGTACCAGATGTTGTACCCGGCGGAATTGATGGTGTACTGCCCCGTCGCGGCATCGTAGCTTGCGCTCCCGGGCACCAGCGCGCTGCCAACGTCCGATTGGCCATCGAGAATTCCAATCGGCGCATCGAAGTTTGTACTCGGCCGGTGAAAGTCCGCGGGCGGCGCCACCTGTTGATGAGTCGCCGAGCCGGGCAGCGCCCAATCCGGCACGGGCGGCAGCGGGTTTTGCGCAGGCGGCGTCTGCGCGGGAACAATAAGCGTTGCGCTGCAAAATCCGAGCGCGGCCAGAAGCGAAGTGGAAAGAAACGGCCGGCAAAGGTTGAAAATTCTCATGGCAACCCACTCTAGCAGACCCTTTGCGCCGCTGCCCATGGTCTCTTATCCACTGTCGTTCCCCAGCCCCCCGTGTTGTACCATTCGATTGGATTAACCCACTCGAAAAGGCCTGATTGATGACTCCCACATCCTCTCCCGCGCTGCTTGTTCTTGCTGCCGGAATGGGCAGCCGCTACGGCGGCCTCAAGCAAATCGACCCTGTTGGCCCCGCCGGCGAAACCATCATCGACTACTCAATCTTCGACGCTCTCCGCGCGGGCTTCGGCAAGCTGGTCTTCGTCATCCGCAGAGACATCGAGCAGCAGTTCCGCGAGATTGTTGGCGCGCGGTTTGAAAAACGCGTTGCGGTCGACTACGTCTTTCAGGCCCTCGAAGACATTCCTCCGCGCTTTGCCGTACCTGCGGGCCGCACCAAGCCGTGGGGCACCACGCAGGCCATCCTGCTCGCTGCAGACGCAATCCACGAGCCTTTTGCAGCCATCAATGCCGACGACTTCTACGGCGCGGACGGCTACCGCTCGCTGGCCGGGCACCTGACTTCCGGCTCGCCCGACTACTCCATGGTCGGCTTCGTCCTGCGCAACACGCTCTCAGACTTCGGCTCTGTGGCGCGCGGGGTCTGCCAGGTTTCCGGCGACGGCTACCTCGAGCACATCGTTGAGCTCACCAAGGTTGAACGCGACGGAAACGGCGCGCGCAACACCGACGCGGCCGGAACAGTAACGAAATTGACCGGCGACGAACCGGTCTCGATGAACATGTGGGGATTCACGCCCCCGGTCTTCGATCAACTGCGCGAGCGCTTCGAAAAGTTCCTTGAGGGCAATTCAACCGATTTGAAGTCGGAGTGCTACATTCCCAACACCGTCGGCGAGCTGGTTCGCGCCGGGCGGGCCCGGGTCAAAGTGCTGCACTCGCGCGATTCCTGGTTCGGCGTCACTTATCGCGAGGACCGGCCCCGCGTTGTCGAGAGCATCCGCCGCCTGATTGCCGATGGTCTCTATCCCGAAAGCCTCTGGTCATGAGCGGACGGCTCGACGCCCACGCCGCGGCAAGCGAATTCGAATTCCACGGCGGAGTCCTGGGCCTGACGCCGCATGGTGGCGGCCACATCAACGACACCTATCTCGTCACCTGCGAAGCGCAGGGCGCGCCGGTTCGCTACATTCTGCAGCACATCAACCGCCGCGTCTTTCGCGATCCTGTCGCTGTGATGCAAAATGTCAAACGCGTGACGGCGCATCTGGCCGCGCAGGCTGCAGGCCAGCCTGACAGTGCCCGCCGCGCGCTTCAGCTTGTTTCCACGCGCGATGGGCGCAAATGGCATGTAGATGCGCAGGGAGAAACGTGGCGTGCCTATTGCTTCATTGAAAACGCGCGCACCTATGAAACCGCGACGTCTTCCGATCAAGCGTTCCAGGCCGCGCGCGCCTTCGGCAGCTTCCAGCAGCATCTTGCCAGCCTACCCCCGCCGCGCCTGCACGAGACGATTCCAGATTTTCACAACACACCCGAGCGCTTCGCCGCGCTGGAACAGGCAATCGCCGCGGACGCTGCCGGCCGCGCCGCGCTCGCCAAGCCGGAGATCGAGTTCGCCCGCTCGCGCCAATCCATCACTGGCATTCTCCTCGACGCCGATCTCCCCGAGCGCATTACGCACAACGACACCAAGTTCAATAACGTGCTGCTCGACGACAAAACCGGCGAAGCCGTCTGCGTGATCGATCTCGACACCGTGATGCCCGGCCTGGCGCTTTACGACTTCGGCGACATGGTGCGGACCACGACCAGTCCGGCGAAGGAGGACGAACAGGATCTATCACAGGTGACCATGCAGTTTCCGATGTTCGAGGCGCTGGTTCGCGGCTACCTTGAATCGGCGGGCGCGTTCCTGACAGCCGCGGAAAGAAAACATCTGGCCTTCTCAGGCAAGCTGATCACATTCGAAATCGGCATTCGTTTTCTCGCCGACTTCCTGGCCGGCGACACGTATTTCAAAGTGCATCGCGAAGGGCACAACCTGGACCGCTGCCGCACACAATTCAAGCTGGTGGAGTCGATCGAGCGGCAGGAAGAAGAAATGAACCGGCTGGTGGAATCGATCGCGGGATGATGTGTGTGACTTAGGGCATGCCCGATGCGTACTGTGGAATCCGCGGCGTCAGGTGGCGGATGGCCGTTCCGCGCCTCAATCGGGCCGCCCCGTGTAGTGTTCCACGTGATGGACCTCGGAGTGGTCCTCCAGCGACTCGAGATGGGTTGTCACCTCCGCGGGCATCTCCAGGTCGAGCGCAAGCTGCTCTTCCACCTGAGTCGCGAGCCGGTGGGCTTCGCCCAGCCTCATCTTGTCCGGAAACAAAAGGTGAACTTCAATGATCTGCCGATAGCCCGTGGTGCGGAAGCGCACGCCGTGGTATTCGAGGCCGAGATCAAGGCAAAGCGCGTCGAGGCGCGCGCGAATCAGGTGACCGACCTTGGGGTCCGAGTAGTCGAGCAGCCCTTTGAAGGATCGCCAAAGCAAGCGACCGCCTGTCCACAGAATGTTTGCCGCCACGGCATAAGCAACCAGCGGATCGAAGGGCTTCCATCCTGTCGTCATCACCAATGCCAGGCCGGCAACGACGCCAAAACTGGTCCAACTGTCAGCCAGCACGTGCTTTCCGTCGGCCTCCAAAATCAGCGAATGATTCCGCCGGCCGATGCGCAGCAGATACCACCCCAAAACAGCGTTCAGCACGCCGGCGGCGACGATCAGGATGACTCCGCGGCCCAGGTGCTCCAGCGCCAGGCCGCTTTTCCATTTCTCCGTCGTGGTGTAAATGATGCTTCCCGCGGCGAGCACGATCATCGCGCCTTCAAAGCCCGCGGAGAAGAAGGTGATCCGTTCGTAGCCGTAGTGGAAATGCGCGACAGCAGGCCGCGCGCTCAGCCACAGGCTGAAGACGGCAAACGCCACAGCCACCACATGCACCACCGATTCCGCGGCGTCAGAAAAAATTGCGGAGGAGCCCGTGTAGAGGTAAGCCGTCATCTTTCCGGCAAGCATGAGCACGCCCACGATGAACGACAACAGCATGGCGAAGCGAGCATCGCGATACTGACGGCGCTTATCGGTGGAATCGTGTTTCGGCAGATCGTTCATCGCCGATCCTTCAATTGATGGCGCTCGGATTCTGCCACCAGTTTACGCGCGGTTGATGAACTTCGTGCTTCGGGCAGGGGAATTGACTGGCCCGTCACTGCACCTCGCCGATATACACACCGTACGGCCCCAGCACAATCCGATTGAGCGCCACAGTGTCCGGTCCGCCTGGCGTCTTCAGGAGTGTCTTCAATTCTCTTGGGCTCATGCCCGCTTCGCCCAGGGTCAGGTCGACGATCTCCTGGTTGGCCGTAAAGTTCACGCTGACGATGACCTGCGGAGCGCCTGTCGCCTGGCGCATCCAGCTCAGCACCTTCGTGTTTTCCGTGTCGAGCATGATGTTGGCGCCGTTCTCCAGGGCCGGCAGTGTCTTCTTCAGCCGGATCAGCGCCTTGTACCACGCGAGCAGCGAATTGGGATCGATTTCTTCAGCCCTCTCATTGATGGTCTTTGCGCTTGGCGGCACGGGCAGCCACGGCGCGCCACTGGTGAATCCGGCTTTCGCGGTTCCGTCCCACTGCATCGGCGTGCGCTCGCCGTCGCGGCCCTTCTCCTTCGGCCAACCGATGATCCCGATCGGATCCTTCACGTCCCGCTTGCGCATCGGTGGCGTGGTCATCATTCCGATCTCGTCGCCATAGTAGACTAGGGCCGAGCCGCGGCTGGCCAACAGGATCGTTGCCATCGCGCGCTGAATGTCCACATCGTGTACGCCGTCGCCGTAGCGCGCGTCAATCCGCGGGTTGTCGTGATTGTCGAAGAGCAGCAGAGGAATATTTGTGCTGAGATGCGTCTCCGCGTCGATCAGCCTTTGGCGAAACTCCGTCACATCGAGCTTGTTGATCATTCCCACCTGCGTGTCCATCGGCAGGTGAAACTCCGGCTTCTCAGGCGTACCGTACATTTTCTTCAGCTCGCCGATGTTGGGCAGGTAGGTCTCGCCGATCAGCACGCGCGTACCGGGGAAGCCGGTGGTGATGAATTTGTCCGCCTCAACGCGCATCTCCTGGATGACTTCGTGCACACCGGGCTGGTTGTCGGTTTTGGAGCCGTCGAGTTGCGGATCGCCGAATGCGTTCATCACCGGCTTGCCGTCCTTGTCCAGCCGCACTCCCTCATCGGCCAGGCTCGGGTCCTCAAAGAGCGTGGTAATCGCGTCGAAACGAAACCCTCCCACGCCGCGTTTGAGCCAGAAGGCTATGATCTCCTTGAAGGCGTCGTGCACGGCGGGGTTGTGCCAGTTCAGGTCCGGCTGCTCGACGTAGAACTTGTGGTAGTAGTACTGCCGCGTCTTTTCATCCCATTGCCAGGCCGAGTGGCCGAACAGAGATTGCCAATTGTTCGGCGGCTGGCCCCTATTGGTTGCGGTCTGGCCTTTGCCGTCGTGCCAGCAATACCAGTCGCGATAAGGATTGTCGCGCGACGACCGCGACTGAAGGAACCACTCGTGCTGGTCCGAGGTGTGGTTCATCACCATGTCCATGATGATGCGGATGTGGCGCCTCTTGGCCCGGGCCACCAGGCGGTCGAAATCAGCGAGCGTGCCGTACTGCGGATCGATGTCCTTGTAGTTCGAAATGTCGTAGCCAAAGTCCACGTGCGGCGACGGGTACACGGGCGTCAGCCAGATTGCATCCACGCCCAACTCCTTCAGGTAGTCGAGCCGCTTCGTGATCCCGTTCAGGTCGCCGATCCCGTCGCCATTCGTGTCCTGAAAGCTGCGCGGGTACACCTCGTAGATCACGGCGTTCTTCCACCAGTCCAGTTGTTTTGATTTCTCCGCGCTCCGCGCAGTCGTCGTCTTTTTCACCGGCGCTGTTTGCCCTCCTGCGGCGATCGCCGCGGCCACCAGCACGAAGCCGGCAGCGCATTTCGAAATCCTTCTCAACATTCCACTCGCCGCGATCATGCCGGTCTCCTCTTTCTCGAAATCGTTCGTTCTGCGGAAACACCCGACTGCGCCACCCTACTGCGTTTGACCGGGAGCCTGAGGGGACGTGTGTCGTATCCTGCCGAAATCGACCCCGAAGATCGGATCCTCCTCATTGCCGTCGATATGAATGGGAACCTCTGTCCCCGCTCGATCCGTCTTGAAGAGACGGTCGGCCGGCTTCAGCAGCAATCCCTTCCAACCGCCGACCATTTGCGACACTGTCGCATCGGTCCGGGCCGTGCCCTTGAAATTGAGCGTACCGCCTTCCAGGCCGTACTTGCCCGCTAAGTCGATCTCCGCTCCGGGCACGGTGTACTTGAGATTGGGAAGTGTAACCACTCCGCCGGCCGATGTGAAATTGCTCTCGATCGCCGAGTGCACGTCCGAGCCCTCGTTCTTCACTTCCTTCGACTGGCCTTGTCCGCGCAGGCTCAGTTCGGCGACGTGGTTCTGAAACTTTACGCTCGTGAACGCCGCGTCCTCAAGGTTGAAGTTCCCGTTCAGCTTCATCTTTTGCTCCACCGGCTCCGTTCCCGGCGGAATCTCAAGCGTTGTTCTCAGCGTGAGCTCGCCGGTCATCAGCGGCGTCCCGCTTTTGCTCACCAGGCGCAGAAAGTCCTCCATCCGCCCGCGGTCCACCATCACGTTCAGCACGATTTCGTGTCCGCCGGGCCACGCGGCTCCGTTAGGCAAAGCTTCAGCCGGAACACCCACGATTTTTCCCTCGGCGGTAAAGCGCGATTCGTCGAGCATCGCATGTACCGGCTGCAACCACGTGTCGCCATTTGTGCCGTCCACCGTAGCGTGAAACTCCGTTTTGAGCGGCACTGAAGTGCCGAAGTGAGTCAGCCTGAAATCCGGCACATCGGCCCGCCCGTCCACTGTTAGATTGCGCAACGCGCCCTGGTACTTGCCGGTCGAGCTGAGGGTTCCCGCGATCCCTTTGAAGACGCTAAGGTCCGCATGTTCAAATCTGTAGTTGCCCTCGAGCGGAGTCTCTCCCGGATCCTCGACCACCCACGGCCCCATGCTGCCCGAGGTAATGATGATTCCTGCCGGCCGCGGGTTCGTCAACTGCGCATCGAACTGCATCGACCCGCCTACGCTTACGTGGCTCAGTTTTATGTGCGCAATGGCGAACTCGAGCGGTAGCTTTCCCGGTTTGCTTGTCTCCAGCGTCAGGTGCGCGCCTTTGCATTCCATGCTTTCGATCTCGAAGCGCAGCATGGGCTCGCGGGCCTGGCCGGGCGCGACACTTCCAGCCGCCTCGGCCACGTGCGTGAAGTGCGGCTTGGGCGGCACGTCTACATCGAGGCCAATCAACTCGACGACTGCAATTCTGATCGGCTCGCCCGGCTTGTAACGCAGGGGCGCATGAAAGCGGAATTCATCCAGCCGGATGAGCGGCTTGGTTTCGACGGCGCCATTTGGACCTGGAACAGCCACGCCCGCCACGTTCGCCGGAGGCCAGATCCGCAATCCCTTGCCCTCAGCCCACAACCCGTCGATCAGCGAGACGTGAAAGCTGTCGAGCTCAACACGCGCGTGAAAGTGCTCCTCGAGTTTCCCCACGATGGCGGCGCGCAGCATGGGCTCGGCCCGGTGCAGCGCAATGGAGATCGCCACGCCGAGCAAAAGAAACGCGAGCAGGACCGCGGCAGCGGCCCACTTCAGCCATCCGCGCTTGTGCCGTTTTCTCACTCTCTTTGCCGCCACCACTCATCCTCGCCTGCGACCATTCTCGCAGGCCGCGCCCACGCCGGAATCACAACCCTCGCTCCGTTGGACGCGCGCCGCACCTGAATCCACATTCGCGCCGCCGCATCGGCCGCCCTCGTTCGCTTTGTGCCTTTCCCCTCCATGCCGTAGACTTCTTCTCACGGATGCAAGCGCTGATTGAAAACCTCGTAAAGCTCCAGGCGATCGAATTGAACCGTGCCCGCCTGAACCAACAGATGCGCGCGCTGCCTGCCGAGATTGCTCAGGCCGCGACTGCGCTGGCCGCCGCCCAGCGGCAGTCCGCCGATCTATCTGCCGCGCTGGACCGCGAAGACTCGATGCGCACCCGGCTGGAACGGGATATCGACGCGCATCGCCAGAAAGCCGCGCGCTTCCGCGTCCAGGTCGACTCGGTGACGACTCCCGAGCAGGCCGCTGCCATCGAGCACGAGATTCAATTCGCAACTAAAGAAGCCGAACGCCTGGAAGCCGACGAATATGCAAGCCTGGAGCGCACCGAGGCGCACGAGGCCGCGCTGGCCGAGACGCGCGCCCAGGTGGAACAGCTTGCTGCCGGGGTGGACGCGGTTCGCTCGAGCGTTGCCGCTCGCCAGCAGGCAATGGCGTCGGAGCTGGCCGACCTGGACGCGGAGCGCGAGGGAGTGCGCGCAGCTCTCGATTCCGATTGGCTGGCGCGCTTTGACCGCATCGCTTCCGGTCGCGGCACCGGCATCGCCCGCGCCGAAAATCAGCAATGCACAGGCTGCAGAATGGGGGTGCGCCCGCAAGTCTGGAACCAGCTCCGCGAGGGCGAACTGCTCAGCTGCGATAGTTGCAGCCGTCTGCTTTACTGGGATCCCGCCATGTCGCCCGCTCCCAAAGCGCCGCAACCAGAGTTGATTCCCGGCGCCGGTCGCGCCCCGCGCAAACCCCGCGTGGCGGGCGCGTAGAAGCGTCTGCTCCGCGGGCATTGTTCTTCTACCGCCCAAGCCGCTGCTGCACGCTCCACGCCTGCTAACCTTTTCTTGAGAGCACTCTCCAGGAGAATCTCCGCGTGCAGCGCATCTGTGTGGATATGGATGAGGTGATGGCAGACACCCTCGCCGAGCACCTGCGCCGCTACAACCAGGCCTTCGACGAAGACGTGACGACGGAAGACCTCGCCGGCAAAGGCCTTTGGGAGATTACTCCGCTCGACCGCCAGGCCCAGTTGCGCGCCTTTCTCGATGCCGAAGATTTTTTCGAGGTGCTGGATGTGATCCCCGACTCCCAGCCGGTGCTCAAAGATCTCTCCACGCGCTTTGAGATCTTCATCGCCACGCAGGCCATGGCCGTGCCCAACTCGCTCGGCCCCAAGTACCGCTGGTTGCAGCGCCACTTTCCCTTCATCCCGCCCACGCACTACGTCTTCTGCGGCAACAAGAGCATCCTCCGCGCCGACTTCCTGATCGACGACCAGCCCAGGAATCTCCTGCGCTTCGAGGGCCAGGGGCTGCTTTACACCGCGCCTCACAACCTGGCCGCAACCGGATTCGTCCGCGTGAACAACTGGCGCGAAGTGGCCGAGTATTTCGCCGGCGTTTCTTCGCAACCGGCGACCGCCTGATCGCTGCGCGGTAACCGACAAGCGCAGCCGCTCGGCCGCGCAAACGGAATGCACCCGCCGAACTTCGCTACCATGAACTATGACAGTATCTCGCTCACCCTTTAAGGCGCCAATGACGCGCCGCCGCTTCCTGATAGCAAGCGCATGCGCCGGCGGCGGGTTGGCGATCTATGGGGGCGAGATCGAGCGGCACGGGATCGAGATCACTCACCGCGACGTGTTCATCCCCGGCCTTGCTCAGGCATTTGATGGCTTCCGCATCGCGCAACTCAGCGACATCCATATGGACGAATTCACTGAGCCATTCTTCCTCCGCGACGCTGTGCGCCACGTCAACAGCCTGAACCCCGACGCTGTTTTTCTCACCGGCGATTTTGTGACATACGGGATTCTGCCTAATAGATTCGCCGTCAGCGCAGCCTGGGAGTGCGCCAACCTTCTCAACCAGATCCAATGTCCCCACCGTTATGCCGTGCTCGGCAACCACGACGTGATCGTTGGAAGCAAAGACGTCTCCGCGGCGCTCACCGCGAATGGCATCACCGTGCTCATCGACGATCACCTGCCCATCGAACGCGCAGGCGCAAGATTCTGGCTTGCCGGGCTTGACGATCCTCTCGAGGGCACGCCCGACCCCGAGCAGGCGATTCCCGAATCCATCCGCAATGTGCCGCATGAACCCATCGTGCTGCTTTGCCACGCGCCCGACTACGTCGACGACCTGTTGAGGGGTCGAACGGGTCAAGCGCTCTCTCTCGTGTTCGCCGGCCACACTCACGGCGGCCAGATCCGCTTGCCGCTGATCGGCGCCATCGAACTTCCCGACCTTGGCCGCAAATATGTCGAAGGCTGGTTTCGTTTTGGGAGTCTGCAACTCTACGTCAATCGCGGCCTTGGCACCGTTGGCGTCCCCATCCGCTTCAACTGCCCGCCGGAGATTGCGCTCCTCACGCTCCGCTCCGCCTGAGATCAAATCATCCCCGCCGGCGCTCACACCCCCGCCATCGTCATTCCCCCGCGATTGTCATGCCGTCGATCCGAATGGTCGGTGAGGCCACCGATCCGCGAAAGACCAGGTCGTTGCCGATGGCCGTCACGTTGCACAGCATCTCGGCCAGGTTCCCGGCGATCGTGACCTCTTCCACGGCATGCGTGAGCTGGCCGTTCTCAATCCAAAGGCCTGTCGCGCCGCGCGAGTAGTCGCCAGTCACGAGATTTGTGCCGAAGCCCATCAGGCTGGTCACGTAGAGGCCCGCGCGCACCTCTCCGATGATGTCCTCGGCAGTCAGATTTCCCGGCTCAAGGTAGAGATTGCCGCAGCCGATCCCCGGCGCGCCCGCCAATCCTCGCGCGGCGTTATGCGTGGACTTCATGCCCAGCTTGCGTGCGGTGTAAGTGTTCAGCAGGTAATTGCGCAGCATTCCACGTTCGACGACAACGGTGCGCTGCGAAGGCAAACCCTCATCGTCGAAGGGCGAGGATCCAAAGCCCCCCACGCCGGAGGGCAGCAGCATGGTGTTGTCGTCCACGATGGTCAAGTTCTCTGCGCCAATCGTCTCGCCAAGCCTTCCCGCGAGGAACGATGCGCTGCGCCAGATGGCGTCGCCGGATGCAGCCTCAAAGACTGAGCCGATAAGAGTTCGCGCCGTTTCGGGAGCAAAGACAATGGGTACGCGTTGAGTAGGCACTCGTCGGGCACCCAGCCGTCGCAGCGTGCGGCGCGCCGCTTCGGCGCCAACAGCTTCAGGTGACTCGAGAAGTTTGAGACGCCGCGCGCTCGACCACCAGCCATCGCGCTGCATCTTGCCATTGGCGTCCATGGCCAGCGGCGCAGCGGAAACCCCCGCATAGCTGGTGCGATAGCTGCCCACGAATCCGCGCGAGTTGGCAAACGCCTTTCGGCCTGTGGCGGCGTCGAAGCTGCCGCCGTCGGAGTTCGTGATGCGCGGGTCGGCAGCCATCGCCGCGGCCTCGGCCCGCCGCGCCCACTCGATGCGCACCGCTCCATCCAGCGAGTACACGTCGTCGAAGTAAAGGTGCAGATCGCCGGCGGCGGAGCCAAACTCGCCCGCGTCCGGCAAGCCAGCGAACGGATCCTCTTCGGTGACCTTTGCCAGCGCCAGCGCGCCCTCAACAAGCTGCCGAATTCCATCCGCAGTCAGGTCGCTGGTCGAAGCCGAGCCGGATCGTTTGCCGAGAAACGCCCGCAATCCCAGCCCGCGCGAGCCTGATTCCTTGAGAGTTTCCACCTCGCCCATGCGCACGTTCACACTGAATTCGTCGCCCTCGCGCGCGACGGCCTCCGCGTCGCTGGCGCCCGCTTTCATGGCCTGTCCGACAACATCGACGACGAGGGATTCGAGGTCGAGGGCGGTTTCGTTGGGCGGTGAAGTCGTTTCGGCCATGTCCTCAAGCTATCAAACTGCTGTTGGACCTGGATTTGGTTGGAGAATCCGAAGGACGGGCAGTACCGGGCGCTTACGCCGTCAACCGCTCCAGTTGGTCCGGCTTCAGGATGGTCAGGCTGGTTCCCTTGATGGTGATCCACTGGTCGCGCCGGAACTGGTTCAGCAGTCGCGTCACCGTTTCGCGCGAGGTGCCCGCCATGTTGGCGATCTCCTCGTGCGTCAGGGCCATGGTGAAGCGAATCTCCGGCTTGCCGTTGGCCGACGCGCGTCCCCAGTCAAGAAGCAGGCGCGCCAAGCGTCCCGCTGCCGAACCTGAAAGCGCCAGCCGCTTGGCATCGTGGAACACGGTCAGGTACTCGCCACTGAGCGACTGCGCCGCGTGCATGGATGCGATCCCATGCCGGCCCAGGAACTCAATGAACTCCTGCTTGCGCACGGTCTTTACCTGACAGGGTTCAATCGCCTCGGCCGTCACCTCGTGCGGTACGTTGGCCAGCACGGCGCTCAGCCCCATCACGTCACCCGGCCCGGCGATTTTCAGAATCATTGTCTTGCCGTCTCGCGAGGTCGAGGAGATCTTCACCTGTCCGAAGCAGATAACAAAGACATTGCGCGCAGGGTCGCCCTCTGAGAACAGCTTGGCCCCGCGAGCATGGCTCATCATGATGCCGATCTGGTCGTAGTCCGCCAGCGCCTCAGGCGTGAGATTGCAGAACATCCGCAGATGCCGGTGCTCACAATTCAGGCAATCTTCCGGAGGGTGATGCGAGTGAAGCGTAGCCATACGTGTACCGTCGGGGGCTGAAGGCTAAGTGAAGTATAGCGCAAATCCCCCTCCGGCACGCCGGCCGTTCTCACTTGCTCGATTCCGCTTTGGACCCCAACTCCGGCACTCGCGATTGTTCTATGCGCTCGCCGCTGCGTTGCTGTGGCGTCTGGCGGGCGTCACGCGGGTCAGGCAGCAGGTGATATAGGCCCGCGACACTTCGCGCGCCAGTTCCTCCAGGAGCCGCATCCGCAGCGGTGGATAGCTCTCAAACGACCTGTGGAGCGCGTCCATCGGCAACAGCAACAACGATCCGGAAGTGACTGCACTCAAGGTGTAAGCATGATGCCCGTCGCCGAGCGCGGCGGCCAGTTCCACCAGGTCACCCGGCCGCGCCGATCCCAGAGTGACACGCGTGTCAAAGCGCTCCGCCTTCCGCACAAAATCACCCGAAACCACGACGTAGAGCCCTTTGCAGGACCCGTGCTGGCGAAAGACAACTGCCCCGGGTTCAAAGTCGATGCACTTTGTCTCCCCGCTCAACAAATGACCGGCATCCTGGGGGCAATCCAACAACTCCGCGAGCGGATGCGCCGCTGCAGCGGCCAAGCGCTCCAAACGCGTATCTAGTTGAATGCTAACCATTTCCTCGCTCTGCTTCCGGCTTCGAAGCTTCCAAATTGCAATACCGCCGCGCCCACGACCTCCTGGCGATGCCCTGCAGGCGGACCATCTCCTGCGCGGCGTCGCACAGGGCCCTCACCTCCCGAATTTGTGCTCGATTTGGGTTGGACAAAACGGTGCGGTTTTCTCCTTTCACCCGCCCATTCTTCCCTGTAAAAACAATCAGGACCATGCGCTGAAGTGCATGTCCCCGCCCGCTACTTCGCTCCCACAGGAAGCGCAGTCTCCCGCTCCAGGCCAGCGCGCGACCGTTCGGGCGGAACGCAAAGAACCGGCACGCGCGAGGCAGAGAGCAAGGCAAAGGCCGTGCCATGCGGCCCCGGCGTGGCGCTCGAGCGTTTTACCCCGGCGACAAGAATGCAGGGGTGATTTTCGGCAATCGCTTCTGCCACGGCATCGGCAGGGTCACCGTCTTTCACAAGGCAATGCACCGGGGCCTCGTTGAGCAACCAGCCTGAGCCCCCGCTGAGCGCATAGTGGCGTGGTGGAAGCTTGATGCCAAACTGCTTCAGATCGGCGACGCAAGGATCCTTGCCGGCTCTCATCTCGGCGGCTGTGCGGACGTGCAGCACCAGCAATGGCCGCTCAAAGGTCTTCGCCAGGGAGTAGGCGGTCGCGGCAGCAGCAGCGGCAGACTCGTTTTGTTCCAGTGTGAGCAGAACCGGTCCGCCCGGCTTGGGCCGGTTGGGGCCTGCATTCCAGTCCGCGGCAACGGCCAGTACCGGACAAGGCGACAACCTGACGAGTTGCTCCGCAATAGCGCCCACTACCACCGGTCCAGCGCCCTCCATCCCTTTGGTGCCAATCACGATCAGCCCGGCCTCGTACTGCCGCGCCACATCCACCAGCATCTCCGCAACCGTTCCTTGCCGCACCTCGGAATGGCTGTGAATTCCCTCACGGAGCAAGTCGCCCGCCAGCTTGTCCAGCACTTTGCGAGCCTGTGCGGTCAGGTGGCTTGCGACACTGCCGGGGAGCCCTTCCACGGCTGCGTACTCCATCGGATCGAGTCCGTGCGCCAGAACGATTCGCGCTCCGTAGTTCGTGGCCAGCTTGCGCGCGTATTCCAGAGCCGCCTCAGCCTGACCTTCGAGGTCCGTTGCGACCACAATGGTCTTCAAGCCTTGATCGAAGCTCATGGTTCTCTCTCCGCCCAGTCCGCTGCTATCCCGTTCATTGGACTCTGAGTGTGCGCTTCCGCCGCATGGGCGGGCAGTGACCCCATTCACTCCTATCTGTGATTCGAGTCACAACGCAAATTCTTGATTTCGCTGGAGAACTGCCTTACCGTTCCGGCGGTTCTGAGGGGCGCGCTTCTCCGGCAGCACTTGCCTGAAGTGCTTCACCGCCCGGTGCCTTCGCGGCAAGGTTCCGGTCTGCCGAACCCGCCAGGACGTCCTCAACCGCATAGAGGTGTGGCAGAAGCGGTATGGCCAGCCAATCGCGGCCTTTGATCCCTTCGTACCGGGAGGTCACCGTGCCCAGCTCGCCGGGCTCGCACCGCCGGAGTTTAGTGGGAGTGTCGGCACAGATGCGCGCGAAATACAATGCAACGTGCCCTGACGGCGACAGAACGCTGGAGAAGCCGGCGGCGTCCTCAAGCAGAAGAGCGCCTTGCGCCGATCCACGAGGGCACACCTGTGTTAACGAAGCAAATCCTGCAAGGGAAAGAAACAACGCGCGGGGAAAGCGCATCGCAGCATCGACCTCCCGGTGCTCTGGAAAATCAATCGACTCTTTCAATCATAGGACGATGCGTGGCTTGGAAAAGATGAGGGGGGGGTAAAAAGTTTCCGCATCCGCTGGGAGGCCAAAGCGCCGTCCCGCAGGCGCTCTGTACACCTGTCGGTCCAATGCGCTAACGTAGGCGCGATATGAAAAACCTCCGCGTGCACACCCTTTTCTCTGCTTTCTCTCTCTTTTTCACAGTTCTCGTGCTTGGCGGCCGCTCCGTTTCGGCCCAGGCTCCCGCGCCCGACTCGCCCGCCATTGAGGCTCAGGCCCACGCCATGATCGCCAAGCTCACGCTTGAGCAGAAGATCGAGCTCCTAGGCGGCATCAAAGAAATGTTCACTCGTCCCATGCCATCCATCGGCTTGCCGCAGTTCAAGATGTCCGATGCCTCGCTCGGCGTGCGCACCTGGGGCCCGACTACGGCCTATGCCGGCGGCGTTGCGCTTGCCGCCAGCTGGGATCCCGAGCTCGCCCGCAAAATCGGCGAAAGCCTCGGCCGCGACGCCCGCGCGCGAAGCGTCAACTTCCTTCTTGGCCCCGGCGTAAACATCGCGCGCTCACCGCTTAGCGGGCGCAACTTCGAGTACCTTTCAGAGGATCCGTTTCTTAACGCTGCTCTCGTAGTCCCCTACATTGAAGGCGTGCAGTCCGAAGGCGTCGTGGCCACCGTGAAGCACTTTGCGCTCAACGATCAGGAGTTCAACCGGCACAACGCCAACGTAGATATCGACGAACGCAGCATGCGCGAGATTTATCTGCCCGCGTTTGAGGCCGCCGTCACCAAAGCTCACGTCGACGCGGTGATGGATTCCTACAACCTCGTGAACGGCGTCCACTCCACCCAAAATGATTTTCTCAACCTCAAGCTGCTCAAGGGCGAATGGGGTTTCCAGGGCGTTCTTATGTCCGACTGGGACGCGACGTATGACGGCGTCGCAGCGGTCAACAATGGCCTCGATCTCGAAATGCCCAGCCCGAAATTCATGAACGCGAAGAATCTCATTCCCGCCGTTCAGAACGGCCAGGTGAAGGAGGCCACGATCGACGAGCATCTGCTGCGCCTCTTCCGCACCGAGCTCCGCTACGGCTTTACCGATCGCCCGCAGTTCGATCCCGCCGACTCCACTTACTCCGTCACTGATCGCGCAGTTGCTCTTCAGGGCGCGCTTGAGAGCATTACGCTGCTCAAGAACCAGGGAAATTTGCTTCCGCTCGATCTCGCCAAGGTCAAATCCATCGCCATCATCGGGCCCGATGCTTATCCCGCGGTCGCGGGCGGTGGCGGTTCGTCCGAGGCCCGCGCCTTCGAGCCGGTCAGCATCCTCACCGGCATCGCCAACCTGCTCGGCCCCAATGCGCATGTCTTCTACAGTGACGGCATGCCCGACTCGCCCGACGAGAAGAAGGCGATCGCTGACGCTGACGTGGTGGTCGTCGCCGTCGGTTTCGACCCGAAGACAGAACACGAGGGCGCCGACCGCACCTTCTCGTTGCCTCCAGGCCAGGACGCGCTCATCGAAGAGGCCGCGGCGGCTAATCCCCGCACGATCGTCACCCTCACCGCAGGCGGAGGCGTGGACACCAGCCGCTGGCTCGATAAAGTGCCCGTCCTGCTCCACACCTGGTATCCCGGCCAGGAAGGCGGCACGGCCGTAGCGCAGATTCTCTTTGGGCAGCACAACCCTGAGGGCAAACTTCCCGTCAGCTTCGACCGCAGTTGGGACGAGAACCCGTCCTCGAAGTGGTACTACGGCGACCCCAAAGACAACACCACGCTGCATACCATCGGCGAAGACGGCAAGCCGCTCGACTACACCATCGAGCACATCAAATACGGTGACAAGCTGATGGTCGGCTACCGCTACTGGACCACCACAGGCAAGCACCCGCTCTTCCCCTTCGGCTTCGGTTTGAGCTACACCACATTCAAGTTCTCAATGCTCGACGTTCCCGCTTCCGCTGCTTCCGGTTCCACGGTCAACGTCAGCTTCGACGTCACCAATGCAGGCAGCGTGGCCGGAGCTGAAGTCGCCCAGCTCTACGTCTCCGATCCTTCCGCGCAGGTTGACCGTCCCGAGCGCGAATTGAAGGGCTTCGCCAAAGTCCGCCTTGATCCGGGCGAAACTCGCCACGTGACCATCAGCCTTGACGCGCGCGCATTCAGCTACTGGGATGGACCCGCCCACAGGTGGATCATCGATCCCGGCAAGTTCATCATTCGCGTCGGCGACTCTAGCGAGAACACTCCGCTCACCGCCGACATTGACCTTCACTGATCTATCGTTCGCTCAAATTCCTCCAATTCGGAGAGGAATCGATCGATGCTGAACCGCTTTTTCCGTCTTGCTGTTCTCGTTCTTGCCGTCCCCGCATTGTCTCTTGCTCAGTCCGCGCCGCATCCGCAGTGGGTGGGCACGTGGGCCACTGCTCCGATGTTGGCCGATGGAGGATTCAACGTGCGCCCCTTCAGCGGCGTCACGCTGCGCGAAATCGTTCACATCTCCGCAGGCGGCGCCGAGATTCGCGTGCGCTTTACGAATGCTTATGGGACTGACCCGCTCACCATCAGCGACGCGCATGTGGCCGTGAGCGCCGGCAACGCGGCCATCCAGCCCGGCGTCGATCACGCCATCACCTTCGTCGGAGCCACCTCCGTCAATATTCCGCCAGGCGCCGAGCTCTTTTCCGATCCCGTCGCACTCGCCGTGCAGCCGCTCGCTGATCTCGCGGTCAGTTTCTATCTGCCTTCGCAAGTGATGCGCGCCGAAACCTATCACTCCTTCGCCGACCAGGACAACTTCATCGCCAACGGCGATATGTCCACTGCACCGGATCTTCCCGACGCGACAAAGATCTCTTCGTGGTACTTCCTCGACGGTATCGACGTGCAGGCTGTGGCTAACTCGCGCGCCATCGTCACGCTCGGCGACTCCATCACCGATGGCGCGCTCTCGACGCACAACGCCAACCAACGCTGGCCTGACGTTCTGGCCGCGCGGCTCAATCACGATCCGAACCTGCAGGATCCGAATCTGAAGAACGTTTCTGTCCTCAACGCCGGCATCGGCGGCAACCGTGTGCTGAATGAAGTTGCTGGACCCAGCGCGCTCTCGCGCCTCGATCGCGACGTGCTTTCGCAGAGCGGTGTGCGCTACGTCATCGTGCTCGAAGGCATCAACGACATCGGCCGCCTTGCGCACCTCCAGACCCCATGGGACGACATCACCGCTGCGCAGTTAGAGATGGGCCTCAAGCAAATCGCCGACGCCGCGCATGAGCATGGCATCAAGGCTATTGGAGCAACGCTCACGCCGTATGGCGGCGCGGGCTACTACTCCGACAAGGGCGAGCAGGTGCGCGAGGCTGTGAACGACTGGATTCGTAATAGCGGCACCTTCGACGGCGTCGCCGACTTCGACAAAGCCACCCAGGATCTGGCGAACCCAACCCACTTCAACCCCGCTTACGATTCAGGCGATCATTTGCACCCCAAGGACGAAGGCTACAAAGCCATGGGCGGAGCCATCGACCTCTCGCTGTTCGCGAAGTAAGCAAAGTGGGCAGGGCAGACCGCTATCATCACCCTATGAAGCGCGTTCTTCTCTCCTGGAGCAGCGGCAAAGACAGCGCGTGGACCCTTCCCGTTCTCCGCCGCGATCCGGCCATCGAGATCTGCGGGCTGCTCACCACGCTGAACTCCGAGTTCGATCGCGTTGCCATGCACGGAGTGCGGCGTGCGGTCGCCGAAGCCCAGGCCGCAGCCGCCGGGCTCCCGCTCTGGATCGTCCCGCTCCCATGGCCCTGCCCGAACGAAGTCTATGAGCAGCGCATGGCCGAGGCCTGCTGGCGCGCCGTCGCCGAGAAAATCGACGCCGTCGCTTTCGGCGATCTTTTCCTCGAGGATGTCCGCGACTATCGCGTGCGCCAGCTCGCCCCAACCGGCCTCGAACCGCTGTTTCCGCTCTGGCAGATCCCGACCGATGCGCTGGCGCGCGAGATGATCGCCGGCGGCCTGCGCGCACGCCTATCGTGCGTGGACACAAAGCAACTCCCCGCTGTCTTTGCCGGCCGCGAGTTCGATCTGGACTTGTTGCGCGATCTCCCGCCCGACGCCGATCCGTGCGGCGAGCACGGCGAGTTCCACACCTGCGTCTATGCCGGACCCATGTTCGCCGCGCCGCTGCCCATCGCCGCCGGAGAAGTCGTCACCCGCGACGGCTTCACCTTCGCCGACTTCACCGTGCCGGCCGTCGAAGCCGTGAGCGTTTAGTTTCGCAATCCGCGTAGCGCCGGGTAGAGCTTTCTCCATCGTGCGTAACCGGCCTTGTACGCCGCAACATCTTTCGCATCCGGCTCAATCCGCTGCGCCACTTCGATCGCCTGCCCGCACGCCTCGTCGAGGTTCTGCCAGTGGCCCGCGCCCACGCCGGCCATCAGCGCGCACCCAAACGCGCCGCCCTCTTCGGCCACCAGAATCTCGACCGCGCGCCCGTAGATGCCGGCCTGAATCTTCCGCCAAAGCGCTCCGCGCGCTCCGCCGCCGCCGAGCCGAATGCCGGTGACGGGAATGCCCAGCTCGTGGAAGAGCGTGAAGGTGTCCTCGAGCGAGTAGGCGACACCCTCCTGCACGGCGCGGACAAAATGCGCCCCGGTGTGCAAGACGCCGATGCCCGCAAATGCAGCGCGCACCTCAGGATCGAGATGCGGCGTGCGCTCGCCCAGCAGATAGGGCGCCCATTCCAGGCCCTCGCAACAGGGCGGGACCCTCGCTGCGCCATCACTCAGCGCGTCGTAGCTTTGGCCCGCAAAGAACGTTCCGCGTAGCCAGTTCAGGCTCAACCCCGCGCTCTGCGTCACGCCCATCACGTGCCAAAGGCCCGGCACGGCATGGCAAAACGTGTGCAGCCGTCCCTTCGGGTCTTTTGTTGGCGCCGCTGTCGCGGCGAAAACGACTCCAGATGTCCCGATGGTCGCCGAAACGCTTCCTGGCTGCAGAATCCCCATGCCCACCGCGCCCGCGCCCTGGTCGCCTGCGCCCGCCGCCACCGGTGTGCCCGCCTTCAATCCCGTCAGCTCCGCGGCCTTCTCGCTGATCCGCGCACATATTTCCGGCGACTCGTACAACTTGGGCAGCCAGCTCATGTCGATCCCCGCTGCCTCCGCGACCTCGCGCGACCACCGCCGATGCGTCACGTCCAGCAGCAGCGTTCCGCTGGCCTCCTGCACGTCGATGGCGAACTCGTCCGTCAGCCGGTAGCGCACATAATCTTTGGGGCACATCACGTGGCGGATCTTCGCGAAAATCTCCGGTTGGTGTGTCTTTACCCACAGCAGCTTGGTCAGCGTAAAGTTGGGCAGCGCGGGGTTGCAGGTTAACTCGATCAGCCGCTCATAGCCGATCTTCTCCGTCAGCCAGTCGCACTCGGGCTGCGTGCGCGTGTCGCACCAGATGAGCGCCGGCCGCAGCACCGCGCCCGTCTCGTCCAGCATCACGGCGCCATGCATCTGCCCGGTGAGCGCAATCGCCGCCACCGGCTCGCGCGGCTCCGGTGTCGCAACAAGCGCTCCGCGAATCGCATCCTGCGCCGCGCGCCACCAGTCCTCGGGATCCTGCTCCGCCCATCCCGGATGCTCAGCGCGAAACGGAGCGTGTTCGCTCGACGCCGCCCCCAGCAGCTTTCCCGCGCCGTCCACAATCAGCGCCCGTGTCCCACCCGTACCGACATCCATGCCGAGAAACCACATCGCTGTTCACCTCTGCCGTAAATCGTTTTTCCGTAGCGCCCGCAGCATAGCAGTTTCGCCGCATCGGGGCAAAGCATCGCATCACTGTAATCCCGTGCCCCATTCGGGGAACAGACAAGATTCACACCGACCGAATACGATGCTCAAGTATTCCCGGAGGCGCAATGAGCAAAACAAAACGAATGGCCGGCAAATCTCTTCCCGTGGCGGCCGCAGCAGCACTTCTCTTCGTCGCGCAGCTTGCCTTCGCGGGCGCGCCGCTCAAGGGCATTGACGTCAAGCTGGGCAAGAACCCGGGCGGCGGCTGCGCGGCGCGCACCACCGATGCCGGCGGCAAGGCCGACTTCGGCGTCTGGCCCAAAGGCAGCTACACCCTGGAATTCGCTCCTGCCGCCTCTTCATCCGCCGCCACGCCGGCGTCAAGCCGCGAGCAATCGCCTGCTGCCAAGCCGGGAACGCAACCCCCACTCAAGCTGCATGTGGTCATTACCGGTGCGACCGGGGGCAAGTTGGTACGCGATCTCGACGCTGGAGAAGCGACGGAGCGCACCATTCCGCTCGAGTTCTCGCTCGACGGCAAGCAAGCGCTCGTCGTTCTCGTGACCGCAGCGGATTAGCTCGCGCTGGGCGTCGCTGCGGCGGCGGCAACCTGCGCCGCATCGAGCGTGAGCGGACTGTCGAGAATCATCTGAAACTGCCAGCCGGCGTCGTAGAGCAAGAAATCCGTGTTGTTCACGCGGTGATGCGCCCAGACAAGCATTCCGATGACGAGGGCAGCAAAGCCTCCCCCAATGGCTCCGCCAACGACGGCGGGGTTGGGGCCGACCCGCGGAAGTGTCGGCATCTGAGTCTGCTGCCCTCCGCCCATGGCAAAGCGTGACCCCGGCAGCCGCCGCAGCGGCGCGAGTTCCGCCACTTCACTCGTGGGCGCGCGGCTGTCTGCCGGCAGCACCAACGCCTGTGTGTTCTCGCCATTCAACGCGACTGAATAGCCATTGGAAAACACAAGTCGCGTGAAATGGACGCGGAACGATGGCTGCTGGCCCGCCTTCGGGCGAGCCGTCACCTGTAGGACATTGCCGTCCACGAAGGTTCCTGCCGGAATGGCGAGTTGCGTCCCGATGGTCACGGGAAAAGCGACCACCGCGCGCACCGTGTCTCCAGCTTGCGTTGACTTGCTTTTAACGGCGCTCATCAGCGTGAGCTGAACAGCCGTTCCTGTGGGAACCGTGATGGCCTGTGCCGCGGGCGCCGGCGCAATTTGTGTCGCCAGAACCGAAGAGTCTGGCGCTGCAGGTGCGATCTGCGGGGCGGGAATCGGAATCTGCCCCATGGCGAGAGAAGCAATCATGAGTGCGGTAATGGATTGGACGAACATGGAACACCCTTCCTTCCTGGGCGTTACTTAAAGAATGTGCCGGGTTAACGAGCCGCCACCGGCTGAGAACTTTGCGTTGGTTGATTGTTGACTGGAGTCGACGAAATCACGAGCGGCTTGGCCGGGCAAACATATCCGGGATCATCCGGCGTTCCCGGCATCCCGGGGATCACTGTGTCAGGAGTGGCGGGAGTTCCCGGAATCACAATATCCGGCAAATCAGGACCTTGGGAAATCGTGATGTCAGGTGTCCCCGGCGTGCCTGGAATCACTGTATCCGGCGTTCCCGGCGTGCCTGGACTGCCCGGAATGTCGCGGCATTGAGTGGCTGATTTGAGTTGTCCCGGCTGCGGCAAGCGCGAAAGCGGAATCGACTGCGCAACCTGCTTTGCGTCCAACTGGAGCGGCGCGCCCAGCGTCATCTCCACTTCGGCGCCATTGTCGAGTAGCAGATCGTTCGCCGTGGTCACCTGAATCGTAATCGCGATCAGTGTCTCACCCGGCGCCGGCGGCGTTTCACTTGTTGCGGGGACAGCTGGCGCCTGCATCGCGCTTGTCGCGCCAGGCAGCTCCACGGTATAGCCGTTTGCAAAGACGATTTTGGTGAAGAGCACCTGAATCTCGGCGCGATCGAATTTGTGCGTCGGCCGCGTTACGCTTTTAATCGTCCCTTCGACGTAGGTGCCCGCGGGAATCGCCATGCTGTTGCCGGCAATGGTTGGAAACGAGGTTTGAGCGTAGACGGTGTCGCCGTCCTTGGCGGACTGCGCCCACTCGGGGCGCGTGACAACCAGTTCAATCCTGGTTCCTGCTGGAATTGTGATGGAAGCGGGTGCGTTTACTGGGGAGGGCTGCGTCAGCGTTGACTGGTTCTGGATCGCCGAACCGTTGACCCGAAAACCAAGGAGAGAAATCGAAAGCAATACAGCTTCAAAGCGTCTCACGATACCACCTCCACGAACTGCGGTATCAATTGCGTCAGATGCGAATCCCTGAGATTGGTTGTACTCTTTCCGAGAGCATCACGCCCTTTATTCCGCGCGGCTCGCCGTAAAATCACTCTGAACACGTGTACTTGTGATGAGCGTTACGAGGTGACTGCGGACTGTGCCGAATGAGTTTCAAACCGGGGTCCCCACGAATAGGTCCAAGTCTGTGGGGTGGAGGTCTCTGGCCTTCGATCCGGCCGATCCCAAAGCCGCGCTGGCCGAGCTGCCGCAGTCGACAGCGGTCTTCGCCCTGTATGGCGCCGATTCTCGCGCCGAGCCCTACATCGGACGTACGCCCAACCTCCGTTCCAGGCTTGAGCGCCTCCTGCAGCCTTCCGCGAAGCATCCGCGCCGGTTGCATCTCGCGGGACTCGTTCGCCGCATTGAATGGCAGCTTACCGGCTCTGAATTCGAATCGCTGCTCGCGCAGTTCTCTCTTCTGGAGGAGATCTTCGGCGCAAAAGCGTTGGAGCGCATGCACCTCCGCTCTCCCGCATTCGTCCGTTTTCTCGGCAGCAATCCCTATCCTCGCGTTACCGTCACGCATCGGCCCAGCCTGCGCGAGGCCGATTGGGCCTACGGTCCATTTCCCTCGCGCGCCGCTGCCGAGCGCTTCTCCGAAGAAGCGCTCAAGCTGTTTCTGCTGCGCCGCTGCACCTTCGAACTCGCGCCCGAACCGAGCTATCCCGGATGCGTCTACTCCGAGATGAAGATGTGCCTCGCGCCCTGCTTCAAAGGCTGCACGGACGAGCGCTATGCCGAAGAGTCCGTGGCCGTCGAGCGCTTTCTTGCGACGCGCGGCGAGAGCCGGCTCGTCACGCTCCGCACCGAGCGCGACCAGGCCTCGGCCAGTCTCTCATTTGAATCCGCCGCGGCACTTCACAGCCAAGTCCAGCGCGTTGAAGCCGTGCGCGCGCTGGCCGCCGAACTTGTCCGCCCACTCAGCCGTCTTCGCGCTGTGATTCTGCAGGCCTCCGCAAATCCCGATGAAGTCGCCGTCTTCTTTTTTGAGGGCGGCCGACTCCGCGGACCCGCCGCGCTCTCGACTCTGGGAATGCGAATCCAGAACGAGCAGTCGGGCTCAACTTCGCTCTTCGCGCAGCCGCTGGCGATTGAGGCGATTCCGGAAGAACAGGGAACAGGGAACAGGGAACAGGGATCAGAAAAGCAGAGAACAGAAGAGCAGGGAGTAGGGAGTAGGGAGCAGGGAGCAAGTGAGCAAGGGAGCGAGGGAGCAGAAAAACAGGAAACGGGGAACAAGGAACAGGGATCAGATCAGACTCCGGTTGCGCCGAAGATCGCTCGCGGAGTTCTCGAATCTCGTCTCGAAGCCGCTCTCGCCGCGCTCTCCGCACCCTCAACCGCGCCCTCAGCCACTATCCGTCAGGCCCATCTCGCGCTCCTCAAGCGTTGGTACTACCGGCCTGAGGCGCGCCGCGTCGGCGAGATCTTCTTCCCCGACGCCGACGATCACTGGCCCATTAAGGCAATCCTCCGCGGCGTGGGCCGCGTGGCCGCAGAGCGATTGAAGCCTTCCGTCTCCGCTTCTTAACCGTTGGCCTCGCCCCACTCCACCTGCTTCCGCTGATACACTGTCCCCGCAAGGAGTTGCACGCACATTCCATGGTCGAGCTACTGCCTTCCATCCTCTCTGCGGACTTTGCCCACCTGGCGGACCAGGTTGCCGCGGCCGAGCGTGGCGGTGGCACCACCATCCACGTCGACATCATGGACGGCCACTTCGTTCCCAACATCACCATCGGTCCGCCCGTGGTGGCCAGCCTGCGCAAATGCACCCGCCTGCCCCTCGACTGCCACCTGATGATCGATAACCCCAACGAGTACATCGCCGCCTTCGCCGACGCGGGCGCCAACTGGCTCAGCGTCCACTACGAGGCCTGCACGCATCTGCACCGCTCGCTGGAGATGATCCTGCACCACGGCATGAAGCCCGGCGTGGTCCTCAATCCGGCCACGCGCGTCGACCTCATCATCGATATTCTGCCCATGGTCCATCACGTCCTGATCATGAGCGTCAACCCAGGCTTCGGCGGTCAGGAGTTTATCCCCTTCTCTCTGAACAAGATCCGTCGGCTAGTCGAACTCCGCAACGACCTCGAACTCGACTTCAGGATCGAGGTGGATGGCGGCGTGGCTCACGACACAGTCGCCGCCATCGTCCAAGCCGGAGCGGAGCTGCTCGTGGCCGGCAACGCCGTTTTCGGAGCCGGAGAGCCGGAACGCGATGCCCGCGCCCTGCTGGCCGCGGCCCGCGAGGCCGACGACCGGATGATTGCCAGCAAGGTGGCGGCCGGAAAGAGTAGAATTCACTAGAACGATTCCAGAGTTAACGAGTCCTTTTCCGGATGGTGCAAGGCGGCATTTTCCTTGGGGAAAATGCCACTCAGCGGTTGTGGCTTCGAGGTGCGACAACTCTGGAATCGCTGTGAAAAGTGCATGCAAGCTGCGGATGGCCCGCCCCAGGGTCCTCCTCCCAAGAGGTGGTATGAGTCGGTTGTCTTTGAAGATCGTTGCTGTCGCACTTGTCGCGTTGTTTCTGGGCGTGGGCTCGGCCGATGCCAGAACCAAGAAAAAGCAAAAGAAGGCCTACGACCTGAACGCCAACCCGCTGGCCAGCATCCAGTCCAAGCAGCCTGACAAGGAGCTCTACGACAAGGCCATGGTGGCTATGAAGAAAGGCCGCTATGACGTGGCCCGGCTCGACCTGCAAACCCTGCTCAATACTTATCCCGAGTCGGAATACCGCATGCGCGCCAAGCTGTCGGTCGGCGACACCTGGTTCAAGGAAGGCGGTTCCGCGGCCCTCACTCAGGCCGAGGCCGAGTACGAGGATTTCATCACCTTCTTCCCCAACGTCCCCGAGGCCGCCGAAGCCAAGATGAAAGTGGCCGACATCTACTACCAGCAGATGGAGAAGCCCGACCGTGATTTCACGAATGCTCAGCAAGCCGAGAAGGAATACCGGGAGATGGTCAACATGTTCCCGGATTCGACCCTCATCCCGCGCGCCAAGCAGAGGCTGCGCGATGTGCAGGAGGTTCTGGCCGAGCGCGAGTACCAGATCGGCAGTTACTACGGGACCCGCGAAGACTATATCGCCGCCATCGCCCGCCTTGAAACCGTCGCGGACTCCTATCCTCTCTATTCCAAGAGCGACGAGGTGCTCATCGGCATCGGCGACGCTTACGCCGGCGAGGCGCACAACATAGAGATCGCTCCCGGCCTGCCCGGCGCCATCAAGGAGCGCATGCACACCGTCTACCAGGACAAGGCCGCCGCAGCCTACGCCAAGGTCATCACCCGCTATCCCATGGCGCCGCACGTTGAGGACGCCCGCGACCGCCTCGTGGCCATGAACCGGCCTGTTCCCGAGCCGACACAGGCTGCTATTGCCGAAAGCGACGCCGAGGAACGCAGCCGCCAGCCGCTCCACTTTACCGACACCATGATCGGCATCATCAAGCGCGGCCCAACGATGGTTGAGGCCGTGCATGTGGGCGAACCCACGCTTGACGATCCCACGCGCACGCTCGCTCCCGACATTACCAACCAGAATAAGGCCGTCTTTACCGAGGCTGTGAACGCCGGCAGGCCGCCTGCGCCAGCGGCAGCCGTTACTCCCACCGGCCCCAACGAGCCTCCGCGCAGCGATCAGCCCTCCACCGCTCCGCTGCAGATGGAGGCGCCCGCTGGTGGCACTGGTGTTGGCGTCGAGGTGGTCAACGCGCCAAACACCGCTGCTGCCGATCCGAACGCCGTCGTCAAGCCAGTCGGGCCCACCGGCACCGTCGTTCCTCCGGCTGAGAAGCCGGCCGTGGCTCCGATTCAGGTGAATGACATCAAGCCCGGCGAGAACCCGGCTCAGCCCACCCAGACCGCCTCAAGCGGCAAGACCAAGAAGCCCAAGGTGGACCAGAGCGACGAGTCCTCCAGCAAGAAGAAAAAGAAGAAGGGTCTGGCCAAGATCAACCCGTTCTGAGTTCGGAACCGATCCAAAATGAAAGGGCCGCAGCCTCTCTTGGTGCGGCCTTTTTCACTTGGAATCCACAATGCCTTCGCTTTGCGGTCGAACCATCGCTCTGCCCTGCGTCTGCTAACCTGAGAGGTAGTCCCCACGCCTTGAATGCCCCTTTTTGCACGGGTGTTTTCCCAAAATCACCGGGGGCTCGCAAAAGAGAAAATGCCTCACGACCTGCCCAAAGCCTACGACCCAACCGCCATTGAAGATCACTGGGCCGCCTACTGGGTCCGCGAAAAACTCTTCGCCCAGCCGACTCCCAGCGCACCCTGTGACCAAAACCAGAGCCTGGACGGCCAGTCCGCCGGCCAGTCTCCCGACGGCAAGTCCGCCTTTGTCGTTCTGCTGCCCCCGCCTAACGTCACCGGCTACCTCCACATGGGCCACATGCTGGAGCACACCGAAATCGACATTCTTGTCCGCTGGCGGCGCATGCTTGGGCGAAGGGTCTTGTGGGTACCCGGAACCGACCACGCCGGCATCGCCACACAAATGCTGGTCGAGCGCCAATTGGTCTCGGAAGGCACAACGCGCCAGAAGCTTGGCCGCGAGGCCTTTGTCGAGCGCGTGTGGCAGTGGAAGCAGCACTACGGCGGAGCCATCCTCGAGCAGATGAAGCGCCTCGGCGTCTCCGTCGACTGGAGCCGCGAGTACTTCACCATGGACGAGCGCCTTTCGATTGCCGTGCGCGAAGCTTTCGTCCGCCTCTACTATCAGGGCCTCATCTACCGCGGCGCGTACATCGTCAACTGGTGCCCGGGCTGCCAAACCGCCATCAGCGATCTTGAAGTCATCCACTCCGAGCACAAGGGTCACCTGTGGGAGATCAAGTACCCGGTCCTCGGCGCCGATGGCAAAGATAGCGGCGAGTTTTTGACCGTCGCAACCACCCGCCCCGAGACCATGCTCGGCGACACCGCAGTCGCCATTCACCCCGAGGATGAGCGCTACCTGCATCTCCACGGCAAGAAGCTGCGCCTGCCGCTCGTGAATCGGGAAATCCCCATCGTCCTCGACGAGTGGGTCAGCCGCGAGTTCGGCACCGGCGCCGTCAAAGTCACGCCCGCGCACGATCCCAATGACTTCGCGCTGGCCGAGCGGCATCATCTTCCTTCAATCAACGTGATGGACGACCGCGCTCACATCAACGCGGAGGGCGGGCCTTACGCCGGCCTCGACCGCTACGTTGCGCGTAAGCACATCGTCCACGATCTCGAAGCGCAGGGGCTGCTGGCTGCCGTAAAGGACTACACCAACAACGTCGGCCATTGCGACCGCTGCAAGACCGTCATTGAGCCGCGCCTCTCCACGCAGTGGTTCATCGCCGTCAACAAGCAGCCCAACACGGGCGGCGCGACGATGGCGGAACTGGCAATCGCCGCCGTCAAGGCGGACGCCGACGGCCCGCCGCGGCGGGCCGTCCGCTTCACGCCCGAGAACTACGAAAAGATTTATCTCGAGTGGATGACGAACCTCCACGACTGGTGCATCTCGCGCCAACTCTGGTGGGGCCATCGCATTCCCGCATGGCACTGCTCGGCCTGCCAAAAGATCACGGTGCCCCAGCCCAACGAAAAAGACCCCACCGCCTGCGCGCACTGCAGCTCGGGAAAGCTCACGCAGGAGACCGACGTCCTCGATACCTGGTTCTCGTCGGGCCTTCTGCCCGTCTCCGTCTTCGGCTGGCCTAACATTACGCCCGCAACGCTTGCCGATTTTGCCGCGTTCTATCCGACCTCGCTGCTTGTTACCGGCTTCGACATTCTTTTCTTCTGGGTCGCGCGCATGATCATGTTCGGTTGCTGGTTTTCGCGCGACGTCCCTATGCCCGACGGCAGCCCGCGCTCGCTTGCAGAATCCGTTCCATATCGCGAGGTCTACATCCACGGTCTCATCCGCGACGCCAGCCGAGAAAAGATGTCCAAGACCAAGGGCAACGTTGTCGACCCCATCGAGATCGTCAAGCAGTACGGAACGGATGCAGTTCGATTCACGCTCGCGTCCATGGCTTCGCCCGGCACCGACATCGCCTTTAACGTGGCCCGCACCGAGGGCTATCGAGCGTTTGCAAACAAGATATGGAACGCCGCCCGCTTCATCTTCATGAACGTGGGCCGCGCCGCGGAGCTCGGCATTACCGTCGATCGAGACACGCTCGGCAAAATGCCCAGCGTTCCCGGCGACGCCCCGCTCGAAGCGCGCTGGATCGTCGCCGAATTGCACGCGACCGCGGCGAAAGTGAATCAGGCGCTCGAGAATTATCGATTCGACGACGCGGCCAACACGATCTATCAATTTTTCTGGGGCAGTTTCTGCGACTGGTATCTCGAGATCGTCAAGCTGCGCCTTGATTTCTCCGAAACCGCAGACAAGGCGCGGACAAAAGCTGCCCTCACCACGCTCGTACGATCGTTCGAGGTTGCTCTCCGTCTTCTCTCGCCCTTAATGCCATTTTTGACGGAAGAACTTTGGTACGCGGTCTACGAAGGCAAGCCACCGGCCAAGTCGATTGCGTTGACGAACTATCCGACAGCCGAACCGATCTCGATGGATTCAAAGGCGCAGAGTCAAATGTCCCTATTGCAGGACCTAGTGAGGGGAATCCGCGAATTCCGGAAGGATCTGGGCGTACCGGAGAAGCTAAGCGTGCCTTCGTACGTGCTCGCAACTCCAAGCTACGTAACAGGCGGGCCCGATGATCTAATCGTTCAAAACAAGGGGTGGCTTGAAAGGCTGTCGACAACGACGATCGTCGAGACGACAAATCGCAATGAGCCCGTGCTCCAGATTCTGAGCTGGCGCCACATCGGGTCAACCGAGATTGCAATCAACTACAACAAGCCAATCGACGTCGCCGCCGAGCGCGAGCGCTCGACAAAGGACATCGCCAAATTCGAGAAGATTATTGCGTCCTCTGACCGACAGCTCAACAACCCCGGTTTTCTCGCGAAGGCTCCAGCGCATATCGTCGAGGGCTTGAAGAAACAGCGGGACGAGGCGAAGAGGCTGCTGGACAAGGCCCGGGGTGGCCTTGATGGACTGCCGGAGGGTTGACAACTGTTCGCTGTTCACTGTCCACTGACCACTGTTCACTGAAGCTATGGACTGGAAGAGCCACCGCATCGACGCATTGCTGGAGCAGGCCCTGCTTGAGGACCAGGCTCCCCACGATGCCACCACGCACCTCACCATCGATGCCAATCTTCTCGCCGCCGGCTCCATCATCGCCCGCGAAGAACTGGTCGTCGCCGGCCTTGGCGCCATCCCGCGTTTCTTTGAGATTTATGCCCGCCTCGACCAAAGCCCCGAAGCGCAAACCCGCTTCGAGGTAGTCAGCCATCCCGAAATCTTCGACGGCGTGCGCGTCCACGCCGGCCAGGTCCTCGCTGTCATTCGCCACAACGCGCGCGTTCTGCTCAGTTGCGAGCGAGTCATTCTCAACCTGCTCCAGCACATGAGCGGCATCGCCACGCTCACGCGCCAATTCGCCGATGCCATTCAGGGAACACACGCCCGCATTCTCGACACGCGGAAGACCGTCCCCGGCCTACGCGCCCTCGAGAAATACGCGGTTCTCTGCGGCGGAGGCACCAATCACCGCATCGATCTCGCCTCCGGCATTCTCATCAAGAACAATCACATTGCGCTCGGCGGCGGCATTGCGGCCGTCCTTTCCCGTGCCCTTGCCCAGCGCAAGCCGGGCCAGCGCGTGCAGGTCGAAGTCCGCACCGCGCAGGAGCTTGACGAAGCCCTCGCTCACGGCGCCGAGGCCATCCTGCTCGACAACATGACGCCCGCCGAAGTCCGCCGCTCTATCGAGCGCATCAAAGCGGTGACCGCCGCGGAGCCTGGCCGCTGGATTCCCACCGAGGCCTCGGGCGGCATCGTGCTCGACACTGTCCACGCCTACGCCGAGACCGGCGTCGACTTCATCAGCGTGGGCGCGCTCACCCACTCCGCCCGCGCCGCCAACATCTCCATGACCATCGCCGCCGAGCCCGGCCAGACCAGCCCGCGGATGGGCAGAGTCGATGAAGGCTACGGCCTTTGATCGCGCCTATGTCCACAATCCCCGAACCCAATTGGTCACACAACTAATGTTCGATCTCCCCGCACTTGAAGCTGAACTCGCCGGCACGGTCTTCGCGGGCAAGCTGCACTTTACCCGCGTCACCGGCTCGACAAACGCCGATGCCATCGCAGCCGCACGCGATGGCGCCCCGCACGGTTCAGTCTTTCTTGCCGATGAGCAGTTGGCTGGGCGCGGACGCAGCGATCACACTTGGACCTCCGCGGCTGGCGAAGGGCTCTACGTCAGTGTTCTTCTCCGACCGCAAATTCCCGCCTCGCGCCTGCCGTTTTTGCCGCTGGCCGCTGGCCTCGCCGCCGCCGAAGCCATTCGCGCCGTCTCCGGATTAGACGTCGATCTTCGCTGGCCCAACGATCTTCTCATCGGCCCGCGCAAAACCGGCGGCATCCTCGTCGAGGCAAAGACCGAATCCGAAGGCCCGCCCCACGCAGTGGTCGTTGGCATCGGCATCAACGTGCGCCAGCGCGCGTTTCCGCCCGGCCTGGCCACGCCCGCAACCTCGCTGGACCTCGAAACCGGGAAAACCATCAGCCGCCAAACTTTCCTCGTCGCCCTGCTAAAATCGCTGGAGCGTGAGGCGTCCGCGCTCGCCGATGCGGCGGCGGCCGCAACCATCGCTGCGCGCCTGGAGCAGGCTTCCACCTGGATTCGAGGCCGCAAAGTAGAAGTGCACGGCCCGCAAACCTGCACTGGCGTCACGGCCGGCCTCGACGAACACGGGTTTCTGCGCGTCGCAACCGCAAGCGGGCTCGTCACGGTGCAAACAGGCGGACTGCGCGCGGCGGAGGGATTCTAGCTGTTAGCCATTAGCTCTTAGCTTTTGTCGGGCGCGACCGATGACCTTGCTTCCGCACCGATAGGCTAAGCGCTAAGCGCTAAGAGCTAATAGCTAATAGCTAATAGCTAAAAGCTAAAAGCTAAAAGCTAAAAGCTAAAAGCTAAAAGCTAAAAGCTAAAAGCTAAAAGCTAAGAGCCGGTTGTTAGAAGATTCGGAGCTCAAAAAAGAAATGCTGCTCGCTCTCGATGTCGGCAACACGAATACGACGCTGGGCCTCTACAAGCTCGATGGCGAAAAGCCGGAGCTCGCCGCGCATTGGCGCGTCACCTCGCATCGCACGCAAACCGTCGACGAGTACGGTGTTTTCTTCGTCAACCTCTTCGAGATGCACGGCATGGCGCCCAGCCAGGTGACGGACATCATCATCGCTTCCGTTGTCCCGCCCGTCGACTCCACCCTGCGCCAGGTCTGCGAATCCTACTTCCATGTCGAGCCCCTCTTCGTCGAGCCCGGCATCAAGACCGGCATGACGCTCCTCATCGACAACCCCAGCGAGCTTGGCGCTGACCGCATCGCCGACTGCATCGCCGCCTACGAGCGGTATGGCGGCCCGTGCATCGTGGTCGACTTCGGCACGGCCACCAAGTTTGAGGTCATCTCCGCTCGCGGCGAGTATCTCGGCGGCGCCATCGCGCCCGGCCTCGGCCTCAGCGCAGACGCGCTCTTCAACCGCGCCGCGCGCCTCAGCCGCGTCGACATCAAGCGCCCCGCCAAAGTCATCGGCACCAACACCGTCGGCCACTTGCAAAGCGGACTCTACTTCGGCTACATCGGCCTCGTTGACGGCATCATCGAGCGCATCATTGCGGAACTGGGCGCCACGCAGGGCGTCGACCCCGGCAAGCCGCTGCGCGTCATCGCCAGCGGAGGACTGGCGCGCCTGATCGCCCCGGACTCGCGCTACATCCAGGAGATCGACGACCTGCTTACGCTCGACGGCCTGCGTATCCTCTTCGAGCGCAATCGCACCGCGCGCCCACGTGGCCGCTGAGCGCTTGCTCTTCACAGACCAGACAGAATCTCCTGCGCCGCAGGCACGTGCTCCCGCAAGCTTTCCGCCGTCAGTGCATCGGCCTTGCGCAGGCCCGGGAACATCACGGACCACAAACCCGCCACCGCCAGCGCGCCCAGCCCGCCAATCACCGTGGCCCGCACCGCGCCCCACCACTGCGCCGTCAGCCCGCTCTCAAATTCGCCCAGCTCGTTTGACGCGCCAATAAACAGCGAATTCACCGCGCTCACGCGTCCGCGCATCTCCGGCGGCGTGGCCAGTTGCAGCAGCGACCCGCGAATGATCACGCTGATGGTGTCTGCCGCGCCCGCGATGGCCAACGAAGCCAGCGAGAGCCACAGCGTGTGCGACAGCCCGAATACCACTGTCGCCGCGCCGAAGATCGAGACGCAGATAAACAGCCAGCGTCCCGCGTGCCGGTGCAGGGGAAACCGCGCCATGATGAGCGACATCGTCACCGCGCCCGCCGCCGGAGCTGCGCGCAGCATGCCCAGCCCGCGCGGCCCCTGGTGCAGAATTTCGTGCGCGAAAATCGGCATCAGCGCCACTGCCCCGCCCAGCAGCACCACAAAAAGATCCAGCGAAAACGATCCCAGCAGAATCCGCGCCCGCTGCACATACTGGAACCCGGCCAGCACTACCTTCAGCGACAGATCGCGGTGCTCCATCCGTCCCGGCCGCGCGTGCAGCGTTGCCACCAGCGCCAGAAACCACACCAGAGTCCCGAGCGTGAACACGTATACAATCCCCGCGCCCTCCAGCCGCGAGTCCACCGCAATGCCCGTCAATGGAAGCGTGAACAGCAGCCCGCCCAGCGCCGGCCCGGTGATGTTGGCCAGTTGAAAAATCGCCCCGCCCCACGTCACCGCGTTCACAAAGTGAATCTCCGGCACCAGGTGCGGAATCAGCGCCGAACTCGCCGGCGATGAAAACGCGCGCCCCGTGCCGACGAAGAACAGCACCGTGTAAATCGCTAGAATGTTCTGCGTGTTGTTCCGCGCCAGTTCCACCAGCGTGCCCGTGCAAAATACCTGCAGTGCGTAGCATGCCAGGATCACGCGCCGCCGGTCGAAGCGGTCGGCAACGTGGCCTGCCGGCAGCAGAAAAATCATCCCCGGCAGGAACAGCGCCAGTCCCGTGTAGCCCAGGTCGATGGCGCGGTGCGTGATGGAATATACCTGCCACGCCACCGCAACCGATTGCGCTTCTGCGCCCAGGATCACGGCTACGCGCGCTAACTGATACCGCCTGAAGTCGCGGAAGGCAAAGGCCTCAAGGCCGCGGCGGGGTTGTGGGGAAGCGGGTTGCATCGTCTGCTCTCAGGTTAACCCGGCGCGCGTGGGGCTCGGCGCGAAGCAGCAAACCGCCTGGAAGCGCGTGGGCCTCAGCCCTTCGAACCATGAAACAATAATCCCGTAACCGCCATGACCGACGAAATCGTCTCTCCCGCCGAACCCATACCCACTGAGCCCATCCAACTCCAAGGCCTGGACCTTCAGCCGGAGTCTGCTGCGGAGATCACCACCACGCCCGCGGAAGAGCAAGGCCCGGACCGCCTGCCCGGCCGTTCTGAAAAACTCGGCGACGAACTCGCACCTAACGCGCCCGATGAAGACCAAAGTCCGGGCGCCGAGTCCGCTCCTGTCGAAGAGCCTGCCGAGTCGTTCGCCGACGCGCTCTCCGCCTTCGAACGCTCGCACACGCATCGCGCCGAAACCAAGCAGCTTCAGGGCACGGTTGTCTCGCTCACTGCCGATCAGGTTGTCCTCGACGTCGGCTACAAGATGGAAGGCGTACTGCCCCGCTCGGCTTTCCCTAACAATGCCGAGGGCATCAATCCCGGCGACAGCTTCCCCGTCTCTATCACCGGTCGCAACGAAGAAGGCTACTACGAGCTCTCGCGCCACCGCGTCGCGCAGCCCCGCGACTGGTCGGCCCTCGAGCGCGCCTTCGCCGAAAAAATCGCCGTCGCCGGCACCGTCACCGCTGTCATCAAGGGCGGCCTCAGTGTCGACGTTGGCGTCCGCGCCTTCATGCCCGCCAGCCGCAGCGGCACGCGCGACGCCGCAGAGCTCGAAGCCCTCGTCGGCACCGAGATCACCTGCCGCATCACCAAGCTCGACGTCACCGATGAAGACGTTGTCGTCGATCGTCGCGTCGTTCTCGAAGAGCAGGCCCGCGGCGAACTCGCTCGCCGCCGCGCCGCGCTCAAGCCCGGCGACACGGTCACCGGCACAGTCCGCACCCTCATGCCCTACGGCGCGTTTGTCGAAATCGAGCCCGGCCTTGACGGTCTGCTCCACATCTCCGACATCTCTCGCGCACGCGTCGCCAAACCCGAGGACGTACTCTCCGTCGGCGAGCAACTCACTCTGCGCATCCTCAAGATCGATCCCGACACCAACAAGATTTCACTGGGCCTCAAGCAGCTCCAGCCCGAGCCGTGGGAAACCGCGGCCGATCGCTTCGTGCCTGGCCAGCGCATCAACGGCGCCGTCACGCGCCTTACCGACTTCGGGGCATTCGTCGAGATCGAGCCTGGCCTCGAGGGCCTCATTCACATCTCGGAGATGTCGTGGGCCAAGAAAGTCCGCCACCCTTCCGACCTGCTCCACGAGGGCGACCGCGTCGACGCAGTCGTACTCTCCGTCAAGCCGCCCACGGGCACTGAGCAGGGCCGCATTTCTCTCGGCCTCAAACAAACGCTCGCTGACCCCTGGCTCGAAGTCGAGCACAAATTTCCTGCAGGCTCGCAGGTTGAAGGCCCCATCACCAAAATCATGAACTTCGGCGCTTTTGTTCAAATCGCCGAGGGCATTGACGGCCTCGTCCACGTCAGTGAGATCGTCGCCGACCGCCGCATCAACCATCCTCGCGATGTTTTGCGCGAAGGCCAGCGCGTGAAGGCCCTTGTCCTGGCTATCGATTCTGAAAAGCGCCAGATCAAGCTCTCGATGAAGCAGCTCATCCCTACGAGCATCGACGAGTACATCGCCGAGCACAAAGTGGGCGACTCGGTGTCCGGCCGCGTCGTCGAGCTCACCTCCTCTGGAGCAATTGTTGAACTCGGCGAAGGCATACGCGCCGCCTGCTGTACCGCACTTGCCGCCGCAACCACGCCCGCCACCACAAATTCCTCGCCCGCGCCGGCCACTCCCGCCGCTCTCGCGCAGCCCTCCGCCTCCGCGCCCGACCTCTCGAAGCTCTCTTCCATGTTGAAAGCCCGCTGGAAAGGCAATACCCACGCTCCATCAGCCGCGCCCGAGCCTCTCGCCGAAGGCCAGGTCCGCAGCTTCAAAATCACCAAGCTCATCGCCGAATCAAAGAAGATTGAAGTGGAACTAACCGCCGGCTAGAGATACACCTCATCCACATAGCACCACCGCCAGTTCTCGCCGCGCTCGGCCGACTGAATCAGCGGATGCTTTGTCTCATGGAAGTGTGCCCGCGCGTGCCGGTTCTTCGACGAGTCGCAGCAGCCCACGTGCCCGCACTCCAGGCACATGCGCAGGTGCAACCACGTGTCGCCCATCTTCAGGCACTCCTCGCAGCCCTTCGTCTTCGGCTTCACGCCCTTCTTGATCGTTGACTCGTGCGTGCATTGCGCCGCCATTTGCGACCTCCATTTGTGGAATCCCCGAGTCCCTATGTCCCTCGGTCCCTCAGTCCCTAGCACTTCACTGCCCCGCCCAGCCGAGCCCATCCGTCACGTTACCCGTCTTGATTGTCCGCTTCACCATCCAAGTAGCCAGATCGATCTCCGCTACTTCGTTGCTGCCGTCGCAAGAGACGTAAGCCGCTTTTCCGTCCGGCCGCACCAGCACCTCCTGCGGGCTCTTGCCCACGTCCACCGCGCGTGCCAGCGTCATCGTCTTCAGGTCGATCACGTCCACCTTGTTCTCATCGGGAAGCGCCACCAGCAGCCAGCGGCCGTCCTTTGTGGGCGCGCTGCCGTAGCCTAGCCCGTCGATATTCACCCACTTCTTCACGGCATTTGTCGCCGTGTCGATCGCCGCCATGCGCGGCGCGGTCTGGTCCGCGGTGAAAACCCAGCGGTCGTCATTCGAAATTGCAATCCGCTGCACGTTGCCCGAGACGGGAATGATGGCCAGCGTCTTCCGCGCCTTCACGTCGAACACGCTCACTGTTCCCGGCCCCACATTCGCCGTGTACCCGCGCAACCCGTCGTGCGAAAGCGCCAGCATGTGGCTCTCGGGTTGCCCGGTCGGAATCGATCCGACAATCTTCAGCGTCTTCGGGTCGATGATCGTCACCGCGCGGTCCAGTTCCGTGGTCACGCAAAGCAAACCATCCTTCGGCCCGAACACCGCGCAATGCGGCCGCACTCCATGGTCGAACTGGATGTTGCCCACTAACTTCTGCGCCGCCACATCCATCACCACGATGTTGTTCCCGTCGGTTCCCGGCTTGCCCACACCGCTATTCCCGTAAATGGGCACAAACGCCAACCGTCCGTCAAGTGATCCCGCCACCTCGTGACCGGTCGTGCCGTTCTCCGCCACATTGGCAATCACCTTCCCCGCCACGGGATCGACGATCGCCAGGCTGCGGTCGCCCTTCTGTGCGACAAGAAGCCGGCCCTGCTGCGCTTGCGCCGCTCCCACAGCCACCAACGACACGGCTCCTAAACCAACCCATAAAAACAGCTTCAATGAGGACCTCCCTCAACTGCCGAATGACGATTAACTCGACTCTGAATCTACGCAAAAGCTAACGCGTTTCAGCTTTGTGCACTCCACGGATCGTACGTCCCTGCGCTCCACGAGTGCCCCTCTGGGTCTTTCACGGTAAACTCGCGGCTGCCATAGCCGGTGTCCTTCAGCGGCCGCACCACCGTCGCTCCCGCCGCCTGCGCCCGTGCGTAGGCCGCATCCGCATCCGCCACAACAATGTATGCAGTGCGCGTCTCCACTCCGCCCAGCTCGTCAGGAGCCTTGAAGCCCCGCCCGTACGTGTCGTCCCTGGCCGAGCCCAGCATGATCATCCCGCCTCCCAGCTTCAGCTCCGCGTGAGCAATAGTTCCGTCGGGGCCTTGATGCACCGCATGGCGCTCAAAGCCAAACACCTTGCACAACCAGTCGATCGCCGCCGGAGCGTTCCGGTAGCGCAGCGCAGGCATCACGGTGCTGCGGGATTCAGCCATGGGAAACCTCCGCGCCAAGGTTAGCTCTTCTCCGGGTCCCCGCGCAATCGGATGCACATGATCGGCGCGGGGCTCCGCCGCCTCATCCGATATCCTTGGCCCCATGCCTCTTCCTGCGCGCGACGCCCAGCTCGTGCAGATCCGCGAAGCCAAGCTTGTCCAGAGTATCGACTCCTCGCTCGCCGATGCCGCCCGACGCGCGGGGGACCTCCTCGCCTGCCGCATCGGTTGCACGCAGTGCTGCCACGGAGCCTTCGCCATCAACGCCCTCGATGCCGCGCGCCTCCGCGAGGGAATGGCCGCCTTGCGCGCCACAAATCCCGCGCTCGCTGCAGACCTCGAACTTCGCGCCCGCGCCTGGCTCGCCGAGCATGGCCCGGACTTTCCGGGCGATCCAGAAACCGGCATTCTTGGCACATCGGTTTCCGATCAGGCTGAATTTGAAGGCTTCGCCAATGACGCCGCTTGCCCCGCGCTCGATCCCGCGACCGGCCGTTGCGATGTTTACTCGTGGCGTCCCATGACCTGCCGCGTCTTCGGCCCGCCGATTCGCGCGACAGGTGAAGACGGCGCCGAAGGCCTGGGCCACTGCGAGCTCTGCTTCATCGGCGCGTCTCCGGAACAAGTTGCTGCCTGCGAGATGCCTGTCCCGCACGCGCTCGAAGCCGAACTCCTCGACGAGATCGGATCAAGAATGGAATCCGTCGTCGCGTTTGCACTCATCAGGTGAGCCATCAGCGCGATAAACTGATCTTTGCCGTCCCCCATGACAACGCGCCCTTGCTGGGTTGAGATTCGCACCCGCGCTCTCGAAGAGAACTTCCGCTTTCTCTCGGGCCTCGCCTCGCCTCACGCCGAACTGCTCGCCATCGTCAAAGCCAACGCATACGGCCACTCGCTCGCTCTCTGCGCTCCCGCCGTTGTGCGCGCCGGCGCAAATTGGCTCGGCGTCACCAGCGTTGAAGAAGGCATCGTCGCGCGCGCACTGTGCCCTGACGCGCGCGTGCTCATTATTGGCGGTGTCTTTCCCGGCCAGGCCGCGACAGCCATTCAGTTTCAACTCACTCCTGTTGTGTGGGAGCCTTGGCAGCTCGACGAGCTTCTCGCCGCCGCTCGCGCCGCTGGAGCGCAGCCGGGTTCCTTGCCCATCCATCTTGAAATCGATACCGGAATGAGCCGCCAGGGTGCAAGTCTCAACGATCTCGCCGCAATCTTCGCGCGCTTGGGTCCTGGTTCGCCGCTGCGGCTCGAGGGCGTCATGACGCATCTCTTCGCCGCCGACGAGGCCGATGGCCAGTCAACACAGGAGCAGCTCGCGCGCCTCGACGAGGCCATGAGCCGCATCTCCGTCGCTGGCCTCTTCGCCGAGTGGCTCAACGTCGGCGCATCCGCCACGCTGCTCGCCGACCAGGCCCGCGTGGTTGCCGATCTGGCCGCGCGTCACGGCATGAAGGCCATGCTGCGTCCCGGCCTCGCGCTCTACGGCCTTGTCCCGCGCTTCGATCCCGCCTTTAGCGCGCCCGCCGGTCCGCCCGTCGCCCCGACTACTCTCGCCGAGCCGCCCTCGCTCGCTGCCGCCCGCAGCGCTCTCCAACCCGTTCTCACCTGGAAGGCCTCGGTCGCCGGAGTGCGCTCGGTCGCCGCGGGCGCAACCGTCGGCTACAACGCCACCTTCGTGGCCACTGAGCCCATGCGCCTCGCGCTCGTCTCCGCCGGATACGGCGACGGTCTCACGCGCTCTCTCGGCAATCGTTTCAGCCTGCTGGTTCGCGGCCAGCGCGCGCCGCTCGTCGGCCGCATCAGCATGGATCAGATCGTTCTCGATGTGACAGAGATTCCCGGCGTTGCGCCCGGCGACGAGGTCGTCCTTCTCGGTACGCAAGGCAGCGAATCCATCACCGCCTTCGACCACGCCGACGCCGCCGGTACGATTCCCTGGGAAATCTTCACGCGCATCGCCGCACGCGTCCCGCGCGTCGCCGTCTAAGCGCTCCCGCTCCGACCTCAGTTTTTGAGAATTAGCTGGCGACCGATTCCGGCGCTGCCGCGCAAAGTCCGGCCGCACATTGCACGGCATCGATCATCGCCTGGGTCCCGATGCAGGAGTTCAGCAGCATATGGTAGAGCCCGCGAGAGCACCACTCCTGCTGGTAGAACTTGCGGATCACCGCCGCGCGCCGCCGGTCGAACGCCGCCAGTTGTTGCTCCGCCTCTTGCGCCTGATCTGGAAATTTATGCGCGAACCAATCCTTCTTGGCGCTGGCCGTGGCATACACAAAAATATGAAAGCAGCCCGGCTTCCCAGCCAGCACACACGCTGCGCCGCGGCCCACCAGCACGCAGTTGCCTTCGTGCGCTGCATCCAGAATCTCTTTCCGGATCAGCTCAAGCATGCGGGCAGAGTCAAGAATGTGTTCCTCTCCAGTGGGCGCGGGCGCATACACCGGATCCTGCCAGAACATCTTGCCGTAGCGGTAGTACCAAGGGTCCAGCCGCTCGTCGAGCTTCGCCGCCAGCTTTGGATCCACACCGGCCATACGCGCCGCGCCCGCCACCAGCTCCGAATCCAGCAGCCGCCAGCCTAGATGCCTGGCCAGATCGTGCGCAAACTCGCCACCGCGCGAGCCGAACTCACGCTCCACGGTGATCACCTTCACCGGCGCATGCATCATCACCGCAATTGACCCCCGGAGGGAAGCACCCCCCTGCCGAGGAGCATACAATGCTTTCTGGTCCAAAACAAAACAGGCGCGAAAGGAATCACCCTCCCGCGCCCGCTTGAGTCTTTCGTTTTCAGCCGCCGGAACTACTGAGTCACCGGCTGCTGCGGCAGTGCTTTGTTGCTCTTCAGGTGCGGAGCCTTGGGCGCAGCCGGCGCATTAGCCGCATTCGGCGCGGCAGGCGCCGCCGCGGGGAACGCCGATCCCTTCTTGATGTGCAGATCGCCGTTACTCGTGTTCAGCACGATGTGCGTCGCGCCTGATCCGATCTTCCCGCTCACGGTTTTGTCTTCATCGCCCGTCACCGTCAGCCCGTAGTCCGTCACAATGTCTCCATTGTGCGCCTGCCCACTCACCGTGGCTGAGGCATCGGGAGGCAGTGTCAGCTCTACGTCGCCTTTGTTGTTTCTGGCCTCAACGCTATAAGCTCCGGCCGGCTCCACGCTGATGGTTCCGTTACTGCTTTCAACGTAGGTATCGCCGTAAATCTCGCTCAGGTCGATGTCCTTTGAGCGCGTCACCAAGTGCACCGGCCCCTTGGCATCGCTCACGCGCAGGTTGTCTGAGTCCAGAGTCATGTCGCCGGAAAGGCCCGCAATCTGCAGGTCCGTATACGGCGTATGAAGACTGATCTGCGCCCCGGCATTTTCAATGTGTGTCTCGCCGAAGAGTTCGCCGTTCAGTGAGATCTTCCCCTGAATCTCTGAAAGCGTTATGTCGTTGCAGTTGCCGGTGGCGTTCACGTCGCCGTTGATCTGGTGCGCTGAGAAATCGTGCTTGTCATTGGAGAAGTGCATCGTCACCAAGCCCGTAATCGAGTCAAGGTGCGTATCCCCGTGCCCGGCGGCCACATCGATTCCCGCGCCCAGCCCTGAAGCGGACACATCCCCTTTGCCCGCATTCACCGTCACTGTTGCAGTCCGCGGCACCGTCACCGTCAGGTTCACGCGGCCGTGGTCGTTGCCATTCGACTGCACCAGCACCGCTGTTCCGCTCACCGTCACCTGCGCGGCTTCGCTCGAAAAAATCTTCTTCGCCCCGGAGTCGGAGTCGGCGTAGGCCATCTCGTGCGCCTGCACTTCCAGGCTAGGCTGGTCGCCCGCGGTAATGCTCACGTCTCCGCGCGGATTGGTAATTTGAATCGACGCGTTCGCGGGGATCGGCCTGTTGTCCACCGGCTGATCGCTGTCGTGCTCAGGTAGGCCCCAGAAGTTAAAGAAGTCGTTGTCGCCATTCCACCCGCCCACAAACGGCTGCATGTGGTGCCATCCCGCCGCGCAAAGCCCCAGAAAGGCAACCAGAAACAGAATCCCCACAAAGCTGCCGCTGCGATGCACGGGTGTCGGCCGCCGCATGTCCAGCGCCCACTCTCCCAGCAGCGCCAACCCCGCCGCGATCAGCAGCAGCGGCCACCACCGCCCGTACCAGGACCAGAACGAGCCGGCGTCGATATGCCCGGTCACCATCAGCAGGGCAATCACGCCCACGCAAATCAGAATCACTGGACCGACCACGGAAGGCACGCGTGGTCCATAGACGCCCACGTAGTTCGCTTTCCAGGCATGGCGCTGTGCCCGCCATGCGTCGCGTTGAGCGCGCCACGCGGCCCGCTGCTGCTCGCGATACATGCGCCACTGCATTTTCGGATCGTAAGGCCCGGGCGCTCCGCCGCCCGGAGGCATTTGCGGAGGTACGCTGCTCATGACTGCCCTCCATGGATCTCATCTCCGAAGTCATGCGGTTCTTGCGGCACGGTCGCCGTGCCCGGCGTTTGCTGCGCACCCTGCCCTGCGACCTGTGTTGGGCCTTGCCACGGAGCGCCCGCATAAGGAGAATTCCCCTCCGTCGCCAGCGCCGCGCGCTCTGCCAGCAACAACACGCCCGCAAGGATCAGGAACAGCGGCCAGCTCTGGCCCCAGCTCAAAACGTTGCCCTCGTCCAGCAGTGCAATCACGCCAACCAGCAGCAAAAATGCCGGCGCACGCAATCGGCGAATCAGAATGTAGCGATTCATGGTTGCCCTTCCTTGGAATTCTCCTGCGAATTCCCCTTCGTCTCATTCAGGCGCCTCACAATCAGCCACACTCCCAATCCGATCAGCAGAATCGGCCAGCTGAACTCAAAGATCCGCCCCGAGAACCAATCGACTTGGTGCAGCAGGAACAGCAAGCCCAAAGCAATCAGAATCACCGCTCCAATCGGCTCGCGCCGCCGCCAGAACACTGGCGGAACTGGCGGAACACCCAGCCCGGTGTAGTCCGGCGGCACATACGGGCCCTGAAACGGCGTCTGGTACGGAGCCTCATATGGAGGCTGAACCTGCGCCTGATTCGGTGCCTGGTACGAGCCCGCAGGCCCTGGTCCAATCGGCCCCGCTCCGGTTCCCGGCTGCGCCGCAGGCGGCACTCCCGGACGCGGTCGCCCGCCAGAGCTGAACCAGTTGGTCACCTCGTTCAGCCCCAATGGATCGGGCAAGGGTTCGCCGTCGCGCCGCGCCTTCGCCGTGTGGTAGGCCTCAAAAACCTGGTAGAAGACCCAGCCCGCGATGAAGAGCCCAAAGATCCCATACATGTGGGCCGCGCTTACCAGCACGGCAAAAATCATCACGTGAATCAGGCCCTTGACGAACTGGCCGTTGTACATCGCGCCCACACCGGGAATCAGCCCCAAAAAGGCGGCCAACCCAGGGCTGGGCGCTCCCGCGGGCGGAGCCACAAACGGCTGCTGCCCGCCATGCCATGCCATCCAGCACGGCTCACAGAAGATCTGCCCACCCACTGCGGTTCTGGCGCACGTCTGGCAAAGCGCCTTTCCGCAGTTCTGGCAATACGCCGTTGCACTCACGCCACTATGATTCACGCAATCCATACTCTGCCCCTTTCCCTTGCTCGCCTTATGGAGCTGTCGGATCGCCCTCTCTCGCCTTGCAAGTGAAACGAAGTTTCCACAAAGTCATTCATTGTGCCGGACGCCGGCTGTGCCACTGAGTTGTTCGGCTCCTGCCGAGGGTCCAGGCGCCCACCACCATCGTTTTTGCCGGGATTCTGTTTGGTCTCTCCCGGTGTCGCAGGGTGGTCTTGCCTTTGATCCTCATTCCCTCCCGGGGCTGTGTTCTCATTGCCTCTGTCTTCTGACTGGCTGCGCAGTTGCCGCACTCTCGATTCCACTTCGTACACAAACCGCAGATGGTCGTAATAACGCACGATGGGCACGGAAGCCATATTCAACTGCCGCTCCATGTACGACCGCACTGCCCTCGGCCGCAGGTCGGCCAGCCGCAGGGTCGTCAACCGCACCCCGGTCAGGCTCAGCGTCAGCGCGATCGAGAAGAAGGCCATCGCCGCCGTCATCACCAGCCGCGGTTGCAGCACATACCGCATCCGAGCAAAGAAGCCCGGCTGCTGCCATACCGGAACTACAAACGCTGGAACCACGCCCGATCCGGCCATTGCCGGCAAGGGCCCTCTCGCCACGTGTCCCGGACCCGTGCGCGCCAGAACCCTCTCCAGCAGCCCCTCCGGCGCCTCCGGCTCGGGCGACAAAAACTCCAGCCACTCGCGACCCTTCCGCGCTTCCTCGTAAAGGGCGGCGCACGCCGGGCAAATCGCCTTGTGCGCACTGAACGTCGCTTCGTCCGCAGGCGTCAACAGCCCGTCCAGAGCGTCCGTCAGCAGCGTCTCCCACGCGCCGCAGGCCGGAGAATTCGGAAATTGTGTCCGCTCTGCCATCGCTACATCACCTCCAGTTGATTACGTTCCAGCAGCCTCGCAAGTTCCGCTCGGCCCCGGCTGATGCGCGACTTCACCGTTCCCTCGGGAATCGCCAAAACTTGTGCAATCTCTTTATAATCAAGGTCTTGAAGGTCTCTCAGGATCACTGCCTCGCGCAGTTCAATACTCACTTTTGCCAGCGCGCCCTGCACCATGTTGGCCAGCTCCTTGTGCGCGGCCGACTCATGCGGCGACGGTCCCTTGGCCACCAGCCTGTCCGACGGCCTCAGCTCTTCGGCCTGCTCCCAGCCCTCGTCCAGCGAGCTTGTCGACCTCTGATTGCGCGTCCGCCTGAAGTTATCCACCAGCAGGTTGCGCGTCATGGTGGTGATCCACACCGGCAGGCTGCCGCGAGCGGCGTCAAAGCTGCCCAGGTTCGAGTAAATCTTCAGGAAGACATCCTGGGTCAGGTCCTCCGCGTCGGCCGCATTCCCTGTAAACCGGTAGCAAAGCCCATACACACGCTTCTGGTGCGTGCGGACCATCTCGGCCCATGCGCCTGAGTCTCCATCCATACAGCGGTGGACGATTTGCGACCAATCCTGCTCCAGCGGTCTCACCTCCGCGCGCACTGCTGGTTGCGTGCGTCCCCGATCATCTCCTCCAGGGGTCTGCCGCACCGCAGGTGCCGCCGGCGTCGCAGCTATGGCCCCGGCGGAAAGCTCCTGGACCCGCGGCCGTTTCCTGGCCGGGTCCCGGGCGTCGGAGCGTGCCATTGCAGCTCCCCAACCCGCCCCGCTCCAGCTTAATGCACCCACGCACTCCATGCTTTCCTAGTACGGACAATTCGCCCCGCCGGTTCCGTTCAGCCTCGCCTTCCCTCGCGGCCCCGGCCGATTGCTGCCAGGGGCCAGTTGTCCCTGCTCGTACGGAACCATCGCACCCTCACCTCCGTAACCCATACCAAGATGCATCCCACCTTCAGTTGGCACTGGGTTGAATCCCAGTCCGTCCTCGCCGCCGAATCCTGGCGTGCCTGCGCGGACCGCCCTCTGCCATGTGGTCCCTTCTACACTTCGCAGCAGCAATGCCAGCGCGAAAAGGTCTACGACGACTGCCTTTGCGCAGTGGAGCGGGAGCTGCACACTTCTTCCCGCACCGAAGCCGCTCACGCCGGCTTCCCGGACCGCCTCGCCGCCAAATTCGCCCACTTCGCCACAACTGCATTGGGCCTCGAAGCGTCAGCGGCCAAGCTCATCACCCGAGGTTTCATGCCTGCGGGTGCCGAATTTGCCCGCCTCTCGCGCCGCTTCGATGCGGCCCTCACCATGGCCGAGATCGTTCAGGCCTGCCGCAACGCCTGGACCGTCTATGGGCTGCAGCCGCTCCTCGATGAGCCTTCGCGCATTACGCCCTCGATCGTCGGGTACAGCCTCCTTTACCCGTACACCGACAACTATCTCGATCAACGCGACGCATCCGATCAGGCCAAGCGCCGCTTCTGTGCCCGTTTCCGAGTCCGCCTGCGCGGCGAGCGCATTCCCGCCCGCGACGCGCACGAGGCAGCCGTGTGGGCGCTGGTCGCAATGATCGAAAGCCAGTATCCCCGCGCCCGATATCCTCAGGTCTTCGATTCTTTGTTGGCCATCCATCAGGCGCAAGAGCAAAGCATGGCGCAGCTCGGCGCCAGCCTCAACTCCGGCCTTGACATCGACCGGCCCTGCACCGGAGACGAAATCCTTCGCATCAGTTGCGCCAAAGGCGGCAGTTCCGTGCTCGCTGACGCCTGCCTCGCCCGCGGCTCGCTCAATCAGCTGGAGAGCCAGGCGGCCTTCGATTGGGGAGTGCTGCTGCAATTGGGCGACGATCTCCAGGACATCCAGGAAGATCTCCGCCGCGGTTCGGCAACGCTCTTCACGCGCGCTGCGGCCGAAGGCATTCCGCTTGATTCGCTTGTCGTCCAGTTGCTCAACTTCAGTCAGAGCGTGGGCATCGAGCTCGACCGTTTTCCCGCAGGTTCGGCGACGCTCAAAGACCTTCTCCGCATGAGCTGGCGGTCACTCATCGTTGCCGCTGTTGCTCACGCCCCCGAGTTCTTCTCCCCCGCGTTTCTCAGCGAGCTTGAATGCTCCTCTCCATTCCGCTTCAGCTTCCTTCAGGCCCGCAACAGGAAACTCACGAGCCGCAAAAGCCTCTACACCGCAGTCTTCAACGCTCTTGTCGAAGAGCCGGAAACGAAGGAACTGCCGATCGCCGGCCTTACGCTGTCCCCCGCCGCGCTGCAGAATTAACTTGTGAATTGCGAGTCACCTGCGCAAGCCTGAATTCGCTACTGCTTCAACAAATCCCAATTCTCTCCGGAGGCAATCGATGAAAAGGATCTTTCTGCCTTTCTGCGCCCTGGCGTTCTTTCCGGGCGCGCAACTCCGCCGCTTGACGGGCACGAATTCTCGTGCCCAGCAAGAAAATCGCCGCATCGCTTGGGTTACACCGTAAACTTGGCAAAAATGGAGGTCGGAACGTGGAAGATTGGAAGTTTGTAGAAAAGGACCCCTCAGAAGCCCTTGCCCGATTGCACTTCTTCTCCATCAAGAAGAAACATGGGTCGGGCGAGGTTGAGGCGCGAATTACAGTCAAGGAATTCGCCTCGGCAAAAACCACCGACATGAAATTCTTTGCCGTGGCCGATCTTGAGTTGAATCAAAAGACGATGAAATTCCATCCCTGTGGTTGGGCCGAGACCCTGATGGGCGCACTCGCAGAGTGCCTCCGGAATCTGCGGAAGTTCGAGTATGAGGGCCGCGAACTGCCCTCAGCAGCGTCTCCAAGTTGCGATCCGCCGCAATCCGGCGGCGCCGGCTGAAGTGCATTCCGGGCGGCTAACGGCCTCGCATTACTCCGCCCTCTCCTTTGTGTAACCCTGGCCAAACTCCGGATCCACCGGATTCTCAAACATTGACGCATCCCGCGTCACGATCGTCAGCCCTGACGGCGTCACGAAATACCGCCGCTTGTCCTCGACGGGGTCGTACCCGATCACAGTGCCTTCCGGTATGTGCACGTCACGGTCGATGATCGCCCGCCGGATCCTGCAGTGCCGCCCGATGTTGACATGCGAAAAGATGATGCTCGCGTCCACATCCGAGTACGAATTCACCCTCACGTCCTGCGACAGCACCGAGTTGTACACCGACGCGCCCGAAATGATCACGCCCGCGGTGATGATCGAGTTCACCGCCATGCCCGAGCGGCCCGGCTCGCCGAACACGAACTTCGCCGGCGGATACTGCCGTTGCCGCGTGCGGATGGGCCAGCTCTTGTCGTACAGGTTGAACACCGGCGAAACCGAGCACAGATCCATGTTGGCGTCGTAGTAGGCGTCCAGCGTGCCCACGTCGCGCCAGTAAAGCGCCTGCTGCTTGTTCTCGTCCACAAAGCTGTAGGCCATCATCTTCTTCTTGCCCAACAGTTTGGGCAAAATGTCGTGCCCGAAATCGTGCTTCGAATCCGTGTCGTCCGCATCCGCGATCAGCGTCTTCAGCAGCGTCTCGGTGTTGAAGATGTAAATCCCCATCGACGCATCCACGGCATTGGGATTGAATGGCGAACGGAAGCTCGTCGACGCCGGCTTCTCCTGGAACCCCAGCACCTCGCCCTTCGCGCCCACCTCCACCACGCCAAACCGCGAAACCTCATCGGGCGAAATCGGCAGCGTCGCCATCGTAACCTCAGCGTTGGATTCCTTGTGGTGGGCGAGCATGCGGCTGTAATTCATCTTGTAGATCTGGTCGCCCGACAGGATGATCACGTGCCTCGGCTGCTCGCTGCCGATCGAATAGAGGTTCTGGTACACGGCATCCGCAGTCCCCACGTACCAGTTCGCCCCGGTCCTTTGCATGGGCGGCATCAGCTCGAAGAACTCGCCCAGCTCCTGCGCCACAATTCCCGTCCAGCCTTCGCGGATATGCCGGTTCAGGCTCAGCGCCTTGTACTGCGTCAGGATGTACACCCGCCGCAGCCCCGAGTTGATGCAATTCGAGAGCGTAATGTCGATGATGCGGTAGTGTCCGCCAAACGGTACCGCAGGCTTGGCCCGGTCACGCGTTAGCGGAAACAGGCGTTCCCCCGCTCCGCCCGCAAGCAACACGCCGAGTGTGTCTTTCATATCCATCAGGCCCCGTCCTGAATTGACCTCTGGCTCGCATGTCCCGGCGCCGTTGGGGATTGCCGCTATCCGAAACGGCATACTTTCAGACGGCATTCGACCTTACCTGCCGCTGAACGCAGGAGAATACCACACATACCAATGCACTTGGCAGCCCCGCACTTCTCTGGATGATGGCACGGGCCAAAGAGTTGGCCCTGCTGCTTGCTCAGTCGCTGCCTGCCGCCGCTCCCGCAGCGAAACAAACTCCGCAAGCCCCGCTAACCCTGCTAACTCCACTAACGCCGCTGTTTTTTTCCTACCAGCCCGAAATCCAGTTCGCCTTCTTCTTCGAGCGCTTGATCGATGTGAACTTGTACTCCATCCCCACGCTGATGGCAAAGTTCACGTCGTACTGTGCGTAGGTCAGCGAGGAATGAGGAGCGTCGTTGAATGTGTAGTGCGTCATCACCGCGTCGGGCGCAATGCGAAACACCCAATGTTCGTTCCGGTTCAGGTCGAAGTGCCCGCCCACAATCGCCGCCGGCGCAATCTGATTGTAGTAGAAATCGAAATCCGAAGGCGGGTTTCCGAGCAGGTCCTTCTGGAAGTTCCCATACACCCCGCCGAACATGGCATGAGCAATCAGCGCCCCGTGCTTGTTGTGCGGGCCCAGCCATTCGGCGCCGCCCACAAACAAGTATTGCTTCACCATGGGTCCCCTGATCGGTGCCCCGTTGGGGCCATCGTGGTTGGGCCCGGTGCCGCTGGTACCCACATACCCCCGCCCCGACGCCACGATCCCCCAGTTCCTTGTCAGCCAGTAGGAGCCTTCCATGTCCAACCCGCCCAGGTTCGACCCCTGCAGCAGCGTCGGCCCCGCCTTCATGTGGTCGTACGCGAATCCCAGCGACATGTCGTAGCGGTTGTCGTAGCGAACCTTGGCCAGTGGATCGACAGCCATGTAGACTCCGTACGCTGGAGTCGGCGCGTTCTGGCTCTGTCCCTGCGTAGAAGAAGACGATTGCGAAGAAGAGCTCTGCTGCGGCTGCGAGCCCGGCTGCTGCGAGCCCGAGTCCTGCGCCTGCATGCGCACTCCCGCACACACACTCACAGCGAAAACAACGGCGATCGTTGCAGATAACTTGACTGGGAGATGCATCACCAACCAGCTTACAGGAGCCCCCCGAGGGCGGACAACGCGGCTTACGAGCATTTCCTCTTGGACTCGCATTCTCTTGAGTCGTGTGCGCACCACCTTACAGTGAGCATCCGTCCATCTGCTTCGCCCACACCAGGTAGCGCACCGTCTTCGCAATCTCCACCGCCGTCATCGCCGCTTGCATCCACGGCCCCTCTGGCTCCAGTGCCGGAGCCGCATGTGTCCGCCACTTCAGCGGCAGCCGGCTCAGGATCAGCCCCGTCCGGGGCAAGTGGCTCGCGCTCGACACTACCTCTGCCGATTCCCATCCGTGGCTGCGCATGATCTTGAGCGAGTCGCACGTATTCTCCACCGTGTTCCGCGCCGCTCGTTCTTCCACGATCGCCCCCGCCGGAATTCCCTGCGCCTCGGCCACCCGCGCCATCACCTCGGCCTCCATAAAGCGGTTGTGCGCCGGACCGCCGGTAATAATCATCCTCGGTGCCACGCCCCGTTCGTATTCGTGCACAGCCTCGGTCACGCGCTCGAGTTCCGTCGGCGTCGGATTCCCGTCCGTGTCAGCCGGGCTGCCAAGCACCATTAGCACATCAAAATGATCTTGTGTCGTGTTCGCTGTGGGAGCCAGCGCTCGCGCAATCGCCGCCCATGCCACGAGCCCCACCACCATCGCGGCCCCCGCAATGATCGCGCGTACCTTCCAACTGAGCCGCCGCTTGTGCCTGCGGCTATGGATGTTTTGCCCTTGAATCCTCTGGCCTGGTCGCGCCGCTCCGCTTCCACCGCGCGCGCCCACTCGTCCCGTGCCGGCCTGCTTCCGTGTTCCCGCCGCGCTCAAGAGGGCCGTCCTCCACCCTCCACTCTACCGCGCACGCCGCCGACTCGAGTCTGCCTTTCGTGTGGCTGACTCAGCAACCGACAACTGACAACTGTGAACCAAGAACTGCGAACTGTCTTTACAGCTCCGCCGGCCGTCCCCACTCGCTGAAGACGATCTCGCCGAGCGGCTTCCGTGTCCGCGCTGTCGTCTCGCGCTCGATCAGCGTCTCGTCGCCCAGCGCCGCCGGCTCGCCGCGGTATCCCAGCGCGATCACAGCTCCAATGGCGTACTCCGCCGGAATTCCCAGCGCCCTCCGCGCCGCTTCCTGGTCGAACCCGCCCATCTGGTGTGTCGTCAGTCCCAGATTCGCGGCCTCGAGCGCCAGATAGGAGCTCGCCGCTCCCAGGTCATAGAGAGCAAACCTGTTCTCCGTCCCATTCTTGCTGAAACGGGTCGCCGCCGCGCCCACCATCAGTACCGGAGCCCGGTGAGCCCATTTCCGGTTGGTTTCCGCCAGCGTTTCGTAGAGCTTGTGCCACGTTCGGTCGCCATGCCGTCCCACCACCCACCGCCACGGCTGTTCGTTGTTCGACGAAGCCGTCCACCGCGCCGCCTCAAACACCTTCTTCAGCGTCGCCGCGCTCACCCCGCGCCCATCAAACGACCGTGCGCTCCACCGCTCATGGATCGCGGGCAACACCCCTTCGACTTCCGGGGCCTTCTTCACCGCATCCGCTTCGCCTGCCGTCAAAACCGTGTTCGTCGCCATCCGCTCATCTCCAAACGAATCAATCCGGAATCAATCTTCCTCACCTCTTTGATTCCTCGACGTTCTCGAAAGATTCCCCGTCGCCTATATTGTTGTTGCAACAGGTAATTCCTCGAGATGAGCCCGAAGCCGTCGAGGTCAGCTCGCCGGAGTCCGTTTTGGTATAAAAAAAGATCAGTGAAAGCTTCCAGCGATGCCAAAAAGACCGGCTCGCGAAGAAAGCAGGCACGCAAATGAAAAAGAGTGGTTCCCAGAAAGTCGAGCCTTCCTCTGGACTCATCGACGCGAGAATCAAGGAACTCGCCGATTGGCGCGGGGAAATGCTTGCCCGCCTGCGCGCGTTGATCAGGCAAGCCGACCCTGAAGTCGTGGAGGAGTGGAAGTGGGAGAATCCGGTGTGGTCGCACGACGGGATCATCTGCACCGGCGAGACCTACAAGAAGGCGGTAAAGATGACGTTCGCCAAGGGCGCCTTTTTGGATGACCCCGCGGGTCTGTTCAATTCCAGTCTCGAGGGCAGACTCAGGCGCGCCATTGACTTCCACGAAGGCGCGAAGATCGACGAGAAGGCTCTGAAATCGCTGATTCGTGCTGCCGTGGCTCTGAACAGGTCCAAGACCTGAGTCGGCCGGCTCAATCATTCGGAATCAGGAGATAGCGGAGTTGCAGAATTGCCGATGCGTGAATCGCTTCCTGTTGATAGCTTTGGCTTGCGCTTTAAGTGTCAGTGTCGCCGCGCATGCACAGAATGCGGAGGAGCATCCGTTCTTCGAAATACTGACGCACCGCATGGATGTCGATGTAGATGGAGCGCCTAACGCCTACGGTCCGCCGGGCACGCAAACACTCGACATTCTAAGGGATGCGCATTACCTTAATCGCGCCCACAAGGAAATCGTCGGTTACCTGATCGACGAACACAATCGCCCGATTCTGCAGGGCCCAAATGATCCCTTTCCGGGCTATTACATTTCCCAAACAGCCTTCACCGATATTGAGAACCAAAATGAAAGGGATCCACGGCGCTACGTTGACGCCCGCAATATCGATTATGTCGTCCGCGGAAACGTGGCGCGGCGGCGCGGCGTACAGGTGGGTGATTTCGTGTCTGTTTATTCGAAGCGCACCCGAAGGAGCGTGTTTGCTATCGTCGGGGACACAGGCAATCCCACAGGCGATGAGGGATCGCTTCACTTACTGCAAGATCTCGGATATCCGTTTCATGACGGCAAGAATGATTCGGTTGAAAAACCTGAGATCATCGTCCGGTTCTACCCAAACTCCAACCCAAAGCATCAGTTCTTTTTCACCCAGGCCGATCTGGACGAAGCAGCTACAAAACTTGGCCTGAGCCGGGATTTCTCCACTGCTGCCAGAACCGATCGCTAATGCGCACCGAAGCCCTCCAGGCATAGGGGGCTCCGCGCGCTGTCGAGCCGGGCACACTGGCCGGACAACCCGGCCCTACCACTTCATCAGTTGCGTGAGCTGAAGGAGATTGCCGCAGGTATCGTTGACCATGGTGATTTTGGAGGCTGTCACGTCGGTGGGCGGCATGGTGAATTCGGCGCCGCGCGCTTTCATCCGGTCGTAATCGGCCTGCACATCGTCGGTGAAAAACATCGCCGCGGGCTGATTTTGCTGGAACAGTGCCTGCTGATACGCCTTGGCTGCGGGATTGTTGTTGAGGGCCAGCTGCAGCTCCGTGCCGTCCGGCTCCTCGGCTGAGGCCACGGTGAGCCAGCGATATGGCCCATTGCTGAAGTCGGATTTCTTTTGGAAGCCCAGCACTTCCGTATAGAAGCGCAGGGCCTTTTCCTGGTCATCCACGTACACGCTTGTCAGTTTGATCTTCATCGGTTTCCTCACAGGTTGAAATTCGCGGGCGGTGCCGCGTTAATGCGTTTTGCTTTTCGATTGTGCTGCCCTTTCGTTCAAAGTGCTCCGAGCACGCGCTCCAGGCCGTCGAACATCTTCTGCCAGCCGTACTTCGCGCCGCCATAAGCCTGTTGCTGATCGGGACTGAATCCGGACTGTTCCATGCGCAGGCGCGTGCCGCCCTCCGCCGGAGTCAGTGTCCAGAGCACAATCCATTGCAGGCCGGGGGAGTTTTCGCTCTTCCCAACACTCCAGCTAAACGAGAGGCGTCGCATCGGGTCGACGACGAGCACTTCGCAGTCAACAACGCCGTTCCAGTTCGGCTTGGGCTCGGTGCGGAATTGAAACCTTCGGCCGGGCACCGGCTGGAAGTCGTTGTTCATCATCCACTGCGCCAGCAGCGGGCTCTCGGTAAGCGCTCGCCACAGCTTTTCCGGCGGGTGCGGGAATATCCTCTCGACCACGAGGGTGCGGGTACTCTGGGCTGTAGTGCTCATGGTTCCATCCTCTGCAAAAGCTCTTCGAGGCGATCGAACCGCTCGCGCCAGAAGGCGCCGTAGAGATCGAGCCAGTCCACCATTGGCGCCAGCGCATCGGGCTGCGCCTGATAGTGGGTTTCGCGTCCCTCGCGGCGATGCCGCACCAGCTTTGCCCGCTTGAGCACGGTGAGGTGCTTTGAAACGGCAGGCTGAGACACGCCCGCATAACGAGTCAATGCGTGGACGGTCTGTTCGCCTTGCCGGGTCAACTCCTCGAAGATGGCCCTGCGAGTGGGGTCGGCCAGGGCGCGAAAGACGTAATTGGGATGAGAGACCGCCATACACAAACCATAACCAAATGGTTATGGTTTGTCAAGAGCAAAATGCGCAAAGCATTTTCGCTGCCGCCGGCTCACCCAGCCGGCCGCTGTGAACTGTGAACTAAGAACTGTGAACTGCCTTACGGGTACATCCGGTTCAACATCCGCGGAAACGGAATAGTCTCCCGCACGTGATCCAGAGCGCACACCCACGCCACCAGGCGCTCAATGCCCATGCCGAAGCCCGAGTGCGGCACGCTGCCGTAGCGCCGCAAATCGAGATACCACTCGAACGCTTCGCGCGGCAGCTTATGCTGGTCGATGCGCGAACTCAGCAATTCGTAGCTCGACACGCGCTGCGACCCTCCGATGATTTCGCCATATCCTTCCGGCGCAAGCACATCCACGCACAACGCATAGCGCGGATCCTTCGCATCCGGCTCCATGTAAAACGCCTTCACATCAGCCGGGTAGCGATGCACCATCACTGGCCGATCGTACTGCGAGCTGAGCCACGTCTCGTCGGGCGAGCCGAAGTCGTTCCCGTACTCGAATGGCGCTTCCAGCTTCCCGTCCTTGTACGCCTGGTTCAGCATTTCAACCGCCTCGTCGTAGCGCAGCCGCGGGAACGGAGCCTTGATCGCCTCAAGTTTCGCCACATCGCGCCCGATCACATGCAGCTCCGGCGCGCGATTCTTTAGAACGCTCTCGACAATGTGCGAGATGAAGTTCTCCGCCAGCTCCATCAAGCCATCGAGATCCATGTACGCCACCTCGGGCTCGATCATCCAGAACTCCGTCAAGTGGCGCCGCGTCTTCGACTTCTCCGCGCGAAACGTCGGCCCGAAGCTATAAACCTTGCCCAACGCCAACGCCGTCGACTCGATGTAGAGCTGCCCGCTCTGCGTCAGGTACGCGGGATCGCCGAAGTAGTCCACCGGGAACAGCGTCGACGTGCCCTCGCACGCCGCAGGCGTCAGAATCGGCGGATCGGTCCGGATAAACCCATTCGAGTCAAAGTACTCGGCGGCCGCCCGCATGATCTCCGCGCGAATCCGCAAAATGGCCGACTGTCGCGGGCTGCGCACCCACAAGTGCCGCCGCTCCTGCAAGAAGTCGACGCCGTGCTCCTTAAGCGTGATTGGGTATGGGTCCGACTCGGGCACGCGCTGCACCACCTGCACGTCTTCCACGTCCAGTTCGTACCCGCCCGGCGCGCGCTTGTCCGCACGCACCTTCCCGGTGACAATGACCGACGACTCCTGGGTCAGGCCTTTCAGCTTTTCAAAAACTTCCGGCGTCACGCTCTTCACGTGAGCGACCCCCTGGATCGACCCGGTTCCATCGCGGAAGATCGGGAACAGCAGCTTTCCGCTCTCACGCGAGTTGTATAGCCACCCTTGCAAGGTGACAGATTGCCCCTCGTGCCGGCCTATCTCGGCGATGGTTGCAACCGGAGGAGTGGATTTTTCGGTTTCGACGTTGGCGGGAGCGGATTCTTCAGGCATTTTCATCTTGCTTTCTGGGCGGCTTGTTCCATCGCGCCGGACTTTCCAGTCTAACGCGCATCGCTCCACGGTGCGCCCCGCCCCCATTCTCGCCAAGTTCTTTCGTGCTACGGGAAATTGTTTTGATTGGACAACAAATGCCGCCAAAGTGCATCCTAGCTTGTTAAGGAGCGGCAATGACCAATCGGCTCGAGGCAAACGGCGAAGAGATGCACAAAACACTGGCGGATGCCGACACCGCCGAGCGTTTTATTACCGAGAAACACCTGGGCGAGCGCATCCGGCGCTTGCGGCTCAAGAAGTCGATGGGCCTCGTGGATCTCGGCAAGCACACCGGGCTTTCGGCGAGTTTTCTCTCCCAGTTGGAGACGGGCCGCGTGGTGCCCACGCTACGCAACCTGGCTCGCATTGCGATGGTCTTCTCCAAGGACCTTTCGTATTTCTTTGAGACCGAGCCGTCGCCGATTTTTCGCGTGCACCGAAAGAAGGATCGCGTGCGCATGCCGCAAACCGGAGTCGAGCCCCCGACCTACACGTTCGAGAGCCTCGGGTACATGGTGGCCGACCGGCACATGGACCCTTACTTCGCTGAATTCGTTCCGCTGGCCGAAAATGTCGAGCCCAAATCGCACATGCACGCGGGTTTTGAATTCCTGTATGTGCTCGCGGGCGAATTGATCTTGCGGCACGGAGACCAGGAGGCCAAGCTGAGCACGGGCGACGCCGTCTACTTCGACGCAGGAACCCCGCACTCCTACCGCTGCGCAGGCGGCAGGCCCGCGGAAGCCATCATCGTGACTATGCTTCAGGCGCCGTCAGACCATCCGCAGTCGCAGCGCCCGCCAGTTGCCGCAGCGCCAGCTCGACCGCCTGCCCCGCCCACCCCGGCTTCGAGAGCGAATACCGGAGACGTCCGCTAGGCTGCGCCGGAACTACTGTCCCGTCACCAGCTTGCCGCTGATGTCGCGCACCTCGACGGGACCCAGGCCAGCATCTTTCAACCCAGGTTCGATTTTGGCGCGATCGCCAGCGGTCACAATGACAAGCTGATCGGGGTGCAGGTACTCGTTGACCACACGCGCAATGTCGGCCTCCGTCACCGCCTCGTATTTCATTGGCAGCTTCGCGTAGTAGTCGAGCGGGCGATCGTAAAGGAAGATGCCGTCAATGGCTTGAACGATGGACGCTGTGGTTTCGAAGCGTCCGGGCAGCGAACTCACTGATGCATCCTTCGCCGCCGCCAGTTCTTCCGAAGTCGAGGGATTCGCGGGAAATTTGGTGATCTCCGCCATCAGCTCCTTTGCCGCCGGCGCCGTCACATCTGTTCGCACCAATCCGCCAGCCTGGAATAGCCCGCCATCGTGATACTGAGTAAAGCCCGAACTGGCCCCGTAGGTGTAGCCGTGCACCTCGCGCAGGTTCATGTTGATGCGGCTGGCAAAGCTCCCGCCCAGCGTGTAGTTCATCACCGTAAGAATCTCGCTGTCGGGCGAATTTGCTGGAACGCCGATGCCAAAGGCCATCAGCGCGCTTTGCGGCGCGCCAGGCTTGTCCACAATCACCACGTGCGAAGGCTGCGGTGCGGGAGCCGGCGGAATTGCGGCCGCCGCTTCCGTTTCACCAGTCCATTTGCCAAAGTACTGGCGTGCGAGGCTTTCTGCCTGTGCGCGAGTCACGTCGCCGGCCAGGACCAGCGCCGAGTCGCGCGGCGAATAATGGCTGGCATAAAACGCAGTCATGTCGGCTGAGGTGACGGGACCTACACTCTCCGCTGTTCCCGTTCCGCTGCGGCCGTAAGGCGCGTCGCCGAAGACCAGCTTCGGTCCAACGCGCATCGCCATGTTCTGCACGTTGTCAGTCTCCTGCGCGATGCGCACCAGCCTCTGCTTTCGCCGCCGGTCCACATCTTCGTTCCGGAAGCCCGGATGCTCCGCAACGTCGGCTAACAAATCCATCCCTTCCGCTGTATGGCTGGTCAGCATGTCCATCGAGATGGTTCCGAAATCCATTCCCGCGCCGGTCGCAACTTGAGTTCCGATTCGCTCTTCGTCCGTCGCCAGTTGTGTCAGGTCGCGCGATACAGTTCCGTCGCTCATCACCTCCGCGGTCAGCGTCGCCAGGCCGCTCTTCGTTTCCGGATCGTTTGCGCTGCCCGCTCGCGATACAACTTCCGCGCTCAGCACCGGAAGCGAGTGATTCTCCACCAGCAGAACCTTCATCCCATTTGCCAGCGTGAACTCTTGCGGCGCGGGCAGGTGCAGAACAGGCGCCGGGCCCGCATCGGGCTTGTTCTTCCGCCACTCCTGGGCCGCTTCGAACTCCGCCGTATACGGATTCTCGAGCTTCACATCCGCATCGGTATCCGCGGGGCTTCGCGGCACGTCGTCCAGGACCTTTTTCCCCGGCACGCAGTACACCACTACCGCCGCATCCTTGCTCAAATACTTCACTGCCGCGGCCTTCGCACTCGCCCTCGTGACCGCCTCCCTCATGGCCACGTCTTTGGGCAAAAAGCCGGGATCGCCGGTGTACTGGTTGTAGCGATCGAGCGTATCGGCGATGCCGCCGAAACCACCAAGCCGCTCAAGGCCGGAGATCTTGGCGGTCAGGTCAAGCGCCTTGGCTGAGGCCACCTCGTCGGCGGTCAGCCCATCTTGTTGCAGTTTGTCCAGTTCCTTCCAGAACGTCGCTTCCAGGTCCTCCAGCTTCACTCCGGGCTTGGCAGTCATGGTGCATTCGGTAATCCCGGTCAGCTTCTCCACCATCGAGACGCAAGTTACGTTTTGCGCGGTCTGTGCCTTGTACACCATGGCCTCGTCGAGCCGGCTCGCCTTGCCTCCGCCCAACGCAAACGCGACGGTATTCACGTTGTAGGCATCGGGAGTGAAAGCTGCCGGCGTGAGCCACGCTACGCGCAGTTGCGGCAACTGGACTGTGTCCGTGACGATTGCCCGGCGCTGCGACGTGATCGGCGGCGTCACCGCAGTCACCGGAGCTACCGGAGGACCCTTGGGAATCGGCCCAAAGTATTTCATCAGCAGCGCCTTCAGCTTTACCGGGTCGAAGTCCCCCGCAACCGCGATCGATGCATTGTTCGGTGTGTAAAACTGCTGATGAAAATCGCGTACATCGGCGATGCGCGCCGATTCGATATCCGCATGGCTGCCGATCACCACGCCGTAATACGGATGGCCCTTGGGAAAAAGCAGATGGAACATCTCTTCCTGAGCCACGTAGTAGGGTTGCCCCTCGCCTTGCCGCCGTTCGTTGCGCACCACGTCCTTCTGGTTCGTCAGCAGTTCCCGGTTGAGGCCCTCCATCAGGAAGCCCATCCGGTCGCTCTCCAGCCACAGCGCCAGCTCCAGTTGGTTGCTGGGGAGGGTTTCGAAATAGTTGGTGCGGTCAAAGTCCGTGGTGCCGTTGATGCTCGTTCCACCCGCAGCCTGCACAATCCGGGTATGCGACTTTTGTCCCACATGCTCCGAGCCTTCGAACATCATGTGCTCAAAAAGGTGCGCGAAGCCGGTGCGACCCGGCCGCTCGTTCAACGGACCCACGTGATACCAAAGATCCACGGCCACGAGCGGCAGCCGGTGATCCTCATGCGTGATGACCGTCAGACCGTTAGGCAAGGTGTACTTAAGGTACTTGATGTCAGGGAGCGTGCGCGTGGCCGCTGCAGCCGGCGCAATTTGAGCCACGCACGTGCAGGCCAGAATCAAAAGCGCAACCAAAGACAGACGAACGCAAATGAAAGCAATCACGAGAATTCTCCCTTGTCCCGGCAAATCCAGAATTCCAAGCTCCGACAGGATAATACTTCGCATTTGGCAGATATTTTTGAAGGGCCCGGCTATTGGGTTGGACGGTTCACTTCCCCGTAGGTGGGGTACGGAGCAGGCTCGGTGCTGGTGGGCATTGCGGCCAGCGTCTTCAGGTCCGCCTGTACCGTCTCCCATTGACGGCGGTGCCGCTTGGTCGTGATCGGTGCGTCGGGGTCGGAATAGTACGCCTGCACATCGCTCTTGATCCCCGGCGGAATCGGTTGATTCGGGTTGCGGGTCAGGCGGTGCAAAAGCTCTGCATAGGTTTGGTCGGTAAGCAAATAGCCGCCAGGCTTGACCCCTTGGCCGGTGTCGAGGTCGCGATTGGGCAGCGGATGCTGCGGATCGAGCGGACCCAGCGGGTCTGTCGAAGCTGCTAGGCTCGTAGGCTGTGGCTGCCCCGCTTCCGTTGGCGTAAAGAAGGCCAGGCGATCGCGAAGCACCGCAGTGGCTGAGACCAGGCTGTGCATGTAGTCAGCCTCGGCCGCTGGGCTGGGGCCCTTCACTGCGACCATCGACAGCGGGCCAACTTTGGGCAACACCCAGAGCACGCCGGCGATGAGATGCGTCTCGAAGCCGGCTTTCATGCGGTAAGCGTCCCAATCGTAGAGTGTTGCGGCCTCGGCCGACTCCTTTTCAATCTCTTTCGCATCGGCCGTATCCGGCTCTGGTGTCTCATGGCCGCGCCTCATCAGCGTGACAGCGTATGCCACGCGCGGAATGAACTTCCGAGTCGCGAACTGGTACTCGCCCACGTTGAATTTATGCCGCGCGCCGGCGCCGAAATCCTCAGTCACTCCGTACGTCTCAAAGAACGCCAGCGCAAGCTGGTGGGTTGGAACCCTGAACCCGATGTGGCGCAAATATCCCAGCGGCGCCACCCGGTGCTTCGCAATCTGATCGACGTCGAAGGCAAACTCCACTTGCACATGCTGGTGCGGGCCCTCGGCATAGTTCACGCTTGGTCCGTAGCGCGCCGCCAGCTTGGGGAACTGGAGCGCAACGGCGCGGTTCGTTGCTTGCGAGTGCCCAATGGAATCTCCAATGTAGTGTGACTCCGCGCCCACGGCAAAGGCCAGTTCGTTGACATTGTGCGCGTTACGGAAGAGGGCGAGAACAAAATCACCAGAGCGCACATAATGCGTCAGGTCCGAGAAAAACCCGTCGCCGAAGGGGTAGTATCCGAGGTCCTGAATCACGCAACCGCCGTAAGCGAAGGAGCGCGCGCGGTCCAGCTCGGCCGGCGTGAGACTGGGATAGCGGCTCTTCAGCAACGGAACAATCGAGTCGTTCCATGTGAGGTCGATGAGCTGCTCATGCGTGAGCAGGGAATACGCAGCCGCCTGCCGGGGACCGCACATCGGCAGCAGCAACAGAATCAGCGCGATGTTTCGCAGTCGGTTGAAACGCATCGTCATTGGGCCGCGTGGGGCGCCGTTCAGGGATTTGAGCGGGGCGGATCCCAGGATCCCTCATTCATTGTATGCGAACTTCGCCGCGCCGCCGAAGCCCTCCTCCGCCGCATACGTCGCGTTCACTGACCCTGTCGCCGAGACGAAAGGTAGCGCGAAGTGGAGATGAATTGCAGATGAATTGCAACAGATGAGGTGCAGTTTTCTGAATCAGATTTTATGATTACCGAGCAGACCGGAACAAACCAGCACAACTCCCGAAGTCGAGTTCTTCGATGGGTTTATTCGGCCGGTTAGTCGCTTCGACCCATCGCGCTCAGCCCCGCGCACCCGGATACACGCCACAAGCGCAGCCCGCACTCAGCCCAGGACGACGGCTCGGCCGCTCCGCCCATCGCTCTGAATCGCACTGCAAGCAGTGCATGGCAATTGTGAGTGCCGCGCAAGCGCAGGTATCATGATCCTTCATGGGTTCTCCGCCGCCAATCCAACTCGCAACACTGGGGATGTGGGACACCCTGCTCCTCATGGTCCTGGCTTTGGTGGTCTTCGGCCCAAGGCGCCTGCCCAAAATCGGCCGTCAGCTCGGCAAGCTGATGTACGAGTTCCGCAAGGCCTCCAACGACTTCAAATTCCAGATGGAAGAGGAGTTGCGCAACGCCGAGGAAGCCGACCGACGCAAGAAGGAAGAGGAGGAGCGCCAGCGCGCATTGGCCGCTGCTCCGTCCGCTCCGCAGCTCGAGGCGACGGCCGCCGCAACCCCGGCGCCCACCGAAACTCAGGAATCCGGCGCTTCCGCCCCAGTCGAAGACCCTTACCCTGCCGGGACAACCGATCCCTCTGTAGACGCCGAGGTCAAGGGCTCACAGGAGGCCACACCGTCAGCCGAGCCATCGATCCTGAACATTCAGCCGCCCTCCACCGGTGAGACGATTGCCGCAGAGCGTCCCGGCAAAGCGACTGAAACCGTAGCACCTGAAGCCGAACGATCGGAGCCGGCAGCCCACCATGGTTGATCCGCAGGAAGCCATCGAAAAAGCGCGGAAAGCCGTCACGGAGCGCGCCGAGCTCCCCGGCATGAGCCTCATGGAGCACCTCGAAGAGCTGCGCAAGCGCATCGTCCACTCCGCCTTGTATCTCGGTATCGGCTTCATCGTCGCGTACGCCTTCCACGAGCGCCTCTATGGCTTCGTGCAGGCCCCGCTCACCAAGCTCGGCATCAAGCTCAACTACACCCACCCGATGGATCCGCTCAACCTTTATCTCCAGGTCTCGCTCATCGGCGGAGCCATTATCGCCTCGCCATTCATCCTCTATCAGGTGTGGCTCTTCATCGCCCCCGGCCTCTACCAGAAAGAAAAGCGTTTCGTTATTCCCTTTATGAGCGCTACCGTCGGCCTGTTCCTCGCCGGCGCGGCTTTCGGCTACTTCTACGTTCTCCCCGGCGCCCTCAAGATCCTCATCATCAACTTCGGCAGCAAATTCAACCCCATGGTCACCATCGAGGAATACACGGGCTTCTTCCTCTCGATCATTCTCGGCCTCGGCGTCAGCTTCGAGCTGCCGATCCTCATCTTCTTCCTGGCTCTCTTCGGAATCGTCAGCCCGAAGTTTCTCTGGAAGAACATTCGCTACGCCATTCTGGCCGTTTTTCTGGTTGCCGCCATCATCTGCCCCAGTCCCGATCCCGGCACCATGTGCATTTACGCTGTTCCCATGCTGGCTCTCTACCTCGTTGGCATTGCCGTTGCCTGGTGGGTCCACCCCTCGCGTAGAAAGAAAAAGGAGGCTGCGGGATGATTTCCTCCTCGTTTTGGACGAGGTCCGTTGCGGTTCTGCTCGCTCTCACTCCCCTCGCCGCGCCCGCCCAGCACTTCGATGGCGCAGGCGCCTACGAGTACGCGCGCGAGTTCGCCGCCATTGGTCCGCGCTGGCCCACCGGCCCCGGCCACGTCAAAGCCGAGGAGTTTCTCCGCTCCCACTTCCTCCGCGCCCATGACCAGCTCGAAGAGGACACTTTCACCGCCGACACTCCCATCGGTCCGGTGCCCATGTGCAATTTCATCGTGCGTTTTCCGGGCACGAAGCCGGGCGTCATCGTCCTCGCCACGCACTACGAAACCAACTACCCGCTTCGCAACATCAACTTCGTCGGCGCTAATGACGGCGCATCCACCACCGGCCTGCTCATGTCCATCGCCGATCGCCTCCGCGCCCAAGCCGCCGGCCAGCCCGGCAAGAAGCTCTCCGGCTACTCCGTCTGGCTTGTCTTTTTCGACGGCGAGGAGGCCATCGAGCAATGGTCGTCCTCCGACTCCACCTACGGCAGCCGCCATCTCGCCGCCAAATGGGGCCGCGACGGCACCCTCAACCAGATCAAGGCCTTCCTCCTCGCCGACATGATCGGCGACAAGGAGCTCGACATTCAGCGCGAAACCCGTTCCACCGCCTGGCTCGTCTCGCTCGTTGCCGAAGCAGCCAAAAAGTTCGGCTATCAGCGTTATTTCTTCCAGCAGGAGATGGCGGTCGAGGACGATCATCTGCCCTTCGTTGAGCGTGGTGTGCCGTCGATCGACGTGATTGACCTCGACTACGGGCCCAACAACAGCTACCACCACACGGCGCAGGATACGATGGACAAAATCAGCGCCCACAGCTTGACGATCGACGGAGACGTGTTTCTGGAGTCGATCCGGTTGATCGATCAGCGGAATTAACTGTTAGCCTCTAGCGGCTAGCCATTTGTGCTCGGGTTTGCAATGTTAAAGTTTCAGCCGCGGCGTTTCTGCACGAAAGAGCTAGAGGCTAGAAGCTAGCAGCTAGAAGCTAACGCGAACGGAGTGAGCAAGTGTCTCAAGCAGAAATCGGCATCATCGGCGGCAGCGGGCTCTACTCCATGCCCGGCTTCACCAACGTTCACGAGGAGCGCATCGACACGCCTTTCGGCTCACCGTCTGAAGCCTTTGTCCTCGGCGAGCTCGAGGGCCGCAAGGTCGCTTTTCTTGCGCGCCATGGCCGCGGCCACCGCATCCTTCCCTCCGAGCTCAACTTTCGCGCCAACATTTATGCCTTCAAGCAACTCGGCGTCGAGCGCATCCTCTCCGTCTCGGCAGTCGGCTCGCTCAAGGAAGAGCACGAGCCCACGGACTTCGTTATTCCCGATCAGTTCATTGACCGCACTTTTCTTCGCATCGCCACCTTCTTCGGCGACGGCATCGTGGGCCATGTCGCATTCGGCGATCCGGTTTGTGCGACCGTTGCCAAGGCTGCCGCCGATGCCGGCGCTAAGGTCGGCGTCGTCGGCAAGCTCGGCGGCACCTACGTCTGCATGGAAGGCCCGCAGTTCTCCACCCGCGCCGAGTCGAACCTCTATCGCAGTTGGGGCGCCGACGTCATCGGCATGACCAACCTGCAAGAGGCCAAACTCGCCCGCGAAGCCGAAATCTGCTACGCCACCATCGCCATGGTCACCGACTACGACTGCTGGCGCGAGGGCCACGACGCCGTCACCGTCGAGGAGATCGTCGCTGTGCTGCACAAGAACGCCGACAACGCAGCCAAAGTCGTCAGGGCCGCTGTCGCCGCCATGCCTCGCGAGCGCACCTGCCCGTGCGTCTCGGCCGCAAAATACGCCGTGCTCACGCAGCCTGACGCCATTCCTGCAGCCGCCAAAGAGCGCCTGAAGCTGCTCTTCGGCAAATACCTGGGCTGGTAGGCCAAAGCGGTGTTAGCCGAAGCTTCTTAACCGAATCGAACTCCGCTAACTCCGCCAACTCCGCTAGCCCCGCCAACTTGCTAACCTTACATTTGAGGAAGACCAACCCATGTCCATCACCGTAGTCGGCAGCGTGGCTTACGATTCCATCGAAACTCCTGCCGGACGCCGCGAGCGCTGCCTCGGCGGCGCCGCCACCTATTTTTCGCTTGCCGCCAGCTTCTTTACCAGCGTTCGCGTCATCGCTGTCGTCGGCGAGGACTTCGGTCGTAAGCAGGAGGCTGTTTTTGCCGCACGCAACATCGATACGCGCGGCATTGAACACACCGCCGGCAAAAGCTTCTTCTGGGAAGGCTCTTACCTTGAGAACATCAACGAGGCGAAGACTCACTCGACCGAACTCAACGTCTTCGCATCGTTCGAGCCCAAAATCCCCGACGCCTACCGCGACTCGGAGTTTCTCTTCCTTGCCAACATCGACCCCGTTCTTCAACGCCGTGTCCGCGACGCCATGCCGGGCGTCAAGCTCGTTGCCGGCGACACCATGAATTACTGGATCAAGGACCATCGTACGGCCCTCCTCGAAGTTCTCGAGGGTCTCGACGTCCTGCTGATCAACGACACCGAGGCCCGCATGCTGGCCGGCAACAACAACCTGGTGCAGGCCGCGCGCGGCGTCATCGCTCTCGGGCCCCGGGCTTTGGTCGTCAAGCACGGCGAGTACGGCGCGACGTTATTCCACAGCTCAAATCCGAAAGGTAAAGGGGAGGAGCTCCGCACCTTCAGGGCTCCGGCTCTTCCGCTCAAAGAGGTCATCGATCCAACCGGCGCGGGCGACAGCTTTGCCGGCGGCTTCTTCGGTTATCTCGCTTCGCAGCCCGAGCTCACGCCCGCCTCCTGGCGCCACGCCATGTTTTACGGCGGAGTTATGGGCTCCTACGCCTGCGAGCGCTTCGGCACGGAGCGCCTGCAGCAGATCTCGCGCCCTGAGATCGACGCGCGCTTCAACGTGTTTCGCGAGCTGACGCACCTTGACTGAGAAGAGCATCTCGAATGCAGAAGGTTGGGCCGTTCTGGCCTTCTCGATGGCCGCCGCAACTGCCGCCATCCTCTGGAGCTGGCATCACGGCGCGATGCTCAACTACGGCGACGCCGTCGCTCACCTGCACATCGCGCGCCGCGTCTTCGATTCCCGCACGCCGCGCTTCTCCGAGCTCGGCTCGGTGTGGCTGCCGCTCCCGCACATTCTTCTTCTGCCCTTCGTGCAGAGTTACTTCTGGTGGGCTACCGGCCTCGCCGCAATCATTCCATCCTCGCTTTCCTACATTGCCTCCTGCGCCGGCATCCATCGCCTGGCGCGGAACTGGATCGACTCCGCGCCTGCCGCTCTCGCACTCGTTTTCTTCGCCCTCAACCCCAATCTCCTTTACCTGCAGACCACCGCCATGACCGAGCCGATCTTTCTTTGCGAATTCATTTGGATCGTGGTCTGGCTTGTAGAATGGCGCGCCGCAATCGACGGCGAAACTGCAGCCGCCACCTCGGAGCAGCGCCCGGCTCCCTCCGCGCGCCTCCAGGCCTGCATCGCAACCGCTCTCGTCGCCGCCATCTTTACCCGCTACGACGGCTGGATCATCGCCCTCATCGTCTGGAGCAGCGTTGCGGTCACACTGCTCCGCCACGCGGCCAAGGGCGAGCGCAGGCGCCTCGCTGCGCCTGCGTTTTGGCTGGCCAGCTTCGCCATCGTTGCAGCGCCGCTCCTCTGGTTCCTCTATAACTCCGTCTGTTTTGGCGACTGGCTCTACTTCGCGCGCGGCCCGTTCTCCGCGAGAGCTATCGAGCTCCGCACTGCCGCGCCTGGATCGCTGCCGCATCCCGGCTGGCAAAGCCCCTGGGTTGCGCTTCTCTACTACCTCAAGGTCTCCGAGCTCGACTCGGTTGCCGCTCCCGGTTGGGGCAATGTCTGGGGCAACATCGTCCTCGCCAGTGCCGCGCTCGGAACCGGCGCCGCCTGGCTCATCGAAAAATCCGCCGCTCGCCGCCGCGCTCTGGCCTGGACATTCCTGCTGTGGCTGCCCGTCCCTTTTTACGCGTGGTCCGTCGCCTACGGCTCGGTCCCCATCTTTTTTCCCGCCTGGTGGCCCTACACCTGGTACAACACGCGCTATGGCCTTGAGCTTCTGCCTGCTCTCGCGCTTGGCATCGGCTTCGCGTCTCAATTAATTGCCGGCGGACTCCGCCGCATCAAGCTCCCGAGCGTCGCTGTCGTCCTTCCTAAGATCGCGTTCGCACTGTTCCTGGCTCTCGCTTGCCTCAATGCCTTTACTCTGTTGCGCTCCGATCCCATCGTCTACGTCGAAGGCGCCAAGAACGCCGTCGCGCGCCGGCCGTACGACGATGCCATTCCGCCGGCTCTGCAGTCGTTGCTCATTCTCGACCCGCACGCGCCCGTGCTCATGAACACATCCCTCTACCCTGAGATTGTTGCCTTCACTGGCATTCCTCTCCGCCAGACCATCAACGAGAGCGACCTCGGAATCTATCGCTCCGCACTCGCAGCGCCTGCCAGCAACGCCGCCATCATCGTCGCTTTCGACGGCGACGAGGTGGATAAGGCCGTCAAAGCGCATCTCGCCGACCTCACCTTGATGGGAAGTTTTACCGCCAAAGATCAGCCATCGGCCGCGATTTATGCCTCCACCAAGTGGCTCGATCGCTCTCATGTTTCCTTCTAAGTGCACGCTCTTGCATCAGTCGGCACGTCTCCGCAATCTGGCTACAGCATTTTCGGAATTGCTGTTGACCGAAAGCACACACTCAAGTGGCTTTTTCCTCAAGAAAAAGCCACATATCAATACACTTAGGAAGTCTACGTGTATTCCGAAAATGCTCTCAACACCCCGCTCGCAGCGGTGTTAGCATCGGGCTGGGAACCACCGTGATTTTCGCAGCCGCACAACTCGTTCGTCCGCTCGGCGCGCCGCTCTAAGTCCACGGTCCGGAGGAAGATTGATCCCCTTCACCAAAGCTCATGCCTGCGGCAACGATTTCCTCATCGTGACTGAAGAAGCCGGGGCGGGCCACGATCCCGCAGCCCTCACGCGCCGCCTCTGCCAGCGCAACACCGGCATTGGGGCCGACGGCATTGAGTTTTTCAGCTGGACCGGTCCCAAAGCGGGCCGCATCCGCCTTCACAACGCCGACGGCTCCATCGCCGAGATCAGCGGCAACGGCACGCGCTGCGTCGCGGCGTGGATGGCCGACGCACTCGGCTCCCAGGTTGGCGACACGCTTGAAATTACCACCGATGCCGGCCTCCGCGTCTGCCGCATTGACGCCGTCCGCAATCACGACGACTTCACCGTGGAAGTCACCACCGCAATGGGCGTGCCCCGGATTTCCCCGCGTGCGGTCGAACTCACGGGAGGCGCGAAGATCAAGAGCATCGAGGTCTCCATCGGCAATCCGCACTTTGTCGTCGAGGTGGACAATCCCGAGTTCACCGTCGCCGGAAAATCCTGGCAGGAAATCGGCGCCGAGGTCTGCGTCCATCCCGACTTCCCCAACAAGACAAACGTCGAGTTTCTCCGCATCGTGAGCCCGAGCCAGATCGAGATTCGTATCTTCGAGCGCGGCGTGGGCTCCACGACTTCGTCGGGCACCGGCACCTCTGCCGCAGCCACGGCAGCTCTCGCCTTCAAGGGCTGCACTTCACCGCTTAGAGTTGTTGCGCCGGGTGGCGCGCAGACCGTTGCCTGGGATGGCCCCGGCACCGAACTGTATCTCACCGGGCCCGCTGCGCTCATCGCCCGAGGGGAGGCGTGGTGAAATGAAGGCCCTGCTCAAGCCACCGCCCGTCGCGCCGGATGCTGCCATCAGCATCGTCGCGCCGGCGTCTCCAGCCAAGCCTGAGCGCGTCGAAGGCGGAATCGCTGCCCTTCGCTCGCTGGGCCATGTGCCGCAATTCGCGGCCAATGCGCTTTTGCGCGAGCCGCTCTATTTCGCCGGATCTCCTCTCGAGCGTCTCGCCGATTTGCACGCAGCCTTCGCTGCCCCTGACACCGCTGCCGTCATTTGTATTCGCGGCGGCTATGGATCGAACTACCTGCTTGATAGCCTCGATCTTGAAACCATCGCCGCGTGCCCCAAGCCCTTCTTCGCCTACAGCGACCTGACCGGCATTCAGCTCCACCTGCTCGACGAACTCGGCCTGCCTGTCTTTCACGGCCCCATGCTCGCCGCCGATTTCTATCTCCCTAACGGCGTGCATCTTGAAAGTTTTCGCGCCGCACTTGCTGGAGAGCTCTACAGCGTCGGCGCCGCCGAAGGCCTCCGTACGCTCAAGCCCGCTGCGTCGCCAGCCACCGCGCGCGGCACTCTCTATGGCGGCTGCCTCAGCATTCTCGTTTCGCTTCTCGGCACACCGTGGGAGCCCAGCACCGAGGGCACTCTGCTGTTTCTTGAAGACATGGGTGCCAAGCCCTACCAGATCGATCGCATGCTCTGGCAACTGCGCAAAGCTGGAAAGCTCGAAGGCATTCGCGGCATCGTCTTCGGCGAGATGCTCGATTGCGCCTCGCCCGCAGCCCCGCAGTCCCTGCTCGAAGAAGCCATTCTCAATGCACTCGACGGTCTCGATGTGCCCATCGCCATCGGACTGCGCAGCGGCCACGTGTCCCGCGAGAACGTCACCCTCACATTCGGCGTCCAAGCCGAACTCGCCGTTGGCGATAAAGCTTGCCTCCAAATCCTCGAACCGGCGGTGAAGAAGTGACCGCATCTCCGCGCCACATCCACCTTATCGGCATCTGCGGCACCGCCATGGCCTCGCTCGCCGGCCTGCTCCAGCTCCGGGGCCACCGCATCACCGGTTCCGACAAGGCCGCCTATCCGCCCATGAGCGATCTGCTTTGTTCGCTCGGCATCCCCATCCTCGAGCCTTACAGCGAATCCAATCTTGATCCCGTGCCCGGCCTCGTTGTCATCGGCAACGCGCTCTCCCGCGGCAACCCCGAAATCGAGCGCGTGCTCGACGACCGCATTCCCTTCACCTCCATGGCCGCGCTCCTGCGCGAAGAGTTCCTCTCCGGCCGCGAATCCCTCGTCGTCGCCGGAACTCACGGCAAAACCACGACTACGAGCATGCTTGCATGGATCTACCAGGTCGCAGCGCGCAAAGATTCCTCGCTTGAGCCCTCGTTTCTCATCGGCGGCGTCGCAGAGAACTTCGGCTCCAGCTTCCAGCTCCGCCCCACGCGCAACTTCATCCTCGAGGGCGACGAGTACGACACCGCGTTCTTCGACAAGGGCCCGAAATTCCTCCACTACTTTCCCGCGGCGCTCATTCTCACTCACGTCGAGTTCGATCACGCCGACATCTACGCCGATCTCGAAGCGGTCAAGATTGCTTTCAAGCGTCTAGTCAATCTCGTCCCGCGCCGCGGTCTCATCGTCGCCTACGACGGCAGCCCCAACGTGACCGAATGCGTGAGCCACGCATTTTGTCCCGTCGAGCGCTACGGATTTACCGAAGCCGCCAATTGGCGCATCCGCAATCTTCGCTACGAATCCAGCCGCATGCGCTGGGAAGTTCTCCGCTCCGGCGTCGCGTGGGCCGACTTCAACATGCATCTCGCCGGCGAGCACAACGCCCTTAACGCGACGGCCGCCGCTGCCCTTGCCGCCGCTGCCGGCATTCCCACAGCCGCAATCGCCGAGGCACTTTCAACTTTTAAGAGCGTCAAGCGCCGCCTGGAGGTCCGCACAGAAATCAACGGCATCACTCTCATCGAGGACTTCGCTCATCATCCCACGGCGATTCGCGAAACCCTGCGGGCACTGCGCGCCATCTACCCCGGCGCGCGCTTGTGGGCCATTCTTGAGCCGCGCTCCAACACGCTTCGCCGCAAGGTCCTCGCGCCCGATCTCGTTAAGAGCCTCTTGTTCGCCGATCGCGTCATCCTCGCCGCCGTCTTTCAGCAGGAGCGCATTCCAGAGCACGAGCGCCTGCACCCTGAAGAAGTCGTCCGCGCCCTCAACTCCGCAGGCACGCCCGCCGAGCTCCTCGCCGACGCCAATACCATCGTCGCTGCCCTCACGCCGCAGCTCGCTTCCGGCGATGTTGTCGCCATTCTCTCCAATGGCGGCTTCGACGGCATTTACCAGAAACTCCCTGCGCGTTTGCGCGAGCGCTTTGCCGCCGCAACCTAAGAACAAGGGTCACGCATGATCTGGTCGCTCATCTTCATCAGCAACATGGTCGTCCTGGGAATCCCCTCGTCACTTCTCTTCATTCCCTGGTGCTGGATCACCGGCAACGTGCTTCCGCTCTACAAGGCCACGCGCTTCATGCTCTCCTCGAGTTGCCGCCTTGCCGGTGTGCGCTTCAGCGTCGAAGGCCTCGACCGCATCTCCCGCGGCCGCGCATGCATCTTCATGTCCAACCACGTCTCCAATCTCGACCCGCCAGCGCTCATCTCGCTCATTCCCGGACGGACCTCCGCCTTCATGAAGCGGTCTCTCATGAATCTGCCGATCCTCGGCACCGGCTTTCGCCAGGGCGAGTTCATTGCCGTCGATCGCAGCGGCAACCCTGCCGACGCGCAGCGCAGCGTTGCCGAGGCCCAGCGCGTTCTTGCGAAAGGCGTCCACATCACCACATTTGTTGAAGGCACCCGCTCGCCCGACGGCCGCATGCTGGCCTTCAAGAAAGGCCCGTTCTTTCTCGCTATGGCCGCGGGCGCGCCGTGCGTTCCCGTCTCCATCTACGGCACAGAAACCATCCTGCGAAAGGGCAGCCAGCGCATCCATCCCGGCCAAGCCCACGTCATCTTCCACGAGCCCATCGACCCCGCCGCATTCGCCACGCGCGACGAGCTCATGCGCGCTGTCCGCTGCGCCATCGCCTCCGGCCTCCCCGAATGGATGCGCACCTAGTTCCCAAAGCCTTGCTCGCGCACGAACCCACGACCCAGGACGAAGGAAACTGACCACCGATCACTGACCACTGACCACTCTGAATGCGATACTCACTTTTGCAGACCCATCCTCGCCGCCCATGATCGTCTCGCTCCTCGTCTTCGTCACTATCGTCGTCCTGGCCCTTCCCTCGGCGGTCATCTTCATCCCTTTTACGCTTCTCACCGGCAACGTCGGTCCGCTCTACGCTGCCGGCTCCTGGATCGCTCGTGTTGCCATCCGCGTGGCCGGCATCCGTCTGCGCATTGAAGGCCGCGAGAACATCCCCGCTGGCCGTGCCTGTATCTTCATGGCCAACCACATCTCCAACCTCGATGCTCCGGCTCTGATGTCGCATCTTCCCAGCCGCACCGTGGTCTTCCTCAAGCGCCCGCTCATGAAAATCCCCATCCTCGGCTACGCCTTTAAGCTCGCCGACTTCATTCCCGTTGATCGCACCGGTGACGCGACGGAAGCACAGCTCGCTGTCGCCGACGCAGAGCGCGTCCTTACCAGCGGATTGCACATCACAACATTCGTTGAGGGCATGCGCTCGCCTGACGGCCGCATGCTGCCCTTCAAAAAGGGCCCATTCTATCTCGCGAAAGACTCGGGCGCGCCCTGCATTCCGGTCTCAATTTTCGGAAGTGAGAAGATTCTTCCCGTGAACAGCAAACGCATCCACCCCGGCGTGGCGCACATCGTCTTTCACCCGCCCATTGACCCCGCCAGTTATGCCACTCGCGACGAGCTGTCGGAAGCCGTGCGCGCCGCAATGGCCTCCGCACTGCCCGAATGGATGCGTAGCTAAACTGAACAAAAGAGGGGATGCCGTGTTTCCCAACCCGTTGCAGCATGATCCTCAACTTCGCACAAACCAACTGACCATTGATCACTGGCAACTGTCTTCACGGCTGCACAATCGCGTTATACCCGTCGTCGAGCAGCCGCGTGCACATGCGGTTAGCTTCGTCGTGCGTCGCAAACGGCCCGATGCGCACATGAATCAGCCCATCCGACGGCTCGCGCCGCGCCGTGACCGCATAGCCTCGCTTGCGCAGCGCACCAACCAGCACATCGGCGTCTTCCTGATGAGACACCGCGGCAACCTGCACCATGAATTGGCCCGTAGCTCCCGGCAACGCTGGCCGGACCGTGGGCGCGGCGGCAGGCGATCCGCCTGGCGATCCGTTTCCAGCCGCGGGGAAAGCCGGCTGCACCGGTGACTTTGGCGGAGTCGGCGCGGCAGCCGCTGGCGCGCTGGTCGGCGAACTTGCAGGCGGGCCAGTTTGCCCAGCCGCCGCTGGCCCCTGCTTCGCAGTCGCTGGATTCGCGCCGCCATCCGCGCCAGGTGTCGTTGCGCCGTCACTTGCCGGCGAAACTGGTGGCGCCGGAGCCTGTGCGTCCGCTGAAGGCTTTGGAATCGAGCCGTTCCCCTGCAACGGCTCCTGGTCGGGAGCGGCCGTTGCCGCGGCGGGCTGCGCGGCCGTCGACGGCGCCCCTGCTGAACCGTGATGCCCCACCAGGTATCCCAGCCCGAAGCACAACCCGCACACCAACACGAAGCCGAAGACGATCGTGAGCAGCGCGCCCCACCCGAGCGTCAGCTCGGTGTCGTGCCCGCGCTCCTCGGGTTCCTCGCCTTCCGGCTCTCCATTGTCAAAATATCCCCGCATCGACCGCCCAACGAACTGACTGCGATTTTCCAGCATTTGCCGAGTCCTGCGACCCACGCCGACAGAGCAAGCAAAAGCGAACTGCGCCGGTAGCCTGTAGCCAGTAGCCGAGAACGGGAGCTACAAGCAACAGGCTCCCGGCAACAGGCTCGTTATTACGGCTTTTCCGCCGCCGCCTTTGCTGCTGCGCCCAGCTTGGTCATCAACGGCATCATCTCAATCGGCAGCGGGAACACGATCGTTGTGTTCTTCTCCACGCCGATCTCCGTCAGCGTCTGCAGGTAGCGCAATTGAATGGTGATGGGCTCGGTCGCCAGCAGTGCCGCGGCGTCCACCAGCCTTTGCGCGGCGCTGAACTCGCCCTCGGCATGGATGATCTTCGAGCGCTTTTCGCGCTCCGCCTCGGCCTGCTTCGCCATAGCGCGCTGCATCTGCTCCGGCAGATCCACCTGCTTCACTTCCACGCTCACTACCTTCACCCCGAACGGCTCCGTGCGCTGATCCATGATCGACTGAATGCGAATGTTCAGCTTGTCCCGGTGGCTCAGCAGCTCGTCCAGCTCCACTTCGCCAAGCACCGTGCGCAGCGTGGTCTGCGCCAGTTGCGACGTCTGATAGACGTAGTTGTTCACCTTGATGGCAGCCGCATTCGGATCCACTACGTAGAGCGTCACTACCGCATTCACTTTGATGGTGACGTTGTCACGCGTGATCACGTCCTGGGGCGGAACCTCGAGGACCTCCTGGCGCAGGGAGATGCGCACGATTTGGTCGATCGGCCGGAAGACCAGGATGATGCCAGGCCCCTTCGGTGCTCCCAGCACGCGGCCCAGCCGGAAGATGACGCCTCGCTCGTATTCCCGCAGGATCTTGATGGAGTTCAGCAGGTAGAGGACGACGATAGCAATGATAACCAGCGTGGGAATCGACAAATCACCGAAGGACATGGGAACTTCCTTTCGCTACACAGCAGGGATTGTACTCCAGCCGATCGCACGCCGCCTGTGCACGTTTGAACAGCGTGCGGCAGACCACAAGTCGCAATCTCCCAGCTCCGCCCACCGCGAAATCGGGGCTCCATCCCGGCAAATCCGAACGACGACCGGGGTGGGATCCTTCAGATCCCACTGCCGCACGAGAGGAACAGTCTATTGTGCCCTGTTCGCTGGCACCGCCACCGGTTCTACTTGCAGCAGCATCTGGTTGTGCCCCGTCACGCGCAGCGCCGCTCCCTTGGCCACGGGCGCGCTCGCCACCGCCAGCCAAATCTCTCCTTCCACCAGCACATGTCCCTGCGGAGCCAGCGCCTCCATTGCAGTTGCCGGGCAGCCCACCATCGCGTCAGCGCCGATGCGAGCTTTTCTTTGTCGCGCGCGCACTACCAGCCGCACCAGAAATACCGTGATCGCGCCGAACGTCGCGCTCACCGCGATCGCAACCAGCGGGCTGATCCCCATCTCCGGTACCGGCGCCGCCACCAGCGTCAGCGTTCCAAACGTCAGGCACACGATCCCCGCGATGGCCAAAGCGCCGTGGCCGCCAAACTTGGCCTCAAGCAGTAGCAGAACCATCGCCGCCAGCAGCAGCAGCACGGCGGTGTACCGGATCGGCAGCAGGTTAAGCGCAAAGATCGCAAGCAGCACCATCAGCGTGCCCAGCGCCCCGGGAACAATCGTGCCCGGCGCGTTGAATTCGAGATAAATCAAAAGCGCCCCGCCCACCAACAAGAGAAGCGCGATGTTCGGGTCCACGAGCCACCCCAGCAGGCCGTCACGCAGCGACTTGCGCAGCAATTGAACGCGCGCGGCGGCCAGATGCAGCGTCACCTTCGATCCGTCCATGCGCGTGATCTCGCGCCCGTCGAGCGCTTTCAGCAGTTCCGTATCGCTATTGGCGATCAGGTCGATCAGGTGCTGGTTCAGCGATTCCTCCGCCGTGTACGAATGCGACGATTGCACCGCTGCCACCGCCGCATCCGTGTTCCGGTTCCGCTTGGTCACATACGAGCGGAGAAAGGCCTCGGCGTCGTTCTCCACCTTTTGCATTTCAGTGTTGTCGGGCTGCCCGCCAAACTCAAACACCGGATGAGCGGCGCCGGCCTCAGTGCCCGGGGCCATGGCGGCCACGTCCGCCGATTCCAGAATGAAGAACCCCGCCGAACCCGCGCGCGCGCCCGATGGACCCACATACACAATCACCGGCACGCGAGAGCGCAGAATTCCGCCCACGATGTCGCGCATCGAATCCAGCAGCCCGCCCGGAGTATTCATCTCGATCAGCAGTGCGCTGGCCCCGTCGCTGTTGGCTCGATCGAGGGCTCTCGTCACCTCATCCGCGCTCACCGGCTGAATCGTTTCATCCAGAACCAGTTTGTCCACCACCGGTCCCTGCGCGAAAGCAGAAACTCCCAATCCAAATCCAAGAAAAATCCATAAAGCTGCCGCGATCGCCCCGACGGCAATGCGGCCCTTCGCAACAATCTGTTCCATGGCTCCCCTCTTTGCAACGGGAACATGAACTTGGTTGTCCGAGGTCAGTGTGGCAAAGCCTTCAATTCTATAAACCGGGAATAGCACGAACCGCTACCCAGCACGAAAGACTGACCACTGATCACTGACCACTATCTTTCCTATCTTCCCCTCTTCGCTTCAATCTGCCGCATCAGATCCTGCGCCGCCCGATTCGCTGGATCGAGCTTCAGCGCATCTCCAACTTCAGTATTGGCCTCCTCCAATGACCCCGCCGTCAAGTCCAGTTGCGCCAGCACAAGATACGCATCGGCCGAAGGCCCCAATTCCAGCGCTTCGTGAGCCTCCTTGCGCGCTTCATCGGCATCGCCGCTGCGCTCGCGTACTTGGGCCAGCCCTGCGTGCGCCTGTGCGCTTGAGCTATCGGCGGCGACGGCATCCTGATAGCGCCGCTCCGCTTCCGGCAACAGCCCACGGTCCAGAAAGCTCTTCGCCTGTGAACACAGCGTTTTTGCCCGCTCGCGAGGCGTAAGTGAAGCCAGCCGCCCGGCATTCATCTGGTCCAGCATCGCCGCTGCCTGCCGGAATGCCGATTCATCGAAGGTGCGCACAATCCGTTCCAGCGGATCGAGGTTCGGAGCGGCGCCGCCCGCTCCGTTCGTTCCCGCCGATTCAGGCTTTCCTTTCCATGCCTCATCCAGCGCCTGCGCCTCGCTGTCGTTCGGGCGCAATTTCAGGCACTGCGCCAGCTCGTTCAATGCTCCGGGAAGATTCCCTTCGCGCTTCAGGCTCACCGCCAGGTTGAAGTGGTAATCCGCCGCGTTGGGATCGGCCGCCGCCGCCTGAATAAACAGCGATATCCCATCCTTGCCCTGCCGGCTCTGCGCCACGCCTTCGTTGTTCACTACCTCGGCCAGCGGCAACACGCGCGCCACATCCGCAAACGCCTCCTCGGCGTGCGGATAGTCGCCGGAAAACATCAGCGACAGACCGCGGTAGAAGCCCGCTTCGAGCCCGTCCGGCCCATTGTGATCCACCTTGGCGAAGGCCTCGGCCGCGTCTTGGTACTGCTGTCCTTTGTAGTCTTCGCGGCCCAGCGCCATCCACGCCTGCCCGAATCCAGGGCTCAGCTTCACCGCAGTTTGCAGGTGCCGCAAGCGCTCCGCCTGGTCCGGCTCCGTGATGCCGCGAATGTACTGCTCGAACGCAGTCAGCGGAATCCCGTTCCCCGCGGCCGCAAACGTCTGCTCGGCCACGTTGAAGTTGGGATCAAGCTGCCTGGTCAGTTTCCACGCCAGCTCGCCGAACACGGCGATCATGTCCTTCATCTCGCCGCGCGCGCTCACCTCCGGCAGCATGCGCAACTCGGGCACGTCCACCAGCGTCGCCACGGCCACAATCCCGTTTCCGTCGGTGGTATAGCTGCCCACCACGATCGAATCGGCGTCCAGCGTCTGCGCCAGTTTGATCGCGCTCGCCCGTGAAGGCTGAAAGCCTTGTGGCAGCCCCAGATGGTCAAGCGCGTACATGCGGTCGGCGCGGCTCGTCGGCTGAAACCCCGCCGAAGCAAAGCGCGTGCTCAGAATCTCCGCCGCCGCCTCGCGCATCCACTCCAGGTTCGGCTGCCCCGTCCGGTTGTCGAACGGCAGCACCAGCAGGACTCGCGATCCGCCGGCCCCAGAGCCCGCTCCGTCACCGCCTGAAGCCTCCGTGCTCGCCTGCCCCCACACGCAAACCGAGGCAAACAATGCACAAAAAAACGTCATTGCCGCGCCGGCGCCAATCCGCCGCACCCACCACGACCGCATTGCATTTCGATGAAGCACGTCAGGGAGATTATAGGCGTTATGGCTTTCAACGACGCGCTGCGCGCGAGGGCGACGCCGAGTCGACCGTCCGATTTCGCTTGGCCTCACGCAACCTCGCCGCTATCATCGCTCCATGATGCCGCTCACTCCACCTCCCCGGATCAAGCCCTACTGGCGAGCACTGGTCGAGGTCGCGTTTATCGTCTTCCTCTTTTATTCGAATCTGCTCATGGGCGAGTTCACAGGCGTCAACGGCCAGAATAAGACGTTTGCATTTGCCCTCGGCGACATCGTCACGCCCACCAACTTCCTCATCGCCATCGTCAGCGCCATCATCGGCTACGGGATATTCGAGTTTCTGCGCAGAAAGCTTTAGAGCCTGCAACAACTCCCGCTCGACGCGCGAAAGTCATTACAGGCTCTAAACAACTGACCACTGATCACTAACCACTAACCACTGTCTTTGTCAGTCCGCAAACGCCTCTTCTTCCACCTTCGCGGTCTCAGCGGGCCGCTCCGGATAGTACGCGTTGCGCACGTACTGTTTCACCATGCGGTTGGTGTTGAAGTACGACCCGTTGTACGCCAGCGTCGTCCGCATCAGCCGCGCCCACTTCTCCGGCGCGTCGCGGTAAAGCGGAACCACCGCCGTCTCCAGCTTGGTGTAAAGCGAGTTCGCCTCCTCGGCGTCATTGGCTCCGTCCTCAATCGCCCATCCGGTAAAGCCCTCGATGCACCCTTCGATCCACCATCCATCCAGAATCGACAGGCTGGGCACGCCGTTCATCGCCGCCTTCATTCCGCTTGTGCCCGATGCCTCATACGGCCTTTTTGGCGTATTCACCCACACATCCACGCCCGCCGTCAGCTGAGCGCCGAGGTCCCACGCATAGTTTTCGAGATACACAATCCGCAGATCGCTGCTCGAAAGCTTGCCCGCCTCGGCCACCACCTGCTGGATCAGCGCCTTCCCCGGCTCATCCTGCGGATGCGCCTTGCCGGCATACAGGATCTGCAAGCCACCGGCCTTCGCCGCGATCTCGTTCAGCCGCTCTTCATCGGTAAACAGCAGAGTCGCCCGCTTATACGTCGCCGCGCGTCGCGCAAACCCCAGCGTCAGCACCTTGGGATTCAGCACCAGCCCCGTCCGCGAACCCACCTCCGCCAGCAGCTCTTCCTTGGCTCGCGCGTGCGCCGTCAGCATCTCCGTTTCAGGCACGTCGATCGCGTTGCGCAGATACAGATTGTCGCGCCGCCATGCGGGAACATGTTCGTCCAGCATCCGCTGCACCGGCTCGCTGATCCATGTCGGCGCGTGCACGCCATTCGTGATCGAGCTTATCGAAAATTCCGGGAACATCGCCCGCGACACCTTGCCGTGTTGCATCGCCACGCCGTTTGCATAGCGCGAGAATTTCAGTGCCAGCAGCGTCATGTTCAGCAATCCTTCATTGAAGCATCCCAGCTTTTCCAGGCGCGCCGTCCGCTCCCCGCCCAAAATGCGAATCGCCTGCTCGGTCGAAAACCGGTCGTGTCCCGCCGACACCGGAGTGTGCGTCGTGAACACGCATCTCCGCCGCACTACCTCAATGTCCGAATCTGTCGCCGCGCCCTGCGGCCCCCCGCCCAACTGGCTTTCCAGCAGCGCCAGCGTCAGCAGCGCCGCGTGGCCCTCATTCATGTGGTACACGTTGATGCGCAGCCCCAGCGCATGCGCCATGCGCACGCCGCCCATTCCCAGCACAATCTCCTGCTGCAAGCGGTAGTTCGTGTCCCCGCCATACAAGTGGTCCGTCAGGCCTCGGTCCCAACCCGAGTTGTCATCCAGATCTGTGTCCAGCAGATAGATCGGCACCACATGCCCGAACTGCCCGGTCAGGTCATACCGCCAGGCACGCACCGTGACCGTGCGGCCTTCCACCGCCACCGTCACCCGCGCCGCTTCTTCCGCGCAGTAGTCCGCCGGGTTCCATGGTTGCACCTCTTCGGTCTGCGCACCTTGCGGATCCAGATGCTGCTGGAAGTACCCCTTCCGGTGCAGCAGCGTAAACGCCGCCAGCGGAATGCCCAGGTCCGCCGCCGAACGCAGCGTATCCCCGGCCAGAACTCCGAGCCCGCCCGAAAACGTGGGCATCTCCGGACGGATCGCAACTTCCATGCAGAAGTAGGCCACCAGGCCGGTTCCGGGAATTGTCTCGTGCAGCGAAGACTTCGAGGGAGTAGGTTCCATATCTTTTCTTTCCGGCGAACAGGCCGGCACAGCGTATCCGCCCCGAAACCAATCGAACCCGGCAGGGTTGGAACAGTTGCCTATTTCATCGGGGCAAATACCACACAAGTTTAGCAAGGAATCCCCGCCGGAGAATATCTCGACCCGGTTGCGAATATGGTTCTTTCGTGTCAGTTACTTGAAGGTTTTCACCCAGCGAGATAAATGATTTCAAATCCGATTCGAATTCCGTTCGTCTTTGCCCGCTCACTGGACTAGCGCCGCCAACACCGCTAGCTCCGCTGCCCTATTCAAGCCTGTGCGCCCCTCCCGATGCATGGCAAATGTGAATCTGCGGAGTGATTCCCGTCCGCGCCGCATAACGAACACCCAGCGCCTCGGCAAACCTGGCCGCTTCGTTCTGCTCGACTAAATTAATCGTGCAGCCGCCAAACCCTCCGCCCGTCAGCCGCGCCCCGATCAGCCCGGGAAGATCCTGCGCCAGCTCCACCATCGCGTCGGCCTCCGCGCAACTTCCCTCGAAATCCTGACTATAGCTTCGATGCGCCTCGGCCATCAGGCGTCCCAGCTCCTTCATGTCGCCCTTGAGCAGCGCCTCGCACGCCGCCACGGTGCGTAAGTCCTCGCTGATCACATGTTTGGCTCGCATCAAGCTCTTCGGCTCCATCTCGTGGCCCCACTTTTCGAGGTCCGCGAGCGTCGCGTCGCGCAGGAACGGCACGCCCGGCCTATGGCTCGCGATCACCGCGCATGCCGCCTCCGACTCGCGCCGCCGCGTCGGATAATCTCCTCCCGCCACCGAGTGCTTTACCATCGTGTTGGCGATCACCAGCGCCACGTGGTCGGGAATCGGCGCCAGCTTGTAGCTCAGGTCGCGGCAGTCAAGCAGCAGCGCGTGGTTCTCCTTCCCATTCACGCTGATGAACTGGTCCATGATCCCGCAGTTCGCGCCCACAAACTCGTTCTCCGCCCGCTGGCAAAGCCGCGCCAGCACGGGCCCCGGATAGGTCGCGCCAATCAGGTCCAGCACTGCAATCGCTGTCGCCACCTCCAGCGCCGCCGAGCTTGAGAGCCCCGACGCTAGCGGCACATCGCTCCAAATGCTGAGGCTGAATGCGGGAATCTTGTGCCCCTCGCCCTTGAGGATCGACACCACCCCCATCGGGTAGTCGGTCCAGTGCTTGTTCCCCTTCGCTGGCAGCGCCGCCAAGTCGAACGCCTTCTCCTCGCCGTAGTTCTCTGAGTAAATCACGATCTTGCCATCCGTTCGCGGCGAAATCCCCGCCAGCGTGGCAAAGTTGATCGCCGCCGGCATCACAAAGCCCTCGGCATAATCGGTGTGCTCGCCGATCAGGTTCACGCGCCCTGGCCCCACAAAGATCGCCGGCTCCGCGCCAAAGCGGTCACGGTGCATCGAGCGAAATACTGATGGATCGTGCATCTTTCTCAACCCCTTCTCGAATTCATGCTCTCAAAACCGTTGGGTGCCCCAGGTCTCGATTTTGAGACCTGGGATAGCGCAAACGCTAACCTCGCACGAAAAACCGCAACTGCCGGCTTGTCAATGATAACGTTTTCTTGCCAGCCTCTGATCCTCCGACTACAACCGCCGTTCTCAGGTCCCTACAACCTCACAGCACGCACCGCTCAGCCGCTCCCAAATCTCGCCCATCCACGCCTCATGCTCCGGCTTCATCAGCACGCTCCGCAGGCAGGTCACAGTGCCCGAGTCGTTCTCGTCGCGGCTGCACGGCCCAAACCCAAACCATGCCCGCGGCAATTCTACTAGCGCCAAATGCAGTCCGCGAAGGGCGCATGTGTCGAACACTTTCCGCGCCTGCTCAGATGCCTTCCAAAAGTCTGCTGCATGCAATGCCCACACCACAATGTCCAGCTCCGGACCGCCCGCTGCAAGCCCTTCAAACCGCGCATCGCCGCGCACTCTCCGGTCAAGCTCCACCGCCGCGCGCCGCCCCTTCGCCAACCCCTGTGCAAACGCCCCGCCCGGCACAAGCGGCAGCAGCCTTTGCGTCGCCCAAAGCGCCACCGCCGCCGCTCCCGCGCGCGAGCACTCCAGGCTGATCTCACCCAGGTGGAGTTCCTTCGACGTGAAGTACGTGTACGGCGAGTCGTGCTTGTAGAACCGCCCCTCCGCCGGATCGCGAAACAGCACACATCCGCACCCATACGGCTGCAAGCCATGCTTATGCGGATCGATCACAATCGAGTCCGCCTGCCCGATCACCGCGTATGCCTTTTGCGCCGGCTCCTCCAGCGCCTCGACAATCAGCCCAAAATAGCCGCCATACGCCGCGTCCACATGCACCCGGAATCCGTACCGCTCCTTCAGCTTCAGAATCTCGTCGAGCGCGTCCACCGCTCCCATCGCCGTCGTGCCCAGTGTCGCCACCACGGTCCCCACGTCGCCCTTGCGCAGCTCGTCTTCCAACGCATCCAGGCTCATCCGGCCGCGCTCATCCGCGGTCACGCTCGCATACTCCAGTTTCAGCACGCCGCTGATCCGCTGGTGCGTGTAGTGCGCCTGCTCCGAGCCAACAATCCGCCGCCCGGGAGCCATTTGCCCCGCCATCCACAGAGCCTCCAGATTGGCAATCGTCCCGCTTGAGGTCAGGTGGCCCAAAAACTCCTTCCACCCGAACATCGCGGCGATCTCCTTCACTGCTTCCACTTCCATCGCCGAGCTGGCTCGCCCGCCGTCGAGCGCGTGGTTGTTGGGATTGATCTTCATCGCCAGTGCATATGCCGCCCGTGCCAACGGATGCGGCGGTTTCAGCATTTGTCCGGCATACAAAGGATGGAAATAGGGATAGTTGTCGCGCAGGCGGTGCGCCACTGCCTCCAGCACCCACTCCATGGCAGCCAGAGAAAGGGGCTCGCCGAACGGGGGCAGCGCACTAAACTCGGCCTCCAGCTCCTCGGTGGCGCGAGCCAGCAACTCGGGAACGCAATCCTTCGCCATGGCGACCTCTCACCTTATCACAGGTCGTGTCGCACCGCTAAACCTCCATAGGTCAACAGCTTCCATGGACTAACACCATCTGGTGAGATCAGACATACAATTCCCGCAGATTATTTTGACGAAAATGGTAGAATATGGTCAGCGTTAGAACCGAACCGGGCGTGAGCAGTACTCGCCCAAAAGCAAGATTCTGCCAGTGTTCGCTCCGATTCATCCAGCGCAATTCAATACAGGAAATACGAACAAAATGGAACAAGGTACCGTGAAGTGGTTTAATGACGCGAAAGGCTTTGGGTTCATCTCGCGCCAGAACGGCGAGGATGTCTTCGTGCACTACTCTGCAATCAACTCTAGTGGTTTCAAGAGCTTGCAGGAAGGCCAAGCCGTGCAGTTTAACGTCGTAAAGGGCCCCAAGGGATGGCAGGCTGCCGACGTACAGCCTCTCTAACCTGATCGGCAGGATTCCGGCGGAATCTGGTTCGAAACAGCAGTAGGGCTGAGAGCGCTCCTGAGCACAATCTGGAGCGAACCCGGCCCTTTTGCGTTTTTCTGCTTCTCTTGGCTCTCCAACCGATCAGCCTGCCGGGCCAACCGCCGTGGCTCTTTAATTCAGCGCAGATGCGCTGCTCGCCTCAATTCAGCCGCCAGAATGCTGCGTTTAGCACGCCGGCAAAGGTCACCCAGGCCAGATAAAGCACCATGAGCCACCCGGCGCCGGGCTCGACTCGGCTGAACGCCAGCGTGGTGGCGCCAATTGCCGCCCAGAGAACCGCAACTTCAATCAGCGCTGCTCCGACTGCATGTTTGCGAAAAAAGATCCACGTCCAGGCCAGATTCAGCGCCAGTTGCACCAGGAAAAGCCCGAGCGCCCAGCTGCGCGCTGGCGACAGCGCCGCCAGCCAAACGCGCCAGGCCGCTAGGGCCATCAACCCGTAAAGCAGCGTCCATACCGGTCCAAAGACCCAATTTGGAGGTGCGATCACCGGGCGTGTAAGCGTGCGGTACCAGCCTGAAATCTCGCCGGCTGTCCATCTTCCGCCAATGCCGGCCACAGAAAAGCAGAGCGCAAACCAGAAGAGCAATGCAAACCAACGCACGGTAGTTTTCCCTTCCTTTTCATCCTGGCTTGGTCGATCTTAATTCTCAAAAATGCAAAGCGAAAGGTCCGCATCGGGCACACTTAGGGCCCGCTTGCTCTCGACTTCGCGCCTTCAACCCTCTATCCTTAAAAGTTGGCCGCATTCTTTCTCATTCCGCGGCCGCAGCGAAATCCACCAAACATATGAGCACGAACATGATCGCCGTACACCTGCCCGACGGGGCCATTCGCGAAGTGCCCTCTGGCACAACGCCTCTCGAAATCGCCAACTCCATCTCCCCGCGCCTCGCCGCGGCCTCCATCGCTGCCAGGGTGCAATCCATTGGCGATTACGTCGCAGCCAAGCTCGAATCTGCAGAAGGGTCTGAAGCTTCCATGTACGCTGCGGAAGATCCTCGCGCCCCGCGCCTCGTCGATCTCTCTGCGCCCCTCACCTCCGATACGCGCCTCGAACTCGTCACCGAAAAGGATCCCGACGCTCTCAAAGTCCTGCGTCACTCATCCGCGCACGTTCTCGCTACTGCAGTCCTCGAGCTTTTTCCTGAGACCAAGCTGGGCCATGGCCCCGCCACCGATTCCGGTTTCTTTTACGATTTCTACCGCGAAAAGCCGTTCACGCCTGAAGATCTCGCCGCCATCGAAGCCAAAATGGCCGAGGTCGTCGCTCGCAACGAGCCTTTCATCCGCGAGTACGAGCCGCGCGAACAGGCCCTCGAAGAATTTGCTCGTGACGGCGACTTCATGAAGATCCACTTCGTCACGAAGTTCACCGCGCCAGGCGATCTGGTCAGCTTCTATCGCAACGGCAACTTCGTCGACTTCTGCCGCGGCCCGCACGTCCCCTCCACCGGCCGCGTCAAGGCCTTCAAAGTCACCAGCCTCGCCGGCGCATACTGGCTCGGTGACGAGAAGAATCCGCAGCTCCAGCGCATCTACGGCACGGCCTTCTTCTCGAAAAAAGATCTCGACGACCACTTCGCCCGCCTTGAAGAAGCCGCACGCCGCGACCATCGCGTTCTCGGTAAGCAGCTCGATCTCTTCAGCATTCAGGAGCTCGCCGGCGCTGGCCTCATCTTCTGGCACCCCAAGGGAGCCATCGTCCGCAAGGTGATGGAAGACTGGATGCGCGACGAGTGCCTCCGCCGCGGCTATCAGCTCGTTTACACTCCGCACGTCGCGCGCATCAATCTTTGGCAGACTTCCGGCCACGAAGGCTTTTACGCCGCCAACATGTACACGCCCATGGAGCTTGACGACGCGCTCTATCGCCTCAAGCCCATGAACTGCCCCTTCCACATCCTCATCTACAAGAACTCGCCCAAAAGCTATCGCGATCTGCCCGTGCGCTACGCCGAGCTCGGCAATGTTTATCGCTACGAGCGCTCCGGAACCATGCACGGCCTCCTTCGCGTGCGCGGCTTCACCCAGGACGACGCCCACATCTTCTGCATGCCCTCGCAGATCGAAAGCGAAGTCGCCGCCTGCATCGATTTCGCCCAGGCCGTCCTCAAAACCTTCGGCTTCCAGGAGTTCAAGGTCGAGCTGTCCACCTGGGATCCGAACGACCGCGCCCACTACGCCGGCTCCAACGAAGACTGGGATCTCGCCAGCCGCTCGCTCGACAACGTACTCAAGGCGAAGGGCATTCAGTACAAGACCATCCCCGGCGAAGCCGCCTTCTACGGCCCCAAAATTGACGTCAAGCTTGTCGACGTCCTCGGCCGCCTGTGGCAGCTTTCGACCGTCCAATTCGACTTCAACCTTCCCGCGCGCTTCGAGCTTGAGTACGTCGGCGAAGACGGCGAACGCCATCAGCCGGTCATGGTCCACCGCGCGTTGTTCGGGTCTGTCGAAAGATTTTTCGGCGTCCTCATCGAGCATTACGCCGGTGCCTTCCCGCTCTGGCTCGCGCCCGTGCAGATCGGCCTCGTCCCGATCAGCGAGAAGCACCTCGCCTACGCGCAGAAACTCGAGGCTGAGCTCAAAGCCGCCGGCTTCAGAGTCGAGACCGATGCCCGCAACGAAAAGATGAACGCCAAAATTCGCGACTTCGCCAACCAGAAGACGCCCTACATCCTCGTCTTCGGCGACAAGGAGGAATCCGCAGGCTCGGTCAGCGTCCGCACCCGCGGCAAGGGCGACCAGGGCTCCACGCCGCTCGCCGCTTTCATCGCCAAAGCGAAGGAGCTAATCGCGACCCAGTCGACGGAGCTGTAAGGTTCGTATCAGCGCACGACCGGTCCGCTTGCATCAGACGATTGCTGGAGGCCGCCATGCTTCGCACCGTCCGCCCCGACGACGCACCTTCGATAGCGGAGATCTACAACCACTACATCCTCAACTCGCCGGCCACGTTTGAAGAAGTCCCAGTCAGCCCTGACGAGATGCGCCAGCGAATCCGGGAGACCACGCCGGCATATCCCTGGTTCGTGTGCGAGGAGGACGGAAAACTTCTTGGGTACTGCTACGGCCGCAAATGGCGAGAGCGCGCGGCCTATCGCCATTCCGTCGAAGTGTCCGTGTACATGCGCCCGTCAGCGGTTGGGAAGGGAAGAGGCTCCAGTTTGCTCGACGCTCTCCTCGCCGAGCTGCGCACTCGTACGGTTCGCTGCGTCATTGGCGGCGTTTCCCTCCCGAACGACGCGAGCGTGGCGCTCCTTGAGAAGTTCGGATTTCGGCCCGTGGCCCACTTCAGAGAAGTCGGCAACAAATTCGGCCAGTGGATCGACGTTGGCTACTGGCAACTCCTGCTTTGAGTGCGATATTCGCGCGGGGCAATTAGCACTGCTACTCCCGCCCACACACGCGGAGCGCGGCCAACTTGCCAGCTTGCCATCTTGCGCGAAGCGCGTCTGCCCACCGCAGGCGGTCACGCGTTGATCGCCATCCCCTCCACCGCGCCGTATCCGTCCAGCATCGCCTCGCTCAGCGTCGGGTGCGCGTGGATCGTGAACATCAGATGGTCCACCGTTCCTTCGAGCTCCATCACGGCAACCGCCTCGGCAATCAGTTCCGTCGCCTGCGGCCCGATGATGTGCACGCCCAGGATTTCGCCGAACTTCGCATCGGACACAACCTTCACAAACCCATCGTGGCTGCCCACAATCGTCGCTTTCGAATTGCCAGCGAAAGGAAACTTGCCCACCTTGATTTCCAATCCTTTTTCCTTTGCCTGCGCTTCGGTCAGTCCCGCGCTGCCAATCTGGGGTTCGGTATAGGTGCAGCTCGGAATCCGATCCCGCCGCACAGGCCTGTAATACCGCCCCGCAATCTTCGCCAGCGCAACCATGCCGCTCATCGCGCCCACGTGCGCCAGTTGCGGCAGCCCCGCCACAATGTCGCCAATCGCAAACACGCCCGGCTCCGCCGTCTCCTGCGCTTCATTCACTTTCACAAACCCGCGCTCCAGCTCGACCTTCGTCTTCTCCAGGCCGATCCCGCTCGTCAGCGGCCCGCGCCCCACGGCCACCAGAACTTTCTCAGCCTCCTTCACCTGCGCGTTTCCGTTCGCGTCCGTGTAGCTCACGCGAACGCCATCCGCCGTCTTCTCCACCTTCTCCACCTTCGCGCCGGTGCTCGTCTCAATGCCGCGCTTTCTGAACACGCGAGCCAGTTCTTTTGAAATCTCCTCGTCCTCCACCGGAACCATGCGCGGCAAAAATTCGAGAATTGTCACCTCGGTTCCGAAGCTCCTGAAAATCGACGCGAATTCCACCCCCACCGCGCCCGCTCCAATCACGATCAGTGACTTTGGCGGCGCGCTCAGCTCGAGAATTTCGATGTTGGTCAGAATCGTCGCGTCTGCCTTCAATCCCGGCAGTAGCTTTGCCTCTGACCCCGTCGCGAGCACCACATTCTTCGCCCTCACCGGGCTCTTCTGGCCGTTCGTTTCCACTTCCACCGTGTGCACGCCGCCTTGTGCTGACCCAGTCAGTCGCCCAAAACCTGAAATCACCGCGATCTTGTGCTTCTTCATCAGGAACTCGAGGCCCTTCACGTGCTTTGTGATGATCGCATTCTTCCGCGCGAGCACCGCAGTCCAATCGAGCGACCGCGCCTCGACGCCCTTGATGCCAAACTCCTCCGCTTCCTTCAGGTAGTCCCACAGCTCGGCGTTGAACAACAGAGCCTTGGTCGGAATGCAGCCCACGTGCAGGCAAGTCCCGCCCAGCTTCGGGCTCGCATCAATTAACGCGATTCTTAGCCCATACTCCGCCCCGCGGATCGCCGCCGTATATCCCGCCGGCCCGGCGCCGATCACCGCCACGTCATAAATCGTGTCTGGATTTGTCTCTGCCAAGGGGAAACTCCGTTCCGTGCGCTCCTCAAGGCGAGCGCCGTCTCAACACGCTTAGTCTAAATGGCTGTACGATCGTGCAAGCGCGCTCTCAACCAGTTCCGCCGCGGCCCGCGCCGTCTCCGCCGCGTCGCCAAGCCCCTCAATCCACCGCACCTCCGGCTCGCGCCGGAACCACGTCATCTGCCGCTTCGCGTAGTTGCGGTGTCCCTGCTGCGCCTCCTTGATCGCGTCCTCCAGGCTCATCGTCCCGTCCAGCACGCCGCGCGCCTGTTTGTAACCCAGCGAATCCAGCGCCTTCACCGGCCCGTAGTGCTCGAGCAGCCCGCGCGTCTCCTCCACCAAGCCCGCCGCGAACATCGCCGCGCACCGGTCATTAATCCGCTCATAAAGCCCGGCCCGCGGCGGATTCAGTCCGATCCGCAGCAGCCTGAACCCCGTCAGCGGATTGTTTCCCTGGTTTTGGAGAAGAGTAGACAAGGGGGAGCGCGCCGCTACGCAAACCTCAATCGCGCGAATCAGCTTTGCCGTATCGTTTGCATGAATGCGCTCCGCCGTTGCCGCATCCAGCTTCCGCAACAACCGATGCAGCCAGCCGCTTCCGCGCCTCTCTTCGCTCCGCCGCAATCTCGCCCGCAAGTCTTCACGCCGTGCCGGTCCGGCAAACAGACCCTCTGTCAGCGCGCGCAAATACAGACCCGTTCCGCCCGTCACAATGGGCAACCGTCCTCGCGCGGCAACCTCACGTAGCGCCGCCCGCGCTCGCCTGCTGTACTCACCCGCCGTAAACGGCTCATCCGGTTCAGCCACATCGATCAAGTGATGCGGCACGCGCGCCCGCTCTTCTTTGGGGGGTTTCGCCGTGCCCAGCTCCATACCGCGATACACGGCCACCGAGTCGCAACTCACAATCTCGCCGCCAAATCGCTCGGCCAGCTCGAACGAAAGCGCTGTCTTCCCGCTGCCCGTCGGCCCGAGCAGAATCACGACGATCGGTTCATGCGTTTGCGGAATCGTCATAGGCTGTGAAGCCCATCCACTCGTCAGTCTCCGGCGCAAATAAATGCATCGGACCGCAGCCCTTTCTAACCACTAACCACTAACCACTGTCTCTACGGCCGCCACCACCCCGGCGGAAAGATCCACTTCGGATTCGTGTGCAGCAGCCACCACAGGCAGATCGCCGCCGCGACGATCAGCAGCCCAAAGACCTGGTTGCGCCGGAAGACGCGCGTTTGCTGCGCGCGCGCGGCCTTCTCAGCCTGCTGCTCGTTGTACGGCTTGATGCGCCTCTCAACCATCCTGCCTCACGCGGTGATCCCAATGCGCCGCACCGCCGGCGCATCCCGCATCAGTATAGGGGAACGCCAGCTCCTCAAATTCGCGCACTCCCCGTTTGACTTCCCCCGCCTCCGTTGCCGACCATTGTTCTTCCGGCTCTCAAGAAGCCGGAGGAAGGTACTCTCCCATGAAAGTCTTGATCCTTGGTTCCGGCGGCCGCGAACATGCTCTGGCCTGGGCGGTCAAACGCAGCTCACGCGTCACCGAGATCGTCTGCGCTCCGGGCAATGGCGGCATGGCCCAGATTGCACGCTGCGTTCCCGTCGACCTCAAGAACCTGGCCGCCATGGTTCGCCTCGCCGAAGGCGAGAGGCCCGACCTCACCATCGTCGGCCCCGAGCTTCCCCTCTCGCTCGGTATCGTCGACGAGCTTCAGCAGCGCGGCCTGCGCGTCTTCGGTCCCACGCGCGCCGCCGCCATGCTCGAATCCAGCAAGGGATTCGCCAAGCGCTTCCTGCAGCGCCACAACATCCCCACTCCGAACTACGCCGTCTGTTCCTCGCCGGATGAAGTCGAGAAAGCCATCGAGATCTTTCATCCGCCCATCGTGGTCAAGGCCGACGGGCTGGCCGCGGGCAAGGGCGTCATCATCTGCGACTCGCGCAACACCGCCGCCGAGGCGGCCCAGGGCCTCTTCACGGGCGCGCTTCTCGGCACGTCCGAGCAGCAGTTGGTCATCGAGGAGTTCCTCGAGGGCGACGAGGTCAGCTTCCTTTGCCTCAGCGACGGAAAACACGTTGCGCCGCTCGTCCCCGCGCAAGACCACAAACGCATCGGCGAGGGCGACACCGGTCCCAACACCGGCGGCATGGGCGTCTACTCCACCGATTCGCTCCTCGACCCCGCCATGTCCGAATGGATTCTGCACCACATCGCCGTGCCCGCGGTCGAGGGCATGGCCGCCGAGGAGACTCCATTCACCGGCGTTCTCTACTGCGGGCTCATGATGACCGCGCGCGGTCCGCAGGTGCTCGAATTCAACGCCCGCTTCGGCGATCCGGAGACGCAGGCGATCATGGTCCGGCTCGAAAGCGATCTTGTCGACGTGCTCGATGCCTGCATTGACGGCCGCCTAGCCGACACTCCTCTGCGCTGGTCGCCTGGCGCCTCTGCCTGCGTCGTCGCCAGCTCCGGCGGCTATCCCGGCAGCTACAAAAACGGTTTCCCCATCTCTGGCCTCGCGGCGGCGGCCCAGGTTCCGGGCGTTCAGGTCTTCCACGCGGGCACCGCACAGGTGGGCGGCCAAATCGTCACCGCGGGTGGCCGCGTTCTCGGCGTCACCGCCTCTGCTGAATCTCTCGATCTGGCGCTCGCTCGCGCCTATCAGGCCATGGCGGAGATATCCTTTGAAGGAATGTATTACCGGCGCGACATCGGGCATCGCGCCTTAAAAGAGACATTATGAGCGCAGGAATCACACTGGAAGAGATGCTTGCCTGGAATGATCAGGCGTCCGCGTACTGGAAGGCTCACTTCGACGCCAACCCGAATCTGCTCGATCTCCCGTGCGGCATCGGCGGCGCGGCCCATGTGCAGGAGTTTGTGCGCCACATCTGGGGCGCGGAACTGCGCTGGGCCCAGCGGCTCGCGGGAGTCGAGGAAACGGCAAGGGAGAAGATCCCCGTCGGCCCGCTTGACGCCCTCTTCGATCTGCACACCCAGGCGATCGCAATCTATCGCGGGCTCCTGGCCGCGCCGGAACAGACCTGGAGCGAGCCCTATGTTCTTAAATTTGACTGGGTGCCTCCGGAACAGCGCACTGTCTCCCGTAGAAAGATCGCGGCGCATGCGTTCTTCCACAGCCAGCGCCATTGGGCGCAGCTCGCTACGCTGGTCCGCAATGCCGGCTTCCCCTCGGACTTCCGGGGCGACCTGCTCTTCAGTCCTGCGCTGCGCTAGCTTAAGGCGCAGGCTGCGGTATCGGCGGCTGCTTCTGAAAGCAGGAACGGCAAAGCACCGGCCTGCCTTGGGTCGGCTTGAACGGAACTGTCGTCTCCGTGCCGCACTCCGAGCACGTGGTCCGCGTCTCCGGCCGCACGCGCTGGCTTCCCCGCGCACGCTTCGCCTTGCACTGCTTGCAATGCTTGGGGTCGTTCTTGAATTGCTTATCGTGGAAGAAGAGCTGCTCGCCTGCTGTGAACACAAACTCGGCGCCGCAGTCAACACACTTCAGGACTCGATCGGTGAATTCCATGGCCGGCTTCCCTCACAGGGACTTCCGCCGAAATCGGCCATGGCTCTGAAGGAACTTGCCGGTTCCGGTTCCCCGTATTCCTTCGTGGTGCACTACTAAGGGGGCCCGGACCGCGCCTAAAACAGGGCGGCATTCGAACTTATGCCCGGAATTGCGGGCAACCGAACGCTTCACACGCCAAACGCGTGGTCGGCGATCTTTCGCGCCTCTCAAGTTTCTGAAGGGATTGCGGCAAGCTGCCCCATGCCTCACTCGCTGGGCAAATGCCAAAGGTTTCCCAATAAAATCAATCGACAGAAACTGGAGAAACGTTCCAGCCAACTACAACGCCGCGGTTGCCGTCCCGATTCCTTCTGGTCTCTCTAGCAGCTTTCGCTTTCGTTCATTGAAAGCTGTCGGAACTGTGCTTCCCGCGGCGGTTGATGAATTTAATCCTGCTCTTTACGAGCCTTCTTGCGGTTCCGCTTGCGCGCCAAGGCTGCCTTGACGCGTTTCTTCTCGCCGGGCTTGAGGTAGTAGGAGTGACGCTTCACTTCCTTGATAATGTCCTCCTGCTGGACCTTCCGCTTGAATCGGCGCAAAGCATTTTCCAGCGGTTCGCCTTCTTGTACGCGAACCTCCGCCAAAGGTCAACACCTCCAAACCTGCCTGTAAGGCTCCTATAATCATACGCGAGGTTTGGGTCCGCGGCCAGTCTCATATTTTTCATGATTTTCCGCTGGTCGCTCCGTTCGGCATCGAACCCCGGTGCGCAAATCCGATACCGCCAGGTGCCCCGAAACCAGCCCGTCGAACCGGCGGTTAAACTTTCAGATAGCGGCCACCGCAGAGGTTTCCATGCTAAGAACCTACCAGGGCCATTCGCCCGCCATTCCGGCCAGTTGCTACATCGACCCCTCCGCCCAAATCCTCGGCGACGTCGTGCTCGGCGAGCGCTCATCGGTGTGGATGAACGCCGTCCTGCGCGGTGACGTCAACTCCATCCGCGTCGGCTCCAACTCCAACGTCCAGGACTGCTCCGTCCTCCACGGCCAGCGTAACCTCTATCCTGTCATCGTGGGAGACTGGGTGACCATCGGCCACAACGCCACAGTCCACGGCTGCGTGGTCAAGGATATGTGCGTCATCGGCATGGGAGCTACTGTCCTGAACGACTGCCGCATCGGCGAGGGCTGCATTATCGCCGCCGGCTCCGTCGTCCCCGAGCACACCGTTGTTCCGCCGCGCACTCTCTGGGCCGGCGTTCCCGCCAGGCTGCGACGCGAACTCAGCGACAAAGACCGCGCCCTCATCCTCGAATACGCTCAGAACTACCTCGATTACGTCGAAATCTACCTCAAAAATCCTCCGCAGATACTCTGACGCATGCCGTCCGATTCAGTCTGCACGTCAGTCAACGCCGCCGGTATCCAACCCCGAAAAGATGAACGCGCCGGCCTCTCCGCGCAATTTCATTGACATTTGCCTGCCGCAATAGTTGGATAGAAAAACAACTCAGCTGTAACGTCCCCTGTACGACTGCCTATGCAAGAACTCTCGATCTTTCCCTGCGCCCAGCTTCCGCGCCGGTCTGGCGTATACCCGCTGATCCTCGTTGTCCTGGCGCTCAGCTTCAGCTTCGGCGCTCACGCGCAAACCTCGCCCGCGGCCAACGCGATCGCCAGCGTGTCGCTTCCCGATGCCCCATCGCCTCAGGCGACTCCGCAGGACGATGTGTCGGTCCGTAATCTGCCGCGCAATTTCCTGCAAGATCAGGCAGCCATCTGGACCAGCCCAAAGGACCTGCGCACGCATGACCTCATCTGGCTCGCCCCGCTCGCCGTTGCCACCGGCGTGGCCCTCGGCACCGATCACTACGTCATGACGCAAGTCGTCTCGAAAAATCCGAGCTTCAATCAGGACAGTATCAACGCTTCCAACGTGATGATTTACAGCATTGCCGCCACTCCGGTCGCGTTGTACGGATTCGGCCGCATCCGGGAGGACGACCACGCGCGCGAAGCCGGCATCCTAGCTGCTGAAGCAATGGTCGATGGCGTTGTGGTTGAGCAGGGTCTGAAGCTGGTCTTCTGGCAGGAGCGTCCTTACCAGGACAAGGCCAGGGGGCGCTTTTTTCAATCGAGCGCCGGCATTGACTCCTCGTTTCCCTCGGCCCACACCCTCATCGCTTTTTCAGCTGCGTCCGCGCTCGCCGCCGAATATCCGTCCCACTGGACCCAATTCCTTCTCTACACCGGGACGACCGGCGTCGGATTTACCCGCGTCCTTGGCCGGGACCACTTCCCCGCTGATGTGCTGGTCGGGGGCGCACTGGGATGGCTCGTCGGGCACAATGTCGTCAAGCGCCACCGTCATTCCACCGCCAATCTAGCGCACCACCACGAACGCGGGTTCTGACGGTGATGTGCTGACCACTGACCACTGAGAACTGAGAACTGTTTTTCACACCGGCAACGGATTGCGCCCCGAGAAGGTTTTTCTCTGGTGCCAGTAGGGGTACACCGGCTGCGGATTGCTCGCCATGTCCAGCTGTGCGACCTGGTCTGCGCTCAGCTTCCATCCCACCGCGCCCAGATTCTGCCGCAATTGCTCCTCATTCCGAGCGCCGACAATCACCGACGAGACCGTCGGCCTTTGCAACAGCCAGTTGAGCGCAACCTGGGGGACTGTCTTCCCGGTCTCGATCGCAACATTCTCCAGCGCATCCACCACGCCATAGAGATATTCGTCTGGCATCTGCGGTCCCTCGTTGGCGATCGTGTGTAACCGGCTCACCTCCGGCAGCGGCTGGCCGCGGCGAACCTTCCCGGTCAGGCGTCCCCAGCCCAGCGGACTCCACACCAGCGCGCCAACCTTCTGATCGAGCCCGAGCGGCATCAGTTCCCACTCGTACTCGCGTCCGATCAGCGAGTAGTACACCTGGTGCGCCACGAATCGCGTCCACCCGTAGCGATCGGCCACCGCCAGCGACTTCATCAGGTGCCAGCCTGAAAAATTCGAGCAGGCGATATACCTCACTTTGCCTTCACGCACAAACTTGTTCAGCGTGTCCTGCGTTTCTTCAATCGGCGTCAGAGCGTCGAAGCAGTGCAGATGGTAGATATCAATGTAGTCTGTGCCCAGCCGCCGCAAGCTGGCCTCCAGCGCGCGCTGCAGATGGTAGCGCGAAGAGCCTTCGTCATTTGGCCCCGGCCCGGTCCCAAACCCTGACTTCGTTGAAATGAGCGCCTTGTCCCGCTTGCCCGCAAGAGCCTTCCCTAAGATCTCTTCCGAGCGCCCTTCCGAGTACCCGTCGGCCGTATCGAACAGGTTGACGCCGGCTTCGAAGCAAATGTCGATCAGCCGCCGTGCCTCCTCAACTTCGGTCGAGCCGAACCCTTTGAAAAACTCGTTGACACCGCCAAACGTCGCGGTGCCAAAACTCAACGCGGAAACTTTGAGGCCTGAGCCTCCCAACAGTCGATATTCCATGGCTCTTTGGATGCGCTCCACTGCGCAATGTTCCAGTTGCAGGGCCCGGCGATCACTCCGGCCGCAGATTCAGTCCGAAATCCGCCGGATCGCCAAGCAAGGTGAAATAGTAATCATCCTTGGGATAGGGATTGTAAACATTCATGCCGCTCACCTGCGAGGACTTCTTCCATCGCGGATTGGTGTGGTCGTTCCCCGTCAGGTCCATGAAGTTGAAGGTGCGCCACGGCCACACCCGGATGTAATCCACCTGCACGTCGGGCACGCTGTGCTTCTCGCTGGTGACCGTGCCGTAAACGCGCACCAGAGACAGTGCCGGAATTGCCGCGGGATCCACCTTCAAGTCGGCGGTAAAGTCCCCGCCCCCGGTCCATTGCACCAGCATGATGTGGCAGTCCGTCATGCCGTCGAAGAAATGGTGCTGCACCAGCAGCGTCACGTCTCCACCTTTTTCGGCTGGCGGGGTAATGCCGCGCACGATCCCGAACCACGCCACATAGGTTCCAGCCTTCCCGTGGATCGAGTAAGCGTGAAGCATTCCACCATTGGTCTTTTCAGCGTCGCTCAGCCGCGCAAAGAACGGCGATTCGGCCTCTGTCGGCTTATAGGAGCATGTGCCCAGCGTTCCGGTTGGCTTCAGTTCCTTCACCGGCTGGATTTCAATCGGAGTCTGGGCCGCCACGTAAATGGCCGAAGCGACACACAATGCAGCCGCGAGTCCAGTGAGCCTCATCAAATCCTTCTTTCCGGAAAGCGCTAATGGCTTAGACGCGGCATTGTTGAGAAATGTTCCCGTCCGATTGGTGACGATGCCAAAGCAGAAGCCCCTCGCCAAATTCTCCGAGGGGCTCTTTCAATTCAGTTCGGGACTTCCGCCGGGTTCTGACAACTGATCACTGTCCACTGCGTTAGCAGTTCAGCACATCCTGCAGCTTGGTCAGGGTGCGATGCAGGTCCTTGTCCGTCCGGCGCAGTTCGTCGATCTTGCCGATCGAGTGCATCACCGTGGTGTGATGCTTGTTGCCGAACTGGCGCCCGATCTCCGGCAGGCTCGCCTCCGTCATTTGCTTGGCCAGGTACATGGCGATTTGCCGCGGAACGACCACATTGCGCGAGTTGTTCTTCTGCTTCAGGTCTGCAACGCGCATGCCGAACTGTTCCGCAACTGCGCGCTGAATCGCCTCGATGGTGATCTTGCGCACCTGCATATCGATGAATTGCTTCAGGCACTGCTGCGCTGCCGCCAGTGAGATTTCCATTCGGTTCAACTGGCACCATGCGATCAGCCGTACCAGCGCGCCTTCCAGCTCGCGCACGTTGGTGCGCACATTTGAAGCCACAAACAGCGCTACATCGGTGGGCAGTTGCGCCTGCTCGCTCTCCGCCTTCTTCAGCAGGATGGCCACCTTGGTCTCAAGATCGGGCGGCTGAATATCCGCAATCAGTCCCCACTCGAAGCGCGAGCGCAGCCGCTCCTCAATCTCTGTCAGCTCCTTGGGCGGCCGGTCCGAAGCGATCACCACCTGCTTCATGCTCTCGTGCAGCGCATTGAACGTGTGGAAGAACTCTTCCTGCGTGCGTTCCTTCTGCGAAATGAACTGAATATCGTCGATCAGCAGCACTTCCACCGTGCGGAATCGGTCGCGGAAGCTGGTCATGCGATCGTTGCGGATCGAGTTGATCATCTCGTTGGTGAACTTTTCCGCCGAGACGTAGCAGATGCTCGCGGCCGGCTGTCTCCGCTTCACCTCGTGACCGATGGCGTGCATCAGGTGAGTCTTGCCCATTCCCACTCCGCCATAGAGAAACAGCGGATTGTAGGCGCGCGAGGGGCGCTCCGCCACGGCCAGAGCCGCGGCCCGCGCAAATTGATTTCCGTTGCCGATCACGAAGTTGTCGAAGGTGTAGCGTTGGTTGAGCTGCGCCGCGGTCGACCAGTCGAACCGGCCCTGCTCCGGTGCGCGAGCAGCGTTGGCCGGCGGCGCCGTGGGCGCGTGCGACGGCACGGGACCAAATCCGCCATCCTTGCGCTGCGGCGGAATCGACGGATCCTCATCGGCAGTCACGAAACACACGTCATCGAATTCCAGCGACTGAAGATCGATCGCTTCCTGAATCAGGTCGCCGTACTTATCGCCGATGTGCTGAAACTCAGGTGATGGCACGCGCACGTACAGCTTCCGCCCGGACGCATGGCTGAATCGGGTGGGCTTGAGCCAGGTCTCGAATGATTGCCGGATGACCTTCTTCTCTAGTGCTGCCAGAATCTGGAGCCAGGGATTGAGTGCCGAAGTCGGCGTAGTCGCAAATGCCATCGTACAATCCTTGCCGATTCCTCCCGGCGTTGCGCCGGGCGGTTCGTTTGCTGAATTTCAGGCAACGGCTTCTTCCACGCGCAATGCAAATTGCTTTGCGCTCGCTTTCTGGCGGCCATCAACCTGTGTACCACTGGTCCGCCCCGAAGGAATCAACACCGAGGCGATCGAGTAAAGTCCGGAACGCAGAACGCTCGAAATTTCACGCGAAATTTCAGGAACGGTCCCGATAGTAGCACAAACCGAGGCCGTTGCAATCCCCTATTCACACAAGTTTTCTGCGATCTCGAAGAGTTGCACCAATGATGGTGAAACTTCGCGCGCTGGTTACCCGCGTTACTGAAGTGCGGCCATCATGCTGCGCATTTTCACTTCAACGTCGCGGCTCTCCTTCAGCATAAACTCGACTTCGCATTTCCCTTGCCACATCGTGAAGCGCCTCCGCTGCTGGATTCCGGAATTCGCCTACGTTATACTTGGAATTGCTGCGATAGCGTTTTCGGCAATCAGGTAATGCGAAGGCACAACAGTAAAGTCAACGCGACCAACCCGGGGTCCCCAACGATGGGTCTTTGTCGATGGGGTGGGAGCAACAGGGAGCGTTGACCATCCTCGGTTTCAAGAACCGCACGCAATTGCCGAAAACGCCGTAAATCGCAGATTTTCTTTCGGAAACAGGAGCGGGTCACGATGCCCAAGCGTACATTTCAACCCAACCGCCGCCACCGTGCGAAGACGCACGGCTTCAGGTCGCGCATGAAGACCAAAGCCGGCGCCGCCGTGCTCAGCCGCCGCCGCGCCGCCGGCCGCAAGCGCGTTTCTGTCAGCCCCGGGCATCGCGACTGATTCTCCGGCCGATTTCTCGATGGAAGCGCTGCACCTCAACACCCGGAATTCCCGCGCAGCGCGGGCCTTTTGTTCGAGCCTTCATAGGGCCTGCTCACATTACCAGGGCGGTTACGCCGGGCGCCAATTTCACTCAGTTCAAGGAGCGAGGAGGGACAGATACCGGGTGTATCTTAGCGACGAGCGACGCGGAAATGAGATAAATTGGCCCCGGCCCGAAGGGTTGCGGAGTAAATTCGGCCACACTTCGTTCTCGTCCTCGGCGGTGGACCCACCACAGCCCTCCTGCTCGGCCTCGTTTGGCCGAATTTTCCCTCGCAACGTCATCCGCCCTGGTAATGTGAACAGGCCCTAATGACTTCAGCTTCAAAGCCTGTCCACCGCCAAACCTTGGCGAGCTCACGCCTGCGCAAGCACGCCGACTATCTGCGCGCCTACGCAGCCGGTCGCAAGCGCCAGTCCGCCGCGATGAGCTGGTTCCTTGCGCCGCAAACGAAGGAAGCTGAAGCCGCGAGCCTTCCCGCTGCGGCGCGCGTCGGTCTCACTGTTGGCAAAGTCATGGGCAAGGCCCACGAGCGCAACCGCATCAAGCGCCGCATGCGCGAGGCCCTGCGCCGCCACGTCGATCTGCTGCCTGTGGGCTTCGATCTCATCTTTCATCCGCGCCGGAACGTGCTTACCATCGAATTCGCGCAACTTGAACGGGAGATTGTGCGTATCCTTGAACAGGCCCGGGATGAGGCGGCGCGCTCCCCGAAGCGCAACTCGAAGCTCTCCGCGCCCAAAGCCCGAGTGACGCCCGCACCATGACGCGCATCTTGCTCGCATTGATCGCTTTCTACCGCCGCTGGCTTTCGCCGGCCCTGCACTCGCTGCACCCGGGCGGCTGCAAATACCTGCCCACCTGCAGTGAGTACGCGGCCATGGCCATCGCCACCCATGGCCCGCTGCGCGGCTCTGCGCTTGCCGCCTGGAGACTTTTGCGCTGCCATCCTTTTGCGCGCGGAGGATTCGATCCTGTCCCTGCGGCCGCCGCCCGGCCCGCTCACCCAAACCAGCCGCATCCTCAAGCCCCAACGGGTTTCCCCCACGAACCTTTACCATAGGTAGAGCGGCTGCCCGGCGGGCTGCCCGCTCGAAAACGATAGGAAGTTTCCTTTGCCCGAAGTTCACAATCCCAATCTGCAATCGCAGGGCTCCGGCGGTGGTGGCGGCGACATGCGCTCCACTATGGCCTTTATGCTCGTTGTGCTCGCCGCCTTTCTCGGCTATCAGTACTTCTTCAACAAGCCCAAGCCGGAAGAGCAGCCGCCCGCTGTAACTCAAACCCAGCCGGCCGCGCCTGCAGCCCAGGCCTCGCAGGGTCCAGCGCCAACGACCGCAACCGCCCAGCCCCCCAGCGCCACGCCGCAAATCGCCGCCTCCCTCGAGGCCGTCACCACCGTCGAGAATGAGCTCTTCAAAATCGAGTTCACCAATCGCGGAGCGCAGGTTCAGCATTGGATCCTGAAGAAATACTTCGACTCGGCAGGCAAACCCCTTGACCTCGTCCAGCCCCAGGCCGCCGCACACGTCGAGGCAGCGGAGCACCTCGGCCTTCCTCTGTCGCTCTTTACCTACGATTCGGCGCTCACCACGCAACTGAATCAGGCGCTTTACCAGGTCACGGTCGCCGGCGCGCAGCCCACGGCCACCGGGCTTGTAGTGGCGCCCGCCTCCATCACCTTCCACTACGCGTCCAATGGTCTCGACGTTATAAAGACCTTCCGCTTCGACTCCAGCTACGTCATCACCGTCGAGGCCGAGGTAAAGCAGAATGGCGCACCGATCCGCGCGCTGATTGCCTGGCCCGCCGATTTGGGCGATATGGAAGAGTTCCAGCATACCTCGATGATTCCCTCGCGGAGTCGGACCCCTTCCTTCTTTGCCTGGTCGATCGATGGAAAGCCGGACTCGCAGGCCGCGCCCAAGGTGAGCGGGAACAACACGCTCGACGAGCCGTACCAGTACGCCGCCGTCACCGATCTCTACTTCGCCTCTGCTTTCCTGCCCGACGTGCCCGATCACGCCACCCTGGTCACTCTGCACAACTCCGTCGAGCTGCCCGGCGATGCCTCCGATCCCAACAGCAAAAAGATCACCGCCGATGTTCTTGGTTTGGCGGTCGGCGACACCAGCGGCGACACGCGTTTGCGCTTGTTTGCCGGCCCCAAGGCAACCGATGTGCTCAAGTCCGTCCACGCCACAGGCGCTGATGGCAAGCCCGACGGGCCCAACCTCGAATCGCTCATCCAGTACGGCTGGATGACCATCATCGCCAAGCCGCTTTATCTCGCCTTGCGCTTCATGTTGCGCATCGGAATCTCTAACTGGGGTTGGGCCATCATCGTCTTTACCGCGCTCTTCAATCTGGCGCTCTTGCCCACCCGCCTCATGATGACCAAGTCCTCGCTGAAGATGATGCGCATTCAGCCCAAGGTCGACGCCATCAAGAAGCGTTACGCGAATCTCAAGATGAACGACCCCAAACGCAACGAGATGAACGCCGAAATGATGGCGCTCTACAAAACCGAAGGCGTGAATATGTACGGCGGCTGTCTGCCCATGCTCCTGCAGATGCCGTTCTTCTTCGCCTACTTTCGCGTGCTGCAGAACGCGGTCGAGTTGCGCCAGGCGCACTGGTACTGGCTTCCGGATCTCTCTCAGCCGGATCCAACACACGTCCTGCCTATCTTTGTAATCATTACGATGTTCTTCACGCAGTACATCACCCCCTCGCCGGGCATGGACCCGGCGCAACGCCGCATGATGGCCTTCATGACGCCGGTCTTTTTCGGCTACATTCTCTGGCAATACCCCTCGGGACTGGCGCTCTACTGGGGCACGGGCAACATCATGATGCTGGCCATGCAGATCGGCATCAACCGTTCTCATTGGGGCAAGGAGATGCATGCCATCGCCGCTCGCCGCGCCGCCAAGAAGCTCGGCGCCAAGAAAAGCTGACGGCTAAGAGCTGGAAGCTGCTTTTCTTGCTCCCTCGTTCCCTTGGTCCCTTGTTCCCTGCCGTCGCCTGTTCTATCGTCAAAGGTGTATGGCTACCTCCGAGATCATCGTTCCCCATCCCGCGGCCGAAGCCGAAGAGATCTACCGCCGCTGGATTCGTTTTCTCGACGAGGAGTTCCTGCGCCACCACTCGATGGAGCGCCGCAGCGAAATTGTGCGCGACCAACTGCTTCAGATCTATCTGGGCCGGCCTCACAGCGGCAAACTCAATCTCAAGCTCACCTCCGAGTTGCCCGGCAACGTCGTCAGTCTCTCCCTCGACCCGCTCAACGTCACCATGGAGGCTGAGCACTTCGCCGAAGTCGATCGCGAGCGCTTTGCGTGCCGCAAACCGCTGCTCTGGTTCTGGCAGATGTTCGACCGCTCGCCGCTGGGCCTCAATCACTGGCTGGGATTGCGTTTTCGCTGCATGTTGGGCCGCCACATCTTTGAGCACCTCGGCTCAGGCGTCAAGATTCATCACGGCGTCGACCTCACCTATGGCTACAACCTCTCCATCGGTGACGGAGCCGTCATCCGCCAGCGCGCGCTGCTTAACGATCGCGGCGGCATCAAAATCGGCAAGAACGCCATCATCGGTTCTTACACCCGCATCTATTCCTTCTGGCACGATGCCGCGGACTACGAAAAGATCCGCCTTCAGCCCACGGTCATCGGCGACGGCGCCCACATCGCAAGCCACGCCATTGTGCTCGCCGGCCAGAACGTCGCGCCCGGCCAATCCGTCGGCTCCTTTCCGGCCGATCGCGCCTGAACCCCTGTGCCTCAACGCACAGAGCGCGGATAGCTGTCCTCTGGTACACTCGCGGTTCAGCCCTCCGCCATGCTCTTCAAAGCCCTCAGTGCGGCCGTCTACGGAATCGACGCCAACCTCATCGAAGTCGAGGTGGACTATAGCGGCGCGGTCATGGACCAGGATCACTTTCACACCGTCGGCCTGCCCGATGCCGCGGTGCGCGAAAGTCGCGACCGTGTCCGTGCCGCGATCAAGAACTCCGGCTACACCATTCCGCCCACCTTCATCACCATCAACCTCGCTCCCGCCGACATCAAGAAAGAAGGCTCCGGCTTCGATCTGCCCATCGCGATTGGCATCCTTGGAGCCTACGGCGCTCTGCGCTCGAACGACCTCAGCCGCTTTCTGGTGGTCGGCGAGCTCGGCCTCGACGGCGGCGTCCGCCCCATCCCCGGCATGTTGCCCGTGGCCATCTTGGCCCGCGAAAAGGGAATTGCCAACCTGATTCTGCCCGCCGCCAACGCCGCCGAAGCCGCGGTCGTCGAGGGCGTCAACGTCTATCCCGTCTCCTCGCTTCTCGACGTGCTCGATTTGCTCAACACCTCGGTTGTCGGCGTCATTCAGCGCGAGCCCTACACCGTGGTTACCCAGGAGCTCCTCGGAAAGCTCGAGCAGTTCACGGTCGACTTTCACGATGTCCGCGGCCAGCAAACCGCCAAGCGCGCCCTGGAAGTGGCTGCGGCCGGCAGCCACAACATTCTCATGATCGGCCCGCCCGGCTCCGGCAAAACCATGCTTGCCAAACGCCTGCCCTCGATTCTCGCCCCCCTCACCTTCGAGGAAGCGCTCGAAACCACCAAGATTCACTCCGTCGCCGGCGTCCTCGAAGCCGGCGCAGGCCTTGTCACGCAGCGGCCTTTTCGCTCACCCCACCACACCATCTCCGACGCTGGCCTCATCGGTGGCGGCATGGTGCCCCGCCCCGGCGAGGTTTCGCTCGCCCACAATGGCCTCCTCTTTCTTGACGAGCTGCCTGAGTTTCCACGCAACGTTCTCGAGGTCATGCGCCAGCCCCTTGAGGATCACACCGTCACCATCGCCCGCGCCTCCATGTCGCTCACGTTTCCCGCGCGCTTCATGCTTGCCGCCGCCATGAACCCATGCCCCTGCGGCTATTTCAACGACAAGTCGCGCGAGTGCACGTGCACTTTGCCCATGATTCAGCGCTATGTGGCTAAAATCTCCGGCCCCTTGCTCGACCGCATCGACATCCACATCGAAGTTCCAGCCGTTCAATACAAGGAGCTTCGCGGTAGCGCGGCAGTCGAGGGCTCGGCCCAGATCCGCGCCCGCGTTATGGTATCCCGCGAGCGGCAGCGCCAGCGATTCAAGAAGCACGGCGAAAAAATTTACGCCAATGCGCAAATGACCACGCGCCAGATCCGCGCCTATTGCGAGTTGAGCGCCGACGCTGAACGCCTCCTTGAGCGTGCCATGCAGCAGCAGGGCCTCACCGCCCGCGCCCACGATCGCATCCTCAAAGTCGCCCGCACCATCGCAGACCTTGAAGGCGCCGAAGGCCTCTCGGTTGCCCACCTGGCCGAGGCCATCCAATATCGCACCCTCGACCGCAGCTATTGGGCGTGACCTTGCCCGCTGGCCTCAATTGCCGCAACCCGCGGCTTTTGTGAGTCTTAGGTGTCCGTAATCTGTTCACTCACTCACCAATCAGGGGGATTACCTTTGTTTCTGAATCGGTTCTGATCTCCGCCAGCCAAGCCGATATTCCGGGTAAGATTCATCTCACGTCCGCGGTCGAATAGCGGGAGGCGCTCTTGCAGGGCATCGCACTTCAATCCGGCTGGGAGACCTTTCTTCTTGCAGCCCCCTTTGTGGGCATGGTGCTTGTCGGTGTCTTTCGCCTCGATGAAATCGCTGCCAACCCGAAGCGCAAACGCGGCCGGCGGCCCAGGCTTACCGGCAACGACGAGAACGGTCGGCTGCCCCTGAGCGATCCCGACGGACGCCCCTGGGCCGACGCAGGCGACCCGGCACACACAGCCAGAAGCGGTTGAAAGGGTTCAGCTCAGCCACGTTCGGTTTCCCGTGGATCTCCGGCAAAGTTCCGTTTTCGCCGCCCCTTTCAGTCGCCCCACTCCCGAATCTGTCTGATAATGAATCACTTACAGTGTCGCGCCGAAAATGACACCAGTGTTCCTTGCCACGTGGGGAAACGTTCGACAAACCGCCTCAATTGACTCTAAATAACTATTGACCGGGCTGAAGGTTTTCTATAATCTCGCAGTAGCCATCCATTGAGGGCAGGTTGCGCATTGCGGCCGGGTGTGCCCATCAGCCACTTCCAGCATCAAACCTTTGAGAGGAGTCTCCGTTGATGCCTTGGCTGCGTTCTTCAGCAGCACTGGGAAGGGTCAGACGGGTACCCAGATTCCCGGCGCGCAAACTGCAGATCCGATACGGTATGGCATCCATTTCATAGCGTGCGACGGCCCCAAATGTTTTTGAACTGTGGGCATCCAAAGCGCGTCTAAGATGTGGAAGTTGCAATTTGGGGCAGCCCTCGATTGTATTGGCTTCCCTCTGCTGCACCGGCGGCTCAACGGCTCATTCCGGTGCGGCTATTTGAAAAAGAAGGAGATAGACAATGCGTTCCGATCTCGTTTTTAAGGCACTTTCTCATGTGTCTAATCGCTACCAGCTCTGTACACTGGCAAGCAAGGCAACCCGTAAGCTTCACAAGCCGAATACACGGCTGCAGGACACCACAAACGAAGTTTTGTGCCGTTTTGAAGTAGCTAACCCTGAAGCGGAAACGCCCGAAGAGGCGCCCGCGGCTCATCCGGTAGAAAGGCGCCGTGCGGCTTAACGGCGTCTCTCGCCGCATTGTGCATTCAGTCAATCAAGGGTTTCAAGACAGCTCCCCGTCGAAATGGGGCTATCTCTTTTTCCTGGCGCTCCGCACTCCAAATGAGTTTGGGGTGCGATTCAGAGCTGAGTTGCGCCGGCTGAATTTGTTGTAATCCGCACGGTTGTTTCCTCTGGAGCACTTCCCGCTCCGCATTCCCTCCAACACATCCCGTCCAATCGCAGGTAAACATGACCATCGCAGAACTGAAAGAAAAGAACATCACTGAACTGAGCCGCATCGCGCGTACCCTGGAAATTCCCGGGACCAGCGGCCTTCGCAAGCAGGATCTCATTTTCAAGATCCTCCAGGCGCAGAGCGAAAAAGAAGGCCACATCTTCGCCGAGGGAGTCCTCGAGATTCTCCCCGACGGCTACGGCTTCCTCCGCTCTCCCGATTACAACTATCTGCCAGGGCCGGACGACATCTACGTGTCTCCTTCCCAAATACGCAAATTCGATCTCAAAACCGGCGACTCCATCAGCGGCAACGTCCGCCCGCCCCATGAAGGCGAGAAGTACTTCGCTCTCGTCAAGATCGAGGCCATCAACTTCGAGTCGCCCGAAGAGACGCGCAACAAAATCCTCTTTGACAACCTCACGCCTCTCTATCCGCAGGAGCGCATCAAGATGGAGACGGTGCGCGAAGGCATCAGCGGCCGCGTCATGGATCTGCTGACGCCCGTGGGCAAGGGCCAGCGCGGCCTCATCGTCGCTCCGCCTCGCACCGGCAAAACCATGCTGCTGCAGTCGATCGCCAACTCGGTCACCACCAACCACCCCGAAGTGGTGCTGATCGTTTTGCTCATCGACGAGCGCCCCGAGGAAGTCACCGACATGCAGCGCTCGGTCAAGGGCGAAGTCATCAGCTCCACCTTTGACGAGCCCGCCGCCCGCCACGTACAGGTTGCCGAAATGGTCATCGAGAAGGCCAAGCGCCTGGTCGAGCACAAGCGCGACGTGGTCATTCTCCTCGACTCCATTACGCGCCTCGCACGCGCCTACAACACCATCGTTCCGCCCTCGGGCAAAGTCCTCTCCGGCGGCGTCGACTCCAACGCCCTGCAGCGGCCGAAGCGCTTCTTTGGTGCGGCCCGCAACATTGAAGAAGGCGGCTCGCTCACCATCATCGCCACGGCTCTCGTCGATACCGGCTCCCGCATGGACGAAGTCATCTTCGAAGAGTTTAAGGGCACCGGCAACATGGAAATCATTCTCGACCGCAAGCTCGTCGACAAGCGCGTCTTCCCGGCCATCGACATTCAGCGCTCCGGCACCCGCAAGGAAGAGCTGCTCATCCCCAAGGAAGACCTGCAGCGCGTCTTCATCCTTCGCCGCGTGCTTAATCCGCTCTCGCCCGTGGAAGCCATGGAGCTTTTGATCAGCCGCCTCGAAAAGGTGCGCAACAACGCCGAATTCCTGGCCAACATGAACCAGCTGTAAGCAGCTTTCAGCTCTGGGGTCTAGGTGGTCTGGATTTACCAGAGCAATTGAAAAGGCCGGGGTTCTCCCCGGCCTTCTCTGAAAATGGCAACGCTGGTAAACTAGAAGCGTCGCTCGTGGGGCTGTAGCTCAGCTGGGAGAGCGCCTCGTTCGCAACGAGGAGGTCGCCGGTTCGATCCCGACCAGCTCCACCAAATCCCTCTAGCAAAACGCGCGATGCGACCAGGGTCCCTAGTCCCTACGTCCCTAGTCCCTGTTCCTAGCTAAACAAATCCTTCATCTTCTCCATCAGCCCCGGCGAAGTCGGCTTGTTGTCCACGACCATCGACTCAGCCAGCTTGGCCACCAGCTCGCGCTGCGCGCGGTTCAGCTTGCGCGGAATCTGCACCAGGACCTTCACAATCAAGTCACCGTGTCCTCTTTCGTTCAGGTAGGGAACGCCGCGCCCACGGATGCGCAGCTCCTTGCCGCTTTGCGTTCCCTCGGGAATCTTGATCTTCACCGGCCCGTCGATGCCGGGGATCTCGAACTCGTCGCCCATGGCTGCCTGCGGAAAGCTGATGGGAAGCACGCAATGCAAATCGTATCCGTGGCGCTCAAAGTAATCGTGCGGCCGGATGGAAAGAATCACGTACAAATCGCCCTTCGGTCCACCCACGCGGCCCACGTCTCCCTCGCCGCCGTAACGGATGCGCGTTCCCTCTTCCACGCCCGGTGGCACTTTCACGCTCAGCTTGACCTCCGCGGTCTTGCGTCCCTCACCGCGGCACGCGGAGCAGGGATCGTTGATCACCGAGCCGGTCCCGCCGCAAGCCACGCACGTCCTCGCCACGGAGAAGAATCCCTGCTGATAGCGGAGCTGCCCGCGCCCCTGGCACTGGCTGCAGACGCTCGGACCACGTCCTGACGCGCTCCCGCGCCCGCTGCACACGCTGCACGTCTCCAGTCGCCGGATCTTCACTTCTTTCTCTGTGCCGAAAACCGCAGCCTCAAAATCGATGGTCAGGTCGAAGCGCAGATCGTCGCCGCGCTGTTGGCGTGAGCCACGCGATGCACCCCCAGCCATGCCGCCGGCCGAGAACATCTCGCCGAACAAATCACCGAAGATGTCGCCCAGGTCCACGCCGCCGGCAAACGGACTCGCGCCGAACCCCTGCGCGCCCAGCCCGGCATGACCAAACCGGTCATAGGCTGCGCGCTTGTCGGCGTCGCTCAGTACCTGATAGGCCTCGCTGGCTTCTTTAAACCTCTCCTCGGCTGCATGGTCCCCGGGATTGCGGTCAGGATGATATTTCAGCGCCTGTTTCCGGTACGCACTCTTCAGTTCCTGATCCGAGCATTCGCGCGAGACACCCAGAACCTCGTAATAATCCGCTTTGCTCACTCTTGTATTAGAACCCATTCGTCCCCTTGTCAGCCGTCAACGATTTGCTGTCAGCTTTTTCGCCAGGAGCCTTCCGCTTTCAGCTCCTCAACCTCAGTACTTGTGTCTTGTTCACATTTTTCTTATCGGCAAACTTCGTGGCACGCATCTTCGCGCCGCCTCAGCCGCTCGCTCTCCTTCAACGCAGCTAAGAGCTAATGGCTAACGGCTGCTTCTCTCATTCACTCAATTCACTCACTTGCTTCGGATTGTGCGCCACGCGCACCAGCGCCGGCCGCAGCAATCGTTCGCGGATCTTGTAGCCCCGGCGAACTTCCTCGGCTACGTGCTGATCCGGCAAATCGTCGCGCTCCACCGTTCCTAGCGCTTCATGGAAGCGCGGATCGAAAGCCTCGCCCACCGCAGGCACAGCCTTCACCTGCATCTTCTCCAGAATCTCTTCCATCTGCTTTACGATCAGGCTCACGCCCGACCGCAGCTGCTCCGCAGATCCCTTCGCTTTCAGCGCCAGCTGCAGATTGTCCAGCACCGGCAAAAACTGTTCGGCCACGCTGCCCGTCGCAAACTCCCGGTATTCGGCCCGCTCGCGCTCGGCGCGCTTGCGTGCGTTCTCAAACTCTGCTTGCAGCCTTGCCAGTCGATCCAGCAGCCGATCGCGCTCTGCCTTCAACTGATCGAATTCGGTCTGTTCTTGCGCCTCGTCCGCAACTGGTGTCGCCGCCTCAGAGGCAAGCTCCTCCCCGGCCGTCGGCGCCGGCAGCTCCGTCGCGGGATCGAGATTCGCTTCCTTCCCTTCGCGCGCGGCCTCATCAAACTCCGGGGAGTCCACTTCTGTCAACTCTGTCTTTTGTTTCCACATGGCTCAGCCTATTCTCTCAAAATTGTCTAGAGCGTCTATTTATTGGATGATTTTTTCCGCGCCCGGCTGCAACGTTCTGCGCCGGCCGTGAGATTCGCCGCATCCGGAGCCGCTCGCCCAGCCGCCGGAACGCCCGCGCCTACGTCGTAGGAACGTCCAGAATTCGCTCGGAAAGGTGCGCGATGTAGCTCACCGCCTGGATCATCTCCTGATATTGAATCCGCGTGGGCGCAATCACGGCCACCGTGCCCAGATTCCCGCCTCCCAGCCGCGCCGGCGCGCCGATCAGCACTAGGTCCTGCATGGCAGGTGATGCCTCGTCCAGGCCGACCACCACGCGCACCTCCTGCTGGCGTCCGTCCACATACGCATTCAGCAGCTCCACCAGCCGCTGCTTCGCCTCGACGGCCAGCAGCATCTGCCGCAGCCGCTCGCGGTCCTGTTCGGCGCTGATCAGGTTCGCAATCCCATCCACAAAGATCGTCGCGCCGACTTCGTCGCCCGCCAGCGCGCCTTTGCGGCAAAGCTCTTCAACCGACGTCAACAACTCCCGGTACGCTTCGCGCTCCATCTCCACGCGGCGAGCCACTTCGGCCCGGATCCGCTCGATCTGCCAGCCGCGGAAATTCTCGTTCAAATAGGTGCCCGCCGTCTCCAGCTCCACCGGCGTCATCTGATGATCCACCGCCAGCACGCGATCCTGAACCGCGCCCGCCTGCGTTACCAGCACAGCCAGCACGCGCCCCGTCGACAGTCGCGAAAAGTGAATGTGTTCCAGCACCTGTCCCGCGGTCGAGCTTGCCAGCGCCACGCCCAGCCCGCTCGAAATCAGCGCCAGCACGTGCGACGTACGCTCCAGGTAATCATTGGAGCTGGCTACGCCTGTATAGCTTTCCTCAATCTGTCCGCGGCGAGCTTCGCTCAATGGTGTTTCCGCGCGTCCCGGCACGGCTCCGCCGCCAAGGCCAGCGGCTGCCCGCCCGGGTTGCGTGATCTGTTCTACGTAATAGCGGAATGCCACCGCCGTGGGAACGCGTCCGGCCGACGTGTGTGGTTGCTCCAGCAGTCCTGCCTCGCCCAGCGCCGCCATCACATTGCGCAGGGTTGCCGAGCTCAGCCCGTCCCGGTCGGCGAAGAAGTGCGCAACCGCCTGCGATGCCACCGGTTCGCCGGTCGCGATGTACAACTCGATGATGGCCGTCAACACCAGCCGCTCGCGCGGGCTCAGGCGCGCTTCGGGCATCTTGGATGCTCTCCGTCCTCTTCAGCACGCGGCCAAAGCCGCGCGACAGACCGGGCGATGTTTATTAAGTGCTTATATTTCTTGCACTTGCAGAGAGAATTCTGCGCACCCCCGTCCTCTTGATCTTACGGATTGCAAGCGTTTACTGTCAAGGGCAAATATATACTTGACAAATCAACTCAACAAGTCTATGCTTGATTCTGTTGAGGTTGCGGAAGTGAATAAAGCACTCGCACTCCAGATGATCAACGAGCTTGAAAGACTAATCACAGAGAACTCCGTCCTTCGTCAGTACGTGAACACCATTCACGATAATCGGGAGATTCTGCGTAAAGCTGATCCAACGTTAAATCCAGCGCCGACCGCCCGGTTTCTGACTCAAGGGAGGCGAGGAACCGAATCGCTTCCAACGGTAGCAAGTCAACTCCTTGCTCCTCTTCGCGCCAAGATCGAGCGGGGCACAGATTGGGAGCAGGTTGCGACACAGCTTTTGCTTCAACTTGCGCAACGTCAAGAGAAGGTGAACTAGCCATGAAAGCGCCCAAGACCCTGCAACAAGCCATTCTCTACTTTGCCGATGCCGACAACTGCATCCGGTACATGGTTGACCATCGCTGGCCGCAAGGGGTGTTTTGCCCCACCTGTGGCCGCAAGGACGTGACTTGGCTGGACACTCAGAAGAAGTGGCAGTGCAAGAGCGCGCACGCCAAGCGACAGTTCTCGGCAAAGGTTGGAACCATATTTGAGGACTCGCCTCTCGGCCTTGAGAAGTGGCTTCCGGCAGTGTGGCTTATTGCCACCGCCAAGAATGGTATTAGTTCCTGCGAGATCGCCCGGTCCCTTGGCGTGACTCAGAAAACCGCGTGGTTCATGCTGCATCGGATTCGCAAAGCGATGGCGAACGGCTCCATGATGAAACTCGGCGGCAACGGAGGCGAGGTCGAGGCGGATGAGACTTTCATCGGCGGTAAGGCCCGGAACATGCACAAGAGCGTTTACGGGCGCCGGATCACCGGAATGGGACAGAGCTTCCGCGACAAAACCATCGTGATGGGAATTCTTGAGCGCGGGGGCCAAGTTCGCACCGCAATCATCCCCGACCGGCAAAAGGTCACCTTGTAGCCCCTCGTTCGCCGGCATGTTGAGGCTGGCTCGCCTCTCTTCACTGACGAGATGGGCGGATATAAGGGACTGGACCGTGAGTACCTGCATCAAATCATCGACCACGCGGTGAGGTACGTTGACGGCCGGATTCATACCAATGGTCTTGAGAATTTCTGGTCGCTCCTCAAGCGCGGCATCAATGGAACCTACGTCAGTGTCGAGCCTTTTCATTTGTTCCGCTACCTCGATGAGCAAGTGTTCCGCTATAACAACCGTGCAACCAAAGACAACCCACTGAATGACGCAGATCGATTCTCTGCTGTCCTATCTCAAGTGACTGGCAAGCGCCTCACCTATGCTGAGGTCACCGGCAAGGTGGGAGAAACGATTAACTAACTCTTCCCGCTTGAAGCGTGGCCCGAAGCGGAAGGCTGCTCCTTAGCCTTTCGACCACGTTTGCGCTCACCTCTGGCCTCACGCTCGCTCTTGCTGGCCTGAATCTCTGCGTCCATCTCAGCTTTCACCTTGGCAGGATCGGCACGCAGGATCGTATCCATGGCGTTATTGAAGTTGTCGAGTTCTGCGCTTGTCTGCTTCGTCGTCATGCGTACACCCACTGGTTCGGCCCCGGAATTGTCGGGTTTAATCTTACCGTAATGACAAGAAAAACATCGTTCTCCCGAACCAGTCGCTCATGGGGCAACAGCAGGAGAGTGTCCGTTGTGACCTTAACCTCGGTGATTAGCTTGTCGTCTTCCAGTAGACAGAAGAATGGACTCTCATTATCGGTTGGGGTTTCCTCTCCGACATCTTCGCCGCGAATCGGTATGCGCAACGAATCAAAAAGAGACTTCAGCCGATTATCTAAATCGCCTGACCCCACCACTTGGCCTGGAACTCCGGGCCGCAAAAACAAAACGTCCAAACTGCACCGAAGACAGAAGTCCGCTGTCACTAACGGGATGAAGTTGTATCCCTGACGGTTCCAACTCTTTGCGATCTCTGCGAACCCTAGCTCTAAATACTCCGCGTGATCCATGTCTGACGGTGCTGCGGTCGGTCCCCAAGGGCCAGATTCCATGTTATGGACTTTGGCCATCCCGTATCCGGCAGCTCTCCGCTTGAGATTCTGGTTCGTGCTCCAAAGCCGCCTCAGTTGCGAATGAAATTCGCGCCGAATTGCGTGCTTGTGGGGAGATCGAGTGTCGTCCCTCGACGCTCCAAACAATTGACCAGAATACAGCAGCCTGAACTCCACAACGCACCCCTCGGCTAGTCTATCCCCGGTGCCTGTGATTGTTCGTTCTTGGACTGTCGTTGCCACTGTCACACACTCCTATTGATTCATCAAGTATATATTTGCCCTGTCAAGATACCGCCGGGTTACCCTTGATTGCCCAGTCCTTGGTTTTCCTTTGGGCTGCCTCCATCCAACCCTGGCCCAAAACCGGCCCGTTCGAGAAAAGATTCGAATTCCGCAGCTGTTCCCAAGCCTTTGATTCTCATCGCCTTCCGGACTTTTCACATTACCAAAGGCACCGCTGATGGTGACTCAAGAACCCAATTTAGTGGTAAGTTGTTACGCACCGGAGTTTGCTGCGGAAGCTGCACAGCAAGCCACTCGGCTTTGGTGATTGTCGTTTTTCTCGGAGGGGGCCCCCATGAATCGAGTCTTGCCCAGCTTTCTCAGCGGTTCTCGCTGCAAGTCCACCGTCCACATCTTTGCCGCCCTGACGCTTGCCTCTTTCGCGCTGATCGCGACAGCGACGCTCGCCCACACACAGTCCTCCGCGCCGCTCGACAAGCACGCGCGAAGAATCGAAAAGCGTCTCACCAAGTATCGCCAAGGCACCTTTCTCGACTTTGAATTCCGCGATAGCTCTCAGACCTTTGGTTCTCTGGGGCCGCTCTCCGCTGCGTCCTTCCAGTTCACCGATTCAGACAGCAACAAGACTCAGACGCATTCTTACTCCGACTTGGTGGAAGTCAAGAAGGCCAGGGAGTACATTGGCGAGGGCTCGGAGCCGCGGCATCATGTTCGCCTTCTGGTGCCGGTGTTGATCGGGGCTGGCGCCGCAGCCGCCGGTATTGCGACGTACGAAGTCCTGCACTGATCCTCCGCTTATCCGATCGAGAGCCGCTCAATGCCCGCACCGGGCTCTATCTCTGTCCCGCCTTTCCTTTCTCTAACTGATAGATTCGATAGAGGGGCGCTCTAATCGCGCGCCCCGGATCGTTCTGCGTTAGAAGAGAGCCCATGTTCCATCCCACTGAAGATCTGCGTATCCAATGGACCAAAGTCGTTCTCCCTCCGGTTTTTCTTGAGGAAGAGCTTCCCGTCACCGAGGCCGCTTCGTCCACTATCTACGACGCGCGCAACGAAATCATCTCCATCCTCAACGGTCAGGACGATCGTCTCCTCGTTCTCGCCGGTCCCTGTTCCATTCACGATCCCCAGGCCGCCCGCGAATATGCCGGCCTGCTCAAGGGCGCTATCGCCGAATTTGCCGCCGACCTGCGCATCGTCATGCGCGTCTATTTTGAGAAGCCCCGCACCACCATCGGCTGGAAAGGCCTCATCAACGATCCGCATCTCGACGGCACCTACAAGATCAACGACGGCCTTCGCCTCGCGCGCCATCTTCTCATCGACCTTGCGGAAATGGGCGTGCCCACGGGAACCGAATTTCTCGACATGATTTCGCCGCAGTACATCGCCGGTCTCGTCAGCTGGGGAGCCATCGGCGCTCGCACTTCCGAGAGCCAGGTGCATCGCCAGCTCGTTTCCGGCGTGTCATGTCCCGTCGGGTTCAAGAACGCAACCTCGGGCGACATTCAGGTGGCAGTTGACGCCGTGCTCTCCGCCGCCTGCTCGCACACCTTTCTTGGCCACACGCATCACGGCCAGTCGGCCATCTTCGTCACCACCGGCAACCCCGATTGCCACATCATCCTGCGCGGCGGCCGCAAAACCGTGAACTACACGGCCAGTTGCGTCGCTGAAACCACCGCACTCATGGAGCAAGCCGGAATCCCGCCGCGCATCATGATCGACTTCAGCCACGCCAACAGCGGCAAGGATTATCGTCGCCAGGCCATCGTCTGCCACGACGTTGCCGGGCAAGTCGCCCAAGGCAATCGCAACATCATCGGCGTCATGATCGAAAGCAACCTCGTTGCAGGCGCGCAGAAGCTCGTCCCTGGCGAGCCGCTGGTCTATGGCCAAAGCATCACCGACGCCTGCATCGACTGGAACGAGACGCGCACGCTGCTCGCCGAACTCGCCGCCGCCGTCCGCTCCCGCCGCAGCGCGAAATAATCTGACGCAAAAAGGCCCGCGCGCTCGTCCGCACCGGCCCTCCGCTCGTTCACTCTTTCACTTCTTCACTGATCCGTTCACGCCGTCCCCATCAAAATCGTGTGCGGACTCATCGGAATCGGGTGCGCCGTTACCCCCTTGAATCCAGCCTCGGCATGCATGGCGTTCAGCTCGCTCAGCGTGTAGGCGTCGCCATCCGCCGTCGAAGCCAGCATTGTCATCGCAAACGCCGCGGGCATCGGCGGCGAGACCCGATCCTCATTGGGCACAAACTCGAGCGTCGCCGCGCGCCCGCCCGGCTTCAGCGCCGCGCGAACCTTCTTCAGTAGCCCGACATTCGTCGGCTTGTCAAAATGGTGCAGAAAGTTCGTCAGCAGCACCACGTCGTACGGCCCGCCGAACTCCACTTCAAACGCGCTGCCCGGCAGCATGTTGTAGCGGTCCTTCACGCCAGCCTTCTCCGCGTTCTTCAGCGCCACGCGCAGCACTGGAGCCCAATCCAGCCCTGTCACGTGCGCCTGCGGGTTCTGCTTCGCAATCTCGATGCCGAACAGCCCGTGACCTGCAGCAATATCCAGCACGCGCATCTGCCCGTTATGTCCTTCCAGCACCACCGCCCCCAGCGGACCCGCCATCGGCCCCATCATCGGCGCCATATTTTCGGCAAATAACACCCACACCGGGTTCTCAGGCTCCACGGTGCCATCGCCCGGCAACGTGGTTCGCCCGTCACGCACTACGTCTGCGAGTCTTGCAAAAGGCTCCAGAACCGCCGGGGCGCTGATGAACTGCGCCACCGATGCCATGCACGCCGGCGAGTGCGGGTCAAGAAACGCTGCACTCGTTGGTGTATGCCGGTAGTGCCCATTCTCCTTCGCCAAAACGCCATGAATCACGAGAAAATCGCACAGGATACGGATGCCGCGCTCCGATGCCTTCGCGTGGCGTGCGATCGAAGTCACATCGCCCGGCCCTTCACCGACCGACCTGAAAATATCCAACTCGATGGCCGCCTTCAGGGCCGCGGTTTGCTGGTGCGCTTGCATCATTGCGAAAACCAGGCCCGGATTCAACGGTGCTGCTTGGGAACCTGCAGACATGGAACAACCTCCTGTTTCGCCCTGCGGGTGATTGGATTTTGGGGAACCCCGGGGCGGGCTCACAGAGTCTATCATCCGCCGCCCCCGCCTCGCGCACGCGCTGTACATTGAAGGGTTGTGCACCTCCTCCTCTCGATCTTTCGCTTGCGGCAAAAATCCCTCGTCCGCGCCATTCTCCTTTCGGTGGGCGCATTTGCCGCCAGCCTGCGCCTGGCCGGCTTTCCGCACATCGAGAACCTGCACGGATCGTACTGGCAGATTCTCGCTTTGCTGGTTGCTGCGTGGGGCATGGCCGAGACTGCCCGCTGCCTCCAGCGCAAATGGAGCCTCTATCATGCCGGAGTGCTCCTCCTCCTTTATGCCGACCTCATGATTCTTGCGGCCATCGTGGTCATGCTTGCTGTGTCATAACAGCTCGTCTGGCAACAACCGGTCTCATAAATGCCTCGGCTGCGTAGTGCGCAAGTATGGGACCCAACATCAAGGCGGGTCCCATGGTTCCAGCAAGTTGACAAGGATGGTTTATGAGACCGGTTCAAGTCATCCTTGCTGCACATGGGCCGCGTCGCCGTGTAGCATGGCAGGGTGCTCAATCGGCTGTCGTCGCCGCGGCTGGTTTTTGGGTGCTGCCTCACGCGCCGGTTGAACCTGAAATTCACCGGAGGAAGCCATGTTCAAAGGATTTCGCGATTTCATCTTCCGCGGTAACGTCGTCGACTTGGCCGTGGCCGTGATTATCGGCGCCGCATTCAACGCCATCATTGCGTCGCTTGTTGCCGATGTCCTGAACCCATTGATCGCCGCCACCGTTGGCAAGCCCGATTTCAGCCGCGTGGTTCTGTATGTGGGTGGCGGGGAAATCAAAGTGGGCAATTTCTTCAACGCGGCGATCTCCTTTATCATTGTGGCCGCAGTGGTGTATTTTGCCATTGTTTTGCCCATGAACGCGGTGCAGGCTCGTTTAAAAAAGCCCGAAGCTCCAACCACCAAAAACTGCCCGGAATGTCTGAGCGAGATTCCGTTGGCCGCGCGCCGCTGCGCGCATTGTGGACAGCCCGTCGCCTGATCGCGGCCGGATCGCAGGTTGATCGCGAGTTGACCGCGGGCTTGTTTCGCTCCAGGGGCCTCTTCAATGAATTTCCGCTGCGTATTTGCGCTCGTTCTCCTTGCCGGAGTTCTGGGGATGTCTTCGCGCCCATCCTTCGCGCAAGTCGTCCCGCAGGGCAGCTTTGGCTTTACCAACTTCGACGCGGAGGCAAAGCTGGAAGAAAAGTTCCTCGCCGTGCCCGACCCCAAACTTGCCGGCGAGGACCTGAAGACCCTCACCGCCGAGCCGCATCTCGCTGCAACGCCGGAAGATTACAAAACCGCCGAGTTCGTCGCGCGCAAATTCCGCGCCGCTGGTCTCGAAACGCAGATCGTTCCCTATCGCGTGCTCCTCAACCAGCCCAAGGTCGTCCGCGTCGAGGCTTGGGACGAGGCCGGCCATCCGCTCATGACTGGCCCTGCGCGCGAGCACGTCAACGGCGATCCTCAGCAGGACGACCCGCGCATTGTGATGCCGTTCAACGGCTCTTCGGGTTCCGGCGATGTGACCAGCGAGGCGGTTTACGCAAACTACTGCCGCCTTGAAGACTTCGATTCCCTTGCCGCGCAGCACATCGACCTGAAAGGCAAGATTGCAATCTGCCGCTACGGAACCAACTTCCGCGGCGTCAAGGTTTATCTCGCCGAGCAGCGCGGCGCCATCGGCGTACTCATCTACTCCGATCCCCAGGACGACGGCTACTACAAAGGCGACCCGTATCCGATCGGTCCGTGGCGTCCTGACTCCAGCGTCCAGCGCGGCTCGGTTCAGTATCTCTTCAAATACGCGGGCGATCCTGAAACTCCCGGCGTCGCCTCCACGCTCGACCTGCCCGACTCCGCCCGCATCAAAAACATCGAAGGTCCTGATGGCAATCAGCCGCACATCATCTCCATTCCCCTCAGCTCTCACGACGCTGCGCCGATTCTGCAGGCGCTCAAAGGGCCGGGCGCGCCTCAAGGCTGGCAGGGTGCGCTGCCTTTTCGCTATCACCTCGGTCCCGCCGGCGTGAAAGTTCATCTCGTCTCCCAGCAGGATTATCAGCGCCGCATCATCTGGGACGTCATCGGAAAAATCGAAGGCGCGCAGGATCCTGGCGCGTGGGTCATCGTCGGCAATCACCGTGACGCGTGGGTCTATGGCGCAGTCGATCCCTCCAGCGGCACCGCCGCCATGCTTGAAGCGGTCCGCGGCATCGGCGCCCTGCTTCATCAGGGCTGGCGTCCTCGCCGCACCATCGTCTTCTGCAGTTGGGATGCTGAGGAGGAAGGCCTCGTAGGCTCTACCGAATGGGTCGAGCAGCAGGGCCGCACGCTCGACCGCGCCGTCGCATACTTCAACGTCGATGTCGCTGTCTCCGGCCCCGATTTCTCCGCCGGAGCCGTGCCCTCACTCAAGGATTTCATCCGCGATGTGGCCCGCTCCGTTCCCAGTCCCGTTGCCGGCTCCGTTTTTATTCAATGGCGCCTCAAGACTTCCGGCAGCGACGAACATCACGAATCCAATGCGCCGCCCATCGAGGGCGAAGAAGTCCACGTGGGCGATCTCGGCTCGGGTTCTGACTTCACCCCCTTCCTGCAACACGCCGGTGTCCCCTCAACTGAAATCACTTCCAGCGGGCCCTACGGTGTCTATCACTCCGCCTTCGACGACTTCGCCTGGTACACGCAAAACGCCGATCCCGACTTCGTCTACCTGCAGGAAATGGCGCGCGTCCTCGGCCTTGAAGCCATGCGCATGGCCGACGCCGACGCCCTGCCCTACAACTACATCGCCTACGCGCGCGAAATCTCCGCGTATATCCAGGCGGCAAAGCGCAGAGCCGCCGACGACGGCCTCGGCTCTCTCGACTTCGCCGCGGCCGAAGCCGCCGTATCGCATTTCGCCGCTGCCGCCGACCGCGCTCATGCCCTCCAGTCCGCTCCCTATGGCGATCTCACCCAGTTGAATCTCGCTCTCCGCCAAGCGGAAACAGCGCTGCTCTCGCCCTCCGGACTCCCCGGCCGCCCGTGGTATCGCCACACCATCTACGCTCCCGGCGAATTCACCGGCTACGCCGCCGTAGTCATCCCCGGCATCAACGAAGCCATCGACGCACGCAACGCCTCCCTCGCCCAGCAGCAGTTGACCATCCTGGCGCAGGCCGTCGACCGCGCCGCAAACGCCCTCTCAGCCCCACATTGACCCCGAAAACCCGCCTCGGACCACCCGGCGATCTCCTGCTCTATCAACGAGTTGAGCGAACCCTCCCGCCAACAGGCCACGCCCTCCCACCGACGAGTCATTTCCTATCCTGGTGCGGCGGCGCTATGGTCCATTTGCAAGCTGATTGTGCTCAAAGACGGCCCAACAGCCTGCCCGCCGCAGCAAAGTATTTGGAGAGTTTCCTTCATGGTTGACTTGCTTCTTGCCTTAGCCTTCGTTGCGATGATTCTCTCGCCCAGCATTGTGGCGAACGTCCATCGGGGCCGAACACGCAGGCGCGACAACTAAAGAAGGAACTCCTTGGGGGTTCCAATGGTTGACCTGGTGATAGAACTCACGCTGATCGGGACGGTTCTCCTTCCGCTCATCGCCACCTCCCTACAACCCGCATGCGCTGTCCAGCGCAACGCATCGGGATCGTCCCTGAGACGCCGCCGCGCCAACTAACTCGCGCCCGGCAAAGCACTCGCTCCCGGCGCCCGCTCCGCCATACCCTCGCCCGGCTGCAACCTCATCAAGGAAAGCTGGCAGCTAGCAGCTAGAGCATTTTAGGAAATAGTATAGACTGGTAATTGGCGACACTCCGCGGCGCAGAAGATATGGGGCGACCCTATGGGGATGATTTGCGTCGTAAGTTTCTATCTGCCTACGACGAAGGCGAGGA